>NZ_QLYZ01000014.1 GCF_003350325.1 Vibrio rhodolitus | reverse complement strand
GGTCAGCAGGGTCAGCAGGGTCAGCAGGGTCAGCAGGGTCAGCAGGGTGACGACAAGACCAATGCGACAGAAGGTCAACAACTTTCGAACACTTTCAATGCAAGTAATGAAAAATCGAGTGACGCGGCTGAAAAGCAAGTCAATGCTGGAGTAAACAGCACCAATCAAGCAACTCAAGATGCTGAATTTAAAAAGCTCGAACAAGTTGAACTTGCACGTGACCCAAGTCAGTTACTGCGAGCACAATTGCTACTTCAAGCGCAGCAAAAGAATCCACCTAAAGAGTCGAGTAAGCAATGGTAAATTTTAGATATCGAACTCTCGTTATTCTCACCGTAATTAGCAGTTTGCTGCTCAGCTTCACAGCAAGCGCCGCAAACCTAACCGCGACGGTGTCGAGCAATAAAGTGACGCAAGCAGAAGTGTTTCAGCTAAGGCTAACCTATGATGCCAAAGTAGACTCAGACAGTCTCGACTTTACTCGCCTAGAAGATTCCTTTTTCCTTGGTCAGCCAAGCTTTGGCAGCTCTCTTAACTATATAAACGGTAAACGTAGCAGTCGCAGTGAATGGACAATTGCGCTCAAAGCTAAAAAGCTCGGCACGCTAACCATTCCAGCTTTTACCGTGGAAGGAGCTCAGTCTCAACCGATCAACATTCTTGTCTCGCAAGACAAAGATCTTCCACAAGCCAACGAATTAGTTGAAGTCCAAAGCCAGTTGGCGAAAGAGGTCCTTTATCCAAACGAAATGACGCAATTAAAAACGCGTTTGATTATTAAATCAGACCCGCGTCGTTTACAAAATGTCAAAATCACCCCACCATCCGGTGCTGATTTTTCCATCAAGCAAATCGGGCAACCAAACCAATACCAAACCGTCATCAATGGCGTTGAAGCAACGATCATTGACCAAAGCTTCAATGTTACTGCTCAAGCGGCGGGCAATAAAAACCTCAACAGCGTTGGATTTAGTGCCACATTTGTATTTGGCAATAATCGAAGTGGCACCACTAAATTGCTTCCCGTTCAAATTGCCCCGGAGCAACTGAATGTTGAAGTAAAACCGCGCCCAAGTAAAAGCGGCGAATTTTGGTTGCCTACTCCACAGCTGCAACTAAGCCAAAGTTGGCTTGATTCTGAAGGCAAAGTATTAGCTAACGACACTCAACAACTTTCGGTTAAATTGGGCGATTCGATCACGCGCCAAATTACACTGACCATTGCTGGTGTCGATGCAGAGAACTTCCCGCAGATCATTACTGACTATCCACAAGCCGTGCGTCAGTACTCCGAAAAGCCGCAGTTCAAACAGTTGCAAGATGGTCAGACACAAATGACTATTCAGCAAGTATTAATCGCTCAGCAACAAGGCGTGGCAAGTTTGCCTGCTATTTCAGTCAATTGGTTCAACACAGCTACAGGGAATGAGCAACTAAGCCAAGTGAAAGGTCTCGATATTGATGTGCAGCCTACTGATAACTTAGTGCCTAGTCAGGCAACGTTTACCACTAACACCCCACCACAAGTGATTAAAGACGCGGGTTATTGGCCTTACTTCACAGCCCTCTTCGCTTCACTTTGGCTAATTACTTTTATTTGGCATATTAAGTCGCGACTTTCTCAACCAAATGAGTCACTCAAACAAGCAAACGCAGTTGATACTACTCAGCAGCTTATTAGCGCGATTAAAACTGAAGATATGGTTAAAGCCCAGTATTTACTCAAAACTTGGCTCGTTAGCCAAGCAGGCAAAGACGCCGCTCTGCAAACTCGGATCGTTACCGCCATACAGGCAATGATTGCTGCTCAATATAGTGGCAAAGATCAATCATGCGATAAGAGCGAATTAATTTCGATGATCAAACAACTGAATAAATTGCGCGTTACTGCATCAAATACGGGTAATTTGCCGAAACTTTAATCATATAGCATGCCTTAAAGGGAATAATTTTTGCATATTATTTAATAATCGGCGAAGCTTTGCCGCTTATGCGAGTATCCTTCTATAATTAAGAGGATTATCATTAGCGGTAATTCTATGGGGAGTGGCATGTCTGCAGTTAAAAAAGAGCAATTAGACAATTATTATCGAATACTCTATTTTGATGGCGAAAAAATCGTGGAGCTTAAAGTGACCGCAGATAGCAGAAAAGAGGCTATTGAGGTCTTAAAGCAATATGGTTATACCGCGAGCGATATTTTTTCTATCTTTCCTTAAATCAGCAGCCTCTGGCTGCTGATTTTATTTTAATAGCTCAACTTCTTGGGTATAACTCGCAATTTGATTTCGACCATTCGCTTTAGCACGGTAGAGCGCTTGGTCAGCTTGATGATAGAGGGTATCAAAATTGAAAGCTTGCCGTTCAAGCTTAGTGACAGTGTAACCAACCGAAACCGTTAACACTCCTCTAGATTCATTGTCTTGGTGTGCAATACCTTCTTCTTCGATGCTGGCGCGGATTTTCTCTGCCATTTCAGCAACAGCTTGATAAGGCTGGTTAACTAGCAATAGCGCAAACTCTTCCCCGCCGATACGACAAAAGACTTCATTTGAAACATCCGCTCGCGCTTTTAGTATGCTGCCGACTCGCATCAAAGCAATATCACCTTGCATATGCCCGTAGCAATTGTTGTAAAGCCCAAAGTGATCGATATCCACTAAGATAAGAGCAAAAGTCTCCTCGCCTGCCTCAGCGCTTAAACAGACTCTTTCCAGCACAGATTCAAGCATTCGCCGATTACCTAAGCGAGTAAGCGGATCCATACGAGCCATGATTTCGAGCTGTTCGTTAGCTTGTTGCAACTCTCTAGTTCGTGCCTTCACTTCCATTTCAAGGGTTTCGTTTAATTCATGCACCGCTTCTTGCGCGCGCGTTCGCATCAAAACCTCGGTTAAGTTTGAGGCAAACATGCGGATCATTTCTCGCAGTTGATGAGTCAGGGGAGAGCGGCGAATTAAGTTGTCTGCTGCGATAAAGGCTACTGGTTCACCACTACTGCTGGTTAGCATGGTCATCGCTGTCCATCCAAAGCCAACAATATGGAAGTCATGGTAAATAGGGACAGATTCTTCAAACACCACTTCATTGGGGTTGGAACGAGCGTTATTTACAATGGTTCGATCAACTAACTCACTGCGATAATAGGACTCATCGACGACATTACCATGAATGTCAGTCCCCCAAGTGCCTTGCATATAAGAGCAGTTTTCATCGGTTAAGAATACCGCTATGCGATCAATCCCCAAGCGTTTGATCCCAAAAGTCACTGCCGATTTACATACATCCCGAACGGTCATGCAGCGCGATAATTCGACCATACTGGCATGCAGCATTCTAACGTTTTGTTCTTGTCGCTTACGGATATAGATTTGTGCTAGCAGTGACCCAAAAGACTCCAGCATCTGTTTTTGGTAAGAAGTAATCGATGCGCGATTGATATAGTTATCTAAAGCGATCCAACCAATTGTTTCCTCTCCATCACGCAGGATCAGCATACCATTCCAACCCTGACCAATAACCGAACCGTCGTTGTATAAAGGGGCATCCTCAAGCACAACTAAGCTATCTTGCCCCTCAAAAAGCGCGTTGACATACTCTTCCTCAAGCTGGTGAAGATCATATTGTGTGTGATGAATGTCGTTGGTTTTCCCATCTTCATCAGTGCCATAAGTTCCGCTAAAACAACGCTTTTTAATATCAAGCAACATAAACGCCGCTCGGTCGAAGCCAAGCAACTCTCGAATAGCCTCAACCGCAAAGCGATGCAATTCATCTAATGTTTCAGGATTAGATATATCAACAGCGATCTTCTGCACCAATTTCATGTCTTCAATAAATTGTTCGCGCTGCTGAATCACATCAAGGTATTTGGCTTCTTTAATATCTCGCTGACGGTATTCACGACTCGCCTCCAATTCCGCACGTAAGCACTGCCACCTTGAAGCAACAACTTGCATTATGTCTAAGGAGTTATCTTCACTGGCTTTGGTAACATGGTAGGAGTCGACTTGTTCAATAAAAAGGTAGGTTCGAGTATTGCTATTGTTATCCAAGACAAAGATATAGCTTGAGAAGCCTTCTTTCGCGAGCGCTTCAATTTCATGAGAAGCGATAGAGAGCGGCAGTAAGCCATCGCTGGTATCAAACTGCGCCGCCCATGACCAAAAGCAATCCGGCATTGCTGAAGGTTGGCTAGGCTCTCCTCGTTGATAAATTGATTGTTGTCCGCCACGGAGCTCTTGATCAGTAAAGATCGAGATCGACTCTGCTTCAATCAGCTTCTCGAGGTGATCAAACATGGCGTTGGCTAGTAACTTATGATTCCTAGCTGACATAATCTCTTTGAGTAATGACCGAGCGAACATGCTTACCTTAACTATGGTTAACTTTTACCAACTATCAGTGCAAAATTATCATTTAAGCATATGCAATCAAATGAAATTAAGGACATGCTGTTAACTCACTCGCACTTCCTTTTCGCTTGGTGAACAAGACCTGATTGGTACGACATCTTTTTGATCTTATTTCTATTTCTCTACACTCAACTATGATTGATGTATTGCCTTGGACAAAACCCGCTTGACAGTAAGCGCTAGCAACCAAACAAACCGCTATTCATTGTTTCGCTGTGCAGTTATGATTGGCGCGCGAACAAGCGGTCACTCACCGAGCGAACACTAACAATACATACGAAACCAAATAAAAATGAAATTGCTGCTATCGATATTGATGCTTATCTTCTCCTCCAGTGCTTTTGCCGAGCAATACCCTTTCACTTTTGACAAGGTTATAGAGGACGAAATTACAGTAAACAAAGTGACGGTGGATAAATCAAAACGCCGACTTTACCTGCTAGATAACGATAAGGTTGTGCGTGAATTTCGTATCGCGCTAGGAAAAAGACCACTAGGTCACAAACGTTATGAAGGCGATCAACGTACACCTGAAGGCGTTTACAAACTGGAATATGTCATGGAAGATTCGCAGTTTTACCGCTCTATTCACATCAGTTACCCGAATGAGCAAGACCTTGCCAAAGCAAGCCGTTTGAACCTAAACCCTGGTGGCAATATTAAGATCCATGGACAAAAAAACGGCGAAAGAAGACCCAGTAAATTTGTGCAGAGTTTTGACTGGACGGATGGTTGCATCGCCCTCAGCAATGAAGAGATGGACGAGTTTTTATCGCTCGTTAAAGTTGGGACTCCGATCGAAATCAGACCTTAAGATCAATAGCGTCTTGAATTGATAAAAAAGCCGAGAATCAATCTCGGCTTTGTGCAATTGAGGAAATGCTCTCTAAGCAACGATTTCCCAGCTATGGGTCATTTTTACACCCTCAGCAAGCATTAGACATACTGAACAGTACTTCTCTAGCGACGCTGAGGTCACCTGCTCTACCGTTTCTTCATCTAGCTCTTCACCTGAGACTTCAAAGTGAATATTTACTGCAGTAAAGATTCTTGGCGGCGTTTCGCGGCGTTCCGTGGTTAGCTTTGCAACACAGGAATGAACTGTTTTGCCTGCTTGTTTAAGCCCATCAACCACATCCACTGAGCTGCAACCACCCGCTGCCATTAACACCATTTCCATTGGGCTAGGCGCGGTCGCACCACCATTGCCGTCCATCACAATAGAGTGACCAGATTGAGACTGACCTAGGAACTTAAAATCCTCAATCCATTTTACTTCTGCTTGCATTGGTATTTCTCTACTTATTCTTTATCTTGTGGAAAAACAACACCAGTTTGACGACGGATCTCCGTCAACAACTTCGCAACCAGCAAAGAGCGCTGAGTACGAGCTGGGTTGGTTTGATTATTATAGAAATGCTCGGCAAAATCGAGCGTTTCGTAATACATTGGGTTTGGGTGCTGCTCTTGGGTCAAATCTTGCCAAGGCTGCCCACGCAGTTGCTGTGAGACTTTTTGCCCTGTAGAAATCATTTCTACATGCAGCACACCTTCCTCACCTTGGATTTCACTAGGTAATTTAGAATCACTGGTTTTAGAGTGCTGTAGAACAACTTCAAAACCATCATACTTGAGCATCACACTGCCACTGCCGTCCACACCAGAGTCTAGTAATTGGGCTTGGGCGACTACGCTGGATGGTTCGCCAAACAGTTCCACCGCAGATGAAAGGCAATAGAAGCCAATATCCATTATTGAGCCATTAGCAAAATTCGGATTAAATGTATTTGGGTTCTCACCCGCTAGATATTTCGGATAGCGAGATGAGTACTGACAATAGCTAATAAACGCTTTAGTAATCGGACCAATCTCAGCCAGCTTTGATTGCAGTACTTTGAAGTTTGGCGTATGCATCGACATAAACGCCTCATACAAAATCACGCCATTTTGCTCCGCAACAGCAAACATCTCCTTGGCGAGAGTTTCATTCGCCGCTAGCGGTTTTTCACAAATAACATGCTTACCAGCCTTCATTATTTGCATCGCTTGTGGTGCATGAAATGAGTTGGGACTGGCGATATAAACCACATCAACGTCAGCATAGGTCGCCAAAGCAGCTAAGTCATCAAATAGTACTGGCAAAGGTGACAAGTTGGCGTACTTTGCCGCAAATGCCTTGGCGCTCTCTAGTGAACGAGAATAAATTGCACTGAGTTGGTATTGCCCACTAGCAAGGGCAGCCTCGATAAACTGGTCGGTAATCCAGTTTGTTCCTATAACAGCAAGTCTAATCATAACTTTTAAACGGTGTATACAACGCGGATAGCTAACAAAATAAGAATGATGCCAGAAAGTCTATCGATCAACTGTGCTTGACTGCGTATTTTATCAATAAGCTTAGGACTTGAGAGCAATAAAGTAATAATGGTGTACCATAAGCCATCCACAATCAGAGGCGTTAGCACGATCACTGACTTACTCGCAAAGTCACTACCAACAGCAATAAACTGACTAAACAATGCGATAAAAAACAAGGCAATCTTAGGGCTAAGAATCGAAATCAAAAAGCCTTCTCGAGCTGACTGCATTAATGTGGTTTGTTCACCAGACTCAAGTTTAGCTGCCACGCCGCCTTTCGAACGTATCGCGTTATAGCCAAGATAAGCTAAGTAAAATGCCCCAGCATAACTTATCGACTTAAACAGCAATGGAGATTGCTGTAAAACCACCGCAAGTCCAATCAAAGTAATAAAGGCATAAATTCCAATGCCCAAAGCGTGTGCCCAAGCGGTGGCGAAGCCGTTCGCTCGTCCGCCTGCCAAGCTGTGTTTTGCTACCACGGCTAAACTAGGACCCGGCGACATCGCCCCAAGTAAGCACACCAAAAAAAGAGAAAGCCAAACTGTCACTGTCATAATAAGTTACTTAGAAAAAATGGATAACGCTAAGTTAGCTTGGATAGGTGATGATTTGAAATCAAACTTAATCATAGCAGCCATGACTCCAAATCATATTGCTAATCAATTTGAATCGATTTTGGTGATATGCGCATAACTTGCAACACTTGCTGCCTCATCCACTCATGCCCTTTATCTTGATCAAAGCGCGGATGCCACATTAACCAGTATCGATGAGTTGGGCATTCAAAAGGCAGACGGCGAGCCACTAAATGGGTCTCTTTCGCAAGGTTTTTTGCAATATGAGCAGGCACAATCATCAAAAGATCTGTCTCTTCCAACACTTTTACCGCGGTGGTAAAAAATGGCACTTTGACTGCAATGCGACGCTGCAAACCTAATTTTTGCAAAGCGATATCAGCGTGAGTGTCTTTATCACCTCCCCCCGTCACACGCAAATGAGGAAAGCTAACTACGTCCTCGGCAGTCCAACTGCTAGTTTGATTTAGAGGATGATCGCTGCGCATTAAACAGACCGACTTATCTTCGCCGAGTTTGATACTAGATAGATGGCTAGGTGCTTCAGGCAGCATAGTTGAAGCGAGGTCGATACCAAGCTGTTGCATATTATGTAAATACTCTTGCTGCCACAATCGATAGCTAAAATCAACCATCGACGCTTGCTGCCCAAGAATTGGGATGATCTGCGGCACAATAAACTGCGCAACATAATCACTGGAGGCAAATACGAACTCTTGTTGCCAAGTCGCGGGGTCAAACGGTGCGTCATTAAAAAGTTCGTCCGCTTGTTGCAGCACTTGATTAACACGCTGGAGCAGCGTCAGCGCGCGAGGCGTTGCCACCAGTTGGTTACCACTACGCACTAAAAGCGGATCATCACAAAGCTCTCGTAACTGAGAAAGCTGACGACTCACTGCTGATTGCGTTAAATGAAGTCTCATTGCCGCGCGGCTCACGTGGCATTCTTCAAGCAGTACTTGTAAAGAACGCAGTAAATTAAGATTAATATGATTAACCATGGCGTAAAGTATTAAAAAATTCGGTTAGCACGGTATGGGTAGTTAACTGATGGAGCTCTGGGATCTGATGCAACTGGTTACGAATACTATTGAGTTGCTCCATCGTACTCACTTCAACATAGAGCATCATATCAGTTTCACCACTGATGGCATGGCTCCATTTAACGCCTTCTATTTCGTAGATCTGCGCGGCATAAGACTCACAATGGTGGGTAGAACTTGATGTATCGAACTTTAATGCCAAATAGGCTTTAATCACCACAGCATTATCGTTGCTAGCGACGTTGGCGTGATAGCCCAATATCGTGCCTTGTTTTTCCAACTTTTTGATTCTGGCGGTTACCGCAGAGCGAGATAAGTTAACCTGCTTGGCAAGTTCACTCACCGACAGGCGCGCATCCTGTTTTAATAACGTAAGAATCTTTTCATCAAACTGATCCATATTACCTATCTTTCCCTATCACGCGGCGTACTTGATTGCTAAATACATTTACTTTGCATCATACCCAAATAGCAAACGTATTGAACCCGTCAAAGTGACTAAATTCTTAGATAAAACCATCATTTTGACGGCTTTATCGCACACTTTGCCTAATGACCCATACAATAAATAGGCGTAATCTATTCGTATACATAACTAATGGAAGATCAAACTGTCGAACTGACACGATTCATCGGTAATAGGCACTGGATGGTTTGAGCGATGATTAATGGAGTTAATCACGCAAGATGGCGCAGCTAAAAAAAGAAATCACGCTTGTGTCTGGCATCGGGCAGCTCTCGACTACCTTATTGGGGACAGGGCTATTTATGGTGCCCGCTATCGCTGCTGGTATTGCCGGAGCGCACTCATTATGGGCATGGGCGGCACTTCTCATTGCTATTTGTCCAGTAGCACTCACCTTTGCCGTGCTAGGGAAAAATTACCCCAACGCCGGAGGCACGGCTTATTTCGTTCGCCTCGCGTTTAATCAACGGTTAGAAAAAAGCATTGCATGGCTTTTTCTTAGCGTTATCCCAGTGGGAGTCCCTGCGGCTGTCGCGCTGGCAGCTGGATTCTTGCAACCACTGTTACCTGGACAGCTTAAGCACCCGTTAATCGTCCAAGCGATAACTGTTTTCCTGTTGGTGATGGTAAACTTGTCCGGAGCAAAAACCTCCGGGCGGATACAAACCGTGATTGCTTTAAGTATTTTTGCCTTAGTCACTGCGCTGTGGTGGTTTGGCGATATCAATGCAAATGATATTGCCATGCCCGCGATCAGCACTGGTGACCTACTTTTGATCGGTAGCGCGCTCTCGGTGATGTTTTGGTGCTTTGTTGGTATTGAAGCCTTTGCTCATATGGGTGAGGAATTTAAGTCACCACAACGCGACTTCCCAATTGCCATCGTGGTTGGCTGCATAGTTGCAGGCGCTGCATACTGGGCATGTTCTATCGTTATTATCAAATATCATGCCTATGGTGCAGCTCAATTTGATACTGGTTCTATCCCTTATTTGTCCAATATTCTGTTTGGTTCGCAAGCAAAATTGCTGATTAGCGGACTGGGCTTTGCTGCATGTTTTGCCAGTATTAATTTATATACTCAAAGTCTGTCTCGTATGCTTTGGGCACAAGCTAGAGACTACAAACCTGACAGCCGATTAGCCAAACTTTCCTCCACGGGCACACCAGCTAATGCAACCATCGTCATTGGTTTAGTTCTGCTAAGTGCCTGTGTGGTTGGTGAAATTTCACAATTTGACCTTGAAGTATTTGTCAAACTCGCCAATAGCGTATTTATATTAGTCTACTCCATGGCGATGCTCTCAGCCTGCAAACTTTTAAACGGCGGAGCGAGGAAGCTTGCCGCGCTCTCACTGCTAACCTGCACTATCATGATGATCTGTGTCGGTTGGTCGATGCTTTATGCTCTCGCTCTTTTTATGTTGTTAATCTACAAAATTAAACCAAGTGAGCAATCCAAACCGCTGTCTATCTGAGCTCTTCCAGACGCTGCACAAACTGCTTAGGCGTTAATGCCCGCTGCTTTTTGAACATACGATTAAAGCTCGCAACGTTTTGATAGCCAAGGCGTTGCGAGACCTCTTCGATACTGACACCTTTATCAAGCAGACCAACGGCAATATTGCTCAGCACATAAGCGGTTATATTGGAGAAGTTCATCCCTATAGCATGCAAACGGCGTTGAAACTGTTGAGTTGATAACCCCACTAAGCTGGATACTCGCTCAAGTGTTGGAAAGCCATAATGACAGCTGTAGTTGAGAATTTCATAAATGACTTTAATCTCATCGCCCGCTTCAGGCATATTGAGAAACTCATCAAGTTCAGAAAAACTCATTGCCAATTGCTGCTTTCGACCAACCAATTTAGATTTGGTCGCGAGTCTTAAATCTGAAGAAAACCACACTTCAGTTTTAGAATGATTCCAGCCAATATCACAAGCAAAGTAATCGCTGTACTTGGTACGATTCTCCCTTGTCCCAGGAAGCATAACGCGCATTGGGATGAAATCTTCACCAGCATAATGTCGAATAACCTTGAGCATAAAAATCGCCGCACGCACACCATCATGCGCTTTATTCTCTGGCGATATAAAAGGATTTTGGTACGCCCATTTAATAATTGGACCACTCTGTGACGCAGTTAAATACGCGCCCGACTGCAAACTGCTTATTCCATAGTTCAAACGTCGAATCGCCGATGCAAGGTCAATCCCGGAGAAGAGCCACCTTGCCATCGCGCCTAGGTTTTCAGGGCGAATATCGGCAGCAACATCCAAGATGATGTCTGGATTGCCAGTTTTCGCCTCCAATTGTTGATACCAAAAATTCGCTTCCGAAAGGGGGATTAGAGTCATCGGATTAGCTAAAACAGAGTCTGCAATCCCAAACGAGTTCTCGGGCAAGCGATAAGTTTGCATCACTTTGAAATGAATGTTCCTCAACCCTAGCGCTCTTATAAATCTCACCTTATCCATAACAGATCACATCAATATTCATTTTATTTTGAACTAATCTGTCATATCACATCGGAAAATTCAAATCTAGATCACAATCTGCCTATCACTACAGAGAGGAGTCTTTCATGAGTCTAGTTAGCGTACCTTTTGTTGGTACCGGCGCAGACACCGCACTGCATGTTTTTGCCACCCTTGTGCTAGTAGGCACTATTGGCGCCGCGGCTTATGGCTTTTGGCGTTTTCACGAATTACCTATCAATAAAGCACACAGTAAAGACCATCATCAAATTGGGTTAATTACTGCATTAACGTGGATTGGTTTTATCTGGCACTGGGTGTGGGTATTAGCCGTCATTCTTGCATTTGTTGATATGGAAAAAGCGATCATCAACCTACGTGATACATGGCGTCATGGCTCAAATCAAACAGAAAGTCGCGAGGAAGAGTCATGTTAGAAGGATTAGCCATCTGGGCGTTATTTATCTATTTGCTTCGCTTTATCGGCATGCCGTGGAACAAATACACCAAATCATTCGCTTATTTGGGCGGAACAAGCTGGCTGCTATTTGTCTGGGTAGGTCTTATCAATTATACGCCAATGGATCTGTCGGGTGGCTCATTAGTGCAATCCCCTCACATCCAATTACGTCCTGACTCACCCAACGTAAAAGGCAAAGTAACAAAAATACATATAGAGCCAAACCAAGAGTTGGAAAAAGGACAGTTGGTCTACGAAATAGATGACACACAATACCAAATTGCACTGCGCCAAGCACAAGTGAGCCAAAATGCTGCTCAAGTCGCTTTGAAAGTCGCCACTCAAGATGTGGCGGTCGCGAAGGCAAGTTATCAATCGATTAAGCAAGACTTGCAAACCAGTAAGTCTCAATTAGCCACAGCTCAAGCTGACTATGCGCTGCAGCTAAACACACTAAATCGCTATAAAAAGCAAAATCAGGTCGTAAATAACACGATTACTGATAGTGATATGGAAAAGCAAAGTACCACAGTCGTCAAAGCCAAACACTCTATCAGTACGATTGAATCACAAATTGCCACCAAACAAGTTGAAGTTGAAAAAGCCAAGCTTGCCATAAACAAAGCACAACTAGCTATTGAGACTAAACAGACGGAACTTGGTAAAGCCGAGCAGAATGTCGCCAAAGCACAATGGGACTTGGACAGTACAAAAGTTTACGCACCAGCCGATGGCTTTGTAACTAACTTCATCTTACGCGAGGGTCAAAGGGTTTCGCTTGCGCCTAGGCTACAAATGTACACCGATGAAAAGTATGTGTTGATGCGTGTAAACCACCAAGCAATGAGGAATATTAAGCCAGGACAAGCGGCTGAGTTCTCCTCATCCATATATCCGGGTAAGATTTTCTCTGCGCAAGTAGAGGGCATCGTTGAGGCAACTGGTGAGTCGCAAGGTAATCTGTTAGGTATCGACCAATCGGTTCGTGCAACGACTGGCAAAAACCTACAGAACAAGCATCACTTCGTTCGCCTAAAAATTGATGAGCCAGAGGGTTACGATATTCCAGTAGGTTCCGTTGGACTTGCATGGGTAAGCGCCGAAAAGCCAATTGGCTTCCTTGCTTTCTTAGACGTGATTCGCGGCATCATCATTAGAATGAAGTCACAGCTCTACTTCTTCTATTCAATCTAACAACAAGGCTTAATTTATATTTTATCAATAGCAAATTAAATCAAATCGCAAAATGCAATTGCATAATGCAAAGACAAAGTGGAATTGAAGCCGAAAAAGAGAGATTATGCGCATTTTGGCGTATGAAAAACATGGCACATAAAATGCTATATAAACATTGACCCTTATTAAGCCGAGGGTCACCTAGCCAACTGACGTTGTTAGTGAACCTAATTTGTTCACACTAAAATACAGCCAATCACACCGTTGTGATTGGCTTTTCTTTTTAAGACGTTTGTTAAGCAGGGGTCAAAGTGTACTTCTGTAGATGTTGCTGAATGAACTCTCGGTCTGCGACATAAAAATCATCTTGGGGGATCGAGTCTGGAGTAAGCCAACTAAACTCTTGCTGACGCTCCGCATCAATCGCTTTTGGCTCTGCCCCTTCACCTGCGCGAAGCACTACAAAATAAGTTCGCCCACCGAGTTCATTTTCTTTCGTAAAGGTTGCGGTATGGGCTAAGCCACGTAAACCTGTTTCTTCAGCTAGTTCACGGATCGCGGCATCAGTACCATTTTCTTCTAGCTCTACTCTGCCACCAGGAAATTCCGTCACCATCCCTTTGTTAGCGCGGTAGCGTTTTTGAACCAACACCTTGCCTTGCTTCACGACTACTGCCATCGCCAAATGTTTCACTGCTTTCTCCTTAATTTGATTTCAGTTTGGTAACCAACACTCTCCGCGTTGGTCAAACTACTTAACATGCGTATGGTAAATAAATATTTAAGTAAAAACTTATACTCAGCCGACAAAATACTAATCCGCTAGCAACAAAAACCAGCAAATAATTAATTTAACCAGAAAAATAAAAGATTAAAATCAACGAGTTATTTCGCCACTAAAATATAGTTATCTCCAATTGCTAATATTTCACAGAATGTATTTAAAACGTAAAGTCAGTTAGTTTTTTTGATATTTCGATTAACCTTCAAAGCACAAAAACAAATCAGACTGTAACTGAGCAATTCAATGCCTTCTTCAGAAATGTTCTTAACTTCTCGTAAGTAATTAGGTCCCATAACTTCACGCCAAAAGTCACCCATACCGTAGATTCGAGAAAATACTAGCAAGAGAATGACGCTCGCGACTAAAGGTTTAAAGTACGGTATCTCGATGATATGTGCCATTTCATTGAGCACTTTCCACCGCCCTCTCACAGCAAATAATACCGCGCTGACACTCACCAGCAGCGCTGGGTATAACCAAAACCCATGGTAAATTTGATCAAACCAATGGTCTAATTCACGAATTGTTATCGCACAGAAAAAACCTGAAATTAATATCGCGCCATGTTGAATGTTCGGATCTTTTTTCGACAAAATAAAAAACACAGTCGTCGTAATAAACAACAAAATAATCTGACTAATTTCAGTAACGGAGTACTCTCCAATATGACTAGAGAAATACATCGTATCTACTCTAATACATAGATTGACAAATAGAGAAATAAAAACCATTGCTCCAATAAGCCAAAGACAATTAACTAAAACCTCTTTTGTCTTGCGAGATACCGTCTCGTCACTCTCTATTTCTCGCCCGCGATTAGTCAACATTCCACTGCAACCTCTTACTTCCCACGCTAGAAAGCGCCACTCCATCAGATAAGCTTAGGCAAGCATTAAATTTAGGTGACACTTTTGCTGCACAGAAAGTTCGCTATTTGCGCTTGATCAAGCGATGAATGGAATATAAATGAAACAGTTAACTAATGTTTGACGACTAAGTACTTGTAATCTAAGCATCTAGATAATTGCTTAGCGCGTAGAAAATAAACAAAGTGACAATACAACTGCCGAGTAATCACAGCCCGTAGCTAATCGTCTACCAGCAAGGCGGTATCGTACTGATTGCTCGCTGTAGGTTCACGTCATCCGCTTGTATTAATACTTGGCGCTAACACTTAACGCCAATGTTGAAGACTATGGTTTGATGCGCTTTTGCCATTGATTAAAACTGAATTAACAAAAGCGCTGGGGATAGAGGGGATTGTCGGTGGTTATTTAGCTGTCACCGACAATAATCAACTAGGCTTATCGCATCGTCCGATTCAAAGCCTATCAAGCCAAGTTTGATAAACGTCAATCAGGCGCGTCAACTCAGCAATTAACCCTTGTGTATCTGGCTCCACCTGCTGCTCGTGTAGCGATTCCCATGTTTTAGCAAGCTCAGTGAGGGTATGAAGTTCCAATAGCGCTGCCGAACCTTTTAAGCGATGGACAACTGACTTTAACTCCTCACCTTGTTGGATGAGCTTGAGCTCCTGGGTTAGCGATTGGGAAATAACGGTCATCATCTCCAACTGTTCACTTGGTTGATGCTCTTCTAGCCACTTAAAGTCTTCGTTTTCAGCACTAGATTCAGACGTCGATGGCGTAACCTCTAGGCTTAGATAATTCGATAGCGTCTCGCCCAACTCCTCCAAGCTATAGGGCTTATACAACACGCTACACATACCAGCACTTTCAGCTTTTTCTACCACAATTTTAGAATCTTCTGCGGTACAACCTACGACCGATAAATGAGTCGAGATTGGATCCTGCCTTATTTTCCTTGTTAGCTCATAGCCATCAAGGTTTGGCATATGACAGTCGGTTATGACTAAGTTGAGCTTATCAATGTGTTCTTGGATGTATTGATATGCTTCAACCCCGTCATTTTTTATCACAGGCTGAATACCTAACTTAGCAAACTGCTTACTAAATAGTAGGCGGTTAATCGGATCATCATCGACGACGAGGACATGCCCAACAAACTGGCGGACCACCGGATCAACAAGCTGCTGATTATTCGATTTTTGCAACGCGTCTAGAATGAGATCTGGGTAGATATTTTTCCATCCGCCACTTACTTGAATCGCTTCGGTTTGCTCTTTGCTCTCAACGCCCCAAACCTTTAACCAAGCTGACACCTGCAGATCATCTGAATACGCACACATCTCTTCGATTTCAAATACCGAGCTCTGTGAGACTGGCAACGTCACTGTCATCGACGTCCCAACCCCCTCCGAACTTGTTACCTCTAATGTGCCTGACATCATATCTACGATACTTTTTACTATCGTCATACCAAGCCCAGTACCGCCGTATTTGCGCGTAATCGACACATCACCTTGCGCAAATGGAGTGAACAGATTAGATAGTTGATCTGGATTCATGCCACAGCCTGTATCACTCACCACTACCACTAATTGCGAGTTGTTGAGTTCGACTTTCACCCGCACTTCGCCATGATGGGTAAATTTGACCGCGTTACTCAACAAGTTATTGATAATTTGTGTAACACGGAGCCAGTCGAGTTTGGCCTTGACGTAAACAGTCGGAGTCCAATCTAGAACGAAGTTCAGATGTTTGACATCAGCATTAGACTCATAGGTACGCAGCAGAGGAGCAAGCTCTGAATACACATTGCCATTACGCACATCCAAGTGAAATTGATTCGCCTTAATTTTAGAAATATCCAAAATATCATTGACTAACAATCTTAGCCTTGTCGCAGACAATTGCGCATTGGTGAGTAATTCAACATTTTCTTCGCTTTCTACTTTAGTGCTCATTAGCTCCATCAAACCAATCATCGCCGCAATAGGCGTGCGAAGTTCATGGCTTACCGTCGCTAAAAACAAGTCCCTCGAATGAATCGCTCTAAGCGCCTTTTCGTTCGATGCTTTGAGTTCATCTTTTTGCTTCTCTAACGCTGTATAGTCATCGTAAACCATCATTTTGTAGCGACCATCGTCATGCATGCCACTAATTTGGTTTTCAATCACGCGTAGATAGCGACGCGAGAACTTACACTTACAAACGAGATGTTCCATATTGTCTTGCTTGTAAGTTTTGTTTTTAAGTAGACAGTGCCCTTTTTTAAAGCTCTTACACTCCATGCCATGCTGATTGAACGCTTTGTTAGACATAACCAGCGCACCATCTTCATCATAAATGGCAATCATGCTTGGCAAGCGATCAAGTAAGTCTCGCAGCCACTGCAGTCGCTCAGAATTTTCTTTTACTTGCTTATCGGCATTAAGCAGAGATTGTGACAGGCGATTCGCTCGGCGTTGGATGACAATCACAACAATCAAAAACAAAGACAGAATCGACAACGCGATAACCGCAATATTTGATTTGTCATAACCATATTGCGCCACTACTTGATGGTGCTTAAGTTGCAGCATTTCAATTTCATTGCTGCTTACCTGCTTAAGCACATCATTCATGATGCGTTGCAGTAGTGAGCTTTGTGAGCTTAGGGTAAATCCCATATCCACACTCAAACTTTTTACGGTAGGGGAAAGCACGACATTAAACGCGTCGTCATTGCTCCCATAGGCGTGGAAATCGACAACGTAAGAAGGGATATAGGCATAATCTATTTTCCCTTGTTTAATATCGATAAGGAGTTTGTCTAAGTCCTGATAGATGATAGGTAAAGTATCGAAAACTTGCTCCGCTTTGCGCATGACAATTCGATCTGACCGATCAAGGATTGCAACTCGATCATTGCCCGACTTGTTATTCGACTCCACCAATTTCCAATAAACTTGCCCAAATGATTTGGTGAAGACAAGGCTCGAATCCGTGTCTTCAGCATAGCCTGGCAGTAAATCAATCTCACCATTTTTAAGCATTTCCAACGGCGTCGCATCGCTTGGTGCAACATACTCGAAAACCACGCCGCTTTTACGCGATAGCATCGACATCAAATCATGGATGTAACCTACTCGCTCACCAGAACTTTCATAAGAGAACGGGCGCATATTCTTCTCAAAGCTGTAGCGAATCGTACTATGCCCATATTCAAGCTTAAGCGCTTTTAGCATCATTTCCTGACCCAATACGTCCACCAGAGAGCGTTGATTACGATTAAGTGATGCTTGAATGCTCTCTACATAATCAACAAGATCTTGGTGTAATTGAGGTCTATCTTTCGAGGTTAGAATTGATGCCGGATAGCTGGGTAGCGTATTAACGTACTCAAGATCGCCAACCCACTCACCGGGAGTGCGCACAGAAAGATACTGCTCGGCGGTGATCACATCCGTGTAAATCGCATCTATTTCACCACTAGCGATGGCTTGCATCATTACCCTATGGCTGTTGAACGATGCAATATTGGTTAAACCTCGCTCCTTCATTACGTAACAATAGAAGCTGCCACGTACACAGCCCCAGCTTAGTGAATTTTCATCTTTATCTCTTAGCTCAGCACGGTGTAACCAAATAACGCTACGGACATTAAAAATCGGTTTGCTGTAGCTAAAATAACTGGTCGCATCTTTCGTCTGGGCATAGCCCATTGCAAGATCAACATCGCCCTCTACGAGGGCTTTTAATAGGTCATTTCGATCGTGATAGAAGTGAATTTTCACCTCTTTGCCTTGTTCTTCAGCAAAGCGTTGGGCGATATCAAGAAAGGTGCTGTTCTCCTCGCCACCACGTTTCGAGGTCCAAAAATAGTTAAGGTGATCGTACTGTCTGCCAATCACCAACTCTTCGCGCCCAGAAAGGAGATCGCCTTCTTTGGCTGCTAGAGCAAGAGTTGAGAAAGTGAAAGTAGAGAGAAGAGTGACGAAGACGAGAACTGCCTGCATGATATATATCCGTATAGTGTACGCATATATAGTAACGTGTCACATCTGCAGTTCTCTAGTATCGATTAGGAAATGATTTTTATCGATTCGATAAAAACAAACTCATCACATGCCGATAGTAGGCTTAATTCAACAAGCTATCCTGATAAATCATCTTCTTACTCATACCACCGTCGACGACCAAGTTATGACCATTGATAAAATCATTCGCTGGTGCGGTTAGAAATAGGCAAGCATTGACGATATCTTGCGCGTGCCCAACTCTGCCTGATGGATGCTGCTTGTGATCGAATTCAGTTAAACAGTGGTAATCCTCAACCTGTATCCAACCTGGGCTAATAGCATTAACGGTAATCGGGGTATCAGATAACGAGATTGCCATCGATTGCGTCAATGAAACTAAACCACCTTTGGAGGCACCGTAAGCGTCCCACCCTGCTTCATTTTGATTCCAACGTGTAGAAGCGATATTAACGATGCGACCATATTTTTGACCTTCATTAAGGGCAATAAAATACTTGGCACAGGCAAAAGCCCCCTTCAAGTTAACATCGATAACGCGAGAAAATTCCTCAATGGTCATCTGCTGAAGTGGTTTGTTGAAGTTAGCTATCGCACCATTATTAATCAGCACATCAAGTTTGCCGTACTTACGTTTTATGTCTGCAAACACCAATTCAATCTGCGCTTCTTCACCTAAATCCACCTGATAAAAGTCAACGCCAGTGTTTTCACTGTAAGCAACGTCCAACACCACCACAGACGCACCTGACTCAAGATAGCCGTTTGCTAAGTGCTGACCAATGCCTCGACTTCCCCCAGTGACCACAACCACTTTACCTTGGTACATAGAATTAACTCTTTTATGAAAATCTGCTTAATTTTAGTGGTAAATCTGGTTGATAGATAGCACAAAGCCCGCAGATAAAGCCTTACGAGAACCTAAATTGCTTCAACAATAATGTAATTACTTTGTTTGTTAATAAGCAAAGGATGGGAGGAATATCCGCTTTATTTTATTTTTGAAAACGAAATAAAACCAAACGAGATTTCTGATTTTACACCGACAAATATCAGTAGTATTTTTAGGGTAAATCAATAATAACCTTCGCTAGCCGACTGGAATTCCGAGCTTTTTGCTGACCTCGGAAACACAAAGAGCCGCAAATATGCGGCTCTTTCTATATCAACTTATCGCTGTTTACGCTGTTGCTTTGTTTGATTTTTTAGCCTTTGGTCTTGGCTCATCCATCAAACCTTTGATCAGAGAAACTGATGCGACTAGCAATACGATAGTAAATGGCAGACCAGTCGTCACCGCCATTGCTTGAGCAGCAGCAAGACCACCACCAAGTAGCAGTGCGATAGCAACTAGACCTTCAAACGTACACCAGAACACACGCTGCGGTGTTGGCGCGTCCACTTTACCACCAGCTGCGATAGTATCAATTACTAGTGAGCCTGAGTCAGCTGAAGTGATGAAGAACACAACCACAAGGATAATACCGATAATTGAGGTAATTTCCGCAAGCGGCATAACATCAAGCATCGCAAACAACTTCAGTGGTAGATCTGCATTAAATACAGCTTGGTAACCATCATTGACGTATTGGCTGATAGCTGTACCACCAAAAGCCGTCATCCAAAGTACACACACTGTCGATGGGATCAAGATTACACACACGATGAACTCACGAACTGAACGACCACGAGATACACGCGCGATAAACATACCAACAAATGGTGACCATGAAATCCACCAAGCCCAGTAGAACGCAGTCCAACCTTGTGAGTAGTTCACATCTTCACGACCAAATGGCATTGAAAGTGCTGGAATGTTCGCTAAGTAAGCGCCAATGTTCTCAAAGAAACCGGTAAAGATTGCCAGAGTTGGACCAACAACAATCACGAACAGCAACAACAGTGCCGCTAGACCCATGTTGATCTCAGATAGACGTTTAACGCCGCTATCTAGACCAGCCACAACCGAGACCAAAGCAAGAGCTGTGATGATCACGATCAGTACGATCTGTGTTGTGTCCGTCATTGGCACGCCAAACAGGAAGTTTAGACCTGTCGCCGCTTGCGAAGCACCGTAACCAAGAGATGTCGCCAGACCGAACACTGTCGCCACTACCGCTAGAATATCAATAACGTGACCAACCCAGCCCCATACTCGTTCACCAAATAGTGGGTAGAAGATTGAGCGCATTGTTAGTGGTAAGCCTTTATTGAACGAGAAAATCGCCAAACCAAGCGCTAACAGAGCATAGATTGACCATGGGTGCAGTGCCCAGTGGTAAATCGTAGCCGCCATACCAAGTGCAGAAGCCGCATCAGTATCACCCACTGCGCCACCTAGAGGTGACCAGTCAGTACGCACACCGTTTTCAACGCTAACACCGTTTAACGCTGCGCTAAAATGTGACATTGGCTCTGATACACCAAAGAACACCAGACCGATACCCATACCAGCAGCAAACAACATCGCTAACCAACCAGCGTAGCTGTAGTCAGGTGTTGCTTCTGTACCACCAATGCGCACGCGACCAAGGGGAGTAACAATCAGAATTAAACAGACTAGAACAAAAATGTTACCTGCAGAGAGGAAGAACCAGTCTAAATTAGAAGTTAGCCATCCACGTAGACCAGCGAAAAACGGTTCAACGTGTTGTCTAAATGCAAGAGTGAATACCACAAACAGTACGATTGCCATACCAGAGATAGCAAATACACGGTTGTGAATATCTAAGCCAAAAGGACCTACTTTTAAAGCAACGTTATCTTGTCCGATTTGGTAATCGGTATCGATCGCGTTAACTTTTCCATCGGGACGTTGGATCCCGCCATTATTATCAGTGCTCACGAATTATCTCCTTAAAAACGTGACCATCTATAAAGTTTTATTATTCTTGTTATTGAGGAAAATGGCTCTTATCTGATCCAATCACTCAGAATTAATGAAACTAGATGTATATTAGTCATTTATAAGACGCAAAGATAATAAGCCTAAGCGTCGTATAATGCACTTTCTTTTTACCAAAAAATAACGATTTTCACTGCAAAATTGACGATAATGCTGCATCTTTACTCAAATGGTGCTGAATCTGTGCTTGTAATAACTCTGCCGTTGCAAGGGCATCGGTCAAGGCATGATGAGGCTGATACGCTGGAAGTCCATATCTTTCACGGGAATGCCCTAGCCTAACTGACCCCGGCTTTTTACGTTTAAACCAGTTTACCCAGCCTTTGCATTGTTCTCTTTGCACTGCCCATTCAATATCTAGCGTGTCCACCACCGGAAATTCGATGCCTTCACCAATGCAATTTAGCAGCGCATGGTTAAAGAACTGTCGCTCGATATTTTTGTAGTGGACCACAACGACTTTACCCGCTAAGGCATTTAATACCGGCAGTAAGATCTCTTCAAGTTGGGGAGCATTCTTCACATCTGAATCGGTAATGCCATGAATCACGACCGACTCTTCGTTTAAATCACGATTGGGGTTTACCACCCAATGTGCCGAGCCATTGCAATAAATACGCTCAAGTTTAAACGGCACTAAACCTATGGTTAGAATTGCATCTTCTTCGGCGTTTAGTCCTGTGGTCTCAAAATCGAGCGCGACAAATTCGACATCCTGCAAAGGTGTATCGCCAGTAAATGCCCCCTGAGAATAGAAATGCTTCAAACGCTCATCTTTCGCCGTTTGAGCTAGCTGCTCAAAGCGCTTCGACCAGTCTGGTGTTGCTGAAGTATCAATATGCATATGAACTCCTTGTTACTCGCTTGCCTGCTTGGTCATTATTTGGTGCTACTTCTTTGGTAACGGAACTTAATAAAGCTCTGCGCATTACTCAAAATTTGGAACGCAGCCTTTAAGTTACGGCGCTCAAAATCGGACATATGCTCTGGCTCAATATTGTTATCAGGCTCATCACCATTTTCAATATCCAAAGCCTGATGACGTATACGCACCATGTAAATCAATTCCATGGCATCTTTTAAGTCCATGCCGCGACCTTTAGGTAAGATCCCAGCGTTGTTTATATCATCCAAGCGTTCAAATGAGTTTTGTGCTCGTGAGCCAATTGCCAGAGCATGCACACGGATCAAATCCGCCATCGGCGCGGTGCCGCGACGCTTAAGGTTGATTGAGTTACGATGACCACCATCTTTTTCCATCACGAAGTCTTTAAAGAATCCTAGTGGCGGTGTGCGGCGAATGGCATTGTATGCCATCGCAGCAAGGAAGCGGTTATTGCGCTTAGCTCGGCGCACAATAAAGCTGCTTAGTTGCTCAGCCCACTTCACTCGTCCATAGACACCTAACAGATCGAAGAAAATTGAGCTGTTAAGCAGTCGCTCTGGGTTTGGGTTATCAATCCAGCTGGCAAAGCACTCTTCCCATTCAGCACGAGTTTTACGCCACTCTGGGTTAGTTGCCATAATATCGCCCGTGCAGTAGGTGTAACCGCAGGCCGCTAAACCATCACAGACAAACTTGGCAAATTGCTCAAAATACTCACCATGGACCTTTTGATCATAGCTGTTATCTAAGATCAGCGCGTTATCTTGGTCTGTGACAATCAATTGCTCATCACGAGCCATCGAGCCCATCGCCACCAAGCAGTAAGGAATTGGAGCGGGACCAAATTCGATTTCAGCCAGCTCAGCAAGGCGCTGCTTAAAGCTGCTGCCGATCACTGACATCGCGCGCCCCACCATATGCGCATTGGCATCTTCACTGACCATACGCACGAAACAGTCTTTAACCTGCCCGGCAACTTGAGCAAGATCTTCAACCGTAGTTTGTTGGAAGATTGAACTTACCAAAAGCAGGCTACTTTGCGATTCATAACGCACAATATCTGTCATGCCAATCACGCCAACTGGCTTTTTGTCTTTGAGGATCGGCAAGTGGTGAATGTTGTAACGAAGCATAGTCAACATGGCTTCAAACACATACGCGTTGTAGTCTAGCGAGACCACATCAGTGCTCATCACCTCGTCAACGGTGATATTGGTTTCGATCCCTTGCGCTATCACTCGAATACACAAGTCTCGATCGGTCAATATACCAAGCAGCTGGTCATCATCTTCTTCGGTGATCTCTTCTGCTGGGCGAACTATTAGCAATGCGGTGACATTCTCTTCAGCCATCAGGTTTGCCGCTTCTTGAATGGTTGCGGTCGCCTCTAATGTCACAGGCTCACGGTTTAAGATCTTACGCGCTTTCGCCGTGGTGAAATCATTGTCATCTTTGGTATTGGAAATTGCAGTACGTAAGCGAGCGCTATCTTCCAACTCCATATAATCAGCAAAGTGTTCTGACTCATCACACAGCTCATTAAACAGTCGCTCTGGAATGCAATACACTAAGGTATCCGCTATCGCTTTTACCGGCATACGGACCCGGTTGTTCATTAACAACCCCATTTGCCCAAACACACCACCAGCATCGATGCGGTTATACAACTCACCTTTACGGCGAAACACCTCAACTACCCCACTGCGCACCATGTAAAGATCTCGAATCGTGTCGCCAAAGTGAAGAATGTCGCTACCTTCTCGGTAGTATGCCACTTCAACGTTTAGCGCGAGTTCTCGTAAACGCTCTTCAGGGAGTTCATCGAAAGGAGGGTGTTGACTTATGAAATTGAGTACTTCTAATTGCTCAGCTTCCATTCTTTATATTCCATGATTTACCGATATTTTAGTGATAAATATCATCATGCTGCAGGCTAAGCAACTAGATTTTCGCCCATTAATCTTCCTCTACAATTCAAACAGCACTCAGCGATAGCCCTCAGATACCTCAAGACAAAAATATGCAACATTGCACTCTCTTGATTTGGCATCTACGTTTTACTACAACGGAAGCAAAAATGATGGATCAATCAATGCTGGATTTTCACAATATCAAAGCGATGCTCGATGGTGACGATGATGTTATGGTCGCCCTACTAAGTACTTATTTGGAAGACTACACCGATAGCGAAAAGAAAATTAGCGCCTTGAACGCCGCACAAGATTGGCATGAGCTATTTTTGTTTAGTCATAGCCTTAAAGGCACTCTGAAAATTATCGGTGAGGATAGCGTAACTCATACGCTAGAAAGAATTGAACATGCGACAAGACAGGGCATGGCTCCAGAGCAACAAGATCTAGACCAAGCCAGCAGCGAGCTCGCCTCGATTCAATCACAAGTACAGCACTACCTAGTCAGTGAAGCCATCTAAACTGTAACAACTCAATTGAGTTATATGGTCTATTTCGAGAATCATGCACTAGGAAGTGTTAACTGCCTCAAAGTGATACTTTTTGATAATAGCCGCTCATATTGATTCACGTAACACTCTCCGCCTTATTGTAAATAGTTGCATACAAGGAGGAAGACATGTGCACACGAATCTTCAATAACTTAAAAGCCGACTCGCCGATGACGGCGCGAAATATGGATTGGCTTTGGCCTGTTAATGCCTATTTCTATACGTTTCCGGCAGGGGCCAATTGTCGTGGAATGGATTTAGACTACGCGCGAGAAATTGGTATTAGTGAATCGCAAATATTTAACTGGCGGTCAAAATACTCCAGCATTTCAAGCTTAATGGGAGATAAATCTCAAGGCTTTGCGGCAGTAGATGGTCTCAATGATCAAGGGCTGGTCGCTAATGGCTTGTATGATGAAAGTGGCACATATACTGAGCCGACCCGTGAAGGGCAATATCTAAGCGCTAATCGTTGGGTTCAATTCGCCTTAGATTCGTTTAAAAACGTTAACGAAGCTGCTGAGTACTTTAGTAGCCAAGCAGTGAACATTGTTCCTCAGCCTTTACCAGATCCTTCCAATATGCCTTCGCTGCTTCATTTGACACTCTCAGACAGCAGTGGTGATTCTGCCATTATAGAAATACAAGAAGGCAATTTTGTCGTCTATCACGACCGTGATTTTCGTGTAGCGACCAATGAACCTGACTACGCAACACAACAAACATTACTCGCGTATTGGCGCTACATCTGGGGTCTAAACTCCAATGCATCAACAGAAAACCCAATCAGTTCAGCCCCAGGTGGAAATAGCCCAACACAAAGGTTTGAACGCGCCAGTTATTATTTATCATTTGCCGACAAAGCAACGTCTCACCATGAAGCGTTAACTCAAGCGCGCTCACTGGTGGCAAGTTGTGCGGTACCCGTTGGTTTTAATCCGTACCACGAAAATGAAGCTTCATATACCATTTGGGCAAATACTGCCGATCATATCGGTGGCAAATATTTCCTCACTAATACCACCTCAATGAACACGGTTTGGCTAAGCTTTGAAGAACCCATCACTACCTGCCAACACGTCTTTCTCCAGCAAGAAAAATGCGCGACGCCTGTACCCGGTGTCACTGCTGGTGATGTTTCATCGCTATTAAGAGAGTGCTCTAACCCATTTAGCTAATGAGCGATAGTCTTAAAGAGATGCAGGGAGACAATTTTCCCTGCATCACAGCTAACTTCTGACATATCACACTAGCGTGCTCTTTCAGCATGATTCTTATTCTGCATCTCATATCGACACCTCAAATCAGATCAACGTCACTTCGCAAAACACAGCGTTTCAAATTACTAATAAGCAAATAATTTAAATAGAAATTATTTGATGGGTGTAGTTGGTATGCAACATGCTAAACAGCTTTTATGCAGCAACTCGCACATGGCTTGGACTATGAACACATTCCCACTCAGTCGCATTCTATTTGTTTTGATAGGGCTAAGCCCTTTTTTAGTTCCACTGGTTTTCGTGATGCCGATATCCAGCCCTTTTACACTCTACTACATGCTAGTTAGCGCGAGTTTTATCCTGCTCTCAATGAGTTTCACTGGTTGGTTAAGTGCACTACTCAAAATCTTACTCTCACTGTCTTGTCTTGCCAGTATCTTGTCTTTGGTCATCTCAGGTGGCTTTCTCGCGACAGGCGCAATGCACTCAATTTTGCTGACCAACCCGGATGAAGTCACCGGCTATTTTCAGCTGATCGATTGGAGAATCCTCCTGCCTACTATGATGTTGACGCTTGGTGGGCTTTACTGCTTCTGGCATACGCACATTCCCCTAACCAACCTTACAAAAGCCATGGCTTCACTATTTTTGCTCGTACTTCTATGTGCACTACCAGTGTTTAAATGGATGTTTGATGCCGAAGAAAAGCGGCTAATTCAACAAGATAAAATGCACTTAATCTACCTCTACCAAGATGTGCCAGCTTACAACCTTTATAGAGTAGCTTCACTCACCTTTTATGAGCGTTTCAAAAGTCACATTCAATATGGCAATGAGCTGCCAAAACATGTTCAAATCGACATAGCCGACACCGAAAACCTACCCCAAAATATCGTTATTGTGATTGGTGAGTCATCTCGCCGCGACGCATACTCAATGTACGGCAATCCGATCGATGCCTCCCCACAACTGATGCTCCGTCATACAAGCCAGCCCAATACATTTAGCGTAATCGATGGTGTGTTTGCTCCTGCTCCCAATACCAGAGAGTCCGTGCCACGCTCGTTCTCCTTTGTGTCTACCGATGAGCGACTCTATCAAGGGCTTACCTATACAAACATCATCAATCTTGCCCGAACTATGGGCTATCAGACCTCATGGATTACCACCCAAGCCTTGTATACCCGCTGGGACTCGTTCACGGCTAAAGTTGCGACCTCTGCAGAGCGAGTCTTTCACAAAAGCGAGCATGGACAACCATGGCATGACCGTGATGCCGCTAACAAGGTCAGTGATGTGTTGAAACACAACCAACAACCACAATTTATCGTTTTGCACCTCTCTGGCGAGCACGCAGACTATGCTATTCGCAACGGCGAAACCGTACCCTCTCACCATCGTCAGGCAATCGTCCAACAAATTCCTAACAACGCGTTGCTATCCCAAGCTGAACTGTCTTATTTCAGCTCCGTTCACTTAACCGATACTATTTTGGACGGCTTAATCAGAGAAGTGTTTGCCGACGAGCAAGACAGCTTGTTTGTTTACTTTTCCGATCACGGCGAAGTGATTGGCAAAGGACATGGTCTACAACCAATCCAAATTGAGGATGAGCTCGCCATTCCTTACTTCGCCATTGGTCGACTGGCAAAAAACATGACCCGAGCAATCGACTGTTATCGCGACAATAAACATCACCTGTTTAATAACGCCCACTTTCCTGAGGTGCTGCTTACTACTTTAGGAATGAAGGTTGAACCACCTGAGCAGGTCAAACATTTCACCTATTACTCTATAAAAGGCGAGACACGTTCATTGCCAGATGATTTCTCGTTTAACTTTCACTATCAAAAGGAGCGACAATGCGAACAATAAAGCTTCTAATTGGTCTACTCTCGTTAGCAATGCTTGTGACCATACTCATTAGTGACAAGATGCGCCCGATACGTGTATTTGCCAGCTACTATGGTTGTAAAATCGCTGAAAAAGTCTCGATCGCGACACACTGCACCAACCTACCGGTGATTGCCATTCTTGAGCAAGGTAAACCCAATGCAGACATTTACGGCATCGAAGATCCTATTGCCTTGTCGCTGTTTTTTGAGCGCTACACATTGCCTGATCATGTCTACGCGCACAGAACTAACAGCCCAGCCCGAGCCAAGCTGTATGCTAACTATTATCAGGCATTCGAATTTGATGCGATTTGGGATAGTAATTTGAATACACTCGATATTTTCCACTATCCAGAACACAGCTCTATGCAGTTCTATTTCGACCAGTTACTTGCTCTTGTCCCCGCAAACAGCCGGTTATGGTTGGACTTAAAAAACTTAACACCAGACAACAAGCAGGCAATCGTCGAATACTTAAACCACCTTTTTCCCAAAGATCAGAGAAAGCGGTTGGTTATTGAGTCAAAAAACGGTGGCGAGCTTTCGGTTTTCAAACGGGCTGGCTACAAAACGTCATATTATCTACCCAGTGCCAATAAACTACCTGGCTGCGATGAGCACAGCTTAGTGCAACAGGTAATAGCAAACGTTAATCAATGGGACAATGACTACATATCATTTCCTTACACCCAGCAAAGCTTTGTGGATAAATGCTTGTTACCAAAAGTACGGGAAATTGAGCAACTCTCTTGGGGTGGATTGCCATTTGCCATTCCTAACGGAGCTTTAAGCCGCTACAGCGGTTATATTGTTGATCACTCGATAAACCTAGTTGGCTTAGAGTGAGTGTCGATTATCCTATTCAAAAAACCAAGATTACTGACTGAAATCATGGCGGTTTCAGTCAGTTTTACCGACCAGCTTTTAGTATTCAAGCTTAGCGTTTAAGCAGCCCTTTTCCATTTAAGTACGGAAGAATATGCGGACGTGATTCACCGGAAAGCTTACCTGTCACCTCTCCCGACCAAGAACTTTGTTTTTGGTTGTTAGAACGACTAGCGTAATAGTCCCTCATTGTCTGGTCGTATTCATCAATAGCACTACGATCAAGCGCCTGATAGCTGTTTTCATGCAGCACCACTTTTTGCGGCAAACGGGGTTTAACTTCCGGATTTTGATCAGGGTGTCCCAAACACAACCCAAATAACACTGCGGTGTGAGCAGGTAAATCCAACAGCTCATCAACTTGCTGAGCGTTATTACGTAGCCCGCCAATGTACACGCCGCCTAACCCCATTGACTCAGCGGCAATGAAACAGTTCTGCGCCATAATCCCGGCATCTATCGCGCCAATTAAAGCGAGCTCCGTATAATCGCTCTGCACATCTGGGTTAATTTCTGTATGACGTTGGTAATCGATACAGAACACCAAAAACTCTGCCGCATTGCTGACATGAGCTTGATTGCCCGCAAGCTCTGCAAGCTTGTCACGCTTGGCTTGATCAGTAACACGAATGATTGATACCACTTGCAGCAAACTGGACGAAGATGCTGCCAAGCCTGCGTTAATAATTGTATCTAAGGTATTCTTTTCGATAGGTTCGGCGGTAAATTTTCTTATCGAGCGGTGCGAGAGTATTGTCTCAATAGTCGAGTTCATTTTGGTTCATCCTTGTTTAATGCATTGTGTTATCTGAGCACAATTACCGCGCAAATTTAAGTGATAGATTCACAATTTAGCAAAATGCCAATAAACAAGGATGGTTGTCGTTATTCTACTAACTCAGCATATAGATATATGCTTCAACTATACCGCCTTCATCTAGATGAACTTGAGTCGCAACACGCTTGTACTCACTGCCCTCAAACTCATCCAGTTTATGCCAGTTCTGCGCAAGGTTGTCTGAGGTAAAAACAAAGCCTCTTACCTGCTCGCCTGAATCATTAAGCTCAATACCTGGGTAACCCATCTCTGAGCCCCAGCCTTGGTTTTTAAGAAAACCAAGCACATAACCTTCACGCCACTCGCCGCCTATCGCAGTCATCACATGCTCATTTGGGCGTCCCGGACCAAGAGTGCCATAGACAAATAACTTATCTAACATCGTACTTCCTTTAGGTTCGATTTTGATTTCGTTATTACACAGAAAAGTGTTAGCGTCTATATTCTCAAACAACAAATAGCCTTGTCACAACAACATGATTGAACAACTTCCTTCGATTCTGCAGTTTTTGCGCGATGCTGAGCAGTTAAAAGATACCCTGCGCACCGCTTGGACTTCTTCTGGTCGACAAGAAAGCACTGCAGAACACACATGGCGGCTATGCTTATTAGCAATGATCGTTGCAAAACACTACCCTCACCTAAACAACGAGAAAATACTTAAACTCTGCATTGTGCATGATCTGGCGGAAGCGATCGGTGGTGACATCTCTGCGGTTAATCAACATGCCAATTTGAATAAAAGCGCCATTGAATTAAGAGATTTTAAACAGCTAATTTCACCCCTGAGTCAGGAGGTACAAACCGATCTTTTAGCTCTATGGCTGGAATATGACGGTGCATTGACCGAAGAGGCGAGACTGGTTAAAGCACTTGATAAGTTAGAGACTATTTTGCAGCACACGCAGGGTGATAATCCTCAAGACTTCAACTACACATTCAACCTAAGCTATGGAAAAAATCAGACTGATTATGATGAGTTAACTCAGCAATTTCGATTATTGCTGGATGCAGAAACAAAAGCGCGAATGGAAAAGTCTTAAACGGCCAATAAAACAAAATCCCTTTTACTACAGTTAGAGCAAAAGGGATTTACTTTAGCGGCTTAATTAAGCGTTATGCGCTTAATTAGCGTCTTAGAAGTGGTAGTTCATACCAACTGACATGATGTATTCGTTCTTGTCGTAGAAGTCGATATTTGAATCTGTGCTACCGAAACCTGCGAACGATACTAGAGACCAGTCTTGCCAATCCATAAAGTTCTCGTATTCGTAAGCTGCGAATAGACTCATTTCGTCATCTTCACGTGTTGTGTTACCGAATACTGGATTTCCAGCATCGTAATCACGTGAGTTAAAGCCCGCGGTTAGCGCGAACTGGTGGCGGTTAAGCATCTTGAAGTAGCTTAGCTCTACACCGTAACCAGTAAATGAGTTCGCTTCGCCGTCTGCATCTGCGCTGATGTAAGTTAGACGCGGCTTAAGCATGGTATTTTGATCAACCATGTATTTGTAATCGGTTCTGAAGTAGAAAGCATCGGTATCACGGCGAAGTTTGTTCTGATCTTCAACAGATAATTTAGAACCAGATTGCTCACTGTCAACCTCTTTGGTTGCGTACGCCATATCTACCGAGAACTTAGAACCCATGATGTTTTCAAGCTTTAGGCGGTAAGCGTTGCCATCTTCATCAGTAGTGGTACGTTTACCGTCTTTCTTCTCTAAGAAAGGGTCAGCCCATACTTCACCAGACATAATGGTTGGTAGAATCGATGCATCGATGATCATGCCAGACGCTAGTTGGTATTTGTAACCCATTTCAAACGCCAGCGTACCAGTTGCGATATCTTCACGTGAAGTACCCATGTAGAACTGTTGGTTTAAAGCATCACCAAATGTGTAAGCTAGGTTACCAAGAGGCAGTAGTAGACCACCAGTCACCGCATCATTGTTTTGATCGAGACCGTCAAGCTGCTCATTGTCATCATTGGTGTTTAGGTTTGACTCGATTGAGTAAAAACCCGTGCTTAGTGAAACTTCACCAGAAAAGCCTGCTGTCTCAGCAAGTTGTGCCCACGCAGAACCACTTAATAGTGCTAGTGCCACTAGCGATAATTTAGTTTTCATAATTTCTCTTAATAAAAATACCACTGGATAGTCGGCGAGTGTTACAGCAGACCAACATGGCGATTTTATTGTTTTTACGAAATAAGTAAACCCCCGAGTTTACATTTTGAAGCAATTATTACGATCTTGATTAAAGACATCCGAGAGACAGCGTTGCATATCGTTGAATTTGCTAATATCCGCGATTAATTTAAAGTGATGAACAGCAATGTTTAAAAACTCGATCTCCACGATTCCGCATGCACCAGCTTCCATGGTTTAATTAGTTAACAATGTAGTCACTTAGTCAGCCATCACGGATTTCTCATGGATGTTGTTTTATCACAACTGCAGTTTTCGCTGTCGATTACCGGACCTATCTGCCTGATGTTGATTTTAGGAGTGGTGTTTAAACGCATTGGTCTGATAAATGAAAACTTCACCGAGGTTGGATCAAGGCTCGTTTTTCAAGTCACCTTACCGGCAATGCTATTCATTAGCATTGTGACGACTGAACACAACTTTCTCGCCGCCAGCCACTTTATTAACTACGGAATATTATCTTCTCTCGCCTTTTTTATTTTTACTGTGGTCGTGGTGAAAGTGCTTTTTAACACCTCCCCTGACCAAGGCGTGATTATACAAAGCGGCTTTCGCTCAAATACTGGGATAATCGGAATTGCTTATGTTGCTAACGCCTATGGCTCAGAGGGTGTTGCACTCGCCGCTTTGTATGTCGCCGCGATTACTTTTCTCTATAACGTGCAAGCAGTGATATGCCTTTCGCCCAAAGGAAGTGTGTCGGGAGCAAAGGCAGCAAAAATTATGGCTAACACCATACGTAAAAATCCACTGATCATCTCGATCGTGCTGGGGATGTTGTGTTATTTGCTCGCAGTGCCTGTCCCCAATGTCGTGATTGACGCGGGCAACTACCTCTCCAGAATGACGCTACCTTTAGCGCTGCTGTGTACTGGAGCCTCACTTAATCTAAGTGCACTTAGAGAAGAAAAATACGCCACATGGTTTGCTAGCGCTTATAAATTGGTTATCGCGCCAGTTCTCATTACCCTCGGTGCCTATCTATTTGGCTTTCGTGGTATTGAGTTAGGGATTTTATTTTTTATGAACGCCTCACCTGTCGCCGCGGCCAGTTATGTTATGGCCCGCTCTATGGGCGGTAACGCTACCTTGGCGGCAAACATTATTGCCTCCACTACCGTACTTTCAACATTCACCTGTACATTAGGGGTGCTGATTTTACTTTCTCTGGGTTTGATTGGTGCGTAAAAATATAGGTAAATAAACCGGCATTACGACAAAATTTAAAACTCTTACTTCAAATCCATCTAAATTGAATACTCACCATTTTTCTAGATAAAAAAATGCCAGATATAGATCTGGCACTTCAAAACTAAAAAATCTAAACATTCATATTTAAGGGTTAGAGACACAGGTTGCTAAGCTCGGGTAGTTCTGACTCACGGAGCGGAAATCACCATTGGTGAGCATGATTCCGTAATGGCTGCTGCCATTACCACTAGGAGTCGCCGTCATAAAATATTGGTTAACCGCCCAACCTCGTTTAGCAAACATATCACCGAATGCACCGTACAACTCCACTTGTAACTCGTCTAATGTTGCTAAACGCCAATTAGTTCGTCCGCCAATACTAAGGGTGTTGTACTTAGCACACAGTGTATTTGCATAAGTCAAGTAGAAGGTGTAGTAATCACCAGCAAAGCCGTAATCTGAGTCTTCTCTTATACGAAGAAAAGATTCGAAATCACTACCTCCAATGCTGTCTAGGTAAGGCACTGATGGTGAACTGGTAAACAACTTACCGCTACCTGTATCGAATATATCAATCACAGGTCCAGCTAAAGAAGTTATCGTCACAGTGGCATCATCACTAACGATCCCACTTTTTGAAGCAGTAATTATAACTTCACCCTCTGTTTCCCCTTCAACCAGACCCGTAGAGGATACTTTAGAAGTCGCTGTATCATAGACGACCGTCCATTCGACAGAATCACTAATATCTAACTCTGTTCCATCATCATACTTACCCGTCGCTTTTAACTGTAGCGAACCATGTTTCATTAATACAAATCCATCGTTGGGTGTGACTTCAATGTCAAATAGCACACCTTCTGATGTATCAAACGCACTCTCTGAAGAATTAAACGCACCTTCAGAATTACAACCGGCTAATAGCAATAACGACGGAAAAGTAATTACGGCTAACCATTTTGGGAATTTTATTTTCATATTGAGCTTCGTTATTCTTGATATTCAAATTGAGATAAATTGACTTCAACTAGGCAGTTTGAACTCGGTAATTTTGTTCACCAATACCTGATCATATTTTTCAGACAAAGCTAGGTTGCATGCTCCTGAGCCTGCGTTATTCGTGTTCCCCACAATAACTGCTCGAGATTGAGTAAGATGCATAAATGAATAATGAAACAGGTAAAAATAGAATAGGAAGTATTCTAAACATTCCGCTCATAATGAACTCCAAAAAAAAACGAAATCCATTTCGCGTTGCATTTAAGGTTTGAGTAAATGATTTGTGAATAGGCTTGCTGCAAAAAACAGTAAGCGTAGGTCAAGCATTTGCATCGGAAATTATGATTTGGGGTTTACCTACAAGTGTTGTCATGTAAAGCACAAATTAGTCTCTTTGCTTAAGCACGGACTATACAGACGAAAGTTTCAGACGGGAAAACAAGTTTTGTAGGACTTTTTTCTTCGTATTGTGACGTGAACAAAACCGATTAAATGGAGCTCAATTGGCAACGAGAGTTGGGTATACCGAAAGAGTCTGTGTAGCCACCAAACCAAGTAGGTAATCATGTAGTTAGTAGCACCATGAAGTCTGAGGGCTCCGAGCGGGATCATTACCCCGCTTCAATCCATTTTTTGCTTCTAAGAAAAAGTGCCCGATGCAACTCTGGCACTTCATAAAACGTTAAACTCTAAGCGCTCAACTTTAAGGATTTGAGACGCAGGATGCGTAGGTCGCGATGTTCGGAGGGGCGTCGACTCCGCCACCACTATAGAGAGGAACTTGCCAATAGCCAGTAGAACCATTAGGTGTCACCGACCAATAGGTGTAGTAGCTCGGCCAATCGCGTGCGACAGACATATGACCAAATGCGATGTATAGCTCCGTCCCTAACTCGTCGCTTGTCGCTAAACGCCAGTTCGTCCGTCCGCCGAGACTATGAGCGTTGTAGGTATCACACAGTGCATTTGCGTTAGTCCAGTCGAATAGGTAAAAAACACCAGCGGGGCCGTAATTTCCTCCCCCTTCAGTAAAAGTACCGTTTATAGCACTACCTCCAATGCTGTCTAGATAAGCCTTTGAAGGTGAATTAGTAAATAGTTTTCCTGAGCCTGTATCGAAAATATCAATCACAGGCCCCGCTAAATCGCTTACCGTTACTGTGACTTCTTCACTAGGAATGCCGTCTTTAGTGGCTACGACTTTGACGTCATCCAATGTCGTTCCTGCGGTTACTAAGCCAGTTGATGACAGTGTGGCGATGGACGAGTCACCAACAACGATTTCCCACTCAGAGCTATTACTGATATCTCCCTCTGTACCATCATCATATTTCCCGATTGCTGTTAGCTGTTGGATGTTGCGGTGAGCCAATAAAACAGGTGATGGTGATATAGCAATCTCAACTAGAGTTGCGCCCTCGTCAGGATTACTAATGCCATTCGAGTTAAACGCACCTTCAGAATTACAACCTGTTAGCAGCGTTATTAACGATAATGTTATTATTGTAAAGACAGACTTTATTTTTTTATTCATCGTAATACCACTTATTCTTGATACTGAAATTGTGAAAGGGAAACTTCCACTCGGCGGTTTTTAGCTCGCCCCTCGGCAGCGCGGTTATCCGCTGCAGGGCTTAGCTCCCCCTCTCCACGCCAATCAACCTGTGTTGAAGGTGCGCCCAATTGGATGATGCGAATCGATACGGCTTGCGCTCGCTTTTCAGATATCGCTTGGTTGTAAGCTTTAGACCCAGTTGAATCCGCATGACCAACAATCACCACTTCTGACTGAGGGTAACGTTTAAGCACAGAGGCGAACTCTGATAATGACTTTGTGGCATCAGAGTTAACTTCTGTTGAATCGCTGCTAAAAGCAACGCTCATTTTTTTAGATGGAAAGGTTAATGTCTGAGGTTGAGGCTCAACCACCACCACTTCCTGAATCGGCTCAACCGTGGCTTCGCTTAAACTTGCTTGAACGTTATCACCAAAGGAATAAGTTAGCCCTAGCATGAGTGCGTGACTATCATATTTCCCAGTTTCAGCGTTACCGATACCGTCAATGTATTGATAGCCCGCAGATAAGCTCAGTTTTGGGGTGAAGTCATAATTCACCCCAACCTCACCAAGTGGAGAAAAACCAGTCTCATCAAGTTGAGTTGATGAGACCAGTGTTTTCTCCATATCCCAATAAGCAGCTCCAAGTCGTCCGTATAAACTGAAATTGTCTTGTAGGTACCAATCGTAACGTACAGCGCTTTCAATCAACCATGTGTTAACGTTAATAGACGTTGAATCTGCTTTTAATTCACCGTGGTGTTGATAACCGACAGCCCAACTGAAGGTTGGCGAAAGTTGTAGTCCACCATAAACACCAACAACAGAGCCGCGTGGTTCTGAATGATTGTAAGCATCATCACTTACCCACTGATAACCACCTTTCGCGCCAATAAAAACTTGCAAATCATCAGATGCATGAGTGAATAATGAAACAGGTAAAAATAGAATTGGAAACGTTCTAAACACTAAGCTCATAATGAACTCCAAAAAAACGAAATCCATTTCGCGTTATATTTAAGGTTTGAGTAAATAATTTATGAATGGGCTTGCTGCAAATAACAGTAAGCCACTGTCAAGCACTTGCATCGAAAATTACAATATGGGGTTCACTTACAAGTGTTGTCATAGAAAGCCAAATTAGGCTCTTTGCTTGAGTGCGGACTATACAGACGAACTTTTCAGGAGGGAAAACAAGTTTTGTAGGATTTTTTTCTATCTGTTTTGGAGGGATGGAAACCGATGTAGATGAGTTCAACTTATCGACTACAGAGCGCGACCGCCTTCGTTGAAGGCGGTTGCAGCACTAACATTAGAAACTAAAAAGAGTCTTCTTCCGTGAGAAACTTTTCAGCATCTTGGATGACCAAATTGATCTGTTTCACCAACTCATCAGCAAGGTCTTTATTGCCAACATCTTGCTCTAGCTTAAGGCAAGCCTCTGCAATCGAAGGAAGTGACAACGACCCTGCCGATCCCTTAAGACGATGCGCAATTGTTTTTATTTGAGCGTGTTCTGAACCCAATTCAAGCAAGGCCTGTTCTAAAGAAGCTATGATTGCGTGCGTCATCTCGACTCGGTTTTCTTTTTTAAGATGAGAAAGCCAATCTGAACTTACGCTTTGGGTCACCAACTCGCTATCTTCTTCAGTAACCCAAGCTTCACCTTGTTGCTGAGCAAAATATAACGTGAGTGCATTATAAAGTTCTACCAACTCATAGGGCTTAAATACGATCGAATCAATGCCTAATGATTTGGCAGTCTCAAACGTCGCGATCGAGTTATCTGCCGTACACAAAATAACCGGCAACTCAGGAACAAATGCCTTAATATTTTTCGCAAGCTCAAACCCATTCATATCAGGCATATGTAGATCAGATATTACAGCGCCAAACTCTAAATTCTGCTCAGAAATACGTTCTAATGCTAAAGAAGAATCTGCGACAATTTCAGCCTCCAATCCTAACGTTTTCAGTTGGAGTTGAACCAAAAACCGGTTCACTGGGTCGTCATCAATAACAAGCACCTTACCGCTTAGCATGCTCATCTCGCTGATACAATGACAAACCTCGGTTGTTTCAAACTGCTGCGCCAGCAATTCCACGACAACGCTTGGATAAAAGTTACTCTCTTCGCGCTGATGTTCTGGTTTACTCAAGCGATAGCCAATCTGGTTTACATCCAGCCATCTTGCGATGTTATGATCTTCTATCTCATACTTGGCAAGCGTGTCAGTTGCTACAAACTCCGTCGTCTTTACAGGGATCACTACTGTTACATTTGTTCCAATATACTTCTCTGAGCTGACGGATATAGTTCCTCCCATCATCTCAACTAAGTTCTTAACGATGGACATTCCTAAGCCTGTTCCACCAAATTTTCTCGCTATCGTATTCTGAGCTTGGACAAACGGAGCAAAAATATTTTGCAGTTCTGCGGCGTCCATTCCGATGCCCTGGTCTTCGACTCGAATCAGTAAACTGTTTTCTTCTAAACGAATAAAACAAGAAACCGCACCATTTTCAGTGAATTTGATTGCGTTCGACAAGATATTTGAAATAACTTGAGAAACACGGAGTATGTCTACTTCAGCCTCAAAAAAGCGACTTGGTTTCCAGTCAAGGTAGAAACGAAGACCTTTGCGCTCCGCGAGCACATCGAAAGAGCGAATGATTGGGCTGATTTCTTTTGGCAAGTTAACCAGCTCTGGTGTAACACTGAGCTGCTTAGCTTCTAGCTTTGAAAAATCAAGTATGTCATCAACCAACAACTTGAGTTTGCTGGTAGACATCGATGCATTATGCAATATTTCTCTATTAAATTTGTCTTCTAGCCTTTCACCTAATAATTCCATTAAACCTAGAATGCCGGAAATTGGCGTTCTGAGCTCGTGACTAACCACAGCTAAAAAGTGTTGCTTCTGTTGTGCTAAGGACTCTGCATTTTGACGGGCTTGTTGTAGATAATTCTCTCTTTCTTTTACTTCAGTGACATCTGATAAAATGGTCATAAAAAACTCTTTTTTATCAACATAGTCTGTAATGGATTTATTCTCTACATGAAAATATCGACCAAATAATGGATGAGAAGAGTCTGTTACCTCGATGTTTTCCGAAAAACCTCCAGCCATGTTAAGTCTGCTATTATCAAAGAATACCTTCATACATTCGTTTTTTTGGCAATCACATGCATGGTAAAAATCGGAAAACTCCTTATTTGAAAGAAGTATTTCACCCTTAACATCGCGAATACAAATATAACTTGGGATGTTGTCGATAATATCATGAAGAAACTTCCTTTGCGCTTCAGACAATTGGACCTCATGCGCATGCCCGATTAACTTTTTCCTGGTTTTTGTTAAATAGGAAAAAACAAAAATTGCCAAAGGCAATAAAACCAACAAAATAAAATAGATAAACTTCTTTATTTCTTCTTTATCATAACCAATGTGATAATTAACCTTGTCATAATCTTTCCATATACTGTTAATCTCTCCGTAAGATAACAAAGAAAACGCAGACTCTAACATTTCTTGAAGTTGGTCATCACCCCGGCGGAGAAGCATTGGCGCCTTAGTATCTAAGTTAACGCTACTTCCTGTTTTGTGTACTTTAAAGTCTAAGTCTTTATAATCTCGAATAATCAAATCAACTAAGTATTTATTTAGATAAGCATGATTAATCACTCCCGACTTAAAATCAGATAGAATACTATCTACATCATCGTAGATCGTGTAACCAACAGCTCGAGTATCATTTTTTAAATTGCTAAACCTGTCTAGAACGCCAAATTTATCCACTCCATCACTTGATGTTTTTTCTATTAATGTATACCTCACATCAATGATGTCTTGAGTAAAACTAAACAGCTTTGTACTATAACTTTCCTTTTTTACGATTGGCACCACGTCAATGACACCATGTAGCAACATATCTGTGATATCTTGCTCGCCAGGAGGCACGTACTCAAACTCTAAAGGTGTTATTGCCTCAACGCGGTCGAAAAAATCATGAATAAACCCGACATAATTCCCCGTTTTCTCGTCAATATAGGAATATGGGAATACATCTTCGTCAATCGAGTATCTTATTACTAGTTCACTACTATCATTATCATACCAATCAGCATAAATATCTCGATTATTACTATGTTTGAAATAAAAATTATCGAACACATCAGATTTAGAGTAATGCTTAACCTCAAAAATAAAGTTATCAATCATTTTTTTGAGATCATAATTCTCTTTATTCATTAGCACTCTGGAATAAATGCTACCAAACCTTTCATCAAAATACATTTTTTGTTCATCATTACTATTAACCTTAAACTGATAAAGAAATGATGAATAAAACCCAATTAACGCATCCACATCATTAGAGTTTAGCTGTTCATGAAGTTCAGCACTGGTTGCTACTTGCCGAATCGAGTCGACTCCAATTTGTTCAAGTACAGTACAATGACTTGAGCCTTTGATACACGCCCATTTAAGATTGTCAACATTTTGAGCTTTCGCTTTTGCGGCATCATCGATCCAACCTACAATTTCATCTTTATAAATAGGGTTTGAGAACAGGAACTGATCTTTATTGTCTGCGGTCTTTATGTAACCTATCGCTAAATCAATTTTACCTAAAGCTACTGCCTCCTTGATTTCAGCTAAAGTATTGAAAGCAACATATTGAATGTCGACTTTCATTTGTTTTTCCATTAATGAGGCAATATCGTGAATGATGCCTTTAGGTAGCTTAGTGCTCCCCCCCCAGTATGGGTAAAGTGGTGAGCTGGTCACCCCTACTTTCAAGATAGGCTCTTGCACACTACCAGAGGAAGAACTGCCTTTCGCAGATGCCAGACCACTGAAAATCAAACAAAGAAAAATCGCAAATATTTTCTTAAACACAACAAACTCCAGCTCCACAAAATTCCATTTCATTCAACTATTCATATAGTTAAGTAAAGAATACATCAGATAATTTCCAAGCTATAGCAAAATTTATAGCTTGGATTTATTCAGGCGTTTTTTATTCAATTACTAAGTAAAAGTTACAAAATAGCATGCATATAATTGTTGACCATATAGAGTCAGGATAGCTAGACTCATACATGTCAGCAATGCCATTAAAGGTTGAATGTAACTCGTTGTTATTGAGCAAAAGTTACACACCCCAGACATTAGTAACCGAATCTATGAAAACATTAATAATCGAAGACGACTATCCTCAAGCTCTTTACTTAAAAATGCTATTGCAAGATCTGGGCTACAACGATATTACTATCACGAGTAACCTTGAGAGCATTCATAATGCAACCGCTTCAACTCAGTATGATCTTATTTTTACTGATATCAGAATGCCTGAAGCCGACGGCATCACGCTACTTTCAAAAAAGCTGACGCCAAATACCACTAGAGGTGTCGTAATCGTAAGTGTTGTTGACGACACAATTAAAGAACTAACTAAAGGTATGTGCCATCAACTTGGATACGAATATACAAGTATCCTGTCAAAACCGTTCGACTCGGAAAAGTTAAGCCTAGAAATAGACCTGTTTCTCTCACATCTAGCAGAGAGTAAGCAGACACAAGACGAGTTTAAGCCAGAAGCCGATGACGTCTTAAGTGCATTTCGAAGCCATTCAGTATTACCACTTTATCAACCACAATTTAGCTTCAATAAAGCTGAATTAGTAGGTGTCGAAGCGCTAGCTCGTTTGAACCATCCAGAACATGGGATGCTGGTTCCAAGTCAGTTTTTATCTATTCTCTCTGAACATAATCTCTTATTAGACCTCTACTATTTTATGTTGGAGCGAAGTACTCTTGACCTTGGTACCATACTTTCTCCCCCTCAGCTATCGCTCAACATCGATACCAATTTTTTAAATACAGAATTTTGTGAAAAAACGGTAGAAATATGCCAACAAAATGGATTTCCTCTAGAAAAGCTTACCTTAGAAATCACTGAACATAAGGCATTTCAGCCAACTCCAACGGTATTAGAAAATTTAGCTCGCCTGAACCTTTATGGCGTCAGTTTTTCAATCGATGACTTTGGTACCGGATACGCATCTCTTAACCAATTGATTGACTTGCCGATATCGGAACTCAAGATTGATCGTCGCTTTGTTTCCAATGTTGTTACCAATTATAAGCACCAACAACTTACCCTTGCCGCCTTGAGGCTCGCTCAAGCATTGGGTCTATCTTGCGTTGCAGAAGGGATAGAAGATCAACAAACATGGGAGTATCTCAAAGAGCTCGGCGTTGATATTTGTCAAGGTTTCTATACCGGTGCACCGATGAGTTTCCTTGAGTTGGCATCTTTACATCGAGCCGTTTCTGGTGAAGCCACTTCTTGGAGTAAAGAAGAACAATACGATACCGTTATTTTGTTCGACCAACTCCAACTACGAGGCAAAGCAATACAAAAACTCGTAGCGAAAGAGTTAAGCTCAAACCCCATTATACTGGCATCAAATCCAAGTTTGTTTATAGAATTACTCAATGAGGCATCAAACAGTTTTGTCGTGGTTGATGCCAAGTCATTCCAGTCTTTACCAGATAACATCCGTTCAGACATAAGCAACACCGTTAGAAAACGAAATGCCGTGCTATTAGTTGAACAAGGAGATCCTTCTGTCTCTGAACTTGTGATTCCAACCGTCTCAAGCACAGAAGATATTACGAGTACTTCGATCAACCTGGCTAAGTTTATTGATAGCCAACACAATAATAAAAAGAAAAGAAACCAGCCAAAACTGTCGCAAAGCGAACAAAAAATTGCTCAGCTACTATTGGCGGGTTTTACCAATAAACACATTTGTTATGAGCTTGATCTCAGTCCTAAAACGGTAAGCACTTTCAAAACGCGCATATTGCAGAAAATGGGGGTCAAATCCATCGTCGAGCTCGCTAGAGTACTTAACTTGTAGCATATATTGAATAGTTAAGCTTTTAAGACTCACCGCGACTACTAACAAAGATTCGTTGTCTAGGTGAGTCCAAAACAGGTTAAATAACGTTATCAAATTTGCTATTTGTTCCCAAGCTACTCATGGCTATGCAGCAAACAACATAGCTCTAGTCGGGTAGACTCTTTTATCACCATTAGCGTTGCCTAGGTTAATATTGATAAACCTGCTTAATTGTTGACCATTAAACGGCTTAGACAACATCTGATATGATTGAACATTATGGTTAATGATCGCGTTTTTGTTTTCCAAAAAGGAAGGTTCACTTCCTAAAACAAACAAGCTAACACTTGATTTTCGGTCTAACGCATTCATTACATCAAAAATAGTTTTCCGTTTTATTTTAGATTTACTATTTATAAGACGAGGTTTCTCATCTAAATCAAAAAATAGTGATACATTACCAAACTCATTTATCAAACTATCAATTTTTTGGTTGGTTAATTCTTTTATATCGTTAACCACCATAGCATGACTAAAGCCAAAGTGCTGTTTAATGCCATTTCTAATGTAATGTCTGATAGGTTCAAAATCGCTTATAATAATAGAAAACACTTAATACTAGACCTTTTATAAATAAATATAAATTAGTAAGCAACGTTATGATTTCGAACAATTGCTTAAAAAACTCTAATATCCATATATTTTCAGAGACTGCTCTTAATGCTAATGGCAGTGCTATTGCCGCATAATCTCTATGGCGAACGCTATATCGTCTCTTTATGATTTTCCGAATACGGTACTTTCCATCCATCACCTCTGTTGTACAAAGCCAAGTAGGCTTCGCCGCTTAGTCATCATCTTGTTCATTAATTTAGAAACGATGACAACTAAGAGGTGCTAATTTACTCAAGATGAACTATCAAAGAAACTCTGTTTTTGTAGGACTTTTTTCTTTACCTAATTTGCAACATATCACTATATCAATAATAAAAAATACTGTGACAATCTCGCCTTGCCGTACTTGGTATCAAAAAGATCATACTCTCTTGCTATGGCTCGAAACGAATCGTTCTATGTCATCCAGATCTCTTAATTCGCGCGGTAAATACTGCTCAGCGTATTGCTGGTAAACACCACTAGTTAGCAGTAATTCAAATATGTCTCTATCGACATGACCACTCTCTACCATCTTCGATAAAATAGTGATTGACTCACTAAGTGGCTTAGCTTTCTTGTAAGGCCTATCCGATGCCGTTAATGCCTCAAAAATGTCTGCGACAACTAGGATCCGTTCAGGTATTGAGAGCTCATTATGGTTTAATCCCCTTGGGTAACCTGTTCCCAATAGTGTCTCGTGGTGGGTTGTTGCGTAGCGTGGAACACGAGCCAACTCAGGTGGAAATGGAATGCTTTCCAACATTTTTATTCCACTGATCATATGCTCATTAATTTTAAACCGTTCTTCATTAGAAAGTGTTCCACGTCTTACAGATAGATTATACAGCTCGCCATGATTATAGAGTTTGTCAGGCACTTCCATGTTAATACCAAATTGCGCCACATCGCCAAAAGGTTGTTCGCGCTCTATGATATGTTCGGGTTTATCAGATAACAGCTTTTCCGTTGCAGGAGTTTGCTGCGGTTGATAACGCGTTTCTTCTAACGGTGATAACCCTAAACCAGCATCAAAATAACGAGTCCATTCTTTCTCTGCTAATTGCTTCAATCGAGTAACATCATCGTCAGACATAAACTCTCCGCCGACGTTCGCATTAGCGATAAAAGCAAACTCTTCCCTTAATGCAGCTAGATCACTTCGCAAATCACTCTCTAGGTCCACTTCTTTTTCCAAGCGTGACAGGAGGTAATCAATTTGCGCATCTCGCCACAATACTTCAAACCGCATTCTGACCTCATGGATACGGTTATAGTTCGTTTCGAGTTTACTGCCTTTATCAACCACATACTCTGGCGTCGCGATCTTGCCACAGTCATGTAACCAAGCCGCTACTCGAAACTCTCGTCGTTCATCATCATTTTCAAATTTGAAGTTTTTAAATGGTTCACTGTCAGATATTTCAGCTGCTTCAGCTAACATCAAAGCGATTTCAGGTACTCGATTACAGTGCCCGGCAGTATAAGGCGACTTTTCGTCAATCGCGCGTGCGATCAACTGTATCATCGCCTCAAAGAATAGGTTCTGCTGTTTCTCGAAATTTTCTAACGAGTGGCTGCCTCGCATCACCGATAGACCGAGTTGGTGGATTTCCTCAATACGACTATGGATGCGAGTAACCTTTGAATAATGGCGTTGATTAATGAGTCGAACTTGCTCTCTCAACTGATTTATCGGCTTTGAGATAGGGCGTGCGACTTGCCAAGCTATCGGCAACAAAAGTAACAGAACCAACAATGACGCACCGATTGAGTAGAGAGCAACCTCATTCACCCCTGCCATGATATACGATTTAGGAATCACCACGGCAAGATATCGCGAATCTAGCTCTCTTAGTTTGGCAACATAAAGATAGGTTTCTACCCCATTAATAGTCGTTAGTTGCACGTTGCTGCCATTCGAACGCTTCTTTCCTATATCAAGAATTTCTGGGTAAGGGATGAAAGTAAACGTCGACTGAGTTGCACCTTGTGCAAACCACTTCTCGCGCAATTCGCTACGATGTTCTTCAGAGATCGAATTAATCGCTAAATCGATTATTTGGACAATCTCCTTGTATTCTTCACTCACAGAGTAATAGAACTCTCTTGGCAAGAGCTCAGATTCTATCGGTACTATCTTTAATTCTTTACGAAACTTCTGTTGGACTTTACTCAGTAGCACTTGCTTCATATCTAGCACCGCTGAAATATTCCCGGCTTCAAGATCATCAATCGCCGAATGCAGTGAAGAATAAGAAATCAACGTCAAATTGGGAAATGCATCCAATAAGTTATCCTGAATACTCCAGCCTCGAAGAATTCCTATCTTTTGATTACTGATCGCATCAAGGCTAGAAAAATCATTATTATCCTGCTTGGTAAGCAGCGCAAAGTTACCTCGATAGAGAGGAACTCCTAGAACACCACTTTTCGAAAAGTCGCTAGGGTCAGAAATTGACTGCAATATATCGAGATTACCTCGAGAGAAATCGTTTACTAGTTCATCCCAAGAGCGCCCATTAACAAACTTAAACTTTAGACCTGTCATTTCTGAAATCATTTTGAACAGATCGATAGCAAATCCATTTGGTCGACCACCTACAGTATAATCCAAAGGTCCCCAGTCATTTTGGTTGGAGACTTTGAGCTCGGGCAACTGACTAACCAACGATTGCTGCTCTTCAGTAAGTTTTATCGGTGCTACTAGAGGAATACGGTCCTCAATATCTATCATTTTGTTCGTTGCGATTAACCGCCCATCCTCTTGATAAATAAACGACTCTGCCTCAGGACGTTTACTATTTTCCACAAAACGATTGGTTAATTGGGATTCCAAAGAAGACAGTAGAATATCCACACCAACAACTGTCTCGGTTCCTTCTACTTTTATAGAAAAAGTTTCACCGTTTACTTTCACGGTATTAAATAGGTAAGGAGCTGTCTCATAAACAGTCTCAAAGTTAGCATTTTCATACCAACTACGCTGTGTAGGCAGAAAATTACTAAATTCGGAATGAGTATCCGTCGGTTGAAATTTTTTATTGTAATAGGTTGACGTTTTTTGGCGCTCTTTTCCCTGTCCTTGGTGTTGGACAAGCAACCACTTGTCATTATTTTTTGCACCAACCCGCTCTCTTATCTGTTGCGAAGATAAGTTAATAAGTTGGAAAAATTCATCATCGGCTTTTGCAACGAAAATACTGTGAAGGTTTGGATCTCGAGCAAGAAGTTTCGAAAGTGGAACAATTATTCGCTCATCAGCCGAATCAATTCCAATGATAGAAACAAGCTGCGCGCCACTACGAGCCGCGTTCTCCGCTAAACTTTGTAAGTTACCAAGATAATCAGCAACACCAGTAGCAATTGTGTTGTAACGGTTGAGTGTATGCTCTAACTCTTTCTTGCTAGAAAAATAGTACTGTAACGAAATAGCCACCGCCGCGGTTATAACTGTGCAACACACAAACATAACACCCAACACAACGCGCAAAGAGATCCTTCTCCGAACAACCTTTTTCACAGCGATATATCCTTTACTTTAATTCCTTAACTAAGTTAAAGCTTAAGTCATTTCAAAGTCAAACAATTGTTTTAATTGTATTTACTGGCAAAACCGAGTAATCATCAAAGTAAAAAAACCATGAATTTTCAAACAAAAAAGAGCCGCAAAAAGCGACTCAGTTGCAATCTATTGTCGTGTCAACTAATTATTCATAGGCAATATGTTTGTCAAAGGAACAGAACCTGTATGGTAAAACACCTTTTACCACTCAACACTCGACCAATAACACGTCAACGATGTTTTTTATTTCCATGCTACGGTAAACGCTAAAACACCATCATAAGCACCAGCATCACACCCTTGAGTGTTGATTATTCTTGCATTGATGCCATTACGAAATGAGTGTAAATCGACTATTTCACCGCTATTCACTTGACCATTCTCGTTAGACACTTGCACCATTGCATCACAACTCGAACCACCGTGATTAGCAGACAGTTTTTTTATACGCTCAAAAGAAATGTTCGCAGTACCCGGTACGATTTGCACAGGGTTATTGTTTGCAGATACTGAAACTGGAATCACCTGACTCTCAGACTCAGCGCCTACTAACACCTCCCCCATATCCACATGTGATGGCAGAGTGACAAGAAGCGGGTACTTTTGTAATGTTATCTCGTAGGATAAACTATGTTCATAAATGCCCGTATCGCAACAACCGTCACTTGTTTTTACGGGATCAGTCATATGTAGGCGCTGTGTCACTGTATTTTGCACTCGAGTTTTTTTTCCGAACATATCCGATTCAATAAGTTCTCGAGACAAATAGATAATGTGGGCGCTCGATTTTCGAGTCCAAGCATAAGAACTAGACCACAATTTCAACCATGTCACCCCATCTCCTTCTTGCTGTTCGATGTTTGCGAGAGATTGTTGAGGCAAAAGCGGTCCAAAAGATTGCTTCGAAGATGAGGAGGCTTCTAAAACTGAACCGCTCCAGTACGGCTCCACTGGCATAGGTTGTTCAAGATAATACCAATGTGAATATGGTTTTTCAGTTGGGCTTCCGTTGGATGAATGTCCAGATACAAAGCCACACCTCGAATATAGGTTACCTGAATACAATTGACTAGTGCCCACATTGCAAGTTGAGTTTTGTACAGGAACCACAGTCGTTTTTAACTCAATCCCCTCATGATAACTGGAAACCTTCTTGAACGATGGGTGAGATAAGGTCGCTGTGTAATACCAAACGGAATCATCAGTCGATGTCCAAGACAGCGTATAGGCATTTACGCCAAATGTCACAGAGCCAATGAACAACGCAGCCATTATTATTACAATACTTCTGACAGTAGCGAAAACACTGTTCATACTATGTACTCCTATTTCGATTAGTTTTTGCATTAACTAAACAAACTATAATCATTAGATTTCTTTATTATCACGGGATGACTTTTCAACGCACAACAAAACATCGGCACGTTGACCAAACGATATTGACTGATGTTTCGAATTATATTCACCGTTACCCTGGCTAAACAAACGCTTTGGTTCTATGCCATAATTAATGAAGTAAGCCCTCACAGCATCAGCTCTTTGCTGTGATAGTACTTCATTGTATCTTTTATTTCCCACTGGGCTAGCATAGCCATAAATACGAGCAACTAAAGTATCATCTTTTCTGAGCTGTTCTGCATAATTTCGTAAAGATTCAGTCTCATTTATTTTTATCGAATCAAAAGAAAATGAGATAGATAATGTAGGTATGTCCACCATAGAAGGCTCTAATACTTCAATTTTTTCTTTTGGTTCATCATAAGGCATTACTGAATTCTTGTTGCCTGCTGGCTTACTAGAGCCGAATCGATAGTTGATATCGAAGATAACACCACTGTGACCTGCATCATCATTCATTGCGATAGAATCAATATATTGATATGAGATACCAAGTTGTAATGCTGGTTCTATAGTGTATTGAATGCCACCACCGAATACTGGAGAGAAACCATCAACATCATAGCCATTTTCTTTACCAAACCATCTCGACACACCGAATTTTAAATATGGTTCTAATTCTTGTGTAATAGGGTAAATAACTTTACCCAACAGTGCAACTTGGTCAACATTTAAATGCACCGATTTATCTTGCGAATAAAATTCACCCTCACCTAAATGTTGATAATTTATTTCAGTCGCAAAATAATTTGAGTAGCGATAGCCTAAATTAATCCCTCCGATAAGATTTTCATCTTCTTTATTTAAAGAGCCATCTTTATCAAATTTAAATTGACCATAACCAAATTGAAAACCTAGGTATACTTCTTCTTTAGTTGTATCCGCAAGTACTACGTCAGTTGAAATACAAAAAAAACAAAGAAAAGATATAGAACCTTTAAGAATGTTCACTATTTTTACCTTTTAAAAGTAAACTAAAGAAAAAATTACTGGTATTGAAAACTCTCCGACAACTGTGTTGCCTGACTCAATTTGAGTGCGTACTTTCAATTCACAAGTCCGATTGTTAACATTCTGAATCGATGAACAAAATGTCGTAGTATCATCGAAGCTAACATCTAGATCTGCCCCTGTGTTTGAGTCAGTCAGAGACAACCATGCATGATCATTACCATTCATGAGTTGGAGCTTTTGCAAGTTTGATGTGACTGTATTTGCTGAACTGGATACCGTTAACGATGTTATTACATCAGTCGTGTTCTCACAGTCGATATCAACGAGTAAGTCTGCATGTGTCTTAGCAGGTCCTTTCGTTAACTCGCCCAAAGCGTATGCTGGTGCAACGTTAACATTACAGGTAGGTAAGACATAGTTGATCCTAGTCGTCACATCAATAGAGACTGGTGTATTACTATGCCCTACAGCTGCATAAGAGATAGATGATATTATCAGCGCACTGACGATGACAATGAAACATATTAATTTAAAATACTTCATGGCTTATATTTTTGCCTTACACCATTATCTATTAATGGTGCGATATTAATTATTAATTACAACAAAAGACACTATCTCAGCTAGAATTAATATCTGTAACCATTAGAGATGCTTGTATAAATTTAACTACCACACTGTGCTATTAAATACCCAAATAACGTCTATTCTTTGTTCATAAATATTATGGATATTTCACTGTAAAGTTCAGCGTTGAAGTTACTTCACCAGGAGATGCTTCCGGGTTGGTGTCCATATAAAGTTTACATGTCGTTAAGTCATGTATAGGAACTGCTAACGTATCGAGTTGAACTGGCGTAGTTGTAATTTTTGTTAACACCGAACCATTGTCACAACCCAAATAGAAAAACTGCTGCATATTTCCTACAGATTCTGCATCTTGTGCACCACTGGTAATATTTTGCGCAAAAATAACTACCGGAGATGGAGCATCATGGAAACTATCATATTGGTTACCTTCCGAAGAAAACGTTATGCCAAAGGGTCTATCAATACGCTCCCTTTGGCCAATAACCGTACTACCAAAATCCACTAACGTTGGCAGGGATACCTCAAACGCTGGTTTGATAAAAGTTACGCTAAACATTACATTTACTGTAGAACCAGTTATTGTTGAAGCCTGAACCATCGATGTGAAAGTACAAGAAAATACAAGCAGAAAGAGCTTATATACGTATGTCATCATTTTGTTTTCACATATTGACATTGGTTTTCCTGCTTCTTGAGGTCACAACGATATTCTCGAAGCCCACCAAAATCATCGATTGCGTTAAAACTAACTGTGTTCGATGTCATCCCTTTTATTTCGACCGAAACCTGACTAAATGGCGCCATTTGATTAAAAGACTCATTTGCCAACTTTTCATCACCATTTATAGAAACCACAGCAAAGTAGTAAGGTGTCGGATTGTTAAACGTTACCATGTCTCTAGTCTTGGAGATGCGCATACTTTGTTCAGCTTGATCTCGCCCATCATTTAATGACGCAGGACGGTAGAATAGCTTCACTAAAGTCCGAGATGCCATAACCAATACGTTTTTACCAAGCGTATCTTTTGCCTTCGGTGGAATTTCCTGCAGATTAACCGAGAACAAACTCTCTCTATCTTGCGGTAACGCTTTTGTCTCTTCTCCCAATTGCGCAACCTGTACAGTTTGCGTTCCCTTGTCTGCTTTTAGAGTAAACACACCAGGAGAGACGGAAAAAGGGATTAAGCCATCATCAGAAAAATCCTCTATCCAAACCTGTGCCCCATATACAGTGTCAGCATGGTTAGTGACTGTTATCGGTATAGCTTTAGCATCACTCGTGTATACATAACGAGTCGCAGATAGTGTGAGTGCACTTTGAGCAGTAAAACTGGTCATTAATGCGCCAATAAGTAAAGCCATTGTCAGTTTATTATTCACAAATTACCTCATTAATTTTGCCCTGGTTGGCTGAAACAGCAGACAAATCAATTTTACAACCCATATAGCCATTGTTGAGATCAACAATCTTTACTGGTAAATCAGCAGAAAATGTTATCATGCTATTAGGCGCAATCGCTCCTGCATAAACACCGTTGCTCAAATACACCTCACCACTTTTTAATCTTTCACCATAACGATTTTTAACTCGCAGTGTGTACTTGTAAATCCTACGAGTATCAATATTGTGATAAACAATAGCATTCTCTGTAGAACTTAATTTATGCGTAGATGTATCAACACTCACATCCGAAGGAATGGTGTTAACATCAATAGCAATATTACTTTCTTCATACGGCTGAAGACTAACAACCGCTAGGCCTTCATTATTAGTTTCAATTCCGTTTACTTTGACATCCCCCACTCCATTGAGGTCAATTACCGCTATTGTATTATTACGCGTTCTGGATGCAATTAAACCCGTTGGTTTTGTCCATAGAACCGAACCACTCGCACCAGCAGATAAGGTAGAACTCCCTTCTGCATATGTAATACCACCATTCAATTGGGCAATATCATTATCGTAATTTAAGTTAGTACTCAAACCATAATCACCGACAGAAATAGAGTAACCTACGTCATCATTCAACTTTCCGCCTGCATTCGTTGTCATCGCAAAATCTGAATTATTACCACCAGAAAAACGAGTCGTTACTGTATGATAATTATCGCGGTAATTAAGAGGCAAACTAAAACTCAATGTTGCGTTAACATCTTCATACCCTTGATTATCAGAATACCCCAAAGAAAAAGTAGAACTTAACCTATTTGCAATAGTGGTGCTCAATGACACCGTAGCTCCATTACTGATTAATCCGCTATCCCAATAGGTTTGTTGCCACCCGACAAAACTAGTATTAAAATCTTCAAACTGCGATGATAAAACAGCTTGTATTCTATGCTTTGGACTTTGTCTGTCGGCACTGTTTTCATCAGGAGTAAAAGAAGAATATGAGACATAGTCTTGATTCTTATACTCGTAAGCAATTAACTGAATGTCGGTGTCTTCAGTTAATTTATTATCGTATCTTACTCCTAAAGTGACGCCCGCAAGGTTCTTACCGTCGTCATAAGCCGCAAATGACATCCCGCCATTTAAAGCCAACGTACCAAACTGTGCTAGAAATAGCGTACTTCCAACCCCAAAAGCTTGATATTTTTCATCAATGACAGCAGCTCCACCAAGAGTTACTGACTGAAATCCGTATTGAGCATCAGCAAACATAAACGTACGGTCTGAATCAAAAAGCCCTTCAATACCAGAACCATTAAAGCGCTTTCCCGCCGCTAAGCTGTATTCAAAATACCCATGACGAAGTAATGAAGGCAATATAACAACCGGATAAGTTTTGGTTTCAATTTTGCCATTTGCGTCTTTTATTTCAACTTCAATGTCGCCTGAACCATACACGGAAAATCCATCTATTTTAAATGGTCCTGGAGTTACAGTTTCGGTATAAATTAAGCGACCATTTTGACGAACTGTAATCTGTGATTTAGACGCTGCTACACCCGAAATGTCAGGAATAAAACTCGCGGTTTCACCGGACATCAATCTGTTCGAAGTCAGTCCAATTCCACCAAACGAAAAGCCATCGAGAAACTCACTCGTGCTATAACCCTTACCGACAACAAAATCTGCACCAATCGCTGTAATTGGATACTCTGCATATAGGTTAGAAAGGTTAGCTTCAGTTCCAGAATGATTCGACCACGAGCTATTCATATCTGAGTGAACTATCCAATCTTGTACATTCAACTGAGAGTTAAATGAACCAAACATATTTTGATTATCATCACTATCGAGATTTCCGTTAAGATTGTAATTCAGTTTAAAGCCATTAATTCCGCGGTCATGCTCTTTCTTCGCTGGAGTGCTATCGAGATAATATTGAGGAATTGTAATAGTCAATTCAGGCTTAGTAATATCAAAATCTACACTCGCAAACTCTAACTTATCTAAATCAAAACACTGCTCAGAACTTTTTATTTTACTTTTAGCTTCTTCTTTTAAATAAATACCATTTTCCAGGAAGAAGTCATACGTAAAGCAAAGCTTATCGCTCACTTCCTCCTGCTTAGTGATATTAAATTCTATGCGTCCTTTCGATATGCTATTCACCGTTAATAGCGGTAAATATCTACCTTCAACAATTCCAGTCGTTGAAAGTAACGCTTTAGGAGTTTGGTTTATCCCTTGTAGAAATGAGGTATCAAACTCTAACTGTTCTGCTCTTAAAAAATGTGGAACAGTCGCCAGCAGGAAAATAACAACCTTGAACACGCACTTCATTAATATACGCCTAATAAAAAACAGTACTATTTGTAAGCAATGGAATAAGTTGCAACGCTGGTATAAGTTCCTGGGGTCGTATCACCTACAAGCGAAGCATCAAATGTCATTCCATGCGTACTAATGTCCTCCGATGGAAAACTTACGCTTGGCGAAGGTCCAGTAATCAATTGTGCTGTGCCGCCAGTTGGTTTTGCCAAAATCGTTGCATATGCCCCTGTGGCTGTACCTGACGCATTGGTGAGACCATTGCTATCGAAGTTGGCTGCGGTCCATAGCATCGTTGCACCATTTTGTGCTGAGACACATGGACCACCATTTACCGGGTCAATAGACTGAATTTTAAACGTTACAGGAGCTCCCGTTTCACCAAGACCAACCGTCCCTAGATTGATTTGACGGCTTGGAGTTGCCACGCCACCAGTTAGAATTTCAGTGTCGCACGTTACGTTGGTAACCGTTCCAGAAAACGTTACAGAGCTCGTATTTGCTTGTGCATTAAAAGCAAAAAAACATGAAGTAAAAGTTATAGCTAAAACACTTTTTTTCATCTAAGTTTCTCATTAAAACATTTATTAATATGAAATTTCCAAATCAAGCAAGTTATATGACTAAATCTAATTTCGCACATCATATTTATCCCGCAGTGATTTTAACAGATTAACTAGTTAAATTTCGTAAATTACATTTACTGACGTCTAGATATAATTAATGATCAACCTACACTCAGAAAATAATAAATTAGTTAACTGCCGAAGAATCAAATAGCCTTTCTCTGTTGCGCTGAAATTTACTGTGATTAACGTATTTCTCAAACTCATTTTTTGTAGGATTTTTTTCCGCACAAGCACGAAGAAGAAATTAGGCAATGTTTCTCTATGATAGGTATGACACTCCAGCCTCGTTGTAGACACTTCCAACAATTTTCAAACAAAGCCCGCTATGCTCACTCTGCCAGGAAAGGAGGTGTCATGGAGCACGAGATATCCACAATCTGGTGGTCGATTGTCAGACTCAATATGATTCAAACAAGCCTTGGTAAAATAAGTAAAGCTACCAATTAAGGTGTGGGATTGTTACATGTCCCAAAAATACTCAGCTGGGCTGACGCCTTTCAGACGTTATTGATATCTGGTATCGCCACTATGGGCGAACGCTCGTGAACGGCGATGTGATTTATCAGAAATTTACGCTGATGGTTGAAGCTATGAACAACCCCATAGCCTCTTTGTTCACTGCCAAAATGTATGGTGAGTTTCGCAGCTTACGAATGGCTGGTCAGATTAACTTTGTTGATCATCGGTGGCAAAAAGGCGCTCCTAGCATATCTACCTTAAACTCCGAGTTAGCTCGGTTTAAAGCCGTCTTTAGCAAACTCAAAGAACTTGGTGAATGGGATTTACCCCACCCGCTCGAAGAGTTAAAACCATTTCGAGAAAGCGAACGGGAGATGGCATTTATCCCTAAAGAAAAGCTGCCTGAGCTCATTGAACTAGTCGCCCAACACAAGCGACAAGATATACTCAAGATCGTAAAAATATGCCTAGCTACAGGCGCTCGATGGAACGAAGCTGCTCAGCTACGTGGTAGTCAACTCAGCAAATACAAAATCACTTATACCAACACAAAAACAAAGAAAAATCGCAGTGTACCAATCTCTAACGCGCTTTATGATGAAATCTATAAGCCAGGCTCAGGTAAGCTGTTTGAAGAGTACTATACGCCGTTCTGCTATATCCTGAAGGAAAAGTTAGGTATCTATTTACCCAAAGGGCAAGCATCGCATGTACTTCGTCATACGTTCGCCAGTCACTTCATGATGAATGGTGGCAATATATTGGTACTAAGAGATGTTCTTGGTCATGCAGATATTTCCATGACGATGCGGTACGCACATTTCGCCCCTGATCACTTATCTGAAACGATAGAAAAGAACCCTCTAGCACTTCTTTAAATTTGCATAAAACCGAATAGAAATGCAATTCTCAGCATTTCCACTAAATAAAAGTGCCTCAAGTGTAGACACTTTGTAGACACTTCCCAAATTTCAGGCAAAAAAAGAGCCGCTAAAAGCGGCTCTCAATTATTCGGTTTTTACGAAAAGTGATCGAATCACTCTTTACCGTAAACGTTGTTCTCTTGCTCTTGTACGCGGATGAATGTTGTACGCTTCGTTAGCTCTTTAAGCTTTGCTGCGCCTACGTATGTACATGTTGAACGTACACCGCCAAGGATGTCTGAGATAGTGTCGTGCACAGTGCCACGGAATGGCAATAATACGGTTTTACCTTCAGCTGCGCGGTATTTTGCAACGCCGCCAGAGTGCTTCGCCATCGCTGATTGTGAAGACATGCCGTAGAACTTCATGAACTTCTTACCGTCTTGCTCAATCACTTCGCCGCCTGACTCTTCGTGACCTGCTAGCATACCGCCAAGCATTACGAAGTCTGCACCACCACCAAACGCTTTAGAAACATCACCAGCACAAGTACAGCCACCGTCACCGATGATCATGCCGCCTAGACCGTGCGCTGCGTCACCACACTCGATGATTGCAGAAAGCTGTGGGTAACCAACGCCAGTTTTAACGCGAGTTGTACATACCGAACCAGGACCGATACCTACTTTAACGATATCCGCACCCGCTAGGATTAGCTCTTCACACATGTCGCCCGTTACTACGTTACCAGCAGAGATAACTTTGTCAGGGAATGCTGCGCGTACTTTTTCTACGTACTCTACTAGATGCTCTGAGTAACCATTTGCGATATCAATACAGATGAAGATTAGCTCATCAGAAAGCGCCATGATGTCTTTTGTCTTTTGGAAGTCTGCGTCAGACGTACCAGTAGAAACCATCACGTTGTTTAGCTCAGTAGTATTCGCACCTTTCACGAACTCAGCCCAATCAGCCACTGTGTAGTGTTTGTGAACGGCTGTCATTACACCATGCTCAGCAAGGGCTTTAGCCATTGCGAAGCTACCCACTGAATCCATATTCGCAGCGATTACAGGTACACCAGACCATTGACGACCGCTGTGCTTGAATGTAAACTCGCGGGTTAAATTTACTTGAGAACGGCTTTTTAGAGTTGAACGCTTAGGGCGAAACAGTACATCTTTGAAACCCAACTTAAGTTCTTGTTCGATACGCATTGTGTAATTCCTTGATTCATATAGCTATGTGTCACAGCAGAGTGCGTTAGTAACAACGTTGGCAGACGTTATTACTGTTTCTCGGACACAAAAAAACCGGAGCGTTGGCAGACGCTCCGGTTTTCAGCATTATAGGTCGCGATTTCTTTATCGCAAGACTGATAATTCTATTTTTTTTGTGATACAGTTGGGCGAAATTTGCATATCCAGCACAGCTAACCCTCCCCTTTTATCTAACAAAATCTTTATCTTTCATTAGCTTATATCATTTGTCACGCACACCTTTGCGCAATGGTTTGCGTCAATAATACTCACTACTTCACCGCTTAGTTACAAAATAGTGATCTAAATCACACCAAGATCCCCATTTCTTGTCGCGATGAATGCAAAAATTTTTGCGAATTTTTATCTCATTTCGCTCAAAAAAGCGGCATTATCGGATCATCATCACCAATTAATTCAGTTCCGTCACTGACGAACAGTGATCATTGGCTGTAACACTCAACGCTTTTCGCAAGGTATTGACCACATCCATAGCACTCAAACCGACAATACCCTGCTGTTTAACGTTGAGATCCGCAGCATAACTGTGCAGCATTACCCCCATTCTCGCCGCTTCGCTTTGAGTAAAACCTTGCGCCAATAGCGCAACGATGATCCCAGTTAGCGCATCTCCCATGCCGCCTGTCGCCATCCCAGCATTACCAGCCGCGCAAACATATCGATGTTGACCATCATCAATAACCGTTCCTGCCCCTTTGAGAATCGCTACCCCACCATATTTTTTGCTGAGATCGCGAGCTGCTTGATAACGATTGTTTTCTACATCAACAACTGAGCAATTAAGTAGCCTTGCTGCTTCACCAGGATGGGGAGTGATAATACGATTGGCATCAACACTTGGCTTGGTGGTTGTAAGTAGATTGAGCGCATCGGCATCAAACACTTTTGGAAGCGAGCTGTGGCTAACAAGTTCAAATAGTTCTTCAGCATGGGCGCTTTGACCTAACCCCGGACCTAGTGCAACGGCGCTGCTCCATTGTAAACGCTCAATCAACCTTTGCGTTGACCATGGCGCAAACATCACTTCCGGGCTTGCCACCAACCCTGATGAAATATTCCGCTCGTCAGTCAAACAGGCTGTTAACCCCGCACCTGCTTTTAAGCACGCGCGCGAAGCGATCAAGATGGCACCGCCCATGCCATAGTCACCACCAACAACCAAAGCTTTCCCCAATGATCCTTTGTGGACACATGCCTCACGCTGATTTAGCTTGGCAATGATTGAGGGAAAATCCCAGTTCGCACTCGCGGTTTCAGTCTGCTCAAATTCTTGCTGCACACCTAATCCAGTAAATACAAGCTCTCCAACATAGTTTCTTGCCTGCCCTGTTACCAAACCTTGCTTAATACCGATAAAGGTGACAGTGACATTCGCCTTAATACAACAACCCAGCACCCTGCCCGTATCGCTACAGAGCCCTGAGGGCACATCGACAGCGACCACCTTTGCCGCTCTAGCATTGACATGTTCAATGATCTCAGCGGCTTCTCCTGACACGTCTCCTCGCAAGCCAGTGCCAAGCATGGCATCAACAATCACATCAACATCCTCCGCATTGCTAATGTGAGATAAAACTTGCCCACCAGCATCAATAAACGCCTCGTAGGCTTTGAGAGCATCGCCAATAAGTTTGCTTGGATCTTTTACCGCAACGACGTTGACTGTCACCTGTTGCTGCAATGCCAGTTTTGCTACCACATAGCCATCACCACCATTGTTACCGCCACCACACAGCACCAACAACTTCACTTGTTGTCCATAGCGCGCAATGACTTGCTCAAACACCGCTTCACCGGCTGAAAGCATCAATTGGTACATCTCGATGCCGGCGAGTTGAGCTGCGATGCGCTCACCAGTACGCACTTGTTGGGCGGTAAATAACGGCTTTGCTTGTGACATAACAATCCTTGTTGCAGTGAGTTAGATAGTAAAAAGGCTAGCATAAGCTAGCCTTTATCGTTTTGCGCTGAATCTCGTTAACTCGCTTAATCAAAGACTAGAGCGATTTTGACGCCAACGCCTCGGCGGTTGCATCTTGAACCGAAAGGAACAACGAGCGCACTTCGCCAGTTGGTGTGCGCATCGGGTTCAAGGTGATGTTCTGATACATAAAGTCTGCTTGCTGGGTCACCGGGCGAACGTTACGACACTTAAACAAGTAAGGACGCTGTTGCCAAGTTATAAAGCTGCGGCAACCAAGATCATATACCGGTTTGGTTTTTAACTTAAACCACTCAGCAGGGATCTCAGGGAATACTTCAAATAGCGATTTACCAATCGCATCATGAGCTTGGATGCCACTGTGATGCGTCATAAAACCATTCCACACTTGAACGTTATGGTCACGATCGAGCACAACTAAGCCAAGATCGACGTTCTGCACCATATCGACCATCCAATGAAATTGCTCAAACTCTGCAGGTAGGTGCAACATTACATATCCTCCATCAAGTAAGACAATTTATTGTCGAGTAAGGGCAGTGAGTCGTCGACAAACATAAACAGCAAGTCACAGCTGATTGAGGTGCCATCGATCTTATAGCTCACTTCAAACGTCATGGTCTTTCTAAACGAGCCAGACGTAGAGTTAATAACCGAATCAATGGAGATATGTTGACCAAGCAATACTGGTGAGCTTTGGAAAAAACGCACTTCAACTTGCTGTCCAAGCCCTTGCAAGAATGAACCAACCAAAATATTGGACACATCCATCAACAGTTCAAGCTCTTCCAGCTCCTCACTATCGGCTGGCACTTTCATGAGTTTTTTCAGATCCGTGACACTTGAGTCACTAAGCAATACCAAGGCTTCTCCGGCAATACCTTCGCCACTAAAACCTTGGCACACACCCGAAACTTGGCTGTTACTTGAAAGATCACGCAATGCCATATGCAGTTCACTGACTTCGAAGATATTCACATTCGGCAACGGCAGATGAACAAACACATCGAAGTGGCGTGCTAGTGCATCAGCTGCGCGACCTATCGCTACGTTCGCCACTTCCATATAAATATCACGGCGACGCAAAGATGGCGCCATGACTGGTTTAGCGGGTACGTAAGCTGCGGTCGGTTTATCGGCTGGATCGATAAGATCAGCCAACACTTGTTTCAATACTTGCTGGTCAATCGGTTTTTGAATGAACGCTTTAGCACCCAGTGCCATCACACGCTCTTTCGCCTTTGGCTGAATATCACCAGAGACCACCACAACATTAATATTAATGCCGCGTGTTTGAATTTGTTCTAACGTACCAAAGCCATCAAGTTCTGGCATGGTAAGATCGAGAAACATGATTTTGAATTCTTGTTTCTCAAGCTGTTCTAGAGCGTCTAGCCCGTGAACGGCGAAAGTTATGTCTGCGTTGAGCGATGCAGGCAACGAACGAGCCATCTGCTTACGTGCTAATGCTGAATCGTCACAGATTAAGACGGGGAAAGACATCGTAATACCCACTGCTATTTTGATTTAGTTATAAGCAAATTGTAACAGATACTTATAGACTCAGATACGGTTTAATCGGACAAATTAGCAACATTACTATCACTTTGCTGCCAGTCTCAATTGCACATCAACCAAACATTGATATGTAAAAAAGCCAGCACAAGTGCTGGCTCTTCATTAAAGCGTTACTGGCAACTAGTTGGCCATTTTGATCAGTGATTTACCCATTAACCACTCAAGCTCTTTGGCACTCTCATTGCCAAATTTAACTTCTACCGCTTTGTACAATCTTTCAATGCCATGCGCTGCAAACTCATGTGCACGATCCGCTGTTACGATGTGATGAAACAACAGACGTAAAATCGCTAAAAACTCGGCGTTATCGAGTGCTTTGATCCAGCTGTCTGAGAACGCTTGCAAGTCTTGTTCAAACTCCAAGTGCTCAATAAACATTTTAAAAATACGACCGTCAAGTGCGGCAGTAAAATCAGTTTTCTTTGGGAAGTGGTGGCTAATACCAGTGCGTGAAACACCAGTCTGCTGGCTTAAAGTCGTGTATGACATTTTGTCGTAACCAAGGTGTAGTAGTTGATCAACTACCGCATCCATGATCTTCTGTATCGTAATTTCAGTGTCTTCTTTACTACGCTTCGGCATGTCTCGGCTCTTCTATTTGTAAATCCATTTGACTCAACTAGAGTCATAAAAAAAGGATTCGGTACAACAATGTGTCGACTGTTTGGTCACGATTTCTACGCATGACCATTAATTATTTTTACAAAACCTATTTCTACGCAGAATTACTTAACCTTACTCTAACCTAATGAAGTGCTTGAGCTTTATTAGAAAACTCTCCTCGACAAAAAGAATGAGAATACAACTCGTTTACAATCAGCATAGAATGAATTGCGCCTTGGATAGTGTTACAAAACTAGAACACTTACAACTAAACGCACAGCGTTCTGACCTGATTATGACAATTATTTTTCGATCTATATGACCGAAGTCACACAAAGTTTGTTAAATGCAATACAAATATGAAATAAATTTTCTACACAACTAATTGCAAACTTAGATTGAGAGAACTCATTAGACCCGCTATTTCTATGGATAATACTCAAATATACCTATAAAATACCCGTAATTATTTGAAGAGGATATGGCTATGAGTATCGAACAAGAGCCTCAAGTATGCGAAGCATGTGGCTGCGCTGGCGAAATGGGCTTCATCATCAAAGAAGGTGATGATGTTGCTGAAGTAACGATTTTCGCTCAAGGCAAAGCTCTGCTTGAAACAGAACTAGCAAAATACGTTGAAATGGCGAAGCAAGTTTCAGCTAACGTTGAATTTGAAGCGGCAGATATCGCTGAAGATGCAACTGAGCTAACTGCTCGCTTTAAGTTTGAAGTAAGCGCTGAAAAGCTTATTTTTGAACTAAAGACTCGCTCTCTAGCGCGTTAATCTTTAAAGCGGGTTATTACCCGCTTTTCAACCTAACTGGTTGACCTACCAAAGCAGCTTGTGAATACTGTGCCTACAGATTCCATCTTCTAACTTGCTTATGCTGCGACCTCTCTCCATTCTATTGCTACTTATATCAAGCGCGCTTGCTGCGCAGCCGCTCGACAGCTTTCGCATCCTTAACCACCTTGATAATTACGGTAATCTCGATTTGCGTGGCAAGCCCTATACTGAGCTTCCTCCGGGCGTTGTTATTAACGGCAATCTCAACATGGCCAAAACGCAAATCAAAAGTCTGCCAGCAGGTACAACCATTGAAGGCAGCCTAAATGCCTCGAACAGCGCATTAGCCAAGTTAGGCAAAGGGGTGACAATTAAGGGCTACGCCAACTTACTGGGCTCACAAATTAAGCGCTGGCCAAATGGTATCAAGGTTGGTGGCTATCTTAATTTTACCGACACGCCACTGGAAAAACTGCCAAATAGAATGAAAGTAAACGGCGACCTCAGTGTGGTAAGAACACCACTTGAAGCGCTACCGGAAAATATCATCATTAAAGGCGACCTTTATCTCGGCGGTTCTAAAATCACCCAATTTCCAAATACGATGACGGTAAACGGCAATATCTTCTTAGGTGGTAACCGAATCACCAAATGGCCAGAAAACCTGACATTAGGTGGCGCTGTCGCCCCATAGCAAGTATGTGCGGCAAATAGATACAACAAAGGGCAGCTCAAGCTGCCCTTTACCTTTTGTCTTCTGAACCGAAATTCTAGCGATTACGAACAGGGTTCGCGTAGCTATCAATCAGGTATTGATGTGCCCCTTGAGGAAGCTCTGCAAGCTTACTTTCTAGCTTGCTTTTAACCTGCGCGTCCACTGAGTCATCACCTGCTGCCAGCAGGTTAATTGGGAACAGTTTGTAGTTTGCATGGATCTGGCGATCGATCTCAGCCGCCAACGCATCCGGCGTTTCAAACGCCTCTTCAATCACATTACCGAAGGCTACATGCACACGACCTTTGTCGCCGACAATACCTTGAATGATGCTTTCAATATCTTCAAACTCCCCCTTCTCATATTGTCCATGCACTGCTTTTTCAAACAGCTCACGCGCTTTCGCTACATCACACGGATCGTTCTCATAAGAGATAGCAACGGGTACAATTTTCAAAGACTGAATATAGGTTGGGAAATCGACTTTCTGACGACGACCTTCAACGTGGAACATCTTCAAGATAGCCGGATCAGTAAAGTCATTACCATCTTTGGCGCGACCTTCTTTTTGCGCGATCCAAATCGAATTGCCCGTCTCAAGCGAGTGTTTGATATAGCCTGAAAGTGTGCCTAGAGCTTTCATCATCTCGCGCGGCGCTTTGGCTGAACGCTTAACAATAAAGCTCTTGTTCAGGCGCATCAGCTCTGTCGCACAAGGCTTCTTCAATAGGTTGTCACCAATCGCGATACGTACAGTCTTATGCTCGTTTTGGTGCAGACCAAAGTTAACCAGCGCCGGGTCCATCGCGATATCACGGTGGTTAGACACAAACAAGTAAGCAGTTTGCTTGTCTAAATTCTCTAGCCCGCTGAATGTGACACCTTGAGTCGTGCTTGCTAAGGTTTGCTGCAAATACTTCTTCACTTCAAGCTGAATAGACTCGGTAGTATTCAGCTTCGACCATTTATACTTAAGGTAAACTTTCACCAGAGGCGTCATCAAAGCTTTAAACCAAGGCGCATGATTAGCAAAGCGATGTTGTAGAATCGCTGCGATGAACTCATCGTCTTGAATTAGGCGGTCAATTGCCGCTGGAATTTCGTCATCGTTGTAAGGACGAATTTCAATGTAAGGATCAATATTTGTAGTCATTTTAATTAACATCAGAGACAAATCGCGGTCATTCTACGCATAGAATTGCTTCTTGGCAGCTAACATACGCACATAATCAGTAAGGTCAGACCAGAATACCAACCGGATTAGCCGCAGATTGCGTTACCAATATGGCTTTTTTAGCTCAGACACGCTACTCTTAGCGCCCCAAAAAAACCGAGTTTTTCCATGCACTACTCTATCTCTCTTCAGACAACAGAATTTCGCTTTTTATCAATTACTTCTCGTAAAAAGCTGCTTAAACATTGCTTATTGCGTGTCGAAGAAGGATTAGCCTTAGTGAGATTGGGCAAACACGAATTTGCCGTCGAAGCAGGCAAACTGCTGTGGCTACCTTTTGATTGTCTAACCTCTATAAGTTACCTGCCACAAACCAAGGTATCAATGCTGGAAGTCTCAAGTCGAGTACAAACTAAACTGCCGACGCAAGCAGGTTTTGTTGTTCTGAATGAATTAGCCACTGCGCTATTCAATCGTCTGGCTCAAAGCGATGCGCCTCATGAACAAAAACAAGATTTGTATCGTGTGCTGTTAGCTGAGCTACCAACACTAAACCCAGTACTACAACAATCTAAGTTGGGTAAACGTATTGCGCAATGGTCACCAGAGCAGCCAAGCGATCTGGAAAAAGAGCTTCAGCTTGTCTTGAGAGTGCGTGAAGCGCGTCGCCGAGTACTCTCTGGCGGCAAACTAGAAACCGTAATCAACGATCTGTTTGCTGGCGATCACGTTTCGTTTAGCGCCTTGACTGAAAGTGTGTACGGCAAAACCTCTCTTAAGTAACGAGCGCGTCTTATCTGTTCAAGCATCTTGCTATTTTTTCTTTCGTTAACTCATGATGTTGGCAAGCTTATCGCGCTTTAGCGTGAGAACTCGCCAACAAATCAGCCCATCTGACTTACACTTAGTACTTACTCTCGCCCAGCGATAACGCTTGGTTTAAGTATCGAATTGCTAGCTCGGAGGCTGATGTTGAAAACTATACGAATTGATATTGTTTCTGACATAGTCTGCCCATGGTGCGTAATTGGCTACAAGCGACTGTGTAAGGCTCTGGATCTCGTCCAACCAGACATCTCAGCCGATATCTATTGGCACCCATTTGAGCTAAACCCTGCCATGCCCATACAGGGGCAAAACTTACGTGAGCATTTAGCCGAAAAATACGGCACCACGCCAAAAGCCAGTGAAATGGCTCGTGCAACCTTGACTCAACTTGGCAAAGACGTCGGTTTTGACTTTCATTTCACTGATAGCATGCGGATCTACAACACGCGCCAAGCCCATCAACTGCTGCTGTGGGCACAAAGCCAAAACCAACAGCCTGCCCTGCAAGCGGCTTTGTTTGACGCTTACTTTACGCAAAATCAAAATATTGCGGAGCCTAATAACCTGCTCAATATCGCCGCCAATATTGGATTAGAGCGCTCAATCGCCGAGACCGTCATTCAAGACAAAGACTGGGCGCAAGCCGTAGCGAAAACCGAACAGCAGTGGCTTGAAGCCGGTATTACCGCAGTGCCCGCAATTATCTTCGCGCACAAACACCTTGTATCAGGTGCGCAAAATATTGAGGTCTATGTGCAAGTGCTGCGCGAGCTTGCCGCCTCAATTGACTAACCACACAGTAAATGTTTTTGCATCGCCATCTCTCAATCGCTATGCTGCTGGCACAACTAACGAATATAAAAAGTCACCATGAATACACAAGCAACTTACCCAATTGGCACTCCTGGTCAAAAATGGACCGAGCAAGACCGCCATGCATGGCGCGAAAGCACGCAAGTAAAACGCCTTTACAGCGAAGAAGTTTTGCCAAAAATCGAAGCGTTGAAAGCACGCTTTAATGTCGAGCATTACGGCGCACTCTCTTACGATGCTAAGCGTTTCCCACTATTCTCAATCAAGAGCAATAACTGGGATGAGAGCAAACCAACGGTACTGATCTCAGGTGGTGTACATGGTTACGAAACCAGTGGTGTGCAAGGGGCTCTGCTGTTTGCAGACCAACATTTAGAAACTTACAGCCAGCACTTCAACATTGTGATTGCACCATGTGTCAGCCCTTGGGGTTACGAAACGATTAACCGTTGGAACCCACTGGCAATTGACCCGAACCGCTCGTTTTATGCCGATAGCCCTGCAGAAGAATCGGCGGCGCTACAATCACTGGTCGCGAGTATTGGTGATGTTTTGGTGCACTTCGATCTACACGAAACCACTGATACTGATGAGACCGAGTTTCGCCCTGCTCTGGCAGCACGTGATGGCGTTGAGTACGAAGAAGATATCATTCCTGATGGTTTTTACACCGTAGGTGACACAGAGAACCCGCAAGCAGAATTCCAAGCCGCTGTCATTGCATCAGTTGCCAAAGTGACTCACATTGCGCCAGCAGATAGTAAAGGGCAAATAATTGGCTCTGATGTGGTTCAAGAAGGTGTGATCCTTTACCCTATGGTTAAGCTCGGTCTATGCGGTGGTGTAAGCAACTGCCAATACCACACGACGACCGAAGTTTACCCAGACAGCCCGAAAGTCACCAATGAAGAGTGCAATCAAGCCCAAGTAGCTGCAATCATTGGTGGTCTGGATTACGTTCTAAGCAAGAGCTAATTCAAACCAACACCAGCACGAGCGCATTTAAGCGCTTCATTTACGAAAGAGCATGCCAAGCCATGCTCTTTTTGTTTTTGCTTTTCTAGTCAGCGATAAACCCCGTCTATTTGCGTAGCACATCACACTCTAACAGCATGAAAATGTTATAATTAAGTTGTTAATTGGCATTGTGAACCACGAGGTGATTTATGCTGAAAGACCGACTAGAGAAATTAAACGCTCTAAGAAAGCAGGCGATGAAGTCTGATAAGTTCCTCCGCTCTGCGAAAGAGCACGCGCAAGCGATTCAACAAACCACAGCACAACCCAAACCCATTAAACGGCGCAAGAAAAAGAAAGCCAAAACCAAACTCTCGGAACGCTACCAAGGCGTTGATTTTACGACTCAACCTTATGCGACATAATCGATGTTTGTAAATTCACTATAGCCGTCGAAGAACCGAAAAATATCTACCTTCGACGGCATACCTCGCCTAGCCCGTGCTCAACTCCAAGGATCTGAAGCAACAAACACCTATTTGATCTTGGGTGACCTTACATTCATGGACCAATCGCTGCTTAAGTTCCATTCTTGCTCTGCGCAAACGAGACTTCACCGCAGGTAAGCTTACTTGTTGTTTCTGTGCGTATTCGCTTTGCAGCATCCCGTTGAGATCACAGCTCTCGATGATATCGCGATCTTGATGATCCAACTGACTCAGCACTCTAGGTAAACACTTTTGCAACTGCACGACAGGAACAGTTGTCGGATTGCTTTCAGACCCATTATAGCTTGATGCCAACTCATCAATATCGGCTAACTCAATACGGCGTCTTAAAGTATCGATCAAATGATTCTTTGCCACTTTGAACAACCAAGATTTACCATCATTTAAAGTACAAAAGCGTTCACTGTGGCTCATGGCTTTGAGAAACACTTCTTGCATAATGTCTTCCGCCTCATGCTGATTGTGTGTTTGCTTAAATAGCCAATGATACAAGCTTCGCTCGGTGCGATTCCACGCCTCCATCAGACACTTCATTTGTTTGCCTCAATGATGAGCACCCTAGCATCGCTAAGGTACTTAATAACTCAATTTCAACCTACTACACTTTCAGCGAGTAATTGATGAACCAGATCAAGCGAAGGTACTGAGCCGCTATGTTTCACCATCCCATCAATTGCCACTCCCGGTGTACTCATCACCCCTGCTTGCATGATCAACTCTAAACTAGTTACTTTTTCGACGTTAATCGCTAAGCCTAGCTCTTGCGCAACCTCAGTAAACCGCTCGGCAGTTACCTTACAGTTCTTACAGCCCGAACCAAAAACTTGAACTGTTTTCATATATGACTCCTACAAAGTAATGTTTAGTACTAAAAATGGAAATAATTGAACAGCCAACCTGTAAGAGATATGGCAATAAATAAGTAGCTAGCAATCACAGCTAGAAATCGATACTGCATCACCTGCTTAAGGATCATGAACTCTGGAAGACTGACCGCTACAGCCCCCATACAAAATGCTAGTGTCGTTCCTAGCGGCATCCCCTTATCGAGTAAAGAGGCCATTACCGGCACAATACCTGACGCGTTGGTATAGATTGGAATTGCACTTAGTGTTGCCAGCGGCACTGTCCACCATTGACCATGTGCCAAATTTTGCTCAAACCAGTGGGCAGGAACATAACCATGAATAAAAGCCCCGATGCCGACACCAATTAATACCCACAGCCAAATACGTTTAAATATTGTCGTTGTTTCATTGAGTGCAAATTGGTGACGTTGTTTAACACTTAATTTAGAGGGTGATTGGATTAGGGTGCTGCTTAACTCCGCGTTATCTGCTTGTAAGTAGGCTTTTGCAAGAAAGGGCTGGAGCCAACGCTGGGCTTGAAGCGCGTCAACAATTACACCAGCGGCGATGCCAAGCAACATACCAATCGCTACGTACATAATGGTAAATCTAATGCCGAGTGCACTACCTAGCATAATCACTACCACTTCATTAATCAGTGGTGAAGTAATTAGAAATGAAATGGTCACGCCAATGGGAATTCGCGCTGAAACAAAGCCCATAAACAGGGGAATAGAACTGCAAGAACAAAACGGTGTGATGGCGCCAAACAGCGACCCCGCAACATAACCTACACCACGATGCTTACCCTGCAGATAGTCTCTCACTTTATCTACGCTTAGACTCGCCCTTAATGCCGAGATAACGTAAATCAACACCACCAGCAATACTAAAATTTTACTGGTATCTTCAATGAAAAAATAAACACCTTCAGCTAGCGCTGTGCCTGAATGCAAACCAAAAACTGAGTAGGTAAGCCAATTCGCTAATAGGGTAAAAACTTCCAACATTTGGATATCCTCAATACGATTTATCTCTATCACGGATGAAGTCGTCAAAGGATGCAGTTTTTTTCTATCTTAATTGGAGATATTGGACTCGGTGAAGTTATATAGGTGACAGCATTGGCAGATCTGACTACCTAGCATAAAGCTTAATAGTCGAGCGTGTCACTACACCTTCACACCTTACCCAGGTGTGAAGTTATATTACGCTTGCTCGTTTGGCTCATAAACACAAAGAGCAAGAGTGGAGGGATTACTGATGCTGGTTAAAGAAACGCTCAGCACTCGCGAACAAATTTTCAAAGTGTTTTTGCTGTTTAGCGTGCTCTTCCGTTCCAGCTTCCATGGTAGCCAATTCAGCTTGTGCTGCATGGTACTCAGCAACCATCTTAGTAAAGCGATCTTCATTTTCGCCTTTCCATGGTTTTTTCTTTGGGGCTCTTCTTGGCTTTCTCATAAATATTGTCCTCTTAAATCAAAGCTCGAAATGCTTGTTCTGCTCTCGTTCTAATGGAATGTCTTCTATTTTTCGTCTTACCTGATGAATGTTGATGGCTTTATCATCTTTCGCTTCACCAATCGTTTTCTTGGTTCTGGCTGCTGGGCTTTTTTGTTTCAAAACCTTTATTCCATTTTGCTTAAACAACAAATACTAATAAGACGAGCAGTTAAGATCGGGCTAATAATCTCCAATCAACACTCATCGTTTATTGCATTGTGTTCAGTGACTTTAGGGGTAGACCAGAAGTATCGTGACCATGAGCTGGCACGTTATCTTTGACATTGGTGAAGCTGCTTCGCGTTGTGCATAAGACGCGAGAAGAGGCTGCAGAAAAGCTGTCTACTGCTGATATCAAATTGAGGAGGTTAGAAACCTCCCACTAAACTAAATTAAAGTACAGTTACATTCGCCGCTTGTGGACCTTTGCCACCTTGCTCGATGTCGAAACTTACTTTTTGGCCTTCAGCAAGCGTTTTAAAACCGTCTGAAGTGATCGCTCTGAAGTGTACAAACACGTCCGCGCCACCGTTATCAGGTGTAATAAAACCAAAACCTTTCGTTTCGTTGAACCACTTAACTGTACCTGTTGTATTTGACATATATACCTCGACCTAAATTAAACAAACAGCCAAATCGAAGCTACTAAATCAGAAATGAAGAAAAAGTTATCGCAGGATAAGTATGACGAAATGAATCGAAAGGAAACTGAGAAGATCTTGACTAAATGTATCATTAATAGCTCGGTCATTTGAGCTCTTTTAACTATACACCTTGTAATCAGAATAGACAGTTATTTTTTAAATAGATTATTTTCTACATAAAAACAGATATATATGTGCTATTTTCACTTACTTTGCAATCATCGTCTGACCAAACTATCCTGTTTTGTGTCTTTTAACGAGCCCATCAATAATCAAAGCCACCTAACCGCTCTCGATTCTCTTCTACGAGTTGACTCAAGAAATTTGAAACCACTTGAACTCGTCGCGAATGTAATAAATCAGAATGAGTCACCAACCAAATCTGCTGATCGCAGCCAATATCACTTCTAACACACTGTAACCCTGACTCTTGGGCAATAAAGTGAGGCAGTATGCCAAGCCCCATCCCCGCGCGAACTGCACTCACTTGAGCAGACAAACTACTGGTCAGCAATTGGCAAGCACGCCCTCGCAGCGTACTCTCTATCCATTGCGCGGCGGGAAGGTGCTGATGGGTTTCCACCCAACCGACAAAGTTCTCCTCTGCCAAATTGGCACTAGATAGTTGGCAAGGGCGATTTTCTAAGTATGTTTTGGCGCCGTACACTCCAAAACCAAGCTGCCCTAAACGGCGAATCGTCACATTGCCCCGCTCAGGTCTCACCATTCTCAAAGCAATGTCAGCATCTCGCCGGTGTAGATTAATAGTCGCCACACCCGTGACAATTTCAATTGTGAGATTGGGATGTTGCTGCATAAGCTCAGACAACGCGGGAATAATTAAATGGTCAGCCAAACCTTGCGCGGTCGCGATGCGGACATGCCCAGAGACATCTTGATCACCCCTTTGCCCGATCTCACCTAACGCATAACCCGCTTGTTCTAAAGATTCGGCGAGCGGCACAAGTTGAGTGCCTTCATCGGTGAGTTTATAACCCTGCTGATCACGAGCGAACAAGCGTATACCGAGAGCCTCTTCCAAGCGCTCTAAACGGCGAGACACCGTTGCGATACCAACCCCAAGCACCTTCGCTGCTGCGCTTAATGTGCCTAGCCTCGCGATGGCGAGAAATACCTTAGCATCATCCCAATTGACTTGAGCTGTCGCACTAAGCTTTCCGAAATCGGAAATCAACCTACCACTTTTTGCCATACAAAATTCCATTTTTGAAAATTAGACTAATAAACGTACAACAAAAAAGCAGGGAATGACAATGGAAAAAAGAACGTTAGGACAAGGGCTTAATGTATCAGCGCTTGGGTTAGGCTGTATGGGAATGAGTGAATTTTACGGACCAAGAAATGACAGCGAATCACTGGCTGTGCTGCATCACGCGGCTGAGTTAGGGTGTAACTTTTACGACACAGCTGATACATATGGGCACCACCATAACGAAGAGTTAATCGGTAAGTTTTTAAACCAGTGCTCAATGGAGATCAAAATTGCCACCAAATGCGGCATCGTACGTCGTCCGGGCGAATATCAGAGACGTATCGACAACAGCCCTGATTATATCCGCCGTGCTTGCGAGCAATCCTTACGCCGATTAGGCGTCGAATGTATCGACTTATACTATATCCATCGCTTAGACCCCAATGCATCGATAGAAACCACAATGGCGACGCTAAGTGACTTGGTCAAGCACGGTAAAATTGCCCATATTGGTTTATCCGAAGTTAGTGCAGCTACCTTAAAGAAAGCGCATGCCGTTCACCCAATCAGCGCTGTACAAACGGAGTACTCACTGTGGACGCGAGATGTTGAAACAGAAATACTGCCTACCTGTCGTGAATTGGGCATTGGCTTTGTCCCCTACTCGCCACTTGGTCGCGGTTTTCTCACTGGGCGTTTTCAAACTGACGCTACCTTTGCCAATACCGATGCGCGTAAAGCGCTGCCACGTTTTAGTGCTAACAACCTCAACGCCAATCGCCCTTTATCACAAGCGGTGATCGATTTAGCCAAGCAGAAATCCTGTAGTCCGGCACAAATTGCGCTGGCTTGGCTTTTAGCTCAAGGGAAAGACATCGTGCCAATACCGGGAACCAAAAAGCTCACTCACCTAAAAGATAATTTAGCTGCCTGCGAGGTAAAGCTAACAGCTAGTGAACTTAGGCACATTCAGCAGGTGATTGATAATTTTTCCCCAGCAGGAGAGCGCTATACCATCGAAGGCATGAAAGGAGTCAACGTATGAGTTCGCAGCCACAAAACCACTGGCGCACATGGTTAGCTGTCGTAACACTGGGCATTGCATCATTTATTGTTGTTACCACCGAACTGGCGCCAATTGGCATGTTATCAGCGATTGCAAACGACATGGCTCAAGATCCCAGCACAACGGGGCTAGTCGTCACGCTTTACGCATGGTTAGCATCGGCTGCTGCGATCATTTCTGTCATGACCATCAGCCACCTACCACGTCGCCCACTTATGATTGGCTTAATGCTGCTATTGGGCTTATCCAACGCGCTCGCCGCGCTGACTGACCAATTTTCGCTTCTTCTCATAGCTAGGTTATTTGGCGCGATTGCACATGGCGCTTTTTGGGCAGTGATCGGGACTTTAGGGGCGCAGCTTGTACGCTCCAATAGCATAGGCAGAGCCACCGCGATTATCTTTGGCGGAGTTTCCGTTGCCAGCGTGCTTGGCGTTCCTCTGATGAACTGGGTGAGTAACCTCTATGGCTGGCGAGTCTCGTTCACATTATTAGCCATCCTTGCAGGTATCACAGCTGCAGCACTGGCATTGACCTTACCTCAAGTGCAAGGCGCAGCTCGTTTAACGGGGCGACAGTTTGCTAATGTGCTAACAAATCAGCAGTTGCGTGTTATCTATCTGATTGCAATTTTCGCTATCGTGGCGCATTTCGCGGCATTCACATTTGTTGAAGTACTGCTGAACTCTGAACTCAACATTCCCCACAATTGGGTGGCAGCGTGTTTACTGACCTTTGGTGCTGCGGGTTTACTGGGTAATTTCGTTTGCGGCGCATTAATTGATAAGCACCTAAAACTACTGCTTAGCTGCGCGTTAACTATTGTCTCTATTGGCTTGGCTTTGATAGGTGTGTCGAAAGTTACCGGACTCTTTATGAGCTTATTGGTTGTCGCTGGATGGGGATTTGGTATCGCTATTTTGTTTGTAGCCCTGCAAGCATGGATCATTCACACCGCCGGTAATGACGCACTGCCTGCCTCGGCGATTTACGCTGCCATTTTCAACGGTGCAATTGGTACAGGAGCCGTTGTTGGCTCAGGCATCCTCGAACAATGGGGAGTATCAACGCTCAACTTTAGTGCCTGCTTGATGATCTTGCTCAGTCTTATGCTGGTGCTATTTAATCGAGAACCATCGCAAGCTCAAGTAGCGATTGATTAGCCGAATAGAGAGAGTCTGACGATAGTTGAGCCGGATTCTATACTGAAGTCGGCTCGATTTTTCCCCTCGTTTGTACCCATGCTGGCGCTATCGCTGTTCGCCTTGACTGATACTCTGTCGATATTGAGTGGGGCTAATGCCAAAACGCTTGCGAAACAACTTACACAGGTAGCTGGTATCTTTAATGCCAACTTCATCGGCTAGCTGGCTTAGGCTATGGTTTGAATGGTTCAGGCGCCATTGAAGATGCTGCAAACGCATCTCTTGCCAATGATGATGCATGGACACGCCAAATGCTTGCTGAAAAAGACGGTCAAGTTGACGCCGACTGATGCCAATTAACGCCGCTATATGCTCTACACTGCTGCCTTGAGCTAAGTTTTCCTGCATCAATGCAATCGCTCGCTCAATATGACGATTTACATGCCGTCCTTGTTGGGAAGACTTTAATCGATGATGATTCGCTCGCGTTTCATCCACCAGCATATCAGCCAAGCCTTTTTCAGCCCACGCTTGCCCTAAATGACGCTGCAAAATCGCCACAGCAAGATCAACCGTTGCACTACCACCGGTGCAACTAATTACCTTGCCATCAAAGTGATAAAGCTGCTCTTCTCGCACCGTCACTTGAGGGTAGTCGGTACGAAACTCATTGTGATGTCGCCAGTGCACAACCACTTGATGTCCGTTAAGCAACCCAAGCTCCGCCAAGGTAAAACATGCGTTATCAACGCTGACAATCGGCACGCCCATTGCCATGCTTTTCTTTAGAAATGAACGATACAAATTCGCTTGTTGCTGTGACTCTTTTGCCGTGCGACTGCCAAACAGCACAACATAGTCAACACGGGTTAACTCGATCTCATCAGGAGTGGCTTCCACCATAATGGGAATGCCACTGCTTGAGCAAACTAAGCCAGATTGATGCGCCATGATTTGCCAAGAACAGCGATGCTGCTGGCTGTTGTCATCAAAGTCAGCCGAAAAGCGCAACTTGTCTAAAAAAGCGCCAAAAGGCAACATGTTGAAATTACTAAGCGGAATTAAAAGAAAACGAATACCTTTACCAGCCGTCATTCACGCCATCCATCTTGTCTAGATAGTCAGATTATACGTCCATATATTACCGCGCTCAATTGACTATCCATGCAATACTCGCCGCGTTAAACACATTGAGTAGTAGGTTTTATATGACGTTTGAAGTTTGGGCGCTATTTGCGGTTGCGGCACTGGGTCTTGCTTGTGTTCCCGGTCCTAATGCATTGTTGGCATTAAGTCATGGCGCTCAGTTTGGCTATAAGAAAACCATTTGGACCATCTCTGGCGGTATTTTTGGTTTCTTTGTACTGATATCCGTTTCGATGCTGGGCTTAGGTGCGGTGCTGGAAGCTCAGCCAAAGTTAATGGTTATTCTGCAGTGGCTAGGTGCAGCGTATCTTGCTTGGTTGGGATTTAAGTTATTCTCAGCGCCAGCGCTCAGTATTGAAGATACCACTCAAGCGGTTGCGCAAATGCGCCGAGATTTGTTTCGTCAGGGATGTTTTGCCGCGCTTTCCAATCCTAAAGTGTTACTCTTTTTTACCGCGTTTTTGGCACAGTTCATTGACCCAAATAAAGCCTTTTTACCGCAATTTGTCGTGATCGTGACGACCTTTCTCTGTATCGAGTTCTTGGTTGAATTTGGCGTTGCGCGCGTCGCCGACAAAGTGAAGTTCATCTTGGTCACTAAAGGACGACTATTTAACCGCTTCTGCGCAGGGATCTTTGTTACCCTAGCCGTTATGTCGGTATTAAATTCTGTTCCCTAATATTTAGGAAAAATGAGACATCGCTCTAGGTATAGGATATATCACACAAAAGATTCTCTTCTCCACTACGCTTTATTTGATGATCATTTAAATCTATTTAAGGAGAAAGCAGATGCCTTGTTCTAACACTCATACTCATCCAGAGCACGTACATGGTCCAGGTTGCGGACATACTGCAGTACATCACAATGGACACACTGACTACATTGTTGATGGTGTTTTACATCATCCACATGGCAATCACTGTGATGAGCATGTGTTAACGATAGATGGTCACAACCCTAATGAATGTAATAGCGCGCATTCTTGCGGAGAACATGTGCACGGTCCTGACTGCGGTCATGAAGCGATTCAACATGGCGATCATATCGACTATATCGTCAACGGTCGTTTGCATCATCAACATGGTGATCATTGCGATGATCATGGACCCGTCGAGATTGTATCTGGTTAAAGTGTACGATACGCATAATTAAGATTTAGCCCCTACATCTTCGGTGTGGGGGTTTCTCATGTTCGACTTAAAACACAGGCGATATTCCCGCGTCTTGACCATGAAACAGAACCAAGCCAATCACAATAAGCAATAATCCGCCAAAAAACTGCAAGTAATTACCAGCTAACTTCCAATGACTTGCACTATCACTGCTGTTCGCACTTAAATAACACCTAACAAAGTGCTTACCCGTTAGTGTCAGTAACGCGATGATTGATGTGGTAAAGGCCGTACCCGCCGCCATCACTAAGGCGCTGACAACCCCCATCCAATAAAGGCCAACAACATTAGCAAACAAAAGTACCATAATCGCACCGGTACATGGGCGAATACCAATTGTCGCGATAATACCGACATATTCACGCCATGTATCAGCCTCGTTTATCGTACTAGCGTCAACGACATGTTTATGCCCACATCCACATTGATCACTATGAATGTGCGAAGCGTCATTTGCATCACCAATCTTCAAATTTTGACGTTTCTGAACCATTGGCGACAATGCAATGCTCGAGGTTCGATACCCGTTTAGGGTGCTGGTTGGATTGCTCCCTTTAGTAGGACCTTCAGCTGGCTTGCTATCCCCTGATACCTGAGTCCCTATCGAAACCTTAGCGTCCATTGAAACCTTAGTCTCCATAGAAACAATGCGCACGATCTGCGGTTTTACGTATTGAGCCTGAGATAGAGCCTGTTGTGTCTGATGTTGGTGTTCTTGTGAACTCGGAATTCGCATCGCTCGGTAGAGTTGCTTAACCGCTTTGCAACAAATCACGCCACCGAGTAGAGCTACAAACGCATAACTCATGGAAACGAACAACATCGCCTGCTGATTAACCTCACGCATAGAAGCATGGAACCCCCACACCAAAACACTGACTAACACAATAGCGACCAAAGCCTGAAACAATGCTGAAATAACCGTCAGCATTAAGCTCATTTTCACCTTGGTAGGATGCGTTGCAAGATAAGTGGTCACTATCACTTTACCGTGACCTGGTCCTAGCGAATGAAGCATACCGTAGATAAAGCTAAAGCCGACCAAATAGCTTCCAACCGCTATGGGGTTACTTTGAGCATCATAGAGTAAATCAGCCAGTTGCGCGTTCACCTCCCGCTGCCACTGAATGCTCGCCACCACCATAGAGGGCCACATTACCCAAAGCTGATATAAACTGACTAGGACCAGCGCAGAAAAAAGCAATACTACAAGATGCTTTCGATTATAAGTCGTCACGTTTGTCATAAGTGAATACTCTAAATTATAAGTTGATTCATCGTGATAAAAATAGACGTCACCCGTTATCCCTTTGGCATCGCTGCACAATGTATTTCAACCGTTTGAGTGAACAACTGCCCAAGCGTATTATCGGGATCCGCATCTGGAGGCAGAGACATCGCATAGCTCATTTGCTCTGCGGTTGGATTAGGTTCAATTATCTTTAACTGGCACTGTCGTGCGAGATCTGTCGACAACACAACGTCGCTATTCGACTGCCAAGCCATATCCACATAATAACTCTGGTCAAATATCAGTAACTTCAAACTATCACGGGTGATCGCTTGGGGTTTAGCTAATGGCAAGTCAAAGCTCAATACAAGTTTTGCTCGATTACGTGTTAGCTTGCCATTTGTCGCAACCTTGTAGCGTATCGGTGTTTCTCCGTCGTAAAAATATGTGAAATAGTGTTCGTACATCATGTTTTTGAGTACTGAATCCGCAACACTCGCAAAGGTAGTTTGCTCATTTTCTGCTGAGGTATCCTCACCATCCAACATGTAGGCTGATGTCATCGCGTCAAAAGACCACTCCATGTGCAATCCCGTTATCACACCGTTTTCGCCCTGAATATATGTTTTTGTATCAATCCAAGAATGTGGGTGCGCATGAGCAAAAGGCGCGGCAAACACACAAGTCACGACTAGAGACTTAGCCATAAAATGCCTTTTAAAACGTTGCAGTGGAGAAGTAAACCTTGCGATTTCATTCAGGACGCAATTCAGTTGTAACATACTCATTTATAGTGTTGTTCTCGTTTCTGTCTGTGGTAGCTTTAGCGGTAACAGTGACATCCTATCAGCAACACAGAGTGCGACTCGTCATGGTTGCGCAAATTTACCTTTTTCATTTCTACAGCATGCAATTCATAAGTTGGTTTTCAAAGCGGTTATCGACACGGGGAGCAATAATCTCAATACGACTTTCGATACACTCATCAAGCTCTACTTCCGTCAGGCCATCAGGCGTTGAGTTATAACCATAGATCCCGCAATCAGTGATAAATACCGCTTTCATTCGTTCAACATCGAGTTCAACGAGCAACGGAAGGATCTTTTGCCGATCAAAAATCTTTTCCGATGAGAATCGCCAACCGATACTCTGAAAACCTTCTCCTTGATTTTCAGCTTTGACCACACCACTTTCTGGCATAGGCAACTCTGAAGCCAAAGGTTTACGGTGTTCATGATGATGGTGATGCGGCGGATTTGCGTCAATCATGGTACGACCTTCAAATTCAGTAAAATCAATCATGCCATGTTCAGAAAAAATGACTTTGGTCTGCGGTCGCCCTACTTGAGCAACATACTCAGCAAGTTTTTGCGCATCCCCTTCTTGGTAAAGGTCATGTTTATTGCCGACCACAGTGTCAGCTATCGCGATCTGCTGATTAAACGTGTCATGCTCGGTGTAACGAACATCCGACAACTTCCGAGCATCCACCAAGGTAATATTTTTCTGCAAGGTGAGAATTTGGCGATAATGATCCGTCGACAAAACTTGCAGCACTTCTTTGGGATGCCCCAAACCTGTCGGCTCAATCAGTAAGCGATCGGGTTTTGCCTCGGCAAGCAATAGGTTAAGGGCAATCTGCATAGGCAAACCCGCAGTACAGCACATACAACCACCCGGTACCTCCCGAATAAAAATTTGTTGTTCAGGTCTGTTTGAATCTTTGACGTGATCTGTTTTTTGTCCCGCAAGCAAACTGCCATCAACACCAATTTCACCAAATTCATTGACTAACACCGCCCAGCGCTCATGACTGGGTTTGTGCGCCATCAGATTGATAATCGCCGTGGTTTTTCCTACGCCGAGGAAGCCTGTAATTATATTGGTTGGCACTGCAAGGATCGGTGGTTGTTCAACGCTCATTGCTCTACTCCTTAACGCAAATAACTAAAAAGATGTCAGTAATTGATTGCTTTAATCAAAGACCGTCTTGCTTATTGACCACACTTATCACAGACACAATTTATCTCCAATTGCGGACTAACGACGGTAAAACCTTCTTGCCTAGCATGAGATTGCAGGCCCGTGATCGTCTCTGGGTCGACGATTTTTTCACTGATTTTGTTGCACTTAGAACAAATGAGAAATTGGGGGATACCTTGTTCATGCCCCTCAACAATGTGAGAGCAAACTATGTATTTGTTCGACATATTGAGCTTATGTACTAGGTGCACCTCCTCTAGAAATTCGAGAATACGGTACACAGACATAGCTTGAATAGTTTCGCCGAACTGCTGCTTACAATAGTCAACTAGCTCATAAGCAGATAGTGCTTGATTCGCGCCGATCAGAGCCCTTAAAACTAACTTACGCTGAGTGGTAAGTCGCTTGCCTTTGGCCTCGCAACGCTTCTCAACGTGTCCGATGATCGCTTCAAAGATTTGCATCTCGCTTACACCATATCAAGAGTGAGCAGCAAACGACGCTCATGCCTCTTAACTTCAGGCGAACGATGGACAATCGCGTTGTCTTCATTACCTTCCCAGCCACCGCCTTTAAGCAGAGCAATGTCACCTGCCGACATGCTTCTTATCGCCGCATCGTGTTTTTCCGCCAACGTGCTCCGCTCAACGTCGTCGCTGGCTAACCACTGGGTTGCTTGACCTAAATAGGTTGAAACTAGTCGACACGGCACCTGATCAACATGAAAATTAGGGCACATTGGCTTATCGAGCATCGTCAATCGCAATCCCACTTCCCTAACATCAAATAAACAACAGAACATATCGACAATCAAAGCAACGTCATGGGCCAAGAAGTCGGAACAAACGTGATCCCCAAGCTTATTGCTAATCACCTTAGCGGCATCATCTGGAGTCACTATGCTCACTATCGCAAGTTGCTCCTGCGACGACAGCATTGCCTGTATTTGACTGTTCACCTCCGCGGGTATCTCTCGCTGCCAAATCACAATATTGTGTTCAGGTTTATAAATATCACTCAAGACAGAAGCTTTATCGCTCGCCGCTATCGGTAGCGCCGCTGCTCTAGTTTCAATCAAATCCTTGTCAATACTCTGGTTAACACCCATAAGTCATATTCCTCCCGGCTAAGGTGATAGGCCTTGCATTACTGCCTATTAAATTTGTATCTTTTTGTTATATCGAATTTTAAGATGAGTCACGCACCCAACTTTCACTGACTGAGCGTTTTACTTTCCAAACCAAACTTGCCGCAATGAAAAGGATGGCGGCAATACACACCATGGTAGGTCCTGTTGGCGTATCCAAAACATACGACGCTCTCAAGCCAATAACACTCGAACTACTCCCAATAATCGCAGCAAGGATAACCATCATTTCAGGGGTGCGACTGAATGGTCGTGCCGTCGCGGCGGGAATAATTAACATCGCGACAATCAACAACACGCCGACGACTTTAATTGCGACTGCTACGACTAGAGCCAGCGCAATAGTCAAAATCATCTGTTCTCGCTCTGGGGAAAAACCGCTTGCTCGTGCGAGATCTTTGTTCAGTGTGGAGAGCAGCATCCCTGACCAGCGGACACTCACTAGCCCAATCACAACCAGTGCGCCCCCCCAAATCACCAGCAAGTCGGTTTTGCTCACCGCCAGAATATCGCCAAATAAGTACGCCATAAGGTCAATTCGAACGCCAGAGAGGAAGGATACCGCGACCAAACCTATAGCCAACGCAGAGTGCGCCATCACGCCAAGCAATGTATCCATGGCATACCCTCGCCCACTAAATGAGGAGACAGTAATGGCCATCAGCAATGCGACAAACAGGACTCCAGGGAAAATCGGCAAGGAAAGAGACAGTGACAATGCCACCCCTAACATAGAAGCGTGAGCAGTTGCATCACCAAAATACGCCATACGACGCCAAACAATAAAGCAGCCAAGTGGCGCAGCTGATAATGTGACGCCAACACCCGCTAATGCAGCACGCCAAAGAAAATCATCCAACATTTAAAGCACCTCGTGTTTGGGTATTTAAATGAGATTGATGCCGATAAACACCCAATACGTCTTCATCATCCAAGCCAAATAGGGATTTGTATTCCGGGGATTCACTGACTTTCTCAGGAACACCTTCACAGCAGACTTGTCCATTAATACAAATAACTCGGTCGGTTCTTCTCATCACTACATTGAGATCATGACTCACCATAATGACTGCGCAGCCAGTTTGATTACGGATAGCTTCAATCTGTTGATAGAAATTGGCCATCCCTCGATGATCAAGCCCCTGCGTTGCCTCATCCAACAGTAATAAAGTCGGTTCTTCTAGTAATGCTCTAGCTAATAGGACGCGTTGTAGTTGACCACCTGATAATGCGTTGAGTTGCTGCTTTTCAAGACCTGTCGCTCCCGCTCGCGCCAACGCGTTTTGGATTGCTTGCTTGGAACAACGAACAGGAAGATTCAGAAAACGCAGCACAGTCATCGGCAATGTTTCATCAATATGAAGTCGCTGAGGAACATAACCAATTTTTAATTCATTCGCGCGTTTGATTTGACCATCGCAAGGTGTAATGGCACCAATCAATGTTTTTAGTAATGTCGATTTTCCTGAACCATTGGGGCCTACGATAGTCACAATCTCACCTTGTCTTACGGTGAGATTGATATGGTCTAAAACCAAATGATTGCCAAATTTTACGGATAGTCCGTGAGATGAAATTAACATCGCCCTTCTCTTAATTGCAGCGCTATATCGGACAAATCTCAAAAATAGATCAGTTGCCAACTCTTTAATCGTAATGTTATGTTATAACATAACAACACAACTTACCACACCTCATGTTTATGCATGAAACAACACATAATTTAGGAGATAGAATGTTCAAAAGGACTCTAACTGGTGCAATTCTTAGCTTAGCAGCAAGCACTCAAGTTTATGCTCAGGCACCGAATGTCGCGGTAGATATCGCGCCACTACACTCGCTCGTTGCTCAAGTTATGGATGGTGTTGGTGAGCCTGACCTACTCATTCGCCCTGAAGCTTCACCTCATGAATATTCACTCAGACCGTCTGAAGCGAAAGCGTTGTCACAAGCTGACGTAGTATTCTGGATTGGTGAGGGCTTAACGCCTTGGTTGGAGAAGCCGCTGACAAATCTCGCGGGCTCGGCAACAAAAATTGAGATGATGGAAGTAAATGGTACAACACTGTATGACTTCCGTGAAGGCGCCACCTTTGAAGCTCACGAACATCATGAAGAACATCACGATGACAAAGAGCATGCACATCATAGTGATGAGCATAAGCAAGATTCGCACGCCAAGCATGATGACCACCACGATGAGCACAAAAACGAACATCATGAAAATGAAGCGCATGCTGAACACAATGGAGAACATGCTCACCATGGACATCATCACGAAGGTCACGACCCGCACGTTTGGTTAGACCCTAAAAATGCCCAAGTTTGGTTAGCCGAAATCGCTAATACGTTAGCCAAAGTAGATAGCGAGCACGCTGAAATCTATCAAAACAACGCAAAAACAGCAATCTCGAACTTAGAGCAATTGATTAACAATATTAACCAACAAGCACATCAGTTACATGGCGTTAAATTTATCGTTTTCCACGATGCATATCAGTACTTCGAGCAGCGTTTTGATTTATCAGCATCAGGAGCTATCTCTATTTCGGATGCCTCAGATCCAAGCCCTGCACGCATCAAAGAAATCCACGAAATAGTGAAAAATTTAAAAGTGACGTGTGTCTTTACTGAACCACAATTCAACCCAAATCTAGTCAATACTGTGTTTGAGAACTCAACTGTAGACACCATTGGAACAATGGATCCATTAGGAGCCAAGCTTGAAACAGGTAAAGAGCAATACAGTAAACTGATCACTGCAATGATCCAAAGTGTCGCACAGTGCAAACCCTAGACATGGGCTTTGCACGTTGACTCAATGTTAAGAATAGACTGTGCCAGGGATGAGCTCATGGCTCTCACTGGCACTAATTTGACAGTTCCGTTTATGACGAGCAACTGTAGTGAGACACGCCACCTTTCGCAAAGTACTCAAGCGGTCTTAATTGGTAGTACTTGTCATCCACTTGCGGGGCTTGCTCTTGATATGGGTTTGCTAACACCGCTTGCAGCTCATGGATTAGCGTAAAGTCGCCGCGTTCAGCTTGCTCATAGGCTGGCACAATCAACCACTCACGCCAGGTATATTTAGGGTTAACCTGCTTCATCTGACGTGACAATTCCTCTCGGCTTAAACTTGCGTTAAGCGAGCTATGCCAAGCCTTGAGCCATATATCCCATTCTTGTTCAAGCTCTGGTGTCAATGGCGAGTAAAAGCTTGCTGAGATGTCAGTCACCTTCTCCGGTATGTTTGAAAGTTCTCGGAAAAAGATGGTGTAATCGACATGACTTTTCATCATCAGTGCCAACCATTGATTAAATAACTCGGGACTTAAACGTTCTACGCCAAGTTTGTCTGCCCACATCCGGCTGGCTTTGGGTTTCATTACAGCAGAGAAACCATCAGCGATTTGCTCAAGCTGCGTCAAGGCTTCTGGGTAAGCTTGCAACAAAGGTTTTAATGCAGAGCAAAAACTTTCAAAGTTTTTCTCCGCCGCTAATGGCTGATTAAAGAAGGCAAAGTGACGCCCCCCGCCAGTCCAAGGCTGGAAGAACGGTTCAAAATACTCACAAAAACCAAATGGACCATAATCAAGAGTAAAGCCACCGACCGCACAGTTATCACTATTAAAGTTACCCTGACAGTAACCAACACGCAGCCAGTTTGCGACCAATGAGGTTAATCGCTCACGAAACTCCGATGCCAAAACGAGCAACTGCTCCGCAAAAGGAAGAGTGGCATCAACCTGATCTTTATATTCACGTTCAATAATGTAGCGAGCCAGCATCTCTAACTCTGACATAGCACCTGGATGCTCATTAACGCGAGCTCGACGAGCAAACAGCTCTAATTGCCCGACTCGCAGAAACGAAGGTGCAACACGCGTGCTTATCGCCACCGGATTAGACACCATAATATCTGGATTCTCCGATTGCGATCCATCACTGTACCAAGGACGATCAACGGTATCAGCTTGTGAAGCAAATAGACTCAATGAACGTGAGGTGGGAACCCCGAGTGCATGCATATGCTCTTGTGCGAGAAACTCTCTCACACTTGAGCGCAGTACCGCGCGACCATCTGCACCTCGACAATAGGGTGTAGGACCGCCGCCTTTAAGCTGCATCTCCCAGCGTTTGCCGTTTAGCACACCTTCAAAGACAGACATCGCACGACCGTCACCATAGCCATTACCAGTTTTAAATGGGCAGTTATCGATATACTCGTTACCAAAAATGGACAGCGCGTATCCTGTCGCCCACCCTGTTTTGCGCATCGGCTTGGGCACATCTTGCATATTCCCTGAGAATAACTGCGCAAAACCTTCACTTTGCGCCAAGCTGTCATCTAATCCTAACTCTTGGAAAAATGCATGGCTATGGCTGACATAAACCGGATCCGCAATAGGCGTTGGTTTTACCGGGACATAATGCCCTGAAAAGACTTGTCTTGAACGATAATCATCGCCGCTTTCCGTTGCCTCAGGATCGCTATTAAGAGTATCGAGCAAAGAATAGTCTGCCGCCTTAGCCAAATCACTGAGGGTAAAAATCGTTGCAGAGGCTTCTTTGTTTTGCGTGTTACTCATTGTCTCAATACTCCGTTTGTTTGTTCGAGTTTTATAATACGTATCCCAACAACAAAAGACAGCAACCATTTAGCCTTTAATTCAAACTGCTACTGAAAACTCACGCAGTGCCGCCATCGCCGCATTAGCTTTCTCTTTTTGTACAAAGATATGATCATGATAGTAGCCAGCAATCACATTAGCACTGATACCGTAAGACGCCAGTTTAGACGCAAACGCCGCCGTTAAGCCTACCGCTTCAAGACTTGAATGAACCGTCAAGGTAATCAAACGAAACACTGCGTCAAAGGCTAAGTTGGCATCTCGTGCTACGCTCTCTTCAAGCACTAAGGTTAGCCCTTCTTTTTCTCTAAATGTCGCGATGGGAGCCAAGTGCACATATTTATCCAATCCACCTGAAACAGTGCAGAAAACATAGTTTCCCTCGACCAGTTCCGGTGACATGGATTGCAGTAAGGTGTCTAAGTCTGAAATAGCTGCCATGATATTATCCTTCTATCTAAATGTTTGGCTACAAGACAGTATCGCTAACAACTAAACGAGTAAATTCATATTACTGATACTGGATAAGTCCCAATTGTTTGCATGTAATGGCTAACTGGCTTAAGCCATAATTAAGTATCGAGCAATCACCCAAACTGAAAGAGACAGCGTGACTAACGACGGAATTGCCTCTTTCCAAGTATCAAACCGCAAATGAAAATAAATTGCCCCTAACGACGTCAATGCAATCAAGCCGGCACCACAAACGCTTAAGTTGCTATTGCTGAGCAATATCCCCACCAGCATTGCTAAAGCACCCGATGCCTCAATGATCCCAACAGCAAACATCGCTGCGCGATTAAGTCCATAACGATGAAAAAATGCTAACTGAGGGTCAAAAACAACACGAAGCCAACCAAACACTTTGATAGAACTGGCGAACAAGAAAAACACAATTAATACACTTTGAGCAATCAACATGACTTTATCTCCTAATCGATACAGTGAGATTAAAGCATTCCAAAAATGGGTTAACTATCCTATTATTTTGCTTATAAGCATTCCAATTAGGAATACCATGGACAAACTACATTGCCTACAGCTTTTCATTCGTATCGCACAACTGGGCACCTTTACCGCTGCTGCCAATGAATTTAATACCACCCAAAGTGCCGTCAGCAAAAAAATTGCTTGGCTAGAGCAACAAGTTGGGCTGACGCTTTTTCATCGCCACGCACGCTCGATAGCTTTGACCGATAGCGGTCAACAATACTTAGCTTTGGCAACCAAACTAACCGAAGAGCTACGTGTTGGAGAGTCTCAATTAAGACAAGAGCAAACCTCTGTATCTGGGCGACTTAAACTGTCTGTGCCAAGCTCTTTTAGTGTCCAGTTGCTTGCCGAACCACTCAACGACTTTTTGCAATTACATCCCGACGTTTCTGTTGATGTGTCTGTCTCTGACAAAATGGTCGACCTACTGGACGATGATATTGATATTGCGATACGCGCAACTTACCTTAAAGACTCAGGGTTAAAAGCAAAGTGGCTGATGGATAACCAACTGGTCTATTTTGCGTCTCCTGACTACCTCGCTCAGCGCCCAACAATAGGCTCCGCCCACGACTTAAGCCAGCATCGGTGTTTAACCTACACACTCTCTAACCCTTCCAATATTTGGCGATTCAAGCAAAACGACGGAGAGTTAAAAGTCAAAGTTCACGAACATATCCGCAGTGATAATCCTGCTATGTTGGTCGAGATGGCGAAGCTTGGTCAAGGCATTGCCGCGATGCCGAAATGGATGATAGAAAAGGAACTTAGTTCCGGTCAGTTAACCGTGATACTTGAGCAATACCCGAGTTTTAAACTGCCTATGTATCTGGTTTACAAAGAAAGCGGACACCAACCTTTACGTATTCGCGCGTTTATTGATTTTCTTAGCGGCTATTTTGCTGATAGCCGCAGTCACGATTAGGATTTCGCTTTAACTCATTCTTTGCAATCTAGCTTAATCTCCCAACGTTGGACGGTACGGCTCTTCACGCACACCATGTGATAGCACCAGCTTAATCATAAAGATTGGTGCTAACCACTCAAGCCCAATTGGCGCGGGGATCAACGTGGCAAGTATGATAGACAGCATGACAACCAACAGGGCAATCGGACGATGTAAATACATTGGCATAAAGTGAATAACGATAATCGAGATCATCATTGCCGCATACCAGAAGAAAGCGTAAGACCATGCAATATCAAAACAAAGACGCCCAGCAAGTCAGCAATGACAACTTACTAGCGTTTGCCAACCAAATGTTCAAATCTGAACTGGCTAAAGTTGTTGGTGAGGAGAACGTAGAGCAAGCTTATGCGCTGCTTTTTGGCGGTTTAATGATGCGTTTGCTCGATGGTAATCAAACTGAGATTGCGAGTATCGTTAAGTGGATTCTTGCCATCTCAAATGCTAAATAAACCCACTAAAAAGCAAGTGGGTTTGCGCAGTGCATGACAAGTTCTTCACCGCGTTAAACATTCTTAAAAGGGATCAATGATTCATCAACAACAATGCCGGGTACTTCCCATGGATGGGCGACAAAAATTGCGTTCTCGATAATATTTTCAAGTAAGGCTCTATCTCTAGGAATACAGAACTCCATTCGCACAGCATCAACTATCATAGATTCATTAATGTTACCCACTGTCGTCTTTGCACCTGAAGTGGGAGTAAACTGCTCTTCCACATGATAAGTTGACCAAATTACTTGCTCATAGTTACCAATTTTTAAAGGTTCCACCGAACATACTGCCTGTTTGAGTTTCTCAATATGTTCTTTCGGCACAAAAACCGTCACCCGATATATTTCCATCCAAACCATATACATCATCCTTTGTGTTATTAATATCCGATCTCTATAACCAAACCACTGTATGGCTTTAGTATTAGAGCGTCAAACACACAACAAAGACTAATGCGCCCAAAGTTGCGAAGGTGATTAAACTATTGGTCATACTCATCAGTCGTTAGTCTGTTTAACGGTTAATATTTAATGGTTGCTTTAACGAATATGTAGAAAAATGCGCTATGGACAAAGAGAAAATAGATTTGAGCGAACCGCGAGTTGCGGTGATTGCCGCAACCTATCGTGACAATGAGTTATTGCTGGTACAACGTTCTAAAGAACCACAAAAATACGGCTGGGGTTACCCCGGTGGTTCAGTCAATGCAGGGGAATCTCTCCATGCTGCCGCTTGTCGTGAATTGTATGAAGAGACTCAAGTCCAAGCGGTAGCCGAGAAAACCTTCGAAGTGATTGAAGTTAATGAGTTTGACGCCACGGGCAAGCACCATCACTTTATTCTACTTGCCGTTTTATGCCGCTATATTTCGGGTGAGGCCATTGCCTCCGATGACGCTTTAGACTGCAAGTGGATGTCGTTCGAACAAATTCAAACAGAAAAAAATAACCTGATTGCCCATGTCGCGCGTATTGCCACGCTAGCTGCTGAGCTGTTAGATAATGAGTAATGTTCTAACTAAGGACACTTATTAACTCAACCGATAGGTATTTTGAGTTGGCATTTTCATGATAAATATCCGCCAAGTAGCCGGCTAGCTCATCTTCTTGCAACTCAGGAGGGATCACCACATCGTACACTCGAACCCGCATCGAGGTGGCGGACTCTAAAAATAGTAACCACTCACCCTCTTTGCGCTGCACAGACATTGGCTTACCAAATACGTTGAACTTAATCAGCATTGATTTGCGCTTCCTTGTTAGCCAATCAAACGGTTCTTATATTGCTCCGGCGTCATGCCTGAGTATTTCTTAAACATTGAAATAAACGGGCTGGCTTGGTTATAGCCGAGGGTAAACGCGACCTCTTTTACCGACTGCCCTTTTTGCAACAGTTCCATCGAGTAAAGGTAACGCACTCGCAAGCGCCATTCAGTAAAACTCATGCCTAGATCCGCTTGGCAATGGCGCGCTAAAGTACGCTCGGTAGTGTGAACCTTTTCCGCCCAATCAGACAAACTGGTGGTATCGGTTGGATCTTCTTCAACTGCCGCTAAAATCGGTGCTAAATACTTATTATCGGTGGATGGTAGAAAATGGTGCTGGGTATCGCGAGTCGCGAGTTGATCGAGCAACACTTTAACCAAGCGCTTATCCGCTTCGGTTTCTGCGACATTTATACGTCTAGCTCGAAAGTCATCAACAATTGCCGAAGCGATGGGTGTCACGCGAATAAGGCTGGTTTTATCAGGAAAACTACCAGTTAAATCAAGCGCGACGTTAAGTGAACAGTACGAAAGAGGTTTGCGGTTATAGCTCTTATGCATCACACCTGGTGGAACCCAAATCGCTAAGTGAGGCGGGGCTAAAAAACGGGTATCGCCGACTTCCATTTCAAGGATCCCACCGCTTATCAACTGAACTTGTCCCCAGGCATGGCTGTGCTCGCGCGTTTCAGTATTGGAAAGAAACGCCTCAAAATTCATAAACACATCAGATGGTGCTTTATCAATCGATAAGGATGGATGCAGGTGTTTTGCAGATTTTCTCAAACTTGTCTTCCTAGAGCGTATTATGTCTCATTAGAGATACATACAATTATATAGACCTGCGACACTAGCCGCCACTTTTTATACTGCGATGAAGTTCACATGATCTACCTACTGCCGTTACTTACTGTTTTCATTTGGGGCATGAATGCAATTGCCAGCAAAATGGCGGCAGCGATCATTGAGCCAAGTGCTATGAGCTTCTATCGTTGGTTATTTGCCATTGCCATCTTAACCCCATTCTGTCTACCAAAAGTGATTCGCTTATGGAGCGAGATTAAACCCAACCTTGCCAAGCTGGCTTGCTTAGGTTTACTAGGTATGGTGATTAACCAGTCATGCGGTTATTACGCGGCAGTGACGACGACCGCTTCTAATATGGCGCTGATCAGCTCATTAGTACCTCTCATGGCGATCTTCTTAAGTGTCCCATTGTTAGGAAAAGCGATTTCGTTTAATAGCATTGTCGGTGGTGTAATTTCGTTAATTGGCTTGGCGTATATGCTTGGCAAAGGCGATATGCTGTTTTTCCTATCGCAAAGCATCACTCAAGGTGACGCGCTAATGGTGGTTGCATCCCTCGCCTACGCACTGTACTGCGTTCTAATCAAACGCTGGAAGATGTACCTACCAAATACCATTTTGATTTATATGCAAGGCTTCTGCTCAATGGTGATGTTAGCGCCAATCTGGCTCACCAGCGACAATCTGCTGCCACCAGTTGATTCGATTCCAATCATCTTATTTGCGTCAATTGCAGCCTCGATTGCCGCGCCATATATGTGGATTAAATCAATTGATGCAATTGGTGCCGATAACAGTGCGATGTTTATGAACTTGCTGCCTATTGTTGCCGTTACGCTAGCCGCGACCACTTTGGGTGAGACTATTCATGTTTACCATCTGATTGGCGGTATTATGGTGATCAGCGGTGTTATTCTGGCGCAAATCAAGCGTAAGAAGAAAAACGATAATATTGAACCGCAAACGCCTGTTTTGAATAATGATTTGGTGCAATAACAGTATATCGTTATAAGGTGGGGCATGATGGATTTTAGTAAGCTGAATCGGTATGTCCCGCTTAAAAGTTATCCGATTTCTTTCCCTTTTCAGTTAGCGGTCCAATTACTCTTTGTCTTGCCAAAGAGTAATCAGAAAGTCGCTTTTGTACATTTAGCTTTGTCCGGTCGGTTTTAGGCGTTCCCGACGCCGAAAACCTAAAAATGCTGTCCTGCATTTTTACCTAGTTTTTTGTTATCTTAAGCTAAAGAATTTTGCCAGTTTCGAGTTCAAGCTTAATCTGAAACTCATCGACTTCGGAAAAACTAAGGTTGGGCAAATGGGAATTGAACGACCGTGTTATTTGAGAACTTTATCCAAAAATTCATTTACTATGGAAAATTAACCGTTCTTATTCTAGGCGTGAAGTTTATCGACTTCTTCAGTATTTTCTTTGTTTAGCTGACCTTCTGAGAAAAATATCATAGCTGCTTTTTTACGCAGCTCTTCGCTAGTTCAACAAACGTTGAATCACCTTTAGCGACAAACAACTACCACCTTAGCATTATTTAAACTCAGGAAAGTAGTTTCACGCTTTATAGTCACAATCTGCTCCAATCATTCTGGGTACTATAGAGAAAGAGAAATCATTTAAATTCCTGTCCGAGAATCCGGGGCAAATTTTATCGACGATCATACATCAAGTGCAATGGAATAATAAAATAGTCAACCCCAATAGGGTATGGATGAATCAGTTCTGTAAGCGAACCATTAAGTTTGAAAAAAATTTGCTGCCCAATAACTGTAATACAATTATTATTAGTATCAATGCTATTATGGTCATAATCGAAATGGCAGCTGTAAAACTAGATGTTCAGATTAACAATGTTTACCCTGAACTAGAGAATATTTTTGAATCTCGTATCTAGCTTAAAGAAGTAGAAACGTCGTTGGCTAAAAAAGGACATATTATATTGGAAATTGTACCTATCTTAGAAAAAACATTCGAAATATGGTATACGCTGTTATTGTATTCTTGCATACCGCTAGATTATGTATACGGAAACGCTACTCAATACCTATCTAATGTCTTAGGTGGCATCGGTGCAGCTCTTGTTGTGTTTGCAAGTTATAAACATGCAGATACTAAGTATGACACGACCATTAGACGAATATTTTCTTGGGCATCATTAGTGATGTTAATTGGTTTAGCTCTAGGCACTATGCAAAATGGCCCTATCGTAGCACTTGCTACTATATTGCTGGTGCCTGCCTTTATATTAACGTTTAGCTTAATGGTAATAGCCGGTGTGTGGCCGATTGCTATCCCATATGTTATATTTAAGGTCGGGATGCGATGGTTATTTGAGCTAATCACTTACAACTGGATCTCAATACTCACCTCTATCATTGTTGCTATTTCAGGTTTCTTGTACATACGAACAAACTTCGAAGAAGAACTCGGCATGGCATACAATATTCTAATGATCGGCGTTGGTATCTGGTTAGTAACCTCTTCCGTTAGCTACCGCGCTGATGTTGACCGACGAATTTTCAGCAAGAGAAACACGACAGTAACAGGCGCTTTTAAGAGTCGTGACCTATTGGAAAGTGAGGCTGAAGAAGAAATCGATCAGGAAATGTCACAGCGATGATACACCTAATTATTGTACTTGAGTCACACACCAACATAGAGATTCGGTTAGTATAGCAGCTCATTCAATTTGGCCTCCTTTTTGGAGGCTTTTTTTCGTTTGTCCATTTGAATTTAGGTTATAAGCACAGTTCTTATTCATCAGCACTACTAAGACAAAATTAGTTTGCCTATACCAGGAGCTTTTTGAATTAACTGAATTTCATCGGAATTCTAGGCAAAAATGCAGGACAGCATTTTTAGGTTTTCGGTGTCGGGAACACCTAAAACCGGCTGGTCAGCGCGTGATAAATTAAAGCGCCTTTCTGATTACTCTTTGGCAAGGCAAAGAGTAATTGGACCGCTTACCGAAACCGGAAAGAAATCCGAAAACTTCTATGCGGGACATACCAACTCAACAAGCTAATCCACACCTGAAAAATCAACAGCGAGATTCCGCCTTCACAACAATGACAATACACTCAACTAAGCAAAAATGCAGGATAGCATTTTTAGGTTTTCGGCGTCGGGAACGCCTAAAATCGGCTGGTCAGCGCGTGATAAATTAAAGCGCCTTTCTGATTACTCCTTGGCAAGACAAAGAGTAATTGGACCGCTTGCAGTAGACCCAAAGAAGCACCCAATACTTTAAGCGGGACATACTACTATGCTATATGCAAAAATATCGCATACAAAAAAGGCTGCTCAATCCCTTAAGCAGCCTTTTCTCTCGAAAACGAGTAACTGTTTCTAGCAAATATCCAAACTAGTATGCGATCTCAACATCCGTCTTAGGTACTGCGCAACATGCCAAGATTTCACCACCTGCTGCATCAATATGCTCGTAAGCTGGTACATCAGGGTGATTCACTTGCCCCTGCACTACCTTGACTCGGCACGCACCGCATAACCCTGCGCGGCAACTATTGGGAATATTAATCCCCGCCTCTTCTGCTTGCTCCAATAAAGAGCGCTGGTTGTCACCGGCAAAATTCTGGCTATTTACCGTAACACTGACTTCTTGCTTAACTTCGCTCGCCACTTTTGCTGCGGTAAAGGCTTCTTGGTGGTATTGAGATTCAGCTAAACCAGCTTGCATTAGCAATGTTTTTGCTTGCTGCATAAAACCATCCGGTCCACAAACATACACTTCACGCTGAGCTAAGCCCTTGACTTGTTTAAGGTGTAGCGCACTTAAACGCCCCTTTAAGCCGAACCAATTTAGCGGCGCTTGAGAAAGCGAAATCAACAGCGTTAAACCTTGATGTTCTCTGGCTAAGGTTTCTAACTCATCGCGGCAAGGAATATCTTCTTCTGCACGACATTGATGGTAAAACACCACGTCGTCCAGCTGATTGTTATCTGCCATAAAACGCAGCATTGAAAGCATCGGTGTAACACCACTACCTGCTGAAAGCAGCAATGTTGGTGTTTGGTGGTGTTCTTCGATATGGAATGCACCATCCGGTGTTTGGCACACTAACTCATCGCCCACTTGGAGATGATCGGCTAACCAATTAGAGACTCGACCATCAGCAATGCGTTTCACCGAAATTGCCAATTTATCTGGTCGAGATGGCGATGAAGACAAGGTATAGCGACGAGCGACTTTTTGCCCCTTAATTTCTACCTCAATCGGCAAATGTTGCCCCGGCTTATAAGGCAAGGTTGCCGAATTTTCTAACCAGAACGTCGTAAAATCTCGGGCAATATCTTCACGTTCAATACATTTAATTACGTGTTGTTTTGGTGAGTTATCCGGATAAAACTCTTTGTCCTTGTATTCCAATACCTCGATTTCATCACCAGCACGGATCATACCCTCATTTTTCGCCACTAGGTTTTGTCCGAAATACACACCGCCGAACTCATTCGCGCGAAACTCTGACAAGGTTTTCAACGGCTCTTTGCTTGGTCGAAACTCGCCGCGTTCGACGTCCACGGTAGTTAAAATGCAGCGCTCACAAGGTTTAACCGCTTCAAACTCAACTTCACCGATACGAATGCGCTTCCAGCTGTCTTCAACGAAAGGTTCTGTACTTGAAGCAACCAAGTTGGTACGGAACTGATCCATCGCATGATTTTCTTGGCTACGACGATTTAACTCATCAAGTGACCCTTGGCTTATTATCAACAGCGGGTAACCATCAGCGAAACTGACGCTATGCCCAAGCTTTTCACGCACACGTTGCGATTGCTCACCGGTATAGAGCAATTCAACACGCTTACCCAACACTTCGCTAAACCAATCGTCTGCTTCATCAAGCGTAGTAAACGCTTCAAAAGTATCGCTCCATACGGTGGCAGGTGTCGGCTGCATGTTAAAGTCCGCATAGCGAATCTTTAGTGGCGCTTGATTAGGCGCGGTAAAAATCAATCCATCTGGCGTTAATACCGAGCTCACTTTCACCATATGCGGATACTTGCGCGCGGTGACCATAGAGCCGTCAGCAAGTGCCAACATAAAGCGGCGATCAAACATCAGCCCCTGCTTTTCAACCCAAGCAGTAGAGAGAGAAACCCCACCGACAGATTTCACTGGATAGACGTTGATTTGAGAGAGTGTAGAGGCTGTCATTGCTATTCCTTCCAAGTATGTCTTGCCCATTATATTTGTTTTTTGAGCTCAGCTATCATAGTACGGAACCACCGCAAGAAAAAAGCAAACGTTTGGCTATTTGTTCAACAAACGGGCGCATGGAACAAAAAAGGGGGTGAAATCCTCATCGCTTTCCTCTATCATCCTGTCGCCTAAGCCTATACGTTTTGCATAGAAACAATTGCTTAGGCTCCAATCAGACAACTTACTCATGGTGGGAGCTAACATGACAACTATTACGATTACTCGTCCGGATGACTGGCACGTACACCTTCGCGATGGCGAAGTATTAAAGGATACCGTGCGAGACATTAGCCGCTACAACGGTCGCGCGCTAATCATGCCGAACACCATCCCACCGATTACCAATACTGAACTTGCCCTTGCCTACCGCGAACGCATTATGGCTGAAAAGCCAAGCGAGCAATTCGAGCCACTGATGGCACTTTACCTCACTGATAACACCACTCCTGATGAGATCCGCAAAGCGAAAGCATCTGGCAAAGTAGTGGCTGCTAAGCTTTACCCTGCTGGTGCAACAACCAACTCTGATTCAGGTGTAACGTCAGCGAAAAACATCTACCACGTTTTAGAAGCGATGGAAGAAGTGGGCATGTTGCTATTGGTGCACGGTGAAGTGACTCATCATGATGTTGACATCTTTGACCGTGAAAAGCAGTTCCTAGAAACCGTACTTGCACCAATCGTCAATGACTTCCCTAACCTAAAGATCGTTCTAGAGCACATCACCACTGCCGATGCAGCCAATTTTGTTGCTAACGCTAACGACAATGTCGCGGCAACTATCACGGCACATCACCTGATGTACAACCGCAACCACATGTTAGTTGGTGGCATTAAGCCTCATTTCTACTGCTTGCCAATCCTTAAGCGCAACACCCACCAGCAAGCGCTTGTGGCAGCAGCAACTAGCGGCAGCAAAAAGTTCTTCCTAGGTACTGACTCTGCGCCTCACGCGAAAGACAAAAAAGAAGCCGCTTGTGGCTGTGCAGGCTCTTACACGGCTCACGCAGCACTCGAGTTGTATGCAGAAGTGTTCGAGCAAGAAGGTAAGCTAGAGCACCTAGAAGCCTTTGCTAGCCACAATGGTCCTGATTTTTACGGTGTGCCGCGTAACACTGATACCGTGACACTCACCAAAGAGTCATGGGATGTACCAGCAAGCATGCCATTTGGCGCTGATATTGTGGTGCCAATCAAAGCGGGCGAGCAAGTGACTTGGACGGTTAAGTAAACTCTTATCTAAGCATCACGATCCCTCATTCCGATGAGGGATTTTTTTATCTCCCCCTGCCCAAAATAAGCGTTGCTAGTTACCACACTCTGATGTGATCTTAATGACGACAAGGATCGCGGTGAAACGTATAATCGCGCTCAAACGAAATTAGGATATTGAACCATGCGACAATTTTACGTTACCGAGGGCGATACCAGCTCGAAAAAGGAAAAGATTGCCTATCCTAAACTGGCGCTTTGCCCCAAGTGCGTTGGCAGCTATGTGGTGATCAGTGAAGGCGAGCGAACTTACCAAGAATGCGCCAAATGTGGCGCTGATGATTAAGTAAGCACCATTGCCCAGCAAATGCCAAAAAGGTTGAGTGAAGTTCCCTTCTCTCAACCTTTTTTGTCAATAAACCGAGCTCTCTTACTGCGCTTTAATTTCCGCTGCGGCTAATCGCTTCTTTGCCGTTATAAATCAGTCTTGTCGACCAAGGAATTGGGTTTCTTAGCGCATAGTGCGCCATACAACCGTTTTCCGCTTCATTAAGTAGATCTTTGATCTTCTCTTCTGGCTCTGGACTTTCAATGATGACATGCGTTTCCACAATATCGCACCCGCCATCAGTCATGTAGCCATGATCGCGCATGTGCCCTAGATTAGTTTTAAATACGATACGCTGCTCTAACTTGAGCGAGTCGACTTGGATTTTACGCGCATTGAGAATATCGGTCAGATGCGTCATTAAACAAAAGCCAATTCCGGCAGAAAAGAAAGCCAGTGGAGGTGGCGCCGTATCATTGCCAACTGGCGGCTGCTCATCACAGTAAAGCTTAACTGGGCTAAAGCCGGGAATATTTACCGAAACAACACCGGTTTTTTTCTGCATATCACCAGCTTCCGCGGTTAAATTCACCTCAAAGCGATAAGGTTCCGGATGACGCGCTTTTGCAAACTTTGATGATTGATATTGAGTAGGTTGTGGTTGCTCTGCACTTAATTCACCTACGTGGAAAAACTTTTCTGTTGCCATTCATTGTTCCTTGTTTATTCCTTGGGTATGAATAGATTTTATGCGAAAAGATGTGAATTTAGTCGTCAAAGTCGCCTTCAAATCCCGCTATTATGGTGACTTCATTCATTTGAGCATTAAATTTCGAAGGATTGCGTCATGCTAACCAAACAAGATAAAAAGATACTTTCTCAGCTACAGGAGAACGGGCGTAAATCGATTGTTGAGTTAGCCAAAGCGACCGATATGTCAGAATCCACCTGCTTAAGGCGCACTAAGCAATTGGAAGAGAGTGGCATAATAAAGAAGTATGGCGCGATGCTTGACGCAGAGAAGGCAGGCTTTGGTGTTACTGCATTTATTCAAGTCAGCATTGACCAACGCAACGAAGCCGCCTTTGATGAATTTAAAACAGCAGCGCGCGAGCACCCGTTAATTTTAGAATGTTACTCGCTGTCGGGTCCTTATGATCATCTGATGAAAGTGGTCGCTCGCACCAATAAAGAGCTGTCGCAATTTATCTTAAAAGAGCTGCGCAGCTTTCCTGAAGTAAGAGAAGCACAAACCCTATTTGTGTTAGATGAAGTCAAGCACACCAGTGCGTTACCCATCAATATGCCCGATTAACACGCACGTCGATTAGCATCTTATTAACTACGATTTACTCGCGCTTGATTCCGCAGCTTTTGCCACAGTCGCCCATCAATGGCAGATAGACCAAGCGCGATAAGCCCCATGCCAACTAAGTGGATAGGCTGTAAAGATTCATCAAGAAATATCACACCAAGTAGTATGGCGGAAACTGGCACCAATAACGTCACCAATAAAACATTGGTGGCACCAGCAAGCTCCAAAATCTTAAAGTAAAGCATATAAGCCAACGCGGTAGAGACCACTGCCAGACCAAAGATTGCCAGCCATGTATGCAAGCTAACATCGGCAAATAAACTCGGGCTTTCAACCACCAATGCAATCGGTAGTAATACTAAGCTAGACGCCGTCACCTGCCCTGCCGCCAGCATGATTAAGCTGATTTTCATCGCTTTAAATCGTCGACCATGCACACTAGCAAAAGCGTAGCTAGTGCTCGCCCCCAAAATAGCCAGCTGCGCAAGTAATGGGCTCTCGCCACCCAGCGCAGGCAAACCTATCATGGTCACCACGCCAATAAAGCCAATCACTACGCCTAATACTTTTAGTGGCGTCGGTTTTTCATCCGGTAAGAACAGCCCTGCCACTACCACGCCAAATATTGGTGTGGCGGCATTTAGAATCGAGGCTAATCCTGAAGCAATCTGGGTTTGCCCCCAGACGATGAGCAAAAATGGGATAACGTTGTTGAGTAGTCCCATACCCAAAAATGCAAACCACACACGGTAATCTTTAGGTGGGCGATGACCGGTTAGCAAAGCGATAACCCATAGCGTCAGCGCGGCTAAGCTAACTCGTAGCGTGACTATGATCAGCGGCGGTAATTCGCTAACGGCGACACCGACAAAGAAAAATGACCCACCCCATAAAACTGAAAGCAGGATCAATAGACCCCAAACCGTCGAGGTCATTTGATGTTTGATTAGTGATGTCATTAGGCATTCCGTCGCGTTCGAGATCAGTGATTGATACTAACTGGTCAGTATCTAAAAAGGCAAAGGCGAACCTCTCAGTTCGCCTTAGTAAATTCAAGTTAAGCGCACAGTTAAACTAAAGTTGCGCCTTTAAATGCGCCAATCGGTGCAATTTCATCCAACTGACGAAGCGTCTCCGCACTCAGTTTTACGTCTAGCGCTTTTAAGTTCTCATCAATACGTGAAATCTTACGGCTACCTGGGATTGGAATAATGTTATCGCCTTGCGCCACCAGCCAAGCCAGTGCAAGTTGCGCAGGGGTAATTGCGTATTCTTGGGCGATAGCTTTAATCGCCTCTAAACGCTCAAGGTTGCTAGTAAAGTTTTCCCCCTGCATTTTCGGATTGTTATTGCGAAAATCGTTTTCATCCAACTCTTGCACTTGACCGGTTAGAAAGCCCGCACCAAGAGGAGACCAACAAACTAGTGCCGCGCCAATCTGATTAATCGCAGGTAAAATTTCACTCTCAGCTTCACGACGAAACAGCGAGTACTCATACTGAACCGCACTGATGGGATGAATCGCATGTGCTCGTAAGATCTCGTCGGCAGTGACATTAGAAAGACCGATTGCTTTTACCTTACCCACTTTGACAGCCTCTGCCATCGCAGCAATGGTTTCTTCTAATGGTGTGTTTGGATCAAGATAATGCGCGTAAAGCAGATCTATCGAGTCAACACCTAAACGCTCAAGGCTTTGATCAATTGCGCGAGTTACATACTCTTTGGTGCCATTGATCGTAAGGGGAAAGCCCCAACCAGTATCCAATTGACTACCTGTTTGGTCTTCTTCAAACACGATACCAAACTTAGTCGCGATAAAAGCAGGTTGCTGGTTTTGAGGGTTGATTTGTTGCAGTGCTTGCTTGATCAAATCTTCATTATGCCCTGCACCATAAGCATCTGCGGTATCGATCATCATTCCTTGCTCGATCGCATACACTAGAGTTTGCACCGCTTGTGTATCATCACTTGCGCCGTAGTAGCCTTCTAGCCCCATAGCTCCGTAACCAATCTGTTTAACTGCTTGAAATACTTTATTTGTCATTGTGTTATCCCCGTTTCACGCATTTATTTGGCGGTGGCTTTCGCCAGCCGATGTATCAATTATAGAAGGGCGAATAAAAAGCAGTAGATATGCAAAACTTAAATGATTATTAGCTAAAAACTAATAATCGACACAACCAGAATCACAAAGTGATTTGATAACAAGGTGCTTTGTTTTGAGAAATAGAATATCGCGTGGGATGCCCTGAACGGAGAAGTTGTCTGCTAGTTTGGCAGCATTTGCTCGATCAATATCATCAACAAATGCTGCGGTATTAGCAAGCGGGTTAAAAATATCTAGCGACTCATCATCAAGCCAAAAAGATCTTTCGGATTTGCCATGCGCGGTACAATTTCGATCTGCTCGCCGATATTTAGCTCAGTTGCCAAATCATAGGTGTAACGCAGTACGGACAAGTCTTCTAGTGCAAAACCCACTGAGTCAAAGATAGTGATTTGATCTTTGCTGTCGCGACCTTTGGCTTTACCGGCTATGACTTCCCACAGCGGGTAAACTTGGTGCTCAACTGGCAATTGCTGAATATCGCCTTCAACACGGGTTTGTGGCTCATGCTCAACAAAGATTTTACCCGCGCGCAGCACATCAATATGTAGCTCGGTTTTGCCTGGGCAATCGCCACCGACACCGTTGATATGCATACCTGCTTCAACCATATCTGGCGTAAGAATAGTTGCGTAAACTTTGTCCGCCGTTACTGTTGTAACGATATCTGCACCTTGAACACACTCTTTGGCTGAGTCTGCCGCAACCACTTTAAGCTCAGGGTACGCCAGTAAGTGATTCGCCAATTTATCCATCGCTGCACGATCAATATCAAAGATACGCAATTCAGTAATGCCAAGCAGTTTATGAAAAGCGATCGATTGGAACTCGCTTTGCGCGCCGCAGCCAATCAAGCCCATCACTTTAGAATCCGGGCGTGCCAGCGCTTTCGCCGCCATTACCGAAGTAACCGCAGTGCGCAGACCGGTAGAAATGGTCATTTCACACAATAAACGTGGGTAGCCTGTGGCAACATCAGCCAAGGCGCCAAACGCCATAACGGTAGAGAGACCGTGCTTAGGGTTTGATGGGTGACCATTTACAAATTTAAACCCGTAGTTTTGCTGATCAGCCACTGGCATAAGTTCAATCACACCCACATCACTATGTGCTGCAGTGCGCGCAGATTTATCAAACTCCTCCCAGCGAGAAAAGTCCTGTTGCATGTACTCGAGTAAGCCGCCCATAAAGGTCTCACAACCTTGAACTTTTACTAATTTGGATAGTGCATCTACATCTAGAAATAATGTCATCTTAAGTCTCACTATTCCCTTTCTTACACCGATTGCTACCGAGTCATTTGTCTTAACAACCACTCGGTAACACGCTTGGTTAGAGAGGGAGATTTAATTGTATTTTTATGTGTTCAGGCTCATTCTAAGCCGAAGTTGAGCCAACAAAAAGACAGACTAATGCACAAATGTTTAAGAAAAATTAGCATTTTGATAGTTAAAAGTGGCATTATGCTAAAAACACTTTCTATTTGAGTTTCGCAATGAGCAACCTAGATGATATTGATCGCCAACTATTGGCACTACTGAGAAAAAATGCCCGCATGTCAGTGGTGAACCTCGCCAATAAGCTCAAAGTATCGCGGGCGACGGTGCAAAATCGCATCAACAAGTTAGAAAAAGAAGAAGTGATCCTCGGTTATACCGTCAAACTCAAACACGAGGCTGAAGTTGAAGCACACACAGTCAAGATCATTATGAGTATTTCGGTCGAAGCCAAAGATGAAGCGAATGTGCTCAAAGAGCTAGAAGCCTTCCATGAAGTGATTTCGGTTTATCACACCAATGGACACTGGGATTTAATAGCTGAAGTCCAAGCGGAAAATCTCTCGGTGCTTGGCGGATTATTAGTGCGCATTCGCTCAATCAAGGGCATTGTGCAAACTGAAACCAACTTATTGCTCGATCAGATTTTCTAGCAACCCATATAACCTTCGAGCTAAATCATCACCTTTATATACTGTCATCTTCCAGCCGCAAGAAAATGCGGCTTAAGATCAAGTTAGAGCCTTTCCCGATAAGCGCTGAACTTGTTTCACTCAAGCAATATTGGGTTAATAAAGCATTATTAAACCTTGGTATCCACCAATCTCAATTTGTGAAACGTAATCGCCAATATTGCCTTGGCTATCCACCACGCGCATTGGTTGCTCTAAGGTGATAGTAATAGGCTCGGCGGCATAATAATCTGCGTTGCGCCCAGAAAAATCAGTACGATAAAGGACTCGTCCCTTACTAAATTCGCGCGCGAGAACCATCTCCTCTGGCGCGCCAGTGACAACTTTGCGCTCAGACTGATAAGCAAAGTAAGTGTAAGTCGGTTTTAGTAAAGTCATGCCATTGGGTAAATCTGCATGCACAACTGAGGTAGAGGTTGAATCTCCGACGATGGTGTAGTCTGCTGGCGTTGGCATCTGGGTAGACATCATTAGAGGAATGGGATCATGACCTACGGGGATAGAATTAGCCGGCATACCGAGATCAATCGCTTGCAGTGCAGTAGGTTGATAGGCGATATTCTTCGCCACGCCAGCTTGCCAAAAGTTGCTTTCGCTGGTGTTGTCACTACCGTAGATAAAGCCATTATTCCACTGACTAAAGTAGCTATATTGAGGATGGTAATTAAGATAAAACGCAGCTAACGTCGAATACTGATCTTGCTGCCAGTTCTGTTGATTATTGCCAAAGTACTGTACCCGACCATAGCGAGTCGTGGCTTGAAAAATCACACTATTTCCCTGCTCTGCCAATGCCGAATTATCCCAAAATTTTGCAATGCCGGCATAGCCAGTAAAACCGGTTGATGGAAACAGGTAGTGCTCTCGCAAGTAGAGTGAACCCGCTTCAATAAGGTGATTTTGACCATTTCGCCCATAAAGGTTGGCAGTTCCAATGTTAAGACCAATCAACGCGTCACTTTCTCTCTCTGCCAAATGATTTAGAAAGGTCGAAAACTGCTGTTTGTAAAGCATGTCAGCTTCATCGCTATCAACCACTAACCCAAGTTCAGCAACACGACCGCCCGAGTACACGGTAAACTGGTTTGCCCCGATTAACTTATTAGTATCATCGTTATACGCACCATTAAGCCCTTGTTCCGCCCACTCTAATCGATAAAAGTCATGCATCGCATTAAGAAAGTCTGAACTGGCGATATTGGTCACCGCCCATGAGGAGTTCTGGCTCCACATACGACCAAATGGGATCACCCGCGATTCCCAGCGAAAACGTGCGGTAGCATTTTTGTTGCTGCGGTTTTTATATTCCGTCCAAGAGAGATAATTGTCTTGATTAAGGTCGGCAGACACATCAAAACCACGCACTTTACGCCACGTTTTGATTTCACTGCCGCTTGGCGTATGCGTCGGTGCATCTGTTAACTTAACTACCGGAAAGCTATTTTTAAGTTTGACTTCTTTTAGCCTTGGGCGAACATCTTGCTCACTACCTTGCCAAGTAATGCGCACAACATAAAGCCTTCCACCATCTCGGATAAAGGTTGAGCCAAAATACTGCCCGCCCCCATAACTTGCTCCGCTGCCATCATGAGTCGTGGCGCGTTGCCAGTCACTCGGCACTTGCCAAATGACATTTTGGTTTTTGGTCATATTGTTGGTTTTGTCTTTCTTGATGTCAAAGCGCGACCATTGAGTGACCTCACCACGAGCATCAACCGCTGAGGGATATTCGATAACAAACGAACCACCTTGAGCGAACTGACTGAACTTTAAGACAAGCCGATCAAACTGCTCGGCGTGATAGACGTACAGCGCACCGCCATTATGATGATTAGCAAAAACGTCTGCATCCCATGGTGGCTGTTGGTAGAGCCAGAATCCTGCATGATCACTGCTTGCGGTATAGCCGACAATCATCGGCTTGCGGTTGAGTATGGTTTTCTCGCCATGGGAAGGATCAACTTCTGCCAGTACAGTATCTTCTGCGAAATGTAGGAAAAAGTCTTCGTAGTTGATGCCATTTAATTCAGCATAATTGCGCAATTGGTTTTCAATGTAGCCGCTGTTTAGCTCTAACTTTTGGTTGTACATATAGCCAATGGCTTTAACCCGCTCGTTGTTGCTTTTGTCAGCGTAAGAGCCAAATACGATATCTGCATTGTCTAACTCCCACTCAATGACTTGCTCAGCGGTGAGCGCGTTACCTTGCAGGTCCACACTCGGTTGGTGCAAACCCGGCAAAACAATTGCCGAGCCTGCTAGAGCAAAATACGACGCAAAAAGAGAACACGCACCGTAAAGAAAACAACATAAGCTTTTGTTTTTCATTTCTTTCGACTCAATGCAAGCAACAAACTTCAAAATAACCATCAAACTGAGAATCAATTTGAGACTCAAAATACGAAGTTAAGTATCGAACACAGCGTTAGAGTGTTCAAGAAATGAGACAAAAATCACACATCAGCGTCCTAAGCCGAGCGTCGACTTAATGCAAAACGATCGAGTAATCCCCACCCTAACCAGAAGAAAACGGTAAGAGAAATCGCTGTGATAATTGCCGGTATTGGATTTTCCAGTGAGCTAATTGAGCCTGCATAAGCGGCAATAAAGCTGTAGGGCAAATTAACCGTGCACCACGCGAGCATAAACTTAGCAAACGACATACGGCTGATGCCAGACATGCAAGCTGTAACTTCAGGTAGGATTGGCATCGCTCTCGAGAGCAAAATCATCAAAACGCCATGACGATTGAATTTCTCACGAAGATCCTGACGCTGCTGTGCATCTTTTACCACAACGTTAACGATCTTATCGCCAAACAAATAGCTCAGAACATAGCCGCCTACACCCGCAAGCAAAGTGCCGCTAAATGCCGCCAAACCACCAACATAAACACCAGCAAAATACCCACCTAACATCATGATAGAAAGGGTGGGAACGGCGACAAACAAGTCGAGAAATAACAGTACAATGACCACCAGCGCCACTGTGGTAATACTCAGTGTGTTCGCTTGGGTTAACCAAACTTCAATCTGCTCTAAGGTCAACCAGCCCATTGCGTTGGCAAGAATAAAGGTTGAAGCAAAACACAGAGCCATAATGCCCATTAATTTGAATAAAGGTGCCATGGTTACTCCTTAAGGGTAAAGAATCGTAATTTCATGAGGAAATGGAGTGTCGACTGCATCTAAGCGAGCACTGGAAAAACTTGGCGCTTTAAAGGTTATTTTGGCGCCGTTAGAAAAACCTAAACCTTCTTTCGGTATCAGTCCTGTCCAGTTTTTACTGACTTTGCCATCTTCGTCTTCATCGTGAAGCACTTTGATAGCAAACTGCGTAGGAGCGTTATCGAACACAACGCTGAACTCTGAGCGATCAGAGTCATAACGATTGATTTGCAGTGCCTTATCATGAGCTTTGGGAAAACCCGCCTCAGCAAAAAGCATCACTAAAATTTTCCCCGGGCGGCTCGTGTCTACGCCATTTACCAGCACCTCTATTTGATGATTTGTCGCCTGTGCACTCATTGAAATTACTCCTAATATCCATGTGATAATTGTTAGCTTTGCCACCTGCTACGACCTCTTAAGAATTCGGCGCGCGACACCGGGCGCAAACATAAGAAGCGCACGCAAAATCCGTATCGCGCCAATATCAATATCCTTTTCGCTTTTCTCGATGCCTGTGATGATGGCTGTCGCTGCCGACTGAGCAGACATCTTGTTTTTGCCTCGTCCTGTGGTCATATCGGTATCGACTAGTGGTAAAAATGCTTGCTGCACTCGAATCGCCGAGTTTTCAAATTGATAGCGTAAGCTTTGTGAAAAGATATTAAGTGCGCCTTTACTGGCGCAATACACCGCAGATGACGTTTTCGGCACAAGACCAAGCGCCGAATTGACGTTGACGATTCGCGCTGGTGTAGAGTTACCGAGCGCGGGTAGCAAGCCATGAATCAATGCGCAAACAGAGGTAAAGTTGGTGTTTATCTCGCGCTCTACTGTGGCAAAGACGAAAGTGTCTTCATGAATCTGAGGCATAAACTGTACAGCCGCGTTGTTGATCAACACATCGACTTTCGGTAAATCCTTCGCCAGTGACTGAGCCACTTGATGAACATGTTTAACGTTTTCCAAATCGACTTGGTATGTGATGATCGTGGGATGCTGGTTTTTCAGCGCGAGCAGTTTGGTTTGATCTCTGCCTAATACAATCAACTGGTTGTCACGAGCAAGCTGCGCGACAAGCTGCCGCCCTACTCCTGACGTCCCGCCAGTCAGCACAATATGTTTGTTGTAAAGATCCATTCTGACTTCCTATTGCTTATTGTTGAAAGTCAGAATAACGAGCTTAACGCAACAAAACTTTAACAAAGGTTAAAGTCAAAAATGACGGGGTTACCGGTAATTGGTATTACTGGCGTTGATAGGCGTTTTGCACGCCTAGTTTGGCGCGAATGCGAGATAGAGAAACTTCCGTGATCCCCAAATACGAAGCAATGTGATAATTGGTGAGGGAGTGTGCAAGCTCGGGTGACTCAGACATAAACTGAATATATAACTCGGTCGGCGACAACAGTAGTAGATCGGCTTCTCGTGCTTCTTTTTTTAACGCCAGCGCGGTCACCATCGAGAAGAAGGCATTTTGCCAACCAAGGTGTGTCTCGCTAAGTCTCTTTAACGCTTTGGCTGGTATTTCGAAACACACGCCATCAGAGAGTGCTTCACAATGAAAACGCGCAGGAAGATTTCTGGCAAACGACGATAGGCAGGCAGAAATATCCCCTTGTAGCAAAAATGATTTATTGCGGCGAATACCTTCCGTTGTCAGGTAAAAATTGCACAAGGTGCCTTGGCATACAAAGCGCACTTTATCGACGATATCACCAGCAATAAACAGTGTCTCGCCTTTGGAAAACGCTTTGAGTGAGCCTTGTTCAACAAACACTTGCCACTCATCATCACTCATATGGAAAAGTTCCCGCATGTGCTGCTCAAAATCATCGAGATGGGTTTGTCTTTTCACTCGTCTTCCCTAACCATTAAACGTTGTTTTACTTACGTTAGTATGCCTACAGGCGATCTTAGTGTACCGGGATGGTATCGATTGATACTAAGTGGGTCGCATTTCTGCTGTTTGGCTGGGCTTAACCGGGCTTCCTTGCCTCTGATAAGTGGTCAAAAACGACGTGATTCATCGCGCGTTAATTATCTCGCGCAATCACTAGTGCAACAAATTAACCAGCAGCTCATTTTTCTTTTTCAGTGAGTAGCAACCACGGTAGACACGGCGAATTTCCGCCACTTGCTGCTTCGGAGTTTTCGCGTAATGTTTGTTGAGATAAATTGAAGAGTTGGGATAGCCCAACTCTAACGCTGCACGCTTGAACATACTTTCAATTTTGACGAAGTCACGCTGCTCAAACAGAGCAGTAAAATTCGCACAATTATTATTGCTCGCCCAAGCGGACTGAGCGAAGCAAGCGCCCAGCAATAGAACCTTAGCACCCCAGTTTAGAGGGAAAAGCTTACGCATTCTCTTGATTCTCCACCGCAAATTGCTTCATCTGTTTTACTAGCGATTTGATGTAATCATTTTTATCTTGGATCTGTTTTGCTGAAGCAAGGTTAATGTTGAGCTTGCCATGTAGATCTTCAATGCGTTGTGACAAATCAGTCGCCACCATTGTTTGGCTGTTAGCGGTCTCATGCACCACGGCATTGATAGACGCAAGCTTCAGCGTACTGGTGTTGATCACTTCAAACGCGTCGTTAAGCTGCTTAGAGAGTGCGAACGACTTTTTAATGATCGCTTGGTTCTGATTAATATGATCTCGCGCTTTAGCGCTGAATGTATTGAGTTTCTCGACTGCATCTTTGATCACTAAGGTATTGTTTTGCGTCTGCAGCGACAGTTTACGAACTTCACTCGCCACCACCGAGAAACCTTTGCCATGCTCACCTGCGCGCGCCGCCTCAATCGAAGCATTCAACGCCAGCAATGCCGTTTGGCTTGAGATCTGATTGATAGTGTCGACCACGCCGTTGATGTTATTCGAGTATTCAAACAGCTTGTTGAAAATCGGTGCCGAGTCGTTAATCGAGATTAAAACCTGCTGAGCAATCTGACTATCGTATTCCATTAATCTGCGACCGTTTTGCAGATTATTCAGCACAGATTCAGTAGCCTCACTCGCCGCTCCCGCTTCATTACTCACACTTTGTGATGTTGAAGATAACTCCACTGTCGAGGCAGAGATTTGCTCTAAATCGAGAAAGCACTCTTCGGTTTTTTCAACATTGCGCTTTAAAGCTTCATACGATGCTAAATATGAGCTGTGCAGCTCCATCAGAAAATTCGCAATGTCGTCGTTAACTTCTTTCTGTTTCAGTCTTGCTCGAATAAGCAAAGAGAATAGCGATATCGCGACTAGAGATAGCATTACCGCCAGCTGATGCACTGAGTTGGCATCCAGTTGTAATGCAATGTAATGTGTGGATATAGGTGCCACAAGCACCAAGCAAGCCAAAATGGCGACAATTTTTACGTTCACGTATTCATGACCTTGTATACATGGCGACTATGAAACGCGAGCCTGCACTTCTACCAAAAAACACTAAATAACAACATATCTAGCGCCTGCATCCGTACAAAAAACAAACAACCCTGTTAACCCCAAAACATGCCATTTGCAGGAAAAATCCTACCCCCCCGGCGTGTCGGTAAAATAAAACACAAACTCACAATCTTGTTATTTTCGCTTCGTTTCATCCTAAATTAGCCACGCTCTGTAGTGTCAATGCGCTTATCAGAGCAATTTGAGTCAATAACAGTGGGCTTTCTTGGTGAAATGAGCGATTTCTTCTTCACTTTCATCGCCAGAATACTCATCTTTTGAGAAATCGCGCCAACTTAGTGCTATCGTGACGACAAGCCATGATTGTTATCCACAATTTAACTTGGGCAAATAAACTGGCACCGCGCTTTGGATGCTGCCCTTTTTCACAAAGCAATATATACTCTCGAAGCAGTTAACTAATTAGGGCAACTTATGAGCGATTCATCACCTGTCAACGTTCCACGCGATCCAATGGAGCGCTTTAACATCTTTTTCAAAACATCAGCAGAGAGCAAAAAAATCTGGTTGCTGATTGATGAACACGGCAGTGTTCTGCTCAACACCGACGATGAAGAATGCGTTCCTGTCTGGCCAACTGAAGAGCATGCACTGCAATGGGCAACCGAAGAGTGGGAAGGTTTTACTGCTGAACCAATTTCTATCGCGAAGTGGAAAAGCCGCTGGACGCACGGGCTTGAGCAAGACGACTTATCCATTGTGGTATTCCCCGATGCTGAAGGCGAAGGTGTTATCCTCTACCCTGAAGAATTTGAATTTGAAATTGTAAAGCGCGAGCGCCGCTAGCAGACAGCGTGGTGCAATTTCTGTTTATAAAGCGGTGCCTAGTGCATCGCTTTTTCATTTAAACACCACAACAATGCTGGCTGTCAGGCTTTTGCTTTAGCATTGCCAGTAGCTTTGGTAGAATGCCGCCCTTTCGCAGTCAGCGCACTGCATTTTCTTTGAGATCCTCTAATGAAAGATAACCTAGCGATAATCGGATTAATTAACCCCAAAAGCCCAGAGAACGTGGGTGCGGTAATGAGAGCGGTAGGTTGTTATCAAGCGGATGAGGTGCTTTATACAGGAACGCGCTACGATCGCGCAGCCAAATTCACCACCGACACCAAAAGTGTTAGTGAGCACACACCACTGAGAGGGGTAAGCTCTATCCTTGAAGCTATTCCGCAAGACGTTAGCGTGGTCTGCGTAGAACTGGCATTAGGTGCGACCCCTCTACCTCACTTTAGCCACCCTGAGAAAGCCGTGTACATTTTTGGTCCTGAAGACGGTTCTATTCCACAAGAAGTTGCCGATCAAGCCGATCATGTGGTGTATGTACCAACCATTGGTTGTATGAACTTAGCGGCATCGGTAAACGTACTGCTTTATGACCGCTTAGCCAAATCAGAGGCGATGGTAACGGGCGATGAACTTATTCGTTCAAGCCGAGATAATCGTAACAAGCTAAAAGTAAAGTCGGCAGCTGAAGCGTAACTGAACGATAGCTCGCGCTCTAATCATTTTATAGCGCAATAAAAAAGGGACTCGCTAAATGCAAGTCCCTTTTTCCACATCAATATCTGTAAAGGTTTAGCCTAAGAAGGCTGGCAACATACCAAGCATAGATAGAATGTGGAAAACCGCGGTCAATACACCAAAGATGATAACTGCTACAATCATCCCGTTGCCGCCAGGAGCCATAAAGCCCTCTGCACCATCTTTACGCGCTCGAGACTTGTATGCCAACAACGCCGGAATGATACATGCCCACACTGTCGCAGCTGCACCTGCATAACCAATCGCAATAACAAAGCCGAATGGGAAAAGCAGAGACATGATCAGCGGTGGCAAGAAAGTCACTGCCCATGATTTAGTGCGACCTTGTTTGGTGTCGTCAAACTTGAACAAGTCGGCAATAAAGTCAAATACCCCAAGACCCACACCGATAAACGATGATAATAGTGCCGCCATTGAGAAGCTGTTGATTGCATTGGCTACTTTTTCTGACGCAATCACTGAACCTAGAGCTGACAGTAGTACGTCAACGTTACCGCCTTGCTCAATCACAGGACCAAACTTCGCACGTGGTAAGTTGCCGTAAATTGACAACATCCATAGTAAATACAAAGCTAACGCGATAATAGTGCCACCTAAAATGGCGTACTTAGCGCGGCGCTCTTCGCCATAATAAGCGCGCATTGATGATACAGAGTGGTGGTAACCAAATGATGTCAGCGCTACAGGTAGCATCGCCATAGCGTATGGCGCGTAACTGGATTGCTTGTTCACTGAGTCAAATAGCACCGACATGTCGATATTCAAGGCTAGACCTGACACACCGAACACGAAGCTCAGAATCATAAAGGCGATTAGAACAACTGAGATGCGATCCACCGCTCGTGTTGAGTGCCAAACAAACGTAGAGAAAATCAACACAAACAAGATAGACGCGAGTTGGCTACTGATGCCTAACATACCTTGCAGAATAAGGCCTGAAGACGTGATGTAGGCGTACAACAAGATACCGCCAACAAAATACACGGTAATGTTGTTAAGACCGTTAATTTTAGAACCAAGCATATCCTTGGTTACAGTGTTGAATGAAACTTTTAAATCGTAATGCTTGAATGCCTCTAGAAGCATCCAGCCAGAAATGGTCATTATCGCCATTGTTAGTGTAATCGCAATCACTGACCACGTTGTCCACGCACCAGCACCTGCACTTGGAAGCCCGAGCATGCCCGCACCTACACACACACTGGCGATAATACATGAGCCACCTAATAGTGAGGGAGTTCCTTTCATAGATATGTCTCTTTGTTATTGTTCACGTTATTGGATAAAACTGTCTCTTAAGCTAAATATTTGTTGTGTTTTGATGCCCAAGATAAAGCGTGCCCCTATTGGGGCACGCAAATGTGATTAAGCTTCAGCAAGTTCCTTCTTTGCTGGTGCCTCTGCCGCTTCTGGCTCAACTTCTTTTAGACGAGCTGTAAAGTGGCGCAGTACTGCTGGCTCGTAAGTGAAATCCAAACCTTTCACGTTGCTGGCGTTTTCTTTCACTTTCTCGAATGCTTCGATAACGAAATCCATGTGTGTTTGGGTGTAAGTTGCACGTGGAATCGTTAGACGTAGCAGCTCTGCTGGACATGGGTGTTGCTTACCTGTTGCAGGGTCGCGACCTAGTAGCATTGAACCGATCTCAACCGCACGGATACCCGCTACTTTGTAAAGCTCACAAGCTAGAGCGTGTGCTGGGAATTGATGCGCTGGAATATGTGGCAGTAGTTTACCTGCATCAACGAATGCCGCGTGACCACCAGCTTGCTGACAAACAACACCGATTGCTTCCAAACCATTTACCAAGTATTCGATTTGGTTGATACGGTAAGCAAGCCACTCTTGACGCATACCGTCACGTAGACCAACCGCTAGACGCTCCATTGCGCCGCCTTCTAGACCACCGTATGTTGGGAAGCCTTCTTGAACCACACAAAGAGTACGACACTCAGTGTACACATCCATGAATGATTCATCTTTGAAACAAAGTAGACCACCCATTTGTACCATGGCATCTTTCTTCGCTGACATCGCTAGACCATCAGCGTATTTGTAGGTTTCGTACGTGATTTGCTCAATTGTCCAATCTTTGTAGCCTTCTTCACGTTGCTGTACAAAGTAAGCGTTCTCTGCAAAGCGTGCTGAGTCCATAATCACTGGAATGCCGTATTTTTGCGCCATTTCGTATACTGCTTTCAAGTTAGCAATAGACACTGGCTGACCACCTGCTGAGTTACAAGTGATGGTACTTACGATGTAAGGTACGTTGTTTGGACCCGCTTCAAGAATCGCTGCTTCTAGCTTCTCTAAGTCAAAGTTACCTTTAAAGTCTGCTGTTACTGCAGTATCGAATGCTTCATCTGTGTACACGTTTTTCGCTACACAGCAGTTCACTTGCGTGTGACCTTGCGTGGTATCGAAGAAGTAGTTAGACAATGCAACCATCTTAGAACGATCTAGGCCGCGCTCTTTTTCTGCTTTCTTGATCAGTACCGGGATATAAATTTGCTCTGCACCACGACCTTGGTGAGTCGGAATAGTCAGGTCATAACCAAAGATTTCTTTCACTGCATTAGACAGTGCATAGTAGCTGCGGCTGCCGCTGTATGCTTCGTCACCACGCAGCATCGCTGCTTGCATTTCTTGAGTGATAGAGCCTGTGCCACTATCGGTTAGTAAATCGATAAACACATCTTCACTATCAAGCAGGAATGGGTTCATGCCCGCTTTTAGGATTGCTTCTTCACGGTACTCACGTGTGGTACGTTTTACTGGCTCAACAACGCGAATACGGAATGGTTCTGGTAGGTGTTTAAAGTTTTCCATGATAATACCTTTTATTTCTAAATTGTGCTTAAGCACTTTATTTTAAATATATTTACCCTCACCTTAATTTATTAAAGATGTAGGGCGTCAGACTAAATTTAAAAATTAAATTTAGTTATGAAGTTAGAGATTTAATTTAAATAACCAAAACAAAATCGAATAGAATGCCGAATACAATCAATTGGAGGAAATTGCATTTAGAGAAATTCAGATTTTGGATAGTTATACCATCAAGCTTGCAAAAGCCTGATGCGGCAAAGGCTGCCTAGATACGGTCGGAAGAAGGTAAGAATGATAGCGTATGGTCGCGGGTGTACCAAGCTAACGATGTTAGCCATATTTTGTATTGCATTTTGAGGTACATTGTCATCTTATGTTCCTTCTTTGAAAGCAATTAGTGGGTTGACGATTGCAGTATTCTACAGAGCGGCGGAATAATAAACTCAAATAAACGACAAATGTGATCTGCATAAAAAACCGTTCGAATTATGATTCAAAGATGTCGTAAGTATCACAATTGACTATATTTTAGTGATATTGCGCACTATTTAATTCAATCCTTATAATCCACCTACAAATAACTATAGCCCATTTAAATAAAATTATTAGTACCAAACAAAAGTAATCCAATCGTAACTTTTTATTTAGACTCTACTTATATTGAATTTCCTGATTTTTTTTACGATTATCTCTTGCAACTTAATCGGTATAAACTCACTTGCATATTAATGTGTACACTTCGCTTTCCGTGTCACAAACAGTTACATATTTACTATTTATTACTTTAAGTTCCGATCATTATGCAACAAAGCACTTTGGTTAAAACTGAGCTAACAACAAATTAGTTAATATAAGGGCTTGTATATAAAAGCGTAAAGCATCCAATGACTTATGTCACGGGGCTTAGCCCACTTCCATTGCAGCACTCACCCCACAACTCTATTAATATTTTTAACAGTGATAATAGATGTTATTTATCAAGGATACTTAAGTTATCGATTTCATTAAAAATTTATGGTTAAGAGTGATTTTTATTGTTGGTCGTTTTTTAACATCGTCAGTATTTTCTTACCGCACAATTACGTCTAAGCCGTCATTCCACATAGAAAGGAAAGCTTTGTCATAAGAACGGTGTTGATACCAATAAGATATAAAGGATGTACTACTCTATGAAGAAAAATGTTCCTAAATGGGTCACCACACTTTCACTACGATCGCTGCTGCTTCTCCCTCTTGCTCTCACTCTCGCTTTGTTTGCTGGCGTTCTAGTCTTGATGTACTCCAATTTGAATCACGTTCAAGAGCAATCGAATATTGTCACGCGCCAAGTTGAAAGTAGTGAAGCTGCCGCCAAACTTGACCAAAAATGGGCAAATGTCCGCATCCTAACGCGAGATATGCTCTATGGTGATGTCAATGTGATGAGCGACACGATGGAGAAAATAGAAGCCGAAGTTGCCGCTATCAATACCCTGATTGAAACTACGTTCCTAAATAATCCCCTCACCACAGATCAAGAGCGCATGGTGTTTGCGCGTATTTCTGAATCGATGACGGCGTACTTAGGCTTACTGCATCAATCAACCAAAACCTATCAGCAAATCTATGACCGTTGGTGGTTAGACACGCCACAAATGTGGAAACCATTATTCTATATGGTCAGTCAGGTAGAGGACTACTCGGTTGTCAACGATGACCTAGACACATTCACCTGGTCAGTAGAAGGTCAAAAACTGGTTAATAACCTCGACTACTTCTACTCTCGTTTGTCACAAATCATCTCAATGCGTGAACTGGTTGAAGTGGATTTAGTACGCATGTTCCACGATAACGCGTTGAAAACCATTAAACAGTTTAGCTATGTACCTGCAGTAGAAGAGTTTAATGACCTCACTTTCTCATCGTTTACTGAAACAATGAACTTCGCTATCGACTTGCTAGAGAAAGACGTCAGTGTTGAGCTACGCCGAATCGAGCACGCTGGAGATGTTCGCAGTGAGATCGAGAGCATCGTCAAACTCAATGCTGAGCAACGTCAACTTGCCATTCAAGCAAGCCATGACGCTGTTGATCAGTTAAGAACCATTCAAATTGCAGCATGGTTAATTGCCGCTCTTGTTGCAAGCGTAATGACGATCTATCTTGCTCATCATATTGTCGCAATCTTTAACCAGTTATCTGAATCACTCGGTGCGATGTCGAAAAAAGATCTCACAGTACATACCAAACTCACTGGTAAAAATGAGTTTTCTAAACTGGCAAAAGATATGGAAGCTTCAATGAAGACCATCTCTACTGTGATCAATGATGTGCGTGACCAAAGTAACGAAGTCTCCTCTTCGTCAACTGAGCTTGCCGCCGTGATGACAGAGGCTTCTGCAAATGCGCAAGAGCAAAACAGCCAAGTAGAGTTGATTGCAACCGCAGTGACTGAAATGTCGAGCTCATCAAGTGTAGTAGCGAAAACCGCAAAGCACACCGAATCGAAAGCCTCTTCTGCTCTGGAAGCCTGCTTTGATGGTCACGAAATTGTTGAGCAAAATAAAGAGAACGCTCAGGTTCTTACTAGCGAGCTAAATGAGACTGCCGAGGTGGTTGAAGAGCTTAAACAGCGCTGTCACCGCATTGGTGAAGTCGCCAGTGTGATCAACAGTATTTCTGAGCAAACCAACTTATTGGCACTCAATGCAGCGATTGAGGCGGCACGCGCAGGCGAATACGGTCGTGGTTTTGCGGTAGTTGCCGACGAAGTTCGCGCTCTAGCGGCAAAAACTCAGCAATCAACGGGGCGTATTCAGAACATTATCACTGAGCTGCAAACCAACTCAGATCTTGCTCAAGATCGCGTAGAGAGCTGCTTACAGCGTGTGGTTACGGTTCACCAATCTTCACAAGAAGCGGTTGAAAAGCTCTCCTCAATTCAAACCTCAGTTTCTGATATCACCAATAGCGCTTCTGAAATGTCGGTAGCGGCAGAGCAGCAAGCGCAAGCGGCTGAAGAGATCAGCTCTTCACTCAATGGCATTAAACACGTTATTGAGCAGAACTTAGTGGGCATTGGACAATCAAGCCAAGCATCTGCTTTCTTGTCTGAACTTGCTGAGACGCAAAGCCAAATGCTAAAAGAGTTTAAGCTGCAATAATTAAGCTCGCGATAAGCAAGCGCTTAGCCGCAAGTATCTTATAGAACAAAGGGTCGAAATATCGACCCTTTTACTTATCACTGGAGTAAGCACCAATCCTTATCACAAAGCAAAGCCTACCTTGCAAAGACTGAATGAGTCAGTTCTCGAAAATCAGATTGGGAAATGGCGCCTGTGGATACGCTCAGAAGTAGTAGCTTGCTGATAACGTGAAAGCACTGCTGCTTGTATAGCTATCGGCAACATACTTTATATTCGCACCGACACCCAATTCCGGCATCAGTTGATACTCCACTCCAACCGCGAGCATTAAACCCAGCTCACTGCTATTCGCCGTCGCTGTAAGGTTACCGCTTTGACCGCTCAAATCATATTGAGTGTACGTAACGCCACCTTTGAGTTTTAAATCCCAATCACGGTCGTTAGTCAACGAGAGGTTATAAACCGGAGCAAAATAAAACTGCTCAGCATCAAGAGTGGTTCGGTTTTGAGTAGTTGCCGTGCCCGTATATTGATTCTGCTGGTAGCCCGCTTCAAATGCCCAACTCTTATTAAGGACATAACCGCCATAGACACCCAGAAAAACATCATTTGAATCAGGGGTCACGACACGATTTTTAGCCGTATAAACTTTAATATCATGATCAGGCTGCGAGCGTCCCATTTCTAAGCCAAGGTACGGCGAAGCAGCGGCAGGGAACGAACAAGCAAGTAGAGAGAAAAGGCAAATTTTATTCATGTGATACACCCATTTAGCAAGCGGCGTATTGTATTGATGATCATATTGTTCGTTAACAACAATTTACTGCTTAAGTAGTAAGAATATTCTGACAAACCAAGCAGATAGACTGTTCCTTAAACAACACCCGCTCAATTTTTTGCTTTTGACAAAAACATTCCATCGTTAACCTGACAGTTCCACTTTCCTTTTAGATGGATTAAGCGTCTACTTATCAACAGGCTAGCAAGCTTTCCATATCGGTTTACAACAATCAAAAGCCAATTGATGGCTCATTTGGTGTTGTAATTATTTATGAGCCAGAATATATTATGAGCCATAACAGCATATGACCCACTTTAGTCGTTGAGGTATAACGATGACGCAGTATCTCTACACCCGCTTTTCGCCCAAGAATCAAGCCTATCAAGAGCAGGTTGCCGCGTTGCACGCTTTTGCACCTGATGCTAAACACATCGAAGACCAAGTTCGTGGATTTGTCCCTCCACTAGAGCGACCTGCATTTAAGCAGATGTTTGATGCCCTTCAAGATGGCGATACGGTTGTCGTCTGGTGGCTAACCGCATTTGGCAAAGACTTTAGCCAAGTTAACGCAACCGTTAGGCTGCTTTTAAGCCAAGGGGTGACACTGCAATTGATGTGTGAGCCCATTTGCTTTGAGCCAAATTCCCAACAAAGTGAAACCCTACTCAGTTTGCTGTTTGGCTATGAAAAAGTACAAACCATGCATCGCCTTTTTGCTGCCGAACAAGGGCGTCAAGCAATCAAAAATGATCCTCAGCTTTGGAATAAGAAATTCCGTGGTCGCCCTGCTGATCGCGCCAAGCACGAACAGATCGCAACCCTACTCTTAGAAGGACACACACTACAAAGTGTTGCCGAACAGTGTGATGTGAGCCTATCAACGGTGAAACGAGTTAAAGCCAAACTTAACCAAATTGATGATGAAGGCGGACTGAGACGCCGCGGACACATCCACCAGCGTGGTGGTGATGAATCGTGAATAAAGCTTTCGATATCAAAACCATACTGCTCGCCTGCCTGATCATTAGCGTTGGGCAATTGAGCATGGGATTAGTTTTTCCTTCTCTGCCTTGGATCGCTAAAGACTTCTCTATTTCACTCGACCAAGCGCAGTTGTTAGTAAGTATCTACTTACTTGGCTTTGGTCCATCGCAGTTTCTCTATGGTCCTATCTCTGATGCGCTTGGGCGTAAAGTAGTACTGTTAAGTGGTTTACTTATTGCCATGACTGGTCTGGTGATGATCATCTGCTTAAGTGACTCATTTACTGGCATGATTGCCGGACGTTTTCTGCAAGGACTCGGCACCGGCTGCTGCGCTGTGCTTGCTCGCGCCTCGACCCGCGATCGCTTTAATGGGCCAGATTTACCACTTGCGATGTCCTACATTGCCATGGCAGCCTCGATTACCCCACTATTTGCACCAGTTATTGGCGGTTTTATCAACTTCCATTTCGGCTGGAGCATGGTGTTCATTTCATTGCTTTGCTACGTATCACTGGCATGGGTGATTATCGCTTTTCGTTTTCAAGAGACCATTGCTCAGCGCTCAAAAGTACCTTCAGCGAAAAAGATGCTGCTGCAATACCGCGAGCTTATTACCTCACGTTATTTTATGAGCTTTGCCAGCATTGGTTGGCTTAACTTCGCCTTGATGATCACTACGGTTTCGGTAATGCCATTTATTATGCAGAACCAAATTGGCATGACATCTGACGAATACGCGATGTGGGCAATTATCCCTGCCCTTGGCATGCTTGCGGGTACCAGTATTTGTAATCGCATCCGCCCAATCATCGGCAGTAAAAAAATGCTGCTTTGGACGCCAGTATTGCACTTAAGCGCCGCAACTTGGCTGTTCTTCTGCCCTGTTGAGCCACTTTACTTGATGTTAGGGCAACTAATGATGATTCTAGGCAACGGTATTGCGATGCCAACTGCCCAAGCGATGGTGATGCAACCTTACAAAAAACACGCTGGCGCAGCGGCAGCCATGTCGGGCGGCGGTCAAATGGTGGTGTCATCTATTGTCAGTATGGTGTTGGTGCAATTAGGCTTAAGCCAAGCTTGGCACTTATCGCTGGTGATCGTGCTCTTCGCCACGATTACCTTAGCCAATATCTTGCGTGGTTTTAGTTGTCCTGAGCCGCAAGAAGCGTAACTCTATCAACTGATTAACCCGCTAATCCCAGCGGGTTAATTTTACACAAATCAAGTAAACCACTAAAAAATATAGAAATATTTCACACAATCAATACTAGAGCGAAGTCACAGACTCGTATTAAGATTTTGAAACATATTGAGAGATTTGTAATCATCAAGCGTTCCCATCAAGGATGTCGCTATGATTTCAGTCTCTCTTGTCGATGACCATATTATGGTTCGCTCAGGTTTTGCGCAGTTGTTGGCATGTGAGCCAGACATAAAAATCCACAGTGAATTTGATAACGCACATGAAGCCTATCGCGTGTTATCGGCATCCAATATTGACGTCGCGGTAATTGATATCTCAATGCCGGATGAAAGTGGTTTAGTTCTATTAGAGAAACTGCGCAAAAAACAGCCTGATCTCAAAGCGATTATTCTTAGCATTTATGATTCCGCTTCATTTGTGAGTAAAGCGATTGAGGTCGGCGCGTTTGGCTATTTATCAAAGCGCTGCGGACCTGAAGAGTTAGTCACCGCTATTCGCAAAGTTGCGTCAGGCGATCACTATTTATGTACCGACGCACTCATCAATCTGAGTAACGCCTCCTCTTCGCCTTCGGTACTTAAAGAACTGACTAAGCGCGAACGTGAAGTATTTGATCATTTAATTCAGGGACTCGATGTTAAAGAGGTCGGCAATAAACTCTCGATCAGCCACAAAACCATTCATGTTCATCGTGCCAATATTTTGAGTAAGCTAAATCTCACCAATAACGTTGATCTGATTCGCTTTGCCCTGCAGCACAAATTGCTGAGTGATGAAGTTGTATGAGCGAACTAGCGCGGCGGCAACATTTACCAAAACTGATTTTAACCCACGGTTTTAGTTACACTTTTGCCATTCTGGGTTATGTGATCTGTTGGTTCTGCTTATGGAATGTCAGCCTTTACCTTTCCCACGACATTCTGTTAGCAGGCTTATTACTGCCAACTGGCTTTAAACTCACCATTTATACCCTAACCACACGCAAGTTGTGGCCTTGGTTCACCATGGCTGAAATCCTACTGGTGTGGAGTTTAATTAAGCTCACTGGCGAGCCGCTTTACGGTTATCTACTGATTCTGTTTACCTGTTTTAACCACGCGATTGCGGTCGTTTTCCAAACCATTTGGCGACCGTTACAAATCTATTGGCAACGCCTGCTTGCCCTATGTGGGTTAGTCGTCACTTACGCACTGGCTTGCGCAATTGCTTTACTGCTGCTCACCAAACCCATTGGGCTTGGTGCACTTTATTCCTTCAAAGGCGGCATCGCGGCGCTTACAGGCGGCATCTTACTTGCTCCTTTTTTCTATCTGGTTTACGACTACCTATTACGCCAAGTATGGCAACCGCTCACGCCAACTTTAATTCATCAAGAAGTGTCGTTACGTGCTTCGGCATTAGTCTGGTGTCTACTCTTTTTCGCCATTGGTCTGTTTACTGAGCTCACCCTACTTGAGCAGATGAAACCATTGGCACTACTGATCTTCTTATTGCCTAACATCTTTATGGCTTATCGCTATGGCTGGCAAGGTGGCGTGCTTGCTAGCGTGATGAACAGTATTCTGCTTGCTACGGCGCGCCAAGTAACCGGGTCATTTGGTAGTGATTTAGAACTGCAAACTTTTATCTCAACTCAGGCTCTGATTGGCTTGGGGCTAGGTATTGCCATCAGCAGGCAGTACTTCCTCGCCCAGCAACTTCACCGAGCTAATAAAAAGTTGGAGCAAGAGCTGGCAAGCAAACAACAGTTAGCCAGACAATTGGTTCACGTAGAAGAAGACATTCGCAAATCGGTTGCCCGTGAGCTGCATGATGAAATCGGGCAAAACATTACTGCGATTCAAATTCAGTCGATGCTGACCAAACGGCTTGCTAAAGACGAACAGCAGATCAACATCGCCAATACCACTAATGAACTCGCTCTGCGAATTCACAATTCCACTCGGCAACTGCTTAAGCAGCTTCGTCCTCACGCACTCGATGAACTCGGGCTCGAGAGTGCCATTCGCCAACTGGCAGCAGAAATGCGCTTTGATGAACGCGGCATCGATTTCCGCCTCAATTTTGGCATCTTTGCCGACCGTCTCGATGACATTACTGCGGTAACCCTCTACCGCATCGTGCAAGAGCTACTGAATAACACCTGTAAGCACGCAGAGGCGACTCAAGTGCAACTGTCATTAGTACCAGGCGATCGCTTTAGTCTCGAACTGCGGGACAACGGCATTGGTCTGCCTGATAACTGGCGACTCAAAGGACAGGGCTTAAAAGGCATTGAAGAGCGAATTAGTGCGCTCGGTGGCACCATGAGCATCACTTCTAACTCATTGGGTAGCCGAATATTTGTTAACTTACCCACAAAACACAAAACACCTCCGCCAAACTAGGAAATTTTCCTAGTGATATATAAAACCGTCCAATTCATTTCAGTTATGGCTTGGTTACCATTCTTTCATGCCAAGGAGAGGAGCTCGTGTTAACAGCGAACAAAAACCTAAATCAGATTGACGAAACGTACCGTTACTGGCGGCTTCACTTGATGATGGTGATGTATGTTGGCTACGGCGTTTTCTACTTTACTCGCAAGAGCCTGAACTTTGCGATGCCAAGTATGATCACCGATTTAGGCTTAGACACGGCTGATATTGGTATTTTGGGAACGCTTTTTTACATCACTTATGGCGTGTCTAAATTTCTCTCTGGCATGGTAAGTGACCAGACCAAGCCTGCTTATTTTATGGGGCTTGGGCTGATCTTTACCGGCGTTATCAATATTGCTTTTGGTTTGAGCTCTTCCCTGTTTGCCTTCGCGGTGCTTTGGACATTGAACGCGTTGTTTCAGGGTTGGGGATGGCCACCGTGTGCCAAGTTGCTCACCAGTTGGTACTCACGTTCTGAACGGGGCTTTTGGTGGTCAATTTGGAACACTTGCCACAACTTAAGTGGCGCGATCATTCCAATCAGTATCGGTTTCGCCGCTGTCACTTGGGGCTGGCGCTTTGGCTTTATTCTTCCCGGCTCATTGGCAGTTTTAGTGGGGATAGTGCTTTGTTTTCGCTTGCGAGATAAGCCTAGTTCGATGGGGTTACCTACCGTTGGCGAATGGCGAGATGACCAACTGGAAAAAGTGCACGAGACGGAAGGTAAAGGGCTGCCATTTTGGCAAGTAGTAAAAACCTATGTACTGGGCAACAAATACATTTGGTTACTGTGCAGCTCTTACTTGCTGGTATATGTGGTACGCATTGCAATCAATGATTGGGGCAACCTCTACCTAACCCAACGCCACCAATACCAGTTGTTTAGCGCCAATGGCGTGGTCGCCATGTTTGAAATTGGAGGATTTCTTGGCTCGCTGTTTGGTGGCTGGGGTTCAGACAAATTCTTCCACGGTAATCGTGCACCAATGATTTTGTTGTTCGCACTGGGGATCTTTGTTTCTGTTGCCGCGTTATGGCTCACCCCACTAGATAATTTCATCATTTTGTCAGGCTGTTTTTTTGCGATTGGTTTCTTTGTCTTTGGTCCACAAATGATGATTGGTATGGCCGCGGCGGAGTGTTCACACAAAGATGCGGCTGGCACCGCGACAGGCTTTGTAGGTCTATTTGCCTACATTGGTGCTGCGCTAGCGGGTTACCCACTCGCACTCATAATTGACCAGTTTAACTGGGAAGGATTTTTCAGCGTAATTACGCTCTCGGCAGCACTAATTGGCTTGTTGATCCTTCCTTTTGTTAAAGCTCAGCAACGGGCAGGGATAGCCATAACCTAACTTAATAAATTCCCTCTCGTTGTTTTTATACCGCAAGGACTTACCAACCCTACAGTTGGATACAACAAGAGGAAATAACATGAAAGTTGGAACAAAACGCAGCTTACTCTCAGCCTGCATCCTTGGTGCGGCAATGGCAGCTCCGCAAGCCATGGCAGATGGTCGCTTGGTCGTTTACTGCAGTGCGACCAATGCTATGTGTGAAGCAGCAACCAAAGCTTTCTCTGAAAAATACGATGTAAAAACATCATTTGTCCGTAACGGTTCTGGCAGTACCTTGGCGAAAATCGACGCTGAGAAGAAGAACCCACGTGCAGACGTATGGTATGGCGGTACACTCGATCCTCAATCTCAAGGTGGTGAGATGGATCTGTTACACGCTTACAAATCTCCTCAACTTGAATTCATCATGGATGACTTCAAAGATCCAGCCAAACGCAAGGGCAACTACTCTTCGGCAGTTTACATGGGTATTCTTGGCTTTGGTGTCAATAAAGACCGCTTGGCAGAAAAGGGGCTTGAAATTCCACGCTGTTGGAGCGACCTAACCAAGCCAGAATACGCCGGTGAAATCCAAATCTCGGACCCACAAAGCTCTGGTACTGCTTATACTGCGCTCGCAACCTTTATCCAGCTATGGGATGAAGACAAAGCGTTTAACTACTTTAAAGATCTAGACAAAAACGTTTCTCAGTACACCAAATCTGGTGTTACCCCTTCTCGTAACGCAGCGCGTGGCGAAGTGGCTATCGGTATCGGCTTCTTACACGACTACTCTCTAGAGCAATCAAAAGGTGCACCACTTGAGCTGATCTCACCTTGTGAAGGTACCGGCTACGAAATTGGTGGTGTGAGTATCATCAAAGGTGCGCGTAACCTAGACAACGCACAGAAGTTCCTTGATTTTGTACTATCGAAAGAAGGTCAGGAAACTGCATGGAAAAAAGGTAAATCTTTCCAAATCTTAACCAATACAACCGCAGAACAGTCACCAAACGCTCTTGATCCAAACACGCTTGAGCTCATTGACTACGACATGGAGACATATGGTTCATCAGACGAACGTAAACGCTTGATCAACAAGTGGGTTAACGTCGTCAAGATGGGTCAATAATCCAACTGTGTGGGTGATGGTATTCGCCATCACCCTACTCGCTCATGAATCTAGGTATTTATTATGAACGAACTCACCGCGCACATTAGCCCTGAATCTACTAAGCGCGATCCAGTATTTTACTGGCTAGTGAGCTTAGTAGTAGCTTTCGTCCTTCTTCCTGTTTTCGCTCTCGACTATGGATTGCTCGACTCAACTTCCGATGAGTTTCGTGCTGCCATGGGTTGGAGCAGTTTAAATATTTCGTGGTTATGGTTCGCCCTACCTGCAGTCTTGTTGCTGCGCCCGATTCAAGCGCAAAACAAATACGCCAAACTTCGCCATCAATTTGATATTGGCTATTCGGCATTTTGTATGTTGTTTGTGGTCATCTCATCTTGGTACACCGGACAAGGGATGGGATATGCGACCATCGCCCTGTTTATCGTGCTTGGCGCAGTGATGACTCTCGCCTTCTCTCGCTTGGAATACCTTGGCGGTGATGTCTTTGTTATTGGCTCGCTGATTTCGATCATTTTGCTCATCACTGTCTTTATCATCTACCCTAGCTTCGCCATCTTCGTGCCAATGTTCGAAGATGACATGGGTAACTTTGTTGCCTGGCAGTTTGTCGATATTCTTAGCAGCTCTCACATCATCCGCATCATATTTAACTCGGTTGGTCTGGGTGTTGCGGTAGGTATTGGTGCGACCTTCTTTGGCTTGATTTTCGCTATTTACACCACACGTATTGCGGAACGCAGTGCATTCATTGCGCGTATTTTCTCAATTTTACCTATTGTTACCCCACCATTTGTGGTCGGTCTGGGTGTAACCTTGATGCTCGGTCGTTCCGGCTATATTACTGAACTGATGGTTGACTGGTTTGGCTTACAACAAACTAACTGGTTGTATGGCTTTACCGGGATTTGGCTGGCACAAGTGCTGGCGTTTGCTCCGATGTCATTTATGATCTTAGATGGCGCGATGAAATCATTGCATCCATCATTAGAAGAAGCGTCTTACACTCTGCGTGCCAACCGCTATCAGACTTTCTTCAAGATAGTGATGCCGCTGCTTAAACCGGCGTTAGCCAACAGCTTCTTGATTATTTTTGTTCAGTCACTGGCTGACTTTAGTAACCCATTAGTCCTTGGCGGCAGCTTTGACGTACTGGCGACACAAATCTACTTCTACATTGCCGGTGCGCAGCTCGACTATGCTTCAGCAAGTACGCTTGGCGCAGTTCTACTGTTGTTCTCATTAGCGATCTTCGTTGTTCAATACCTCTGGATTGGTAAACGCTCATACGTGACGATTTCGGGTAAGTCATACCGTGGTGACGTACAGCCATTGCCAACGACCTTAAAACACACCGTATCAGGTTTGCTCTACTTCTGGATGGCATTCAACATCCTACTTTACGGCAGCATCTTCTACGGCAGCTTCACCGTGAACTGGGGGGTGGATTACAGCTTAACGTTCGCTAACTACCTCAACCTATTCGGCAGTGGCTTTAGTGAAGGTGCATGGCCATCGCTTATCACTACCATGATTTACGCAGGCGTCGCCGCGCCACTGACCGCTTTCTTTGGTCTGCTTATCGCTTACATCGTGGTGCGTCAGCAGTTCCATGGTAAGAAGGTTATCGAATTTGCCACTATGCTTTGTTTTGCTGTCCCAGGTACGGTAGCAGGTGTGTCATACATCTTAGCGTTTAACGATGCGCCCATGTATCTAACTGGTACCGCTGCCATCGTGGTGATTTCAATGGTAATGCGTAACGTACCTGTCGGTATTCGTTCGGGGATTGCAGGGCTTGGTCAACTTGATAAAGCGCTGGATGAGGCCTCGCTCAGTCTGCGCGCCAACTCGCTCAAAACCATTACGCATATTCTATTACCGCTACTGCGCCCAGCGATTCTATCCACACTGGTGTTTAGCTTTGTGCGCGCGATGACGACCGTCAGTGCGATCATTTTCTTGGTGACCCCAGAAACTCGCGTCGCAACCTCATACATTCTTAACCGTGTTGAGGATGGTGAATACGGCATTGCCATCGCCTATGGCTCAATTCTGATTGTTGTCATGTTAGCCATTATTTTAATTTTTGATTTTCTTGTCGGTGAAGCGCGCGTCTCGCGTTCCAAAGCCAATAACCAAGAGTAGCAATTGGAGATATAACTCATGGAAAAAGAAAACTTTGTAGTCCTTAAAAATGTCTGCAAGCGCTTTGGGGATAAGACCGTTATCGGCGATTTAGACCTTGAGATTAAAAAAGGCGCACTCGTCACCCTATTAGGTCCTTCTGGTTGCGGTAAAACCACGGTATTGCGTTTGGTCGCGGGTCTTGAGAAACCAACCAGTGGACAGATTTTTATCGACGGTGAAGATGTCACTAACACTTCGATTCAACACCGCGATATCTGTATGGTGTTTCAGTCCTATGCCCTCTTCCCGCACATGTCACTGGCGGATAACGTCGGCTATGGTCTTAAAATGCTCGGGATGGAAAAAGCCGAGATCAAGCAACGCGTCAATGACGCACTAAAACTGGTCGATCTCGAAGGTTTTGGCGAACGCTACGTTGACCAAATCTCTGGTGGTCAGCAGCAGCGTGTCGCACTTGCACGTGCGCTGGTACTCAAACCGAAAGTACTACTGTTCGACGAACCGCTGAGTAACCTTGATGCTAACTTGCGCCGCAATATGCGTGAGACCATCCGTGAACTGCAACAGCGCTTTAATATCACCTCACTTTACGTGACTCATGACCAAGCGGAAGCGTTCGCAGTGTCTGATACGGTTATCGTAATGAAAGATGGTGACATCATGCAGCAAGGTACACCAACAGAGTTGTATCAACATCCTGCATCAATGTTTATGGCGAACTTCATGGGTGAAGCCAACATGTTTAGTGGTGAGTTCGATGGCGAATATATCGATATTCACGGCTATCGCTTGAAAGCCAACCAAGACAACGTAGCTAATATTGAAGCTGGTCACTACGAAATTGGTGTGCGACCTGAGGCGATCTTACTTACTGAAGACGGCGACGCTTGTCAGCAGTGCCAAGTGAGCAGCTTTGCGTATATGGGCTCGATGTACGAAGTGGTGGTGCAGTGGCAAGGGCATGAGTTGCTATTGCAACTTAACTCATCGCAATTCGATGCGAGCTACGCTGACCATGCCTATTTAACCATTAACCCTAACGGGGTGTTCTTACTTCCTAAAGCGCCAAAAGAGTAAGTTATTACGTTTTAACACCTTGCCATTGGTATAGCCGCTTACATCCAAATCCCTCTGTAAGCGGCCTTTTTATATCTGATTCAAAGCTCTCACAAGTTGTTACTTTTAAGTTATCAAACAGATGAGCGTAATGTCGCAAAACATAAGCCTTCCTAGCCACATGTATACAAAGTAAAGTATGATTGTTTTATAAAAGGAATGAATTTATTGAGAGTGAACGCCGCCTATGGCAAATCTAAAAAACTCCGTTGCGAAAAATATTAAAACCAAAATCGCCGGACAAACCCAAGACGACGTTGTTTATTGCCACATCTTTGACGCCATCCTTGAGCAACGTTTGCCACCAGCAACAAAACTCAACGAAGAAGCACTCGCGGAAATCTTTGGTGTCAGCCGTACCATTATTCGCCGAGCTTTATTCAGACTGTCCATGGAGCACGTGGTGAGTATTCGCCCGAATAAGGGAGCAATGGTTGCTGCGCCGACCAAAGATGAAGCGAAGCAGATCATTAAAGCGCGTGAAGTGCTTGAATTGGCGATCACTGAGTTAGCAGTGACTAACGCGACGCCAGCCAAACTCGCGGAATGTCGCCAATTGGTGAAAGAAGAAAATCAAGCCTTCCACAATGGCGACTATGGTAAAGGTTTACGTCTCTCGGGCGAATTCCATATTCAACTCGCTGAAATGGCAAACAATACGCCTCTGCTCGCTTTTCAACGCAGCTTAGTGTCGCAAACCTCACTACTGATTGCCCAATACGAGACAGGCAACCACGCCAACTGCTCGCAAGATGAACATACCAACTTACTTGATGCGATAGAAGCAGGTGACAGTGAGCACGCAGTGGCACTGATGCAAGAGCACATCAACCATATCCGCTCTAAATTGAATTTGGATAGCCACCTTGCCTCCAACGATTTACATGTTGTCTTTTCTGACATACTAAAAAGTCGTTAACCCGCAACAAGCACACCTCACTTCTAAGCCCAGCAGTGCGTTGGGCTTTTTTGTGTATTGAACTAATGAATTAACCCCATGTGTCTACTTTTATGGGGTCATACCATCCCGCATCCCGCATCCCGCATCCCACATCCCGCATTCCGCATCCTGCATCCCGCCTCACGCACACCGACTACTGCACCCCAGCCTAGTGTATACATCCAAAATCACCACGCGTATCCACATAGAACACTTACCACCACCTACTCAGTGATCCAACTGCTACTATCCGTACCAC
>NZ_QLYZ01000013.1 GCF_003350325.1 Vibrio rhodolitus | reverse complement strand
CAAATCCCCCGAAGGTTCAATGTTGTCGCTGCCGCTCGACTTGCATGTGTTAGGCCTGCCGCCAGCGTTCAATCTGAGCCATGATCAAACTCTTCAATTTAAGATTTTGGTGACTCAATGAATACTGATTACATTACATAGTAATGTTGAATTGACTGTGCCGATACTAAGTATCGAATTGGTCACTCAGTTCATTGAAATCAAATTTGAAGCCTAAGCTTCTAATTGGATTATCATCAACGAGTGCCCACACAGATTGATAGGTTCTTATTTTTAAAGAGCGTTGCTTTGAGAGCTTTCTCAAAGCGGAGGTGAATTCTAACTAGATAATTGAAAGAGTCAAATACTTTTTCAATTCTTTTTACCAGAAGAATCGACCTCTCTGACCATCGCTGAAGCCTTATGGCGTCTGCCCTGTCAGTGGATGCGCATTATAGGGAGTTGAATTTTTCGTGCAAGCCTAATTTGCATTTTTTTCTATAAAAAATGACTAAGTGTGCAAGCATTAATCAACCCGCTTTTGACTCACATTTAACCCCCAACTTATTCAGGTGTTATCACCAAAATCCTGTGCATAACTACTCGTCCGAATCGAAGAAGTAAGAAATTCTCGAGCGTGGATTGAGATACTCTTTCACTTTCTCCGGCAACTTGTTCGGTAAAATCGCGTTAACTATCTTTATTTCCTTTTCTGCCAAATCAATAATCGGCGCTTGTGTCCTTGGAACGGCTGGGTCATAGACCAAGACATTGGGAAAAAGTAAGTTGGCTGAATTTACCGATATCACCATCCCCACCATGTTATTGGATAGCTGCACCACCGTTCCTGGCGGGTAGACCCCCATAAACTTGATCAAGATACTGAGGTTTTCATTGCTATAAAGATGTTTGCAGTTCTTATATAGATGAGAAAGTGCAATATATGGGATCTTCTGCTTCGCACTGATTTGGTTGTGACAGAGGTTGTCATAAGCATTAGCAACCGAAATGATCTGAGTAAACTCATCGATTTCATCTCCTTTCAACCCGGCAGGGTAACCAGAACCATCAAGTAACTCATGATGATCCGCGATTACTCTTAGCGCCGTAGGCGGGAAATTCTCAATACTATTGGCAAGCTCTAAGCCATATTTAGTGTGCAGCTTAAGATAGTTCTGCTCTGGCTCGGTAAGCGGGGTGGCTTTACGGAGTATCGCGGTTGGGATCTTTACTTTACCCATATCATGAAATAGTGCCGCAAATGCCAGTTGTTTTATCCGCTCAGCATCAAAGCGCTTCGCTTTACCAATTAGCATTGCTAGTACCGCGACATTGAGTGAGTGGAAATAGATATCCTCGAACTCACTTTTGCCATTCATCATATGCAAAGTGACATCTTCATTCGCAAGCAACCTATCCACGATGTCTTCTACTAATAAAGAGGCTTCATTAACCGCAAGTTCTGGTCGATTGCGTATCTTTGTCATCACGGCACGCATTCGGGCAAGTGAGCGCTCAAACTCTTTCTCACAATCAACCACTCGTCGACGATAAGCACTCATCCGTTCGATGCGTTGCTGCTTTTCATCCCATAACTGTTTCGCTCGCTTATCCATCGCATCCTGGTTATTCGAATCTTCTTGTTCAACCGCAGGTTTAACTGGCAAAGGTTCACTGTCGCTCTGCTGCATGTTGACGTAGACGTACTTAACCCCAAGATGACGAATGATTCGCACTTGTTCTTGGTTTTTAATCTTGAAGCTATTAAATAGGAAGGGGTGATCATTCCATTTGACTGGCAACCTGATGTGCAAGCCGGGTTGAATACGATCCACCGTGATCTTGATACTTGCCACGCTTGAAAAACTATCCATTAAACAAAACGTGGCACAGTTTAGGTGATTGACTCTATAAAATCACTTTGTCGTTTTATAAGTGAGAAGTTTGATACATTCCGCAACAACTTAGTGGTCGCAATGAAGCATCCAACGTACACCAAACTGATCTTCAACTTTACCAAATCTCGCTCCCCAGAACGTGTCTGCGAGCGGCATCATAATGTGTCCGCCATGGGAGAGTTTGTCGAATAAGCGCGCTTGGTCATCCAGATTATCCATCACTAACGACAGCGCGACATTATTTCCTGCAACCTCATTAACAACCATGCCATCAGACAGCATCAGTTTGAGACCAAATGCTTCAATTTCTGAATGCATGATCCAATCCGGGTTTGCGCCTTCAATCGGTTGAGGCGCATCACGAAAGTACTGTTTAGATAAAACCACGCCTTCAAAACAGCGTGTATAAAACGCTAAAGCCTCTTCGCAACGCCCTGCAAAAAATAGATATGGTGTTAGTTGATACATAGCCGCCCTCTCAAACATATTGTTTTTATTAAGAATAGCTAAGATTCAACAGAAGTAATTAGGACTTTAGTCCTAGTTTAAAAGACGATCAGCCTTACCAATCACTAATTGAGGGGTGAACTCCAGATTGCGTTGCACGGGCTTCCCGGCTAATAGATCCATCAGCACTTGTACTGCCGATTGCGCCATATCATGAATAGGGAAACAGACAGAAGTCACGGCTGGGTAAAGTTCTTTGCATCTCTCAACGCTATCAAAACTGACGATGGAGATGTCTTGCGGTACTTGCAGCCCCTGCTCATGAAGATATTGCATCGCGCCAACCGTCATTTCCTCACTGCAGGAGAAGATTGCCGTCAGTTCGGGATGTCGACCGAGTAGCTTCTGCGTCGCTTCATAGCCACTACGAGAACCATAGTTCCCTTCTTCACACCAAGACTCCGACACTTCGATACCCGCTTTTTGCATCGTATCAAGATAGCCTTGTTTGCGTAGCAAACTATTCTCGCGGCAAGTCGGTCCGGTAATACAACCAATCAGTTTGTGGTTTTGCTTGAGTAGATGCTTGACTGCCATGGTGCTGGCGGTGTGATGGTTAAAGCGAATGCAGCGCTCTTCCAAGCCTTGCACCACTCGATCAAGCAATACAAACGGAGGTTGCTGTTTGGCAAGCTCAATCAAATCTTCATCACTTAAATGGCGGCTATGTAATATATAGCCGTCACAGCGCAAATCATGAAATCGTTCTACCGCGTGTTTTTCACCTTGCTTCGAGTGATGACCTTGTGCGGTGATCAAAAACTTACCATGCAAGTCGAGTTCATTTTGCACTTGCTCCATCATGGCGCCAAAAAAACCACCAGTGTAATAGGTAACAAGTAACCCCATCATATTGCTCGAAGAGGTTGCTAATGAGCGGGCAATTGCACTAGGACGATAGTTAAGCTCTGCCATCGCTTGCTCAACTTTTTTCCTCGTCTCTTCTTTAAACTTTCCTTCACCATTAATGATCCTTGAAACTGTCGAGCGGTTTACGCCTGCCAGAGCGGCGACATCTTTGATCCTTGCCATGTAACCTTCATTAATCGTATTGAGAAAAAGAAAAAAGCTGCCAGTTACCAAACGTTAGGGGGAAATGAAACTGACAGCTGTGATGATACACAGGGATAATGCTACAAATAAGCGAGTTCAGAGTAATCCGTGACTTGGATATCACGCTCTAAGAGAAAAGCGCGCAATTCAGCAGAGGTTAAGGTCTCCAACTCTTGCTCTCTTTGAGCAAGGTAGCTGCTTTGAGATGTTAATTGCTCATCAACAAAAGCAGGGTGGCACATCACCTCTAAGACTTCGCATTGTGATTCAAAATCGATGAGCAACTGTTTTATATCTGCAATCGCGATCTTGTCATCGTAAAAGCGGGCGGTGAATTTATAACGTTCATCCACCGCTGCGCTATCGACCAAACCAAGCTCACGAACTGGAACGGCAAATTGCTTTGCCACTCGGCGCACCGCTGGCTCAACTTGCGGATGCGTATGCGCGTGATGATGACCATCAATATGACTAAGCTTTAGACCAAGCGACAAATAGTGTTCAACTTGCGCTAACACTTCTTGATAGACGGCATCTGAATCAAAATCTTGTTGCTGCCAAAACCCCGGAATAGAGGGGAAAAGACCACGTTCATCAATCAGCGATGGATGATTGGTTAACGGCTTACCTGCCGTGAATCTCAAATGAAGACCCACTTTCAGTTCAGGCATGCTAGCAGCCAACTGTACTGCATGCGCTTCACCGGGCATATTAACCATCAATGTGGTGGAACGAACAACGCCTTGACGAAAAGCAGCGGCAATTCCGTTATTCACCCCTTCCGTTAAACCAAAGTCGTCCGCATTAAAAATTACTTTCATCTTTTCCCCAATTCAATTCCGTTTTCATTGCCGGTTTAAAGTGTCGTCAGCTTAAACTGCGGCAAGTACTGCGCATTGTCGCGCAAGATATCGTTTAAAATCGCTTTCGCTCGTTTGATATCTGGTACTAGCGGGTTATTCGCCAACGCCATCAGTGCCTTGTCATAATCACCAAAGACCGCAGCTTCAATCGCCAACTGCTCATACGCTTTCACTTGATGCAATAAACCTAGAACATTGGCAGACAACTGACCGACCGCAACTGGCTTCGCTCCCCAATTCCCCACCACAGCACTACACTCAATCACCGCATCATCTGGCAAGGTATTGATCGCACCATTATTGGGCACATTGACCACATGAATCCCATTACGGTTGTTGTAGATAGCGTCCACTAAGTTAAGTGACGCGTCGGAATAGTAAGCTCCACCACGCTCTTCTAGCTCTTTCGGCTTCACATCAAGATTAACATCTTGATAAAGCTTAAATAGAGAGTCTTCCGTCGCCATCACTTGCTCAGCACGCGTCCCTTTCTGTGCCGCACTTTCTTTCTCTTCTGCCAACATGGCATCGGTTTGATAGAAATAGCGATGATAAGGACATGGTATAGCGCCAAGTGCTTGCAAAAAGTCAGGGTCCCACGGCTCTTCGAAGATATTCTTCATACTGAAGTTGGCACCATCACCCACTTTTTCAATCACCGTCTTGGTAATATCTTCGCCATGCAGCCAAGCTTTATGTACCCACACTAAATGGTTGAGACCCGCAAACTCAAGCTGTAGCGCCTCTGGCTCACAGTCCATCATTTCCGCCACCATCATTCGCATCGACACTGGCACATTACACAGACCAATACTCTTCACTTGGGTATGCTTATTTACGGCCTCAGAAACTAGACCGGCTGGGTTGGTAAAATTCAACATCCAAGCATTGGGCGCAAGCTCTTCGATATCTTTACAAATATCGAGGATCACTGGGATTGTGCGTAAGGCTTTGGCAAACCCGCCAGGACCTGTAGTCTCTTGCCCAATGACATCATATTTCAGCGGAATACGCTCATCACTGGCGCGTGCTTTTAAACCGCCAACACGAAATTGCGTCATCACAAAATCGGCATCTTTGATCGCTTCGCGGCGATCGGTGCTGGCTTTGATTTCAATCTCAGCCCCCACCTTGTTGACCATACGTGTTGCCAACGCACGAATGATTTCCAGTTTCTCTTTACCCGCATCAATATCCACTAAGTGAATCTCACGCACAGGTAAAAACTCGCGTCGCTTAATCACACCTTCAATAAGCTCAGGCGTATAGCTACTACCACCGCCAATAATGGCGAGTTTGAGTGCTCCTCTTGCCATATTACTACTCCACTATCCAACAGACTTCTGATGTAGGGCGACGATTTCAGTCGCCAGTTCATGGGCAAGAATGGTTGTCATCAGGTGATCTTGTGCATGCACCATAACCAAGGTCATCGGCACCTTTCCTTGACCTTCATCGGCTTCAATAAGCTGAGTTTGCATCAAGTGCGCCTTATTTAAGCACTCTTTACCCAGCGCCAACTTCTCTTCTGCTTGGCTGAAATCATCATGGCGAGCAAGCTTAAGCGCTTCGTAACACAAACTTCTTGCCTCACCCGCGTTACAGATAATTTCCATCACAACCATTTCTTGATCCATGTTCCCTCCCGAAATACAAAACAGTAAAAAATAATCAAATTATGCGGTCACACCTTGACCTGACGCTTGTGACTCCGAAGCTTTTTCCTCGACTGGTTTTTCTTCTGCCAGCACCTGTTTTTCAAACATTTTGAAGAATGGCAGGTAAAGGAAAATATCGAGAATCATCAGAGCAATAACCAATAACACTGGAGCAAATGTCCAACCACTACCCCAAGAGGCACCAATGATTGCCGGAGTTGTCCAAGGTGTGGTTGCAACGCCCATCCCCACTAAACCAGCGTGAACGGCAAAGTAAGCGATGGTGGCGTTAATCACAGGCACGAGCAAAAACGGTAGGAATAGCGTTGGGTTTAATACCAGTGGCGTACCAAAAATAACGGGTTCATTGATCTGGAAGAAACCCGGCACCACACTCATACGACCGATACTCTTTAAGTGTGCAGAACGGCTAAATGCCATCAGCAATACCAAGGCAAACGTTGCACCTGAACCACCAAGGAAGATGTAGAAATCCCAGAAAGGTTGCGTGAAGATATTTGGAATTGGCTCACCAGCGATAAACGCTTCAGTGTTAGCACCGATATTAGTCAGGAAGATTGGCGACAATAGACCAACCACAATCGCCGCGCCGTGGATACCTGCAAACCAAAGCAACTGACACAGCAAAAGTGCACCAATGATGGCAGGCAGTGAGTTTGAAGCGCTTACCAAAGGTTTGAAGGCTTCCAGAATAAGATCTGGGATTAACATGCCAAACTGTGCTTGCACGAAAATGCTGAGTGGGTAAAGGGTCATAAACACAGCAAGAACAGGGATCATCACTTCAAATGAACGCGCAATAGCTGGCGGCACTTGCTCTGGCATACGAATCGTTACATTGTTCTTTTTCAAGAAGCGGTATAGCTCAACGGCAAAAAATGCCGATAATACGCCCGTAAATACCCCGGTTCCGCCCATATGTTGCGTAGGTAACCCGCCATCTTTTAGCGGTGAAGCCACCAGCAGGTATGACATCAATGCGAGCGCTGCGCTAGTAATACCATCCATTTTATGTGCTTTGGCTAAGCTATAAGCGACCCCTAAGGTTATGAAGATGGTCATGATCCCCATCGACATATTGAACGGCATCATGATGGTGTCAAAATGGGTTGATGCAAAATCCAACCAAGCACGACCAAATGCGTTTTTCGTATCTGGGTCAAATGGTGGAAAAGCAAAAATCAAAATAAAACTACCGACAATAATAAACGGAATCGAAACAATAAATCCGTCTCGCATCGCTCTCACGTGAGGTTGGTTACCCACTTTCACAGCCAGTGGCGCTATATATTTTTCGACAAATCCTAATATCGAATCATAAAGCTTCATAGTGTCTATCCTTATTTTTGGCATAAGAAAGCCCACACCATTAATAAATAAAAATGGCGTAAATACTTTCTATTAAATATTTTAGCTTTTAACTAATTTAAAATAATTTAGCTAATCAGTTCTAGTGCCTGATCCAGCACGGCATCGCCTTTCATCATTCCATAGTCTTGTGGTGAGATTGCCGCAATGTTCTTGCCATGCTCATCGGCAACCTTCTTTAATTCGTCTAATTGAAAACGTACTTGTGGACCAAGCAAACACACATCGTATTCACTAATCGCTTCGTTAAAAGCACTCACTGATAACGCTTCAATTTGGCATTCTAGCCCTCTGTTTGCTGCAGCCTGTTCCATCTTCTTAACTAACATGCTCGTCGACATACCAGCGCTACAACACAATAAAATCTTCTTCATCACCCAGCTCCATTGTTGGTTATTTATCAACCTGACAAAACTGTAGCAAAAATGAACAGATCAAAAAAGCGCAACCGGTTGCGTTAAGCGTGAACAAAATCCCATTTTCGCACATTGAGCACTCATCAAAATGGAAGAAACACTCTATATGATAGAGAAAGAAATTAATAATTAGTTGCTAGTGACAATTTTGACATCGATATAAATATTATATTTACATGAAAACAGGAAAGGATAAATAAAGGTACAAATGCACCTTTATTTAATTGATTAACGAGTCGCTTCTAATGTGAAGGTATAATGCTCTTGATTATAATAAATGTCTGATGCTTCAAACGGTTGACCGGACTCCAGTTGTGCAATGCTGTGTGCGCATAAAACTGGCTCGTCACGTTTAAGCCCCAACAATGTGCGCACCTCTTCCGACGGCAACTCGGCACGAATGCGCTTTTGACTACCACCGACCTTCTGCCCTTTTTCTGCTAAGTAGCTATATTTGGAACTGTTGAGGTGATGAGCTTGTAAATCTGCAAACATTGGCTCAGCCAACATATAAGAAGATTCAAACACAAACGGGATTTCCCCCACCAAACGCAGCCGCTTCATATACCAAACCAAACTACCAGGCTCTAAACCCAGTTCTTGAACAATATGAGCTGGCGCTTCCATCTTCTCGAGATGGAGAAGTTTATTGCTAATGGGCGAGTTAAGCGAGGTCGCCACTTCACTAGAGGTTAAGTGCTTATCCAGTGGCAAAGCCATCTTAAGCTCTTGGGTTGGCTGGCAGATAAATGTACCGCGTCCACGCTGCCTTTCCACCACGCCTTGGCGAACCAAATAGTCGACTGCTTTGCGCGCTGTCATTCGCGATACTTGGTATTGCTCAGCCAAAACCGTTTCCGATGGAATTGAGTCACCAGGATGCAAGATCCCTTGCTCAATCTGCTGAGTCAAAATGCGCTCTATTTGGAGATAGATAGGAACATGAGATTCTTTGTCTATCATGCGTTACCCCTTGTTTGTAGACGGCTTATCCTATCTTGCAGCACTTGAATACACAACTATACAACCGCTATTAATGAGAATGTTAATTAAAGTTAAATCATTTCGTGATTGATGCCGCATCATAACTGGTTAGTGATTAACCTCACACAAAAAGTATAGTTGTATAGACAACTATACTTAAAAATCATTTAATCGCCTCCATAATAACAATGATGATATGGAGATATCACTCGATGAAACACTTAGGCTCTAAGCTGCAAGACCTAGGAAAAGCGTTGATGATGCCGATTTCGGTTATCGCCGCCGCGGGTATTTTCCTAGGCTTAGCCGCCGCCCTACAAAACCCGAACATCACTGGACAATCATTCAACCAGCTTGAAGCGGTTCAATTGGTTCTTGGGTTTATCCGTAAAGTTGCTGGCTCTCTGTTCGGCAATCTACCGCTCTTCTTTGCTGTTGCTGCTGCTATCGGCCTAGCAAAACAAGAGAAACCAACCGCAGCATTTGCGGCAATTATTGGTTTTATCTCAATGCACGTGGGGGTGAACTACTCACTACTTGCACAGGGATTAACACCAGAAACCACCTCGGTTGCTTACCTTGTCGCACAAGGCATGGATAAAACCGCTGCAATGATGTTTGCCGCTGAATTTGGTAATACGCTAGGTATCTTCTCTTACCATATGAGCGTGCTAGGTGGTGTGATTGCAGGTCTTGTCACCGTTGCGCTACACAACCGTTTCTACACTATTGTGTTACCAACTGCGATTAACTTCTTTGGCGGACGTCGTTTTGTACCGATCATTACCGTCGTTGTGCTGCCACTGGTGGGTGTAGCGATGTCGCTAATTTGGCCAACCATTGGTGCTGCGATTGCGAAAATTGGTGAGTTCATTGGCCAAGCAGGCAGCTTTGGTACCTTCCTATTTGCTTTTGCTGAGCGTCTACTGATCCCAACTGGTTTGCACCATATTCTAAATGAAACGGTACGCTTTACGCCTATTGGTGGTATTGCCAACGTAGACGGTGAAAGTGTGGTTGGTGCATTGAGCATCTTTAACTATGCCCTCACTCACCCAGGCAGCATTGACAACGAGATCGTCAAAGAAGCCACGCGCTTCCTAGCACAAGGCAAGATTCCTGTGATGATGTTTGCACTACCAGGTGCAGCGCTTGCGATGTACCACTGCGCACGTGATGAACACAAAACTCGCGTTAAAGCCCTTGTGATTGCTGGCGCTCTCGCTTCTTTCACTACAGGTATCACCGAGCCACTAGAGTTTAGCTTTATCTTTGTCAGCCCATTGCTGTTTATCTTCCACGCCATTATGACCGGTTTATCTTTCGCCTTGATGCATGTCTTTGGCGTCATGATCGGCAACGTACAAGGCGGAGTGATTGACCTATTTGTATTCGGTGTTCTTGGCGGTGCGCAAACTCAATGGTGGTTCGCAGTTCTCGTCGGCGCTTGTTACTTCCCTATCTACTACTTAGTTTTCCGCACGGTGATCACGCGCTTCAATGTCGCAACACCAGGTCGTGAAAAAGAGGAAACCAGCACTGAGATGGTCGGCGATGCATCAGAGCAAGCAACCCGCATCATCGAAGGTCTGGGTGGTTCAAGCAACATCCAACTGGTTGATAACTGCTTCACTCGTCTGCGTGTGAAAGTTAACGATATCAGCAAAGTTAAAGACGACTTTCTAAAAACAACCGGCGCCTCAGGCGTTAAGCGAGCAAGCGATGTGGATGTACAAGTTATCTACGGTCCACAAGTAGAAAGCATCGCTAACGATGTAAAAAAAGCACTCGCAATTTAATCCATTTTAATTATCGCCCCTGCGTGGCAGGGGCTATTTCCCAGATTTGATTTAAGGTAGAAGTAAGATGAAAAAAGCATTCAATATTGTTCTTGTCGGTGGCGGTTCAACTTGGACACCAGGTCTATTAAAAGCACTATGTAAACGTAAAGACACCTTCCCATTAAACCGCTTAGTGATGTTTGATGTGAATGCTGAGCGTCAGGAAACCATTGGTGAATATGCCAAGCTACTTTTCTCTGAGGATTACCCAGAGCTTGAGTTTGAATACACCACTGATGTCAACGTTGCGTATAAAGATGTCGATTTCGTACTGTGCCAAATGCGTACTGGCGGCTACGAAATGCGTGAAAAAGACGAAAAGATCCCACTCTCTTTAGGCATTATCGGTCAAGAAACTTGTGGTCCTGGTGGTTTCGCTTACGGCATGCGCTCAATTGGCGACATGATCCAAATGGTTGAAGATGTGCGTGAACGCTCACCACAAGCTTGGATCTTAAACTACACCAACCCAGCCGCAATCGTGGCGGATGCCCTGAAAAAACGCTTTCCACACGACGATCGTATTCTCAACATCTGTGATCAACCAGTGAACCTACTTCGCTCGTACGGTCGCCTGCTTAATGTAGATCCAAATGAATTTGATCCTGTGTACTTTGGTCTAAACCACTTTGGTTGGTTCACGCATCTATACAACCAGCAAGGTGAAGATCTAGCGCCAAAACTGAAAGCCTACATCGCAGAAAATGGCTTTATTCCAGTAGACGCTGAGCAGCGCGATCAATCTTGGTTAGACACTTACGCCGCTGTGGCAGACATGCTACGTGACTTCCCAGATTATCTGCCAAACACGTATCTACAATACTACCTATACCCAGAGTACAAACTGTCTAAACTGGATCCTGAGTTTACCCGTGCTAACGAAGTCATGAACGGTCGTGAAAAGCGCGTATTTGACGAGTGTCGTCAAGCGGTTCTCGATGGCACAACCAAGAACTCAAGCGTGGTACACAACGATGCACATGGCGATATGATCGTTGAAGTAGCAGAATCAATTGCCTTTAACCAAAAGCGTAAGTTTGTGGTGATCTTAGAAAACAACGGTCTAGTGGCAAACCTAGACAACGACGTGATGGTTGAGGTGACAGCAGAGCTTGGCATCAACGGTCCGCGTCCATACGGTGTGGGTAAGATCCCTACTTTCTACAAAGGCATGATCGAAAACCAATTTGCCTACGAGCGTCTAACAGTGGAAGCTTGGTTTGAGGGTTCATACACCAAAGCTCTACAAGCGCTAACACTAAACCGCACAGTAGGTGATGCGAAGAAAGCTCGTAAAGTGCTCGATGCACTGATTGAAGCTAACAAAGGTTACTGGCCAGAACTGGCGTAATAGCCCCCCTAACCCGCGATAGTTACTTCCCCCCTATAGGCTATCGCGGAGATAAGCTCCTGCAACCCTAAATGCTAGCAACAGCATTTAGGGTTGTTTATTTCTACTTTCGATACTTCTTTTCATTCCCTCAATATCCATTAAGAATGCCGCTGACAGCTCAGGTTTATTGTTACTGTCTGAAGATTCGGAGTTGAGGTAAAAATGATCAAGTTGTTCAATCAGCCAATCGCGAGCAAATAACAACGGAACAAAAATAGAGACGCGATCGGTTTGCACTATGCTGCCATCTTCCAGTGTCACTTCATAAACTTTGGCGGAAATGATCCCGACTAACTCCGCATCAGGGTTATATACCCCACCACCACTCATGCCTGATTGCACAGGTGCATCCACAATACTGGCAGGACATTGCTCAAACAACTCATGCTCAGACAGGTAGATATCGCGATAGTAACGTCCTTGACCAATCAGAGTCTTGCCATCGCGGTCTTTACCCACAGTAGTCACAATCTGGTTAGAAAAGATAATACCTAAAGTTGGCAAGGGCTTGTTGCGATTATCTTGTCGGATTAAAGCTAAATCACAGGAGGGATGGTAAGCAATCACCTTGCTAAAATCCAGCTCAGCCACATGCTTTGCTGTTAAGCTCACCTCTTCGGTAAGTGGAACTGCAGTGCCATGCCCTGCCGCGACATAGGGAATGCCTAAGGGAAGATAATCAACATAAGGCACGTTGTTATCTGCTTGCTCGAGCTTACCATTTGATAAAGTACAGCCTTGCACTATTAGTATCAAAGCTAGAATAAACCATATCCGCCTGCGCATCAGTCTCTGCCCAATTTTGCTACATGATTCAACTGTAGTTAGTGATTAAATCATCAACAAATACTGAGCAAAAATCACATCGATTGAGTTATTAGCCAGCTCATACCTTGCAGTGACGCTCACCACTTAGTTGGTTACAAAGACTAATTAATACATTACTCATTTGTGACTATTACGTGGTTTATTTCACTCATTAGAAAGCATTATAAGCCTCTCTAACCCTGCATAGCTGAGGCAAACAATGAAGGTAGCATTAATTGGATTGGGGGATATCGCGACTAAAGCGTATTTACCGGTATTAAGCCAGATAGAAGGAATTGAGCTGGTGCTGTGCACGCGCAATGCACAAGTGCTAAACACCCTAGCCAAACAATATCGGATACAAGCCTGTGTAACCGATTATCAGCAGCTACCCGCTCTTAATATTGATGCAGTGATGATCCATTCGGCAACGAGCACCCATTTTGCCATTGCTTCCTATTTCTTAAACCAGCGCATCGCCACATTTGTCGATAAGCCTTTAGCGGACAACTATGCGCATGTCGAAAAGCTCTATGAACTGGCAGAACAGCAAGGCGTGCCCCTTTATATCGGCTTTAACCGTCGCCACATCCCCTTGTATAACCAGCACTTACCTAAGCTGCAGCAAGGTGATACAACTGACGTGCTGAGTTTTCGCTGGGAGAAAAACCGCTTCCAACTGCCTGGTGAACTTAATACTTTCATTTTCGATGATTTTATTCATCCCTTAGATAGCATTAACGTTTGTGGCAAAGCGAATTTAGAAGACGTCTATGTCACATCGCAGCGGCAAGGCTCTCAACTAGCAAGACTGGATGTGCAATGGCAGCAAGGCAATACCATTTTGCATGCTTCGATGAATCGTCTGTTTGGCACCACTTGCGAGCGAGTACAAATTTGCCTAGCAAACCAGAGTTATGAGTTCGATTCATTTGTGTCAGGCATACAGCTAAGCGAGGACCGCGAGATAAAGCTCGTGCAAAAGGACTGGACACCAATGTTAAAAGGCAAAGGTTTTTACGCCATGGTGGACGATTGGTTTAACGTGGTCAAAGCCAATAAGCTCGACAGTAAAGTGATTGCACGTAACCTTGCTAGCCATCAGTTAGCCGAGTTGCTTTACCAAAAAATTCGTCAGGAAATGAGCGTTTAACTTTTACGCTAAAAGCTTATATCCCCTCACGACCTTGTCTGAGGGGATTGATCACGCAAGGAAACAGCAAAAAAATCGAGTGGATTAAAGCTTGAAGATGATTTTTATGATCGCGTTGGCAGTACGCAAATCTTCATCACTCACTCCCTCGAGTCGGCTCTGATAGCGAGAATAGGCAACCAAGTCTTTTTCCTTGTGATGATCAAACACCACCATGCCTTTTTCAGTTAAGATCAATCGCTGCTTGCGCTTATCGTCTGGATGCTCGGTTCGATCAATCAAGCCAAGCTCCGCCAGCTTATTCAAGGTTTGCGATATCGCGCCTTTAGTTTTGTAGGTCACTGAGACAATATCTGACGCGGTGACGATATCGTGTCGGCCAATATAATCAATTATATGTACTTCATGCACTAGCAAGCTGTCTTCCGTTCCATATGGTCGACTGATCTTGCCGTACGCAGAAATTTTGTCTGCGACAATATTGAGCGTGTCCATCAAATGGCTGATTTCTGTTAGATCCTTCATCAACTCTCACTTTTTAATTAATTTTCAGCAATGGCATTGGTTACCTCACCGTAGCGAATAACGCCGATATGGACGATAAAACTGCCGCCAATTGAGCAAACACCAAATCCTCTAACTGACTATCAGAATGAGTATTTTGTAATAACGCAGGCAATGTAATCGTTTTATCCACCAGCGACAATCCCTCTATATTGATGATTCTACTTATCTTTGATTAGCAGAAACACTTGAGTTTGTTAACACGCGTAAGTTGATATGCATCGAGAGTTAACACTCATCAATAACCATGTGAACGGTCAAATGTTAACCCGATCACGCTTCAATAGTTTATTTAGAGTTCTATCACTAAATAGGTATTGAGGCTTTGCTCATTTAGTTTAGTGATTATACCATTTTAGTGTAGTCACTAAACCATTTAATCCAATATAAATGAGTAAAAAAATATGTGGAAAAAACTAGAACCCTACCGCTCGTCAATCGTTTTGTTGCTCGCTCTTGTTGCTGGTGCAACACTTGGCATCGTATCTCCTGAACTTGCGCTAAAAGTTAAGCCTATCGGGCAAATTTTCTTAAACCTTTTATTTATGATCATCGTGCCTCTAGTGGGCATTAGCGTAATGTCATCCATTGCTGAAATGACTGACCTTAAGAAACTAGGCAAACTGCTTGGTCTAGTATTGGTTGTTTCAATCACTATGGCAGCAATCCCGGCTCTAGGCATCATCGGTGTTGCGTCTATCTTCGATCCTGCACAAGGCGTAGTTATTGACCTGAACGAGAAGTTCACTGGCGGTCAAGGTGGCATGGACTTCGTAAGCATGTTCACAACTAACGATTTCGTTGGTCTGCTATCTAAATCAAACATCCTTGCACTGATCATCATGTCTGTTCTTGGCGGTATTGCGATTGGTCAAGCCGGTGAACGTGGCAAAGTGATCGCTGAGCTACTAAAGAGCGCGAACGAAGTCGTAATGAACATCGTTGGCCTTATCATGAAAGGTGCACCACTAGGTCTTGGCGCATTCTTCGCAGCAACTATGGCTGAGCAAGACACTGAACTACTAAGCACATTCGCTAGCGCATCTATCCTGTTCTTCGTAACAGCAGCAATTTACTTCGTTATTGGCTCAGTTGTTTACTCATACATCGGTGGTGGCGTAAAAGGCGTGAAAGCTTTCTGGAAAAACGCAGCAGAGCCTTCAATCACAGCACTAGGTACTTGTTCTTCTCTAGGTACGCTACCGGTAACGATTCGCGCGGCGAAAAACATGGGTATCAAAGAAGAGATCGCTGATATCTGTCTACCGCTACTGGTGAACCTAAACAAAGGTGGCGTAGCGATGATTGCTGCACTGAAGATTGTCTTCATCTACGCAGTACTGGGCATGCCTTTCACATTCGACGTATTCGTTACCACTATGATCATCGCTGTTCTATCAGCAATCATCGTAGGCGGCGTACCTGGTGGTGCTTTCCTAGGTGAGATCTTCATCGTAACCACACTAGGTCTACCACTAGAAGTAATCCCAATGTTGGTAGTAATCGGCACCATCACTGATGCACCAGCAACACTACTAAACGTGATTCACGACCTAAACGCGACGCAAATCGTCGAGCGTTTCATGGGCAAAAAAGAAGCACAAACACAACAAAACACAGAACAGCAGTTAGCATAATAAATACAAAGAGAGTTATCTTATGACTAGTAAAAACATGGAAACCAAATTAGTAACCGCAGGTCGTAAACCACGCTTTCTGCAAGGTTCAGTAAACCCAGTTATTCAACGTGCATCGTCTCTAGTATTTGAAAGTGTGCAACAGAAGAAACACGCAACGGCAAACCGCGCGAAAGGCGAGCTGTTCTACGGTCGCCGTGGCACTCTTACTCACTTTGCTCTGCAAGATGCAATGTGTGAGCTAGAAGGTGGCGCGGGTTGTTACCTATACCCATGTGGTGCAGCGGCTGTTTCTAACTCGATTCTAGCCTTCGTTGAGTCTGGCGACCACGTTCTAATGACTGGTGCCGCGTACGAACCAACCCAAGATTTCTGTAACATCGTACTGAAAGATATGGGCGTTTCGACCACTTACTATGACCCAAGTGTGGGCGAAAAGATAGCTGAGCTAGTACAAGACAATACCAAAGTGGTTTTCCTTGAGTCACCAAGCTCAATCACGATGGAAGTACAAGACATCCCAGGGATTGTGAAAGCAATTCGCGCTATCAATGAAGAGATCATCATCATGATCGATAACACTTGGGCTGCGGGTATCCTATTCCCTGCACTTGAGTACGGCATCGATATCTCTATCCAAGCGGGTACTAAGTACATCATCGGTCACTCAGATGCGATGCTAGGTACTGCAGTGAGTAACGAACGTTGCTGGGATCGCCTAAGAGAGCGCTCTTACCTAATGGGTCAAATGGTGGATGCCGATACTGCTTACGTTGCCTCTCGCGGTCTACGTACTATGGGTATTCGTCTTGCTCAACACGAGAAAGCAAGTATCGAAGTGGCTCGCTGGCTAGCGGAACGCCCAGAAGTAGCAGTGGTTAACCACCCTGCACTACCAAGCTGTAAAGGTCATGAGTTCTACGTTCGTGACTTCAAAGGCTGTAACGGTCTATTTAGCTTCGTACTCAACAAGAAGCTATCGCAAGAAGAGCTAGAGCTGTACTTGGATAACTTTAAGCACTTCTCTATGGCTTACTCATGGGGCGGCTTCGAGTCACTGATTCTAGCCAACCAACCTGAAGAGCTTAATGCTATTCGCCCAGCAAACCCTGTAGACTTTGAAGGTACGTTGATTCGTATCCACGTTGGTCTAGAAAATGTGGGTGACCTAATCGAAGACCTAGAAGCAGGCTTTGACCGCATCTACAAATAATCGCTAGATTAACTCTTTCAAGCCTCGACTCTGTCGGGGCTTTTTTGTATCACGCAATAGGCAAGTAATACCCTTGCTAGCTCGCTCTAGTTGAATTTCATTTCCTTCAGTTTTTACATCCCTTATAAACTCAATGACGTCACGCCGGATATTGAATTTCACTAATTTTCAAATGCCCAAAACGACGAAAGGTCGCTATAAAAGCGACCTTTCTAAATATGGGACCTGTGGTGGACTAACCGGGGTCGCGTTCGACACGCCACGCTGGATTTTAAACTCACAAACCTCAAATACAATAAAGCCCCAGCAAAAGCTGAGGCTCTATCGTTTAAATATGGTACCGGTAGGCGGACTTGAACCGCCACGCCCGAAGGCAACGGATTTTGAATCCGTCGTGTATACCAATTTCACCATACCGGCATCTTAAGGCTATTGCCTCTTGATGTTTGGCATTATACGTAACAACACGTATCGTGCAAGTGCAAAAGACTGAAACCACTATCGTTTGCTGATAATTTCGCCACAAAACATTAACCTGTGCGCAAGCTCTCTTTTCACATGAGATGTGAAACATTATCCTGACGGCTATTTTCTAAATTGAGTGACAGTATGAGTACCCAGCAGCCACTTCCACCCGCGGGGCTAATGCGCCGTTTAGGCGCTTTGTTTTATGACAGCCTGATTATTCTTGCAATTGAAATGATGGCAGCCGGTGTCGTGATCGCGGTTTTACACGCGCTTATGGCAATGAACCTAATTAATATTGCGCCTTATGTTGATGTCAGTGACCTATTAACCAATCATCCGGTTTGGAGCCCACTGTACACCTTCTATCTGGCAGCCGTGTGGGTTTACTTCTTTGTCTTTTTCTGGACGCGTGCCGGGCAAACTCTTGGCATGCGCGCATGGAAAATCCAAGTGCGTAACTTACAAGGCGGTCGAATCACAGTCACGCAAGCACTTATTCGCTTAGCAACCTCTGGCTTTGGTTTGGCTAACTTTACCGTGCCGCTCGATCCGCAAAAACGTGGCTTTCACGATATCTGGGCAAAAACCCAAGTCGTGGTGCTACCTAAAGCGCAGTAATAACCAGCTCTAGAACGAAAAAAGGAAGGCATAATGCCTTCCTTTTTGTTTTCAGCGATGGATTAATCAACGCGTAATTCATTGAGCATTGACTCTGGCAGCGCCAGTTCATCGTTTTTATTGACCGAAATTCCCGCCGCGATAATTGCTTCAGCAATTTGCTTTGCTTCATCGAGTGAATGCATTGCTGCTGTACCACATTGGTACTCGTTCAGCTCAGGAATTTTGTTTTGGTCTTCAACTTTAAGCACATCTTGCATTGCCGCTAGCCATGCAGTAGCCACTTGTGGCTCATCAGGCGTCCCAATCAAACTCATGTAAAAGCCAGTGCGACAACCCATTGGTGAGATATCGATGATCTCTACGCTTTCACCGTTTAAGTGATTACGCATAAAGCCCGCGTAGAGATGCTCTAGAGTATGAATACCACGCTCTGACAAAATGTCTTTGTTTGGTGCAGTGAAACGCAGGTCGAACACGGTAATGGTGTCACCTTTTGGCGTTGTCATGGTTTTTGCGACACGTACCGCAGGTGCATTCATGCGCGTGTGGTCAACGGTAAAACTATCTAATAATGGCATCATCCCTCTCCTGCTAGTTAGAAAAACCAGCTTCTATTATTTTCCAACTCTTGGCGGCACTGTTTAAGTTGCCAACCATAATCCTTTGCTTGTTGCTCCACTTTACGCGCGACGCGAATCAGTGAAGGCTTGCCTTGATAGGTTTTGCGTTTATACCCACCACGACCTTCATGATACGCTAAATATTGGTTGTATGGATCCCATTTAGAAATGCCCAATTGCTTTTGCGTTTCAGAGGTATACCAACCAATAAACATTAACGAGTCATCAAAACTGGTGCGCGACCCTCCGTGATTGGTCGCTTTTTGAAAATCTTCCCATGCAGGATCTTGCGCTTGCGCATAGCCATAGGCGCTGCTGACACGTCCCCATGGAATAAACCCTAACAGGTAATCTTTCGGTGGTCTGGCATCATGGCGAAAGCTACTTTCTTGCTTTACAAATGCCATCGCGACATTAATCGGCGTGCCCCACTCTTCTTGCATATCGACAGCATCATCATACCAATCGGGATTTTCCCGAAAGATGGCACAAATGTTACTTTGATTACTCGGTGGTGGTGTCGCGCAGCCAGCTAAGCCAGCCACGCTAACAAAAAGAGCGAGTTTCAGAATCCTTTCTTTGGTCATGATTACTGCTTCAAATAAGAGAAATAGTCCGCTAAGAAATCATCGAAGTTAAGCGTATCAGAGGCTTCTTGAGCACGCTGAGCCTCCACAGAGCGAGCTACCTCACCTTCCATTTCTTCCAGTGAGTATTCTCGATACTGATGTGCTAAATGCTGCTCGATGTATTTACGACCTAAGGTGCGACCTAAGTTGCCTAGCCCCTCATGCGCTTTGGTGTCTGCCAGCACTTGACCAGAAAGCGTCAGCTCTGGGTTATCAATCCAAGTGAGTAGCTTGTCGCACACTGCTTGGTATTCATCACCACCCTGCACTTTATCCATCGCTTTCGCTACTTCCACCAATTCAACAAACACGCGTTTAGCCCACTCTTGCAGAGTCAGCACTTCGCCTTTGCAGCCAATTTGTAGCTCAAGACCAACTTTACGACCTTCTACAACGACTTTATTCCAGTTTTCACGCCAGCAAGCTTGCTCACAGAAATCCATCGGTTCAGAGTCGCTAAGCGCAGCCCATGTCAGGAACAGATCAAGGAAACGGACTTGGTCTTTGTCGATACCAATCGCGCTGTATGGGTTCACATCCAATGAACGAACTTCGATGTACTCAACACCACCGCGAGTCAATGCCTCTGATGGTTTTTCACCTTTTTGTGTCACGCGTTTAGGGCGAATCGGCGCATACAGTTCGTTTTCAATTTGCAGCACGTTACTGTTGAGCTGACGATACTCGCCATCCACTTTAACGCCAATCTTAGCAAACTCAGCTGAAGGTAAACGAATCGCGCTGTTGAGCCCTTCTAGGTACTCTTCAATGCTGTTAAAACCAATTTTAAGGACGCTTTGCTCACTGCTGGTGTAGCCCAAATCACTCAAACGCAATGATGTCGCTTGTGGTAAATAGAGTGTTTTACCGATATTTTCAAATGGCAGTTTGGTCTCACGCCCTTGAATAAACGATGAACACAAAGCAGGTGACGCGCCAAAGAAAAATGGAATTAACCAACCAAAGCGGTAGTAATTACGGATCAAAGCAAAATAGCCCGCAGACTTAGTCGCTTGGCGCGCATCTTCATCTTGCTCACCATGCAAAGCATCCCAAAACGCTTCAGGGAATGAGAAGTTAAAATGCACACCTGAGATAATTTGCATCAAACTGCCGTAACGGCGCTTTAAACCTTCACGATACAGCGTTTTCATCTTACCTGAGTTCGATGAGCCGTATTGAGCAAGGTTGATGATGTCTTCGTCAGAAACGTAGCAAGGCATCGAAAGCGGCCACATCTTCTCACCCTCTAGTTTGGTTTGGGTGAAATGATGAATATCTTCTAACTGAGCCAGCAGTGTATCGATATCTTGAGAGACTGGGGTGATAAATTCCAATAACGACTCAGCAAAGTCGGTAGTAATCCAGTTATTGGAATATGCAGAGCCTAAGCCACTAGGATGTGGGGTGGTCGCCAGATTACCACCTTGTTTATAGCGCAGGGTTTCTCGTTCTACACCGCGACCAAAGTTTTTAAATACTTCGGGGTTGCGGGCAACTTTTTCTAAACGCGCAGCAAAATCTGTCAAAACTGAGTCGCCTTAATCTGTGGTCCATAGCTATATGATAGTGTCGATATAGCGAGAACTGGCTCAATACATACTGTAGGGCGATAATTCGCCCTACCAACATGCTCTCTTTATGTGTCCTTTACTGGACAATTTCAAGCTCTTTGATAGGAATCTGTAACGATTCCAGCTGTGGTTTTAACCTTTTCGCATCACCAACAACAATAATTTGGTAGTCTTTTGGATTAAACCACTTCTTAGCCAACGCATCTAGTCCATCTTTGTTGACTGTTTCGACAATTTCGTTTCTTTGTTGTAGATAATCTTCATCCAAGCTAAAGGTTAAAATGCTACCAAGTAAACGCGCCTTCTGAGCTGGTGTTTCATACTTAAGTGCATCTTGCTGCCCGACAGCTAAACGCATAAAGTTCAGCTCTTGCTCGGTCATGCCGTTTTCGCTGTACTGTTTAAGCTCTTTTTCCATCTCAACAATCGAAGGGACTGTCGCATCAGCTCGAACTTGCGCCGAGAAGATCACTGCCCCAACTTCGCGATTTGAAGCCAAGTAGCCACTCGCGCCATAGGTATAGCCTTTATCTTCACGCAAGTTCTGGTTAAGACGGCTGTTGAAGTTGCCCGCCAAATTAAAGTTGGCTAATTGGGTCAGGTAAACTTCACCAGTGGCATCAAACGGCAGCCCTTGGCGCACCATACGCACCACACTTTGCGGCGCCCCTGGCTTATCCACCAGATAAATCGTCTGACCTTGCAAAGGCTTTACAACCTGCGGATTGAGCAGCGGCGCTACTTCACCTTGCCAACTCTTAATAAACGCTAGCTGCGATACCACTGCCGATTTGCCGATATCACCCACCACCACAATTTGTGCACCTTGCGGAGTGTAATGCTGGCGATAGAAGGCTTTGACGTCCTCAAGCGTCAATTTACTCATTGATTCAGCAGTACCGTCACTTGGGCGCTGGTAAATCGAGCCATCAAACAACACTTGGCGAGTCGCCTGCGAAGCTAACCAACTCGGTTGCTGATGTTGATAAACCAGCCCTTCAAGCATCTGCTTTTTAACGCGCTCAAAGTCTTGCGGCTTAAACGCTGGCTTGAATAGCACCTCATCAACAATCGCCAATGTCTGTGGCAAGTTCTTCTCTAAGCTCGCCAACGAAATTGTCGTGGTGTAGTTGCCAGCCTCAATTGACACGCTGCTGCCCAGCTTATCAAGCCTTGCCTGCAACTCTTCTAGGCTCGACTGTTGCGTGCCCTCTTGCATCATGGCGGCAGTAAGATTGGCAATCCCTTCTTGTCCAGGCTTGGCGTAACGCTCTCCTGCGGGCAAACGAATATCCATTTGCACCGTTGGGGTTTCATCACTCACCGTGCCTAGCAACTCAACACCATTATCAAAGTACACGCGGTACAGTTGTGGCATTTCCGCTTTCACTGCTTCAGCCACTTGCGGCATCACTGAGCGATCAAAGGAATCAACCGGACGGCGGTAGTCTAAGTCACTATCGGTCAGCTTTTGATACTCAGGCAAAGTGCGCTCTGGTGTAGTAAATGTGGCAGACTGAACCGCAAAGTCTAATTTACCGCGCGGCACAACACTTAACGTCACTTTGTGATGACCATTGATGTACTTCTGGTATGCGTCCATCACTGACTCAGGTGTCACGGCGCGAATACGTTCAAGCTGAGTTTGTAGTCGGTCTGGCTGCCCGTAGAAAGTCTCATTGGAAGCTAACTGTGACACTTTGCCACTGACACTTTGTAGTGCAAATACCGCTGAAGACTCTGACATACCGGTAATTTCATCTAAGCGCTCTTGAGCAATGCCCTGCGCTTTAAAATCCGACAACACCTGCATCATCTCTTGATACAGCGGTTTTAATTGTCCTTTATCACCCGATGGTGCCATAGCGTAAACATAGAAGTTACAAGTCAGTTCAGCACAATCTTGGAAAGCTCCAGCATCCACCGCTTTTTGCGTTTTGACTAGCTTTTGATAAAGCAGTGAATTGGCGCCACTTCCTAGTGCAGACGCCAGAGCGTTCAGCGCCATCTCATCTTGATGACCGCGGTATTGAGTTGGCCAGCCAACAAGTACCATCGGCTGTTGAATGCGATCTTCTAAGGTAATGAATTTATCTTCTGTCAAAGTGGCTGGCTGTTTATCTGCTTGCTCAACCGCTGGACCTTGTGGAATCGAGCCAAAGTATTTGTTTACCCATTCCAATGTCTGATCAACATCGATATCGCCACCGATGGTCAACACCGCATTATTTGGACCATACCAACGTAAGAAAAACGCTTTCAGATCATTCACGTCTACTCGATCCAAATCTTCAACATAACCGATGGTTTGCCAAGAATATGGATGACCTTCTGGGTACATAGCTTCAGCCATTTTCTCCCACATCAAACCATAAGGTCGATTATCGAAATTCTGCGCGCGTTCATTTTTCACCGTGTCACGCTGTATCTCGAACTTACGCTGTGAAACCGCATCCAGCAAAAAGCCCATGCGATCAGACTCTAACCACAACATCTTTTCTAGCTGGTTGGCAGGCACAGTTTCAAAGTAGTTAGTACGATCACGATTGGTCGTGCCATTTAGGCTACCCCCCGCTTCGGTGATCAAACGAAAATGCTCTTGATCGCCAACATGTTCGCTGCCCTGAAACATCATGTGCTCAAAAAAGTGCGCAAAACCAGATTTGCCGATTTCTTCACGAGCAGAACCAACATGATAAGTCACATCAACATGCACTAGAGGATCAGAGTGATCCGGTGAGAGAATAACGGTTAAGCCATTGTCGAGTTTATATTTACTGTAAGGGATGGTCGCTTTACCTGCGACAGCATCTACCTCTTCAACTAGCGTGACGCCTGGTGGAAGAGAAGAAAAGAACGGTACGGAATAATCGATATTTGAGGTGCAACCGAACAAAGCGGTAAGAGAAACGGCACCGATTAGAAACTTTCTCATCGTATTTCCTTAGAACAGACCGTAGAACAAGGCAGCAAGCAAAGAATAACGGAAAGCTTTACCGAATAAGATTAGCCAAAAACTTGGCCAAAACTTCATTCGAAGCCAACCTGCTGCGAGACATAAAGGGTCGCCAATAATAGGTAACCAACTAAAAAACAAACTCCAGTAGCCATACTTTTGTAACCACTGTATCGCTTTATGACCATGTTTTTCGTTTTGAGTTCGATTTGGTAACCAAAGACCAAGCCAATAGTTGGTCAGCCCACCTAAAGTGTTACCAAGTGTCGCCACTACTATAACCATAGCGGGAGAATATTGATTTAGGCTCAAAGTAGCGATTAAACCTGCCTCTGAGCCTCCAGGTAATAATGTCGCACTGAGTAATCCGCTAAAAAAAAGAACCCACAGTGCTGAATCAGAAAACCATAAGGCGATAGATTGAAACGCGGTATTAAACGTTTCTAGCATTGCATATCCAACAAAATTTTTCCTCGTGTGTGCCCTGTTTCCATTTGTTTATGGGCTTCCACCACCTGATCCATCGGGTAGATTTGATAGATTTCCGCTTTCAACATCCCGACGCTAACTAAATAAAGCATCGCGTCGAGCTGTTCGCGATTTGGGTCAACCAACATGCCGGTTGCTTCAAAGCCGAGTAACTTAGCTTTTTCGCAAATAAGCTCAGCGCTTAAAGTCGGCACCGTCACCACTTTAGCATTATCTTTTAAGCATTTAAGCGCATCGAGCGCAGCATCACCACCGACAAGATCAATCAAGGCATCAGCTTCTTCAACTCGCTCCGAGACCGGGGCAAAACGGTAGTTAATCGCGTGCGCGCCAAGTGTCGCCATGTAGTCTAAGTTGCTTTCACCACAAGTGGTAAACACTTCTGCTTTTGCTGCCACCGCCAATTGCACCGCAATATGTCCAACACCGCCAGCACCAGCTAAAATCAATACGCGCTGACCTTCTTGCACAGACACTTTATCCAACGCTTGGATTGCAGTTTGCCCAGCAAGCGGAAGCGCGGCTGCCGCTTCAAGAGTAACCGCTTCAGGCACTCGGCTTAAGCTGCTTTCCGGTACGGTAACGTATTGACTGTAGCCCCCGCCTTGTAAAGGGAAGCCAATAAAACCCGCGACTTTATCGCCGAGATCAAATTTCTCAGTCGCTTCGCCGCATTCAATCACCGAACCAGAAATATCATAGCCCGGCACCCAAGGTAGGTTATCTTTGTTTTGCGCCGCCGCCCATCCGAGCCCGGCACGTGTTTTTACATCAATTGGGTTCACACTCGCAAACGCCACTTTCACCAGCACCTCGCCCTTTTGAGGCTGCGGGATTTGCGTATATTGAATGGCGAGCACATCCGGCTCTCCAAAATGGGGAATTGCGATTTGCTTATTTTCCATATCAAGCTGTCCTTATTGATGTAAAAAAGGGATGCCGAAGCATCCCTTTGAATATATAACATTTTGTTTATCGAGGTTAACCACCTGATCGCAAATTAACCAAGTTATCGCTTAAGCTTGAGTAACAAGGTTTTACTAGCCTACAAGTGCAAGCAAGATACCAGCGGCAACCGCTGATCCTAATACTCCCGCTACGTTTGGTCCCATCGCGTGCATCAACAAGAAGTTCTGTGGGTTTGCTTCCAAACCAACTTTGTTCACCACACGTGCTGCCATTGGTACCGCAGAAACGCCCGCAGCACCAATCAGTGGGTTGATGTCTTCTTTAGAGAACTTATTGAGTAGCTTCGCCATCAATACGCCGCCAGCGGTACCGATACTAAAGGCAACCGCACCAAGCGCAAGAATACCCAGAGTTTCGATGTTTAAGAACTCTTCGGCTTGCAGCTTAGAACCAACACTTAAGCCCAAGAAAATGGTAACAATATTGATAAGCTCATTTTGCGCCGTCTTCGATAGGCGATCAACCACACCCGCTTCACGCATCAAGTTACCTAAACAGAACATACCGACCAGAGGCGTTGCCGAAGGCAAGAACAAAATCGCCATCATCAACACTGCCAATGGGAAGAGGATCTTCTCTGTTTTGCCGACATGACGCAGTTGAGCCATCTTGATTTTACGCTCTTCTGGCGTCGTCAACGCTTTCATAATCGGCGGTTGAATGATTGGCACTAATGCCATGTAGCTGTATGCCGCTACGGCAATGGCTCCAAGCAAATCAGGTGATAGCTTACTGGCAAGGAAAATTGCCGTTGGACCATCTGCACCACCGATAATCGCGATAGACGCAGCGTCTGGCATCGAGAACTCCATACCAGGCACATAGTTGAGTAAAATCGCGCCAAATAGCGTAGCAAAAATACCAAACTGCGCTGCTGCACCAAGCCACAAGGTTTTTGGGTTAGCGATCAAGGCACCAAAGTCCGTCATTGCTCCCACACCCAAAAAGATCAGCAGCGGTGCGATACCAGAGGCAACGGCCACTTTATAGAAAGTGTACAGCGTGCCATCGTTAAACTTAGCATTGCTGGCTAACGACTCGAGTAGGGTCAATTGCTCTGGCTCTGCCATTTTGTACGCGGCTTTAATCGCTTCAGCTGAAATATCCGTTACGCCAAGTACCGAAGCAAACTCAGTCAATAACTTGATATCCCCTGCGGCAATCGCATTGACTACCGCACTGTTGGCTAAACCAACCACTGGAATATTGGCCAAGATAGCGCCAAAACCGATCGGTAATAGCAACAGCGGCTCAAAGCCTTTACGAATCGCTAAGTAAAGCAAAGTACAGCCAACTGCGATCATACACAGCTGACCAAACTCAAAATTAGCAATACCAGTCTCAGACCAGAGAGTTAATAATCCTTCCATGGTACTCCCTTACGCAAGGCTTAATAGCGGAGCGCCAACGACGACTGAATCACCTTCTTTGACGTGAAGATCCTGAACCACACCACCGCGAGCAGCGCGTACTTCAGTTTCCATCTTCATCGCTTCAAGGATCAACAACACATCACCTTCAGCAACTTCAGAGCCACTTTGGACGTTCACTTTGAAAATGTTGCCCGCTAGAGGCGCAGGTACCGCTTCAACATTACCAGAAGCAACTGGCGCTGCCGCTGGAGCTGCCTGCGTTGCTGCAGGCGCGACTGAAGTCAGTTGCCCTTGCGGTCCAACTTCAACATCGTAAACCTGACCGTCAACTTTGACACTGTAAGTCTCAATACCACCTGCGGCAGGAGCTACTGCAGGCGCCGCAACTGGAGCTGGCGCTTCTTTACCTGGTGCTGGCTCAAAGGCTTCTGGGTTGTGACGATTCTTAAGGAACTTGAGACCGACTTGCGGAAATAGCGCGTAAGTTAGCACATCATCGACGGTATCTTCTGCCAATGAAATGCCCTCTTCTTTGGCTTTCGCTAGCAGATCATCCGTCAGTTTATTCAATTCCGCTTCCAGCAGATCCGCTGGTCGGCAAGTGATCGGCTCAGCGCCGTCTAGCACGCGAGCTTGCAGCTCTGCGTTCACTTCCGCAGGCGCAGCACCGTATTCACCTTTTAGTACACCGGCAGTCTCTTTGGTGATGCTCTTGTAGCGCTCGCCGGTTAGCACGTTGATCACGGCTTGTGTACCGACGATCTGTGACGTTGGCGTAACCAGAGGAATAAAGCCAAGATCTTGGCGTACGCGCGGGATCTCTTCTAGCACTTCATCAATACGATCCGCAGCGCCTTGCTCTTTTAGCTGACCTTCCATATTGGTCAACATACCACCTGGTACTTGAGCAATCAGGATACGTGAATCAACACCTTTAAGCTGACCTTCCCATTTAGCGTACTTCTTACGTACATCACGGAAGTAAGCAGCAATCGGTTCAATCTGATCAAGGTTTAGGTTGGTGTCACGTTCAGTGCCTTGCAGCATCGCTACGACAGTTTCGGTTGGCGTATGACCGTAAGTACAGCTCATTGATGAAATCGCAGTATCAAGAATATCAACGCCAGCTTCGACCGCTTTAACTGCCGTTGCGGTTGATAGACCAGTGGTCGCATGGCAGTGCAGCGCAAGCGGCACATCACACGACGCTTTGATACGCGTGATCAACTCTTCTGCCTCGTAAGGCTTAAGCAGCCCCGCCATATCTTTAATACACAGCGAGTGGCAACCAAGATCTTCCAGACGTTTCGCCAAATCCACCCAAGTGTCAACATTGTGCACAGGGCTGGTTGTGTATGAGAGAGTACCTTGAGCGTGTGCACCAACATCCACAGTCGCTTTGACTGCTTTTTGGAAGTTACGTACGTCGTTCATCGCATCAAAAATACGGAAAACATCCATACCATTGGCGTGGGCACGCTCGACAAATTTTTCAACTACGTCATCGGCGTAATGACGATAGCCCAGTAAGTTTTGACCACGCAGTAACATCTGCATTGGTGTGTTCGGCATTGCCTTTTTCAGTTCACGTAGGCGCTCCCATGGGTCTTCACCCAAAAAGCGAATACATGAGTCAAATGTCGCGCCGCCCCATGTTTCTAAAGACCAGTAACCGACTTTATCCAGCTCAGCGGCAATCGGTAACATATCCTCGATACGCATACGCGTAGCAAATAGTGATTGATGGGCGTCACGAAGTACCACATCAGTGATAGCTAGTGGTTTAGACATGCTCATTAACTCCTTTTAATCCTTTAATTGCTATTTAGCTGCAGAGGTACGGTACTGGTGTACCGCGGCAGAGATAGCCGCTACGACCTTCGGGCTGACAGCAGAAGATGATTGAACTGATTTATTTTGTACTGGGGTAGAAATCGGCTCTGGCACTTCCTCTGGCACTAAGCGAGACATCAACCGAACGAGGTATACAAGAATTGTGAGGAAAATGAATACTACCGACATCCCTGTAACCATTAGGGTGGCAGCATCAAATAATTGGCTTCCAATATTGTCCATTTTGCGTCCTTTCTTTGTCATCCTGACAATTGCCTAAGTGATCAAGCTGTTATTTTATGAGACTTATCACTTAACTGTGGCGGTACGAAATCGTACTCACATTGCCGTTGGATGCTTCCTATGATCCCGACAAGAGGACTAGGATTATCTCGATTGATTAAATTTTGTCAATTTTGTTTAAGGCACTCTTTATGATATTGCACATTTCTGGCGAAATATTCGTCACACAAATCACATAAAGCTGGAATATTCGGTATAAAAAGAACAAATAACTAGTGTTTATCCCACGTTATTCCAACTTGAGGGACTTTACTGCGATAGGCTTAAAAGTTCTGAAAATAGTGTTTGAAAAACAACTAGTTGTATATGAAGGGTGACAATTATGCTAAATAATTGTTAATAAAAAAGCCCCGCATTTCTGCGAGGCTTTCAATGATGGCGCGCTCGAGAGGATTCGAACCTCTGACCGCCTGGTTCGTAGCCAGGTACTCTATCCAGCTGAGCTACGAGCGCGCAATGTTTTCGATATTAATTAAAGCTAACCAATATCAGGTCTATGACCCCTATTCTTTTCAAAAGAAAAGTGGCGCGTCCTGGAGGATTCGAACCTCCGACCGCCTGGTTCGTAGCCAGGTACTCTATCCAGCTGAGCTAAGGACGCACGGGTTTCGATAATGATCTGATCACTATCAGGACTAAAGCCCTTAATAATGGCGCGCTCGAGAGGATTCGAACCTCTGACCGCCTGGTTCGTAGCCAGGTACTCTATCCAGCTGAGCTACGAGCGCGCAATGTTTTCGATATTAATTAAAGCTAACCAATATCAGGTCTGTGACCTAAAGAGTGGCGCGTCCTGGAGGATTCGAACCTCCGACCGCCTGGTTCGTAGCCAGGTACTCTATCCAGCTGAGCTAAGGACGCACGGGTTTCGATAATGATTCAATCATTATCAGGACTTAAAGCCCTTAATAATGGCGCGCTCGAGAGGATTCGAACCTCTGACCGCCTGGTTCGTAGCCAGGTACTCTATCCAGCTGAGCTACGAGCGCGCAATATTTTCGATATCAATTATCACTAATCAATATCAGGTCTGTGACCTAAAGAGTGGCGCGTCCTGGAGGATTCGAACCTCCGACCGCCTGGTTCGTAGCCAGGTACTCTATCCAGCTGAGCTAAGGACGCGCAGGATGTGAAGCATATCACAAAACATTAGATTTGAAACAAAAAAATTGACCTATTGGCCAATAAAAATGGCGGTGAAGGAGGGATTCGAACCCTCGATACGGTATCAAGCCGTATACTCCCTTAGCAGGGGAGCGCCTTCAGCCTCTCGGCCACCTCACCGTTTTTTTAATTATTCCCTCTAAGAGAGAATGGCGCGCTCGAGAGGATTCGAACCTCTGACCGCCTGGTTCGTAGCCAGGTACTCTATCCAGCTGAGCTACGAGCGCGCAATTTGCTTTGTTTCAAAGCTATGCTCCGAAGAGCAATTCTTCTAAAAGAAGAAGCAAGAATGGCGGTGAAGGAGGGATTCGAACCCTCGATACGGTATCAAGCCGTATACTCCCTTAGCAGGGGAGCGCCTTCAGCCTCTCGGCCACCTCACCGTCTTGCGGAGGCACATATTACGATTTACCGAAAATAAGTCAATTACTTTCTTGGCAAATTTGACAAAAACCCTTTCAACCGTTGCCTATTTAACCAAAGCGGTGTTTATTCATGCTTTTTTGAGAGATTTGCCATTATGCGCCCACAAAAAAAGCTGACAATGTGCCAGCTTTTTCTTAGCAATTAGTAGTTGCCTGATGCAACGTTACCATTACCTTTTTCTGCCTGAATGCGCATGTAGATTTCTTCGCGATGAACAGACACTTCTTTCGGAGCATTAACACCGATGCGTACTTGGTTACCTTTTACACCCAGTACAGTTACAGTGACTTCATCACCAATCATTAGAGTTTCACCAACACGGCGAGTTAAAATTAGCATTCTGTGCTCCTTGAGTAATCTCTTAAAATTTCTTGCTACAAAGCTATTATCCAACAAAAGTTATATTTTCGTAAACTCTATTCTTGTTCGAATCTAGTTCAAGAAGGCATGTTTCTGTAGGCAATCGTGTGCTTTGTTGGGCGTTATATACGCTTGGTGCCATAAATTTGCCGCACTATCTACGCTCTCTGGGCATAATGCAATCGTAAATGACTGTTCATCAAATTTTTGGTGAATTGTCACGATATCATTATCAACCAGTAACTGTTGCGATAAAGTCGCGAGTTCGGCAGTATTGGCGCCCACGGCGGTCAACAAGCTAATAGGAAGACAATCCGCCACTTTTCCCTGTAAAACCAACTCTAGTTTAGAGTACGCATCTTGCTTGACAACAACGGCAAGCCATTCTGGGTGCTCAATCACATCCCAAATTGCAATACCAAGCAGGCGACTCTGTTTTTGCAATAACGCAAGAGTCTCCTTTTCAGCCTTAATCAAGCACATATCACGCTGGATAGCTAAACCACAGACAGGAAGTGTACATTCATCTCCTTTGACCAAGCTACCCTGATTAACATCAAATGTCGACAACACTCGTAACGGAACTTGATTTTTCCATGCATGCAGCACAGAAGGCAGATGCAAGACTTTGGCTCCGTGTCTTGCCATCGCTTCCATGGTCGGAAAATCAATCACTTCCAACTTGTGCGCATCTTTAACGATACGAGGATCACAAGAGTAAACCCCATCAACATCGGTAAAAATCTGACACTCATCGGCTTGTAAAGCGCCAGCAAGCGCAACCGCAGATGTATCTGAGCCACCTCGACCTAAGGTAGTAATATCGCCACTTTCAGTTATGCCCTGAAAGCCAGCTACAATAACAATTTGGTCTTGCGCCAGTAACTCTATGATTGGTTGAACATCAATGTGCTTTATCGTCGCATCGTTGTACTGTTCATCAGTGACAATCTTCGCCTGAGTTCCCGTTAACGAACGTGCTGTATAGCCCATTTTGTTAAGCGTAATCGCCAACAAAGCCATTGAAACTTGTTCGCCCGCAGACAGCAGTACATCCAGCTCACGAGCATCAGGTACACTATCGATTTGCTTGGCGAGATCCAATAATCGATTGGTTTCACCCGACATTGCTGAAACAACAACGACGACTTGATTACCTGCATTTTTTGCGTTGATGATGTGCTCTGCAACTTGATGGATTCGTTCAATTGAACCCACCGAAGTACCGCCAAATTTCTGCACGATAAGAGGCTTTTTCACCAGTCTTCACCTGCCCAAGACCAAAGTCTCATTGTGCCACTCGCGTAAACGAGCGGATAAAACATCAACCAGAAGTGATAATCCATCTGGTTGCTACAAAAAAGAACGCTCAACCATAAATGATTGAGCGTGTGTAAGGTTTAATTAGGTCTTATAGACGCTCGGCAATCCAAGCTTCTACTGACTCTAATGCGCTCGGAAGTGCTGATGCATCAGTACCACCTGCTTGCGCCATATCCGGACGACCGCCGCCTTTACCGCCAACTTGCTGAGCAACCATATTAACCAGTTCGCCTGCTTTTACTTTGCCAACCAAGTCTTTGGTTACGCCAGCAATTAGACCAACTTTGTCATCAGCCACGTTGCCTAGCATGATAATGCCGCTACCTAATTGGTTTTTCAGCTCATCAACCATGCCACGAAGTGCTTTGTTGTCTGCGCCGTCTAGTTGAGCAACCAAGACCTTAACGCCTGCGATTTCTTTCACTTGGCTAGTTAGGCTCGCACTCGCTTGTGAGGCTAGCTTGTCTTTCAGTTGCTGAATTTCTTTCTCTAGCGCTTTCGCTTTGTTCGCTGCTTCAGAAAGCTTCGCTTCGAACTTGTCTTGCTGCGCTTCGATTGCATCTAGTGCTGCTTCGCCGGTTACCGCTTCAATACGACGGATGCCTGCTGCAATACCACCTTCTGACGTGATCTTGAATAGACCGATGTCACCAGTGTTAGACGCGTGGATACCACCACATAGCTCAGTTGAGAAATCACCCATTGATAGCACACGTACTTCATCATCGTATTTCTCACCGAATAGTGCCATCGCACCTTTGTGCTTAGCCGATTCAATATCCATGATATTGGTTTCGATGTTGTGGTTACGACGAATTTGCGCGTTCACTAGACGCTCAACTTCTTTTAGCTCGGCAGCTGTCACACCTTCTAGGTGAGAGAAGTCAAAACGTAGGTTTTCAGCTTTCACTAGAGAGCCTTTCTGCGTTACATGCTCACCCAATACTTTACGTAGTGCTGCGTGTAACAGGTGCGTTGCAGAGTGGTTCAATGTGATTGCTGCGCGGCGCACTGCATCAACGAGAGTTTGCGCTTTATCGCCTTTCGCGATCACGCCTTCAGTCAACTCACCGTGGTGTGCAATCGCATTACCCAGTTTCTGTGTATCTTCTACTTTGAATAGACCTGATTCAGTTTTGATCACACCAGCATCACCACATTGACCGCCTGACTCAGCGTAGAATGGGGTTTCTTCAAGGATAAGGATTGCCTTATCACCTGCTGATAGAGATTCAACTTCGTTGCCTTCAACAAACATTGCTGCGACTACACTTGAACCTTCTGTACCTGCGTAACCGCAGAACTCAGTTTGTGCGTCAGTTTTGATAGCAGCATTGTAGTCAGTACCGAATTGACCAGCTTCACGAGCACGTTGACGCTGCTCTTCCATCGCTTTCTCAAAACCTTCTTCGTCGATCGCAAAATCACGCTCACGCGCTACGTCGTTGGTAAGGTCAGCTGGGAAGCCGTAAGTGTCGTAAAGTTTAAATACGGTTTCACCGTCTAGCACTTTACCATCTAGGTTATCTAAAGCTTCGTTTAGAATTGTCATGCCACGTTCAAGAGTACGTCCGAAGTTCTCTTCTTCGATGCGTAGAACTTTTTCAACAACCGCTTGTTGACGTTTTAGTTCTTCGCCTGCTGTACCCATGATCTCTGCCAATACGCCAACCAACTTGTGGAAGAATGCTCCTTGAGCACCGACTTTGTTACCGTGACGAACTGCACGACGGATAATACGACGTAGAACGTAACCACGACCTTCGTTTGAAGGCATAACGCCATCAACGATTAGGAATGAACATGAACGGATGTGGTCAGCAATTACACGTAGAGACTGGTTAGATAGGTCTTCACAACCTGTCACTTCAGCCGCTGCTTTAATTAGCGTTTGGAATACGTCGATTTCGTAGTTTGAGTGAACGCCTTGCATGATTGCAGAAATACGCTCGATACCCATACCCGTATCAACAGATGGCTTTGGAAGTGGTTCCATTGTGCCGTCTGCGTGACGGTTGAACTGCATGAATACGTTGTTCCAGATCTCGATAAAACGGTCACCGTCTTCTTCAGGAGAACCAGGACGACCGCCCCAAATGTGTTCACCGTGATCGTAGAAGATTTCAGTACAAGGACCACAAGGACCAGTGTCGCCCATTTGCCAGAAGTTGTCTGACTCGTAAGCTTTGCCGCCTTCTTTATCACCGATACGTACGATGCGATCAGCTGGGATACCAATTTTTTGGTTCCAGATATCAAACGCTTCGTCATCCGTCTCGTATACCGTTACTAGTAGACGGTCTTTTGGTAGTTGTAGCGTTTCAGTCAGGAATTCCCATGCGTAAGCAATCGCGTCTTCTTTGAAGTAATCACCGAAGCTGAAGTTACCTAGCATTTCAAAGAATGTGTGGTGACGTGCAGTAAAGCCTACGTTTTCTAGGTCGTTGTGTTTACCGCCAGCACGTACACAGCGTTGGGCCGTAGTTGCTCGTGTGTAGGCGCGTTTTTCTAAACCTAAGAAACAATCTTTAAATTGGTTCATACCTGCGTTAGTGAAAAGCAGGGTTGGGTCGTTATGCGGTACTAACGATGAACTTTCTACGATTTGGTGTCCTTTGCTTTCAAAGAACTTGAGGAACGCGTTACGAACCTCATCTGTGCTCATGTACATGCAGCTCTTCCTGAAAATAGTCGAGATAGAATTTTGCTGTATTGTACACATAAGCGTGTGCTAGATGCTATACCCAAGTCGCCCGAAGATGCACGGTTTCGCCAGTCTGCAACACCAGCTAAACACCACTTTGTGCCCACTTTAAGCCAGCTCGCAAAAATAACGGTTATCAATCAAGGACAATAGTGTGCATTTAGCTTGATTTACCTCGTTTCTACGGGCACTGCCTTAGCCGAAATTTCGACAACCTTGTCAACAAATAGAGCTTTAGGTCTATCGTAGACCAAATACAAAAAAGCCCCCTAAATTAGGGGGCTTAGTAACTCAGCTAACAGCTAACTATTAACCTTCAATGTACTCGAAACGAGAAGTGAAGAAGCGTAGTTGCTTAGGCTCGTATACAAACTTAAGACCTTTGATTTGATCGCGGTTTTTGTATAGCTCGATGATACCTTCAGCTACTGCATCCATGTGTGCGTAAGTGTAAACACGACGTGGAATAGTTAGACGAATTGTTTCTAGAGCTGGACGGTGGTGGTCACCAGTCTCACGGTTACGACCAGCAGATACGATACCACGTTCCATTGTACGTACACCTGTCTCGATGTATACAGACGCAGCTAGAGTTTGCGCTGGACACTGATCTTGCTCTAAGTGTGGTAGGAAGCGACGTGCGTCAACGAATACTGCGTGACCACCGATTGGTTCAATCATTGGAACGCCAGCTGCACGTAGCTTGTCACCTAGGTAACGGATTTGCTTGATACGGTGGTCAAGGTATGGGAACTCTAGAGCTTCTTCTAGACCAACAGCTAGAGCTGCCATGTCACGACCAGCTAGACCGCCGTATGAAGGCATACCTTCGTATACTACTACTAGTTCTTTAGATTCTTCGAATAGGTGCTCGTCGCGTAGCGCTAGGAAACCACCGATGTTTGCAAGACCGTCTTTCTTAGAAGACATTGTTGCGCCGTCTGCGTAAGAGAACTGCTCAAGAACGATCTCTTTGATAGTCTTGTCTGCGTAACCTTCTTCCTGCTCTTTGATGTAGTATGCGTTTTCTGCACAGCGAGTTGCATCGTAGAATACTTTGATGCCGTTAGCTTTACAGATTTCGCTTACTGCACGCATGTTAGCCATAGATACTGGCTGACCACCTGCTAGGTTTACAGTGATTGCTAGACATACGTAAGCAATGTTTTCTGCGCCTTTCTCAGCGATAGCAGATTGTAGTTTGTCTAGGTCGATGTTGCCTTTGAATGGTACATCTAGTGCTGCATCGTGTGCTTCATCGCGGATGATGTCGATGAATTTTGCACCGTTGTGCTCTTGGTGGAAACGTGTAGTTGTGAAGTACATGTTACCAAGAACCCATTGTTGACCTTTATCTTTAGGAATTGCGATTTGAGAAAGGATGTTCTCAGCACCGCGACCTTGGTGAGTAGGAATTAGGTATGGGAAACCGTATAGACGTTGAACAGCTTCTTCTAGTTTGTAGAAATCTTTAGAACCAGCGTATGCTTCGTCACCAGTCATTAGAGCAGCCCACTGCTTGTCAGACATTGCAGATGTGCCTGAGTCAGTTAGTAGGTCGATGTAAACATCAGCACTGTTTAGAAGAAACGTGTTGTAACCAGCTTCTTTCATTTTTTCAGCACGCTCTTCGCGACCAATCATTGAAACGTTTTCGATAGTTTTAATGCGAAACGGTTCAGCAGGGTAACGTTTTTCCATTTTCTTACTCCAATTTAATTAAATGGTCATATTCTTTATTTAATTGGGTGTATCCCCAAACTTCGAAGCCATTAGAATGTTTTTTCCGGACTAAGGGAATAGCTGTTCAAGCGGTATAAATTGGAGCTTTCGTATAAAAAACTAAACGGCAACTTTATTGCCAAAACAAGATATTATAGACGTTGTTTTTTTAATTTATTTGATGGATCGGTATTGTATGTAACTATCGAATTTGTTAGCCACCAGCCATTATGAGAGTCAGTTAACACTTTAATACGTACATTTAACTGTACGAAATAATTTACACACTCTCTTTTCGGTGCCAAAACGATGCAAATAAAGCCTATTTTTACACACCAATAACAACAAAACCGAGAGTTTTTAATGTTTGCCGGGCATAAAAAGTGCCAAAAAAGCGCAAAATATTGGTTGCTTTGGCGAGGTCAGTCCAAAATATCATCAAATCAAACTTGAAGTAGATCTCATTTATAAATTAAGCTTAAATTTATCATAAGAATTCACTGTTTTTTTGTTAAAAATAATGGGGCATTTATTTATTAATTAAACAAAAATAATTAATAAAAAACCAAGAGATCACAATTAATATCTGTGTCAATTAAATTAATGTCGATCAATAAACATCCAACTTGAATTAATTAATGAAAAAGATATAAATCGGCGAATTTTATTTAAATCACCATTTAATAATCCAATCTATATTATTTATAGCCTTATATTTAGGTTGCTCTAGATCACATTTAAATAGCCAGTCGACCTAAGAACTATTTATCACCAAGCTGCAACTTATCAATCAAACCAAATTGCATATAAAAAGTGCTTTCAAACTCTTCATCTTGGCTGGAGCATACTCACTGTTAAACAAACCTAAACGTGCAGCTAGCGAGAGCACTACGCTAAACCCCTTTCCATAGCGTAGGCGGTGACATAAGCAATGAAGCAATACATCACGCTGCCATGCAAAGTATTTGGCTATGGTAAGCAGCCTAAAGAGACTTGTTCTTCCTGTCAGTCATCCAAGAAGCGATAGCGTTGCCATAGAAGCGAAAAGCGAGAAGATAGAAAAGAGGAAAGAGAGGAAAGAGAGGAAAGAGAGGAAAGAGACAAGATAAAACAAAGCCCCGCATGATGCGAGGCTTGGCTATGGATTCAATTTAGTTCAGTGAGCAAAGAGAGATTAAAACTCTTCTTCTTGTGGCATTTCACCGGTTTCAGGCTCTTCTGGTTGAGCTGGTGATAGCAACATTTCACGTAGCTTGCTGTCGATGGTTTGCGCCGCTTCTGGGTTTTCTTTCAGGAACTTACAAGCGTTTGCTTTACCTTGACCAATCTTATCGCCGTTGTAGCTGTACCATGCACCCGCTTTCTCTACTAGCTTGTGCTTCACGCCTAGGTCGATCAGTTCACCTTCGCGGTTAAAGCCTTGACCGTACAGGATCTGGGTATCAGCTTGCTTGAATGGCGCTGCAATCTTGTTCTTCACAACTTTAATGCGGGTTTCGTTACCCACCACTTCATCGCCTTCTTTAATAGAACCAGTACGACGGATATCAAGACGAACAGATGCGTAGAACTTCAGTGCGTTACCGCCCGTTGTAGTTTCTGGGTTACCAAACATTACACCAATCTTCATACGAATTTGGTTAATGAAGATACACATACAGTTAGACTGCTTGAGGTTACCCGTTAGCTTACGCATTGCTTGCGATAGCATACGCGCTTGAAGACCCATGTGGCTATCGCCCATCTCGCCTTCAATTTCAGCTTTTGGTGTTAGTGCCGCAACCGAGTCAACCACTAGAACGTCAATTGCGCCTGAACGTGCTAATGCATCACAGATTTCTAGCGCTTGCTCACCGGTATCTGGCTGAGAAACCAATAGCGCATCAATATCAACGCCTAGTTTCTTCGCATAGATAGGATCAAGTGCGTGCTCAGCATCGATAAAGGCACAAGTTTTACCTTCACGTTGCGCAGCGGCAATCAGCTCAAGAGTTAGGGTTGTTTTACCTGAAGATTCTGGACCGTAGATTTCTACGATACGACCCATTGGTAGACCACCAGCACCGAGTGCGATATCTAGAGAAAGTGAACCAGTTGAAATGGTTTCTACATCCATTGTGCGGTTGTCGCCAAGGCGCATAATAGAGCCTTTACCGAATTGCTTTTCAATTTGACCTAGCGCAGCGGCGAGGGCTTTCTGTTTATTCTCGTCCATCACTTTCTCCAAACTATCCACCATGGCTGATGAATATAAAATCTGATTGGTGCTGTCCAGTATGAGCTGAACAATTTATGAGTGTCATTATACTGTTGATTCATACAGTGTCCATACCTGTATGGATTTTTTTTGCACTCGCTCGATAGAGTACTGATCTGGCAAGGATTTTAAACCTCAAACAGTGAAACTATGATCTCTCACCCAAATAGTCACACAGGGTTTTAAGTGCAAACTCAACCGCTTGCGATCGCACCTCTGCTCTATCACCAGAAAAATGCTCTGTATTTACCTTCAACCAACCTTCCTGATCGGCAAAACCAAAGCATACTGTACCCACCGGTTTTTCATCACTGCCACCGCCAGGACCCGCAATGCCACTAATCGAAACCGCAATCGTCGCATTGGAATTTTTTAGCGCGCCTTTTACCATTTCAACCACGGTCGGCTCGCTCACGGCACCATGTATATCTAGAGTGTTAGCTTGAACTTCTAACATCGCCATCTTAGCTTCATTACTGTAAGTAACGAATGCGCGGTCAAACCATGCAGAACTGCCCGCAATATCGGTTACTGCCGCAGACACCCCTCCGCCAGTGCAGGATTCTGCTGTGGCGAGAACCTGTTGGTGTTGCTGCAATAACTTACCAAGCTCAATGCTCAATATTTGCTGTGATTCCATGTTCAAAAACCTCAATGTGACTTTTCGCCCGTTATCGATTCACGTATCCTAAGCCGCAATTGTCATAAACGAAAGAAGTTAGCCGTGAAAGCCGAACAAAAACACACTCCAATGATGCAGCAGTATCTAAAGTTAAAAGCTGAAAACCCTGATATCTTGCTGTTTTATCGTATGGGTGACTTCTATGAACTTTTTTATGATGACGCGAAACGCGCTTCACAACTGCTCGATATCTCATTAACGAAACGCGGCTCATCAGCTGGCGAACCAATCCCGATGGCGGGTGTGCCTTACCACGCGGTAGAAGGCTACTTAGCCAAGCTAGTTCAACTGGGTGAATCGGTCGCGATCTGTGAGCAAATTGGTGACCCTGCCACCAGCAAAGGTCCGGTTGAACGTAAAGTAGTGCGTATTGTAACGCCAGGTACGGTGACCGACGAAGCACTGCTGTCTGAACGCGTTGATAACCTGATTGCGGCGATTTACCACCACAATGGTAAGTTCGGCTACGCCACATTAGATATTACGTCCGGTCGTTTCCAACTGACTGAACCAGAAAGCGAAGAAGCGATGGCAGCTGAGCTGCAACGCACTTCACCGCGCGAACTGCTATTTCCAGAAGATTTCGAGCCAGTGCATCTGATGTCTTCGCGCAGCGGCAATCGTCGTCGCCCGGTATGGGAGTTCGAAATTGACACCGCTAAGCAACAACTCAATCAGCAATTTGGCACCCGTGACCTAGTTGGTTTTGGTGTCGAACATGCCAAACTCGGGCTATGTGCAGCGGGCTGCTTGATTCAATATGTCAAAGATACTCAACGTACCGCGCTACCGCATATCCGCTCACTGACGTTTGATCGCCAAGATCACTCGGTGATTTTGGATGCAGCGACTCGTCGCAACCTAGAAATTACCCAAAACCTTGCTGGCGGCTTGGATAACACCCTAGCGGACGTGTTAGATAAAACGGCAACGCCTATGGGTAGCCGAATGCTCAAACGCTGGTTGCATCAACCAATGCGCTGTATTGATACGCTAAACCAACGCCTAGATGCGATTACCGATATTAAAGAGCAAAGCGTGTTCTGCGACTTACAGCCTGTTCTGAAACAGATTGGTGATATCGAACGTATTTTGGCGCGCTTAGCACTGCGTTCAGCACGCCCGCGAGATTTGGCACGTCTGCGCCATGCGATGCAGCAACTGCCTGAACTGGCGGATGTATTATCATCGCTTAACCACCCTTACCTCGCTAAGTTAGCACAATACGCCGCACCAATTGAGTATGTGTGCGATCTCCTTGAGCGCGCGATCAAAGAAAACCCGCCAGTAGTTATTCGTGAAGGTGGTGTGATTGCTTCTGGCTACAACGCTGAGCTTGATGAATGGCGTAACCTTGCCGATGGCGCCACTGAGTATTTAGAAAAACTGGAGCGTGAAGAGCGCGAGCGCCACGATATCGACACCCTTAAAGTCGGTTATAACGCCGTGCATGGCTTCTTTATTCAAGTGAGCCGCGGACAAAGCCACTTAGTGCCAGCGCACTATGTCCGTCGTCAAACATTAAAAAATGCCGAGCGCTACATTATTCCTGAGCTAAAAGAACACGAAGACAAAGTGCTTAACTCAAAATCTAAAGCGCTTTCAGTCGAGAAGAAACTGTGGGAAGAACTGTTCGATTTGTTGTTACCGCATCTAGAGCAGATGCAAAATCTTGCCTCCGCAGTATCGCAGTTAGACGTGTTGCAAAACTTAGCCGAGCGTGCCGATAGCCTAGATTACTGTCGCCCAACCCTAAGCCAAGAGCCAGGTATTTCGATTCAAGCTGGTCGCCACCCTGTGGTTGAGCAAGTCATGGATGAGCCTTTTATTGCTAACCCAATTGAGCTCAATGCGCAGCGTAAAATGTTGATTATCACCGGTCCGAACATGGGCGGTAAATCGACCTACATGCGTCAAACCGCGTTGATTGCCCTAATGGCACACATTGGTTCTTATGTTCCGGCAGAGGCGGCGCATATCGGCTCTATCGATCGCATCTTTACTCGTATCGGCGCATCGGACGATTTAGCTTCTGGTCGCTCAACCTTTATGGTTGAGATGACAGAAACTGCCAATATTCTGCACAACGCCACCGAGCGCAGCCTAGTGCTGATGGATGAGATTGGTCGCGGTACCAGCACCTATGATGGTCTGTCGCTGGCTTGGGCAAGTGCCGAATGGTTAGCAAAACAGATTGGCGCATTAACGCTATTCGCCACTCACTACTTTGAGCTAACCGAACTGCCTAGCCAAATTGATCATCTAGCGAACGTGCACTTAGACGCAGTAGAGCATGGTGACAGCATTGCCTTTATGCACGCAGTGCAAGAGGGCGCAGCGAGTAAATCTTATGGTCTTGCGGTAGCCGGTCTTGCCGGTGTACCAAAAACCGTGATCAAGCAAGCACGAGCAAAACTGACTCAGCTTGAGCAGCTTAGCCTAGCCACAGAAAGTAACGCACCGCGCAGCACAGCCGTTGATATCGCTAATCAACTAAGCTTGATCCCTGAGCCAAGTGAAGTTGAAGAAGCATTAGCCAATATTGATCCTGATGAGCTCACGCCGCGCCAAGCATTGGAAGAGTTATACCGTTTGAAAAAACTACTCTAGTCATCTGAGACAAGTGAGTGAAAACTTAAAAGAGCTGCCTACACCGCAGCTCTTTTTATTGAGTATGATAACTGCCGAGAAAGCTCAAACAATCTGCACATTCAAGATGCAAGCAAAGTTGTTATTGATGACAGCAAGCTCGAAAACCATCACCTTTACCGCCCTACTCTAGCCACTGCCCATTATGCTAATGAGCTTTACCCAAACAGCGATTGGCGATTGTTATGCATACTCCATCAAGTGGCTTCTCATCCGGCTTTTCTCTGATTGAGCTAATGGTCGTTGTTGCGATCATCGCCGTGTTAACCACCATTGGCGTGCCGATATATCAAGACTATTCCGTCAAAGCGAACGTCATTGCTAGTCTTGCCGAAGCGAGTCGCTACAAAACGGCAGTGGCACTTTGTTATATCGAGCAAGGTAGCTTTTCTGACTGCGATGGCGGATCGCTCGGCGTTCCTGCTGCTCATTCTCGTATCTCAACGGTTGAAAGTGGTAAAATTGTGCTAAATCCCGAAGTGGATTGCGATCAAGACACGACCACGACTAACTCATTTACTCTGCAGCCGAGTGTCTCAAGCGATGGCGCAATCAGTTGGGCAGTCACTGATGATGCCAGCCAATGCGGGCGGTATCTCTAATGAACGTCTGTTTACTCGATCTTCTAGTGCGAGAACACTGCTTATCTGCCAAGCAGGCAGCCGAACTGAGTGAACTAAGCGATGCCTCCATCGTCGAGCAATTGATCTCGCGACGCATCATGGATGCACACAACCTAGCAAACTTACTGGCACAGTTATTTTACCTAAAGAAAGTCACGCTACATGACTTCGCTTATCAAGCACTTTGCCAGCAACTAAACTTGCAAGATCTTATCGTGCGCTATCAAGCCATTCCGATAGAGAGAAGCGCCTCACAGCTGACCTTAGCCGTCTTTGACCCAAGTAAAGAAGAGCTGATACGGGAATTTCGTTTTGCCAGTGGGCTTAATATTCAATTGGTGGTGTGTGAAGTTGAAGAAATCAAGCAAGCCGTGGACTCTCTCTATGGACGAAATAACGCGGCAATAAACCAAAACCATCAACAGCTTGCGGATGCGGATCTCGAACAATTGGTTCAACTTTCAAGCGAAGAGTTGAGCCAGTCTCAAGAAGTTAGCCAAGAGCATGCACCTATTAGCCGTTATATCCATCAGGTGTTACTTGATGCGATCAACAAAGGCGCCTCTGACATTCACTTTGAACCTTATGAAGATACCTTCCGCATTCGCTTTCGGTGCGATGGTTTATTGCTTGAAGCCCACACACCACCGGTTCAACTAGCAAGGCGCTTATCAACTCGAGTAAAAATATTGGCGAATCTCGATATCGCCGAACGTCGTCTGCCCCAAGATGGTCGAGCCAAGCTCAAACTTACTAATGGTCACTCTATCGATATGCGTGTTGCAACCTTACCGACACTGTGGGGTGAAAAAGTGGTGGTTCGCTTACTTGAGAGTGGTGCAACGCAATTGGCTATCGCACAACTGGGCTTCAATTCTCAGCAAAGCTTGCTGTATCAAAACACATTAAAAAAGCCGCAAGGATTGATTCTAGTCACAGGACCAACGGGCAGTGGTAAAACTGTCTCTCTCTACGCAGGGCTTGGGTACATAAACGCTCCGCACATCAATATCGCGACCGCAGAAGATCCAATTGAAATTAATATTCCCGGCATAAACCAAGTTCAAGTACAGCCGAAAATTGATTTCACTTTCGCTCAGGCATTGCGTGCTTTTTTGCGCCAAGATCCCGATGTCATCATGGTAGGCGAAATCCGCGATCTGGAAACGGCAGAGATCGCGATAAGAGCGGCGCAAACCGGACATTTAGTCCTCTCGACTCTGCATACCAACTCAGCGGTCGAAACCTTGGTTCGGTTACAAAATATGGGCATCAAACCCTATAATCTCGCGGCATCGCTTAGCTTGGTTATCGCCCAGCGTTTAATTCGCCGCTTATGTCCACTGTGCAAACAAAGCGCGCTCCCTTCGTTAACACAGCGCCAACGTTTTACGCTACGCGAAGACGCGCCGGTCTACCAAGCAAGTTCTGGATGCGACCACTGTAATCAAGGCTACTTAGGGCGTATTGGCTTATTTGAAGTGATTGAGGTAAACCAGCCGCTTAAATCATTAATCTCTCAACAGACGCAGCTTGATACCGAGCAGTTACAAGCGCTCGCCATCGACAATGGAACCACTCCTTTGCTCGAGTCCGGCAAGGAAAAGTTATTGGCTGGAGAAACCAGTCTCAGTGAGTTAGAGCGAGTGCTTGGTTTTGAAGCATAATGCTAACCACTCGCCAACGCTGATGTACTTCTACTGGCACGGTATCAACCATCGAGGAAAACCCTGTCAGGGTAAAATATTAGCCAGTCACCACAGCGAAGTCAGACGCCAGTTGCGCTTGCAAAAAATTCATCTTACCAAGGTTTACAGTAAGCCAGTCTCAAGGCTTCGCTTGTCACTTGAACAGATATCAACACAAGATATCACCTTGCTGACGCGCCAATTAGCCACCATGTTGGCAACTGGCATTTCGATTATGCAGGCACTGATGCTAGTTAAAGATAACCAGAGTAAAGTCAGTATGCGCGCCCTGCTCACCAACCTTGCGCACCAAATCGAATCAGGCGCACCTTTAAAGCAGGCTTTCGCTGCGGTGGGGCATTTTGATGAACTGTATATCGACCTTGTCGCCAGCGGCGAGGCATCGGGCAACATTGCTCAGGCATTTGACCGTTTAGCCAGCCATAAAGAAAAAGCTCAACGCTTGAAAAGCAAGATGAGTAAAGCGGCGATCTATCCTAGCATCGTATTGCTCGTGGCTTTGCTGATCAGTGCGTTAATGTTGATAGTGGTCATTCCCCAATTTGACAGCATGTTTGCAAGCTTTGGTAGCGAGCTCCCTTGGTTTACGCAACAAGTCCTGGCCCTGTCATTGTTTATCCAAACGCATGGTATTCTCTTGCTGCTCAGCATATTAACGACTGTCATTGCGGTAGTTGGGCTACGCCGCTTTTCACCTCGACTACGGATTCTTTTAAGCACTGTGATGTTTCACCTGCCGCTAATCGGAATAGTGGTGAGAGAAACTTTCTTTGTACGCTTCACTGCTACACTCGCCACCAGTTTCAGTTCTGGTATTCCGCTCTTACAGTGTTTGAATAATGCCACCAATGCCCATTACCCACCCTATTGCCAGCGCGCATTACAAGCTATCTATCGCGATACCAGTGCTGGAATGCCATTGTATCTAGCAATGAGACAAACAGCGCTTTTTCCTGAAATGGTGTTACAACTGGTGATGATTGGTGAAGAGTCAGGACGGTTAGACGAAATGCTCAGCCGCCTCGCGGTTTACTATCAAACTGAAGTCGATGATCGAATCGATAAGCTAGGTAAGTTACTGGAACCCGCAATAATTGTATTACTTAGCGCAATTGTTGGCGGATTAGTCTTAGCGATCTATTTACCCATCTTTAACTTAATGAATGTTATAGGCTAAGATAGCGCCTTAACTTCCTCTCTATCTGACGCATAAATCGAGTTCTTTATGGCTGTATTTCTTTACTACCCGTGGCTGTTTCCATTGTTAGCCACCATCTTTGGCTTAATTGTTGGTAGTTTTCTTAATGTAGTCATTCACCGTCTTCCAATCATGATGGAGAGAGAGTGGCGTAAAGAGTGCAATGACAGCTTCCCCGAGTGTCAACTCGACATCGATAGCAGCACTTACAACCTCAGTGTTCCGCGCTCAACCTGCCCAAGTTGTCACACACTAATCCGTGCAATCGACAATATTCCGCTGTTAAGTTGGTTATTACTTGGTGGGAAGTGTCGCCAATGTAATACCAAGATTAGTGCACGCTACCCATTGATTGAACTGCTGACGGCTAGCCTATGTTTATTGGTTTCATTGCAATTTAGCTTTAGTTACTTTGCCGTGGCGCTGCTGTTTTTCACATTTGTTCTGATTGCTGCCACCTTTATCGACCTCGATACAATGCTGCTACCAGACCAACTCACGTTACCGCTAATGTGGGCAGGTTTAGCGTTATCACTGTTCGAGATCAGCCCGGTTAACTTACAAGATGCAGTGATCGGCGCAATGGCTGGATACCTCTGTTTATGGAGTGTCTACTGGGCATTTAAACTGCTGACCGGTAAAGAAGGCATGGGCTATGGCGATTTTAAACTCTTGGCCGCACTTGGTGCTTGGCTTGGTTGGCAATATCTCCCAATGGTCATTTTACTCTCATCCTTAGTGGGTTTGGTGTTTGGCATTATTCAATTGAGAATGCAGAAAAAAGGCATTGATATGGCTTTCCCATTTGGTCCTTACCTCGCAATCGCTGGTTGGGTCGCTATGCTTTGGGGCAACGACATTCTTAACCACTACTATCGTTTTCTGTTAGGAGCCTAATATGGCACTCGTGATTGGATTAACTGGCGGTATTGCCAGTGGCAAAACTACTGTGGCAAATATTTTTCGCGATCAGTTTGCGATTGAGATTGTCGATGCCGATGTGGTAGCGCGAGAAGTGGTTGAGCCTGGTAGTGAAGGCTTAGATGCCATTACCGCACGCTATGGGCAAACCATCTTGCAAGCTGATGGTAATTTAAATCGCTCTGCGCTGCGTGAGATTATTTTCTCCCAACCAGAGGAGAAGCAATGGCTAGATGGGCTGCTACATCCGATGATCCGTCGCAATATGCAGCAACAGTTAGCGCAAGTTAGTTCAGAATATGCTCTACTGGTGATCCCACTCATGGTCGAGAACAATTTACAACAGTTGGCAGACCGCGTGTTGGTGGTCGACGTCGATGAAGAATTGCAAATCGAACGTACCATGAATCGTGATGGCGTCTCGCGTCAACAAGCCGAATCGATACTGCGATCGCAAGCCAGTCGCGAACAACGTTTGGCAATTGCTAACGACGTGATTAAAAACCATTCACAAAACCAACAACTTTTGCCCCAAATCACAGAATTACATAAAAAGTACCTAGAAATGTGCAGGGCAAATCTGTGAGAATAAAGCTACAAATTTTCAGGGCGCCGCTTAATGACCACGCAATATTTCGAACATCCGCTGAATGAGAAAACCAGAATCTATCTTCGTGTAGAGGCTTTGCTACATCAGCTCGATGTCTCTTCGAGATTTAGCGATGATCTGCAACACCTAAACTTCTTCCGTGGTCTGTTTGATCTGCTGGAAATTTTTGAGCAAATCCAACTCAAGAGTGAGCTGGCGAAGGATATTGAAAAGCAGCGTCTTACCTATCGCACTTGGCTGAATGTCGAAGGCGTCGATCAGGAAATGCTACAAAGCATCCTCCGCGAAGTCGACCAAGCACACAGTGAATTAATGAGCGCAGAAAGATTTGGACAAAGCCTCAAACAGGACCGCTTTTTAAGTGCCATTCGTCAGCGCTTCAACCTGCCGGGCGGTTCGTGCTGTTTTGACCTTCCTGCTCTACACCACTGGCTACATTTGCCAAGCGAAAACAAGCAGCAAGATGCACGCAATTGGATGGAGACATTAAGCTCTCTATCTAACGCGCTCAAACTCTGGTTGCGCCTAACCCGTGAGACCGGGCATTTCCAACCTCTGGTTGCACACAATGCCTTCTTCCAAAGTGATGCTGAAGAAGCCAACATTCTGCGCCTCAATATTCCGATGCACTATAGCGTGTACCCAATGATTTCCGGACACAAAAACCGCTTTGCGATTAAGTTTATTGAGTTCAAGACCGGTCAAGCATATACGGGTGATGTAGAGTTCAAGCTAGCGGTTTGCTGCTAAGCGCGCCACTTACCGCTATACTGCGACTAACTAATCTGTTGAATGACATTTGTTATGAGTAAAATTACCAAAGTAGCCTGCCCGCAATGTGGCACGGAAGTTATTTGGGGCGAAGAAAGCCCTTTCCGCCCTTTCTGTAGCAAGAAATGCCAAATGATTGATTTTGGAGAATGGGCAGATGAAGAAAACAGTATTGCTGGCGCACCGGATATGTCTGACAGTGACGGTTGGTCGGAAGATCAGTACTGATAGAAGCGGGAACGTGAAGCTTTCGATCTTCACTACGGATGCGGGAACGTAAACTACGGAACGCTTCGCTCACAGATTACGGATTATTTTATAGAAAGCTGATGTGAATACATCGGCTTTTTTTATGGCTGAGAAATGAGAACGTAGAGATTAGATTTGAGAATTTAGAAACGAGATTTTAGAAGCTCTCCTCCCGCAGCGCGGCTTTAGCCAAGCGCTCCCCATTCCGTAAGCGAAGCATTCCCGATTCTCGAAGCGCAGCAAGTGAAACGCTGCGCGTTCCCTCTTTTTATTTGCAGAAAAGCAAATAAAAAAGCGGAGACCAATTGGTCTCCGCTAATACTATGAGAACGCTAGTTATAGCATTACTTCTTAGCAAGTTTCTCTTTGATACGAGCTGACTTACCAGAACGCTCACGTAGGTAGTACAGTTTGGCACGACGTACTGCACCGCGGCGTTTAACTTCAATGCTATCAACGATAGGAGAGTGTGTTTGGAACGTACGCTCAACACCTTCACCGTTAGAGATCTTACGTACAGTGAATGCTGAGTGTAGACCACGGTTACGGATTGCGATTACAACGCCTTCGAAAGCCTGTAGACGCTCACGTTCACCTTCTTTTACCTTAACTTGAACTACAACAGTGTCACCTGGTGCAAATTTAGGTAGGCCTGATTTCATTTGCTCTTCTTCAAGAGCCTTGATGATGTTACTCATTTTAATAAATTCCTAGAATAAACTGATACTAATTAAATTAGGTTACTGAAACTGATGTTCTTTAATGAATTCAGCCAGTAATTGTTCCTGTTCGTCAGTCAGAGCTAGGTTTTCCAGGAGCTCTGGTCTTCTTAGCCATGTGCGACCTAGCGATTGCTGTAATCGCCAGCGACGAATGTCCTTATGGTTGCCTGACATCAGTACCGCAGGTACTTCTTTGCCATCCAACACTTCAGGGCGCGTATAGTGAGGGCAATCTAACAAGCCATTAGCAAAAGAATCTTCTTCTGCTGACGCAAAGTCTCCAAGTACTCCAGGAATAAACCTTGAAACTGAGTCAATTAACGTCATGGCTGGGATTTCTCCCCCGGTCATCACAAAATCACCAATTGACCATTCTTCGTCAACTTCGGATTGGATGATGCGCTCATCTACCCCTTCATAGCGACCACAAATTAGAAGCAAGTTCTCGTTTGTTGCCAGCTCTTCAACCCCTTTTTGGTCGAGCTTGCGACCTTGAGGCGATAGGTAAATCACTTTCGTCTTACCCGGTGAGGCTTGTTTGGCAGTATGGATAGCGTCGCGCAAAGGCTGCACCATCATTAACATACCTGGACCACCACCGTAGGGTCTATCATCGACAGTGCGATGTTTGTCATGAGTGAAATCACGAGGATTCCATGTCTCAATAGACAGTAGACCTTTCTTTACCGCTTGACCTGTTACTCCGAAATCAGTAACGCTGCGGAACATTTCAGGAAACAGGCTAATTACGCCAACCCACATTGTTCAATCGCTCCGTTACAGGGAGTTAGAATCCAGGATCCCAGTCAACTTCGATCCGTTGAGCTTCGCGATCAACTTTGATGATCACTTGCTCTGTAAGGAACGGAATTAATCGTTCCTTTTGCCCGAAAGCATCTTTTAGATTTGCTTTAACTACTAGAACATCGTTTGAGCCAGTTTCTAGGATGTCAGAAACAACACCTAGATCGTAACCTTTAGTGGTCACAACTTGCATACCAAACAATTCACGCCAATAGAATTCATCTGATGACAATTCTGGTAGTACCGCAGGGTCAATAGCGATTTCAAAGTTAGTCAGAAGTTGCGCTTCTTCGCGCACATCCAGACCTGCTAGCTTACATACATAACCTTGGCCATGACGTTTCCAGCTCTCTACTTTGTACTCAACCCACACGCCTTTTTGGTTTAAAAACCAAGGGCTGTAATCAAAGATGTTTTCAGCATTGTCTGTGTAGGAAAAAACCTTGAGCCAACCACGAATGCCGTAAGTAGCACCAAACTTGCCTACAACAATCTTGTCATTGCTCACTGTTTCTTTACCTTTCATCGACATAAGCTAATTTCTTCTTCTGGTAAGAATTAAGCCGCTTTTTGAGCGTCTTTAACTAGCTTAGCAACGCGGTCAGATAGAGACGCGCCTTGACCAACCCAGTGGTTAACGCGGTCTAGGTCTAGACGTAGACCTTCTTCTTGACCTTGAGCAGTTGGGTTAAAGAAACCAACTTTCTCGATGAAACGGCCAGTTGATGCGTTACGGCTGTCCGCAACTACGATTTGATAAAATGGACGCTTTTTAGCGCCGTGACGTGCCAAACGAATGGTTACCATGTCGTCCTCTTTGCTTTCTCAAAAATAAAATTAACCCCAATAACCGTTCAAATCAGTAAACAGTTTGGGGTCTCGTGCCAAAATAAAGCTCCGGAATTTTACTCTTATTCCGGAGCAATGCAAGGTCTTTAGCTATTTTTTCACCACCACAAATTGAACAATAAGTATGTGAGCTAGCTAACACCTTGAAACTTAAATTGGGTATGGCTAATTAACGACCAAATGGGTTGAAGCCACCGCCACCACCCATGCCGCCCATCATGCCTTGCATGTTACGCATCATGCCTTTCATGCCACCCTTTTGCATCTTCTTCATCATCTTCTGCATTTGGGTGAACTGTTTCAGCAAGCGGTTAACGTCTTGTACCTGTACGCCTGAACCTGCTGCGATGCGCTTCTTACGTGAACCTTTGATAATTTCAGGACGTTGACGCTCTTTCATTGTCATTGAGCTGATGATAGCTTCCATCTGCTTGAACATCTTGTCGTCAACTTTATCTTTCACGTCTGCTGGTAGCTGAGACATACCTGGCAGTTTGTCTAGCATACCCATCATGCCGCCCATGTTTTGCATTTGACCAAGCTGTTCACGGAAGTCTTCTAGATCGAAACCTTTCTTCTCTTTAAACTTCTTCGCCAGCTTTTCTGCTTTTTCATGGTCAACATTACGTTGTAGATCTTCGATAAGTGACAGTACGTCACCCATACCAAGAATACGTGACGCGACGCGATCCGGATGGAACGGTTCTAGAGCATCGGTCTTTTCGCCCACACCCAAGAATTTGATTGGTTTGCCAGTGATATGGCGAACTGAAAGCGCCGCACCACCACGAGCATCACCATCGACCTTAGTTAGAATCACACCCGTTAGCGGTAGTGCATCACCAAAGGCCTTTGCCGTGTTCGCCGCATCTTGACCTGTCATTGCATCAACAACAAACAGCGTCTCAACAGGATTGATTGCCGAGTGCAGATCTTGGATCTCAGCCATCATCTGCTCATCAACCGCTAAACGACCTGCGGTATCGACCACCAATACGTCGTAGAATTTCTTCTTCGCATGATCAATCGCTGCATTAGCAATATCAATCGGCTTTTGATCTGGTGACGATGGGAAGAAATCTACGCCAATGTCCGTAGCCAAGGTTTCTAGCTGTTTGATTGCCGCTGGACGGTAAACGTCGGCAGACACAACCAGAACTTTCTTCTTGTCACGCTCTTTTAATAGCTTAGATAGCTTACCTACCGAGGTGGTTTTACCCGCACCTTGTAGACCCGCCATCAGAATAACTGCAGGTGGTTGAGCCGCTAAATTAAGCGCTTCGTTAGATTCACCCATAACCGCTTCAAGCTCTGCTTGAACGATCTTAATGAACTCTTGACCAGGTGTAAGAGATTTCGAAACCTCTACACCGACCGCGCTCTCTTTCACACGGTTAATAAATTCGCGTACAACAGGCAGTGCTACGTCTGCCTCAAGTAACGCCATACGCACTTCACGTAGGGTTTCTTTAATATTGTCTTCGGTAAGACGCCCTTTACCACTGATGTTTTTCAGGGTACGGGATAGGCGATCCGTTAAATTCTCAAACATCTTGTTCTCTTCGCTAAATTCGGCGATAAATTACTATGAGTATACCTTAGCCAACCCTTGCTTGGCACTAGTCGAATGGAATTTGATATCTCATCTCTCACAATTCCTCCTTGCTCACCCATAGCCCAAAAGCTTGATGCAGGGTATAATTTGCTAAAAATCCACCAGCTTAATCGAGAGTAATGGACAACTTAGTCGCTGTCAGCGCAGCAATTCTCTACATCTTGGCAATTGCCACGATCATTCCAGGATTGGTTCATCAAACTGGTATTCGCGCAAAAACCGTCTTGGTGAGTGCGATTCTTGCTTTGGTGTTTCACGCTTGGTCATTGGCTGATCTTATCCTTTCAGGATCGGGGCAAAACCTCAGCATTCTTAATGTGGCGTCTTTAATTAGCTTTATTATTTCTCTGGTGATGAGCGGTGCGATGCTGAAAACCCGCTTGTGGTTTATCTTACCGGTAGTCTACAGCTTCTCAGCAATTAACTTACTCGCGGCAACTCTGTTACCAAGCAGCTATATTACTCATTTTGAAAATGACCCTAAGTTGCTGATTCATATTTCGCTCGCGCTATTCTCTTATTCAACCCTAACCATTGGTGCGCTGTATGCCCTACAGCTGGCTTGGTTGGATAACCGCTTGAAAGCGAAAAAAGCACTGGCGATAAACCCCAATGTGCCACCATTGATGCTCATTGAACGCCAGCTGTTTAAAATCATCCTCATCGGCAACCTGCTACTAACCGTAACATTGCTGACCGGTTTTACCTTTGTGCATGACATGTTTGCCCAAGGCAAAGCACATAAAGCGATTCTTTCTTTTGTCGCTTGGATTATCTACTCGGTATTGATTTGGGGTCATTACCAAAAAGGCTGGCGAGGTAAGAAAGTCACCTGGTTTGCCATTGCCGGAGCCACGCTACTGACCATTGCCTACTTTGGCAGTCGCTTTGTGCGTGAGATCATTCTCAATTAATAAAAGGTGCAGTGATGCACCTTTTTTCATATCTGAGTTTTCACTATCCCATCATTGACTTACACCTACAGTTAGGTCATAAATTAAGCTAAACATCGCAAGGAACAGGTAAGTTTTGGACGACATATCAACGGGTATCTTATTTGCGCTACTCGCGTGTCTCATTGTAATTTCAGGTTATTTCTCAGGTTCAGAAACCGGCATGATGGCTCTGAATCGTTATCGGTTAAAACACTTATCCAACAGTGGTCATAAAGGTGCAAGGAGAGTAGAAAAGCTGCTCGACCGACCCGATCGTTTAATCGGTCTGATTCTAATCGGTAACAACCTCGTTAATATTCTCGCTTCGGCTATCGCTACTATCCTTGGTATGCGCCTTTATGGGGACATCGGTGTTGCTATTGCAACCGGTGTACTAACCCTAGTCATTCTCGTCTTTGCCGAAGTTACCCCCAAAACTCTTGCGGCGCTCTACCCAGAACGCGTCTCCTACGCCAGCAGTATCTTACTTTCGTTGCTTATGAAAGTGCTCTCTCCGCTGGTGATCTTAGTGAACTTTATTACCAACGGATTTATTCGCCTGCTCGGCATTAAAGCCAACCATGGTGACGATGACCATCTCAGCTCAGAAGAGCTACGCACCGTAGTTAATGAGGCAGGTAGCCTTATTCCTCGTCGCCACCAAGATATGTTGGTCTCGATTCTTGATCTGGAAAATGTCACAGTGAATGACATCATGGTGCCGCGCAACGAGATCACAGGTATCGATATCAACGATGATTGGAAATCAATCGTACGCCAGTTAACCCACTCTCCTCATGGTCGAGTGGTGTTATATCGCGACCAAATTGATGAAGCGGTCGGAATGCTGCGTCTGCGAGAAGCGTATCGCTTGATGCTGGAAAAAAATGAATTCACCAAAGAGCGACTGCTGCGCGCAGCAGATGAGGTTTACTTTATCCCAGAAGGAACTCCGCTCAATGTGCAGCTGCTTAAATTTCAGCGCAAGAAACAACGCATCGGGCTGATTGTGGATGAGTATGGCGACATTATTGGCTTGATCACTTTAGAAGATATTTTGGAAGAGATTGTCGGTGAATTTACCACATCAATTGCACCAAGCCTGTCAGAAGAGATCGTCCCGCAAGGTGATGGCAGTTTCCTCATTGAAGGTAGTGCCAATATTCGCGATATCAACAAGGGACTGAAATGGAAATTGCCAACAGATGGTCCAAGAACATTAAATGGTCTGATCCTCGAGCACTTAGAAGATATTCCGGAAAGCCATTTGAGTGTGCAGATCTCTGGTCACCCGATGGAAATTGTTGAGCTAGAAGAAAACCGCATTAAGCTTGTAAAAGTGTTTCCTAAACTTAAGCAAGCCAGTTAATTCGATACCCGCTTTCGCTATTTTCCACTTATCGAGCAGAAACAAAAACGCCTTGGCAAGCCAAGGCGTTTCTTTTGCAATTTAATCAGGGTTGATTAATCGTCTTCAACGCTAAACAGGTTTTCCATACTCAATCCCTGCTTCACCAAGATTTCTCGAAGTCGACGTAATCCCTCAACTTGGATCTGGCGTACTCGCTCACGAGTTAAGTTGATTTCACGACCAACTTCTTCCAGTGTTGATGGCTCGTACCCAAGCAATCCAAAACGGCGCGCTAAAACTTCTTTCTGCTTAGGGTTAAGTTCATCTAACCAATTAATCAACGAACTCTTAATGTCATCATCTTGGGTAGAAACTTCAGGATCTGAATGTTTCACATCTGGGATGATATCCAATAGCGCTTTCTCACCATCACCACCAATTGGTGTATCCACCGAACTGATGCGCTCATTCAGACGCAGCATCTTGCTGACATCATCAACTGGCTTATCAAGTTGGGTTGCAATCTCTTCTGCTGTTGGCTCATGGTCAAGCTTTTGAGAAAGCTCTCGAGCAGTACGCAGGTAGATGTTTAGCTCTTTAACCACATGAATTGGTAGACGAATCGTACGTGTTTGATTCATTAAAGCGCGTTCAATGGTTTGACGAATCCACCATGTCGCGTAGGTAGAAAAGCGGAAACCTCTTTCTGGGTCGAATTTTTCCACCGCACGAATCAGCCCCAAGTTGCCTTCTTCGATTAAGTCGAGCAACGCAAGTCCACGATTGCTATAGCGACGTGAGATTTTTACCACCAAACGCAGGTTACTTTCTATCATGCGCTTACGCGCTGCTTCGTCACCACGTAATGCGCGGCGAGCATAAAGCACTTCTTCTTCTGCGGTTAGCAGTGGTGAAAAACCGATTTCGCCAAGGTAAAGCTGGGTAGCGTCGAGATTCTTACTCGAAACTTCAAACTCTTCCTTTGCATTGTCAGTCTCTGTGGATGTGTTGTTTTCTGTGGTTTGTGATTCGGCGTTGAAACCTTCCATATTTTCAACGTCAAACTCTTCTACTTTTGCTGCTGTGTTGCTGATACTCATAGCGCCTCCCCCTGGCGAGCTAGCAAGGCATTGACTACATCTCTAATGTCCCTGATGAATCTCTCTTAGCAAAATTTATGGTAAGTAGCGTTTTGGATTGACTGACTTACCTTGATAGCGAATTTCAAAGTGCAAGCGAACACTGTTGGTTCCTGAACTGCCCATGGTTGCGATTTTTTGGCCTGATTTAACACCTTGACCTTCTTTTACTAGCAACTGGTCGTTGTGCGCATACGCGCTTAAGAATTTATCGTTATGTTTTATAATGACGAGGTTGCCATAACCTCGTAAAGCGTTGCCCGAGTAGACAACTGTGCCGGCAGCTGTAGATACGATAGGTTGACCGCGTTGACCCGCAATATCGATACCTTTGTTCCCTTGGTCTCCCGACGAGAAGTTCTTGATTACTCTCCCTTTAGTTGGCCATAACCACTTGGTAACTTTAACGTTGTTTGATGTATTATTATTGACATCATTGTTAACATTTTGTTTACCTTTAGTCTCAACATACTCCTTTGATTTCGATTGTTCAACCCCTTTTGCGGCAGTTTTTTGTGCCACTGGTTTACTATTCGCAGCAGGTTGTTTCGTAACTTGTTGATTTGAGTTTTTACTCGAAGAAGTAGCTTTCGCTGTGGTTGCACTTGAAGCCACGGCAACCGTCGCAGCGGAGGATGCTGCCGCCCCTGTGCCAGCATACGCTGGCGGACGATAAGCCGGTTGCCAAAGCTTAAGTTTTTGCCCCGGGTAGATGGTGTATGGTGCTTGCAAATGGTTGTAACGAACTATCTCGTTTACATCTTTATCTGTGACATAAGCAATAAAATAGAGTGTATCGCCCTTCTTTACCTCGTAATAACTCCCACGGTAACTGCCGCGCGAGATCGAATCATAATCCTTATTCAAACTTGATACTGGCGCAGGGGAATGAGCCGCGCATCCAACCAGAGCGCTACTCAGAGCAAACATCAATAATGAATTAGATTTAATACGCATGATTAAGCGAGATCACCTGCAATTAACGGTACGAAGCGCACCATTTCGATTACTTCAGATAAATAGTTTTCACCCTGACGAGTGATTTTTAACAACTGTTGTTGGTCAACGCCGACCGGGATCACCATCACGCCACCGTCACTCAGTTGTGCAAGTAGCCCCTGTGGGACACTCTCAGCTGCTGCGGTAACAATAATCGCATCAAAAGGAGCTTTTGCTGCCCAACCTTGCCAGCCATCACCATGTTTAGTTGAGATGTTATAAATATCCAACTGCTTAAGACGACGCTTCGCATCCCATTGTAGCGCTTTGATACGCTCAATCGAATAAACATGGTCAACCAGTTGAGCCAGAACAGCGGTTTGATAACCAGACCCAGTCCCAACCTCTAGGACTTTACTTTCACGTTTAAGTTCAAGCATTTCCGTCATTTTAGCGACAATATAAGGCTGAGAGATTGTCTGTCCATGACCAATTGGCAATGCGTTGTTGTCATACGCTTGGTGAATCATAGCCTGAGACACGAAGCTCTCGCGCGGTAATCGATAAATCGCCTCGAGTACCGCTTGATTTTGAATGCCACTCGCGACAAGAAACTGCATTAATTTGTCGGCATGTGGGTTTGCCATTACGAATTACCTTTTAACCAATGAGACATAGTGGCAATAGATTCATGCGCTGTTAGGTCCACTTGCAGTGGTGTTATCGAAACAAAGCCATGCTCTATCGCAAAAAAGTCGGTTCCCTCACCTGCATCTTGTTCCTTGCCAGGAGGTCCCAACCAATAAATATCATGTCCGCGAGGATCTTTCTGCTTAATCATATCTTCGGCGTGATGACGCGCACCCAAGCGCGTTACTACAGTGCCAGCCAAATCCTGATAAGCACGATCTGGAATATTGACGTTGAGTAAGCGATTAGTTGGGATAGGTTGTTGCAAGTGCTGTTCAACCAGCTCGACTGCCACTTGTGCAGCCGTGGCAAAATTTACTTTACCCGCTAGAGAAAGCGCAATAGCTTGCACGCCTAAAAAGTGCCCTTCCATTGCTGCCGCAACCGTACCAGAGTACAGCACGTCATCACCCAAATTCGCACCATGGTTGATACCAGAGAGGACTAAATCAGGCAGGTCGTCTTTCATTAGCTCATTCAATGCAAAGTGTACGCAATCTGTTGGCGTGCCTTGCACTGAATAAGTGCTCGGCGCAATTTCAGTTACGCGCAGAGGCTGCTCTAAGGTCAGCGAGTTGGAAGCGCCTGAGCGATTTCGATCAGGTGCAACAATGGTGATATCAGCAAACGGCGCTAAAGCCTTAGCTAAAGTATGTATCCCTTCCGCATGCACACCATCATCATTACTTAGCAATATTTTTAGGCGTGACTCACTCATGAGTAACTGCGCTCCACTTCGATTTCTTCAATCAATTCACGTACGATAGCCGTTGCAAAACAGCCCGAGTCCAATGCGAAACGTAGTGTGATCTCATTGCCTTCAACCTGCCAAGTCAGGTTCTGTGCTTTCAGGGCAATCTCACGACGGTCATGACGCATGCGGTTACCACGGATAAGTGCCATCAAATCAGGCTCAGCGTCTAACTGTGGTTGCTCAATCTCAAGTGCTTTACCTTGCGTTGGTAGAGCGTTATCACCCGCCATTGCCGCAGTAATCAAACACTCACCAGTGGCAATCTTATTGGTTAATTCAGCAATATTATCCGCATCAACTAACAACTGCTCACGACCAGCTTGCAACACATCACCCTCGAGTGGCTGTTCGAATGCACCTTGCTCAATACGCGCAGACACAATCGCATTAAAGATCCACGAGCGTGCAGCAGATAGGTACAGACTGCGTTTGTTTTGGTTGCGAGTACGTACATTGTCACGACCCCAACGGCGTGCCTCTGTCACGTTGTTACCATCATGACCAAAACGCTGACTACCAAAGTAGTTTGGTACGCCGGTCTTAGCGATCTTTTCAAGACGAGCAACCACTTCCGCCATATCGGTCACTTCAGCGATCGTCACGACAAACTCATTACCAATGAGGTCACCCGGACGTAGCTTTTTGTTATGACGATCGGTCGCCACAATTTCAATCGATGGGTACTGCGCAAGAAAAGCAGAGAAATCTGGCGTTTCACCTTTTGGTAAATGCACGCTCAACCATTGTTCTGTCACGGCATGACGATCTTTTAAACCCGCCCAGCTGACATCTTTCGATTTCACGCCACAAACTTTGGCTAGCTCATTAACAACGAAAGCTGTGTTTTCTCCGGTCTTACGGATGCGCACCATTAGGTGTTCACCTTCACCGGTAAAATCAAAACCTAGGTTTTCATTCACTTGAAAATGCTCAGGCTTCAGTTTGAGTTTGCCTTGTGCAGTTGGCTTGCCATTTAAATAAGCGAGCGAAGATAAAATATCTGACATGTTGGTTTCCATCACTCAGCTAGCTAAGTAGCCTGTGATTAAATTAGTTTTGTTTGATCAGTAGCACCACTGCTTCACACGCGATGCCTTCTTTACGACCAGTAAAGCCAAGACGCTCAGTTGTAGTCGCTTTGACGTTAACGTTGCCAATCTCGGTTTCTAAATCTTGTGCAATAGCGGCACACATCGCTTCAATGTGCGGCGCCATTTTCGGTGCTTGCGCCATAATGGTAACGTCTGCGTTACCTAGAACGTAGCCTTGCTCTTTCACTCGGCGGTAGACGTCGCGTAATAGCATGCGGCTGTCTGCCCCTTTCCATTTATCGTCGGTATCTGGGAAGTGCCTGCCGATATCACCAGCCGCGATTGCGCCCAATAGAGCGTCACTTAGCGCGTGTAATGCCACATCGCCGTCTGAGTGTGCGATTAAACCTTGCTCATAAGGGATCGCAACACCACCAATAATTACTGGACCTTCGCCACCAAATTTGTGGACATCAAAGCCGTGACCAATTCGCATCATGGGTTATCCTTTGTTTCGTTCAAGATAGAACTCGGCTAATGCTAAATCTTCTGGCTGGGTGATTTTAATATTGTCAGCAAAGCCTTGAACTAACGCAGGCTGAAAACCTGCCCATTCAAGTGCTGATGCTTCATCAGTAATGATAGCATCCGCTGCCAGCGCATCAGACAATGCACGCATTAGTTGAGTAGTTCTAAACATTTGTGGGGTTAACGCATGCCACAGCGCTTCACGCTCAACAGTATGGTCAATGTTTTGCTCATTGTTGGCGCGTTTCATGGTATCACGCACAGGTGAGGCTAGAATGCCGCCAACCTGATGTGCTTGCGATACTTCAATCAGTGTATTTAAATCTGTCTCTCGCACGCATGGTCGCGCAGCGTCATGTACCATCACCCAATCCGCAAGTTGCTCGGCTGCAACGTAGCGCAAACCTGACAGTACTGAGTCAGCACGCTCTTTACCACCATCGACTCGCACCACATCAGGGTGGTTCGCAATCGACAACGTCGGAAAATACGGATCGCCTTGGGTAATCGCGACAATAACCTTATTAATGGCAGGATGAGCAAGCAATTTTAACACCGTATGCTCAAGCACGGTGCGCTCGCCAATCATTAGGTATTGTTTAGGTTTGTCGGCTTTCATGCGGCTGCCCACACCTGCAGCGGGAACGATGGCGACAATCGATGGAGAGATTGCGGTAGTCATTTTAATGGTGTTCCTCGCCAATCATGCGATAGAAGGTCTCTCCCTCTTTTACCATTCCAAGTTCATGTCTTGCTCTTTCTTCAATGGCATCAAGCCCTTGGCGCAAGTCATCAATCTCTGCAAACATTTCATTATTGCGAGTTGTCAGATTGGCATTAACTTGATTTTGTACTTCGATCTCTGAACTGACCGTTTGATAGTCAAACATACCATTTTTACCGAGCCACAAGGTGTACTGCAGCCAGCCTAAAAGTAACAATAAGATCAGAACAAAAATGCGCATAAAATTTTGTTAGGGAAGAGAAAAAACAAAGACCACATATATACCACAATGTCGCGAGTGGCGCGAGATTGGGTTATGTGGTCTTTATTGTGATTCAGGGCTAGACGTTAGTTAACAGCAAGAAATGCCAATAAACCAAAGCCTAGGATTAAACGATAAATCACGAAAGGAGTCATGCCCATACGTGAGATCAACTTCAAGAAGAAGTGGATACAAATATACGCACTAATAAATGATGTCACGATGCCGGTAAGCAAAACACCAACGTGAACCGGTTCACCGCTGAGAACAAGTTGCAAACCTAAGTAGCCACCTGCCAAAAGAATAATCGGAATCGACATCAGAAAAGAAAAACGCGCCGCTGCTTCACGAGTAAAGCCAAGGTAGAGCGCCGCCGTGATGGTCGCTCCCGAGCGAGAGGTGCCAGGAATCATGGCAAGTGCTTGCGCGATACCAATAAACAGTGATTTTTTCCACGTAGCTTGGTATTCATCATCTAGCAGTGACGCATTACGATCCACATACCAAAGCAGCAAACCAAAAATGATGGTGGTTGATGCCAAGATCCATGCGCTACGCAAGTAAAGTTCAATGATGTCTTTCATCAATAAACCAAAGATACAAGCAGGGATCGTCGCCAACAAGATCATCCAAGCCAGTTTCGCTTCCTTGCTGCGATCCCCTTTAAAGATCGAGGCAAAGAAAGCACTAAGTAGACTCACCACTTCGCTGCGGAAATAGATCATCACCGCTGCAAGCGTTCCGACATGAACAGCAACATCAAATGCCAAGCCCTGATCTTGCCAACCAAATACCGCAGAAGGCAAGATTAAATGCGCAGAGCTAGAGATAGGCAAAAATTCAGTTAATCCCTGAATCAACGCCAACACAAACGCTTCAAAGTAACTCATTGAAAACTCGTTAAATCATAATAATTAAAACCAAGGGGCAACCTCGGTTAAGACAGTGGGAGATTGGAAACTCGCCCATATTTGAGCCACCGTTCGACCATCACTTGGGACAACAAGATCGGGGCATAATTCATAAAGAGGCTGGATCACAAACGCATATTGATAGATGTCATCACGGGGCACTTTAGGATCTGCTGATGAGACTTGCTCACCGAACAGGATAATATCAAGATCCAAAGTACGCGGCTCAAATTTGGCAGCGTTTTCTTCCCGCCCCCATTTAAGCTCAATGGTACGTAAAGCGCGTGAAAAATCTGTCAATGACTGCGTGGTTTTTAGCTCCACCACTAGGTTATAAAATGGCGAACCATCAAAGCCAACCGCTTGGCACTCATAGATGTGCGATAGACGCAGTTGTTGACCAACTTGCGCCAATTCTTCAATCGCAGCCTGAATATGCTTGTGCCGCTCGCGATTCGATCCTACCCCAATATAGGCAGTGATCATTGCTGCCCTCGCTCGATCACCACCCCAACACCTTTAGCCTGTGGCACCGCGCCTGGTTTAGTTAAGCGGATCTTGATCCAAGGAACGTTAAAGCGTGACATGATAAGTTCTGCAATCTCTTCGGCTACGCGCTCAACCAACAAGAAACGTCCAGTTTCGATGTGGTTTAACACCGCGGCACTGACCTTGGCATAATCCAAAGCATCTTGCACATCATCACTTTTACCCGCAGGGCGGTTATCGTGTGCCATTTCAATATCGAGAACGAGCTTTTGCTTAATCTCTTGCTCCCAGTCATACACACCGATCGTAGTGATAACTTCGAGTTGTTCTATAAATACTTTGTCCATGCTTTCACGCTTCCTGTACAGGTCGGATACCCAATAAAGAGAAAAAATCGTACTATTTTGCTATCAAATGTTTGCTGTGAGTAGTTTGCTCGTAGCAAGCGCGATATGATAGCAACTACTTGCATTTTAAACACCAGTTTATCGAGCTTACCTTTTATGACGCCATTAGCACTTGCCATGATCATTTCAGCCTACTTGTTAGGTTCGATCTCAAGTGCCGTCTTGATCTGTCGCGTACTCAGATTACCTGATCCACGCAACGTTGGATCCAACAACCCTGGCGCCACCAATGTCCTGCGGATCGGAGGACGTAAAGCCGCGGTTTCGGTATTGCTGTGTGATATGTTAAAAGGCACGATTCCAGTTTGGAGTGGCTACTATCTGGGCATTGACCCTTTAATGCTTGGACTGGCTGCTATCGCTGCCTGTCTTGGTCATATGTACCCGCTGTTTTTCCACTTTAAAGGCGGTAAAGGTGTCGCAACCGCGTTAGGTGCAATAGCGCCAATCGGACTCGATCTTACTGCCATGGTGATCGCCACTTGGATCGTGGTCGCCTTGATCTTTCGTTATTCTTCTTTTGCCGCTCTAGTCACAGTGCTATTAGCACCTATGTATACTTGGATGATCAAACCCCAATATACCCTACCTGTTGCGATGCTATGTTGCTTGATCGTTTTTCGTCACCATCAAAACATACGTCGCTTATATGAGGGGACTGAGCCAAAATTGGGAGAAAAGAAAGTCGATCAGGTTTCAGACTAAAACCTGATCACTTCATCATTTACGCAGCGTAAACACGCTCTGCAAAACGTTCAAGCATGTCGCTGACAAACTCAGGTTGCTCTAGATTCGAGATATGTCCTGCATTTGGGATCTGCACCAATTCCGCGCCATCAATACAATCTTGCATTAAATAAGATTCAAGCACCGGGCGTGGTTTATCTTCTTGTCCTACCGAGATAAGTGTTGGTAACGCAAATTTCTCAATATCTTCAAACTGATCTCGACGGCCAAACACCATGCGTCCGATACGCGCAATCTCACTCGCCTGCTTGCCTTGAATCGCAAGCAGGTGCTGTCTAAAACTCGCGACCAGCTCTGGCGAATTTTGCTCGGCATTATTTGCAAAAAACAGCGGCACAACTACCTCTGCTATCGCTTGAGGTACTGCTTGCTGCTTATCGATAGTGCTGAGCATGTCGAAATATTTTTTGTGCGCAACTTCCGGCTCTAGACCCACAAAGGTATCCATCAATACCAGACCTTTCACACGGCTAGGGGCAAGCGTTACCAACTCTGTCCCCCACATGCCGCCTACTGACAAGCCAATCATCAGACACTCGTCGATCTCAAGGTGATCCAACAAAGCGAGAATTTGCTTGGCATAATCTTGCAATGAGCGGGTTGAGCTTGGCGCAAAATCAGACTCACCATGCGCCCAAAGATCCGGCACGATACAACGATAGGATTGGCTCAAACGCTCAACTTGCGGAGCCCACATCTTGCTATCCCACAAATAGCTATGCCCAAACAGCAAGACTGGACCTTGCCCAACATCAAGGTAAGCCATCTGACGATCATCGATGATAAATTGCTTCATACTTCTATCCATTGATTATGATTTTGCTCTCTATAAAAGAAAGACAACGTGGTTATTTTTGATATTGCTAAAAAAGGCCGCTGTTAAGCGACCTTTGCATCATTTATTAAGCGATAGGATCAAGTTGATCAATCGGCCAGCGAGGTTTTGCGGTAACAGCAAGATCCGCCACTTCGCCGTTCTTCAAGCGCTGCATACCTGCGTAGGCGATCATGGCGCCATTATCAGTACAAAACTCGGTGCGTGGGTAATACACTTCACCACCGATCTTCTTCGCTAACTTCTCAAGTTCAGCGCGAAGACGCTTATTAGCACTTACGCCACCCGCAATAACAATGCGTTTAAAGCCAGTTTGATCCAGTGCGCGCTTACATTTGATCACCAGCGTGCCACATACCGCTTCTTCAAAAGCGAGTGCGATATCCGCGCGAGTTTGCTCATCGTCACCATTGGCAGCGATAGTATTCGCAGTAAAGGTCTTTAGGCCTGAGAAACTCATATCCAATCCCGGTACATTAGTCATTGGACGTGGGAACTTAAATCGACCTGGCGTCCCTTTTTCTGCCAGTTTAGACAGCAGTGGACCACCTGGGTAATCCAAGCCCATTAGCTTAGCGGTTTTATCAAACGCTTCGCCGGCTGCATCATCAATCGACTCACCAAGGATCTTGTACTCACCGATGCCTTTTACTTCCACCATCATCGAGTGACCGCCAGAAACCAAAACCGCCACAAACGGGAATGGTGGTGGGTTATCTTCTAGCATTGGCGCTAGCAAGTGACCTTCCATATGGTGAACTGGCACTGCCGGCACACCCCAAGCATAAGCAAGGCTGCGTCCAATTGTGGCACCGACTAATAGCGCACCAACCAGGCCCGGGCCTGCTGTATAAGCAATACCATCGATGTCTTTTGGCTCTAGATTTGCCTCTGCCATCGCCGCTTTGATCAATGGGATCGTTTTCTTTACATGATCGCGTGATGCAAGCTCAGGCACCACACCGCCATAATCAGCATGCAGTTTGATCTGGCTGTAAAGCTGGTGAGAAAGCAGTCCTTTCTCATCATCATAGATGGCAATACCCGTTTCATCACAGGAGGTTTCGATACCAATAATACGCATGGTCTACTCGGGATGTTGATTGATTAATTACAAGTTGGCGGCAATCTTAACTCGCCTTGCGACTGCAAACAAATTTTGTCCAAAGCAGTTTGTTACTTTTGTTGTCGATTGGTTGTTAAGTTGGCATGTTTTTTCTCACCAATAACTTGGCTAATTGCTGTTTTTCTCATAATCAAAACAACCCGCGAAGTCGGGCACATAGTTGGCTTAATATCTGAACTAACACCATGATTTAGAAATAATAAGCCCTAAGTTCGAGCTAAGCCTTTATCCAGCAAGCTTGCCGAGTTGCACTACAGCTTGGCGCTACATGGGTATATACTCGACAAAGTGCTTTACAAAGCCATAGTGATCGGATTAAAATTCCGCACCATTTTTGATCAAGCTGGTTATAGACCGAACAGAGTCGTTCGGACTGTCAATGCCAGCGTTAACGAATTAACCCCTGAGGTGAAAGGCATATGCCAGTAGTTAAAGTACGTGAAAACGAACCGTTCGACGTTGCACTACGTCGTTTCAAGCGCTCATGCGAAAAAGCAGGTATCCTTTCTGAAGTGCGTCGTCGTGAGCACTACGAAAAACCAACTACAGTTCGCAAACGCGCTAAAGCAGCTGCTCAAAAGCGTCACGCTAAGAAGCTAGCTCGCGAAAACGCTCGTCGCGTTCGCCTGTACTAATAACTAAGTCCTAAAGGATATAGTTATGGCTCTGATTGATAAACTCAAAGACGAGCAAAAATTAGCGATGAAAGCCAAGGACAAATTGCGCCTTGGCACTATTCGTTTAGCTCTGTCAGCAATTAAGCAACGTGAAGTTGACGAACAGATCACTCTGAACGACGACGACATTCTTGCCGTGTTGACCAAAATGGTTAAACAACGTCGCGACTCTGTCGCTCAATACGAATCAGCGGGTCGTCAAGACTTAGCCGATGTGGAAAGCGCTGAAATTACAGTACTTGAGGATTTTATGCCTCAACCGCTTACCGAAGAAGAAGTGGCTCAGCTTATTGAAGCTGCAATCGCTGAATCTGGTGCTGCGGGCATGCAAGACATGGGTAATGTAATGGGTGTTCTTAAGCCACAAATTCAAGGGCGCGCAGATATGGGTAAAGTAAGTGGTTTAGTTCGCGCTAAACTTGCTTAATTACCCAACCATATTGCAGCAAGCCGTGCTCTCCATTGGATCGCACGGCTTGTTTGTATCTGGATGATGGAATTTATGCGATAGTTATCTGTCTTAAATTCATTCTCCCACTCACCACTTTCTTTTTTGTTAGGTTTTATGGCTGGACACATCCCTCGCAGTTTTATTGATGACCTCCTAGCTCGACTTGATATTGTCGATATCATCGACGCACGGGTAAAACTTAAGAAAAAAGGCAAGAACTACGGTGCTTGCTGCCCATTCCACAATGAGAAAACCCCTTCGTTTAGCGTAAGCCAAGAGAAACAGTTCTATCACTGCTTTGGCTGTGGTGCGCACGGTAATGCCATCGATTTTATGATGGAATACGAACGCTTAGAGTTTGTTGAAGCGATTGAAGAACTCGCCTCATTTCTTGGCTTAGATGTGCCGCGCGAACAACGCCAAGGTGGCAATTTTCGCAATGATCAACCTCAAGCGAGCAGTGATCAAAAACGCAGCTTGTACGATCTTCTCGCCAGCATTGGGCAGTTTTACCGCGATCAACTTAAACAACCAAGCAGTAAGATCGCGATCCAATACCTAAAAGATCGTGGTCTCTCTGGAGAGATCGTACAGAAGTTTGGCATCGGTTACGTTGCTGACGAATGGGATCTGGTGCGTAAGAACTTTGGTCAACATCAAGCTAGCCAAGATATGTTGGTCTCCGGCGGCATGTTGATCGAAAACGACAAAGGCAACCGTTATGACCGCTTCCGCGGTCGTGTGATGTTCCCTATTCGCGATCGTCGTGGTCGAGTGATCGGCTTTGGCGGACGCGTGATTGGCGAAGGTACACCGAAATACCTCAACTCGCCAGAAACCCCAGTCTTCCACAAAGGTAAAGAGCTGTACGGTCTTTACGAAGTGTTGCAAGCATATCGTGAACCACCTCGAATCCTAGTCGTAGAAGGCTATATGGACGTGGTCGCTTTGGCGCAATATGGCGTGGACTACTCAGTGGCCTCTTTGGGTACTTCGACCACCGGCGATCACCTGCAAGTCTTATTTAGACAAACCAGTACAGTGGTCTGTTGTTACGATGGTGACCGCGCAGGTCGCGAAGCCGCGTGGCGCGCAATGGAAAATGCTCTGCCATACTTAACCGATGGGCGTCAGCTTAAGTTTATGTTTTTACCCGATGGTGAAGACCCTGACTCATACATTCGCCAACATGGTAAAGCAGCATTCGAGCAGCAAATTGAGACTTCAATGTCTCTGTCTGACTTTATGTTTAGCTCGTTAATGCAACAAGTCGACGTGTCTAACCGTGAAGGCATGGCAAAACTGACTAGCCTTGCGGTACCACTTATCGATAAAGTCCCGGGCGGAACACTGCGTCTTTACCTAAGAGACTTACTCGGCAAACGTCTTGGTCTTATGGACGAACGCCAACTGCAACAATTGATCAGCAAAGAAGGGCAAAAAGAAGCACGCGTGCTTCCCCATCAAGAAATCAAACGCACGCCAATGCGTGAAGTGATCGCTTTGCTAATTCAAAATCCGAGCTATGCTGAAATGGTACCGGATTTAAGTAGTGTGAAGAACCTAACAGTTCCGGGGTTAAGTTTATTGCTTGAAGTGCTTGAATATTGTCAGGCTCACCCCAATATCACTACAGGTCAATTGCTTGAGCAATGGCGAAATAGTAGCCAATCGGCGCTAATGTTACGTCTCGCGGGATGGCAAATTCCCCTCGATGACGACAATGAAATGGATATATTTTTAGACTCATTGGACAAGATTCTGTCCCAGTGCGTCGAAAAACAAATTGACAATCTGCAAGCCAAAGAAAGAAGCGTCGGTTTATCAGCCGAGGAAAAAAGGGAGCTACTAGCACTGATGCTAGATTTGAAAGCGTAACCCTGTTTGTATAGGCAGCAATCAATTAATTTGTTAACATGTATGGTTTGCATCTCGCATACTAATTCCTTCACCAAATACTAAGTTGGATACCGTCTATGGATCAAAATCCGCAGTCACAGCTAAAACAACTTGTCATTAAAGGCAAGGAACAAGGCTATCTGACCTACGCAGAAGTTAACGACCACCTGCCAGCAGAAATCGTAGATTCTGAGCAGGTTGAAGACATCATTCAAATGATTAATGACATGGGTATCCGAGTGGTGGAAACTGCTCCGGACGCTGATGATCTTGCTCTTAATGATGATGACACCATTACCGATGAAGACGCGGCAGAAGCTGCTGCGGCAGCACTTTCAAGCGTAGAAAGTGAAATCGGTCGAACCACTGACCCAGTGCGCATGTACATGCGTGAAATGGGTACGGTTGAACTACTAACTCGCGAAGGCGAAATCGACATCGCGAAGCGTATCGAAGATGGTATCAACCAAGTTCAAAATGCCGTTGCGGAATACCCTGGTACTATTCCATACATCCTAGAGCAGTTTGATAAGATCCAAGCGGAAGAACTTCGCCTGACTGACCTTATCACTGGCTTTGTGGACCCTGATGCAGAAGAAACAACTGCACCAACTGCAACTCACATCGGTTCAGAACTTCAAGAGTCAGATCTAGAAGACGAAGATGAAGATCTAGATGATGACGAAGAAGATGGTGATGATGATTCAGAAGAAGCTGAAGAAGATACTGGCATCGACCCTGAAGTCGCGCTAGAAAAATTCACAGCACTTCGCAATACATTCCAAAACTACCAGCTTGCAGTGAACGAGCACGGTCAAGAAAGCCCGAAAGCACAAGTTGCACACGAGCTAGTACTGGATGTATTTAAAGAATTCCGTCTAACGCCAAAACAGTTTGACTACCTAGTTGAAGAGCTACGCACTTCTATGGAACGTGTACGTACTCAAGAGCGCCTGATCATGAAGGCTGCAGTTGAATACGGCAAGATGCCTAAGAAGTCATTCATTACTCTGTTCACAGGCAATGAATCAAGCGAAGCTTGGTTAGATGAAATTCTAGCGTCTGACAAACCATACGCAGACAAGATCAAGCTAAGTGAAGACGACATCCGTCGTTCAATCACTAAGCTACGCATGATCGAAGAAGAGACCTCTCTAACGGTTCAAAGCATTAAAGACATCAGCCGTCGTATGTCTATCGGTGAAGCGAAAGCTCGCCGTGCGAAGAAAGAGATGGTTGAGGCGAACTTACGTCTTGTAATCTCTATCGCGAAGAAATACACCAACCGTGGTCTACAATTCCTGGATCTCATCCAAGAAGGTAACATCGGTCTAATGAAAGCGGTTGATAAGTTTGAATACCGTCGTGGTTACAAGTTCTCAACTTACGCGACTTGGTGGATTCGTCAGGCGATCACGCGTTCTATCGCAGACCAAGCACGTACGATCCGTATTCCGGTGCACATGATCGAAACGATCAACAAGCTAAACCGTATCTCGCGTCAAATGCTACAAGAGATGGGTCGTGAGCCGCTACCGGAAGAACTGGCTGAGCGTATGCAAATGCCAGAAGATAAGATCCGTAAAGTACTGAAAATCGCTAAAGAGCCAATCTCAATGGAGACACCAATCGGTGACGACGAAGATTCGCATCTAGGTGACTTTATCGAGGATACCACTCTAGAACTACCACTAGACTCAGCAACAGCAACTAGCCTGAAAGCTGCGACTAAAGACGTTCTAGCAGGTCTAACTCCTCGTGAAGCGAAAGTACTGCGCATGCGCTTTGGTATCGACATGAACACTGACCACACTCTAGAAGAAGTAGGTAAGCAGTTCGACGTAACTCGTGAACGTATCCGTCAGATCGAAGCAAAAGCACTACGTAAACTACGTCACCCAAGCCGCTCAGAAACACTGCGCAGCTTCCTTGATGAGTAATTCGCTAGCGATTAAAGCAAAAGGTGAGCAATGGCTCACCTTTTTTGTACCTAAGTGGTTTAACTGAATAAAAACTAAACGGATTTACCCTAGGTAGTGGCTAGACACTCCCAGCCGCTTCCCCTATAATCGTTGACCTATTCGGCCCCTTAGCTCAGTGGTTAGAGCAGTCGACTCATAATCGATTGGTCCCCAGTTCAAGTCTGGGAGGGGCCACCACTTCTTTGTGGTACAGAAAGAATTCGAAAAGCCTGATGAAGAAATTCGTCAGGTTTTTTTCGTTTCTGCCACCTGCAATATCTCAGCTACAAACAAAAAAGGCTGACGATATACGCCAGCCTTCTCAAGAGACCTATCAATTGTGATGATGGTTTAAATCGCCCAACCACCAGCGTAGAAACCAACCAATACTAGCGTTAGCAGTACGATACCAAAGCTGAGTTTCTTCCACTCACCCGCTACGATTCGACCACACACCAAGCATAGGAAGCCCAGCATAATACCGGTTACGATGTTAGCAGTTAGCACAATAAATACTGCACATACCAAGCCTGATAGCGCATCAATTGAATCGCTAAAGTCCAGCTTGCTTACATTGCTAAGCATCAATAAGCCAACATACATCAGCGCAGGCGCAGTAGCGTAGCTTGGTACTAGGTAACTAATTGGTGAGATAAACAGAACAAGCAAGAACAGCAAGCCAACTACAACGGCAGTTAAACCGGTTTTACCGCCAGCGGCGGTACCTGCTGCAGATTCAATGTACACCGCTGCTGGTGAACCACCAAAGAAGCCAGAGGCGATACTTGCCACTGAATCAGACGTTAGCGCTTTGCCACCATCAATGATGTTGCCATCTTTATCTAGCAGGTTAGCTTGACCTGCAACCGCGCGGATTGTACCTGTGGCATCGAAAATCGCGGTCATCACTAGCGCAAGCACACTCGGTAGAACCAACGGACTAAAGGCGCCAATGATGTCCATAGTGCCAAATAGTGAGTTCTCACCACCAAACAATGGCATCGCGAAGAAACCTTGGTATTGCACATTAGGGTCAAAGATCAAACCAAATACCGAAATCGCGATGATCACTAGTAAAATGCCACCCGGCACTCGGCGCTTCTCTAAACCAAAGATCGCCGCTAGACCGAGTACTGACATTAATACTGGTAGAGAAGTAAAGTCACCGAATTTCACTGGTAGACCTGCGGCAGCATTTTTCTCAACTAGACCAACACCATTGGCGGCAATCAATAGTAGAAATAGACCGATACCAATACCTGTACCGTGCGCAATCCCCACTGGTAAGTGAGTCAAAATCCACTGACGCAGACCTGTTACCGTAATAGCGGTAAACACCACACCCATCAAAAATACCGCACCAAGTGCGACAGGAATCGAAACACCTTGTCCCAATACCAAGCTAAATGCAGTAAAGGCGGTTAGAGAGATAGCACAGCCAATCGCCATTGGTAGGTTTGCCCAAAAGCCCATCAGTAGCGAGCCAAATGCCGCGACCAAACAGGTGGCAATAAACACCGCGCCTTGGTCAAAACCAGCAGCCCCTAACATACTCGGCACAACAATGACCGAATATACCATCGCAAGGAAAGTCGTAAGACCGGCAAGAATTTCTTGGCGAACGTTGCTGCCACGAGCTGTAATTGAGAAGTATGAATCTATTTTACCTGCGCCAGTCACAGGACGATTCTCAATGTTTTGAGCATCGGATGGAGTCTTATCAGACATGGGAGTTCCTATTTTCGTTTTAGACCTCACACCATAAGTTGCAGCAATCAGTTCTCACTAATCATTCAATGCATTTGATGTAGAAATAAGTCTTTAATAGCAATTTAACAAAGCGGATAATTCTGGTTAAACAGCGGGATAATTTCGCCCCGAACCATTTAAAGGCGACGAAATTACCTGTAAATGAGGCAGAAAACAAGTGATTTAAACCTTTGCCGCAAACGTTATCGTCAGGTGTGCGAACCGCTTTGTATCAGCGGATTTACATCCATCCAAAATCCAAGGGAAATTCAATCACTAAGTGCAATGACGATAAGAGAGTGACACTAAATCTAGCAAAGCGCGACAAACTCGATACAATGCCAGCAAACTGAATATGAGATAAAGACAATGCAGCACGACTACACCTTTGACTACTTATCTAATACTTCTCGAGAAGAACTGGAAGAGCTTAGCCTGCGCTTAATTCACCGCCTGGTTCCTGAAGAGTACATGAGTGAACTGTTTACCTTTGACGGAGAGGAGACAGAGTCTGAAGACAAGCTGCAAGAGGCGCAATTGGATGCCATGCTACGCCTAAACGCGATTGCACTGAGCCAGTTACCTGCACTATTCGCCGACTCTGAAAATGCAGCGCAAAACATTCTCCGTATGCAACGCTTAGTGCTTTGGCATTTCTACGCGATCTCTTTTCGTCTTGAACGCGCCATTCCGCTGCAAGTTCATTGTAACCATGTTGAAACGCTCTTAAAGCAAAGCCCGGAAAATACGCTTGAATGGGTAACGACACTGACCGATTTATTACGCCAATACGCAAAAATTGCTCAAGCTTAATGAAATCACCAAACCTGCTTTCCAGCGGGTTTGGTTTTGCTACCCCAACTAGCCTTCCACCAGCGCTGTCATTGAGCCGTCATCAAGCTGTCACTACTTTCTCACCAAACTGAAGTATCACTGCAATAGCCATTACCTACCCTTGCGATAACCAAGTTATACGCCGAGGATCATATGGAATTGAGCAGCCCTTTTCGTTTACCACGTAAAACACCATTTGGATTAGCTGAGCATGTTGCCGAGTGGGCGACCGGATTAAACCAGCTCGATAAATTTTATGCCCAGCGTCCTGCCAATTGCGATACCGAGACATTTTTACGCTTTACCTTAGAAGTTCTGGGAATTGATTACCAAGTGGTAAAAGGCTCACTAGAGTCCATTCCTCAACAAGGGGCAACCGTTATTGTCGCCAATCATCCTTTAGGTTGCGTCGAAGGAGTCATACTCGCAGAGCTTCTGCTGCAGATCCGCAGTGACGTACAGATCCTTGCCAACCAATACTTAAAAACTGTCCCTGAGTTAGATGAGCTCTTTATTGGTGTCGATGTATTTAACCGACACGATGCATGCAAAGCCAACCTGAAAGCGATGCGCGCTGCTCACCGTCACCTAGATCGCGGTGGTTTACTTTTGCTGTTTCCTGCTGGTGAAGTGTCGCAGTTAGTCGATAGCAAAAATAATCGCTTGGAAGACAAAGCGTGGAGCCGCAGTGTTGCAACACTAATTAAGAAAAGCAAAGCCTGCACCATTCCGATGTTTATTAATGGTCTCAACTCAAAGCGCTTTTATATGGCAGGCAAAGTGCACTCTTTACTGCGCACTTTAATGCTCGGGCGAGAACTGCTTAATAAATCGCAAACGCCGATTAACATAGCCATTGGCGAATCAATTAAATATAAGGAAGTGGCCAATCTTGATGATGACGCTTTGGTTAACTATCTGCGTTTAAATACCTATTTGCTCCAGCCAACCGCTCACTATCAACAAGGCTTTTACTCACCAAGAGAAGCCTTTCCCATTCCACCAGCACTTGGGATTGAACGCTACCTAGATGACATAAAGAACATTCCTGAAAGTGACCACTTACTTAACAGTGGCGATTTTTCGGTTTATTGCACTCGAGCCAAATATATCCCGCATATCTTGTACGAGATTGGGCGATTGCGGGAAAAGAACTTTAGAGCGGTGGGCGAAGGGACTGGTCGCGCATTAGATATTGACCAATATGACGCTCATTACCGTCATCTGTTTATTTGGGATAATCAGCAACAAAGATTAGTGGGCGCTTACCGCTTAGGTTTGGTCGACAAAATCATAGATCGAGTAGGTCTATCTGGGCTCTACTCGCGCACACTATTTAACTATCAATACGCTTTTCTTCAGCGTTTGGGGAAATCGATAGAGTTAGGCCGCTCGGTAATTGATGCCGACTACCAACGCAGTATGAGCGCATTATTACTGCTTTGGAAAGGGATTGCCGGATTTGTGCAACGTAATCCTGAATACACACACTTGTTTGGTCCTGTCAGTATTAGCAATGACTATAGCGATAGTGTGCGCCAACTTATTGTCGATTCTATCGAGCAACATCATTATGACCAAAGCTGTGCTCAGCTAGTTCAGCCGTCAAACCCATTACCGACCACCAGCAACCAATGGAGCACGAGCATGCTCTCGGCTCTTGGCGATATCCAACTGCTTTCTCGCGTAATAGCAAGAATCGATAGTGGTAAGAGCATCCCTGTTCTGCTGCGCCAATATCTAGCACTCAATGGCAAATTAGTTAGCTTTAACGTCGACCCAGACTTTAACAATGCTTTAGATGGACTTATCGTGGTTGACCTGCGCCAAGTGCCTCTTAAAACCTTAGCGCGCTATATGACCCGCGCAGAGGCAGAAACCTACCTTAACTATCACGCGTAGCGAACGGTGTCGGCAATGAAAGTTGCGGCTTAGTAAATGCTAAGCCGTGATCCATGCTCAATAAATCAAAACGCAATGATGAACTAACGACTTAGCCCGCTTAGTAACGAACACCAATCAAAACGCCCCTCGACGCTACACTCATCTATTCTGACTGACTAAAACCAAAGTTTATGCTTTTTTTTGCCCAATAAATGACCACGCCCTAGCTTGACGCAAAAAATAAGAACTTTAACTCTACCAACGATAAAGTAGTCAATACAGGAAGTCATAATAATGAATAAATGGATTAAACAGGCTCTGGCAAGTGTCGTCGCTGTCTCATTCAGCGTTGGCTCAGTTGGAGCTTTTGCACAAGAAAAAGTCTATCGCCTTAAGCTAGCAGAAACTTGGGGAGCCAATACTCCTATCCTAGGTGATGCCTCAAAGAACATGGCGAAATTAGCTGAAGAGATGTCAAACGGACGCCTGCAAATCCGCATCGATTCCGCCAATAAGCACAAAGCACCGCTCGGGGTGTTTGATATGGTCAAGTCGGGTCAGTACGACTTGGGACACTCTGCGTCTTATTACTGGAAAGGCAAAGTACCAAACACACTCTACTTTTCAGCGATGCCATTTGGCATGATGTCGACGGAGCAATATGCATGGTTCTACCATGGTGGCGGTATGGAATTAATGCAAGAAGTGTATGCGCCGCATAACTTGCTCTCTTTCCCTGGCGGTAATTCAGATATTCAGATGGGTGGCTGGTTCCAAAAAGAGATTAAGACCATCGATGATCTAAAAGGTCTTAAGATGCGCATTCCTGGTTTTGCTGGTGAAGTGATGGCGCGAGTTGGCGCGAAGCCAACCAATATTGCTCCGGGTGAGCTCTATACCTCGCTAGAGCGCGGCACTATCGATGCCCTAGAGTGGGCAGGTCCTGCGTTTGATCTACGTATGGGCTTTCACCAAATCGCCAAATATTACTACACTGCTTGGCAAGAGCCTGGGTCAGAGACTCAATTTTTAGTTAACAAACGAGCTTGGGATAAATTACCTAAAGACCTACAAGTGATCCTAGAAACCGCGTTCCGCGTGGCAGCCTTTGATATGTACACGCAAGCGATCGATGCCAATGCCAATAGCTGGGCAACCATGAGCCAAGAATACCCAGATATCCAAGTATTGGAATTCCCACCTGAAGTTCGTGAGCGTTTAAACAGTGAAAAACAAGCGCTGTTAGAAGAATACGCCAGTAAAGATCCCCTTGCGCAGCGTATTATTGAGTCTCAGCGTCAATACCTAAGTAAGGTGCGTTCATGGACTGAGATCTCAACTAAGGCTTACCTAAATAGCAATTAATGACAAAGAGCCAGAGACGCAAACCTCTGGCTCTTAACTTAACGCTTAATTAGGATCTTAGAACGCGTAAATTACTGTGATACCAGAAATCGTATCATCTTGATCACCAGCACTTAGACCTTCTTCTTCTACTTTTCTCACTTCACCAGAGATGATGAAATTAGGCGCAGCGTGATAGCTTAGACCCATTGAGTAGATACTACGTTCACCTTGAATATCGCCATCATCAAAGTCTACATTCGATAAGTAAACGTATGGACGTAAACCGATAGCAAAGTAGTATTCAGCATAAGCATCGATACCTGTTGCATCAGCATAGAAATTATCACTATATGCTAAATAACCGGTTTCATGCGCTTTGGTGCCATCAGTGTAAGCAGCAGTTACCTTGAACGCTTGGTATGAATATTTTGCCGCGAGAGTTGTAATTTTTTGCTCATCAGTTGGATCCAGATTCAAGCTAGCATCCGTTGTCTCAACCTTATTAACCAAATGCGTTGCACCAAGACTTAAACCAAAATCAAAGTCATAACTGACTGCCAAGGCGTAGTTTGATTCACGAGCAAGCTCTGCGCTGGTCGGAGCCATTAACTTGCCACCCGGTGCGTTTTCTTTAAAACCATACTGAGCCGAAATATTTAAGTTCTCAAAGCTATTCCGGTAAGTAACCAAGTCATCGCCACGTGCGGTACCCATAAACCCGCCGTCTTTCGTATCACTAAAGATTGGCGTTGCATCTGGGTCAAATACAATCAAGTTATCCATATAACCAGCTACATCATGGTAGGCCGAGTACTGCTTACCAAAACGTAAACTACCGTACTCTTCATGATGTACCGAGAAGTAACCTAGACGAGTACGGAACTGATCATCGGATTTTTCACCAGAGGCATCTGTCGGCGCACTCGTAATGTTATCCCACTCAAATTTCACATCACCAGACCAACCATTGCCAAATTGATGTCCAATACCAAAACCTAATGTACTGCGGCTAGTATTAAAATCATGATCTTCAAATGCATGTACTGGCTGCCAGTAGTCCATTAAAAATGCACCAGAGATATCAACACTGGTGGTATCATTTTTAAACACATTGACAGCAAACGCTTGGCTTGATACCACTAAGCTAGATAATAAAATCACTTTCTTATTATTAAATTTCATTTCACGCTCCAATATTGGATATAGTTATTCTACCCATCCATGTAGGCGGGTTATTTTAGGCAGTAGATATCGAACTAAAATTAATTAGCTTAAATAACTCAATCTAAATTAATGAACTCTTTAGATATAAATGACAATGGAGTTTATAAAGAGTAATTAAAATAGATTTTGTAAATCATGAGGATCCCATAGCAAATGATGCTAGGGATATACCCAAACAACTTGGAGGTGTAGGTAGGCAACAAAGGAACAAAGCCTCTGAGCATAGATGTACTATGTAATGAGGTCTGTGAGTGCCAGTCAACACCGCTGCAACTTCAAGTGGGACGGGTATAAAAGACTAGATATGACGGCAAGATGGTAGGATAGACAACTTAAAATCAAGGGTGTACCAAGCTCTATGGCTAACTTCTCCTAATCGCCTTAATCTAAAAATATGTTTCATTTCTTTCTCACTGCTAATTGAAAATAATTCGACTGAGCAATAATCAAGGATAAAACTTATTAATCGAATGAAATTAATAGTTAAGTGTGACCGTTATCTTTACAAGAAAATAAAAACTTTCTATTTGTCACAAGTTTAACGCTGCAAATATTCAATTAGACACAGAGCGAATTTCTATTGTTTTGATAAGATTTTATTAATCATCTAAGAAAGCAAATATTTCGACAATTAAATTAATGCAATTTTAAACTAATATTAACTTCCATAATTACCATCTATGATTTCTGATAAAAACGGTGCGCCATTTAATGTATTTATTTTGATGAATCAGATCATAAATTAAAGAAATATCACCTGCCGAAAAACAAGCCACTATGCGTGAAGCGTAGGCAGCACAATGGTTGCAAGGCAATAAAAAACCTCCACTGACATCTCATCAGTGGAGGTTTGAACTAATTTAACTTGGTGAAATATTATTCTACTGTGACCGCTTTTGCTAAGTTGCGCGGTTGGTCAACATCTGTCCCTTTGATCAATGCCACGTAGTACGACAGCAACTGCATTGGGATGGTGTAATAGATTGGTGCCGTAATTTCACTCACGTGCGGCATGGTGATGATCTTCATCGTATCATCCGCCTCAAATCCGGCATTGGCATCAGCAAAGACATACAAAAGACCGCCACGAGCACGCACCTCTTCGATATTCGATTTTAGCTTCTCGAGCAGATCGTTACTTGGTGCAACGACTACGACTGGCATGTCAGCATCAATTAACGCCAAAGGACCATGTTTCAGTTCGCCAGCTGCGTATGCTTCAGCATGAATGTAAGAGATCTCTTTTAGCTTGAGTGAGGCTTCCATCGCAATCGGGTAAAACTCGCCACGCCCTAGGAAAAGCGTGTGGTTTTTATCGGCAAAGTCTTCTGCTAATGCTTCGATTTCTCGCTCAAAAGACAGCGCTTGATTAATTTGATTTGGCAAAGCATGCAGCGCCTCAACAATCTCTTTCTCACGCGCTTTATCAATACGACCTTGCTGTTTACCTAATGCCGTTACCAGCATCAACAACGCTGACAATTGGGTAGTAAAGGCTTTGGTTGATGCCACACCAATTTCTACCCCAGCACGAGTCATAAAGGCAAAATCAGACTCACGCACGAGTGAGGAACCTGCTACGTTACAAATAGTCATCGCCGCCATATAGCCCTTTTCTTTTGCTAGACGCAGCGCCGCAAGCGTATCAGCCGTTTCACCCGATTGTGACAAGGTGATCAATAGGCTGTTTGGACGGGTAACAAATTTGCGGTAGCGGAATTCAGAAGCGATTTCGACATCACAACTCACGCCAGCAATATCTTCAAACCAGTAACGTGCCACCATGCCAGCATTGTATGAAGTACCACACGCCACAATCTGTACATGTTCTACTTGTTCAAGGATTTCAGCGGCTTTTACACCGATTGCATTGGTCACGACCGAATCCGCCGTAATGCGCCCTTCCATTGTATTGATAAGCGCAGTTGGCTGCTCATAGACTTCTTTTTGCATAAAGTGGCGGTATTTACCTTTATCACCCGCGTCGTGCTCAGCATTAGATTCAATAATCTCACGCTCAACTTGCTCGCCATTTTGCGCAAAGACTTTTACCTCACGACGAGTAATCTCTGCCACATCCCCCTCTTCAAGGTACATAAAGCGGCGCGTTACATTAAGCAGTGCCAGTTGATCAGAGGCTAAGAAGTTTTCACCTACACCAAAACCCACCACGATTGGGCTACCAGAACGCGCCACCACTAGGCGGCTCGGATCTTTACGATCCATCACAACCGTACCGTAAGCACCTTCAAGCTGCTTGGCGGTGTTTTGCAACGCTTCCAACAATGATGATGCCGAGCGCAACTCCCATTCCACTAAGTGGGCAATCACTTCCGTATCGGTTTGCGATTCAAATACGTAGCCACGTTCACGTAGCGTGGCGCGTAACTCTTCATGGTTTTCAATAATGCCGTTGTGTACAACGGTAATATCACCAGAAATGTGGGGATGCGCATTCACTTCCGATGGCTCACCATGGGTTGCCCAACGGGTATGTGCGATACCTGTGCCGCCTGCAACATCTGCACTCTCAACTGCATCAGCTAATTCTTTTACTTTGCCTAAACGGCGCAGGCGAGTCAGATTAGATTGTGTGTCAACCACAGCGATTCCCGCTGAGTCATAGCCGCGATATTCTAAGCGTTTTAGTCCTTCAACCAGAATTTCTGCTACATCACGTTGCGCTACGGCACCTACGATTCCGCACATAAGATTTCTCCAATTTCTCTATTTTCCGAAGGGCAGCAAGCAAAGGCCCTAAATTTGTTTAGGCGAGAATAACTTTCACACCAAAAGATTCGATTTGTTGTTGGTAGTCAGAAGACAAGTCTTTGTTGGTGATCAGTACGTCTATCGCATCCCAGCTCAGTTCAAGATTGGGGATCTTGCGACCGATTTTCTCGGACTCAACCATCACGATCACCTCTCGTGATACATCAGCCATAACCTTACTCAGCCCCACCAGCTCGTTAAACGTTGTTGTTCCTCGCTCCAAGTCGACACCATCAGCACCGATAAATAGCTGGTCAAAGTCATATGAGCGCAATACCGTTTCAGCGACCTGCCCCTGAAAAGACTCCGAATGTGCGTCCCATGTACCACCCGTCATTAACAAGTGTGGTTCACTTTCCAACTCGTTGAGTGCATTTGCCACGTGAAGTGAGTTCGTCATCACCACCAAACCACGTTTGCCATTTAATTGCTGGATCAACGCTGCTGTTGTACTGCCACTGTCGATCACGATGCGGTTGTGATCGCGAATCAGCTCAGCCGCCGCCACGGACAACTCCAACTTACGAACCGAAACTTTTGCATCCAATTCATCACTAACAACTTCCGAAGGGAGCGCTATTGCACCACCATATCGGCGCAATAATTGACCATTTTTCTCTAGAGAGGCGAGATCCTTTCTAATTGTGACTTCTGAGGTTTCAAATTTGATCGAAAGCTCTTCCACACTCACCTCACCTTTGGTGTTCACCAAAGCAGAAATAGCATGTCTTCTTAGCTGTGTGTTTCGTTTTGACATTGTCTGACTAATTAAAAGTTTCGTTTCGAAATTTATTATAGTCACTTCGAAAGATATTCGTCCATTTATTTTGAACCAAAAAATTAATATTTAGAGAGAAAACCTTGTCCTAAGACAATTCTTAAGCAGTGATATTGGATTGATTCGGTGGTAGAATTCGCAACCGAAAAGAAAAAAAATTACAGAATTCGGCAATTTTTTTGCAATCAAAGGTGGGTAAAGTGGTGAAAATCACAAAAAAACCCGCTTTTATGAAGTCAGAATGGTCATAAAATGACTAAATTCGATAAAAGACTTTCAAAACTGGAGCAAATACAGAAGGCGTAACTACACTGATTATTTGCAGGCACAAAATGTATTGATCAGCATTGGCTCCAGAAGCGAAAGTGTTCAGAAAAACAGCGAACACTTTCACAAGACTAGGTTTGAAATTGTAACTATATTTATTTACCGGAGAGTATCTTCCATGAAAAAGACCAAAATCGTATGTACGATTGGCCCTAAAACTGAATCAGTAGAGAAGCTAACTGAACTTGTAAACGCTGGCATGAACGTAATGCGTCTAAACTTCTCTCACGGTGACTACGCAGAACACGGCACTCGTATCGATAACTTCCGTAAAGTAATGGAAGTAACTGGTAAACAACTAGCTATCCTTCTAGATACTAAAGGTCCAGAAATCCGTACTATCAAACTAGAAGGCGGCAACGACGTTGATCTAGTAGCTGGTCAAGAATTCACTTTCACAACTGATACTTCAGTTGTAGGTAACAAAGAAACTGTAGCAGTAACTTACGCAGGTTTCGCACAAGACCTTTCTGCAGGTAACACTATCCTAGTAGACGACGGTCTAATCGAGATGGAAGTTATCTCAACTACTGACACTGAAGTTAAGTGTAAAGTTCTTAACAACGGTGCTCTAGGCGAAAACAAAGGTGTTAACCTACCTGGCGTTTCTGTTCAACTTCCAGCTCTATCTGAAAAAGATAAGAACGACCTTAAATTCGGTTGTGAGCAAGGCGTTGACTTCGTTGCAGCATCTTTCATCCGTAAAGCTTCTGACGTTAAAGAAATCCGTGAGATCCTAACGGCTAACGGCGGCGCAGACATCCAAATCATCTCTAAGATCGAAAACCAAGAAGGTGTTGATAACTTCGACGAGATCCTAGAGCTTTCTGACGGTATCATGGTTGCTCGTGGTGACCTAGGTGTTGAAATCCCAGCTGAAGAAGTAATCTTCGCTCAGAAGATGATGATCGAGAAATGTAACCGTGCACGTAAAGTAGTTATCACTGCTACTCAAATGCTAGATTCTATGATCAACAACCCACGTCCAACTCGTGCAGAAGCGGGTGACGTTGCGAACGCAATCATGGACGGTACTGATGCTGTAATGCTTTCTGGTGAAACTGCTAAAGGTAAGTACCCAGTTGAAGCGGTATCTATCATGGCTCAAATCGCGAACCGTACTGACTCTGCTCTAAAAGCTGAGCTAGGTTCTCGTCTAGACAGCCCACGTCTACGCATCACTGAAGCAGTATGTAAAGGCGCAGTAGACACTGCTGAGAAACTAGCAGCTCCACTAATCATCGTTGCAACTGAAGGCGGTAAATCTGCTCGTTCAGTACGTAAGTACTTCCCAACAGCAAGCATCGTTGCGCTAACAACTAACCCTAAGACTGCGGCACAACTAGTTCTTACTAAAGGTGTTCGCCCAGTTCTTGTTGATTCAATCGACAGCACTGATGATTTCTACAAAAACGGTAAAGAGTACGCTCTAACTTCTGGTTTTGGTAAGAAAGGCGATATCGTAGTGATGGTTTCTGGTGCACTAGTTGCTTCAGGCACAACTAACACAGCTTCTGTACACGTTTTATAATTTCAAAATGTATACAAGCAAATAAACAAAAAGGGGGCTATGCCCCCTTTTTTTATATACCCGCTTGCCTCGTTATTCAGTACGCTGTATATTCGCGCAAAAGTACTACGTACCGTTAAATCAGATTCAAGGTTGAAGTAGCTCTGATTGCTATAGCGAGGATTGTATAGTGCCAAGCCCAACGTTAACTGACAAAGTGGCTAAGATGATCCGTCATGACATCTTAGTTGGTAACTTTGCCCCAAGTGAAAAACTAGTAGTAGCCGATCTTAAAACGCGATATGACGTGGGTGCCTCACCCATTCGTGAAGCGTTAGTTCAGCTTTCGTGGTCTAAATTTGTGGTGGTTGAACCACAGAAAGGATGTTGGGTCGCGCCTATTTCAACATCTGAACTGGCTGACCTCCATGATAGCTTGCGTATCATTACCCCAGTCTTGCTCAAACAGGCAATTAATCATGGTGATGAAAGCTGGGAGCTCGAATTGCTCACCGCTTACCACAAGCTATCTCGCTTAAAAACCATGCAAGAAGAATATGATTGGATCGAATGGCAAGAGCGTCAACGCCATTTCCATGAATGTCTGCTTAATGCTGCGACCTCTAAGATCATGCTGTCGTTTTTCGCTGATCTACTCAATCAAGTTCAACGCTATCGTTTTCATGCCATCAATAGTGGTTTGCACATTCATGCTATTGATGTCGACGAATATGAATCGATCGTAAAGTGCGTACTAGCAAAAGACAGTGATAATGCGGTTATTAAATATGAACGCTATATCTCTAATATGATTTTGCAGCTGGACCAAGCGGTTAGCCCAGCCGCCTAACATCAAGCCGATCTGCTATCGACTTGAGGCTTAGTCTTCAAGTCGATATACCACATCCACTCGATCACGAATGACAATAGTTGAATCTTGATAGCCATTCGATTCCGACTTCATATCCATACTCATTGCACGCATCAATACTGGTCGGCTGCTTGGCGAGTTGTAGTTGATCTGCCACACCTTACCTAAATCTTGTGCAAAACCTTGTGCCAATGATTGCGCTTTTTGCTGCGCGTCCTTAATAGCGGCGAGACGAGCTTGCTGTTGATATTTCGCTTCGTCTTTTACCTTTAAGCTAATATTGTCGACTTGGTTAATGCCAGCACTTAGCGCGGTATCAAGATAAGAATTCAGTTTTTCTAACTCATCAACCGTAACGGTAATCGTGCGACTAGCACGGTAGCCAACCAGTTCCGCTTGCCCTTTTTTCGGGTAATGATACTGAGGTGAAAGATAGAGATTGGTACTGGTTATCTGCTCTGCAGCAACCCCTTGTTGCTTAAGCTTGGTCAAAAAAGCCTCGACTGCCTTATCAACACTTTGCTTCGCTTGTTCTGCCGTCATCGTGGTTTCAACCACTTGTACGGAGAACTCTGCCATATCCGGCTTAGCCACGACTTCACCATAGCCTGTGGTCGACAAATGGGGAAAGCTCAACTCATTTGCCATCGCGCCAAAACTCAAACTGGTCGAAAGCGCAATCACTGCCAAAGATAACTTCTTCATCTCTCTCACCTTATTCATGTAGTTGATGATTACATAATAAGTAAAACTACCACTTTGACCAGTCATGCCATGTGAAACTGACATAAAACTAACTCTGTCAGCTTGGTAAGATCTCGCGAGAATGATCAATGATAGCATCGGAAATTACTTTCAAGATCCCCGTTTCTAACTGCCAATGGTGCCAGTAAATACGGTGTGAGAGAAAGAAACCAGGGGTGATATCCACCAAAGCACCACTTGCCAATTCATCTTCAATTTGCAGCCTCGGAATAAGGCAATACGCCACGCCAGATAAGGCAAGTTTGACAAACGCCTCCGAGCTTCTCACCGTATGTTTGAGTATGCTGCCTTTAGGCAGATTAAAATGTTGATACAAAAAGCGGTCATTCATATCATCATGATGATCAAACGCCAGTGTCGGCGCTTTAAGTAATGATTCACGATTCACACCATGCGGAAAGTATTGCTCATAAAACTCTGGGCTGGCGACACACAGATAATCGACTCGCCCCAGATAGTCCGCATCACAGCCAGGGATCGATTGCGACTCTAAGCTAATCGCACCCGCCACTTCGCCCCCTTTAAGCTTTTCCAGCGTGCGTCCTTCATCATCGACTACTAAGTTGAGTGCCACGCGCTCGCGTTTTAAAAGCTGAGTTAATGCTGGCAGCAACCAGGTTGCCAAACTATCTGCGTTGGTCGCAATTGAGAGCTGTAGTGGCGTAAAGCTCGCGTCGTTACGCAGCTCAGGCACCAATTCACTTTCCAATAAGCGTACGCGGCGATATAAGCCCAACAATTTCTTGCCGACAGGTGTCGGTTTGGGCGGTTGCTCGCGAATTAAGGCAGGCTGCGCTAAGAACTTTTCTAGCTGCTTAATGCGTTGAGAGACTGCCGATTGAGAGATAAACAACTGCTCGGCGGCATGTTCAAAACTGCCTAGCTGCACAATCGCATCTAACGCTTCTATCCACTTGTAATCTAATCCACGCATCCCTGCCCCCTTAATAAGCAATGCTTATATTACATTAAAATCATTAAATATACTTATTAGGCAAATGTCATTATCTTCGCTGCATATTTGATGTCGCTTTGGAGAGAAAACAGTGAACTTTTGGGTGTTATTACAAGGCTTTGGGCTTGGTGCAACGATGATTATTCCGATTGGAGCGCAAAATGCTTATGTGCTTAATCAAGGGATTAAACGTCAACACCATCTGACTACGGCGATCACCTGTAGTATTCTCGATACAATTTTTATTTCTCTTGGTATCTTCGGTGGCGGTGCCCTGCTTTCTCAAAATGAGTTACTGCTCAATGGCGTTACCTTAGGCGGCATTGCTTTTCTCTCTATTTATGGTGCTTTGGCACTCAAAAGTGCTTTTCGCGATCCAGCGAAACAAGAGCAAGCGCAACACGTATTGGCGCGCGGTCGCCGCACCGTAATACTCGGTGCAATGGCGGTGACGATTCTTAACCCACATCTTTACTTAGATACAGTGGTGATTCTCGGCTCTATCGGCGGGCAGTTTGAAGGGCAAGATAGAGTTTCGTTTGCGATCGGTACCATCATGGCATCGTTCGCTTGGTTCTATACTTTGTCGATTGGCGCAGCAAAGCTTGGTCCAACACTGTCAAAGCCAAAAGTGAAAAAAGGCATCGACATCCTAGTTGCCACCATGATGTTCACCATTGCAGCAGTATTAGCCAACGGATTGCTGGAAAAGTACTGGTATTAAGATTTATTGAGTTATAAAAAAGCGAGGCATTGATTGCCTCGCTTTTGCTATCTATTTTGCGTTATTTCAGAGAAATAATTACGCTTCCACCTTGTTGAGGTGAACATCCATTTGCGGAAATGGGATCTCGATGCCGTTCGCATCTAACGCCTCTTTGATTGCTTGGTTTGAATCAAAGTACACATCCCAGTAATCAGCTGTCTTACACCATGGACGAACCACGAAGTTTACTGATGAATCTGCCAGAGCTACCACACCGATAGTGATGTCGTGATCTTTTAAGATACGCTCATCTTTCTCTAATGCTTCTTGGATTACTTTCTTAGTCAGTTTTAGGTCTGAGCTGTAAGAAACACCAATCGTTAGGTCTACGCGGCGCGTGTCATGACGAGAGTAGTTGGTGATTGGCGAGCCAATAACACCTGAGTTTGGTACTACAACCATTTTGTTGTCTGGTGTTTTTAGTACGGTTTGGAAGATTTGAATCGCTTCAACACTACCAGCAACACCGCCTACTTCTACGTAGTCACCTGACTTGAATGGACGGAAGCCAACAATCAGTACACCTGCTGCGAAGTTTGATAGTGAGCCCTGTAGTGCAAGACCAATCGCTAGACCCGCAGCACCAATTACGGCTACTACAGAAGCGGTTTGCACACCAATGCGGCTAAGAGCTGCAATTAGGACAATAACAAATAGCGTGTAACGCACGATACCATGGATAAACTCAACAACTGCCTTATCCATTTTCTTCTTCTCAAGCATCTTAGAGACGCTATTGGCAATCATCTTCGCAATAATGTTACCAATAAATAGGATCAGAACCGCTGAGATGATGTTTACACCGTACTGAACCAATAAATCTGAGTTGCTGGTTAACCAAGTTTGCGCTTGAGATAGACCATCGACCAATGGAGTTTCAATCCCCGTTGACTCACCTGCCATATAAATTTTCCTCTTTAAAATACGTGACTAATTAGCCGACGTGCTGCTTTAAATAACGACAATTAACTTATCCACTTACTGAACGAACGCCAGTTTGCCGGCAAGATAGCTCAGAATATAACTTTAGAAAAGCAAAGATTGTGCAAAGACAATCGAAACAGAGCAACAACTTACCTGCCGTGGTATCAGCCAGTTAAAGCGTACGCATTCATATAACATTTCGCCACATTTTTTTAGTAAATGGCTGACTTTACTTGTTTTGTATTAGATATCGCCCGCGCAGACATAAAAAAACCCGCTCAATGAGCGGGTTTTCTAAATCAATAATTCTGGAAGAATTATAGTACGTCGATTGCGTTTAGGTCAGCGAAAGCTTTCTCTAGACGTGTAACCATTGACGCTTGACCTGCACGTAGCCATACGCGTGGGTCGTAGTATTTCTTGTTAGGAGCCGCTTCACCTGTTGGGTTACCGATCTGACCTTGTAGGTAGTCACGGTTTTCAGCTTCGTAAGTACGGATACCATCCCAAGTTGCCCACTGTGTATCAGTGTCGATGTTCATTTTGATAACACCGTAAGAGATAGACTCTTTGATTTCTGCTTCAGTTGAACCAGAACCACCGTGGAATACGAAGTTTAGTGCGTTTGGTGCAATACCAAATTTCTCAGCACAGTATGCTTGAGAGTCACGTAGGATAGTTGGAGTCAGTACAACGTTACCTGCTTGGTAAACACCGTGTACGTTACCGAAAGATGCTGCGATAGTGAAACGGTGGCTGATTGGGCTTAGTTTCTCGTATGCGTATGCAACGTCTTCTGGAGAAGTGTATAGCTCAGACTGATCCATATCAGAGTTGTCTACGCCGTCTTCTTCACCACCAGTACAACCTAGTTCAAATTCTAGAGTCATACCCATCTTTTCCATGCGAGCTAGGTACTTAGCACAGATTTCGATGTTTTCTTCTAGAGACTCTTCAGAAAGGTCGATCATGTGAGAAGAGAATAGAGGCTTACCAGTTTGAGCGAAGAACTCTTCACCCGCGTCTAGAAGACCGTCGATCCAAGGAAGCAGTTTCATTGCTGCGTGGTCAGTGTGAAGAATTACAGGCACGCCGTAAGACTCAGCTACAGCGTGTACGTATTTAGCACCAGCTACAGCGCCAAGAATTTGAGCTTCTTGACCTTCTAGTTTTAGACCTTTACCGCAGAAGAAACCAGCACCGCCGTTAGAGAACTGAACAACAACAGGAGCTTTAACTTTCGCTGCAGCTTCTAGTACGCCGTTGATTGAGTCAGTGTTAACTACGTTAACTGCTGGAAGTGCAAAGTTGTTCTCTTTAGCAACTTCAAATACTTTCTGAACGTCATCACCAGAGATTACACCTGGTTTTACGAAATCGAAGATCTTAGACATGGGATGTAGTCCTATTTATCTGTCGTTTTAAAAATTAAAACTTACTAATTTAAAATTTTGCAAACGTTTGCTCACAACTCGCGCTATTCTATCAGAGAATATTGTGACATGCAGCAAACAACAGAGCGGGAGATTACTCCCCCGCTCTTTTAATTCTTACTTTGCGCGTGCTTCTAGCATTTCAACTGCTGGAAGTACTTTACCTTCAACGAATTCAAGGAAAGCGCCGCCGCCAGTAGAGATGTATGAAACGTCAGCTTTGATACCAAATTGGTCGATAGCTGCTAGCGTGTCACCACCACCTGCTACAGAGAATGCTGCAGACTTAGCGATTGCTTCAGAGATACCTTTCGTACCTGCTTCGAAGTTCTTGAATTCGAATACGCCTACAGGACCGTTCCATAGGATAGTTTTCGCGTTTGCGATGATTTCAGCTAGAGCTGCAGTTGAATCTGGACCTAGGTCGAAGATCATGTCGTCATCTTGAACGTCAGCAACGTTTTTGATTTCAGCTTCTGCGTTTTCATCGAATGCTTTTGCACAAGCAACGTCAGTTGCAACTGGAATTGCACACTCTTTCATTAGTTTTTGTGCAGTTTCAACTAGGTCTGCTTCGTATAGAGACTTACCTACGTTGTGACCTTCAGCTGCGATGAATGTGTTCGCGATACCACCACCAACAACAAGTTGGTCAGCAATTTTTGATAGCGACTCAAGAACAGTCAGTTTAGTAGAAACTTTTGAACCACCAACGATAGCCACTAGTGGACGCTCTGGGTTGCTCATTGCTTTACCTAGTGCTTCTAGTTCAGCAGCTAGTAGAGGACCTGCACACGCTACGTCAGCAAACATACCAACGCCGTGAGTTGAAGCTTGTGCACGGTGAGCTGTACCGAATGCATCCATTACGAATACGTCACATAGTGATGCGTACTTCTTAGATAGCTCTTCTTCGTTCTTCTTCTCGCCTTTGTTAAAGCGAACGTTTTCAAGAACCACTAGTTCACCAGCGTTTAGCTCTAGACCATCTAGGTAGTCTTTCGCTAGTTTAACTTCGCAGTCTAGTGCGTCGTTTAGGTAGTTAACTACAGGTTGTAGAGAGAACTCTTCTGCGTATTCACCTTCAGTTGGGCGACCTAGGTGAGAAGTAACCATCACTTTCGCGCCTGCTTCTAGGCATAGTTTGATAGTTGGAAGTGATGCGATGATACGTGCATCTGAAGTCACTTTTCCGTCTTTTACTGGCACGTTAAGGTCAGCACGGATGAATACACGTTTACCTGCTAGATCCAGGTCAGTCATCTTGATTACAGACATGATTTGTCCTCTCAAATATTAAATAAAGTTTTTTGACAACTCGGCAACCCTGCCAAGCCTGTGAATTCTTTAATCTGTTAACGAATATGGAGACCTCGCTAATTTATTTCAAGGGTAGAAATAAATTATTTCTCCATATCCGTTCAGGGCGCTTTATTTTGCTGCCTGCATCGCTAATGCCGTATCCAGCATGCGGTTGGCAAAGCCCCATTCGTTATCACACCACACCAGCATTTTCACTAACTGACCATTGCTTACCCTCGTCTGGGTACCATCAACAATGGCGCTGTGCGGATCATGATTGAAGTCCACCGAAACCAGTGGTGCTTCAGTATAGTCAACAATATTACGTAATGTACACTGAGAAGCGTTAATAATGGTTTGATTTACGTCATTAACTTTCACATTTGTACTAATTGTGACACTTAAATCCATTGCTGTAACGTTTACCGTTGGTACCCTTACAGAAATTGCCTCAAATCTGTTACTAAATTTCGGGAAGATCCTTTCAATGCCTTGATGCAATTTGGTATCCACCGGAATGATCGATTGGCTCGCCGCGCGAGTTCGGCGCAAGTCGGCATGATAAGCATCGATCACTTGCTGATCATTCATTGAGGAGTGAATGGTAGTAATGGTACCTGAATCAATGCCAAAGGCATCATCGAGTACTTTAATGATCGGCACGATACAGTTGGTGGTACAGGAGCCATTGGAGACAATAGTTTGGTCTGCAGTTAGTGTTTCATGGTTAACACCATAGATAATGGTGTTATCTAGATCATTATCACCTGGGTGGGAGAATAAGACCTTTTTCGCCCCTGCTTCAATATGAGCTAAACCGTCGGCACGACATCCGTACACACCGGTACAATCGAATACGATATCAACATCGAGATCTCGCCAAGGAAGTAATTTTATTTCATTTAGATGTAGGATACGCACGGCATCTTGAGCGCCGTTGTCGTGATGTATGTAGAGGTGTTCTTGGTCATGACTAATGCGCTTGCCGAATCGACCGTGGCTTGTGTCGTACTGAAGTAGGTGTGCCATAGCTTCTGGCTGGGCTAATTCATTGACTGCTACCACTTTGATCTCTTGGTGCTTACCGCTTTCATACACTGCGCGTAAGACATTCCGACCGATTCGTCCAAACCCGTTGATCGCAACTTTCAGCATAGTTCCATCGCCTTTATTATATATGTTCTATCGGTTACCGATGGTACTCGATCTCCCCCCTCTAAGCAGCAAAAGAGTGACATATTACGCAAGCCCTCGCTGTACACTTGTGTAATCCATGATGCAATTATCAATTTACACTTGCTTGCGATAGGCTTGATTACAGTGTGGCGTAACCTTTGGCGATTTTTCTTACCGTTTAACAACCAAAGGAACCGGTTATGAAAACCTACCCTGCCTCGCACTTTTGTAATAAATGTCAATCAGATACCCCACATAGTGAAATCCTAACTCGTAAGCCAAGTAGCTACGATACCGACACATCACTACTTGGGCGTATCAAACTACTCGTGCACACCTTTATCAATGGTGGTGAGTACTACGATATGAATCGCTATGTTCAGTGTAAAGTCTGCGGACACAAAGAGCTGGATAATAAAGGCAGCGAGTTTGAATAGGCATAAAAAAACCGAGCACTCAGGCTCGGTTTTTCATTTCCAACGCTCAATTACGCTAGTAGTTCGTTTGCTGTGTTCACAACGTTTTCTACTGTGAAGCCAAACATTTCGAACAGTTGATCAGCTGGCGCTGACTCACCAAAGGTAGTCATACCGATGATACGACCATCAAAGCCAACGTACTTGTACCAGAAGTCAGCAATACCTGCTTCAATTGCGATACGTGCCGTCACATCTGATGGCAGTACTGACTCACGGTAAGCTGCATCTTGCTTATCAAATGCATCGGTTGATGGCATTGATACTACACGTACCGCTTTACCAGCTGCTGTTAGCTCTTCTGCCGCTTTCACTGCAAGTTCAACTTCAGAACCTGTTGCGATTAGGATTAGCTCAGGTTTGCCTGCGCAATCTTTTAGGATGTAAGCACCCTTAGCGATGTCAGCCACTTGCTCAGTTGAACGTGGTTGCTGCGCTAGGTTTTGACGCGAGAAGATTAGTGATGTAGGGCCATCTTTACGCTCAATTGCCAGTTTCCAAGCTACTGCTGACTCAACTTGGTCACATGGACGCCATGTGCTCATGTTTGGTGTTAGACGTAGTGACGCCATTTGCTCAACCGGTTGGTGAGTTGGACCGTCTTCGCCAAGACCGATAGAGTCGTGCGTGTAGACTTGGATGTTCTGAACTTTCATCAGAGCAGCCATGCGCATTGCGTTACGTGCGTATTCCATGAACATTAGGAAAGTGGCACCGTAAGGAACAAAACCGCCGTGCAGCGCGATACCGTTCATGATTGCGGTCATACCGAATTCACGTACACCGTAGTGGATGTAGTTGCCAGAGAAGTCGTTTGCTTCTAGAGACTTAGAACCCGACCACATGGTTAGGTTAGAAGGCGCTAGGTCAGCAGAGCCGCCCATAAATTCTGGTAGCATTTGACCAAATGCTTCTAGTGCATTTTGCGATGCTTTACGTGATGCGATGTTCGCTGGGTTTGCTTGAAGGTCAGCAATGATTTGGCTTGCTTTCTCTTCCCACTCTGCAGGCAGTTCGCCGTTAATACGACGTTTAAGCTCTGCCGCTTCTGCAGGGTATGCTGCTGCGTAAGCGTCAAATTTTGCGTTCCAAGCTGCTTCTTTATCCGCGCCTGCTGCTTTTGCATCCCACTCTGCGTATACGTCAGCTGGGATTTCAAATGCAGGGTGTTCCCAACCTAGGAATTCACGCGCTGCTGCGATTTCTTCGGCACCTAGTGGCGCGCCGTGGCAGTCGTGTGAACCTGATTTGTTTGGCGAACCAAAACCGATGATAGTTTTGGTACAGATTAGCGTTGGGCGTGGGTCTGCTTTCGCTGCGATGATTGCCGCATTGATCGCTTCAGCATCGTGACCATCCACTGCAGGAATTACGTGCCAGCCGTACGCTTCAAAACGTTTCGGCGTGTCATCTGAGAACCAACCTTCAACATGACCATCGATAGAGATACCGTTGTCATCCCAGAATGCGATTAGCTTACCAAGACCAAGCGTACCTGCTAGAGAACATGCCTCGTGCGAGATACCTTCCATTAGACAGCCGTCACCCATAAACACGTAAGTGTGGTGATCAACGATGTCATGACCTTCTTTGTTGAACTGAGCAGCTAGCGCTTTCTCAGCCATTGCCATACCAACCGCGTTAGTGATGCCTTGACCTAGCGGACCAGTCGTGGTCTCTACGCCTGGTGCATAGCCGTACTCTGGGTGACCTGGAGTCTTAGAGTGCAGTTGACGGAAGTTTTTTAGGTCATCGATAGATAGCTCGTAGCCGCTAAGGTGCAGTAGCGAGTAAATTAGCATTGAGCCGTGACCGTTAGACAGCACGAAACGGTCGCGATCAGCCCATTCTGGGTTCGCTGGATTGTGGTTTAGGTGAGAACGCCAAAGAACTTCAGCGATGTCCGCCATACCCATAGGTGCGCCTGGGTGACCAGAGTTAGCTTGTTGAACGCCATCCATGCTTAGAGCGCGGATTGCATTGGCAAGGTGTTTACGAGAAGACATGTCTGCTCCTGAGTGCAAAGTAAGCGAGTTTATCGTTCGGGGAATTGTTGTGGGCATATTCTCTCAAAGCGATCAGAGCACTGCAAACGTTTTCCAGACAAAAATAACGCAAAAACACCGATAACATTCAGCAAATCCCTTTATTGCGAACCTTTTTAACCTCACCAAGCAAACGATTGCTGATTGATTATTTGCAAAAAGAGCTTGTAATTCGAGCATTCAAACTTAGAATAGACGTCTAGATGTAGAAACACCTACACGCCTTAAGGCTATTTTTAGTACGGGTTTAATACCGGTATTTCAATGAACATGGAGTCCACATGGCTAAGCACCTATTTACTTCTGAGTCAGTTTCAGAAGGTCATCCAGATAAAATCGCAGACCAAATCTCTGATGCTGTTCTTGATGCGATCCTAGAACAAGACCCGAAAGCACGTGTAGCGTGTGAGACCTACGTAAAAACCGGTATGGTAATGGTCGGTGGTGAGATCACCACTTCAGCATGGGTAGATATTGAAGAACTTACTCGTGAAACAGTGCGTGAAATTGGTTACGTTCACTCAGACATGGGCTTTGATGCTAACTCTTGTGCGATTCTAAACACCATCGGTAAGCAATCACCTGACATCAACCAAGGTGTTGATAAAGCTGATCCTAAAGAGCAAGGCGCTGGCGACCAAGGCATTATGTTCGGTTATGCATGTAACGAAACTGATGTACTTATGCCTGCACCAATTACTTACTCACACCGCTTAGTACAAAAGCAAGCTGAAGTACGTAAAAACGGCACGCTAGATTGGCTACGTCCTGATGCAAAATCTCAGGTGACGTTCCAGTATGACCAAGGCAAGATCGTTGGCATCGATGCGGTTGTTCTTTCAACTCAGCACTGTGATTCAATCTCTACTCCTGATCTGCGCGAAGCGGTTATGGAAGAGATCATCAAGCCAGTTCTACCTTCAGAGTGGTTAAATAAAGAAACTAAGTACTTCATTAACCCAACTGGTCGTTTCGTGATCGGTGGTCCAATGGGTGATTGTGGTCTAACAGGTCGTAAGATCATCGTTGATACCTACGGCGGCGCAGCTCGTCACGGTGGCGGTGCATTCTCTGGTAAAGATCCATCGAAAGTAGACCGCAGCGCAGCATACGCAGCACGTTACGTAGCGAAAAACATCGTAGCAGCAGGTATGGCTGATCGTTGTGAAATCCAACTTTCTTACGCAATCGGTGTAGCAGATCCAACGTCTATTATGATCGAAACGTTCGGTACTGAAAAAGTGGCGCACAACATCATTATCGAAGCGGTACGTCAATTCTTCGACCTGCGTCCATACGGTCTGCAAGAGATGTTGAACCTACTGCAACCTATCTACAAAAAGACTGCAGCATACGGTCACTTTGGTCGCGAAGAGTTCCCATGGGAAGCGACTGATAAAGCAGCTCTACTGCGTGAGTTTGCGGGCATTAAGTAATTTTTACCGCAGCTCTACCAAGCTATATCTTAAGCCCTCGCCTATGCGGGGGCTTTTTCGTTCTCAGCAAAATCCTCTCTCTTCGACCAAATCAGCAAATAATTTGTAAATTCTCTCATCTGCGCCAATAGTTAAATTAATGTTAAATGTTATTTATGACGTACAAAACCATGATGCGGCTCACGACAGAATAGATGTCCAACGTCAGCCAGACATCATCCATAGCCACATGCGCTAGTGGCATTAGTGAGAGACAATCAAGGAGGAGTCATGCCTCGAACAGTTAACACCCCATCGGAACTCAAACAAGAGCGGAAAACGGTCCCCAACCACGAATACGCTCGTACTTTTCCCTGCAATGCGGTGAGCATTAGTGCGCCGTTTCATTGGCTCGCACTCGGTCTGCACGACTTTGTACGTATGCCAATTATCAGTGCCTTTTATGGGCTCTGTTTTATGGCAGCCGCGGTAGGTATCGTGCTACTAGTGCAATGGCAAGGCACTCATTTGGTGATCATGCCAAGCTTAGTGGTTTACATGCTGATTGGTCCTTTTCTTGCTCTGGGTCTTTACGACGCCAGTTGGGAACGAGAACGGGGTCATAACGCCAGCCTATTCCACTCCATCAAAGCCATAGGTCGCAATTCCAGTTCACAATGGGCATTCGCCGTGCTACTCGCGGTGTGTATGATTTTCTGGATGCGTATTGCCGCTTTACTGCATGCACTCTACCCTTCTGTACAAGGTGCACCACTGACCGATTTTCTTCCCTTCTTGGTGATTGGCTCCATGGTGGGATTTGTTTTAGCCTGTGTCGTTTTCAGTATTTCTGCCTTCTCTATCCCACTAATGATGGAACGTCGCGTAGATATGATGACGGCTGTGTTTACCAGCTTTAACGCCGTGCGATCCAATATTCCAGCGATGGTGGTATGGGCTGCGGTAATTTGTGGTGGGGTGCTAATCGGCTTTGCCACTTACGGGATTGGGATGTTGTTTACCATGCCTATCCTAGGCTACGCCACATGGCACGGTTATCACGAAGTGATTAAGAAGAAACATCAACCTTAACAGATTAAACCTTCCACGCTATGATGCCTCAGCCCAGCTCTATTGCTGGGCTGAATTGTCTCTAGCACGACGGAATCACTTTGGATATAGAACTTCGCTACCGAGCGCAGCAAAAGGTCGCTCACTGCTTACAATTAGCTGAACAAGCATTTAAACGTCCGTTCGCCAAACCGATTATGCGTTACGGCTTGCGTGGCAAAGCAGCCGGCAAAGCTTACTTGCAACTGAATGAGATCCGCTTAAATCCGGTGCTATTTGTAGAGAACCAACACGCTTTTCTTGAAGAGGTCATTCCTCATGAAGTGGCGCATTTGATCACCTATCAAGTCTATGGACGCGTACGTCCACATGGCAAAGAGTGGCAAGGCGTAATGGAAGCGGTGTTTGGCGTATCAGCCAATACCACTCACAGTTTTGCTACTAGTTCGGTGCAAGGTAAAACCTTTGAATATCAGTGCCAATGCACCTTCTACCCACTGTCGATTCGTCGCCATAATAAAGTGATTCGCCACCAAGCCAGTTATCGCTGCCAGAAGTGCCAGCAACTGCTCACCTTCACTGGTCGCCAGTTGTCTTAATTGTAAAATTATCAGCTAACAAGTTGTAATTTGAGTGATATGATGCAAAGAGTCATTCCTTTCTAAGACTTTTTCATGCGTAAACTCTTATGTCTATTGCTTGCTGTAACGGCAGGTAGTGCTGTGGCTGCGCCACCTAGTTCCTTTTCTGCCGCGAAACGTGAAGCGGTCAATATCTATAAAGATCTCGAACAAGATCTCAATTATGCCACCAGCTTTTATTGCGGTTGTGATATTAACTGGCAGGGTAAAAAAGGCATCCCAGATCTTGAAGGTTGTGGTTACAAGATCCGCAAACAAACGCAAAAAGTACGTGCTACGCGCATTGAGTGGGAACACGTTGTACCCGCATGGCAATTTGGGCATCAATTGCAATGTTGGCAAGATGGTGGCCGCAAGAATTGCTCACGCCGTGATAAGCAGTTCAAGATGATGGAAGCCGATCTGCACAATCTTACGCCCGCTATTGGCGAAGTTAACGGTGACCGCTCTAACTTTAACTTTAGTCAGTGGAACGGCATTGATGGGGTGACCTATGGTGCTTGTGAGATGCAGGTTAACTTTAAGCAGCGCCAAGTGATGCCACCCGATCGCGCTCGTGGCTCGATTGCCCGCACTTATCTCTACATGAGCCAAGAATATGGCTTCAAGTTATCCAAGCAGCAACGCAACCTAATGCTGGCGTGGAATAAAACCTATCCAGCACAAAAGTGGGAATGTGAGCGCGACAAGCATATCGCTAAAGTACAAGGCAACCACAACCCATTTGTGATTGAAGCCTGTCGTAAGCTATAAGCATAAATAATTAACCATGGCGTTAAGCAGTCGCTCCCTTGTTTTTTCTGCTTAACGCATCCATGTTACTCTCTAGATATTAAAATTAAGCTGGAACTGATACACCATGCGAATTCCTCGAATTTATCACCCTGAAACTATTCACCAACTTGGCGTAATCGCCCTAAGCGATGATGCTGCCGGTCACATTGGTCGCGTACTGCGCATGCAGGCGGGTCAAGAGGTGTTGTTATTTGATGGTAGCGGTGCTGAGTTTCCAGCCGTAATTAGCTCGGTATCGAAAAAAACAGTTGAAGTAGAAGTGACTGAGCGTGTTGAGCGCAGCAGTGAATCGCCTTTGGATCTGCATCTTGGCCAAGTGGTCTCCCGTGGCGATAAGATGGAGTTCACCATTCAAAAATCGGTAGAACTTGGCGTCAACACTATTACGCCACTGATTTCTGAGCGTTGTGGCGTCAAGCTGGATCAAAAGCGTTTCGAGAAGAAGCTCGACCAATGGCAAAAGATCGCCATTAGTGCTTGTGAGCAATGTGGTCGTAATACCGTGCCAGAGATCCGCCCAATCATGAAACTTGAAGATTGGTGTGCAGAAGAATACGACGGCTTGAAACTCAACCTGCATCCACGCGCAAAATACTCAATCAACACGCTACCAACACCGGTGGAAAAAGTGCGTCTATTGATTGGTCCTGAAGGCGGCTTGTCTGCCCAAGAGATCGATATGACACAAGAATACCAATTTGAAGAAACGTTGTTAGGTCCGCGCGTCCTGCGCACTGAAACCGCAGCGTTAACGGCAATTACAGCCCTGCAAGTTCGCTTTGGCGACCTTGGTTAAACGGAGAAGATCATGATCAAACTTGGCATTGTGATGGACCCTATTTCGTCCATCAACATTAAGAAGGATTCTAGCTTTGCCATGATGCTAGAAGCGCAGCGTCGTGGCTACGAAATCCACTATATGGAAATGAATGATCTGCACCTAGATCAAGGTGTTGCTATCGCAGATACCAAAGTGGTTGAACTCAAAGAAGATCCAAATGGCTGGTATGAATTTAAGTCCGAACAAACGATTAAGTTAGCTGACTTAGACGCGGTGTTGATGCGTAAAGATCCCCCTTTCGACACTGAATACATCTACGCGACCTACATCCTTGAGCGTGCAGAAGATGAAGGCGCGCTGATCGTCAACAAACCGCAAAGCCTACGTGACTGTAACGAAAAGCTATTTACTGCTTGGTTCCCAGAGTTGACGCCAACCACGATTGTGACGCGTAAAGCAGAAAAAATTAAAGCTTTCCGTGAAGAGCATGGCGATGTGATCTTAAAGCCTCTTGATGGTATGGGCGGTGCTTCAATTTTCCGTGTCAAAGAGAACGATCCAAACGTATCAGTGATCATTGAAATGCTGACTAACCACGGTCAAAACTACGCGATGGCGCAAACCTTCGTGCCAGACATCAGTAACGGTGATAAACGCATTCTGGTGGTTGATGGCGAGCCTATGCCTTACTGCCTAGCGCGCATCCCAGCAGAAGGTGAAACCCGTGGTAACCTAGCCGCTGGCGGTCGCGGCGAAGCGCGTCCACTTAGCGAGACAGATAAACAGATCGCTGAAGCTGTAGCGCCTACACTTAAAGAAAAAGGTCTGATCTTTGTCGGTCTCGACGTTATTGGCGACAAACTAACTGAAATCAATGTAACAAGCCCGACTTGTATTCGTGAAATCGAAGCCGCTTTCGATATCTCAATTACGGGCAAGTTGATGGATGCAATCGAGCGCCGCATTCAAAAATAGAATCCAACGGGGCGCTTGCCGCCCCAACTTGGTTTGACATAAGGCTGGATACTTATGAATTTAACTAACCACTTTTTGGTCGCAATGCCAGGGATGAAAGATCCCTATTTCAAACGCAGCGTTATCTACATTTGTGAACACAACCAAGATGGTGCCATGGGGCTGATGATCAGCTCACCAATAGAGATCACCGTCGGTAAAATGCTTGAACAAGTCAATGTCGAGCCAGTTCATCCCCAGCTAAGAACTGATAATCTGGCGATGCCAGTGCTTAACGGCGGTCCGGTATCAGAAGATCGTGGGTTTATTTTGCATCAACCAAAAGACCGTTACGAGTCGAGTATTCAGATGACCGACCAAATCTCAGTCACCACCTCAAAAGATATCTTAAGTGTTTTGGGGACCGAAGCTGAGCCGAATCACTATTTAGTCGCACTCGGTTACTCAGGTTGGGAAGCCGGACAATTAGAAGTCGAATTGGCGGAAAACTCCTGGTTAACGGTAGAAGCGGACCCAAGTGTGCTGTTTGAAACCCCGGTGAAAGAGCGCTGGCAAAAAGCAGTACAGATGCTCGGTATTGATGTCGCCCAACTATCAAGCGACATTGGGCATGCCTAAGCTGTAGCGATAAACAGTTGCGTCGATTAATGCTCGCAACTCACTCCTTTAAATATTAATTAGAAGTAAACTATGTCTGACAGAACCATCATGGCTTTCGACTTTGGCACCAAGAGCATTGGCAGTGCAATTGGTCAAGAGATCACTGGCACCGCTTCACCACTTAAAGCCTTCAAAGCCAATGACGGCATCCCCAACTGGGATGACATTGAAAAGCAGATCAAAGAGTGGCAACCCAACCTACTTGTCGTTGGTCTACCCACCGATTTGCACGGTAAAGACTTAGAGACCATCACGCCACGTGCGAAGAAATTCGCTAAGCGCCTACAAGGTCGTTACGGCTTACCTGTTGAGCTGCATGATGAACGTCTATCCACCGCAGAAGCGCGTGCAGAGCTGTTTTCAATGGGTGGCTATAAAGCACTCTCGAAAGGCAATATCGACTGCCAATCTGCCGTGGTGATTTTAGAAAGTTGGTTTGAAGCCCAGTGGGGTGAATAATCGCCCTGCTCAGTGAACATTTGCTGAAAACAAAAATCCCAAGCTTGAGCTTGGGATTTTTCGTTTCCAATTGAGTGCGATTACTCGCCTGCTACCTTCATGGTTTCTAGCAGGATAGAACCGGTTTGGATCTGTGAACGCGTTTCGACATCACAGCCAACCGCGACAATCTGCTGATACATATCTTTTAAATTACCCGCAATGGTAATTTCAGACACAGGGTATTGGATCTGACCGTTTTCAACCCAGAAGCCCGCAGCACCGCGTGAGTAATCACCCGTCACCACGTTAACGCCCTGTCCCATAACTTCTGTCACTAGCAAGCCAGTCCCCAGCTCTTTGAGCATCTGCTCAAAGTTCTGACCGGTTGATTGCACGTAACAGTTATGGATACCACCAGCATGACCCGTTGGGGTCATTTTCATCTTACGCGCCGCGTAACTGGTTAGCAGGTAGGTTGCCAATACACCATCAGTGATAATTTCCGTATCACGGGTGTAGACACCTTCACTATCAAATGGGCTAGACGCTAGACCACGCAAAACATGCGGACGCTCAGAAAGATTAAACCAGCTTGGTAGAACCTGTTCACCTAGATGGTCAAGCAAAAACGAAGATTTGCGGTAAAGGTTGCCACCACTGATCGCCATCACTAGGTGACCTAACAGCCCTGTCGCCACATCAGCAGCAAACATCACTGGGTATTTACCGGTAGCAAGACGCTTCGCGTCTAAGCGACTTACCGTTTTCTCAGCGGCTTGCGCACCAACTTGCTCTGGTGCCCATAAATCATCTTTATGACGCGCAACGGTATAGCTGTAATCACGCTCCATTTCACCATTGCCACCTTGACCAATCACACAACAACTGGTGCTGTGACGGCTGCTAGCATAACTAGCCAGTAAGCCATGGCTGTTACCATATACTTTCACGCCGTAATGGCTATCGTAGCTCGCACCATCGCTCTGCTTGATTTTGCTGCTAAACGCCAATGCGCGCTCTTCTGCGGCAATCGCCACTTGCGCTGCGTAATCAGGATCGGGCGTGTCAGGGTGGAACAAGTCAAGATCGGGGATCTCTTGCACCATTAATTCTTTTGGTGCAGGACCCGCACAAGGATCTTCAGAAGTGTATTGTGCGATATCTAACGCGGCTAATACCGTTTGCTGAATCGCCTTCTCACTCAAATCAGAAGTTGATGCACTGCCTTTACGTTGACCGCGGTAAACAGTAATACCCAGCGCACCATCGCTATTGAATTCCACGTTTTCCACTTCGCACATACGAGTGGAAACACTTAAGCCGGTTGACTTAGTAATGGCAACTTCTGCGGCATCAGCTTTGACTGCTGCCATCTCCAGCGCTTTAGCGACTGCAGCTTCTAGCTCAGCACGTTGCTGAGCGACTTGCTCTTTTACGTCCATATTTCATCTAAATATTGGTGAGTATTGCTTCTAGGATAACAAGAATTTCGCTTTCTCCCCACGATTCTTGTTAAAATAGAGGAATAGATAGTCAAATAAGGCAAAACAGATGGCACGTAAAAATCAAAAAGCGCCATGGGAACCGGAAGAAGAGATCATCTGGGTTAGTAAATCCGAGATGAAACGCGATATGGAAGAGTTGCAAAAACTAGGCGAAGAGCTGGTTGGTCTAAAGCCTTCTACGCTGAAAAAATTCCCATTGAGCGAAGAGCTAGCGGAAGCGATTCAAGATGCACAACGTTTTAAAAACGAAGCGCGTCGTCGTCAATTGCAACGCATTGGTAAATTGATGCGTTACGAAGATCCAGAACCAATTCAAGCGGCACTGGATAAGATTCGTAACAAGCACTCACAAAACACGGCGGTACTGCACAAACTTGAGCAACTGCGTGATCGTGTTGTTGAGCAAGGCGACGCAGCAATTGAAGAAGTGATGGAGCTTTACCCAGCGGCAGACCGTCAACGTCTACGCCAGCTAGCTCGTCAAGCAGCAAAAGAAAAATCATCGAACAAGCCACCAAAGGCGTACCGTGAAATTTTCCAAATCATCAAAGAGCTGAATGACGAAGAGTTCTAACTCGAGTTAACGCTGTGCGAAATAGTCAAAAGGTTGCCAATTCGGCAACCTTTTTTATTTTTTGAATCTGCTATCACCCGATCAATGTCCCGCTTTAACAAACGCCGCTAGCTCAGGGTTTGAGTGCTCAGCACTCAGCTGATTAATCTTCTCGGCAACACTAATTTTGCCATCCGTGATAAAGGCAAAGTCCGTCGCAATTGAACGCGCATCACTGACATGGTGCGTCACCATCACCACGGTTAGATTGCGTTCATTGGCTAAACGCAGTACCAAGTTCAACATTTCTTCTCGCAACAGCGGATCAAGCGCAGAGAAAGGTTCATCCAGTAGCCAAATCGGATGTGGCTGAACAAAACAGCGCGCCAACGCGACTCGTTGACGTTGTCCACCTGAGAGTTGCTCTGGTAGACGGTCAAGAAACTCACCCACTCCCACTTGTTGTGCAGCCAACTCCACTTGCTGATGTTGCTCAGCCGTCAGTTTTAGGCCAGGGTGCAAACCTAAACCGATATTTTCTCGAACGCTCAAATGAGCAAACAAGTTATGCTCTTGAAACAACATCGCGACAGGTCTTTGGTGTGGCGCTTTACCTATCAGCGAGTCGCCGGCAGCAATGATGTCGCCACTCAGTGGCTCGATAAAACCCGCCATTAATGCCAAAAGCGTCGACTTACCCGCACCACTTGGTCCCATCAGAGCACAAATCGAGCCAGGCGCTATCTGCAAGTCGAAATCGAATGGTTGATTATGATAGGTATAGTGAACTTGCTTAACGTTTATCATGGCTAACCTTTGCATCCGCTTTAAACAGTTTTTCAATCAAGGTAAAACAGACCACGCTCAATACCAGCAGGGTCAACGAAACCACCCCAGCCGCTTCCATTTGGTAGCTGCCTAGCAGTTGGAATAGATACAGAGGTAGCGTGCGAAACTCTTGTCCACCAAATAAGGCAATCGCGCCAAGATCACCAATCGCCAACATAAAACTGATCGCAAAAGCATGCGCCATTGGCTTTTTCAATCCGCGCCATTCCACCACTTTAAAGCGTTGCCAGCCTTTTAGCCCCAAACTTGCGGCTAGGTACTGGTATTGCTGCTCAATCTGCAACATCGGCTGCGAAAGCGTTTTCACCACATAAGGCAAACCCATTAAAGCATTGACCGCAACAACAATAAAAAAAGCCATACTGAACACGTCAGTAACGTTGCGCAGTAGTAAGAACAGTCCGGTGGAGATCACCAAGCCGGGCGTGACTAAAATGATCGTCCCGAGTAACTCAATCTGATCAGCTCGGCGCTCCTTGTGATTGAGACGTAAACGGCGACTGGTGGTCAATACCGCAAGACCTGCAGATAGTGCAATCACACTCGCCACCACAGCCACTTGCAGAGAAGCCAGCAATGCTTGCCAAAAACGAGCATCACTCAGTACGCTAAATAGCTGCGAGTTCAACCCACTGATGATCACCACTAACAGCGGTGGCACCACCAGTAGGCTCGCCATCGCAATCCAAGCGCCATCCCAAAGTCGCCATTTCAGAGTGTCATTGACCAAATAACGCTGACGGGTTGTCGAGCCGCTAGTGACCGCAACTGGCTTAGCTAACCTTTGAATAGTCAGAGCTAACACACCACACAGCAGCATCTGCCAAATTGCCAACAATGCGCCAGCTTGCAGGTCAAAATCAAACTTGATCGCTTGGTAGATAGCCAATTCAATCGTCGTTGACTTGGGACCGCCTCCCAGCGCCATCACAGTAGCAAAACTGGTAAAGCACAACATAAACACTAAACCAGAGACATGAGGCAGTTGTTGACGCAAACGCGGCCACTCTACCCACTTAAATTTCTGCCATTGGCTCATACCAAGATGCGCACACAGCTTATGCTGCTCTTGTGGAATCGACTCCAAAGCCTGTAACAAAAGCCGGGCAGCGTAAGGCAAATTAAAGAATGCGTGCGCGAGTAAAATGCCGTTTAGTCCATAGATAGAAAACGGCAGCTCACCACCGAAATAGGCAAATAGATCGGCGAACAACCCCGAATTACCATAAATCGCCAACAGGCCAAAAACCCCAACTAAAACAGGCAAAACTAAGGTGGAACTGAACAGCCTTAGCAACAGCGATTTACCTTTAAAATCGCGTTTAGACAGCGCATGAGCAACTGGCAAAGCAAAGCCAACGCTGAGCAGTGTTGAAAGAAACGATTGGTAGAAGCTAAATTGTGTTACATGACGGTAGTACGGATCTTGCCATACCGAAAGAACATTAAGTGAGGGTGCTGCGTGAAACAAGGCAGCAAGGGCTGAAAAAACAAAGGTCGCGATAAGCATCGCGACCACCAGCCCGATTTTAGGCGTACGATTCAAACAAGCATCCTATCGAGTCAATGCACTTTGCCATTCGCGAATCCAAGCCTTACGCTGCGCAGCGACTTCATCAGAAGTAAAGCTGAGCGCCTTAGCTGGCACGGTCAAAGCTTCATACCCTTGCGGCAACTTGATGTCAGTCACTGGGTACATCCAGTTGCCAGTTGGCATTGCCGATTGGAACCCTTCGCTCAGAATAAACTGCATAAATTGCTCGGCTAGCTCTGGGTTTTGCGAACCTTTAACTTTCGCTGCCACTTCAACTTGGGTGTAATGACCTTCAGAGAAGTTAGCCGCAGCAAAGCGCTTATCTTGCTCGGCAATAATGTGATAGGCCGGTGAAGTTGTGTATGACAACACCATGTCAGCCTCACCCTCAAGGAACATAGAATACGCTTCTGACCAACCTTTGGTTACGGTTACCGTTTTCTTCGCGACTTTCTGCCACGCCGCAGCAACATCATCACCATAGACTGACTTCATCCACAACATAAAGCCTTGTCCCGGTGTCGAGGTACGCGGATCTTGGTAGATAACTTTTAGATCGTCACGCTGCTCAACCAACTCTTTCAGGCTGGTCGGTGGATTGGTCAGTTTCTCGGTGTTGTAAACAAAAGCGAAGTAGCTAAAGTCATAAGGGACAAAGGTTTTATCTTGCCAACCACCTGGAATGATGACGCTTGAGGTATCCACCGAGTGCTCAGCCAAAAAGCCAGTTTTCTTTGCTTCTGCCATTAGGTTGTTGTCCAAACCTAATACGATATCCGCTTTGCTGTTACCGTTTTCCAAACGCAAACGGTTAAGAATTGAGACACCATCATCTAAAGCAACAAAGTTAACTTCACAGCCATCACATTGCGCTTCAAAGGCTTTTTTAACTGCCGGAGCTGGTCCCCAATCGGCAGCAAAAGAGTCATAGGTGTAGATAGTCAGTGTATTATCTGCGGCAATCGCCGAAAAAGAAGCACAAGCCACAGCTAGGGCTGTTAGAGTGGTTTTCACTGTTCGCTCTCCAAAGGTTGAGCGGCACAGGTTTGAAGTCGAGGCTTAATTATCCATAATCATCAATTATCCTGACTCAATTCCTACGCCAGCATTATCTGGTTCAGGTCACGGGTCCCGACAAGCGTCGATCTCAGCCAGTGCCCAGCACTTTGCTCCCCGATGAGTTTCGGATGGATTGTAATCATTCCGTTTGTTAATGGCTACAACCAATTACCGACACAAATGTAACCGGATGGCAACTAGCTGCGTTGATCATAACCCCAACGTGGCACGAGACCTTGCTCAACACCTAAATGATCTAAAATTCTCGCCACCATAAAATCGACTAAATCTTCAATGTTTTTTGGTTGATGATAAAAACCTGGCGCCGCTGGCATAATCGTCACCCCCATTTGCGATAGCTTATGCATATTTTCTAAATGTAAGGTAGAAAAAGGCGTTTCACGCACCACCAACAGCAGTTGACCACGCTCTTTCATCACCACATCAGCTGCACGCTCAATCAAATTATCTGACATACCATGAGCAATAGCTGCCACGCTGCCAGCAGAGCATGGACACACCACCATTTGTTTAGGTGCGGCAGAACCTGACGCGACAGGCGAGAACCAATCATCCTTGCCGCACACCACCAATTTTTCTGGGTCGCAATTGAGATGTTCAACCAAAGCTTGTTTGGCCGCATCAGGACCACTGGGTAGTTTTAAACCATGCTCTGTGGCTAGCACCACACGTGCCGCCGATGAGATCAGCAGATAAACCTGATAATCCGCCGCGAGTAAGCACTCAAGCAGACGCAACCCATAGGGTGCGCCTGAAGCGCCAGTAAAAGCGAGGGTAATTGCTTTGCTGTTTTGCTTAGTCATTAACTGTTATTCCGCAAGTTTAGCCAAAAGCTTAGCGTGAATACCTTCAAAGCCACCGTTACTCATCACCAAAATATGATCACCCGGTTTCGCGCTTGCCGCGATCTGCATCACTAATTGATCAATATCCGCACTGCTAAATGCCGGTTGTGAACATTGCTTAGCAATATCTTGCACCGACCATTCAATGCCTTGTGGCTGATAGAGATACACTTCATCGGCATGATGTAGTGAGGCGGCTAAGGTTTCTTTATGTACCCCACGCTTCATCGTCGCAGAGCGTGGTTCAAGCACAGCGATGATTTTGTCTGTGCCGACCTTGTTACGCAAACCACCACTGGTCAGTTCAATCGCTGTTGGGTGATGGGCAAAGTCGTCATACACTTTGATGCCGTTGACCTCGCCTTTAAGCTCTAGACGACGCTTGGTATTGATAAATTTACCCAACGCTTCACAAGCCAGATCAGGCGTAACGCCAACATGACGCGCCGCAGCAATCGCCATCAGAGCATTATCAACGTTGTGGTCGCCGACTAAATCCCATTTCACCGTCCCAACATGCTGCTGTTTAAGATAAACACGGAATTCTGAACCATCTTTAATGACTTTCTCCGCATGCCACTCGCCGCTTTCACCGGTAAATTCGGTTTCACTCCAGCACCCACGCTCCAGCACATTAGCAATTGCAGCATCTTTGCGCGGAGCGAGAATACGACCATTTCCTGGCACGGTGCGCACTAAATGGTGGAATTGACGCTGGATCGCCTCCAGATCATCAAAGATATCCGCATGATCAAATTCAAGGTTATTCATCACTAACGTGCGCGGGTGGTAGTGCACAAACTTTGAACGCTTATCAAAAAAAGCACTGTCATATTCGTCGGCTTCGACGACAAAAAACATACTTTCGCCCAATCGCGCCGAAATGCCAAAGTTGCCCAATACACCGCCAACAAGGAAACCAGGTTGATAACCACACTCTTCCAATACCCAAGCCAACATGCTCGAAGTGGTGGTTTTGCCATGGGTACCTGACACCGCTAATACCCAGCGGTCATGTAACAGAAACTCTTGCAACCATTGCGGTCCCGAGGTGTAACGCAGATTGTTATTTAGTACATATTCAACACATGGATTACCACGACTCATGGCGTTACCAATCACCACCAAATCTGGCGCAGGGTTTAATTGCGAAGGGTCAAAACCTTCTATAATTTCAATACCTTGAGATTCAAGCATTGTGCTCATTGGTGGGTAAACATTGGCATCGCTTCCCGTCACTTTATGGCCTAACTGGCGCGCCAACATTGCCGCACCACCCATAAAGGTGCCGCAGATCCCCAAGATATGAATATGCATAAACTAAACCTTGTATTACGCGAAAATTAACCGCTTCATTATGGCGTTTATAGTCAGAAAAGCGAACCATTTTGATCACGCAAATCGCTGCAGCGTAGCAGAAACAAGCACAGACGATTGAGCGAACAAACGCGCTATTCACCAACTAAATAAATTGAGATCTCAAGCAATTACTTCATTACCCATAAAAAGATCTACGTCTTACACTTAACAGATAGCCTTTGTTGTCGTCCATCTGACGACATAACTAGCGGTGAGGTTTCATAGAAAACCCACCATTGATTAAGCCCCAATAGCTAACCAAAAAGGAAACATCATGTCTGGAATGCGCACCCTTGGCGAATTTATCGTTGAGAAACAAGCAGACTTCCCGCACGCAAGTGGCGATCTTTCTTCGTTACTTTCTTCTATTCGCCTTGCCGCCAAAATTGTTAACCGCGAGATCAATAAAGCCGGTCTAGCTGATATTACGGGCTCTGTAGGTGCGGAAAACGTACAAGGTGAGGAGCAACAAAAACTCGATTTGTACGCTAATGAAAAGTTCAAAGCCGCTTTGGAAGCGCGCGATCAGGTGTGTGGCGTTGCCAGTGAAGAGGAAGATGAAGCGGTCGCATTCAACAAAGAGCTCAATAAGAATGCCAAATACGTGGTTCTGATGGACCCACTCGATGGTTCCTCTAACATTGATGTCAACGTTTCAGTCGGCACCATCTTTTCGATCTACCGTCGCGTCTCTCCAATTGGAACCCCGCCAACTCAAGAAGATTTCTTGCAACCGGGTAATAAGCAAGTCGCCGCCGGTTATGTTATTTATGGCTCCTCCACCATGCTGGTTTACACCACTGGTAACGGAGTAAATGGTTTTACTTACGACCCATCACTTGGCACTTTCTGCCTGTCGCATGAAAACATGATGATTCCGCAAGATGGGCAAATCTACTCGATCAACGAAGGGAACTATACCCGCTTCCCAATGGGAATTAAAAAGTACATTAAGTACTGCCAAGAAAATGATACTGCCACCAAGCGTCCATACACTTCACGCTACATTGGCTCATTGGTCGCGGACTTCCACCGTAACCTACTCAAAGGCGGGGTCTACCTCTACCCAAGTACACAAAGCCATCCAAATGGTAAGCTGCGTTTACTTTATGAGTGCAACCCGATGGCATACATTGCCGAGCAAGCGGGTGGTACAGCATCCGATGGCGTCAACCGCATTATGGATATTAAGCCGACTGAATTGCATCAGCGAGTGCCATTTGTGGTCGGTTCAAAGAATATGGTTAACAAAGTCGAAGAGTTTATTGAGAAATATCGCGACGACGAGCAGTAACTCGTAAGCAGAATAAAAGCGCCTTAGGGCGCTTTTTTCATAACCATTTATTTACATTAGCGCGCATTTCGCTTTAAGGTAATAGACGCATTTTTGACCAAGTAAGCATAAGGATATAATACATGAGCTTGAATGACGTACCTGCAGGTAAATCTTTGCCCGATGATCTGTATGTAGTGATTGAAATCCCAGCCAATGCTGACCCGATTAAATATGAAGTAGATAAAGACTCAGGGGCGGTATTTGTCGACCGTTTTATGTCTGCTCCAATGTTCTACCCATGTAACTATGGTTATGTGAATAATACCCTGTCGCTTGATGGCGACCCGGTTGATGTTTTAGTCCCAACCCCATTTCCACTTATCCCAGGCTCTGTGATTCGCTGTCGCCCAGTTGGCGTATTGAAAATGACCGATGAATCAGGGGAAGACGCTAAGGTCGTTGCTGTTCCGCATACTAAACTGTCTAAAGAGTACGACCATATTCAAGATGTCGACGACCTGCCTGAACTACTCAAAGCACAAATCACCCACTTCTTCGAGCGTTACAAAGAGCTTGAAGCAGGTAAATGGGTTAAAGTAGATGGTTGGGCAGACGCAGAAGCTGCGCGCCAAGAGATCTTAGAATCTTACCAACGCACGCAAAAATAATCGCGTTAGCTAAGATCGAAAAAGCCAGCGTTTGCTGGCTTTTATTGTTTAGCAGATGATTAAAGGTTTTGCTGATAATTCCAGTAATCCTCGCGGAAAAACGGTTTGATATCGTCACAAATGCCACGATATGGCTTGCCTGTGCGCGCTAACATTCTGGCATCTTGTTCACAGTAAGCCGCTTTACCCACTTCATAACCAGACAAATAGGCTTGGTACTGCTCAGCAGACACTTCGCCGGAAAGCGAAAAAGCTGCGAGTTTTTTCTCCGATTGGACAATGTAACCACCCATGGCTCTTTCTTGCCCATAAGATTGCCAAACCGTTGGGTCATCAGACAACATAGGTTCGATCTGTGAAGAACACCCAACAAGCAATAATGATAACCCTAACGCTTTCCAACTCATCGACTCTCTCCTTAACCAAAATCACCTTTTGATTATAGACGCTGACACCAATCTCCGGAGGAGATCAGTAAGTCGAGCTTGGCGGCATCTTGATAAAGATAGATCCAAGCATCGCCAAACGAAGTGGCGATTTGCTCGCGGCGGTACTCGACTGGCACATCTTCTAGCGCGTCCAACCCTGTGAGAATTTGATCATCAATCAAATAAACTTCGCCAAAAATCACTTGGTGCCCACTTATTACGGCTGGATAGGCGCCAAGATCATAGAGGGCATACTCAGGCGGCGTCTCGTATAAGCCGAGGAACTCGGCTCCAGCGAGGTAATGATGATTGCTCTCTCCTTGACGCAAGGTGCCATAAACAAAAACCAACTGCTGCATCAGTGTTCCCCTTACTTAATTAAACTCAAATTGGTAGAGCAGATCGACGGCACTATCTAGCCCCGAAACCGCTTCTAAGTAGAGATCTTTCATTAGGCGATAGCGCACCGTAAATTCCCCGACTGAGTCAAAAATCCCTACCCCATATTTAACTTGCAACCCCGGCAGAACATAGCCGCTGACCGTTACTTGCGACTCATCACCAGAGCCTGCAGTATCCAGTTGCAAATCTTGCACGCCAAACGCTTCACCGAGCTCACCAACCACTTTACCACTCTTGGCAAGGCTCAAACCGATCAGTGTCGTGGTCATCGCATTACCACCCGATTCGCCATCAATATCTTGCCCGCGCAGCAGGTAAGAAAGAGCATTAGCTTGCGGCATGGCAGGATCAGAGAAAATGGTTAACTGCGGCTCATCGGCAGGTCCTGTCACTTTGACCCCGGCAGTCACATCATCTTGAGTATTATCCGGGTTACGGATCGCTGTGATTTGCACATATGGCTGATCCGCTGGGCCATTCATTAAGATCTTGCCTTCAGTGATCAGCAAGTCTTGCCCAAACGATTTATAAGAACCATCTTCCACATTGACTTCACCGACAATAAACGGACCTTTGTTCTTCTGCGTAACATTTAACTCACCAACTAGACCGCCCTCAAGCCCAAAGGCAGACAGTTTAAAGTCGTCACCAATCTTAATATTAATGTTGGTTTCAATATCAAACGGCACTACAGTGTCTTCTTTGATTGGCTTGCCCTTGGCATCAACGATGACTTGGTCTTTTGACACACTCACCGCACTTGGTGGCAGTTCATCAATCACAATTCGTCCCCATGGTAGGGCGATCTTACCATCAATACGGGCATGCTTCGGTGAAGCTGAAATAGTCATATCCGGCATCACTTTTACTTTCACCATCGGTGGTACTACAACCTTCAGCTCATCAGCAAATACCCGCATTTGACTGCGCCAATCTTGCAGATCTTGCCAATTCGCATCCCCCGTCACTTTCAACTCTCCATCAGGAGTTTGTAGTGCTGCATTCAAATCCGCTTGATAGCCACTAAAATTAATGGTTAATCCACCAGAGTCGACTTCAATCGGTGAAATGTCGCCATGTAACAACATATCATCAATCTTAAACTGACCATTGACCTGTGGATGTAGCAGTGGTCCAGAGATCTTCAAGTCGGTCTCAATATTGGATTTAAGCTGGCTGTATTCCCCAACCAATACATTGAGAAAATCGAGGTTGAATGTTCCCAGAGCTAAACGAGCATCGATCTGTTTATCTTGCGCTTGAATATCTGGAATGGTCATCTCACCACTGATGTCACCATTGTCGGTCACATCAAATAACCAATTCGCTTGTAACTTACCATCAGCAATAGTGCTATCGAGTTTGACACTATCCCAACCAAACACTAGCGGTTGCTCTAAGCGTTGCGTCACCGAGCCCTTGGGGAGGCTAATCGAGGCTTTAAGCTCTGGCGCTTTACCTGGAGCCCATTTCGCCCACACCAATCCATCTAGAGAGCCTGCAAGTTGTGTTTTTTGCGGCACAAACATCGCCAACTGCTTAAAATTAAATTGGTTAATCGATAGCTGAGCTTCACCACTAGTACCTACTTCAATATCTTTGTCTAAACAAATATTGGAGTTGTCCTGACGCCAACAGTGAGCGGCAACAAACGCCTGCTGCGTTGCCATATCAAAGCCAAGGCGAGTCGCCTCTTCAAGACGCCACTCACCTTGCTCGCTGAGAAAATCCACGCGCTGCAGCTGCCCTATCCATTTTAGCTCTGGCTGCATAACAAGATTGCCACTCAGCGCTAGGCTCGCCTTTAAAAGTTGAGAGTTAATATCCAACGTGACTTCATGGGCTTGTTCTGTCCCAGCTGCTTGCAACGTCACATCATCAATTTCAGTGCCTTGGTAATTGGCACCTTTAACGACGAGTGTTGCCTTGCCGTGCGGCGCGGGTAACGGCACAACATCACCAGTTAACAGCAGTGATTCCACTTGCGCTTCACCACGCCAATCAATCTTATTCACCGCTAGATCTGCCACGACTTTCGGTTCGGCAAGCTTGCCGCTCATTTGAATCGTGCCAAAGGCACTGCCCTTTAACTCCGGAACCGATTTGGCTAACTCAGGCAGATTCAGGCGTACATCCATATCCCACTGCTGTTCTAACATGCCGTTGGCTTCAATCGAATTTGGACCATGTGATAAAACTAACTTGGGCGTTTGCAATGACAGAATGCCTTTGCCTTTACGATCGGAGACATCCAATGAACCGACAATATTGAGTGGGTATTGACGCAAAATACCATCAATATCCAACATCGGCAGTGAGACTTGCCAACCACCTTGCTTGGTTAAGCTACCAGTAGTGCTTAACTTACCGCTAATATTGCCTTCCGCTTGTTGCCATTGCAGCCCGGGCTGAATATTGTCGAGGGTAAGAGCGGCAGACCAATTAAGCGGAGCTTGCCAATTGACCATCGCTTGCCCTACTACCGAGCCACCTAAACTCTTAATATCCAGCGAACTCAACGTTAGCTGGGATAAATCGCCCTTACCTTTCAAGTCGAGCGCAACATCTGGGATTTGCTGACCTTTCGCTTGCCCTTGCAGTTCGACGTTGTAGCCTTGCAACGATCCTTTGCCACTAAAACTCGTAACATCCGCTTGGTAATCTGCCGTACCACTCAATGGCCACTGCGCTTTCAATTGATCGACTGTGATGGCAAATGGCACATCCGGATCTAACGGCTCTACATTCGCTTCGATATCTGCGGTGATGAGTTTGCGCAGTTTGGCTTGTAAGGCTAACTTCTCAACACTGCCATCCGCACTTAATTCCACCTGCTGACCTTTAACCGGATCGATACCCAGCGTGGCTTTAACATCTAGCTTAAGCGGATAGCCTTGCTTTAATGTCACTTTGCCTTTGAGCTCGCCCGTAACCTCCGGCATATCCAACTCTAAGGTTGAAACCGTCACATCATAGCCGGCTGCAATCGCCGATAAACCTAAGTGCTTAACGATCACCGGAGAAACTTGATCGAGTTTAAATTTATTCACATCTAACCGCGACAACTCGATGGCCAGTGGCAGCTCAACATCGGGTAATACAATCGCACTCGGCTCAGTGTTCTTTGAGGTGTCTTGAGGCGCAGGCTCATTCGTCGAGGGCGCGAGTTTGATGTAAGGATCGTAGAGTAAGGTTTTATCTACCTTTAAGCGGTTACCTTGAAACAGCAGTCCTGTCTCGAAAACTCGCCACTGGATTTGATTTCCCAGTACATCAAGATCTATATCTTCGAACAAAACTTTGCTTACGCGAATTGGGATTGGCGTTGTAATAGCACCGGTCGAACTGTTATCTGGCTCGCTGGTTTCGCTCGCTTGCGGCAATTGAGTTAAAGAAAACTTAACGCCTTGTAGCGCCACCTCATCAACACACAGACTAGGCTCCGTTAGACATGCCGCCCGAACAGCCAATGTGAGCGAGTCAATCGATGTATCAACATGCAATTGTTCATCTTGATAGCGCACTTGCTTTAAGGTGAAACGCGGGAAAATCGCCCCTTGATATTCACCGACTTGGAGCTGCGGAACGAATCGCTCGGAAGTAGAAAGCACCACGCCAAGCCCGGTGTGGGTAAACAGCAAAAAGCCCAGTGTTAGCAGCAGCGCCAACACTAAGCCTAACACAGACAAAGACAGCCACTTTGACCACTTTAATACCATCTTGGTCATAGCTCTGGACCTAACGTAAAGTGCAATTGAAACTCATCGCCCGGCGTTGCATCTAGCCCCCAAGCAAAATCTAAACGAACTGGACCAACCGGCGATGCCCAGCGGATCCCAACCCCGACACCACGTTTAAAATCCGGAGTGTCATTAAACGCATCACCATAATCGTAGAACATCGCACCCCACCAGTTACCGACCAAGCGGTAGTTGTATTCCAGTGAGGTCACAGCGACAAACTTAGCACCAGTAAGCGCGCCACTGCTATCTCGTGGCGAGATCGACTCGTAGCCATAACCACGCAAGTTATTGTCGCCACCAGCAAAGAAACGCAATGAAGGTGATAACTTATCAAAGTCATCAACTAAGTTAGCACCGCCGCCAAAACGTAAAATACCGCGATGGTTTTCTCCGGCACTACGAATCCACGACATACCACCAATTAAGCGCAGCACTTCCGTTTCTGACATCGCTTTAGGGTTACCATATTCAACCGTCAATGTTTGTTTATCACCCCAGCTCGGCATTGAGCCACCACGCGCACGGGTACGGTTAAACGAAATCCCGGGTAAGAGGAACTGGGCATTATCATCTTGAATACCTTGCTCGTAGTTTTCCAGCAAGTAACGAATAAATACCGTGCGATGCCAACCATTATCGAGCGTCCAATGCCGCTCTAACGCCAGATTCGATTCCAAACTTTTGGTGTCCCGGTTATCGACGTTTTTCATACCATATTGAATACGATAGTAATCGTTTAAAACATCTTCTAACGGGATGCGATAACCAGCAGTAATAGTCTGTTCAGGTTGCGAGAGCGAAAAACTACTATCGAAGCTGTGCCCGCGTGAATTCACCCAGGGTTTTTTCCATTTCAGCGAACCTCGCACTCCAACGTCTGTTGAGTAACCAATACCAGTTTCCAGCTTGTTGCGCGCTTGCGGGGCAAGCGAGACCTTGATCGGCAACTCACGCCCTTTACCGAGCATAGTTAAATCAGGCTCAACAAATACCGACGAGAACCAATCGGTATTAGAAAGGTTTTGGTTGTACTCACCCACTTGGGTCACCAAGTACGGCTCACCTTTTTTGTATGGCTCTAATGAATGGACGCGGTCTTCTTCGATTTGGCTACCAGTTATCATGGTATCACCGAAGTGATAACGTATCCCGCTGTCATAATGCAGTTTGATATAGGCTTGGTTGAGCTCGGGTGACACCTCTAAACGGTTAAGAGTGAAGTCACCATCAAAATAGCCTTTTTGCAAAGCAAGATTGCGGATGCCTGACTTAAGTGAGTCGTAGGCTCCGTGATTGAGGCGTTTACCTATTTTCAAGCCGCTATTTTTAACTAAATCGGCAAAATCTGGGTCTTGTTTGGCTTCACCGGCAAATTCAATATCGAGCTGCTTGATCAACGTCGGTGTACCCGGAGTAACCTTAACCGTCAGCTTGTCGCCTTTATCAGATACATGAAAATCAAACTGAGGATGGTAATAACCTAACGCATTCAAAGCTTCAGTAATATTACGCTCTAAGCGAGCTTGGAAACGCAATGAAGTGTCGTACTCTTTCTGCGGAATTGAGGAAAGATAAACATTTACGTTTTCTTCTACTTTGCCTTTTAAGCCCTCAATCGATAGCTTCACGCCACTCGCCATCGCTACACAGGGCATGCATAGCAAAGCAAGGACAAGAGCTAATGGCTTTTTAATCATGGACTTTTGGCACTTTTGTTACGTATTGTTTGTACTAAATGATAACGTGAGTTATCAAATTCGTCTGTAGGAAAAAGGTTAATTTCCCGGTCTTGTTTAGAACAATTAGAGTAAGGAAAGTCGTATGTTAGATAAACAAACCCTTGTAACACCTGAGTTGGCTTTGCCTGGACGTAGCCAAGAGATGCTGATTGATGACACGCATTTTGTTAACGGCAGTCAAATTAAAGCTCCGCTGACAGAGCACCAACAGGAGATTCTATTTGGCATGGGCTGCTTCTGGGGAGCAGAGCGACTCTTTTGGCAAATCGATGGCGTGATAAGTACCTCGGTTGGCTATGCTGGTGGCTACACATCAAACCCAAGTTATGAAGAAGTCTGCAGCGGACAGACCGGGCACGCTGAAGTTGTACGTGTGGTGTTTGACGAGCGCCAGGTCTCACTACAAAGCTTGCTGCATAAATTTTGGGAGCGTCATGACCCCACTCAGGGAATGCGCCAAGGCAATGATAGAGGCACACAATATCGTTCAGTGATTTACACCTATGATTCAGCGCAACACGCACTGGCAAAACAAAGCCAAAGTGATTACCAAGCCTTGCTCGGCAATAGCGTCATCACTACTGAAATCGCACCAGCAGATCACTACTATTTTGCCGAAAACTACCACCAGCAATATTTAGCAAAAAATCCCAACGGTTACTGTGGTTTAGGCGGTACTGGCGTGTGTTTCCCTCCACAGCCATAGTCGACCATGGTCTGGCTAGTGAAACTGAGATTTGAGTATATACTTTAGTTTGTCTACGCATTTAGCATGACTAAAACAGGAAGAAAATAATGACAAACAAAACTCTACTTGCGCTGGCTATTGCATGCTCTCCAATGTTTGCTTCAGCACACAATCTCACTGTTGGTGAGACTCTACCGAGCGTTGATATCGCAGCGCACGGTGAGATTCTAGTGAAAAATAATGACATGGTTTATCAAGCTTGGAGCAGCAACGACATGCTTGGTAAAGTGCGTGTCGTACAAGCTATCGCTGGCCGCAGCAGTGCCAAAGAGATGAATGCGCCACTAATGGCGGCGATCACCGCGTCAAAGTTCCCAACTGATAGCTACCAAACCACCACCATTATCAACCAAGATGATGCCATCTGGGGTACGGGCTCATTCGTAAAATCATCGGCTGAAGATAGCAAAGTCGAGTTCCCATGGTCTTCAATGGTGCTCGATGAAGAAGGTGTTGCCGCTAATAAGTGGCAACTAGCAGCGGAATCTTCGGCGATTGTGGTACAAGACAAGCAAGGTAAGATCTTGTTTGTTAAAGAAGGTCAGCTTTCAGCAGGTGAAATTCAGCAAGTTCTTGAGCTAATTACACAAAATCTGTAAGGATTTAAATTTATCCTGACGTTTGTAAGCGGAGTTGTTATAGTATAACAACTCCGTTTTAGTTGGATTGATGACCGTGATATCTCGCTTTAGTTTATTGTCACTGCGCAAGCTGATGGTTGTACTTTGTACAGTCATGCTGTTGCTATGGACAAACTTAGCGGTCATTCATCACCAACTGGATTTGGATATTTCCCATCACGAGCACCATCACTGTCAGCTATTTGCTAGCGTCGTGCATGGCGCCAAGTCGAGCGCAACCGCGCAACTTATCAACTTCACCAACGAACCTCCACCTTCGCTTGCTGTATACCAATACCTCGAGGTTCCGGTGATCGCGCAAATTGCTCGCGCACCACCTAAGCTTATCTAAATACAACTGATTTACTCTTTGGTACTGATTCGGTACCACGAAATCTCACAACTGTTTGTGGGTATCGCGACATATTTTGATAAGTTCTAGGAAAATAAAATGAACAAGTTTTCTCCGATTGCTCTCGCCCTTGGTTTAGTTTTTGCTCATTCTGCTATCGCGGAAGAAGGCTTTCGTCAGCATGACGCTCATGTGCATGGTGAGGTAGAGTTTAATATTGCTCAAGATGGTAATGAGCTACTTTTAGAGATCACCGCGCCTGGCGCTGATGTTGTTGGTTTTGAGCATGCACCTGAAAACGATGCGCAAAAGCAGGCATTGGAAAAAGCCGTTGCACAACTTAAACAGCCAACTGACGTCCTCACCCTTAGCGCTGCAGCGGGATGTAAGATTGAGCATGTCTCGGTAAGTCACACTCTTGGCGAAGATGAGCACCACGACCACGACCACGACCACGACCACGACCACGACCATCATGATGATAAGCATCATCACGAGCATCAAGAAAAACATGCTGACCACCATGAGCATGACGCACACAGTGACCATGACGATCATCACGGACACGATGAGCATAAGGGGCATGATGACCACGCAGGGCACGATCATGAAAAAGGTGGGCACGGTGAATTTACCATCGAATATCACTACCAGTGCGCTGACATCAGTAAATTACAGCAGATTGATACGGCGTGGTTTAGCTTATTCCCAAGCACAGAGAAAGTACGCGCCAACGTACTGACTGACAAGGCGCAAACTGCGCTAGAGTTAAACGCAAAAAACAGCACGATTAAGCTGTAATTGCTAATGAGCTTGGCAATCATGCCAAGCTCTTTTGTCATTGATTTTGATTGGAAGACTCAATGGATAACACCGCTTTTCAGCAGGTGATTCACCTCCAAAATGTGCAGTTCACTTGGGCGAATAACCCAAGCCCGACGTTAGTGATTGACCAACTACAAGTACAACGTGGCGAGCACTTATTTATTAAAGGTCCAAGTGGCTGTGGCAAATCCACCCTACTTGGGCTTTTGACCGGTATTAACCAAGCTCAAAATGGCAGCGTTACGATCCTTGGTGAGGATCTTAGTCAGCTGAGCAGTAGGCAGCGTGACCGCTTTCGCGCCGACAATATTGGCTATATTTTCCAGCAGTTCAATCTACTGCCTTACCTAAGTGTGATTGATAATGTCACCTTGCCTTGTCGCTTCTCTAAGCAGCGCCTAACAAGAGTTGCAGCACCACTAGAGCAGCGAGCAGAAGAGCTACTAACTAAACTGCACCTAAGCCCAGCCTTGTTACACAAGCCGGTGGTTGAACTCAGTATTGGTCAGCAACAACGTGTCGCTGCCGCGCGCGCTTTGATCGGCAACCCACCATTAATCATTGCCGATGAACCCACTTCGTCGCTGGATCATGACAATCGCACTGCTTTTATCGAGCTGTTACTTGAGCAAGCTAATCAAGTTGACGCAACCTTAGTGTTTGTTAGCCATGATCCAACCTTAGAGCCGCTGTTTGATCGCAATATCGATCTGCGCCAAGTCAACCAAGCTGGGGAGTTAGCATGAGCCCGACCTTAATGTTGGCGTGGAAAAGCGTTAACAACCGCCGCCTAACGGCATGTTTAACTATTTTAACGGTTGCCGTCTCACTGGTACTGTTACTTGGCGTCGAACGTATTCGCACCCAAGCTAAAACCAGTTTTGCCAATACCATCTCCGGCACCGATCTAATTGTTGGCGGGCGATCAGGGCAAGTGAACTTACTGCTCTATTCCGTCTTTCGGATTGGCAATGCCACCAACAACATCGACTGGAAGAGTTTCGAGGAGTTCAGCCAGCATCGCTCGGTAGATTGGACCATCCCGCTATCTCTTGGTGATTCGCACAAAGGCTTTCGCGTTCTAGGCACTAACCATAGCTACTTTGAACATTATCGTTACGGCAACAAGCAAAATCTCGAATTGGCGCAAGGTCGCCCTTTTACCGGCTTATTTGAAACTGTGATTGGCGCCGATGTGGCGAAAAAGCTCGGCTATCAAATTGGCAGTGAAATCATTATTGCTCATGGCATTAGCGATGTCGGTTTTAGCCGCCACGATAATTTACCGTTTAAAGTAGTGGGGATTTTTGCTCCAACAGGCACTCCGGTAGACAAAACCGTGCATGTTTCACTCGAGGCGATTGAAGCGATCCATGTTGGCTGGGAGTCAGGGGCAAGACTTGGTCCTACGCCAACAGCCGAGCAGCTTGAACAACATAACTTTCAGCCCAAACAGATCACAGCAATGTTGATCGGTCTTAAGTCGCGCATTCAAACTTTTGCCCTGCAACGCCAGATCAATACCTACCCACAAGAGCCACTGAGTGCCATTTTACCTGGTGTCGCCTTACATGAGTTGTGGGGCATGATGTCAGTTGCCGAGCAAGCATTGATGGTGGTTTCAGGCTTTGTTGTCGTTGCTGGCTTACTAGGCATGCTCTCGAGCCTACTCACAAGTTTGCAAGAACGACGCCGCGAAATGGCAATCCTGCGAGCAATGGGAGCCAGACCAAGACATATCTTTAGCTTATTGATCCTCGAAGCGAGTGTCTTGACCTTCGTAGGTATTCTGGTCGGCATCACTATGCTCTACGGCATTCTGGCGCTAGTCGGTCCGTTTGTAACGCAAAACTATGGTATCCAACTGCCACTAGTGATGCTCTCTAATCATGAATTCGCTTTGATCGCTGCGGTGCAATTTGCCGGTACAGTGATTGGCATTTTCCCCGCGCTGCGAGCCTACCGTCAGTCTCTCAGTGATGGTATGACGATACGTGTGTAATTAGGTGTAAAAATGAAAAAAGTAATCGTGCTGCTTTGCTCTTTATTTAGCTTAGCGCTTCCACTCACTACCCTAGCAAGTGACGATACCTTAACCTTAGATTGGATTGATTTGATCCCTGAGTCGGAGCGTAATCAGTTTGATTCCATGGGGATGCCAATGATCACTGACCACTCTGGCGGCGCCATGCAGCAATCAAAAGTGGGAACGGTGCGTCAGGAGCTTAGTGGTAGCAAAGTCAAAATACCTGGCTTTGTAATTCCACTGGAAGGGGATGATGAAAAGATCACTGAGTTTTTGTTGGTGCCTTATTTTGGCGCGTGTATCCATGTACCGCCACCGCCACCGAACCAGATCATTTACGTTAAATTCCCATCAGGTGCACCAATACAGCAGCTTTGGGATGTCATTTACGTAATAGGGACCTTAAAAACAGAGACGCTCAACCATGAGCTGGCAGAAACGGCTTACCTTATCGAAGGCACCGAGATTGCCGAATATGATGACTACTAGAATTTAATTAACAATTTAACAACCTGTTAATCTTCCTTGTTATATCAGGTATCTAGAGAGATACACTAGCACTGCAACATAAACCAGTAGCAGCAAGGCGATTGACAGGTGTTTTTTTAGTTTATTATCAAGCGAAAACTTCATGTACACCTCACTAATCACGATAACAACTTTAACAAATTATTATCAATTGAGATAGTGAATTTTGCTTAACGCCCTCACATTAGTTTCTCTGGCAGCAACCGGTTGAACGCGGTACAGTTATATACCCAAGTGCGCATAAGATTTTAGGCAAACATTACTGTTGGTTAAGGTAACATCATGTCTGAGAGCAACAAACCCGTCACCCTTGAACACGAGCCGAAAGCGGATAGTCGTCAGGAAAAAAAATCCAGCTACGTCAAAGATAGTGCCAGTCGCGTGCTGCATATTGCCCAAGCTCATGGCTTAGACGCATTACTGCAAAAAGAATCGCCACAAAAGCCTGCCTTGGAGCGAGCGCTACTACGTGAGCGCCGACGCCGCGAGCAAAGACAAAAGAACCTCGAGCAAATCCTCAAACTCGCTCATGTCTCATGCAGTGACGAAACAGCCGGAGAGCCTGACCAAGATTGGCTGTACCGCTTCTTTGACATGGCGCAAGAGGTACATAACCCCGCGATGCAACGTCTATGGGCACAAGTCTTTAAGCGTGAAGTGACCAACCCTGGCTCAACCTCGATGAAGGCGCTTAAGGTGCTGCATGATATGGCGCCTAAAGAAGCGCAAATTCTGCAGCGCGCTGCCTCGCTCGCGTGCAGTTTTGGGCATGATAGCAGTCGCAAACTACTGGTTGGGTTTCGTGCTCAAGGCGGATTATTCAGCTTTGGCAAACGCACCATCACCAACAATATCAATGTTGGTAGCTTCCAACTGCCCTACTCCAGCCTCTTAGTTTTGTTTGAACTCGGCTTGATGCATGGTACCGAATTAGAGTCTGGTGAAATTGAACTCGATTCAGCCCTGCCTATGATTTATCAAGGTAAGAACCTATCGCTGCAAGTACATGGTAAAGGCGTGAGACTGCTCTATTATCGCTTCTCACCAACCGGTAACGAGCTGTGCAAATTGCTCGGCAACAAACCCAATACACAGTACTACGATCAACTCGTCGCGTTATTAGGGCAAAAATTTACCATTCAAACCGAAGTAAAGAGCACGGTTCATCATACGGTGTAGCGAAGAGCGGAACGCAAAGCGAGAGCAGAAAGCAGGAACGCAAAGCAAGGGCTTTGCTTCGGGATGCGGGAACGCTCAGCGGGCTGAGCTACGAACAGAGCCTAAAACCTAGATTTAAGAGTTGAAATACGAGAGTTGAGAAAAAACGCCAGCATGTTACTGCTGGCGTTTTTATTTACTGAGGATAACTGACGCTGAAGGCAACAACGCTGTGGCGTCAAATATGCACATCCTTCACCAATAACCAAAATAGTTGATGTTGCAGCTAGGCGACAAAAAAATCCGCCCTAGGAGCATAGAAAACTATGTGACTAGGATGCATTTATGCAGTCAACAACGCTGCAGCGTCAAATATGCACATCCATCAACAATAACCAAAATAGTTGATGTTGCAGCTAGGCGACAAAAAAATGCACCCTAGGAGCATAGAAAACTATGTGACTAGGATGCATTTATGCAGTCAACAACGCTGCAGCGCCAAATATGCACATTCATCAACAATAACCAAAATAGTTGATGTTGCAGCTAGGCGACAAAAAAATGCACCCTAGGAGCATAGAAAACTATGTGACTAGGATGCATTTATGCAGTCAACAACGCTGCAGCGTCAAATATACAGGTTATTACGCTTTGAACGCTTTAAATGCGTTAATCAAACCATTGGTTGAGCTATCGTGAGAGTCGATCGCAGACTCATCAGCAAGCTCAGGTAGGATTTGGTTTGCTAGCTGTTTACCTAGCTCTACACCCCATTGGTCAAAGCTGAAGATATTTAGGATCACACCTTGTACGAAGATCTTATGCTCGTACATCGCGATCAAGTTACCTAGTGTGCGCGGAGTGATCTGCTTAACTAGGATTGAGTTAGTTGGGCGGTTACCTTCAAATACTTTGAATGGTACTAGTGATGCCGCTTCTTCTTCCGTCTTGCCTGCTTTGATGAATTCAGCCAGTACTGTTTCAGCTGTTTTACCAAATGCTAGAGCTTCTGTTTGTGCGAAGAAGTTCGACATTAGTTTTTGGTGGTGATCGCCTGCTGGGTTGTGGCTAATTGCTGGAGCAATAAAGTCACATGGGATCAGCTTAGTACCTTGGTGGATTAGCTGGTAGAACGCGTGCTGACCGTTAGTACCTGGTTCACCCCAGATAATTGGACCTGTTTGGTAAGTTACTGCATTACCGTTACGGTCAACGTATTTACCGTTTGATTCCATGTTACCTTGCTGGAAGTACGCCGCGAAACGGTGCATGTACTGATCATAAGGTAGGATCGCTTCGGTTTCTGCGCCATGGAAGTTGTTGTACCAAATACCGATTAGCGCCAAGATCACTGGAATATTGCTTTCTAGATCTGTTGCAACGAAGTGGTTATCCATCTCGTGCGCACCATCTAGCAGCTCAACAAAGTTGTCATAGCCTACAGATAGAGCGATTGAAAGGCCGATTGCTGACCATAGCGAGTAACGGCCACCAACCCAGTCCCAGAACTCAAACATGTTGTCGGTGTCGATACCAAATTCAGATACCGCTGGCGCATTAGTTGAAAGCGCTGCGAAGTGCTTAGCAACGTGCGCTTGATCTTGCGCAGACTCTAGGAACCAGTCACGCGCAGTGTGTGCGTTGGTCATGGTTTCTTGAGTTGTGAAGGTCTTAGACGCGATCAAGAATAGCGTCGTTTCTGGGTTTACATTCTTCAATGTTTCAACGATGTGGGTACCATCAACGTTAGAAACAAAGTGTAATTTCAGGTGGTTTTTGTATGGTGCTAGTGCTTCAGTCACCATGTAAGGACCTAGGTCAGAACCACCGATACCGATATTCACGATATCTGTGATTGCTTTGCCAGTGTAACCTTTCCATTCACCGCCAATTACGCGCACAGTGAACGATTTGATTTTCTCAAGAACCGCATTTACTGCTGGCATTACGTCTTCGCCATCAACCATCACAGGTTTGTTTGAACGGTTACGTAGTGCAGTGTGTAGTACTGCACGACCTTCAGTTTGGTTAATCGCTTCACCACTGAACATCGCTTCAATCGCAGATTGAAGATCCGTTTCTTTTGCTAGGGCAAAAAGATGTTGTAACGTTTCTTCATTGATTAGGTTTTTTGAGTAATCGATAAGAAGATCGTTACCAAAACGAGTAGAAAACTTGTCAAAGCGTGCTGCATCGCTGGCGAACAACTCAGTTAAATCCATATCTTGAGCAGATTCAAAATGTGCTGTTAACGCTTTCCACGCTTGAGTTTGCGTTGGGTTAATATTTTTCAACATGGTCTCTATTCCGATGTTACAGTAGGTTTTATTCCTTAGTTTAGACAAACTATGGAATCCCCGATTTTAAGCAAAAAAATTTGGTTCTGAGCTAGATGTTTGGGCTAAATGCGCTAAAACAAGAGCTTGTAATTTTTTTTCATAGGACAATTATGGCTCAGCCCTTTGTGAATCACATTGAGTTATATCACGTTCAATCGCTTAGTTCATGTCCGTTCTATTTTGCAACCCGTGTCAATAGCCTAGCCAGCCTGAGCTAAATTACCAAATAATAGAGTAAGGAAAGATTATGTGGTCACAGAAAAGCATCACTTTACGCGCCAAACCGCGTGGTTTTCATCTTATTACTGATGAAATTGAACAACAGTTACCGCAGATAGATACTATTTCAGTAGGTTTATTACATCTATTTATTCAACATAGCTCGGCAAGTTTAACCATCAATGAAAATGCCGACCCGACCGTACGCGCGGACATGGAAAAGCACTTTAATCATTATGTGCCTGAACGTGCCCCTTACTATCAACACACCTATGAAGGCGACGATGATATGCCAGCGCATATCAAAGCCTCGACCTTAGGTTCGAGCGTCACCATTCCAATCAGTCATGGTCGACTCGCTTTGGGAACCTGGCAGGGTATTTACTTAGGAGAGCATCGCGATCAAGGCGGTAATCGCCGCATCATCGCGACTATTCAGGGTGAGTAACCCAGCCAGCGAGGATTGAACTAGGCGATAAAAACGACAAAGGGAGCAAATGCTCCCTTTAGAAAATCAGTTTGAATAGACCATATCGACACGCGGTGTCAGTTTGGTCACCAACTCATACGCGATAGTGCCAATATGTGCGGCGACTTCTTCTGATGGTAACTCTTTACCCCAGAGGATCACTTCATCACCGACTTTATCGGTGGCATCAGGACCTAAATCGACGCTAAGCATATCCATGGAAACGCGACCAGCAATAGGCGCTTTGCGACCATTAACAAACACCGGTGTGCCATTTGGCGCAGTGCGCGGATAACCGTCACCATAACCAATCGCAATCACGCCCACTTTGGTATCATGTTCGCTCGTCCAATTACCACCATAGCCAACGCTTTCACCCTTTTTCACTTCGCGCACCGCAATAATGTGAGACTTTAAGGTCATTACCGGTAAAAAGCCTAGCTCTGCTGCTGATTTATCAGCAAATGGCGACACACCATACATAATGATACCTGGACGCACCCAGTCTAAGTGACTTTCAGACCAAGCCAATACGCCGGCTGACGCGGCAAGAGAACGCTCGCCTTTACAACCATCAGTCAACGAACGGAACAGTTCAATTTGCTCATGAGTGGTGGCTTTTTCTAGCTCATCAGCACTGGCAAAGTGACTGATATAACGCAGCGGTTGAGCGACATTTTCACACGCTTTAAGACGGGTAATAAAATCATCGAGTTGTTCCGGACGCACGCCTAAACGATGCATTCCACTGTCGATTTTCAGCCACACTTGTACTGGCGTTTCTAAAATAGCATTTTCCAATGCTTCAAGTTGCTCAACACAGTGCACTGCGGTTTGAATATTATTAGTAACCAATACTGGCAAATCACCCGGCGAGTAAAAACCTTCCAACAATAAGATAGGTTTTACAATGCCAGCAGCGCGTAACTGTAACGCTTCTTCAATACGTGCAACGCCATAAGCATCCGCCGCATCAGCATTACTGGCGATCTGATTTAAGCCATGACCATAACCATTGGCTTTAACAACCGCCATCATTTTACTGTTAGGAGCTTGCTGCTTTAGTTGCTGCAAATTGTGCTTCAGCGCGGCGAGATCGACGTGAGCGGTCGCCGCCTTCATATAACTCATATTATTACTCGTCATCCATATCAAACGCCGGACCCGCGTAGTTATCGAAGCGTGAATATTGCCCTTGGAACGTCAAACGGACCGAACCGATAGGACCGTTACGTTGCTTACCAAGGATAATCTCTGCGGTGCCTTTCATCGAACTATCTGGGTTATACACCTCATCGCGATAGATAAACATGATCAAGTCGGCATCCTGCTCGATAGAGCCAGATTCACGTAGGTCTGAGTTCACTGGACGTTTATCAGCACGTTGCTCTAGGGAACGGTTGAGCTGAGACAGCGCCACTACAGGCACGTTCAGTTCTTTCGCCAGTGCTTTGAGTGAGCGAGAAATTTCGGCGATCTCTAGAGTACGGTTATCGGATAGCGCTGGCACACGCATTAGCTGCAAGTAGTCGACCATGATAAGCGATAAACCACCATGTTCACGTGCAATTCGGCGAGCACGTGAGCGCACTTCAGTTGGTGTTAAACCTGAGCTATCGTCGATGTACATGTTTTTCTTCTCCATTAGGATACCCATGGTCGAAGAAATACGCGCCCAATCCTCATCGTCTAATTGACCGGTACGGATCTTGGTTTGGTCAACGCGAGACAAGGATGCCAACATACGCATCATGATCTGTTCTGATGGCATCTCGAGTGAAAAGATCAGCACTGGCTTGTCTGACACCATGGCGGCGTTTTCACATAAGTTCATCGCAAAAGTGGTTTTACCCATCGATGGACGCGCGGCAACAATCACCAAATCCGAACCTTGCAGACCTGCGGTCTTCTTATTCAGATCGGTAAAGCCCGTATCTACCCCTGTCACGCCATCTTGTGGCGACTTGTACAGCAGCTCAATACGCTCGAGGGTTTTCTCTAGGATGTTGTCGACGTTTTGTGGACCATCACTTTCTTTAGTGCGCGACTCGGCAATGGCAAATACTTTGCTCTCAGCCAAATCAACTAAATCTTCTGAAGAACGACCTTGTGGATCATAGCCAGCATCAGCAATTTCATTTGCTACGCCGATCAGTTCACGTACCACAGCACGCTCAGCGACGATATCGGCATAGGCATTAATGTTGGCAGCACTTGGGGTGTTTTTTACCAAGTCAGCAAGGTAGGCAAAACCACCGACATCTTCGAGATTTTCATGCAGCTCGAGATATTCAGACAGGGTGATCAAGTCCAGCGGTTTGCTGTCTTCGAGAATACGCTGCACCGCTTCAAATATAATGCGATGTGGGCGACTATAAAAATCACGCGCGACAACTCGCTCGGCAACCGTATCCCAACGCTCGTTATCCAGCAACAGACCACCAATTACTGATTGCTCAGCCTCTAACGAGTGTGGTGGTGCTTTGATTGCATCAACTTGTGCATCAGGTTTATTACGTCTGCGATTATCCGCTCTGTTCTCTGCCATGGTTCTGCTCAACTACTTTCTATGACCGATCATTATAGCGAGAATCGAACGCTTGTCTTCCATTGCTACAAAGATTGTCGTCTTGTTGCAATAATTAACCTACCCTTGACCGATTTGCAGTGCGTTACTATTACCATTTCATGCTATTTTAACCGCCCGCTTATTTTGATGACGACGAGGATCTGTGTGACAAGAGTTTGGTTGGCCTGTTTTGGTTTATTAAGTGCTACATTTGCGCACGCCCATGAAACGGACACCGCTAGTGACATTGATGTCCCATCGCCGTGGAAGAGTGAAGTTGAGTTTGGTTACCAAGCTCACTCAGGCAACTCTGAATCTGAATCCCTCAACTCGCGCATTGACGCTGAGTATATTCGCGGGCGCCACCGTACCAGCGGTGAATGGAAATTTTACCTGCTGTACAAAGATGGCGAAGAAGACAAACGCCAATCAAGCTACAGTGCGCAGACCGACTATAAGCTCAGCCCTAAGACTTACTTATACGGCAGCTTTAAAGGCGTTGACTCTCGCTATAGTGCCTACTACCGCGACTATACCTTATCAGGCGGTTTGGGTTATCAGTTTGCCAATACCGAAACCTTCGTATTGGAGCTCGAAGTGGGACCTGGTTACCGCTATCAAGAACCCAACTTAGATGAGCTTGATGACGACGACATTATTTTCCCGGACATCGTAGAAGAGGCGATTTTTCGCGGCAAGATAAACTCACGCTGGCAAGCTCTAGATAACTTAGCCTTCGAAGCGACCATGACGCTGGTCTCTGGTCATAGCAATACGCGTATCGATACTGATGCTAGTGTGATCAACGCCATTACCGAAGATATTGCGCTCAAGCTAGCTTACTCACGCCAGTATCATGACCGCGTACCAGAGGGCTTAGAGAACTCAGACAGCATTTTTTCAGTTAACCTGCTGTTCGCTTTCTAACTTCAACCTTATTCAGGACGGTATGCAGGCATAAAAAAAGCACCTCAAAGAGGTGCTTTTAAAATACGTCTTGATACTGATATTAGTCAGCAGCAACAACTTGTAGGTTAACTGTAGCGAAAACTTCAGAGTGAAGTTGAACGCTGATCTCGAACTCACCAGTTGTACGTAGAGCGCCTTCAGGAAGACGAACTTCGCTCTTAGCAACTGCAACGCCAGCAGCAGTAACTGCGTCAGCGATGTCACGAGTACCGATAGAACCGAATAGTTTACCTTCGTCACCAGCTTTAGATGCGATAACAACTGCTTCTAGAGCGTTAACTTGCTCTGCACGTGCTTCAGCAGCAGATAGTTGCTCAGCAACTTTAGCTTCTAGTTCAGCACGACGAGTTTCGAACATTTCAACGTTAGCTTTAGTAGCCATAACCGCTTTACCTTGAGGGATAAGGAAGTTACGAGCGTAGCCAGATTTAACGTTTACTGTGTCGCCAAGACCACCTAGGTTACCGATTTTATCAAGTAGAATAACTTGCATTGTTTAATCCTCTTTCTTAATAAACCGACCGATTACTGATGCTTGTCAGTGTACGGTAGTAGTGCTAGGTAGCGTGAACGCTTGATAGCGCGAGCTAGTTGACGTTGGTATTTAGCGCTTGTACCAGTGATACGGCTAGGAACGATTTTACCAGCTTCAGTGATGTAGTTTTTAAGAGTTGCTACGTCTTTGTAATCAATCTCTTGTACGCCTTCTGCAGTGAAACGGCAGAATTTACGACGACGGAAGAAACGAGCCATGGGCTATCTCCTGATCTTAAATTTGAGTAATGTTGTCGGCATGCAACACTAATTTACCTACGCCATTTCGGCCGGTTTGGTAAGCGACAAAGCCCCCTACCTTAATGTTACTGCCTTGTACTAAGTTTTGAGTGAATGCTGTTGACCTTGCCCCACTGACGACGACTGGCATACGACAATAAACTTGGCGTGGTAAGTCGGCTTCAATTACAGTGGAACGATGTTCTAACCAAAAACGGCAGTGCTCGATTCCACTAGGGCTTTTTGAACGAATCGGAGGCTTAGCAACAGTGCCGCTCAGCTCCATTCGATTGGTCATACAATCAATTACTCAGCTGCAGCTTCAGCACGCTCTTCACGCTTAGCAGAACGTTCTTCTTTCTGTTTAAGCATGATTGATGGCTCAGTGATAGCCGCTTTAGTACGCATGATCATGTTGCGTAGAACTGCATCGTTGTAACGGAAAGCAGTTTCTAGCTCATCGATAACAGCTTGGTCAGCTTCAACGTTCATTAGAACGTAGTGAGCTTTGTGAAGCTTGTTGATTGGGTAAGCCAGTTGACGACGGCCCCAGTCTTCTAGACGGTGGATAGTACCGCCAGCTTCAGTGATTGAACCAGTGTAACGCTCGATCATGCCAGCAACTTGCTCGCTTTGATCTGGGTGCACCATGAATACGATTTCGTAATGACGCATGTGTTGCTCCTTACGGATTATTCAGCTTCCACAAATGGCTCGGTCATCCAGAGGAAGCAAGGAACGAAAGATAATTGACCGAGAATTTAAGAGCACGAATAGTACAGAAAGAGAGCAGTTTAAGCAAGCAAAATGTAATGGTGAGAAAAGAAGGGGAAAACAAGCAGATAAATCGACTGCGCCCGCACAGACGAGCGCATTTTGAAAAGGTTTAATCGTCGTCATCTTCGTCGACGAACTGTGCCTGTAGATAGTTTTGAATGCCGGTCATTTTAATCAGACCTAGCTGAGTCTCTAGCCAATCAACATGTTCTTCTTCATCTTCGAGAATATCTTGAAACAGATCGCGTGAGACGTAGTCATGCACATCTTCAGCGTAAGCAATCGCCGCTTTGAGATCCGGAATCGCCATCATTTCTAGCTTTAGGTCGCATTCCAACATCTCTTGGGTATCTTCACCAATCATCAATTTACCTAGGTCTTGTAGGTTGGGAAGCCCCTCTAAAAACAGTATGCGTTCAATCAGATGATCGGCATGATTCATCTCATCGATCGACTCATGATATTCCTTATCCGCAAGATGCTTTAAGCCCCAATCTTTATACATACGGGCATGAAGAAAGTACTGATTGATGGCAACGAGTTCATTGCCGAGTATTTTGTTGAGATGTTGAATGATGATCGGGTCGCCTTTCATAGAGAGTTCCTCCTTGTTGATTCATTTAACTGTAGATGCGATCAACAAAGAGTCAAAAAGGCGAAGCCCAGTTTTAACTGGCCTGCTTATACATTTGTGGTGCCGTTTCGTTGAGAATTTGCTTTGCTTGCTTAACACACTTTCCACATTGTGAGCCAAGTGCAGTGCAGCGTCTAATGCTACGCATGTCTGCCATGCCTTCTTCTAAAACTAACTGTCTGATTTTTTTATCTGACACACCATGACAAAGGCAAACGTACATTTCTAACCCCAACAACAACTGCTTAAGCAACAATATAAACAAGAATAGTTCTTACTACCAGTTAGATTTATAAAATTGTTAATGCCAATTTGTTATATAAAAATCGGCAAATTAAACAGCAGAAAGCCTAGAGTAGAGAAAAAGCGGGAGGTAAGAGAAGTGAGAGCAGATAAGCGTTTGTTTTACCTAAATGCGTAAGAATAGGCAGTGAGACAAATGACGCTCTGAGCATATAACCAAAATGAAAAAGGGAAGCCTAAGCTTCCCTTTCTCTAGATGCGCATTCTTCTAATGAAGAAGTGTGCTAGATTTCATTTAATTCTTAAGAATTAAGCGAAGATCTTAGCAACAACACCAGCACCTACTGTACGGCCGCCTTCACGGATCGCGAAACGAAGACCTTCGTCCATTGCGATTGGTGCGATTAGCTCAACAGTCATTTGGATGTTGTCGCCTGGCATTACCATTTCTACGCCTTCTGGTAGAGAGATATCACCAGTTACGTCAGTTGTACGGAAGTAGAACTGTGGACGGTAGCCTTTGAAGAATGGAGTGTGACGACCACCT
>NZ_QLYZ01000012.1 GCF_003350325.1 Vibrio rhodolitus | reverse complement strand
CGTTAGCAGAGAGAGTCAATGGGATACTAAAACAAGAGTTCCTACTCAATAGGTGTCAAGACATCAAAGAGCTCAACCAACTAGTAAAAGAGTCTATTAGTATCTATAACAATATGAGACCACATCTTAGCCTCGGGATGAAAACCCCAAATGAGGTTCATGAAAAAAGCCAGCTGCTAACGCAGTTGGCTTAGCATAAAACTGTCAACGTATTTTAGGACGAGACACCACTAAACGTCGATCGATTATTTAAGCATTGCAGCGTTACCGTTTTCACGGATGTGCTTAAGAATACCTTTAACGCCGCGAGCGCTTGCAGCAACAACGTTGCCTGATTGTACGTATTCAGTACCGCCAGCAAAGTCAGTTACGATAGCACCAGCTTCACGAGCGATTAGTTCACCCGCAGCGATATCCCAAGGTTTTAGACCAAGCTCGAAGAAACCATCAACGCGGCCAGCCGCTAGGTAACATAGGTCCAGTGCAGCAGAACCAGTACGACGGAAGTCAGCACAGTCTACAAATAGTGCAGTTAGGATCTTAAAGTAAGATTCAGAGTGTTGCTTTTGCTTGTACGGGAAACCTGTTGCAAGAACAGTACCTTGCAGATCTTTAACTTGTTTAACGCGGATACGCGCATTGTTTAGTTGAGCGCCAGCACCGCGTTGTGCAGTGAATAACTCATTTTGCATTGGGTCGTAAACACACGCCACTTCAGTTTTGCCTTTGATGCGTACAGCAATAGACACAGCGAAGTGTGGTAGACCTTTAACGAAGTTAGTGGTGCCATCCAGTGGGTCGATGATCCATTGTACGTCCTTATCTTTACCGTCGATAAGACCGTTTTCTTCTGCCACGATACAGTGCTCTGGGTAAGAGGCTTTGATTGTATCGATGATCAGTGCTTCTGCTTCCTTGTCTACGTTAGTAACAAAGTCGTTCGTGCCTTTTTGAGTAGATTCGATCTTCTCAACATTTTCTAGTGATTTAGCAATATGGTTGCCAGCTTTTCGTGCCGCACGAATAGCGATATTAAGCATTGGATGCATACAAAATTTCCCAACGGATGTTAAAGAACAGAAAAACGCCGCGCAGTATACACAGAATATTAAGCAAAGGGAAGTGGTTAATTGTTGCACTATTGGCAAGCAAATATGAATCACTTTAACCATTTTTTTCTGCAATGTGATAATATCTCGCCACTTAATTTGGTATAGGTATTTCTCATGCTCAGCAACGTTAAAGTTGTCCTAGTTGGTACATCTCATTCCGGTAATATTGGTTCAGCGGCTCGCGCGATGAAGGTGATGGGACTAAGCAACATGGTACTGGTTGCACCTGAGTGTGAGGTGGATGGCCAAGCTATCGCTCTGGCGGCAGGCGCGAGTGATATCGCGTTAAATGCGCAGGTAGTAGATAGCTTAGAAGAAGCGGTAAAAGATTGCGCGTTAGTCGTTGGTTCAAGTGCTCGTTCACGTACACTTGAGTGGCCAATGCTGGAGCCTCGCGAGTGTGGCGAAAAGTGTGCTGTCGAGGGACAAACTAGTAAAGTTGCGATTGTTTTTGGTCGTGAACGTACCGGTCTAACCAATGATGAACTGCAAACCTGTCATTACCATGTTTGTATTCCTGCCAATCCAGAATACAGCTCGTTGAATCTCGCAATGGCGGTTCAGACGATAGCCTATGAAATACGTGTTGCTTTCCTTGAGCAAGAAAAGCAAGGCTTTACTGAGCAAGCGCAAGAAGCCTACCCTCGACACGAAGAGCTAGAAATGTTCTTCGCACACCTTGAAAAAGTGATGGTTGATACCCAATTTATCTCTGCAGACCAACCTAACAAGGTGATGAATAAGCTGCGTCGCTTATTCAGTCGTGCTCGCCCAGAATTACAAGAACTCAACACACTGCGTGGTGTATTGACTGCTGTAGAGAAGAAAATCGGCAGTCGTTAATCTAACACTAATATTAGGGTTAAATACCTGACTAAAATAGTCAAATAAATACTTGACCATTTTTGTCGGGTATGAAAAACTTGTTACCACATGAACGATGTGGATATGGTGTTATATGAGACTTACATCTAAAGGAAGATACGCGGTTACAGCTATGCTAGATGTGGCTTTACACTCACAGCAGAGTCCAGTACCGCTAGCAGACATCTCAGAGCGACAAGGTATTTCGCTTTCATACTTAGAACAGCTTTTTTCTAAGCTGCGTAAAGCAGGCTTAGTTGCCAGTGTTCGTGGTCCGGGGGGCGGTTATCGCCTAGGCGCGGAAGCACACACAATTGCTATTGGCACTGTGATTGCGGCTGTTGATGAATCTGTAGATGCGACAAAATGCAACGGCAAAGGAGATTGCCAAGGTGGTACTCGCTGTCTAACACACACATTGTGGCGTGACTTAAGCTCACGTATTAGCGATTTCCTCAATAACATCACTCTTGGCGAGTTGATGCATGACAACGAAGTAATTGAAATTTCAGACCGACAAGACATAGACCTTGCGGTGAACCACGGCCTAGCGAATCGCACCGCATTTGGTGCTGCTGTGGATTTAAATGTCCGCTCTTAAGCGGTCAGCAATGTACATTGGAGTAGAGAATGAAACTGCCGATTTATCTTGATTATTCAGCAACTTGCCCAGTAGATCCTCGAGTGGCTGAAAAGATGGTTCAGTACATGACGATGGATGGTACGTTTGGTAACCCTGCGTCTCGTTCACACCGTTACGGTTGGCAAGCCGAAGAAGCAGTCGACAATGCTCGTGAGCAAATTGCTGATCTGCTAAATGCAGACCCACGTGAAATCGTATTCACGTCAGGTGCGACAGAGTCAGACAACCTTGCGATTAAAGGTGCTGCACACTTCTATTCAAAGAAAGGCAAGCACGTAATCACATGCAAAACAGAACACAAAGCTGTACTTGACCCATGCCGTCAACTAGAGCGTGAAGGTTTCGAGGTGACTTACCTAGAGCCTGAATCAAATGGTCTGATTGACCTGAAAAAACTTGAAGCAGCAATGCGCGAAGACACAGTGCTTGTTTCTATCATGCACGTAAACAACGAGATCGGTGTTATCCAAGATATCGCAGCAATTGGTGAACTGTGTCGTGAGCGTAAAGTGATTTTCCACGTTGATGCAGCGCAATCAGCAGGTAAGTTACCAATCGACGTTCAACAGCTTAAAGTAGACTTGATTTCTCTTTCTGCGCACAAGATTTACGGTCCTAAAGGTATCGGCGCGTTGTACGTACGTCGTAAGCCACGCATTCGCCTAGAAGCGCAAATGCATGGCGGTGGTCATGAGCGTGGTTTCCGTTCAGGCACACTACCAACTCACCAAATCGTGGGTATGGGTGAAGCATTCCGTATTGCGAAAGAAGATCTGCAAAAAGATTACGATCACGCGATGGCACTGCGCAACCGCCTATTAAACGGCGTGAAAGATCTAGAAGCGGTAACAGTAAACGGTGACTTGGAACAACGTGTTCCACACAACCTAAACGTTAGCTTCGCATTTGTTGAAGGTGAGTCACTGCTGATGTCATTAAAAGACCTTGCAGTTTCTTCAGGTAGTGCTTGTACATCGGCAAGTCTAGAGCCTTCATACGTACTTCGTGCACTTGGTCTAAACGACGAATTGGCACACAGTTCTGTTCGCTTCTCATTTGGTCGTTTCACCACAGAAGAAGAAGTGGATTACGCAATTGAACAAATTCGCGTAGCCGTTATTAAGCTACGTGACATGTCTCCTCTATGGGATATGTACAAGGAAGGGATTGATTTAGATACGGTTGAGTGGGCACACCACTAATCGGCAAATCTCCCAGTTGATGTAGAGGATTCGAGGTAAAGATTATGGCATATAGCGAAAAAGTAATTGATCACTACGAGAACCCACGTAACGTTGGTTCATTTGACAAAGAAGATCCATCAGTAGGTAGCGGCATGGTTGGCGCACCAGCTTGTGGTGACGTAATGAAACTGCAAATCAAAGTAACGCCAGAAGGCATTATTGAAGATGCGAAGTTTAAGACGTACGGCTGTGGTAGTGCGATTGCGTCAAGTTCACTTGTGACTGAGTGGGTTAAAGGCAAATCGATTGATGAAGCGGCAGCGATCAAGAACTCTGAAATTGCAGAAGAACTTGAGCTTCCACCGGTAAAAGTACACTGTTCTATCCTAGCGGAAGATGCAATTAAAGCGGCAGTTGCTGACTACAAGAAAAAACATCAGTAAAATCGACGTCTAAATTAATGGGAGCGTCGCTCCCATTTCATTGGTATATCAAAATTCAAGGTGCAGTATGGCCATTACACTATCAGATGCAGCAGCAAGCCGAGTAAGAGCTTTCCTAGATAACCGTGGGAAAGGCGTTGGTTTGCGTCTTGGAGTTAAAACGACAGGCTGTTCTGGTATGGCTTACGTGCTAGAGTTTGTCGATGAAGTAAACGAAGAAGATGAAGTATTCGAACACAAAGGCGTTAGCGTTATCATTGATAAAAAGAGCCTAGTTTACTTAGATGGCACAGAGCTTGATTATGTGAAACAGGGGTTGAATGAAGGTTTTGAATTCAATAACCCTAACGCAAAAGGCGAATGTGGCTGCGGTGAAAGCTTCAACGTTTAATTCTTGCTCTCCTGTTTGAGCAAAGCGAACAGGAGAGACTTTACCAAGGGTCAGATTTTAATGAATCACTTTGAATTATTTGGGCTACCAACTCAGTTTGAACTGGATGGTAGCCTTCTTTCTTCTCAATTCCGTGAATTACAAAAGCGTTTTCATCCTGATAACTTTGCGACAGCATCCGAGCGAGATCGCCTGCTAGCTGTGCAAAAAGCAGCGCAAATCAATGACGCTTACCAAGTGCTTAAACACCCTATCTCTCGTGCAGAGTATCTGCTCTCTGAGCACGGCACCGAGATCCGAGGAGAGCAGCAAACCATGCAAGATCCGATGTTTTTAATGGAACAAATGGAACTGCGTGAAGAGCTTGAAGAGATCCCAGGTTGTGCAGATCCTGAATCGGCGCTGTTTGAGTTTGATGGCAAAGTATCAAAGATGTACAAGCAACAATTAGTTTGTGTTGAAGAACTATTAAATCAAGCCCAATGGGCACAAGCCGCTGATGGCGTTCGCAAACTAAAATTCATTGCCAAACTAAAAAATGAAATTGAGTTAGTTGAAGATAAACTACTCGGTTAACCCAAGAGCAAGGATTAACAATGGCACTACTTCAAATTGCAGAACCGGGCCAGAGCTCGGCTCCTCATGAGCATAAGCTCGCCGCTGGTATTGATCTAGGCACCACGAATTCATTAGTTGCGTCTGCTCGCAGTGGCGACGTTGCTCCGTTAGAAGATGCTCAGGGTCGTCGTATTCTGCCATCGGTTGTTCGCTACACAGGCGAAGAGAAACAAGTGGGTCAAGCGGCTCTTGATCAGGCAGAAATTGATCCTGCCAATACAATTATCTCAGTTAAACGTCTGATTGGTCGCTCATTAGCGGACATTCAGCAGCGCTACCCATCTCTACCTTACCAGCTACTATCGAGCGATAATGGTCTGCCTGTTTTACACACTGCAGCGGGCAATAAAAACCCAATTGAAGTTTCTGCAGATATCCTAAGCGCACTTAAGCAGCGTGCAGAAGAGACCCTTGGTGGAGAATTAGCGGGCGTGGTGATTACCGTTCCTGCTTACTTTGATGACGCGCAGCGCGCAGGTACTAAAGATGCCGCGAAACTGGCTGGCTTGCATGTCCTGCGTTTGCTTAATGAGCCAACCGCGGCAGCGATTGCTTATGGTCTAGATTCAGGTCAAGAAGGTGTCATCGCGGTTTACGACTTAGGCGGCGGTACGTTTGATATTTCAATTTTACGCCTGTCAAAAGGTGTGTTTGAAGTTCTGGCAACTGGCGGTGACTCCGCATTAGGTGGCGATGATTTTGACCATCTACTCGCAGATTTCTTGCTTGAGAAGACTACTTTAGAAGCGCCATTATCAGCGGAGCAAAATCGCACCTTGCTAAATGTAGCACAACGAACTAAACAAGCTTTCTCTGAGCAAGACTCTGTTGCCGTACATGTTTTTGGCTGGCAAGGTGAAGTGACTCGCGCAGAGTTTGAAGAGCTGATTCATCCATTAGTGAAGAAAACATTGATGTCTTGTCGCCGTGCGCTAAAAGACGCCGACGTTGAGTTAGACGAAGTCAACGAAGTGGTTATGGTCGGTGGTTCAACACGTACACTATTAGTCCGTGAGATGGTGGGTGAATTTTTTGACCGCACACCGCTAACCAGCATTAACCCAGATGAAGTTGTAGCGATTGGTGCGGGCATTCAAGCGGATATTTTAGTCGGCAATAAACCAGACTCTGAAATGCTACTGCTGGACGTTATCCCGCTATCTCTCGGTATTGAAACCATGGGCGGCTTGATTGAAAAAATCATTCCTCGCAACACTACGATTCCAGTGGCTCGTGCTCAGGAGTTTACTACCTTTAAAGATGGTCAAACGGCGATGAGCGTCCACGTGGTGCAAGGTGAGCGTGAGATGGTTGATGATTGCCGCTCTCTGGCACGCTTCTCACTCAAAGGTATTCCACCAATGGCGGCAGGTGCTGCACATATCCGCGTCACTTACCAAGTGGATGCTGATGGTCTATTGTCTGTCACTGCGATGGAAAAGAGCACTGGCGTGCAGTCAGAAATCCAAGTTAAGCCTTCATATGGTTTGAGTGATGATGAAGTAGCAAACATGCTACGTGATTCGATGACTTACGCCAAAGAAGACATGCAAGCTCGCGCACTGGCTGAACAGCGAGTGGAAGCAGACCGCGTGATTGAAGGTTTGATCGCTGCGATGCAAATGGATGGCGATGAGTTGCTATCTGAGCAAGAAAACCAAGAGCTACTGAAAGCGATTGAAGCATTGATTGCCCTACGTAATGGTGATGATGCGGATGCGATTGAAGTTGGTATTAAAGAGACGGATAAAGCAAGCCAAGAGTTTGCTTCACGTCGTATGGATAAATCGATTCGAGCTGCGTTGTCAGGTCAATCTGTTGATGATATTTAAGAGTAGAAGTCATGCCTAAAATTATCGTTTTACCACATGAAGACCTATGCCCTGAAGGTGCAGTACTAGAAGCTAAGACTGGTGATAGCGTGTTAGACGTTGCACTGAAAAATGGTATCGGTATTGAGCACGCGTGTGAAAAGTCATGTGCTTGTACTACCTGCCACGTAATCATCCGTGAAGGCTTCGATTCATTAGAAGAGAGTGATGAGCTTGAAGATGACATGCTGGATAAAGCATGGGGTTTAGAGCCTGAATCTCGTTTAGGTTGCCAAGCGCGTGTTGCGGATGAAGATCTCGTGGTTGAGATCCCGAAATATACGCTTAACCACGCTTCAGAAGATCATTAAACACTCGTTATAGTAGGCGCTGCAGCTTGATTAAGCTGCACTGCAATTATTCTGAGTATCGTGTTAAGCAATGAGTTAGTAATTAGTTATTCAGTAGTTAGTTACTTCAACGAAAATATAAGGAAGTGAGCAATGAAATGGACCGATTCACGCGATATCGCGATTGAGCTTTGCGATAAGTTTCCAGAGACAGATCCTAAAACAGTCCGTTTTACTGATCTGCACCAGTGGATCTTGGAGTTGGACGACTTTGATGATGAACCAAATCGTTCAAATGAAAAGATCCTTGAAGCTGTGATCCTTTGCTGGATGGATGAAGCAGATTAACTGCTGGAAAACATCGAACAGTTAACAGTTTTTATTAAAATAAGCGGGCCTTTTGGCCCGTTTTTTTATCCAATTGACATTTTTACCTGACATAATGCTAACATCACAGCGTAGATGGCAGGCAATGCTAAAGATTCAGACAAGGAGAAACCATGTCTACACAGATGTCGGTATTTTTAACCCAAGAAGTAGCTTCACCAGAATGGGGTGACAAAGCGATTGTGTCATTTTCAGCACAAGGCGCGCACATCCATCAAGGAGAAGGTCACGATCTTGGTGCAATTCAAAGAGCGGCACGCCAATTTGTAACTCAAGGTATTAAGCAGATTGCACTAGCTGGTGAAGGCTGGGATCTTGAGGGGGTTTGGGCTTTCCACCAAGGCTTCCGTGAGCCAAAAAATAGCACTTCATTTACCTGGTCTGCACTGACTGATGCTGATCAAGCGGAGCTAGAGGCGCGCATCAAGGCGACTAATTTCACTTGTGAAATCATCAATAAATCAGCAGAAGAGGTTGCACCGCGTCAGCTGGCAACTATGGCTGCAGAGTTCATTAAGTCTGTTGCACCAGAAGGCACCGTAACTGCGCGCGTTGTCAAAGATAAAGATCTGCTAACCGAAGGCTGGGAAGGCATTTATGCGGTAGGGCGTGGTTCAGAGCGCACTTCTGCAATGCTGCAACTGGATTTTAACCCAACGGGTGATGAGAATGCGCCAGTCTATGCGTGTTTAGTCGGCAAAGGCATCACGTTTGATTCAGGTGGTTACAGCATTAAACCATCTGACTTTATGACAGCAATGAAAGCAGATATGGGCGGTGCGGCGACCATCACTGGTGGTCTTGGTCTGGCGATCATGCGCGGTCTTAACAAGCGTGTGAAACTGATCTTGTGCTGTGCTGAGAATATGATTTCAGGTCGTGCGCTGAAACTGGGTGACATCATTACCTACAAAAATGGTAAGACGGTTGAGATAATGAACACCGATGCGGAAGGTCGTTTGGTTCTGGCTGATGGTCTAATCTACGCCAGCGAGCAGAAACCAGAGCTGATCATTGACTGCGCAACGCTCACTGGCGCAGCGAAGTACGCTCTAGGTAACGATTACCATGCTTTGATGAGCTTTGATGATGAACTGTCACACAAAGCGCTTACCTCAGCACGTGAAGAGAAAGAAGGCTTGTGGCCATTGCCATTGGCGGATTTCCACCGTGGTATGTTGCCATCTAATTTTGCTGATCTATCTAACATTGGTAGTGGTGACTTTAGTCCAGGTGCAAGTACCGCGGCGGCATTCTTATCGTTCTTTGTTGAAGACTATAAAAAAGGTTGGCTGCACTTCGATTGCGCCGGCACATACCGTAAATCTTCAACAGTGAAATTAGCGCCAGGTGCAACAGGTATGGGTGTACGTACCCTAGCTCGCATTTTGACGCAATAAACAAACTGACAACTTGAGCAGCAGTTAGACTGTACGTTGATAATTAAAAGAGAAGTAGAAGGAAACCTTATGGCTCTAGAAAGAACTTTTTCTATTGTTAAGCCCGACGCGGTAAAACGTAACCTGATTGGTGAAATTTACAACCGTATTGAAAAAGCAGGTTTAAGCATTGTAGCAGCGAAAATGGTTCATCTTACTGATGAACAGGCGAGTGGTTTTTATGCTGAGCATGAAGGCAAAGAGTTTTTCCCAGCACTGAAGGAGTTTATGACTTCAGGACCAATCATGGTGCAAGTGCTAGAAGGGGAAGATGCAATTGTGCGCTACCGTGAGTTAATGGGTAAAACTAACCCAGAAGAAGCGGCTTGCGGCACGATCCGTGCGGATTATGCACTGAGCATGCGTTACAACTCAGTTCATGGTTCAGATAGCCCTGCGTCTGCTGAGCGTGAAATCGCATTCTTCTTTCCAGAGTCAGAGATCTGCCCTCGATAATTATCGACAGCATATAAAAAAGAGCCTCGCCTGAGGCTCTTTGTCTATCTAGCGTTTATCTTTTTTTACGTGCTTAAAGCATATCAAGACACTTATCAATTGCTTGCAATATTCGCGTGACGTCTTGCTGATCGTTATAAATCGCGTAGGAAATACGAATCGTCCCTGTGACACCAAGTGCATCCATCAGTGGATGAGCACAGTGGTGCCCCGAGCGCACAGCGATGCCTTGTTGATCGAGTAAAGTCGCCACGTCTTGATGGTGTACTCCATCGACAACAAACGAAATCACCGAAGCATTTGGCTGATAACCGATCACGCGAATATCATCATGTTGATTAAGTGCGTGATAGGTTTGCTCTACTAAGCCATGAATGTGCGTTTCGACTTGGCTGCGCTCAAATTGGCAATACCATTCAATCGCTTTAGCCAATGCGATCGCGCCAGCGACATTCGGTGTACCAGCTTCAAACTTGCCAGGCAATTGGCTATACGTTGTGCCACTAAAAGAAACCTTTTCGACCATCTTACCGCCACCATGCCAAGGCGGCATGGCTTCAAGGTGCGCCAGTTTGCCATACAGCACGCCAATTCCAGCTGGGGCAAAAATTTTATGACCAGAGAAGACCAAAAAATCAGCGTTAAGAGCTTGGACATCAATCTTTTCATGCACAATGCCTTGCGCGGCATCGATCACCACCACAGCACCACTCTGGTGAGCAAGTTGGATCAGTGATTCAATCGGCTGACGCGTACCGGTCACATTGGTCGTGTGCGCAAGCGCGACAATCTTGGTTTTGTCATTTAGCAACTGGGTGAAGGCGGTACAATCTAACTGGCAATCAGCACTCATTGGTACTTTCACCACGCGAGCGCCGGTCTGCTCGGCGACAATCTGCCAAGGTACGATATTGGCGTGGTGCTCCATCTCGCCAATCAGGATTTCGTCACCGGCTTTTAACGTATTGCGAGCGTAGGTTTGAGCAATTAGGTTAAGTGCTTCTGTCGCACCGCGAGTCCAAATGATCTCTTTTTCGTCTGCTGCGTTGATAAACTCGGCGACTGTGCTGCGCGCGGCTTCAAACTGGCTGGTCGCTTTAGCAGTTAAACTATGGCTACCACGATGCACATTGGCATTTTGCGCACTGTAATACTGGCTGATGGCATCAATCACAACTTGCGGCTTTTGCGTTGTCGCCGCGCTGTCGAGATAGACGAGTGACTGGTTATTTATGTCTTGTCTCAGCGCAGGGAACTGGCTGCGAATCGAAGCAACGTCAAACATTACGCTTCACCTATTTCGTGATAATGAAGAGTCGGAATGGTCACCATAGGCTCGGCCACTGTCCACGCATGTGCTTTACCCGATAGGCGGATGATCACTTCCATGGCAAACTCAAGCGCAGTTCCCGGACCTTGGCTGGTGAGTAGGTTATGGTTCACATCATAAGTCACACGTTTAACGCGCCAGTTTTTCGCGGGGATATGGCTTTCAAAACTTGGGTGACAAGTCATCAGAGCATCTGGATAGAGGTTGTGATGAGCAAGTACCAAGGCGGGCGCTGCACATATTGCCGCTACCAGTTTGCCCTCATACATTTGCTGACGCACAATTTCGACTAACACAGTGCTATCTCGAAATGCTTCTGAACCACCGACACCGCCGGGTAAAATCACCGCATCAAATTCATCATCGGCGATATCGACCAAGCGGCAGTCAGCAGTTAAGGTGACACCTCGAGAGGCTTTCATGGTAAGCCCACCGTCGGACTCAGCACTTGCGACAACCACTTCATAGCCAGCACGAACCATCATATCGATAATGGTCACCGCTTCCATTTCTTCCGTACCTGTGGCAATCGGAACCAGTACTTTTTTACTCATCGTTTTATGACCTCGTTACCAGCTTTGTTCAATCTGTTTAATTGCCTTGTATAAGGCTTGGTTAGTTGGGACATCAATCCCATGGTTACTGGCGCATTGCAGCAGGTAACCTGTAATAAAGTCTATCTCGCTTGAACGCTGGTGGGCAATATCTTGCTCCATAGAAGAGAAGTTATTGCTGGTGGAATGGATCACTTGATCAATAAGCACGGTTAGCTTGGCTTTATCGACGGCAATCTCTTCAGCTTCCATCACGTGACATACTTCATCGATGATTGCGTCTAATTGAGCGCGAAATTCAGAGCGAGCCAATTCACCGTTGCGAACTTGGTGTATCGCAGTCAGTGGGTTGATCGCGCAGTTAACCGCCAGTTTATTCCAAAGCGCTTGGCGGATATTTGCATGCCACGCGACATCGCTAAGTGCATGATGAAAGACTTCAGCTAAAAATGAACATTGTAGCGCTTTATCGTTCACCGCCCCGAGTAAGGTTTGACCTTGTCCAGTATGCAGCACTTGAGTAGCAGATGGGCGGTAGGCGCCATGGGTTGTCGTGGCTAAAACCAAGGGATTCTCGGGCATTAGCGTCATTACGCTTTCAGCGGTGCCCATTCCGTTGTGCATTAAGATGATGATGGCATCAACATCAATATGCGGCTTGATTTGATGCAATACCGAGCTAACTAACGGTGCTTTTAAGGTAACGAGAATAACATCGGCACTTTTTAAAGCCTGAGTGTCATTATTTGCCAAGGAGAGCGCAGGGTAGCTATCACGCTGAATCGTCAACGTGTCGTCTTTGTGGCGACTCCATAAACTGATTTTATGTCCTGCGTCATGCAGATAACTTGCCCATAGCGACCCAATCGCACCCGGACCCACAATAGTAATATTCATCCAACGCTACACATCAAGCTAATAGTGTTGCAGAGGATAATGGCATGAAATTGGAAAGCAAATAAAAAAGGCACCTTACGGTGCCTTTTTTATTTTAGAACTTGTATGTCACAGCGAAGTAATGACCTACGCCAGAAGACTCAAATGCGTCGCTGTCTTTGATGCCGTATACGTTATCGTATAGTTTAAGGCCGTAACCTACAGCAAACTGTTTGTTGTGCCAGTAGATACCGTTAAACATAGAGCCACCAGTGCTTGACGAGCTGTACTCATCTTTCATACCGAATTGGTAATCTAGATAACCTTGGTATGAGATGAATGAACCATTATCAAAGAAGAAGAATGGTTTGAACCAGTTGGTTGAGAATTGGTAACCGTTCCAATCTTTCTGTTTGATATCGTAGTTTGCATATAGGTTGAACTGCATCTTACCAAACCAAGGAACCATTACATCAGAACCTAAACCGATCATCGATTGGTAGCCTGGATTTTTCTCGTCGTAAACAGGTTGACCGTTTTCAACTTTGTCAGTTTTGATTTTGTGTTTTGCGCCGCCATCAATAACCGTGTAGTTAGCGATGTAAAGCTCTTGAACTGGACCGAAAGAAAGGTCTGTGCCAGTTAGTGCATCAAGAGAAAGACGCGGTGCGAATTTTGCAAATAGGCGATCACTTCCAGACTTATCGCTGTCGTCATCGTCATCTAGGTTAAATACATCAACATAACCGTATAGGTCAAACATTCCTGAGCGACCACCGAATTCCATTTCTAGGTAAGTGTGATCGGTATTCCCCGGTTTTTCGTTGATTGTGTGCATCAAGTTAAAGTTGATGAACTTGCTATCATTTTTGTGGATGTCATCTGAATAGTCAGCTGCAACAGCTTGGCCTGAAATTGCAGCAACAACGCCAAGAGCTAAAAGTGATTTACGCATAGGTGAACTCTCGTAATATGTGAAACATGATGTTTATGGTTGTGTTGCACAACTGTTGCTGTGCTCGCTTTCGGGGTGGAATAATATTGATATTTATCGCAATTGAAAGTGCTGTTTGCTGCAATTTTCTAAATTTAGAGAGATCTTGATCACGATTATTGACAAAAAACGCACTTGAATTTGAACTTTCATTTTTTTGCACAAAATGTGAGTCGGGTATCGATTACGCAACCGTTTATTTCTGATTTGCTGCCGATCAAATAACCAACACATATGGTGACTGATCGTTTATGAGCTTGATCCCGTATTGATAACTGAATCAAAAAAATGGGATGTGTCATGTCAGAGATAATGCTTTTTCCACTCGGGTCAGTGGTTTTGCCAGAAGGAAAAATGCGCCTGAGAATTTTCGAGCCGCGTTACAAACGACTGGTTACTGAAGCGAGTAAAGGAGACGGAACTTTTGGTATCTGTTTGTACGAAAAAGACGAGCATCACCCAAGCGGAGATCTGTCACTCAATGGTGCTTTAGTAAAAATCGTTGATTTCGAATCTTTACCCGACGGCTTGCTTGGCATCACTGTGGTTGGTATCAAGCGCTTTGCGACCAAGCGAGTGCGTGTAGAGTCTGATGGATTACGTTTTGCCAAAGTTGAATATTTGCCAAGTTGGGATGTGAAGTCTGTTCCTGAAGAGCAAAGTTATATCAGTCTACAATTACAAAAGGTCTATACTCAGTTCCCGCAAATTGGGGAGTTGTATGACCAATGCTTTTTCGACGATGCATCCTGGGTTAGTCAACGATGGTTAGAACTGCTGCCAGTCAACCTCGAGCAATTTGATTACTTAGTTCGCCAACAGGATTGTGTCGAGGCGATGAGATTTTTAAGTGCCGCAATCGAAAAAGAGTGATCGATACAAAGCAGTATGCGTACGAATTTTGATATCGCAATTCCAAGGATGTGGTAAATGAGCACACAAGACACAACTGCATATACCCGGGCAGACTGGACGGAATGCATGGAGCAAGTGAAAAGTCGTGATAAACAGGCATTTGCTCTAATTTTTAATCACTTTTCCCCGCGTTTAAAGCAATTTGCATACAAGCACATGGGTAACGAACAGGTTGCTATCGAGCTAGTGCAAGAAACTATGGCGACGGTGTGGCAAAAGTGCGCCCTATTTGACGGCAGCAAGAGCTCGCTTTCTACTTGGATATACACGATAGCGAGAAACCTTTGTTTTGATTTGCTACGCAAGCAAAAAGGCAGAGATGCTCATGTCTTGGCTGACGATATTTGGCCGTCGGATTTTCTGCCGCCGGATCTCGTTGAGCATTACGCGCCTGAGCATGAGATGCTCAAAGAGCAGGTCCTGAAGTTTTTAGAAATTTTACCTGAGGCGCAGAGGAAAGTGGTGCAAGCTGTGTACTTGGAGGAGCTACCGCATCAACAAGTCGCCGACATGTTTGATATTCCATTGGGCACCGTCAAGTCGCGTCTGCGCCTTGCGGTCGAAAAGTTACGTAACGAAATAGAGGCGGAGCAATTATGAGTTATCACCCCAGTGAAGAAATGTTGCGCGCCTATGTGGAAGGTGAGATTGACGCTGCTAACAGCTTTGCAATCGCAACACACGTTGAAACTTGTCCTCAGTGCAAGAAGCTATGCGCCAAATTCGAAGAACAAGCCGGACAGCATTTGTGTGCGAGCTCTACTGATCTAGATGACGACTTTTCTGCCATGTTGGACAAAATTGTTGCGCTAGAAGAAGATCCGGAGCCGTTCAAATTCAATCGCAAGAACCGCACCATCAAGCTCAAGGATAAGCAGTTTAAGTTACCGCTTTCTCTAAGCCGTTTTGTCGATGACATAGGTGAGTGGAAAAGCTATGGCGGCAAAGTTTACAGTGCTGAGATAAACCTTGGTGAAGAAGCGCGAGTGAATCTGCTTTACATCAGCGAAGATGTTCAGATCCCGCAACACACTCACAAAGGGTTAGAGTCGACCCTGGTACTGTATGGCGGTTTTAGTGATGAAGATGGGCACTATGAAGTCGGCGATTTTATGCTCAAAGACGCGGCAGTCAAACATAGCCCCTACACCAAAAAAGGTGAAGACTGTTTGTGTCTCACCGTATTGACGGAACCACTGCTATTTACTCAAGGCGTGGCGCGAGTGTTTAATTTGTTTGGCAAAGGCTTATACCCATAAGCACTGCTTAAAAGAAAAGGTCGCTGCGGCGACCTTTTTTGCTATTTAGATTCGCTATTTAGCAATATCTTATTCGTGTTCTTTACTGGCTTTATCAAGCATGTCATTAAAGTAGTGACGCAATGAATAGAGCATGATCAAGCTTGGGATCACCATCAATGCAGTAAGAATAAAGAACATTGACCAATCATCAAGGAAGTCAACTAATTCGCCGCTAAATGACGCTAACGTTGTGCGACCAAAGTTACCCAACGAGGCCAGTAGCGCATATTGCGTTGCCGAGAATGCTTGTCCGGTGACGACGGTTAAGAAAGATACAAACGCCACGGTTGAGAATGCTGAGGTAAAGTTATCTACCACTAAGGTTGCCAAGAAGATTTGCTCATTTGGACCCACTTTGGCAATCCAAGCGAACATCAGGTTACTTGCCGCCATGGCAATACCACCAATCATCAAACCACGAACGATGCCAAACTTGACGTTTACCATGCTGCCAAGCAGGGTAAATAGCATGGTTAGACCCCAGCCGATTAACTTGGAGTAATAGCCGATCTGCTCATTACTAAAACCGATCTCTTTGTAGAAGGTGATCGACATGCGGCCAAGGAAGGCTTCACCAATCTTAAACAAAAACACGAACAGCAGTAGAGTCAAAGCAACGCGAAAGCCATTACGTCTAAAGAAGTCAATAAACGGCTCTAATACCGTAACGCTTAACCAAGCCACAATCGGGTTTCTGACTACCGCACTGTGTCTTTTTTCCGCTTCGGCTTGCAGTTGTTCACGCTTGGTCTTTGGTTCGCCGACCAAGAGGGTAAATAGCATCAGCAAGCCAACGATAGCCGCCATACCATAGTAGACCCCGTTCCAACCAATACTGTCGGCGTTGATAAACGCCAGATAGCCCGGTAAAGAGTAACCGGTCCACCAACCAATCACCGCCATCGCTGAAGCTTGTGGCAGCTTTGATGCGTCGGATTTTGGAAAAGTATCTATTCGGTAAGCGTCGATGGCAATGTCTTGCGTCGAGGATGCAATGGCAATGCATAAGGCCAGCATCGAGGTGAGCATCAAACTTTTTGCCGGATCGACACCAGCAATCAGCAAGGTACAAACCAGTACGATGGACTGACAGAGGAAAATCCAACTACGACGCTGACCTAGATAGTGATTAAGCAAAGGCAACTTGACTCGGTCGACGAGTGGAGCCCACAGGAAGTTGATCGCGTAAACCGCAAAAACACTGCCAAAATAACCAATTGCAGCACGAGTGAGTCCGGCGTCTTTGAGCCAGCCTGACATGTTTGAACCAATTAAGACCCAAGGAAAGCCGCTTGAGCAACCTAACATAAATACCCAAAGTAAGCGCTTGTCTAGGTAACTACGAACGGTTTCAAGCCAGGAAGGAGAAGTGTTAACCATCACTATTCCTTGTTATTAGTGCTACGGGGAAAATAGAAAGGCTCTCAGAGTGAGAGCCTCAGTCTTTAGTCAAGCAGTGTGACTTTCTCAATCACAATTGCATCAACCGGTACGTCGCGGTAACGTCCGACATTGTGAGTCGGTTTGCTTGCCATTTGTTGAATGACATCAAAACCCTGTACGACCTCACCAAATACAGCATAGCCCGGTGGGCGAGCTTTAAAGTTCAGGAAGTCGTTGTCGACTAAATTGATAAAAAACTGACGAGTCGCTGAGTTAGGATCGTTGGTGCGAGCCATCGCGATCGTTGCTTTATCATTTGCTAAACCATTACTCGCTTCGTTTTTGATTGGCGGGTAGGTTGGCGCTCGATTCATGTTTTGATCAAAACCACCACCTTGCGCCATAAAGCCAGGTATAACGCGGTGGAACTGAGTGCCAACGTAGCTACCATCTTCCACATACTTAAGAAAGTTGGCGACTGAGATAGGCGCTTGCTCTTGATTTAACTCAATCACAAATGAACCCAGGTTGGTTTCCATTTCGACTTTAGGACCAGCGAATGCAAGGTTTGAAACTAATGCAGCACACGCAATTGCGTATTTCCACATTAGAAGCGCTCCTGCATGTAGCTCTGTAGTTCACGGTCATTCGCGACTTCGCGCAGCACAAGATTCGCAACATCGTTTAGAACCAATGAAATTTCGTCGTTTGATGCGCTTAGTGCACCAGTGCGCTCTGCAGTACCGGTGTAAGTTTTCACTAGCTTGCCTTGTGGTGTTTCAGCGGTGATTTCTAGCACCAACTTAGCATCCATTTCATTTTCCATTACCGAATGCTTAACAGAAACAAGCAGCTCTTGTACTTCAAGCTCAATTGAGTTTTCGCTGTTTACTGAACTGCGGAAGCCTTGAGATTGAAATTGTTCTAGCAGAGCATTTTCTAGCGTGATGCGAACATTTTGCTTAGCGTGGATAGGCTCAATATTAGAACGACCACTATCAACTAGGGCAACATATTGCGCAGAGCGGACATCTTTACTGGTTAGCGTGAATGCGCTGCCATTTACGATGTTGCTATTACTTAGCTCAGCACGAGGCGTAAAGTTAAGTTGTTCTTGCTGAGGCGCTGAACAAGCAGTCAGTAACGCGATTGACGCGGCTAGAACCAGTTTTCTCATTGTCATTTCCTTTTCTAATCTTCTGAAAGGCTCAAGTTTAAGTGGATAATAGATGACTACTTAGTCGCTTGTAAAATCACAAATTTTTTATTTGCGGCAACTAGGCTGACATTCGACTTACCAAATAGACGCTTTAACTTCACATCGTATCCGAGGTGGCGATTACCGATAACTAATAATTGCCCACCATTGCAAAGAACATGCTTTGCATCACAGAACATTTGCCACGCGATATGATCAGTGATGGCTTGCTGCTGGTGGAAAGGTGGGTTACAAACCACCAAATCATACTCGCCAGGGTTAAAGCCATCTAGACAGTTATTGTCAATAAAGCGTAAATCTCGTGGTGAGCTGAGGTTGTCGAGTAAGTTTTGCTTTGCGGAAGCTACCGCCATAAAACTTTCATCGACACAGGTAATCGCAAGATTAGGATTGAGCTGCGCCAATTTGACCGATAACACGCCATTCCCACAACCCAGATCAATCGCCTTACGATGCTGATCGTCGCTAGGTAGGTGTTCAAGCATAAAACGCGCACCCAAATCGAGGCTTTCACCCGAGTAGACATTAGGTAGGTTTTTCAGAGTGAACGGCTGCCCATCGACTTGCCATGTGGTAAACGGCTCTACCAAAGTTGTCTGAGGACTGTTGGCAAAACTGAACACCAAACGATGCTTTTTCCACGCTAGCGAGGTGGTGGTCTCACCAAGGTACTTTTCAAATAATTTCAGCGTAGATGAGTGAATTTCTTTGGCTTTATTAACCGCGATAATTGGAATGTCAGCACTCAAAACTTGGCGAAGTTGGTTTAGCTGCCAAGTTAAAAATCGGTTGTTACGCGGGATCTGCATCAGGACTAAATCAACCGATGGTGGTAATTCGGCAAGGCTATCAAGCAGAGTAATTGGCTGGCATTGATTACGAGTTAGGTTAGCAGTGATCGCCTTGTGCGCGATATGTGAGTCGCTAATGGTGGTAACATTGTGGCGCGCTGAGAACCAGCACGAGAGCGCACCAAAGCTATCATTGAGCACTAAAATATTTTGCCCATCATTGAGGTTCATTTCTTCAATGTGGCTAATTAAATACTCATCGCCTGCGTCCCATGCCTGCAATGTTTCGTTGTTTCTAACTGGGTAGCGCAAAAGGGTCAGTGCGCGGTCGAAGAGGGTAAGCTCAGATTTCATAAATGGAACGCTTGGGTGTTTGAGATTAGGTGAAATTGTCGCAGATGAAGACTAAAGTGAAAACTAAAACCTTTCGATTTACGTATGAGACGTCTATGATGCGCTGATAACAATTCGTCATGATGTTAATAAGACGCGGTGAAATACGATGATAGAAGAAACTATTCAAACCAAACTACACCAGCAACTTTCTCCGACTCATCTTGAAGTGATTAATGAAAGTTACATGCATAACGTGCCGCCAGGCTCAGAAAGCCACTTCAAAGTAATCGTGGTCAGCGAGCAATTCGAAGGGCTGCGGTTGTTACCACGCCATCGTTTAGTCAACCAAGCTTTGGCCGATGAGTTGGCTAACCATATTCATGCTTTGGCGATTCACACATACACTCCAGCAGAATGGAGCGAGCAGCAAAGGGCTCCTCATAGCCCGATGTGCTTAGGTGGTACACGATAAAAGAGAGAAGCAGCGCAAGCTGCTTTTTTTCTGTGTTTAAAACATCCCTGTTAACAATGTGGAAACAAAAGTGAAATTACGACAAATTAACAATAAATGTTTCATTATGTTAATTATCAGTAGGTTTCGATAAGTTCTCATTTAGAGCGGGATGTGCGATAGCTCAAAGTTATGACTATTCTTTAACCTTTTAAACTCATTTCCTAACATTTATTGCCACTATAGGCGCCATTGGTCATGGCATCATATTCCCAATTGATGATAGACTATCGCCCCTGATGAATCTCGCAATTAATATGTGACGAGAAGTTTAATAGGATGTTGCGATTTTGATGCCTGGAGGGCGTCAGAACCGGACACTGATGTCGTGTCTAAAAGTTACGCAATTAAAGAATCTTTTTCCCGATAAAGTAGTGCAAGTGCGTATGATTACAATAAAGAAGGGTTTGGACCTTCCTATCGCAGGAACTCCTACCCAGGTGATTAATGATGGTAAATCCATCAAGAAAGTCGCCTTGCTTGGCGAAGAGTACGTTGGCATGCGTCCTACTATGCATGTCCGCGTAGGTGACGAAGTAAAGAAAGCTCAAGTTCTTTTTGAAGACAAGAAGAATCCAGGCGTTAAATTTACTTCGCCGATCAGCGGTAAAGTGATCGAAGTTAACCGTGGTGCGAAACGTGTACTTCAATCAGTAGTGATTGAAGCTGCAGGTGACGAACAAGTTACTTTCGATAAGTTTGAAGCTGCTCAACTAGCAAGTTTAGATCGTGAAGCGATCAAGACTCAGCTTGTTGATTCAGGTCTTTGGACTGCTTTCCGTACTCGTCCGTTCAGCAAGGTTCCAGCTATTGATTCTTCTACCAAGGCTATTTTCGTAACTGCAATGGATACTAATCCTCTTGCAGCTCAGCCTGAGTTGATTATCAACGAAGAGAAAGAAGCATTCATCGCTGGTCTTGACGTCCTTTCAGCCCTAACAGAAGGCAAGGTTTACGTTTGTAAAGCAGGCTCAAGCCTACCTCGCTCTTCTCAGTCTAATGTTGAAGAACATGTGTTTGATGGTCCACACCCTGCAGGTCTTGCGGGTACCCACATGCATTTCCTATACCCAGTAAATGCAGCAAATGTGGCGTGGAGTATTAACTACCAAGACGTGATTGCGTTCGGTAAGTTGTTCTTAACAGGTGAGCTATGTGTTGATCGTGTGATCTCTCTAGCGGGTCCAGTGGTTAACAAACCGCGCCTAGTTCGCACTATCATTGGTGCTAGCTTGGACGAGTTGACTGATAACGAGCTAATGCCTGGTGAAGTTCGTGTGATTTCTGGCTCAGTACTAACAGGTACTCATGCTGTTGGTCCACACGCGTACCTAGGTCGTTACCATCAACAAGTTTCTGTATTACGTGAAGGTCGTGAGAAGGAACTGTTTGGCTGGGCGATGCCTGGTAAGAACAAGTTCTCTGTTACTCGCTCTTTCCTTGGTCACCTATTCAAAGGTCAGTTGTTCAACATGACAACCACGACTAACGGTAGTGACCGCTCAATGGTTCCAATCGGCAGCTACGAGCGCGTAATGCCTCTAGATATGGAGCCGACATTGCTACTTCGTGATCTATGTGCTGGTGACACAGATAGCGCTCAAGCGCTAGGTGCTCTAGAACTGGATGAAGAAGATCTAGCTTTGTGTACCTTTGTATGTCCAGGTAAATACGAGTACGGTGCGTTACTTCGTGAATGCCTAGACACGATTGAGAAGGAAGGGTAATTTTCATGGCTCTTAAAAAGTTTCTTGAAGACATCGAGCATCACTTTGAGCCGGGCGGTAAGCATGAAAAATGGTTTGCCCTGTATGAAGCTGTAGCGACAGTTTTCTACACTCCTGGTCTAGTGACACATAAAAGCTCGCACGTTCGTGATAGCGTTGACTTAAAACGTATCATGATCATGGTTTGGTTCGCGGTATTCCCAGCAATGTTCTGGGGTATGTACAACGCGGGTGGCCAAGCTATCGCAGCACTTAACCACATGTACGCTGGTGAGCAACTAGCGGCAGTAGTAGCAGGCAACTGGCACTACTGGTTAACAGAAATGCTAGGCGGCACACTGGCTGCTGATGCAGGTGTTGGCAGCAAGATGATTCTTGGTGCGACATACTTCCTGCCAATCTATGCCACTGTATTCCTTGTGGGTGGTTTCTGGGAAGTGCTGTTCTGTATGGTGCGTAAGCATGAAGTAAACGAAGGCTTCTTTGTTACTTCTATTCTATTTGCATTGATTGTTCCGCCAACTCTACCTTTATGGCAAGCAGCGCTAGGTATTACCTTCGGTGTTGTTGTAGCTAAAGAGATCTTCGGTGGTACAGGTCGTAACTTCCTTAACCCAGCGCTTGCGGGTCGTGCTTTCCTATTCTTTGCTTATCCAGCACAGATTTCAGGTGACCTAGTATGGACAGCAGCGGATGGCTTCTCTGGTGCAACAGCACTAAGCCAATGGGCACAAGGTGGTAACGGTGCACTAATCAACAACATCACTGGTGCTCCAATTACTTGGATGGATGCGTTTATCGGTAACATCCCTGGTTCAATTGGTGAAGTATCAACGCTAGCACTGATGATTGGTGCGGCAATGATCGTATACATGCGAATCGCTTCTTGGCGCATCATCGCGGGTGTGATGATCGGTATGATTGCAACAGCAACGCTGTTCAATGTTGTCGGTTCTGACTCAAACGCAATGTTTAGCATGCCTTGGCACTGGCACCTAGTTCTAGGTGGCTTCGCATTCGGTATGTTCTTTATGGCGACCGACCCAGTATCTGCATCATTCACTAACTCAGGTAAGTGGTGGTACGGTATTTTGATTGGTGCAATGTGTGTGATGATCCGTGTAGTTAACCCAGCATACCCAGAAGGTATGATGCTGGCGATTCTATTCGCGAACCTATTCGCACCTCTGTTCGACCATGTAGTCATCGAGAAGAACATCAAGCGGAGACTAGCACGCTATGGCAAGTAATAACGATAGCATTAAAAAGACGCTGTTTGTTGTTATCGCATTGAGCTTAGTGTGCTCAATCGTTGTATCAACAGCGGCAGTTGCTCTACGTGGCCAACAAAAAGCAAACGCGGTTTTAGACAAACAGACTAAGATCGTTGAAGTTGCAGGTATTCAAGCTGACGGCAAGAAGATCCCTGAACTGTTTGCAGAATACATTGAGCCTCGTCTAGTAGACTTTAAAACTGGTAATTTCGTTGAGAAGACTGAAGATGGTCTAACAGCGGCAAACTACGATCAGCGTAAAGCTGCGAAAGAGCCTGCACACTCAATCAAATTAACAGCGGAACAAGACAAGGCGAAGATCCTTCGTCGTGCTGACGTAGGTATTGTTTACCTAGTTAAACAAGGCGGCGAAGTGTCTAAAGTGATCATCCCTGTACACGGTACGGGTCTATGGTCAATGATGTACGCTTTCGTAGCTGTTCAAACTGACGGTAACACTATTGACGGTATCACTTACTACGAGCAGGGTGAAACTCCTGGACTTGGTGGTGAAGTTGAGAACCCATCTTGGCGCGCACAGTTCGTTGGTAAGAAACTATTCGACGAAAACCACAAACCAGCAATCAAGATTGTTAAAGGTGGTGCACCAGCAGGTTCTGAGCACGGTGTTGATGGCCTATCTGGCGCGACACTGACCGGTAACGGTGTTCAAGGTACATTCGACTTCTGGTTAGGCGATATGGGCTTTGGTCCGTTCCTAGCAAAAGTTCGTGACGGAGGTCTGAACTAATGTCTAGCGCACAAAACATTAAAAAGAGCATTATGGCGCCGGTGTTGGATAACAACCCGATCGCGCTGCAAGTTCTTGGTGTATGTTCTGCTCTTGCAGTAACAACCAAACTAGAAACAGCATTCGTTATGACGATTGCGGTAATGTTCGTTACTGCATTCTCTAACCTATTTGTTTCGCTTATCCGTAACCACATTCCTAACAGCGTGCGTATCATCGTTCAAATGGCGATCATCGCATCTCTAGTAATCGTGGTAGACCAAGTATTGAAAGCTTACCTATACGATATCTCTAAGCAGCTATCAGTATTCGTTGGCCTTATCATTACCAACTGTATCGTAATGGGTCGTGCTGAAGCGTTCGCGATGAAGTCTGCTCCATTCCCATCATTTATCGATGGTCTTGGTAACGGTCTTGGTTACGGTTTCGTTCTAATCACTGTTGGTTTCTTCCGTGAACTATTTGGCTCAGGCAAATTGTTCGGTATGGAAGTGCTACCTCTAGTGAGCAATGGTGGTTGGTACCAACCTAACGGTCTAATGCTACTAGCACCATCTGCATTCTTCCTGATCGGCTTCCTAATCTGGGTAATCCGCATTCTGAAACCAGAACAAGTAGAAGCGAAGGAGTAAGGGCGTCATGGAACATTACATCAGTCTGTTAGTTAAATCGATTTTCATCGAAAACATGGCACTGTCTTTCTTCCTAGGTATGTGTACATTCCTTGCGGTATCTAAGAAAGTAAAGACCTCTTTCGGTCTAGGTGTTGCGGTTGTGGTAGTACTGACTATCGCTGTACCGGTAAACAACCTAGTGTACAACCTTGTACTGAAAGAGAATGCGTTAGTTGAGGGCGTAGACCTTAGCTTCCTAAACTTCATCACCTTTATCGGTGTAATCGCTGCACTTGTACAGATCCTAGAGATGGTTCTAGACCGTTTCTTCCCACCTCTGTACAACGCGCTAGGCATCTTCCTACCGCTGATCACAGTAAACTGTGCAATCTTCGGTGGTGTATCTTTCATGGTACAACGTGACTACAACTTTGCTGAATCTGTTGTTTACGGTTTCGGTTCAGGTGTGGGTTGGATGCTAGCTATCGTAGCTCTTGCAGGTATCCGTGAGAAAATGAAGTACTCTGACGTGCCTCCAGGTTTACGTGGTCTAGGTATCACGTTCATTACTGTAGGTCTAATGGCGTTGGGCTTTATGTCTTTCTCTGGTGTTCAACTGTAAGTCGGGTAAACCGCAGCAAATAAGGAATAGTTAATGTCTACTATTATTTTTGGTGTAGTGATGTTTACCCTGATTATACTGGCGCTAGTTTTAGTGATTCTTTTCGCTAAATCTAAGCTAGTACCAACAGGTGACATTACAATTTCTGTGAACGATGACCCTAACTTGGCGATCGTTACACAACCAGGCGGCAAGCTACTGACTGCACTTGCGGGTGCAGGCGTATTCGTATCTTCTGCTTGTGGTGGCGGTGGCTCATGTGGTCAGTGTCGCGTAAAAGTTAAATCAGGTGGTGGCGACATCCTACCTACCGAGCTTGACCACATTACGAAAGGTGAAGCACGTGAAGGTGAGCGTCTAGCGTGTCAAGTTGCAATGAAAACTGACATGGATATCGAGCTTCCTGAAGAAATCTTCGGCGTGAAGAAGTGGGAATGTACTGTTATTTCTAACGATAACAAAGCGACATTCATCAAAGAGCTTAAGCTACAAATTCCAGATGGCGAATCAGTACCTTTCCGTGCTGGTGGTTACATCCAGATTGAAGCGCCAGCTCACCACGTGAAATACGCAGATTACGATATTCCTCAGGAATACCGTGAAGACTGGGAGAAGTTCAACCTATTCCGTTACGAGTCTAAGGTGAACGAAGAAACAATTCGCGCATACTCTATGGCGAACTACCCAGAAGAGCACGGCATCATCATGCTGAACGTTCGTATCGCAACTCCGCCGCCGAACAACCCAGACGTAGCACCTGGCATCATGTCATCGTTCATCTGGTCTCTAAAAGAAGGCGACAAGTGTACTATTTCTGGTCCATTTGGTGAGTTCTTCGCGAAAGACACAGATAACGAAATGGTATTCGTTGGTGGTGGTGCAGGTATGGCACCAATGCGCTCGCACATTTTCGACCAGCTAAAACGTCTACACTCTAAGCGTAAGATGTCTTTCTGGTACGGTGCGCGTTCTAAGCGTGAAATGTTCTACGTAGAAGACTTCGACGGCCTAGCGGCAGAGAACGACAACTTCGTATGGCACTGTGCACTGTCAGATCCACTACCAGAAGATAACTGGGATGGTTACACTGGCTTCATCCACAACGTGCTTTACGAGAACTACCTACGTGATCACGAAGCGCCAGAAGATTGTGAATACTACATGTGTGGTCCACCAATGATGAACGCGGCTGTTATCGGCATGCTGAAAGATCTTGGTGTAGAAGATGAGAATATTCTTCTAGATGACTTCGGAGGCTAATTTCTGCCTCATTGAAGCGCTAGCGGTGTTCGCTGCATAAATCCTCCCTAGTCACATAGTTATCTATGCTCCTAGGGAAGGATTGATTTGCTGCCTAGCTAGCACGTCAATGAGTTGAAATTACTCTAAGAGATGGCTGACGTTTTTGTCAGCCATAATTTTATGGTCCTAGTGAATATAAGAGAGCTGATGAATAGCAACTAGAGTTTTGAGTGGTGGCGTTCAATAACAGCTTTCTTATGTTTTCTTTTTCAAGATAGGAGTAAACAAGTGAAAAAATGGCTTGTTGCATTTGCTTCTCTATTGGTGCTTGCGGGTTGTGAAAAACCAGTTGAGCAAATTCATTTAAGCGGTCCAACTATGGGGACCACTTACAACATTAAGTATATTGAGCAACAAGGTTTGCCGACTCCTGAAGCGCTGCAAAGCGAGATTGATCGTTTACTGGAAGAGGTGAATGATCAGATGTCGACGTATCGTAAAGACTCAGAATTAAGTCGTTTTAACCAACACCAATCGGATCAACCTTTTGAAGTCTCTCCGCAAACCGCTACCGTGGTGAAAGAAGCGATGCGTTTAAACGGTCTGACTCTAGGCGCACTAGATGTGACTGTGGGACCGCTGGTGAATCTATGGGGCTTTGGACCAGAGGCGCGTCCTGATGTAGTGCCAAGTGATGAAGAGCTGGCTGCGCGTCGTGCCAATATCGGTATTGAACACCTTTCTATCGATGGCAATAAACTCAGCAAAGATATCCCAAATCTGTACGTAGATCTTTCTACGATAGCGAAAGGCTGGGGCGTTGATGTTGTTGCGAACTATCTGCAAGCAGAAGGCGTGCAAAACTACATGGTTGAAGTGGGCGGCGAAATGCGCCTGAAAGGTAAAAACCGCGAGGGTGTGGCTTGGCGTATTGCGATTGAAAAGCCAACCGTTGATTCACGTGGTATTCAAGAAATCATCGAGCCAGGCGATATGGCGGTGGCAACCAGCGGTGATTACCGCAATTACTTCGAAAGTGATGGTGTGCGATACTCACATATCATTGATCCAAAAACCGGTAAGCCTATCAACCACAAAGTGGTGTCAGTTACTGTGTTGGATAAATCATCCATGACCGCAGATGGTCTTGCGACCGGATTGATGGTGTTAGGGGCTGAGCGCGGTATGCAGATCGCCAACGACAACAACATCCCAGTGTTTATGATTGTAAAAACACCGGATGGATTTAAAGAACTGGCTTCGGAAGCATACAAGCCATTTATCAACAAATAACGAGCTAAAGTGAGCGAATCAATATGAGTACATTTCTGATCACATTTGGGGTCTTCATGGCGGTTATTGCTGCGATGGCTGTAGGCTACATTTTCCAGAAAAAAGTCGTTAAAGGCAGTTGTGGTGGTTTGGGTGCAGTAGGCATTGAGAAAGTATGTAACTGCCCAGAGCCATGTGATGCACGTAAAAAACGTGAAGCACGTGAAGCGGCTCGCGCGGAAAAATTAGCCGCGTGGGAAAAAGACCGCATTGCTTAATAGTAAGCAGAAAAACGAAAAAACCGGCTTATTGCCGGTTTTTTATTGCTTTGAGTAATGTGCTTGATATTACTGAGTAATAACAATATTCCGACCATTCTCTTTAGCGCGATACAGGCGATCATCGGCAAGTTTAATTTGCTGATCGAGTGTTGGCTGCGCGGTTGCAACACCGATACTGATCGTTAGTTTAAACTCGACCTGATCGTGGTAAATCGTCGTGTTTTCAACACGGCTTCTTAACTTTTCCAGTTGCTCCGCAAACTGCTCAAATGGATGGCAGGATTGGATACAGAACTCTTCACCGCCAAAGCGCGCGACCAGATCATGCGGGAAGTAAAGTTGCAGTATTTTTGCCACTGTGACTAAGGCTGAATCACCGCCATCATGCCCGTAGGTATCGTTCACCTGCTTAAAGTGATCAATATCCAGCATGGCTATATTGCGCTCTTGGCAGCCGCCACAAGATTGATTAAACAGATAGCGCCGATTCCAAAGCCCAGTTAGAGCATCTTGATTCGCCATTCGATACAGTTCGTCGGTCGCCTCTTTCATATCGAGGATTTGGTGCACACGACAATAGAACTCTTCAGGGTGGAAGGGCTTATTAAGAAAGTCGTTAGCGCCGGCTTTAAGAAATTGAGCCGTGAGCGTGGCATCTTCTGAGCCAGATAGCCCAAGAATAGCCAGATGTTTCTTGTCTCGAGTTAGGCGAACTTGACGTATCATGCTGACGCCGTCTTTCTCTGGCATATCATGATCGGTAATGACAAAGGTAATGCTCGGATCAGTTTCGAGTATTGTGAGTGCTTGCTCACCATTTTCAGCTTGCACTGCCGTGATATATTGATGCTCAAGAAGCTGCACTATGTAGTTGCGCACAGTCGCTGAATCATCCACCACCAAGCACTTGTGCTGTTGATTCTTTTCTAATCTTTGTACCAATGGCAGCAAGTAAGCGACTGATGCGGTGCTGTCTTTGAGTAGATAGTCGACCACGCCGCGAGCGAGCATACGTTCGCGCAGGTCAGGATTAAATAGCGCGGTTAAAACGATAACGCGATGCTGGTAAGCAAGTGCTAACTCAATCGCTTCGCCATCAGGTCCATCAGGTAAGCAATAATCAATCACACAACAAAGGAACTCTCTCTCTTTAGCGAGAACCCCTTTGGCTTCGACAATATTTTCAGCACATAAAACGTGATAGCCAGCTTGGCTTAACAGTTGTTGGAGATAATTGCGAAAGGTCAGGCTATCTTCAACAACCAAAACTTTATTATTCACACTGCATCCATTCAATTTTAGTTATTGAGCGGAATAATAGTAACTTAGTAATGAGTGAGCCATCAGTAAGGGGGAAAAGTGCTACCTTCCCGGCAGATAAACAGTTTTATTTGCACAAGGATTTACTTATACTGTGTTTTTAAACAGTGATAATTTGGTGTAATCATGACTGAATCTATCAGGAAAATTATTCATGTTGATATGGATTGCTTTTATGCCGCGGTAGAGATGCGCGATTTTCCTGAATATCGCGGACGACCGTTGGCTGTTGGCGGTAGCGAAAAGCAACGTGGCGTGATCAGTACCTGTAATTACGAAGCGCGTAAGTTTGGTGTACGCAGCGCTATGCCGACTGGGCGAGCATTGCAACTGTGCCCGAACTTGACGGTTGTTCCCGGGCGCATGGAAGTCTATAAACAAGTGTCACGCCAAATCCGCGCCATCTTTGAACGTTACACCTCAATTATTGAACCTCTCTCGCTTGATGAAGCCTACTTAGATGTTTCGCATTCGACGGTATGTAGAGGTTCTGCCACATTAATAGCAGAAGCGATTCGCCGCGATATTTTCCAAGAGCTTAATTTAACTGCCTCTGCGGGGGTCGCACCTATCAAGTTTCTCGCCAAAGTAGCTTCGGATATCAATAAACCCAACGGGCAGTTTGTTATTCCGCCAGACCAAGTGCAGCAAGTGGTGGATAAACTTCCGCTGGAAAAGATCCCCGGTGTCGGCAAGGTCAGTCTAGAGCGCTTGCATCAAGCGGGATTCTATTTGTGTGAAGATATTAAGAACGCAGACTATCGAGAGCTACTGAGAACCTTTGGGCGCCAAGGCGAGTCATTGTGGAAGCGCAGTCATGGAATAGATGAGCGTGAAGTCGTGGTGGAGCGCGAGCGCAAATCGGTCGGGGTTGAGCGTACCTTTACTCATAACATTCGTTCTTACGATGAGTGCTGGCAGGTGATAGAAGAAAAATTGTATCCCGAGTTAGAAGTACGCTTAGCTAAAGCCAGTCCAGACAAAGCGATTATCAAGCAAGGCATCAAGGTTAAGTTTGCTGATTTTCAGCTCACTACGATTGAGCATATCCATCCACAGTTGGAGTTGGATGATTTTCGTCAGTTACTGCGTGATGTATTAAAACGGCAAAATGGTCGAGAAATTCGCTTACTTGGTCTTAGCGTGATGCTAAAACCGGAAGATCGCAGTCAGCAGTTGAGTTTCTTCTAAGCGATCATGCTATTCTTCGCCCCGTGATTTTTTACCGCTATTAGATATGGATAAACAATTAATCGTTGAAGCAATCCTAACTGCATTAGAAGCTAAGTTAGCTGTAGCGCGTTCATCCACTCAGCGTGCGATTGACGCCGCAACGGATGAAGAAACTGTCCCTGAGCACAAGTATGATACCTTGGCGCTAGAGGCATCTTACCTTGCTCATGGTCAAGCGATGCGCGTGTTAGAGAGCGAGAATGAACTTAATCTAATGCGCCAACTTAAGCTGCGTGATTTCAGTCAGCAGGCGATAGCGGTTGGCGCCTATGTTGAGCTGGAAGATGAGCTGGGTAAGCAGCAGTGCTTTTTTATTGCCCCGTGCGCGGGTGGACTGGAAGTTAACTACCTGCAAGCCAGTATCTATCTGCTGACCACCCAGTCTCCACTGGGTAAGCTGTTAAAAGGTAAGCGTGAAGAAGATGAAGTAACCTTAACAATTGGCGAAAAATCAAAGATCTACGATATCGTGACAGTCCGTTAACATGCATCATTACAATTGATGTTATAGTAATCACATATTCCACTGCTAATTAAGAGTTGGTCATGAAGCAAATTATTCCCTTATCTTTGATCTTATTAAGCTCAGGCGCTTTCGCTGCGCAGTGCCGTGTTGATCTACAGAATCAAGTTGCATTCAGCGGTGAACAGATTGAGATCACTCAACCTGATGGCGACAGTGCTAAGGTGGATGGCGACAATAATTTGTTTATTCATGGTAAGCAAATAGCGCTAACTGCTGAGCAGCAAGCTGCGATTGAAGCCTACCGCGAAAAAATGAGTGCCTACTTACCTAAAGCTAAGCAAATGGCGGATGAAAGCATCGCCTTAGCCAACACCTTAATTGATGACGTCGCTGCCAGCCTCGATGCTCCAGGTGCTTTTGATGATGTTAAAAAGGCAGTGAAAGAGTTCTATGCAGACGTTGAAGCTCGCTATTACAAAGATGGCGACTTAGTCCTGCCAGCCCAAAGCTTTGAACAAATGACGGAGTCATGGGCGGAAGATTTTGCCAAAGCGAAAGAGATTTTTACCTCTGAGTTTTTAGCCAATGCGATGACGGTATTGTCGGAGAAGATGCAGCAAGATGGTGGGCTAAACTTAACCGAGCTTTCTGAGAGTATGTATGAATTAAAAGCGCGTCTCGAGCAACGTATGGCAGAGCACGCGAAGCAAGCAGAAGAGCAAGCACAAGATTTTTGTGAGTCATTGGATGAAATGGCGGAGCAAGAGCAGGATGTCCTGAAAAAGATCCCTGAGTTAAAAGATTATCAAGTGTTCACGATTTAGTGAAAAATAAGCGAACAAGGCGCCAGTAGGCGCCTTTTTTGTGTCTATAGAGCGAGGGGTAGCGAGTTTGATTAATTTTTTATAATTTAATTCATAAAATATACCGAATAAATCACTACAGTGTATTGATTGTCGCAGATGACTCATATATTGTACTAGCTAACTAGTTCATTGATATTTGTGTGAGTGGTATGACACAAGCAACTTCTTCTAGCCGTGAACATTTCGGCTCTCGACTGGGCTTCGTATTAGCCGCTGCTGGCGCAGCTGTCGGTCTTGGTAATATCTGGGGTTTTCCAACCCAAGCAGCCAGTAATGGTGGCGGGGCTTTTCTTTTAGTGTATTTGGTGATGATCTTAGTGGTCGCGTTTCCAATGCTGGTGGTTGAGATGGCTATTGGTCGTTATGGTCAAGCTAACCCAGTAGACAGTATGCGCTCACTGACCAGTAACCCTCTAGGCAAAAACCTTGGCAGTGTGGTTGGCTGGATTGGTCTTAGTGTGCCATGTGCGGTACTGGCGTTTTACAGCATCGTTGGTGGCTGGCTGATTTGCTTCTTGTTAGGCGCGGTGACCGATATTTTCGGTTTTGACACGGCAACGGCTTGGTTTAAGGGCTTTAGTGTAGAGCGCAATCTGTTTGGTACGCTTGTTTTCTATGTTCTCACTATTCTTATTGTGCAAGGCGGCGTTAAACAAGGGATTGAAAAGTGGTCAACACGCTTAATGCCGGCACTGTTTGTGCTGTTTGCTCTGCTCTTTGTCTACATCATGACGCAAACAGGCGCGGTAGAAGGACTCAAACACTACCTCGTGCCTGATTTTGAAAAAGTCTTTGATCGCAAACTGATCCTAGCGGCGATGGGACAAGGCTTCTTTTCGCTCACCATTGGTGGTTGTTCAATGCTGATTTACGGTTCGTACCTAAGTAAGAAAGAAAACTTGCCTAAAATGGCGATGAACGTAACCTTGGTTGATACGGCTGTGGCATTTATTGCAGGTCTTGTGGTGATGCCTGCTATGTTTGTTGCGATGCAAAAAGGGGTTCAGATCTACGCCGAGGATGGGTCACTGCTGAGCTCTGATACTCTAGTGTTTACTGTCTTGCCGCTGATGTTCGACAGCTTAGGTCTACTTGGACAAGTTTTTGCCGGTGTGTTCTTCTTATTGCTGACTATTGCCGCTTTAACTTCATCTATTTCGATGTTGGAGTGTCCAGTATCGCTGGTGGGTGAACGTTTTAATACCAAACGCGGTCCAACAAGTTGGGTGCTAGGTGGTCTGATTGCGCTATTTAGCGTAGTGATTGTTTACAACTTTGGTGAGATGTTCGGTTTGGTCGCAACATTAGCCACTCAATATCTACAACCAATGGCGGCACTGTTGTTCTGTCTATTTGGTGGTTGGGTTTGGAATCGTCACTCTAAAATTAAAGAGCTTGAGCAAGGCTACCCTGAGTTCACTCAAGGTTGGTTTGGTAAACTATGGCCGGCATACGTGAAGTTTGTTTGCCCAATTCTAGTGGCAACGGTTATCTGGGCGTCGTTTGGCTAAGCGAAATATGAGAAACAAAAATGCCCGCATTTGCGGGCATTTTTAGATCGAAATCGTAGTGATTAAGATGGCGTATTGATTTGACCTGTTGTCAGCGGTTCAAGATCCGCATCAATGATATCTTCAATAAACTCTTCAACTAGCAACTCTGCTTCTTCATCATCACCTTCAAAGTAAGCAAGGTGGAAGATGGCGTCGCCTTCGTTAACCAATGGTAGAGTTTGCTGTCCGATAACAATACCGCCTTTACGTGCCACCAGTTCGATCTCGCTATGACCAAGCGGTGCGCTAATGTAGGCAAGTACTTGACCTTTTTCAACGCGATCACCGAGTGTCACGACTGTACGTAAAATACCGTCGCTTTCGGCACGCAACCAACTGGTCGATTTAGCAATCACCGTATTTGGGATCTTCTTACGGCTAGTACGTAGCATGCCAATAGACTGCATCACACGTTTCACACCTAGGTAGCCGGCACTAATACAAATTGGTTCAAAGCGAAGAGCTTCACCCGCTTCATAAGTCAGCACTGGAATACCTAAACGTTCTGCTTCACTGCGTAGTGAGCCATCACGTAGTGGGGCATCGATAGTTACTGGTGTACCAAACGCCTGTGCGATTCTTAGTGTCTCAGGGTTGCTCAGATCCGCACGGATTTGAGGCAAGTTAGTACGGTGAATCGCACCAGTGTGCAAATCTAGAATGTAGTCACATTGCTTCGCCACTTGGGAGAAGAAGGTATGTGCCATACGTGAAGCTAGCGAACCTTTTTCACTGCCCGGGAAGCAGCGGTTTAAATCACGACGGTCAGGCAAGTAGCGCGACTTGTGAATAAAACCAAATACGTTGACGATAGGCACAGCGATAAGCGTGCCTTTCAGTTTGCTTGCATCAATGGTATTGATCAGTTGGCGTACGATTTCTACGCCATTTAATTCATCGCCATGGATTGCAGCGTTTACCATCAAAATTGGACCCGCCAATTTGCCATTGATGATTTCGACTGGAATCGATAAAGGTGAATGAGTATAAAGCTTGGCCGCTTCCAACTCGATTACCTTACGTTCTCCCGGCGCAACTGATTCGCCGAGAAATTCAAAAGCACGATTCTTTTTAGCCTTTACCACGAGTTTTAGTCCTTTTACTTGCCGCGTTTTTCTCAATAAATTCGACAATCATTCCAGCAATGTCTTTACCAGTTGCGGCCTCAATACCTTCAAGACCCGGAGATGAGTTTACTTCCATGACTAATGGACCACGGTCAGAACGAAGTAGATCGACCCCAGCCACATTTAGACCCATTATTTTCGCAGCAGCAACTGCAGTACGGCGTTCTTCTGGTGTGATCTTAATTAGTGATGCGCTACCACCGCGGTGTAGGTTTGAGCGGAACTCACCCTCAGCACCTTGGCGTTTCATTGCCGCAATCACTTTGTCACCAATTACGAAACAACGGATATCCGCACCGCCAGCTTCTTTGATGAATTCTTGTACCATGATGTTTGCTTTCAGACCCATGAAAGCTTCTACTACGCTCTCTGCTGCCTTGCGAGTTTCAGCAAGAACAACACCGATACCTTGCGTACCTTCAAGTAGCTTGATAACAACTGGTGCGCCACCAACCATTTCAAGTAGGTCTTTAACATCATCTGGTTTGCTTGCAAAACCAGTGATTGGCATGCCGATGCCTTTACGAGATAGCAATTGCATTGAGCGCAGTTTGTCACGCGAGCGAGTGATCGCTACTGATTCGTTGACTGGGTAAACACCCATCATTTCAAACTGACGCAATACTGCTGTGCCGTAAAACGTTACCGACGCGCCAATACGAGGAATAATTGCATCGTAACCAGAAAGCTCTTCACCTTTGAAGTGAATTTCTGGCTTTTGAGAATTGATATTCATGTAACAGCGCAGAGCATCGACCACTTTAACTTCATGGCCTCGAACTTCACACGCTTCGATCAGACGACGAGTTGAGTACAGATTCGCGTTGCGAGACAGAATACCAATTTTCATTATTTGTTTTCCTCAAACGGGACTAAAAAAGATTCCACAGGGTCTACTTGGATACGACCGTGCATAGCGGTACGACCTAGTAGCATACGAAACGCCATGTTTTCGCGGTTATTTAGAGTAATTTCGATAGGCCAAGTTTGACCGCCAAGGCTCATCTCTGTCTCAATTACATAGCGTTTTTCTTCGTGGCCACCAGAGTCACGTACAACACGTGCATCGACCACTTTAGCTTCACATACGACCTCTACTTCCGTGTTGTGCTGGATTGGATGTAACCAAAAGCGCACCCATTGTGTCTCTTCCTTTGAGAAGCTCTCTACTTTAAACGCGTGTAAGCAAGATGTTCTAGCACCGGTATCAACTTTCGCGTTAATCTTATCAATACCAAGTCCTGGTAGGCTTAGTGTTTCACACCAACCCACAAGTAGTTTTTCTTTCTTCATCGCAGTCATTCAGTTTTTTGTTAATACCAATAAGTGTTAGTGCCGTTCTTGCCATGTTGCAGGCATGCGTAAGAGCTAAGAGCTTCGTTATAATTAGCCCGATTTATCATCAAAGCCAATAACTCATATCTCAAAGTGTGCGCTTGAGAACGACTACCTATTACAGATTAGTACATGAGAGAAATAAGACACTCCGGGATGGAGTGCTCCCAACATAACAACACGGTGTTATGGCTTGAAGAAGGCAAGATGGTTTGCCCAAAGACGCTTCAAGGTGGGGGACTGTAACAACCTGATTTATTTGTGACTAACGAAAATATGTTTTCGTAACGATAATTTATTTTTGTTGTCGCGCAATAAAAAGCCAGCTAATGCTAGCTGGCTTTTCGGATTACTTATTCTAATGAAAAGTGATTAAGCTTTACTAGGAATGTTCTCTAGTAGTGCCACCATTTGTTCCCAGAAAAGCGCGACAGTGCTGATTTCCACTTTCTCATCTGGAGAGTGCGGGAACTTGATGGTTGGACCAAATGAAAGCATGTCCATATGAGGATATGGTTCTTTAAATAGACCACACTCTAGACCCGCATGGATCACCATGATGTTTGGCTTATGACCGTAAATATTTTCATATAAGTCGCGGAAAACTTGCATGATTTCAGAGTCAGCATCTGGCTTCCAACCTGGATATGCACCACTGAACTTAATTTCAGCGCCAGCCAGTTCAGCAACAGAAGTTAAGGTACTTTCTACTTGCTGACGACCAGAATCAATCAATGAGCGAATCAGGCAAAGTACGGTTACTTTATCTGTTTCAGTTGTGATTACACCCACGTTGAGTGATGTTTCAACCACACCTTGAATATCATCGCTCATACGTACCACACCATTTGGTAACGCGTTTAGTGTAGCAATAAAGCGCTGTTGGCTCGCAAGTGAAAAGACCTCAGTTGCTTCAGCGGCTTGGTTGAAAGTCACGATGTCAGTTTCAACACGCCCAAGTTCTGCTTTAAGTAACTCAGTGTAGTAGTCGAACAGCTCAGCCAGTTTTGCTTCATTAGCTGCAGGCAGAGCAACCGTAACAAATGCTTCACGAGGAATGGCATTACGTAGACTACCGCCACGGAATTCAACCAGACGTAGGTCTAGCTCTTTTGCGTGACCGGCTAGGAAGCGACCCAGTAGTTTGTTGGCGTTACCACGACCGGTGTGAATATCACAACCAGAGTGACCGCCTTTTAGACCTTTCAGTACTAGCTGACGGGTAGCGTAACCTGCAGGGATAGCTTCACGTTCGATAGTCAGCGTTAGCTCACCATCAATACCGCCAGCACAGCCCATGTAAACTTCACCTTCTTGCTCTGAGTCGGTGTTAAGTAGGATATCACCTTCTAGCCAGCCTGCTTCAAGACCGAATGCACCAGTCATACCTGCTTCTTCATCAATGGTAAGCAGAACTTCAATTGGACCGTGTTTGATATCCGTTGACGCAAGAACAGCAAGGCATGATGCCATACCGATACCGTTGTCAGCACCTAGCGTGGTGCCTTTTGCCGTTACCCATTCACCATCAATGTATGGTTGGATCGCGTCAGTGGTGAAATCGTGCTGAGTATCTTCGTTTTTCTGCGGCACCATATCGATATGAGCTTGCAGAACGACACCTTTTTTATTCTCCATTCCTGGAGTCGCCGGTTTTTTGATAAATACGTTGCCGGTAGGATCACGGCGTACGTCTAAACCTTGCTCTTGCGCCCAGCTCACGATGTATTGTGCTAGTGCTTCTTCATGCTTAGAAGGATGAGGGATAGAACAGATTTTATCAAAGAACTGCCATAGTGGAGCAGGTGATAGCTTGCTGATTTCAGAATGGAACTCAGACACGGATGACTCCTTATATTACTTAAGATCAACGCAGTAGTTCACCCATGCAACGTTGTTTGGTATGAAACTCTAAAGCGGACCTACAAAATAGATGAAGCTAGCATATCACTGTCAATACAAAGAGAGTAGAGGGGTGAGAGTATTTATCATTTAGCGTTTAATAAAGTAGCAAATTGGTTAAACTCTCATATAAGCAATCGTTTTTATAGTTGAAGACGAAAAATCATCAAACTGAAATTTTTCTGTAATTTAATTACAGTTATATTTTGATTTTGGTCAATTATTGAGTTTTTTTGTGATATTTGTCATTTTAATCTTGTAGTTATTTTTCTTTGAGGTATATTTATAACCAACTTCACAAGTTGAAGAAAAAATGCTCAAAGGATGAGTCCGATTTATCGCCTCCAAGGAACCGAGAAATCAACGTTTTGTTTTAATTGCATTGATTTAAAAGGTGATAGCATGAAAGGTTTACCAAGTGCAATGTTCTGGATAAACAGCTCTGTTTATACAAGTAACTTTGTATACCCAACAAGCTTCGGCTACTAAGCTTAGCTTGTTTCTGAACAATTTTGTTCACCCCTATTATTGGAATTTTTTTACAGCTTTTATTTTTAAGCTGACATGATTCAACCGCCACTCATCTTGAGTGGCGTTTTTTTATCCGCTAGATTTTCCCTGCAAGCACCCACATCTCTACAATCGATATTGCTCTGCCCAAATTTTCACTTTAAGCCGAATATGCATCAGTTTTGTGGGTGATAAATAGCCTTACTAATAGTGAAAGTTTGCTACATGGTACGAATAATCACCAAATAACCGTCACTGGTTTTGATTTGCTTAACTGCTGAAAAATATAGATAAGTTACTGGTTTTTAGCGAAATACGCTAAGTCAGTTGGTTAGGTTGGCAGAAAAATATTAATTAGAGTGATAATTCTATCTGGAATTTGTTATTTGATAACTTTATAATCCCAGCCAATCGATTACGCAAACGTTTACCTCAAATTTTTATAGGATTCGACCATGTTCGAGAAACTGTTTAAGCTCAGTGAGAATGGTACCACTGTTAAAACGGAAATAATCGCAGGTTTAACCACCTTTTTAACCATGGCATACATCATCTTTGTTAACCCTGCAATGCTTGCCGATGCGGGAATGGACAAAGGCGCGGTGTTTGTCGCTACCTGTTTAGCCGCTGCGATTGGCTGTTTTATCATGGGTCTAGTGGCTAACTACCCAATAGCGCTTGCTCCTGGTATGGGTTTAAATGCCTTCTTCACCTATGGTGTTGTGCTAGGTATGGGTCACACTTGGCAAGTCGCGCTAGGCGCGGTATTTGTTTCTGGTATTTTGTTTATGGCTTTGAGTATTTTCAAAGTTCGTGAATGGATCATCAACTCAATTCCACTTTCGCTACGTACGGGTATTTCTGCTGGTATCGGTTTATTCCTTGCGTTTATCGGTCTGCAAAACGCAGGTATCGTGGTTGATAACCCAGCAACGCTAGTAAGCCGTGGTGATATCACTAGTCTTAAGCCAGCTCTTGCAGCATTGGGCTTTTTCTTAACGATTGGCTTGGTATACCGTGGTGTTCGTGGCGCGGTAATGATCGCTATCCTTATTATTACAGCAATCGGCATCTTAGTCGGTGACGTGCAGTGGGGCGGGTTAGTTTCTGCGCCACCAAGTATTGCACCAACGCTAATGCAAATGAACATTGCTGACGTATTTGAAGTGGGCATGATCTCTGTTGTGTTTGCCTTCTTGTTTGTTGATTTATTTGATACTGCTGGCACGCTAGTGGGCGTGGCGACTAAAGCTAACCTAATTAAAGAAGATGGCAAACTGCCTCGCCTAAGCAAAGCGCTGCTTGCCGATTCAACGGCAACTTCAGTTGGTGCGATGCTAGGTACTTCAAGTACGACGTCATTTGTAGAGTCAACCGCTGGTGTTGCCGCGGGTGGTCGTACTGGTCTTACTGCTGTTGTGGTTGGTTTGCTATTTATCTTAGCTCTGTTCTTTGCACCGTTAGCGGGCATGATCCCAGCTTACGCAACGGCGGGTGCACTGTTCTACGTGGCTATCTTGATGATGTCGGGTCTAGTGAGTGTTGATTGGCGCGATCTAACAGAAGCTGCACCTGTGGTTGTGACCTGCTTGCTAATGCCGCTGACTTACTCAATTGCTGAAGGTATTGCGCTTGGTTTTATCTCATACGCAGCGATTAAACTACTGAGCGGCAAAGGTCGCGATGTATCGATGAGTGTTTGGGTGCTGTCGGCTATCTTTATCGTCAAGTACCTTATTGCATAACCTATAGATTCCACTGAGAAAACGCACTGACTTAGTGGATGGGAAAAGGACTAATCGGAAAGCCATAGTAGATCACACTGCTATGGCTTTTCTTTTATTCAAGGAAATTCCTCATTGGTATTGTCTGCTCGATTGGGTAGAATAAACGTTTGCGCAGCTTGTCCCCCATTCAGCTGTTCGCACTCTGCTAGTTTCTGCATGAGAGCTCGATTTGCGTATCCGGGGACGCAAGATTTTAAAATTATTAGGTTATTACAATGAGTAAAAAATTCATTATTACTTGGGACAACATGCAGAACTACTGCCGTCAACTTGCTGAAAAACAAATGCCAGCTGAACAGTGGAAAGGTATTTGGGCTGTAAGCCGTGGTGGTCTTGTTCCAGGTGCTATTTTAGCGCGTGAACTGGGCATTCGTTATGTAGATACTATCTGTATCTCTAGCTATGACCATGATCACCAACGTGACATGAGCGTTCTAAAAGCTCCAGAAGGCGACGGTGAAGGCTACCTGATTGTAGAAGACCTAGTAGATAGCGGTGATACTGCGCGTAAACTACGTGAGATGTACCCGAAAGCGAAACTTATTGCTGTATGTGCTAAGCCATCAGGTGCTGCACTGCTCGATGACTACGTGGTCGATATTGCTCAAGATACATGGATCGAGCAACCTTGGGACACCGTCGTTCAATACGTTGAGCCAATCAATCGTAAGCAAAAATAAAGTTTGCATAATTGCTAAAATGACCCGCTAGGGTCATTTTTTTTACCTTTGTGATTTATCTACTAGTATGAATGATGTTTTGCCCGTTTAGATCGTCTTACTTTTCAGTCATAAATCGGTTTAAACTGGCGATAGATGTTAAAGCTAGGTACCAGTATGTCAGAAACTGAGAATAAGAATCTCTCTGAAACCCTGTTTGTGAAACATAAGCAGGCAAAAGAGACATCCGAACTTACCCGTTATATGCCGACCAATCGAGTTTTGCTCGATGAAATGCGTGAGAAAGATAACCACAGTTGGTATCGCAATCTGCATCGCTTGCAATGGACGTGGCAGGGGATTGACCCGATAGAAATGGAAGAAGTTCTGGCTCGTATCGCTGGTTCAAAACACTCACGCACCCATGATCAATGGCTCGATACTGTGATGGGTTATCACAGTGGTAACTGGACGTACGAATGGACTAAGTTAGGCATGCGTCATCAAAAGCGTGCCAATGAACTGCAAGGCGAAGCGGTGGCGGATGAACTGTTTAACGCTTCGCTGTGTTTTAGCATTGCCGGTTATCCGCATCTTAAAAATGACAACCTTGCTCAGCAAGCGCAATTGCTCGCCAATAAGGCGTATCACGAAGCCACCAAGAAAACACGTTTTATCGTTAAACGTCTTGAGGTGCCTTTTAAGGGCAAAAAAGTTACCGCTCATCTGCATCTTACCAGCACAGAAAAGCCGCAACCTGTGGTGATTGTCAGTGCCGGTCTTGATTCATTGCAAAGCGACATGTGGCGTTTGTTCCGCGACTACTTGGCACCGAAAGGTATCGCGATGCTGACGGTTGATATGCCGTCGATTGGTTATTCAAGCCACTGGACTCTCACAGAAGATACCTCATGTATTCACCAAGCGGTGCTGGATGAGGTACCGTCGATACCTTGGGTTGACCACTATCGCGTCGGTTTAATTGGTTTTCGCTTTGGCGGCAACGCCTTAGTGCGTTTGTCATTTATGGAACAAAGCAAAATTAAAGCCTGCGTCGCGCTTGGTGCCCCGATTCATGATGTGTTGTCTTCGCCTGAAAAACTGAAAAAAATGTCCAAAATGTACCTCGATCTGTTGGCGACAAGAATCGGTAAAGAGGTAGTGGATATCGGTAGCCTGTCTGCACAAATGCGGGCGTGGTCACTCAAGGCGCAAGGGATATTAGGCAGCCGTAAAACGAAGGTGCCGATTTTAGCGTTGAGCTTAGAAGGTGATCCGGTTTCACCGCATAGTGACAATCAACTAGTGGCACTTTTTAGTGACTATGGTAAAGCGAAGAAAATCAGTTCCAAGACAATTACACAAGGATATGAGCAAGCGCTCGATTTGGCGATCAAATGGCTCGAAGATGAGTTAATGAGATGACTTCTCTATTAATTTAGTGAACAGTAAGGTTGAGTTCACAATGAGGTCGAACTCAATTACAACTAAAAACAATGGAGAGTCTATATGTCAAAAGTGACGAAGATTCCGACGCATTTTCGCTTGTTAACCAGTTTAAGGGCATTGGGTCCTTACTTGAGAGAACCGCAAAGTGAAGAGGGATTTTATCTATTCGATTGCTTGGGTGTATGTGTAAATGACAAGAAGTCTCCCGAGGAGCGTGAGTTTTGGGGCTGGTGGCTTGAGTTAGAGCAACAAGAGAACCAATTTGCGGCACGCTACCGAATCGGTAAGTACAACAATCAAGGCGAATGGATAGAAGGGGCACTACCAAAAAATGCGGTTGCTGATGTCAATCGTATTCAAAATAGTTTTCATCAGTCACTGGTTGAAATGCTTAAAGAAGAGTATGCAATTGAGGTGACTCTCCATAAAGAATCTGTTGAATTTGTTTAATTGATACAGATATTTCTCTCTGATTAATAAAAAGGCGTCTTATGGCGCCTTTTCTGCTTGTTTAATTGGCTGTTGATTGATAAAACATCAGCTCTTGTTTTTTATTAATTCAATTTATCATGACAACGAATCAACAATGCGGAAAAGTTATGCAACCTCAAACTGTGGTTGTGAAACTTGGTACCAGTGTATTAACTGGCGGTACGCTACAACTTAACCGTGCTCATATGGTGGAGTTGGTACGTCAGTGTGCAGAGCTCAAAAAACTTGGTCATTCAGTGGTTATCGTAACGTCTGGTGCAATTGCAGCAGGTCGTGAGCATTTAGGTTACCCCGCACTGCCCAACTCGATGGCAAGTAAGCAATTACTTGCGGCAGTAGGACAGAGTCAATTGATTCAAACTTGGGAATCGCTGTTCTCCATTTATGGGATGAAAATTGGGCAGATGTTGCTAACGCGTGCCGATCTTGATGATCGTGAGCGTTTTCTTAATGCCCGTGACACCATTAATGCACTACTGAACTTTGATATTATCCCGGTCGTGAACGAAAACGATGCGGTAGCAACTAACGAAATCAAAGTGGGCGATAACGACAACTTGTCTGCGCTGGTGGGCATTTTGTGTGGTGCCGATAGACTACTGTTGCTAACTGACCAAAAAGGTCTCTTTACTGCTGACCCGCGCAAAGATCCGAATGCTGAGCTGATCAAAGAAGTGAAAACCATCGATGATACGTTGCGTAAAATCGCGGGTGGTAGCGGCACCAATTTAGGCACTGGCGGCATGGCAACCAAACTGCAAGCGGCAGATATTGCTCGCCGAGCTGGCATTGAAGTAATTATTGCAGCAGGTAGTGCGCCAAATGTTATCTTTGACTCGTTAAGTTCAGATCCTCAAGGCACACGTTTCTTACCTTGTGAAGAAGCGCTAGAAAACCGCAAACGTTGGATCTTAGCTGGTCCAGCGGCAGCGGGCGATGTAGTGATTGACGAAGGCGCAGTAAACGCGGTGATCACGAAAGGCAGTAGCCTGCTTGCAAAAGGTGTCTTGGATGTGAGCGGTAAGTTTTCTCGAGGCGATGTGGTTCGTATTACTAACCAAGAAGGCAAACTCATTGCTCGTGGTATTTCTGCCTATTCAAGCGCAGATATGAGCAAGATTCTTGGCAAACATAGTAAAGACATCCTCTCGATTTTAGGTTACGACTACGGCGCTGAAGTATTGCACCGCGATGATATGGTCGTGATTCAAGAATAACAAAAAGATAAATCCAAGCACTTGAAACTACTGCTTAGTGACTGTGTAAGTCGCCGTTGAAGTTTGTGCCAGCAGGCATGTAGCGGTGGTTTCAAGCAATAAGGGACAGAAAGGAAGAATTGACGTGGATTTAACCAATATGGGTAAAGCAGCGAAAGATGCTGCTTTCGTACTTGCGACAGCTTCGACTGCGCAGAAAAACCAAGCGCTCGCCATCATTGCAGATGAGCTAGAAGCGAATGCTGCCGACATTTTAGCGGCGAATGAAAAAGACATCGAGTTAGGTCGCCAAGCAGGCTTGACTGATGCACTACTTGATCGTCTTTTGCTTAACGAATCTCGTTTAGCGGGCATCGCCAACGATGTGCGCAATGTGATCAGCCTTAACGATCCTGTTGGCAGTGAAATCGATAGTAAAGTGCTAGAGAATGGCATGTCGCTGTCTCGCCGCCGCGTTCCGCTTGGTGTTGTCGGCGTTATTTATGAAGCGCGCCCTAACGTAACGATTGATATTGCGGCTTTGTGTTTAAAAACTGGTAACGCGAGCATTTTACGCGGTGGCAAAGAGACCTTCTTCTCTAATATGGAGTTGGTTAAGGTGATTCAAGTTGCACTGGCGAAAGCAGGTCTGCCTGCTGCATCGGTGCAATACATTGAAAAGCCAGATCGTGAACTGGTTTCACAACTGCTTAAGTTGGATGATTATGTTGATATGATCATTCCACGTGGTGGCGCTGGTCTGCACAAAATGTGTAAAGAGAACAGCACCATTCCTGTGATCATTGGTGGTTTTGGTATTAGCCATATCTTTATCGATCAAAGCGCCGATCTGTTTAAGTCACTTGATGTAATTGAAAACGCGAAAGTGCAGCGTCCTTCAGCGTGTAATGCGCTCGATACCTTGTTGGTTGATGAAACTGTCGCGGCAGAGTTTTTACCTATGCTTGCTGAGCGCCTCAATGGCAAAGTTGCTCTAGTGGCAGAGCCGAAAGCGAAAGCATTACTTGGTAATGCGCAGGAGTTGCGTGATGCGGGTGAAGGCGATTTTGATACGGAATGGCTAAGCTACACCTTAGGCGTAAAAGTGGTTGCGGATGTGGCAGAAGCGATTGACCATATGCGTGTACACAATGCCAGCCACTCTGATGCGATCATGACGAACAACCTGACCAATGCGGAACGTTTTATTAACTCCGTGGGCTCTGCGGCAGTATATGTTAATGCATCGACTCGTTTTACTGACGGTGCGCAGTTTGGTCTTGGTGCCGAAGTAGCGGTTTCAACGCAGAAGCTGCATGCACGCGGTCCAATGGGCTTAGAAGAGCTCACTAGCTACAAGTGGGTGGGTAAAGCAAACTATCTGACACGCAGCTAAAAGCTTATTCATCGAAGTTTTATGCGAAATATGCAGTGAAAAGGGGCTATCAAGCCCCTTTTTCTTTTATTCAAGTTGCTAATTCCGCTACACTACTGGCATTGATATGGAGGTAATATGCATTGTCCTTTTTGCTCTGAGACTGATACCAAAGTTATCGATTCTCGATTAGTGGCTGATGGCCATCAAGTGCGTCGTCGCAGACAGTGCTTGGCGTGTAGCGAGCGCTTTACGACCTTTGAAACCGCAGAATTGGTTATGCCTCGCGTGATTAAATCGAACGGCAATCGTGAACCATTTAATGAAGATAAAATGGTCGGCGGCTTACAGCGTGCGCTAGAAAAGCGTCCGGTCAGTGCCGATGCTGTTGAGTTGGCGATCAGCATGATCAAATCTAAGTTGCGTGCTACTGGCGAGCGCGAAGTACCCAGTGAAATGGTGGGTAACTTAGTTATGGAACAGCTGAAAGAGCTGGATAAAGTTGCGTATATTCGTTTTGCTTCGGTTTACCGCAGCTTTGAAGATATTCGTGAGTTTGGCGAAGAAATCGCAAAACTAGAAAACTAAATAGGTGTCATTATGGCTCAATTCGATACACAAGATTACGCCATGATGCAGCGCGCGATCAAACTCGCGCAGCAAGGTATCTATACCACCGCGCCGAATCCTAATGTCGGCTGCGTTATCACCCAAGACAACAAGATTGTTGGTGAAGGTTTTCATGCCAAAGCGGGTGAGCCGCATGCCGAAGTGCATGCTCTGCGTATGGCTGGCGATAAAGCGCAAGGTGCAACAGCGTACGTTACACTTGAGCCTTGCTCTCATTACGGCCGCACACCACCTTGTGCTGAAGGGTTGATCAAAGCCAAAGTGGCGAAAGTCATTTGTGCCATGCAAGACCCGAACCCGCAAGTTGCTGGTCGTGGTATTCAGATGCTGCGCGATGCTGGCATCGAAGTACAAGTTGGCTTATTGGAAGCCGATGCTCGCGCATTGAACCCTGCGTTCATTAAACGTATGGAAACGGGCAAGCCCTTTGTTCAACTAAAAATGGCCGCCAGCCTAGATGGGCAAACGGCGTTGGCAAATGGACAAAGCCAGTGGATTACCTCACCTCAAGCTCGCCAAGATGTGCAAGCTTTCCGCGCCAAATCAGGCGCGATTCTCTCCACAAGTAAAACTGTTATAGAGGACAATGCGTCTCTTAACGTGCGTTGGAGTGACTTGCCTTTATCCATACAAGTCAAATATCCAGCAGATAAAGTTCGCCAGCCGCCGCGTGTTATATTGGACCGTCAAAATCAGTTAGACCGTGCGTTAAAGCTGTTTACTACTGACGGTGAAATCTTGCGTGTCTCACCGCAAGGCGAGGTGGCTTATCAGCTTAATCAGTTAGAGCAGATTGATTTGACTCACCTGCTGGATACCTTAGTGACAGAGCACAATGTGAATCACCTTTGGGTAGAAGCGGGCGCGACACTAGCAGGCTCAATGATAAAGCAGGGGCTGGTTGATGAACTGGTTATCTATTTGGCGCCTAAACTGATGGGTAGTGATGGGCGCGGGTTATTCGGCGCGCTAGGTCTTACTTCTATGGCAGAGGTGATGGATCTGAATATCAAAGAGGTAACCTTAGTGGGGCCGGATATTCGCATCATTGCCACTCCAATCTATAAAGAACAATAGTTATGTTTACTGGAATAGTAGAAGCAGTTGGTACGCTAACTGCCATTACGCCAAAAGGCGAAGATATCAGTGTCACGGTTGATAGTGGCAAGCTTGATATGAGCGATGTAAAGCTCGGTGACAGTATCGCCACTAACGGGGTCTGTCTGACGGTGGTGGCATTTAATTCTAACAGTTACACCGCTGACCTATCGCTAGAAACACTTAATAAAACCGGCTTTAGTCAATACCAAGTGGGTGGCAAAGTGAACCTTGAGAAAGCGATGTTACCGACAACCCGTTTTGGCGGACACATTGTTTCAGGGCACGTTGATGGGGTTGGTGAAATCGTCGAGCGTAACCAAGTCGGGCGTGCGATTGAGTTTTGGGTCGCGATGCCGGCAGAGATTAGCAAATACGTGGCAGAAAAAGGCTCAATTACTGTTGATGGTATTAGTCTTACGGTTAATGCATTACGTAAGAATGCCTTTAAGTTAACTATTGTGCCGCACACCGGTGAAGAAACCACGATTGCTGATTTCCACGTTGGACGCAAAGTCAATTTAGAAGTCGATGTTTTGGCTCGCTATATGGAGCGTTTGCTAACTAGTCAGCAAGCTCAAGCACCGGAATCGCGCATTACGATGGAATTTTTACAACAAAATGGCTTTGCCTAACGGCGATCAGGGTATCGTGTCCTGATTAGTGAGCGAAAAGAACAGTCAGAAATAGGAATGGAAGATGCCAATTAGTACGCCTCAAGAAATTATCGAAGATATTCGTTTAGGAAAAATGGTTATCCTGATGGATGACGAAGATCGTGAGAATGAAGGCGATCTTATTATGGCTGCCGAGCATATCACGCCAGAAGCGATCAACTTTATGGCGACTTATGGAAGAGGCTTGATCTGTTTGACCATGACGCGAGAGCGTTGTGAAAATCTTGGTCTTCCACCGATGGTGCAAGACAATAACGCGCAGTACACCACCAACTTTACTGTTTCAATTGAAGCGGCTGAAGGGGTGACGACGGGTATTTCTGCCGCTGATCGCGCACGCACCGTTCAGGCAGCTGTTGCGCCAGATGCTAAAGCCGCAGATCTTGTGCAGCCGGGACATATCTTCCCATTGGCGGCACAAGAAGGTGGCGTATTAACCCGAGCTGGACACACTGAAGCGGGTTGTGATTTAGCTCGTTTAGCTGGTTTTGAACCTGCGTCGGTGATTGTCGAAATTCTTAACGACGATGGCACCATGGCGCGTCGCCCAGATCTGGAAGTGTTTGCCGAAAAACATGGCTTGAAGCTTGGTACTATCGCGGATTTGATTGAGTACCGCAATAACACCGAAACCACTATCGAGCGAGTGGCGGAGTGTAAGCTGCCAACCGAGTTTGGTGAGTTTAATCTCGTAACTTATCGCGATACCATCGACAATCAAGTGCACTATGCTTTGTGTAAAGAGAGTGTAGAGGCGGCTGCGCCTTTGGTTCGCGTGCATCTACAAGATACCTTTACTGATTTATTACGTAGCGATCGCAATGCAGAGCGCAGTTGGACGCTCGACAAAGCGATGAAACGTATTGGTCAAGAAGGCGGTGTGTTGGTGATTCTTGGCAATGAAGAACCAACGGATCTGCTCATCCATCGCGTTAAGATGTTTGAAGCGCAAGATCAGGGCAAAGCACCGACGCTGGCGAAAAAGCAGGGCACTTCACGCCGTGTGGGTGTCGGTTCACAAATTCTGGCAGATCTTGGTGTGCATGCCATGCGCCTGCTTTCATCAAGCAACAAGCGTTACCATGCGTTAGGCGGTTTTGGCTTGAATGTGATTGAGTATATTACTGAGTAACAAGCGTCGTAGTTTCAAATAATTAAGCGAGGTGTCTATGACATCTCGCTTTTTCGTTTTGGATATGTAAAAACCTATTAGATATTGCTCACAGTTTTGTGCTAGAATCCGGCGATTCTCACTTGATGAACATAGTTAAAGGAAGGCTTATGAAAGTGATCGAGGGTGGCTTCCCAGCGCCAAACGCAAAAATTGCTATCGTTATTTCTCGTTTCAACAGTTTTATTAACGAAAGTCTATTGTCTGGTGCAATCGATACTTTAAAGCGTCATGGACAAGTAAGCGAAGACAACATCACTGTTGTTCGTTGTCCTGGTGCCGTTGAATTGCCTCTTGTGGCTCAACGTGTAGCGAAAACAGGTAAGTACGACGCGATTGTATCTTTAGGTACAGTAATTCGTGGCGGTACTCCACACTTTGACTATGTTTGCAGTGAATGTAACAAAGGTCTTGCTCAAGTTTCTCTGGAATATAGCCTTCCAGTGGCGTTTGGCGTATTGACCGTTGATACAATTGACCAAGCAATTGAGCGCGCAGGAACCAAGGCTGGTAATAAAGGTGCAGAGGCTGCACTAAGCGCACTTGAGATGATTAACGTTCTTTCAGAAATTGATTCCTAATGGGGGCCAGTGTGAAACCAGCCGCACGTCGTAATGCACGTCGATTCGCTCTACAAGCGATCTACTCTTGGCAAATTACTAAAGACAATGTTGCCACAATTGAAGAGCAGTTCTTATCAGGTGGTAAGTATGATGAAGAAGAGCATCATGCATCAGAGCCTGCACTAACTGCGCCAGACACTGACGTTGCTTACTTCCGTGACCTGTTATCAGGTGTTGTGCTAAGTCACACAGAGCTAGATAGTAAGATTCGTCCATACACGTCACGTCCAATGCAAGATTTGGATTTGATGGAGCTAGCACTGCTACGTCTTGCTATGTATGAGATGACTCGTCGTGAAGACGTTCCTTACAAAGTGGTTATCAACGAAGCGATTGAACTTGCTAAAGTGTTCGCTGCGGAAGACAGCCACAAATTCGTGAACGGTGTACTTGATAAAGCTGCGCCGCACGTACGTAAGAAATAATCGATTTAAATTTAAAAAGGTCAGCATTTGCTGACCTTTTTTATATACTACAGCCTAGGTTTCTCATCTCTCTATTCTATGTCTGGCGAATTCAATCTCATCGAAAAGTACTTTGTCGGTCGGCAAGCTCAGCGCAGTGATGTTGTGTTGGCAGCGGGCGATGATTGCGCATTAGTCGCGGCTTCTACCGGGACTCTCATTGCGATCAGTACTGACACCTTAGTCGCGGATACGCATTTCTTATCTTCTGCCAATCCGGCTTGGGTGGCACACAAAGCATTAGCTTCAAATATCAGCGATCTTGCAGCGATGGGCGCGACACCTGCTTGGGTTTCGTTTGCCTTGACTATGCCTGAAGTGGATGAAACTTGGTTAGCCCCATTTTGTGACAGCTTCTTTGCTTTAGCTGATCAATACGGCTTACAGCTGATTGGTGGAGATACCACCAAGGGACCGCTAAGCATCACCTTGACGGTACAAGGTCTTCTGCCTCAAGGGGAAGCGTTAGAACGCAGTGGTGCCAAAGTCGGCGATGGTGTGTATGTCACGGGCTTCCTTGGTGATAGTAAAGCCGGATTGGATGTGGTGTTAGAGCCTGCCAACCTGAGCAAGCCTTATGCGCGCGAGCTAGAAAAACGTCACTACTTTTCAACTCCGCGAACGCAGGTAGGTGAGGCGCTAAGAGGCATTGCTAGCGCGGCAATTGATATTTCTGATGGCGTCATTTCCGATTTAGGTCATATACTTAAGCGCTCAGGTGTTGGCGCACAACTGCAAGTTGAACAGTTACCGCTGTCTGAGCAGTTACTAGGCTTTGTTGGCAGTGAGCAGCAAGCTCAGCAATATGCTCTTACCAGTGGTGAAGAATATGAGCTTTGTTTTACTCTTGCCGATGGTAACCAGCAGCGAATGTGGCAGGCAGTGAGTGAGATTGATTGCCAAATTACTCGCATTGGCACGATTAACGATAGTGGTAAGCTAACTTTGACTCAGCAAGGTCAAGCTCTTGCTTGGCAGCTCAACGGCTATGATCATTTCAAAACCAATTAAGACCGAATTATGACGAACCCTCTTTCTCTGATTTCTTTAAAGAACCCTTGGCATTTACTCGCAACTGGCTTTGGTAGTGGTCTTTCTCCGGTCGTTCCCGGAACGATGGGCACCTTAGCTGCGATTCCTTTTTATTTGCTCTTAGTGCAACTGCCGTTCAGTGCTTATCTGCTTGCTGTATTGGCAGCTTGTGTGATTGGCGTGAAGATCTGCCAGGTGACTTCTGATGATATGGGCGTGCATGATCACGGCTCGATTGTTTGGGATGAGTTTGCTGGTTTTTGGATCACTATGGCAGTGGTGCCGATGTTGCAACTTTCTGCGACGGATTGGAAATGGCTACTGACAGGTTTTATCTTGTTCCGCTTTTTTGACATGGTAAAACCATGGCCAATTGGTTGGCTTGATAAGCGCATTCATGGCGGTCTAGGCATCATGATTGATGACATCGTAGCCGGTGTCATGGCTGGTGTTGCCCTTTACCTAGTCGGTAAATACGCAGGTTGGATGTAACCTTACCGCTTTTGGAACGCATGGCGCTGCTATGCTTCGGGAGCGCTCAGCATAATACGTTTCACTTACGGAACGCTAACGCTTATGGAATGAAGCAAACTCCGTAGCGCAGCGTTCCCTCATCTGTAACAAAGCGATGTCATCGCTTTGTGTTCCCAGACTTAATTCAGCTTCTCCAAATCCGCCTCGATTTCGGCAATCTTGCTCGATACCACTTTTTCTAAATGACGCAGATCCGACAGGATTTTCTGTTTCACATCGACTTCTGCGCTTTTTTCTGGCTTGGTGAGTCTATTGAGCTCATCAATCACGAGGGTGAGATTGCGGTTGATTTCGGTGACTTCTTTGTACTTGTGACTGCCGCTATCTACTAGCACATTCTTGATTTGGCGTGGGTATTTGTATTTGACACTTTTGGCGAATAGTTCGCCTTTTTGTTTGCGGAAGTAGATTTTCAATACGTCTTTGTGAGCTTCTTGACGCAAAGAATAGCGCTCAATCTGTTTGGGATCTTGTATGCCTAGACCCGTTAATTGTGGAAACATAGGCTACCTCATTAATTGTGAGTTTTATGACCTAAGCTTAGCTTAAGTTAAATTGAACACATTTAATGTAGCAGCCTAGTTCTCGGCGATATAGTTGAACTGTCTATATTTTTATCAATTTGTGGCTAAGATCAGTTTGGAGCAAGCTCTGCTACGTTGGCAATCAAGCACTCGCGTAGCGCCATTTCTTCCTCTTCACTTAACTTGCCGCCTTCGGCTCCGGTAATAATAAAAAAGTCCTCTGCACGTTCGCCGATAGTGGTAATTTTTGCTGCGTGTAGGTTGATGTTGAGATCGGCAAAGGTTGCCCCAACGGTAGCAAGTAGCCCGGGAGTATCAAGGGCGACAAACTCAAGCGTGGTGCGCTTTTTGCTCTTACTAGGAAGAAAATCTACCGTGGTTTTAACCTTGAAGTGTTGCAGGTTACGTGGCGTGCGACGGGTACGGATCTTGGTCGGACGTCCATCCGTTAAAACATGCACCAAATGTTTCTCGACTGCCTTATGACGACCTTCCTCAACCGGATTGCCGTTTTGGTCAAGCACCATAAAAGTATCAAGTACATAACCATCTTTACTGGTCATGACTTGCGCGTCATGGACGTTAAAGTTCCTTCTGTCGAGCTCAGCCACAACGGTGGCAAAAAGTCCCTTTTGGTCTTTGGTGTAAACAAACACTTCGGTACCGCCTCGAGTTGGCTTTTTGCTGATCAGCACTAAAGGTTGCGTGGGATCTGTATGACGCAATAAGTTGGCACAATGCCAAGCAATCTGCTTGTGAGTGTGGCGTAAGAAATAGTCAGCTTTAAAGCGCTGCCAAATCACTTCAATTTCGCGGCTGCTAAACCCTTCCTTACGCAGTAGCGCTGACGCCATCTGCTGGTTGTGACGGATACGCTCACGCACATCAACTGGGTTCTCTAAACCGCGGCGCAGCGCTCTTTGAGTCGAGTAAAACAGCTCGGCAAGCAAGGTACGTTTCCAACTGTTCCACAGTTCTGGGTTAGTCGCACAGATGTCCGCCACGGTCAAGCACACCAGATATTCAAGATACTCTTCATCGCGCACTTGTTTGGCAAATTCGGTGATCACTTCTGGATCGTAAATATCACGGCGCTGAGCGGTGACGGACATCAGTAGGTGATTACGTACCAGCCAAGAAACAAGGTTGGCTTCTGGCGTCGACAAGCCATGTTCACGACAGAATGCATAGGCTTCTTCTGCGCCAATGATGGAGTGGTCGCCACCGCGTCCTTTACCAATATCATGGAAAATTGCGGCGATGATCAGCAGCTCTTTTTTCTGAATACGGGGGAAAACCTCACAGCAAATCGGGTGTTTGCTGTGGTTCTTAGCGTAGCTAAAAGTGTTGATGTGCTTGAGTAATCTCACGCTATGTTCGTCAACGGTATAGACGTGGAATAGGTCAAATTGCATCTGACCTACAATTTGGCTCCATTGTGGAAGATAAGCAGCCAGCACGCCCAGTTTGTGCATCAAACCAAAGGCATTGTGCAAAGCGTTGGGATGGCGACACAGCTCAAGAAACTTCTCACGCGCTTCGGGAATGGTGTGTAGGAACTTGTTGAAACGGCGACGTGCGGTGCGTAACTGGCGTAGTGTTGGCGGTGATACGCCTTCAATGGTTGAGTCATTGGCAATATGTAGAAACATATCCAAAATCGTTTCGGGGCGCGCTTGGAACAGAGCCGGTTTGCGCGCTTCAATCAAGCTGCCTCGACGTTGGAAATCTTCACTGATTACTTGCACCGAACTCTCAACACCTCGATTTAATATCGCTTGTCCAAACAGTTTGAGCAGCATTTTGTTTAGCTCAGCGACGCGGCGCAAAGTGCGGTAGAACTCTTTCATCATCATTTCGACGCCGCGATTGCCTTCACCGACAAAGCCCAGAGTCTCTGCAACAGGTGGTTGGTGAGCAAAAGTCAGGCGGTTGTCATAGCGTCTTAGATCAATATGCAAGGCAAAGCGCACGCGCCAAAGAAACTCTTGGCACTCTACCAACTCGCGATATTCAGCGTCGGTTAAAAAGCCGTAGCGGCTCATTTCAAACAGCGATGTGGCGCCAAAATGGCGTCGCGCAACCCAGCTTAAGGTGTGAATGTCGCGCAGTCCCCCAGGGGTGGATTTGATATCGGGCTCGAGATTATAGGTGGTGTCGTGATAGCGAGCGTGGCGCTCGGCTTGCTCTTGTACTTTGGCTTTATAGAAAACTTCGCTTGGCCAAAATGACTCAGAGTGGACGGTCATTTTGAGCTGGTGGAAGGTTTCTTCACAGCCAGTAAGCAGTCGGGCTTCTTGTAAGTTAGTGGCAACGGTGAGATCTTGGCTGCCGATCTCGCCGCATTGCTCGACAGTACGCACCGCATGACCGATTTCTAAGCGCAGATCCCATAGTAGGGTAATAAATTCACTAACTTTTGCTCCGAGAGCATCGGGCAGTGTTTTTTTGGATAACACCAAGATATCGATGTCTGACAGGGGGTGCAGTTCACCACGACCATAGCCACCGACGGCTACTAAACTGATGTGCGGCAATTGGGCAAAACCATAATACTGCCACAAGCGGGTCAGCAGTAAATCAGTGTAGTCAGAGCGCCCTAACACTAGGTCACTGACCGGGTGATGATTTTTAAACTCTTGCTTTTGGTATTCAGCAAACTGCTCTAATTGGGCTTTTAACTCGCTAACGTTAATTTGCTCGTCACTGAATGTGAGTGGCGATTGAAAAGGCATAGTGGCTATCCGTGCTGGGTGAATCTCGACCTAAGCGTGCCTAGGTTGTGATAGAGTTTTCTTAACTCTATCAAATCGTTGCTGACAAAAAAATATCCCCGCAAAAGCGGGGATATCTCAATTATGCATTTTTCATAAAACGTGGAATTGTATCGTCGCTACGCAGCGTTAACACCTCACAACCGTCTTTGGTCACCACGATGGTGTGTTCGTACTGAGCTGACTTCTTACCGTCGCCGGTGTATACCGTCCAGTCGTCTTCGGCATCAACCGTACAACCGAACTTACCCGCGTTAATCATCGGTTCAATAGTAAAACACATGCCTTCTTTGAACTGACGACGGTCGCTGTTGCGGTAGTGAACAACTTGTGGCTCCTCGTGGAACTCGTTACCAATGCCGTGACCACAGAAGTCTTTTACGATCGAGAATTTATTGCGTGGGTTGTTTTTGTTGTTGGTCTTGATGTACTTCTCAATCGCCGTACCGATATCACCTACAGTCGCGCCTGGCTTAACTTGACGCATACCAACATAAAGCGCTTCTTGTGTGACCATACATAGACGCTTATCCTCTGGAGATACGTCACCTACGAAGAACATCTTTGAGGTATCACCGTGATAGCCAGCTGGACGCACGTTCAAATCAGCGTTTTCATCGTCAGGAACGATAACCGTGATATCAACGTTGATGATGTCGCCATTTTTAAGCACAGCAGGTTTCATTTGACCGTTTGCACCCAGTTCATCTTGTGTTGCCGGAATGCCGTGACACACGATGTGGTTGATTGAGGTACAAATGGATTTTGGAAAGCCGTGGTAGTCGAGCGGAGCAGAGTAGGCACCTTTCTCTAGAGCATAATCGTGACAAATTTGGTTTAACTCATCTGTCGTTACCCCTTCTTTGATATGAGGTTCGATCATTTCTAGGATATCGGCAGCTAGGCTACCCGCAAGGCGCATACGTTCGACTTCTTCAGCCGTTTTGATCTTGATTGACATTGGCTTTTCTCTACTTTCTCTTCTTACGCAAAATGTGCGAATCGACACATTTTAACAGGAAGCCGCGCGAGACCCAAGTAGCTTAAGCAATTGCCAAGTTGAGCGTATCAAATTGGCTTGAGTGCATAGAGATAGGATTTATTTGCTTACAAATGATGTAGAGCATTGAGCTAGCCTTCTTTTACGCAGGGGAAAGGCTTTTTCACCACCGCGAGAGAGGAATTTTTACTAGCCAATATAGGGTGAAATGTGATATAAAGCGCGCCGGAAACATTGTCTGTTCTCTTCAGTTAGCATGGCTAAGCGGCGAAGCAGATGAGTTCCATAAACATTTATCTTTAAATCACACACATTCCGACACATATTCCGGGGTGCTGAGCAGAAGCTTAGTCGGAATCATGGGGAATGTGGAGGCCTAACCCCATAGAGGATTTTAAAATGGCAACTGTATCAATGCGCGATATGCTGAAAGCTGGTGTTCACTTCGGTCACCAAACTCGTTACTGGAACCCAAAAATGAAGCCATTCATCTTTGGTGCTCGTAACCGCGTTCACATCATCAACCTAGAAAAAACTGTACCAATGTTCAACGAAGCTCTAGCTGAACTAGCTAAAGTTGGCGAGAAGAAAGGTAAAGTTCTATTCGTAGGTACTAAGCGCGCTGCATCTGAAGCTGTTAAAGAAGCTGCAATCGCAAGCAACCAGTACTACGTTAACAACCGCTGGTTAGGCGGTATGCTAACAAACTACAAAACTGTTCGTCAGTCTATCAAGCGTCTAAAAGATCTTGAAGCACAGTCTCAAGACGGTACTTTTGACAAACTAACTAAGAAAGAAGCTCTAATGCGTACTCGCGAAATGGAGAAGCTAGAGAAATCTCTTGGTGGTATCAAAGACATGGGTGGTCTACCTGACGCTCTATTCGTAATCGACGCTGATCACGAGCACATTGCGATTAAAGAAGCTAACAACCTAGGTATTCCAGTATACGCTGTAGTAGATACTAACTCTAACCCAGACGGCGTAGACTACATCATCCCAGGTAACGACGACGCAATCCGCGCAGTACAACTATACCTAAACGCTGCAGCTTCTGCTGTAACTGAAGGTCGTAACAAAGACGTTGCTGTTGTAGCTGAAAAAGACGGTTTCGTAGAAGCTGAATAATAGCGGCTCCGAGTCTTTCTTAGTTTATGTGCAACTTAGTTGTCGCATATACTGAGTTATAGTTATCATCAGGGGCCGAAAATGTAGGCCCCTGATTTTTACCCTATCGAGAATCAACCGAGGAATACAGAATGGCTGTTACTGCTGCTCAAGTAAAAGAACTGCGTGAACGTACTGGCGCAGGTATGATGGAATGTAAGAAAGCGCTTGTTGAAACTAACGGCGACATCGAACTAGCAATCGAAAACATGCGTAAATCAGGTGCTGCTAAAGCTGCTAAGAAAGCAGGTAACGTAGCTGCTGAAGGCGCAATCATCATCAAAGACGCAGAAGGCGTAGCTGTTCTTCTTGAAGTTAACTGTCAAACTGACTTCGTTGCTAAAGACGGCAACTTCACTGCATTCGCAGAGAAAGTAGCAGAAGAAGCTCTAGCTTCTAAAGCTTCTGTTGAAGAGCTAATCGCTAAGTTCGAAGAAGAGCGTGTTGCTCTAGTTGCTAAGATCGGCGAAAACGTTGCTATCCGTCGCGTACAATACGTTGAAGGTGCTGCTATCGCTTCTTACCGTCACGGTGAGAAAATCGGTGTAGTTGTTGCTGGTGAAGGCGACGCTGAAACACTTAAGCACGTTGCAATGCACGTAGCTGCATCTCGTCCAGAATACGTTAACCCAACTGACGTACCAGCTGACGTAGTTGCTAAAGAGCGTGAAGTTCAAGTTGAAATCGCTATGAACGAAGGCAAGCCTAAAGAAATCGCTGAGAAGATGGTTGAAGGTCGCATGAAGAAATTCACTGGCGAAGTTTCACTAACTGGTCAGCCTTTCGTTATGGAACCTAAGAAGTCTGTTGGCGAAATCCTTAAAGAGCGCGGCGCATCAGTTTCTACATTCGTTCGCCTAGAAGTAGGTGAAGGTATCGAGAAAGTTGAAGGCCTAAGCTTCGCTGAAGAAGTAGCTCTAGCTCAAAAAGGTTAATCCTTAGAGACGCTGAGATATCTAGACCGTAGCCATGGCTACGGTCTTTTTACGATTAGTCGTGATGGATAAAGATTTAGACAAGTCTCTATCCATGACTGTTAATTAATAACTCTCTTTTTGGAAGGTATAATCCATGACTACGAACCCTAAACCGGCATATCAACGTATCTTGTTAAAACTGAGTGGTGAAGCACTTCAAGGCTCAGAAGGTTTTGGTATTGATCCTGCGATTCTTGACCGCATGGCTCAAGAAGTAAAAGAGCTGGTAGAACTAGGTGTTCAAGTTGGTGTGGTAATTGGTGGTGGTAACCTATTCCGTGGTGCTGGTCTAGCTGAAGCGGGTATGAACCGCGTAGTTGGTGATCACATGGGTATGCTAGCAACCGTTATGAACGGTCTTGCAATGCGTGACGCGCTACACCGTGCATACGTTAACGCTCGCGTAATGTCTGCTATCCCACTAAAAGGCGTGTGTGACGACTACAATTGGGCAGATGCAATTCGCGAACTGCGTCAAGGTCGCGTGGTGATCTTCTCTGCAGGTACTGGTAACCCATTCTTTACGACTGACTCAGCTGCGTGTCTACGTGGTATTGAGATCGAAGCTGACGTAGTTCTAAAAGCGACGAAAGTTGATGGTGTATTTACTGCAGACCCAGTAGCAAACCCAGACGCAGAGCTGTATGATAAGCTTACTTACGCTGAAATTCTTGATAAAGAACTAAAAGTGATGGATTTAGCAGCATTTACACTTGCTCGCGACCACAAAATGCCAATCCGCGTATTCAATATGAACAAACCAGGTGCACTACGTCGCGTGGTAATGGGTGAAGCTGAAGGTACTTTGATTACTGATAAAGCTTAATCTGTGCAGTCGCTATTTGGAAAAATGGCGACTTACCGAATAGCCCTGTTAAAATTTCTTTGAGAAAGAAGAATTATTAAGGTGAAATCGTGATTAACGAAATCAAAAAAGACGCGCAAGAGCGCATGGAAAAGAGTGTTGAAGCTCTAAAGAACAACCTTTCTAAAGTTCGCACGGGTCGCGCTCACCCAAGCTTGCTATCTGGTATCTCGGTAGAGTACTACGGTGCACCAACGCCTCTAAACCAAGTGGCTAACGTTGTAGCGGAAGATGCACGTACACTGGCTATCACTGTATTTGACCGTGAACTAACGCAAAAAGTTGAAAAAGCGATTATGCAATCTGACCTAGGTCTAAACCCTATGTCTGCAGGTACAATTATTCGCGTTCCACTTCCACCGCTAACAGAAGAGCGTCGTAAAGATCTAGTTAAGATTGTACGTGGTGAAGCGGAAGGTGCACGTGTTGCAGTACGTAACATCCGTCGTGACGCAAACAGCGATCTGAAAGCACTTCTGAAAGACAAAGAAATTTCTGAAGATGAAGATCGTAAAGGCCAAGAAGAAATCCAAAAACTGACAGATGTTGCTGTTAAGAATGTGGATGATGTTCTAGCGGCAAAAGAAAAAGAGTTGATGGAAGTTTAATTCTTCAACTATCTTCAAAAAAAAGCACTGTGCTCACCGCACAGTGCTTTTTTGTGCTACTCTTTGTCCCCTGCTAGTAACACTAAAAGCTATATGCAAAATTCACAACTCTCACCCGATCTACTTCCTAAACATATCGCTGTCATCATGGATGGCAATGGTCGTTGGGCAAAAGCGCAAGGAAAGCCGCGCGTATTTGGTCATAAAAACGGCGTCTCTGCGGTTCGCAAAACCATCTCTACTGCAGCTCGTCTTGGCATCAAGGCAGTGACGCTATTTGCCTTTAGCAGTGAGAACTGGCGTCGACCGGAAGAAGAAGTCGGTGTGTTGATGGAGTTGTTTATTACCGTGCTTTCAACCGAAGTGAAGCGACTGCATAAAAATGGCTTACGCCTAAGAGTGATTGGTGATACCAGTCGTTTTAATCAAAAGCTTCAAGATAAAATTGCTCAAGCAGAGGCTTTGACCGCAGGCAACAGTGGGATGGTAATTAACATTGCAGCTAACTATGGCGGCAAATGGGATATCACTGAAGCGACTAAGCAAATCGCCAAGCAAGTTCAGCAAGGCGAGCTGAATGTTGATGATATCGATGAAAGTTTAATTACTCAGCACCTGACCATGGCTGATTTGCCAGAGGTCGATCTCTTGATTCGCACTAGTGGCGAATGTCGCATTAGCAACTTTATGCTTTGGCAAATGGCTTATGCGGAAATCTATTTTACTCCTATTTATTGGCCTGAATTTAACGAGGATAGCTTAATTGAAGCTGTTACTTGGTTTATCGAACGTGAACGTCGTTTCGGATGCACTGGCGAGCAAGTTAGAGCATTAATGGAATGCCAATAAGGACATTAGTTTGAAACAACGAATTATCACCGCGCTTATTCTTGCACCTTTAGTGATCTTGGCGATTTTTAAGCTTTCTTTACCTCTTTTTATCGCTTTGATTACTGTTGTGACTTTGATTGGTTTTTGGGAATGGACCCAGTTTGTTGAAACCAATAATCGTATTACTGCACTGTTACCGAGTGTCGCCGTTACCGCTCTAAGTTTTGTTTTTATTCCTTTTGATGCCTACAGCCTCAATCATCTCTCTGAAGTGCATTACTTTGTGCTTGGCGCTGGTTTTATTTGGTGGCTAGTTTCAAGTGCTCTTGCCATCTCATATCCTAAGTCTGCCACTCTGTGGCAAGGGTCTAAGCCGCTGCGTCATCTATTTGGCATTCTTACCTTGCTGCCATTTCTATGGAGCATAGTGATGTTACGTGCTGAAGGCGTGCTTACAGAACCGTATCACGGCGCTAAACTTGTCTTATACGTTTGCTTTATTGTCTGGGCGGCAGATAGTGGCGCTTACTTTGCAGGCAAAAGCTTCGGTAAACGTAAGATGGCACCCCATGTCAGCCCAAATAAAACCATCGAAGGTTTGATAGGTGGTTTAGTGACCGCCCTATTAGTTGGTTGGGGTACGGCTGAGTGGTTTGATATCGAGTTTGCTAGTGTCGTGGCGTTTGTTGCAATTACCTTAGTGACGGTCATTATCTCAGTACTTGGCGACTTGGTTGAAAGTATGTTCAAGCGTGTATCAGGTATTAAAGATAGTAGTAATATCATTCCAGGGCATGGTGGTGTACTTGACCGTATTGATAGTCTGACAGCCGCTTTCCCGGTTTTTGCTCTTCTTTATTTCTTATTCTCTTGAGTTGAGCGAGCTTATCTCGCTCGCTTAGCTATCGGTTTAGTCTATGCGTAATTTAACCATTTTAGGTGCCACAGGCTCTATTGGTGCCAGCACCTTAAAAGTTATAGAAAACAATCCTGAGCAATTTCGAATTGTTGCTTTAGCTGCGGGTCAGAATGTCGAAAAAATGATTCAGCTGTGCGCAAAATGGCAACCGCAATATGCAGTGATGGCCGACGAAGTGTCAGCGCAGCAGCTGAAAAAGGCACTTGCCGCGCTTGGACTAAACGTTACTGTCTTGGCGGGTGTTGAGGCAATGTGTCACGTGTCATCGATGAGTGAAGTTGACACTGTGATGGCTGCTATTGTCGGTGCCGCTGGGTTAATGCCAACTATGGCAGCCGTTAAAGCGGGCAAGCGAGTGCTATTGGCTAACAAAGAAGCTTTGGTGATGTCCGGTCAGCTTTTTGTTGATGCGGTTAAGCAAAGCGGCGCAGAGCTTTTGCCTGTAGACAGTGAGCACAATGCGATTTTCCAATGTTTGCCTAGCGAGATCCAAACTAATCTAGGTCATTGCGATCTTAGCGAGCATGGCATCGAACATATCTTGCTGACGGGCTCTGGCGGTCCATTTCGTTATTCCAATCTAGAAGAATTGGAGCATGTGACCCCTGAGCAGGCGATTGCTCATCCTAATTGGTCGATGGGACCAAAGATTTCTGTTGATTCTGCGACGATGATGAACAAAGGCTTAGAGTATATCGAAGCCAAGTGGCTATTTAATGCCTCGCGTGAGCAGATGAAAGTGATCATTCATCCTCAGTCTGTGATTCATTCGATGGTGCAGTACAAAGATGGTTCAACACTCGCTCAATTGGGAGAGCCTGATATGGCAACTCCAATTGCATTAACACTTTCTTATCCAGAGCGCGTTCGTGCCGGTGTGAAGCCACTCGATTTTACTCAAGTTGGTCAGCTAACCTTCCTTGAACCTGATTTTGAACGCTATCCGTGTTTAAAACTGGCAATTGATGCTTGCTACATTGGTCAGCACGCCACAACGGCACTGAATGCCGCCAATGAGATCGCGGTTGATGCGTTCTTAAATCGTACGATTCCGTTTACTCATATTGCACGTGTCAATAATTGGGTAACCGAAAGAATTTGTTCGATGAATACGCAGTTAAAGTGTGATAGTTTGGAGAGCATTTTAGAGGTCGACAAAATGGCTCGCTCTCTTGCCACCAACTTTATTAGCGGACGCAGAGCATGACTGGAATCTTATGGAACTTTATTTCATTTATCGTTGCCCTAGGTATTTTGGTGGCGGTGCATGAGTTTGGTCATTTTTGGGTTGCACGTCGTTGCGGCGTAAAAGTTGAACGCTTTTCAATCGGTTTTGGTAAGTCGATTTGGCGCAAAGTTGCGCAAGATGGCACCGAATACACCATCTCAATGATCCCACTTGGTGGCTATGTCAAGATGCTTGATAGCCGCGTGGATGATATCCCAGCCGAGATGGAGCAATACGCGTTTGATAAAAAGCCATTGATAAAGCGCACCGCAATCGTGGCTGCAGGACCAGCGTTTAACTTCTTATTTGCTATCTTTGCTTACTGGTTAGTGTTCTTGATTGGCGTGCCAGCTGTCAAACCGGTTGTTGGTCAAGTTGAGGCTCACTCTATCGCTGCTCAAGCAGGATTAGAATCGGGAATGGAACTAAAAGCGATTTCTGGCGTCAAAACCGCGGATTGGGAATCGGTTAACATGCAGTTAGTCTCTCACATTGGTGAGCAAACACTAACGATGACAGTGGTGCCTAGTGACACCATTGGCATGGAGCAACAAGTTAAACTCGACCTTTCCGCTTGGAAGTTTGATCCAGAAAGTCAGTCGGCAATGTCTGCGCTTGGTTTTAAACCTTACACACCGGAAATTTCGACCACATTAGCCAGCGTATCTGATGCTAGTGCAGGTCAATTAGCAGGTTTGATTGCTGGTGATACGATTGTGGCGATTGACAATCAAGCGATTACTCAGTGGCAGCAGTTAGTGGAGGCGGTTCGCTCTAGTCCAAATAAGCCATTGAGTGTGGCAGTGATGAGAGATGAGCAGTTGGTGACACTAACCTTAATCCCGCAAAGTAAAGAGTTACAAGATGGCTCTTTAATTGGTTTTGCTGGAATCGCCCCTGAGGTCGCAGAATGGCCGGAAAATTATCGCTTCGACCTGCAATTTGGTGTATTTGAGTCAATCGGCAAAGCGGTGGATAAAACCGGACAAGTTATTGATTTAACCTTTACCATGCTGAAAAAATTGGTCGTGGGCGATGTGGGGCTGAATAACTTAAGCGGTCCAATCACCATAGCTAAGGGGGCGGGAACCACGGCTGACTATGGCTTGGTGTATTTCTTAGGCTTCCTCGCTTTAATTAGTGTGAACTTAGGCATTATTAATTTAGTGCCGTTACCGATGCTAGACGGTGGACATCTACTGTTCTTTGCCATCGAAGCAATTATTCGACGTCCTGTGCCAGAAAAGGTACAGGAGATAGGCTACCGTTTTGGTGGCGCAATTCTATTTGCCCTTATGGCGGTCGCGATTTTTAATGATTTCGCTCGCCTATAACGTGGATGAAAGTTGTAGCAAGGAATAACTAGAACAAATATGGCGATGAAAAAAATTCTGTTGGCAACACTATTGGCAACAAGTGTCTCTGCGCAAGCCGAGAGTTTTGTAGTACAAGATATTCAGATTGAGGGCTTGCAGCGCGTAGCATTAGGTGCAGCGTTGCTAAAAATGCCAATTCGTATTGGCGATACTGTCAGCAATCAGGATGTCGCAGATATCATCCGTGCGCTTTACTCAACCGGTAACTTTGAAGACATCAAAGTATCACGTGACAACAATGTGTTGGTAGTCCAGGTAACTGAGCGACCAACCATTTCTACTATCTCTTTCTCTGGTAACAGTGCGATTAAAGATGAGCAGTTGCAGCAGAACTTGGACGCATCAGGCATTCGCGTGGGTGAAGCGCTGGATCGTACAACGCTGTCAAATATTGAAAAAGGGTTAGAAGACTTCTATTACAGTGTTGGTAAATACAACGCAACTGTTCAGGCGGTGATCACGCCGCTACCGCGCAATCGTACCGACCTAAAATTTGTTTTCACCGAAGGTGTTTCAGCCAAGATTCAACAGATTAACTTTATCGGTAATAAAGTCTTTACTGATGACGAGTTAATGTCGCGTTTTAACCTCAATGCGAACGTATCGTGGTGGAACTTCTTGTCGGATGATAAGTACCAAAAGCAAGTGTTGGCAGGTGATATTGAAGCGCTCCGCACTTACTACTTAGATCGTGGGTACCTAAAGTTTCAAGTGACCTCGACGCAAGTATCGATTTCACCAGATAAAAAAGGTGTTTATATCACCTTGAGTATCAATGAAGGCGCGCAATATACGGTTGAAGGCGTTAAGTTCCGTGGTGACCTTATTGGTAAAGAAGCAGAATTTGAGCGTCTAGTGACGTTTGAGCCGGGTGAGGTTTACAAAGGCTCAGCCGTGACCTCATTGGAAGAAGGGGTTAAACGTGTGCTGGGTGAGGCTGGTTATGCTTACCCACAAGTTCGCACCATTCCTGAATTCAATGAAGAAACCAAGCAGGTTTCGCTGACGGTGAATGTAGAACCGGGCAAACGCGTGTACGTCCGTGATATTCGTTTTGTCGGTAACAACTCGACTAAAGATGAAGTGTTGCGCCGCGAAATGCGTCAAATGGAAGGCAGCTGGCTTAACTCAAAAGCGATTGAAACCAGTAAAGGGCGTCTAAATCGTCTCGGCTTTTTTGAAACCGTTGATGTACAAACCGTGCGTGTACCGGGTAGTGAAGATCAGGTTGATCTGGTTTACCGTGTCAAAGAGGCCAACTCAGGTAGTATTAACTTTGGTGTAGGCTACGGTACTGAATCAGGTATTAGCTTCCAAGTCGGTCTCCAGCAAGATAACTTTGCTGGTACCGGTAATCGCGTTGGTGTAAGCGCGATGATGAACGATTATCAAAAGAACTTAACTTTGGAATACCGTGACCCATATTGGAACCTTGATGGGGTGAGTTTGGGTGGTAAAGTATTTTTCAATACCTTTGAAGCATCAGAAGCGGGTATTGTCGACTATACCAACGAAAGTTATGGTGCGGATTTAACCTGGGGCTTCCCATTTGATGAGCTGAACCGTTTTGAGTTTGGTTTTGGCTACACGCATAACAAGATTGGTAACGTACCAACTTATGATCAAGCGCAACGATTTGCGCAAAGTATTGGTCAGCCTGAAGGCGATATCATCACCAACGACTTTGATATTAACCTAGCGTGGACACGCAACAATTTAAACAAAGGCTATTTCCCAACAGCTGGCAACTATCAACGTGCATCGTACATGATGACAGTGCCTGGTTCGGATGCGAAATACTTCAAGCTACAATATGATGTAAGAAATTACATTCCGTTGACGAAAAAGCATGACTTTACGCTGCTGATGCGTGGTCGTTTGGGGTATGGTAATGGCTACGGTCAAACCGATGGCAATGACAACTTGTTCCCATTTTATGAGAACTATTACGCAGGTGGTTTCTCAAGCTTACGTGGTTTTGGCTCAAACAGTGTTGGTCCACGAGCGGTGCAATCGCAAAGAGGTGGTAGCGTTGATGGGCAGATATGTAGTTCAGGCAATCCATGTTTGATTACAAGTGATGACTCTGTCGGTGGTAACGCTGTTGCGTTAGCAAGCTTAGAGCTAATTTTCCCAACGCCATTCGCGTCTGAAGAAGTTCGCAGTCAAGTGCGTACTAGTGCCTTTATTGATGCGGCGAGCGTGTGGGATACCGAGTTTGTCTATAAAGGTGATATTGGCGATCCGCTGTATTACGATTACTCAGATCCAGCAAATTACCGCGCTTCTTACGGTGTTGCGCTGCAATGGATGTCACCAATGGGACCATTAGTGTTCTCAGTGGCGAAACCAATTGAAAGTTATGAAGGTGACGATGAAGAGTTCTTCACTTTCACAATCGGCAGAACCTTCTAATTAAAGGAATTTACAAGTGAATAAAACAATCAAAGCGGCTGGTCTTGGTCTTCTAGTAATGACTTCTTCTCTTTTTGCTAACGCGGCTGAAGCGGCGCAAAAGATCGGTTACATTAATACAGCTCAGGTGTTCCAAGAGTTACCGCAGCGTGAAGCGGTATTGCAACAGATGCAGAAAGAATTCAAAGACAAAGCGGATGAGCTAAAAGCGATTCAAGCAGAAGCAAGAACGAAAATTGAGAAGCTGAAGCGTGATGGCGAGCTACTTGGTCAAGAAGAAGTGGAGAAAATCCGCATTGAAATTGGTCAGCTAGACAGTAAGTACAAGATCAAAGCGCAAGCACTTGAGCAAGCATCGGCACGCCGCGAAGCGCAAGAAAAAGCGAAACTATTCCAAGTTATTCAAAAAGCAGTAAAAGAAGTTGCAGAGAAGCAGGGCTACGATATGGTTATTGATATCACAGCACTGCAATACTCTAAACCTGAGTACAACATCTCTGAAGACGTAATCAAAGCACTAAAATAGACGTTTATGAAGACACTGACATTAGCCGAATTGGCAACAATTACTGGGGGCGAGTTACATGGTGACGCGACAGCGACAGTCACTATGGTTGCACCAATGGATAAAGCACAGCAAGGTCATGTGACTTTCTTGTCTAATCCAAAGTACGCGAAACATTTAGCGCAATGCCAAGCAACAGTAGTCATGGTGAAAGCGGCTCAATTAGAGCAGTGCCAAGGCAATACTCTGGTTGTCGATGATCCTTACGTTGCTTTTGCGAAAGTGGCGCAAGCGCTAGATACCACGCCGAAAGCAGCATCAGGCATTGCGCCTTCTGCGGTAATCGATGCAACAGTGAAACTTGGAGCCAACGTCTCAATTGGCGCTAACGCGGTTATCGAGGCGGGTGCTGAGCTTGGTGATAACGTCATCATTGGTGCAGGTTGCTTTATTGGTCAACACGCTAAAATTGGTAGCAATACTCAGCTTTGGGCTAATGTTAGTATCTATCACAACGTTGAGTTAGGCAGTGACTGTCTAGTTCAAGCAAATACCGTGATTGGCAGCGATGGCTTTGGCTATGCCAATGAAAAAGGTGAGTGGATTAAGATCCCTCAGCTTGGCACGGTGCGTATTGGTAACCGTGTTGAAATTGGCGCGTGTACCACGATTGACCGTGGTGCGTTAGATGATACTGTGATTGCCGATAACGTCATTATTGATAACCAAATGCAGATCGCTCATAACGTAGAGATCGGATATGGTACAGCGATGGCTGGTGGTACAGTAGTCGCTGGTAGTACCAAAATTGGTAAGTACTGCATTATTGGTGGCGCGAGCGTAATTAATGGTCATATTGAGATCGTTGATGGTGTGACTATCACAGGTATGGGCATGGTGATGCGTGGTATCGAAGAAAAAGGTATGTACTCATCAGGTATTCCGCTACAGACCAATAAAGAGTGGCGCAAGACTGCAACACGCGTGCATCGCATCGATGAGATGAACAAGCGCTTAAAAGCTGTCGAAAAACAGCTAGAGGATAAAGCGGATTGTTAAATTCGTTGATTCCAAAAAGACTCGCAATGGGCGGGTCTTTTTTGTCTTTACTTACTTATGTTTCTTGATCTCCATAGCATCAGTAACATACTTGGGTATAATGCCTGCCAGAAAATGAATTAAGCATTCAGAAATAGGAATATGACTTTGACTACAGAAAATAAAACGATGAACATTACTGAGATTCAGGAATTGTTACCGCATCGCTACCCATTTTTATTGATTGATCGTGTGACCGACTACCAAGAAGCGAAGTACTTGACCGCGATTAAAAATGTTTCTGTAAATGAACCGCAATTTACTGGTCATTTCCCTCAACTTCCTGTCTTTCCTGGCGTATTGATCCTTGAAGCTATGGCTCAAGCAACGGGCTTGCTAGCATTCAAATCATTTGGCGCACCTTCAGGTAACGAGCTTTACTACTTTGCTAGTGTCGATAACGCAAAATTCCGCAAGCCAGTGACACCTGGTGATCAGCTAGTGATTGAAGTTGAGTTTGTTAAAGAGCGCCGTGGTATTGCAGCATTCTCATGCTCTGCAAAAGTTGATGGCGATGTTGTATGTTCTGCAGACCTTAAATGTGCTCGTCGAGAGTTTTAATTTATGATTCATGAAACTGCTCAAATCCACCCAATGGCGGTGGTTGAAGAAGGTGCAAAAATTGGCGCTAACGTAACCGTTGGTCCATTTACTTACATCACCTCGAATGTCGAGATTGGTGAAGGCACTGAAATCATGTCACATGTTGTGATCAAAGGTCACACTACGATTGGTAAAGATAACCGTATCTTCCCGCACGCAGTGATTGGCGAAGAGAACCAAGACAAGAAATACGGTGGTGAAGATACCACGGTAGTGATTGGTGATCGCAATGTGATTCGTGAAGCGGTGCAAATCCACCGTGGTACGGTACAAGATAAAGCAACGACCGTGATCGGCAATGATAATCTTCTGTGTGTTAATGCTCACGTTGCGCACGATGTTATCGTTGGTAACCATACTCATATTGGTAACAATGCGATTCTTGGTGGTCACGTAACGGTAGGTGATTACGCAGGTGTGATGGCGTTGTCTGCGATTCATCCATTCTGTACGGTAGGTGCATACGCCTACATCGGTGGTTGTTCTGCGGTGGTGCAAGACGTATTGCCATACGTACTGGCTCAAGGTAACCACGCTTCACCATTTGGTCTAAACCTAGTGGGTCTAAAGCGTAACGGCTTTGAAAAACCAGAACTACGTGCATTGCAAAAAGCGTACAAAGAGATTTACCGTTCAGGTAAAACGCTAGAAGAAGTAAAACCAATTTTGGCAGAGATGGCACAAGAGTGGGCATCAATTGAGCCAATGTTGAAGATGCTTGAATCCACTGAACGTGGCATTATTCGCTAAGCGATTGAGCTCAAATTAGTATCAAAAGATCGCAGTGATGAACTGCGGTCTTTTTGTGTTTTTAAGCTGGGGAAAATTTACGATGGAAAGACCGCTGAGAATTGGTATCGTCGCAGGTGAACTATCTGGCGACACCTTAGGTGAAGGCTTTATCAAAGCGATTAAGCAGCAATATCCGAACGCGGAATTTGTTGGCATTGGTGGACCTAAGATGATTGCTCAAGGCTGTGAATCTCTATTCGATATGGAAGAGTTGTCAGTGATGGGCTTAGTCGAAGTGCTCGGTCGCTTACCGCGCCTGCTGAAAGTCAAAGCTGAGTTGGTCAAATACTTCACTTCAAATCCACCAGATGTCTTTGTCGGGATTGACGCTCCAGATTTCAACCTGCGCTTAGAGCTTGACTTGAAAAATGCCGGGATTAAGACCGTGCATTACGTCAGTCCATCGGTATGGGCATGGCGACAAAAGCGTATTTTTGGTATTGCCAAGGCAACCAACTTGGTGCTGGCGTTTTTGCCATTTGAAAAAGCGTTTTACGATAAATTCGATGTGCCGTGTGAATTTATTGGTCATACCTTGGCGGATGCAATTCCTCTGCAATCAGATAAAGTTCCAGCCCGTGAACTGCTTGGCTTAGCGCAAGACAAGCGTTGGTTAGCTGTGCTGCCGGGCAGTCGTGGTGGCGAGCTCAAAATGCTGGCGGAACCGTTTATTCAAGCCTGTAAGCAACTGCATGCGAAAGATCCAGAGCTTGGTTTTGTCGTCGCACTGGTTAATCAAAAACGTCGTGAGCAATTTGAAGCGGCATGGCAAGAGATCGCCCCAGAGCTCGAGTTTACACTCATCGACGATACGGCTAAGAACGTAATTACCGCTTCTGATGCAGTCATGTTGGCTTCAGGCACCGTCGCGCTAGAGTGCATGTTGGTTAAGCGTCCAATGGTGGTAGGTTATAAAGTCAATGCCTTTACCGCCTTCTTGGCGCGCCGCATGTTAAAAACCAAGTATGTTTCGCTGCCGAATATTCTGGCTGATCAAGAGTTGGTCAAAGAGTTCCTGCAAGAAGAGTGTACCCCTGAAAATCTTAGCCAAGAGGTAGAGCGTCTACTCGGTGAGCATGGTCAAGCAATGGTGAGTAAGTTTACTGAGATGCACCATTGGATCCGCAAAGATGCCGATCAGCAAGCCGCTAAAGCGGTGTTAAACCTAATTGAAATGAATAAAGCAGTATGACGAAAGAGAAAAAAGAGTTACCGCCATTTGAGTACCCGCAAGGTTACCAACTGATTGCTGGTGTGGATGAAGTAGGTCGTGGACCTCTAGTGGGCGATGTGGTGACCGCTGCCGTGATCCTTGATCCAAATAACCCTATTGAAGGGTTGAACGACTCGAAGAAGCTAAGCGAGAAAAAACGTTTAGCCTTATTGCCAGAGATTAAAGAGAAAGCACTGGCTTGGTCTGTTGGGCGCTGTTCTCCTGAAGAGATCGATGAGCTGAATATTTTACAAGCGACAATGGTAGCGATGCAGCGCGCGATTGCAGGGCTGCAAGTACAACCTGATTTGGCTTTAATTGATGGCAATCGCTGTCCACAGTTGCCAATGGATGCGTTAGCAGTGGTTAAAGGCGATTTACGCGTGGCAGAAATCAGTGCCGCATCGATCATCGCCAAGGTGGTACGTGACCAAGAAATGGAAGAGTTGGATAAACAATACCCACAGTTTGGCTTTGCCAAGCACAAAGGTTATCCAACCAAAGCACACTTTGAAGCCATTGAGCAGCATGGTGTGATTGATCAACACCGTAAAAGCTTCAAACCAGTAAAAAAAGCACTCGGACTCGAAGAGTAATCGCGTAGAATAGTCAGTTAAGCGTCAAAGCCGGAAAGTATTAATGTCAGATCCAAAGTTTATTCACCTTCGTGTTCACAGTGATTTCTCCATGGTGGATGGCCTGTCGAAAGTGCCACCTCTTGTGAAGAAAGTGGCCGAAATGGGCATGCCAGCCATGGCATTAACCGATTTCACCAACTTATGTGGCTTGGTGAAATTCTATGGTACCGCCCACGGTTGTGGCGTGAAGCCAATTATTGGTGCTGACTTTGCTATGCAAATCCCAGAGTTTGGTGATGAGCTGGTTAAATTAACGGTGTTGGCGGCGGATAACGTTGGCTATAAGAACCTAACGTTACTGATTTCTAAAGCCTACCTACGCGGACATGTGCAACATCAGCCAGTGATTGATCGTGACTGGCTGATTGATCTCGCAGAAGGTTTGATCCTCATCTCAGGCGGTAAGAATGGTGATGTAGGTAAAGCGTTGCTGAAAGGCAATAAAAAGCTGGTGGATCAGTGTGTTGATTTTTATCAGCAACATTTTGCTGACCGCTACTATTTAGAGCTGACTCGTACTGGTCGTGCTGACGAAGAGAGCTATTTACACTTTGCGCTTGAATTGGCTGAGGAAAAAGACCTGCCAGTGGTGGCAACCAATGATGTGGTGTTTCTCAACGAAGAGCTGTTTGATGCCCACGAAATCCGCGTTGCGATTCACGATGGTTACACTTTAGAAGATCCTCGCCGTCCCAAGAACTACAGCCCTCAGCAATACCTGCGTAGTGAAGAGGAAATGTGTGAGCTATTTGCTGACATTCCTGAAGCACTCGAGAACAGTGTTGAGATTGCTAAGCGTTGTAATGTCACGGTTCGTCTGGGTGAATACTTCTTGCCAGCCTTCCCAACCGAAGGCATGGAAGAAACCGAATTCTTGGTGATGAAATCTCGAGAAGGTCTTGAAGAGCGCCTTGAGTTTCTGTTCCCCGATGAAGAAGAGCGATTAAAGCGTCGTCCTGAATACGATGAGCGCCTCGAAGTTGAACTGGAAGTAATTAACAATATGGGCTTCCCGGGCTACTTCTTGATCGTAATGGAGTTCATTCAGTGGTCAAAAGATAACGCCATCCCGGTTGGTCCTGGTCGTGGTTCAGGTGCGGGTTCATTGGTGGCATATGCGTTAAAGATCACTGACCTCGATCCGCTTGAATACGACCTGCTATTTGAACGTTTCCTTAACCCAGAACGTGTATCCATGCCCGATTTCGACGTTGACTTCTGTATGGATAAGCGTGACCAAGTAATTGATCACGTAGCGGAAATGTATGGTCGTGATGCGGTATCACAGATCATTACCTTTGGTACCATGGCGGCAAAAGCGGTAATTCGCGACGTGGGTCGTGTGCTTGGCCACCCGTTTGGTTTTGTTGACCGCATCTCAAAACTGGTACCGCCAGACCCAGGTATGACGCTGGAAAAAGCGTTTGCCGCAGAACCAGCTTTGCCAGAGTTGTATGCTGCCGATGAGGAAGTCAAAGAACTGATCGACATGTGTCGCATCCTCGAAGGTTGTACGCGAAATGCGGGTAAACACGCGGGTGGTGTGGTTATCTCACCAACTACCATTACTGATTTTGCACCTATCTACGCTGATGCGGAAGGTCACTTCCCGGTAACTCAGTTTGATAAGAATGACGTTGAAACTGCTGGTCTGGTTAAGTTTGACTTCTTGGGGCTACGTACCCTAACTATTATCGACTGGGCGCTGGGCTTAATTAACCCGCGTCTTGAGCGTAATGGCGAAGCGCCTGTGCGTATTGAGTCGATTCCACTGCAGGATGAAGCCTCATTCCGTGTGCTGCAGAACTCTGAAACCACCGCAGTGTTCCAGCTTGAATCGCGCGGGATGAAAGAGCTGATCAAACGTCTGCAGCCAGACTGTTTTGAAGACATCATCGCATTGGTAGCTCTGTTCCGTCCGGGGCCACTGCAATCAGGCATGGTAGATAACTTTATCGACCGTAAGCATGGTCGTGAAGCGATCTCTTACCCTGATGAAAAATGGCAACACGAGTCATTAAAAGAGATCCTCGATCCAACCTACGGCATCATTCTTTACCAAGAGCAGGTAATGCAGATCGCGCAGGTACTGTCGGGCTACACCCTAGGTGGAGCGGACATGCTGCGTCGTGCGATGGGTAAGAAAAAGCCAGAAGAAATGGCCAAGCAGCGTGCCACTTTTGAAGACGGCGCGGTGAAAAATGGCGTCGATGGCGAGTTGGCGATGAAAATCTTCGACTTGGTAGAAAAGTTTGCTGGCTACGGCTTTAACAAATCGCACTCTGCTGCCTATGCGTTGGTTTCTTACCAGACGTTATGGCTAAAAACCCACTATCCGGCAGAGTTCATGGCGGCAGTAATGACCGCGGATATGGACAATACCGAGAAAGTGGTTGGCCTGGTTGATGAATGTTTCCGCATGAAACTTAAAGTACTGCCACCGGATATCAACTCGGGGCTGTATCGCTTTAATGTCGACGATGACGGTGCGATTGTTTACGGTATCGGTGCGATTAAAGGGGTGGGTGAAGGTCCTATTGAAGCGATTTTAGCTGCGCGCAATAAAGATGGTCACTTTAAAGATTTATTCGATTTCTGTGCGCGTATTGATCTGAAAAAGGTCAACAAGCGTGTGATTGAAAAGCTGATTTATGCAGGTGCATTGGATAGATTGGGTCCCCATCGTGCTGCTTTGATGGCGTCTCTGGATGATGCGGTAAAAGCGGCGAGTCAACATCACCAAGCAGAAGCCTTTGGACAGTCTGACTTGTTTGGCGTTTTGACTGAAGCACCAGAAGAAGTTGAAAACAAATACACCAAAGTGCCACCTTGGCCAGAGAAGGTGTGGTTAGAGGGTGAGCGTGAAACGCTGGGTCTTTATTTGACCGGACACCCAATTAATGCCTATATCAAGGAACTTGGTAAGTACACCAGTTGTCGACTTAAAGACGCAACGCCAACTCGTCGCGATCAATCAGTGACTATTTCGGGGCTGGTTATCGCTTCGCGAGTGATGACGACCAAGCGCGGCACTCGCATTGGCATTATGACGCTCGATGACCGCAGTGGTCGTATGGAAGTGATGTTGTTCTCGGATGCGTTAGAAAGATATGCAGAACTGCTTGAAAACGATAAAATTCTAGTAGTTTCTGGACAGGTCAGCTTTGATGATTTTAATGGTGGCCTTAAAATGACCGCGCGCGAGGTAATGGACCTTGGCGCTGCGCGTGAAAAATACGCCCGCGGTCTCTCTGTTTCGATTAGCGAATCGCAAGTCGACAGCCAGTTTTTTGAGCGCTTTAGTACCATTCTAGAGCCTCATCGAGCAGGAACTATTCCTGTTCACGTTTATTACCAACGTCAAGACGCCAGAGCGCGTTTGACCTTAGGTACAGAGTGGCGAGTGACGCCGAGTGACGCTCTAATAGATGATTTAAAACAGTTGCTTGGTTCTGACCAAGTAGAACTCGAATTTAACTAAATTTGGTACACGTTGCCGAATCAAAAAGGATCGATAGATGAGCCTAAACTTTCTAGAATTTGAAAAGCCTATCGCAGAACTTGAAGCTAAGATTGAAGCGCTACGTGGCGTATCGCGTCATGGTGGTGAGGCTGGCGTCGATCTCGATAAAGAGATTGAGCAACTAGAGAAAAAAAGTCTAGAACTAAAAAAGAAAATCTTCAGTGACTTAGGTGCTTGGGAAACGGCTCAATTAGCCCGCCATCCATTGCGTCCTTATACACTAGATTACATCGACCACATTTTTACTGAATTTGATGAGCTTGCTGGTGACCGTCATTACGCAGACGACAAAGCGATCGTGGGTGGTATGGCGCGTCTTGAAGGTCGTCCTGTGATGATCATTGGTCACCAAAAAGGTCGCGAAACCAAAGAGAAAGTGAAACGTAACTTTGGTATGCCAAAGCCAGAAGGTTACCGTAAAGCGCTACGCCTAATGCAAATGGCTGAGCGTTTTAACATGCCGATCATCACCTTTATCGACACCGCAGGTGCCTACCCAGGTGTTGGCGCTGAAGAGCGTGGTCAATCAGAAGCAATCGCAACCAACTTGAAAGTGATGGCTGGTCTTAAAGTGCCAGTGATCTGTAACGTAGTGGGTGAAGGTGGTTCAGGTGGTGCACTGGCGATTGGTGTCGGTGACTATGTGAACATGCTGCAATACTCAACCTACTCAGTAATTTCACCTGAAGGTTGTGCATCAATCCTATGGCGTGATTCAGATAAAGCACCGCAAGCGGCAGAGGCGATGGGTCTAATCGCTCCGCGTCTCAAAGAGCTTGAGTTAATCGATGAGATCATCGAAGAGCCACTAGGTGGCGCACATCGTAACCACAAGCAAATGGCGGCAAATATGAAGCAAACTCTGCTTCGTCAACTTGAAGAGCTTGAGCAGTTTGATGATGAAGCACTAATGGCACGCCGTTATCAACGTCTTATGAATTACGGTTACTGCTGATCCCTGCCTACTCAGAATTACAGCTTTGTTGAAGGGTAACCTAGCTGTAAACCCGATTAGTTTGGGGAAATGACAGAAAATAGATGAAAAGGGTTGAGCTAGTCTCAACCCTTTTGTTTTGGTGTAGAATAATGGCAACAACTCTCTCGATGCTCTCGACCATGGATCCTCTATTAGATCTTTTTACACACACTGTTAATGAGTCCAAGCCGAATAAATTGGTGTTAGCGCTAAGTGGCGGCATTGATTCACGCGTGTTACTCGACTTACTGCGTCGTTATAAGCAGCAATATCCAGTTCCCTGCTTGGCGGTTCACGTTCATCATGGCTTGAGCAGCAATGCTGATAATTGGGCAGCGCAATGCATCGATTGGTGTCAGCAATCAGAGATAGAGTTGCGGGTTGAGCGGGTTCAGCTAGATCTTGCCGGTCGCAGTATTGAAGAAAGTGCACGTGAAGCCCGCTATCAGGCATTAGCGAAACACTTGCAGTCCGGAGACATCTTACTCACTGGTCAACATAGTGATGATCAACTCGAGACCTTTCTTTTAGCACTAAAGCGCGGCAGTGGTCCAAAAGGCTTGTCCGCGATGGCAAAGCAAATCCCTTTTGCCAGTGCAAGTATGTTACGCCCACTTTTGTGCGCCTCTCGAACACAAATCGAACAGTACGCGCAACAGTATCAACTCACTTGGGTGGAAGATGAGAGTAATCAAGATACTCGCTTTGAGCGCAATTTTATCCGCCACCAAGTAGCGCCGATTTTGCAACAACGTTGGCCACACTTTAGTAAGTCTGTGCAGCGCAGCAGTGAGTTATGTGCCGAGCAAGAAGCGCTATTGCAAGAACTACTGCAAGATAAGCTTGAGCAAGCGATGTGCGAATATCAAAGCCTTTCAGTCGAAGTATTAGCCACATTTAGTGAACGAGTTCGCAGTCAAATTATCCGCCAATGGCTTGCTAAGCTTGAGGTTAAGATGCCAAGTCGTGAACACCTAGTCAAGATCTGGCAGGAGGTGGCTTTAGCGCGTGAGGATGCCAATCCGATTCTCAACTTAGGATATGGTCAAATTAGGCGCTTTGAACAGCGTCTCTATTGGGTGACCGAGGTACACGACATCTCAAGTTGGCATCAGTCTATCAGCTTAGATGAAACCGTAGCGCTGCCGGATGGTTTAGGCGAGATTACATTGCGCCTTCAAGCGGGTGGTTTGCTGGCTGCGGATACACTGCAAGATAAGAACTTATCGATCATTTTTGACCCACAAGGGTTAAGTGCTCATCCGGTTGGACGTGGACACAGTCGAAAACTAAAAAAACTGTTTCAAGAGTATGGCGTACCAAGTTGGCAGAGGCGGCGTTTGCCGATATTGATGTGTGAAGATCGGGTGGTCGCTATCGCCAATCTTTTTATTGATCAAAGATTTGCCGGGCAAGATTGTGAACTCATCTGGGACAAGCCCCTTTAACTTGTGTGACAATTATCTTGATAAATAGAAACAGAATAATAGATAAGGAACAGCAATGAACAAATGGGTGTTTGGTATTCTAATTGGGCTCAGCTTAGTGAGTACTTCGTCATTGGCGGCAGGTGATGCAGCAGCGGGTAAGGCAAAAGCAGGCATCTGCGCTTCTTGCCATGGCGTGGATGGTATAGCCTTAATCCCGGGTTACCCAAACCTCAAAGGGCAGAATGAGCAATATCTTGTGGCTTCGATGAAAGCCTATCAAACCAATCAACGCCAAGGTGGTTTATCGGCGGTAATGAAAGTGCAAGCGGATCTACTCAGTGATGCCGATATCGCGAATTTAGCGGCATACTATGCAAGTTTGAAATAGTTAAAGTTAAAATATCAGTTTATCGCCCAAGCCTTCTCGCTTGGGCTTTTTATTGCGCTAGCTTTTTGGGATAATGGCGCAAACAACGTAAGTTTAAGGGATGAACATGAAAAAGATTGAGGCAATTATTAAGCCTTTTAAATTGGACGATGTGCGTGAAGCTTTGGCAGAAGTTGGTATTACTGGTATGACGGTTTCTGAAGTGAAGGGCTTTGGTCGTCAAAAAGGTCATACAGAGCTTTATCGTGGTGCTGAGTACATGGTCGACTTTTTACCGAAAGTGAAGCTAGAGATTGTCGTAACCGATGAAGTGGCTGATCAATGTGTCGACACGATTATCGAGACTGCACAAACTGGTAAAATTGGTGATGGTAAAATCTTCATCACTGATGTTGAGCGTGTTGTCCGTATTCGTACCGGTGAAGAAGACGAAGACGCCATCTAATTTTGATGAAAGAGCCGCAAGGCTCTTTTGTTTTATTCCCTTTCCCCATTCCCCTGCAAACTCAAATAAATTGAGTACAATATGGATATTAGCTGGGCTGAGATATCCGAATTATGAAAAAAAGAACCCTTATCGCCTTACCTTTGGTTGCGGTCGCCGCGACGATATTCGCTTACCATACGATATTTACTTTGCCTGACTCTGCCCAAGTATCTACCTTATCGCCTGCCACACAAGCACCTGAACTGGCTTGCTATAACAACCCTAAAGCTACAGTGCTCGACAAGCAAGGCGAGCTAAATGTGCTGGTTTGGAATATCTATAAGCAGAATCGAAGCAGTTGGCAGAGCGCGTTAGATTATCTTGCGCAGGATAAACAATTGCTGTTGCTGCAAGAGGCGAGCATGACACCGGAACTGCGTCATTGGATCGATCAGGGTCAGTGGAGTGGCAATCTGGTCGATGCGTTTAAAGCGTTTGATACCTCAGCTGGCGTGTTGAATTTGGCGCATGAACTGCCTAGAAAAGCGTGCGCATACACAGAGATGGAACCTTGGTTGCGACTACCTAAATCGGCAATATACGCCAACTACCCGCTGTCTAATGAGCAAAGTTTGGCGGTGGTAAATATCCATGCGATTAATTTCACCTATGGCACCGAGGAGTACCATAGCCAATTGGGTAAACTCGCCAAAGCGCTCGCACAGCATTCGGGTCCAATGATCATTGCTGGCGATTTTAACAGTTGGAGTGAAGAGCGTTTACAAGTAATGAAGTCACTGCTTGAAAAACTTCAGGTAACAGAAGCGATTTATCAGCCTGATCATCGTAAGCAATTTATTAATGGCTTGCCGCTTGATCACCTTTTTTATCGGGGCTTAGTGCTAGAAAAAGCAAAGGCGCCAATAAGTGACGCCTCTGATCATAATCCAATGGAAGTCTATTTTCGCTTACCTTAGTTGGCTTAGAAAATCACAATAAACAGCGCCCAAGCAACAAAGTATATAAACCAAGGTAGTGCAGAGATTGCCAGCGCTTGTCCGCGTTCGAACTCCGTCCAAGTGCCGACTGCTGCGTAGCTAAGTGCGATATACCAAGGCATCAGCAGCGGTAGAGTATTGGCAAAATTAAACCATTCGCTGGTCATCGGTAGCTTTAACAGACCATTAAGGCTATTGAGATCAGCGGCATAGCTCATCACCTGACCATGTTTAAGTAGTGCGCTGATATAGCTTGCCAAATCACCAATCACGGCAGGAAAGATGATCACACAACTAGCGGCAAACCATTTCCAGAATCCGTGTTGATGCTGGCTTGGCTTGGTCGCAAAGAACAGCCATAACGCTAGCAGTGCAATCGTGGTAATGCGCCCCAAAATATCAAGGATGATTTCGGATGCCATTAACGTGTTAGTATCGAGTAGCGCAATTTGCTCTGGGCTGACTTGCTGCAGTTGCGGGATCAAAGCTTGTTTTAGCCACTCAAAATCAACCATGTCAAAGTAGGCACCCCAAAAAAGAAATGGGGTGACTAATAACACGATAAACGGTTGCCAGCCCCACATGCCGCGTTGATGCAATGCAAGAAAACATGCACTCGGCGAGCGAAATATATCCACTAGCATAGAAAGTGGGTTACTAGAAGGCGTCATACACTTACCTTAGTGACATCAACATACAACTTGAGTTTCTGTCCCGGTTGTAGGTACTTTTTCTTCTGTAGGTTATTCCACTTTACGATGTCTTGGCTTTTCACCTTAAACTTACTAGCGATGCCGCTAACCGTGTCGCCGCTGCGCACGTTGTAGAATACAGTACGGATGATTGCGCCATCAGAACTGTTTTTCCAGATCACCAGTTTTTGCCCTACGCGTAGGGTATCGCGAGGTCCCATGCCATTCCATTTTGCTAGCGAGGTGTGTGACACCTTGTTGGCTTTAGCAATGCTCCAAAGGCTGTCACCTTTGGTCACGGTATGAGTCACTTTAAACTTACCGCGCGCGGTTGCTTGTGTTTTCGCCAAGCGATTAGAGGCACTTAAGCTGTAGGCTTTATCATCTTTGGTGGAAACCGGGATAAGTAAGTGCTGACCAACACGAATATTGTTGTTACTCATGTTATTCGCGCTACGGATCACCTGGCTGGTGGTGCTGTATTTGCGCGCTAACACGCTAACCGTATCACCAGACTTAACTTTATAGCGCACCACTTTCATGCCTTTTCCACGGTTTGCTGTCAGCTCAGTATTGAATTTTTTTACTGAATCTAGCGGCAGAAGCAATTGGGTGTTGCCGTCAGGTGACGTTGCCCATTGATTGTAAGCTGGGTTTAAGCTTTGTAGCTCACGTACCGAAATTCCGGCGTAGTTGGCGGCAATAGCAAGATCGAGCTGCTCTTTAGGTTGAACCAACTCAACCACAGGTTTATTGGCAATCGGCGGGATCTCAATGCCGTATTTTTCTTGGTTCGCCACCACATCAGCCAAAGCTAACAGTTTTGGTACATAGCTACTGGTTTCTTTTGGTAAGTCGAGCGAGAAGAAATCGATCGGCTTGCCTAATTTTTTGTTTTTACGGATAGCACTGGAGACACGACCGCCACCACTGTTATAAGCGGCAATAGCGTGTGACCAGTTGCCATCAAAGCGTTGGTTAAGATCGGTCAGAAAATCGAGCGCTGCACCGGTAGCAGCAGGGACATCGCGACGGCCGTCATACCAGAAGTCTTGCTCAAGCCCATACATCTTGCCGGTAGATGGCACAAATTGCCAAAGACCCGCCGCGCTGCCGTGAGAGTAGGCAAAGGCATCAAATGAGCTTTCCACAACCGGCAGTAGGGCAAGTTCGAGCGGTAGCCCTCGTTTCTCAATCTCTTCAGTGATCAGGAATAGGAAAGGTTCAGCGCGCTTAGAAACCGTTTTTAGGTGGTTAGGGTGCTTTAGGTACCAAGTTCGGTAGTAGTCCACTTTTTTGTGGTTAGGAATTGGCATCTCCAATTGCATCGCGATGCGTTTCCACACATCTTGTTGCGATTGAGGGGTAACCACAGGAGCTGCAACTACTTCAGGTTCTACAGGTGTAGTCACCGATGATGCTGGAGCTACTGTAACAGTAGAATCGTTGCCTGATGTTGTCTGCGCATCAGATTTTTCAGTAGTAGGCTGGGTGGTTTGGCAACCGGCTAAAAGCAGTAGCGTCACCCAGCTGTATTTAAATCGCATGGAACAGCCCTTTTAAAAAATGGCTGCTGATAATACTTGCGACTCTGGTTATATGACAAGCAAGAAAACGTTAAAATTCGTTCTTCCACTCACGTAATGCTGTAAAAATTGAGATAGGATCCATTTGCGCTGTACGATTGCTCACGGACTTTATGACACTTGGCTCATCTGCACGCAGGAACGGGTTAATCCACTTTTCTCGGCGGATTGTGGTTGGCAAAGTGGGTTTGTTTTGTGCGCGCAGGCGAATCACTTCGTCGCGATACTTTTGCAGTTGTGCGTTATCAGGTTCAACCGCAAGGGCGAAGGCAATATTACTCGCCGTATACTCGTGAGCAGCGAACACTTCGGTCTCTTCTGGCAAAGCGACTAACTTTTGTAGCGATTGATACATTTGCTCCATGGTGCCTTCAAATACGCGTCCACAGCCAGCAGAGAAGAGCGTATCGCCACAAAAGAGTTTACCATCCCCAACATAACCGATATGACCTAGGGTGTGACCTTCAAGACCAATCACCATAAATACTTCGTCAAATAGATGAATTTGATCGCCAGCACTGACTGGATGGGTTAGGGTAGGTACGGGCTCATCGGCAGGACCCACGACATCAATCCCAGGAAATTGGCGAACCAGCTCAGGTATTCCCCCAATGTGATCATTGTGATGGTGAGTGATCAAGATCGCATCGAGTGTTAAGTTATGCTCTTGGAGATAAGCCAACACAGGGGCGGCATCACCTGGGTCGACAACCGCGCAACGGCGATCGCTATTTTCGATCAGCCAGATGTAATTGTCGTTAAATGCAGGTATGCTTTTGATATCTAACATGGTTGAGTCTCCATACATCAAAGTGAGCTAGCTATGAAACCAGCACGCAGTGAAAAAAAGCTTCAGCAGCCTCATTCTTGGGCGCAATTGAAAAACGGTCAATGGGTTAGCGAATCAATCCAAACTCGACTCGATGAGTGGTGCCCAAAACTTTTTGGCTACCATATGCTTAAACTGGGCGGGCTCAGTTGTGAGCTCACCAGTTGCAATTGCAATATTCAACATCAAGTAAATCTAGATATCCACAATCCTTTGCATAATGTGATTGCAGATGGTTACGATTTACCCTTTTTAGAGAAAAGCTTTGATGTTGTTATTCTTGCCCATCAACTTGATTACTGCAATGACCCGCATCGCATGTTGCGCGAAGTGGACAGAGTGATGATTGATGATGGCTATTTGATCATCACAGGTTTTAACCCACTAAGTTTTACGGGGTTGGCGAGTTTGATGCCTTGGCGAAAAAATAATTTGCCGTGGAGCGGTCGTATGTTCACGCCCAGTCGCGTCAAAGATTGGCTAGGGATACTCAATTACCAGGTGATTGAATGTGATCGCTATGGTTTGTTTCCTATGCAGCGTTCGCGCACGATGTGGACTTGGCTGGAGAACGGTATAGGCGATTGGGCTGCGCCTTTTGGCAGTTTGTATTATATTGTGGCGCGAAAACGCACTTACCCACTCAAGCCGATTAAACCGCATTGGAAGCTAAAACGAAAATTGACGCCAGTTAGCGTCAATTACAAGGTATCGCCAAAATCGAATTGATTGGTTAGCTAGGAATGTAACCAGTATCTTCATCGGTCGGGTTTTCTGCTGCTGTGCGCGCCAGTTCATCGCACATTTCGTTTTCGCGATGCCCTGCGTGTCCTTTAACCCAGCGCCAGTCGATTTGATGACGTTCGGTTTCTTTGTCCAACGCTTGCCAAAGATCAGCATTCTTTACCGGTTTTTTATCAGCGGTTTTCCAACCACGTTTTTTCCAGTTATGGATCCACTGAGTAATACCTTGACGAACGTATTGGCTATCAGTGGTGAGGATCACCTGACACGGTTCTTTCAAGGCTTTGAGTGCTACGATGGTAGCCATCATTTCCATGCGATTGTTGGTTGTCAGGGTATAGCCTTTGGCCAAGGTTTTCTCGTTTTGCTTATAACGCAGTACGATGCCATAGCCACCAGGTCCCGGATTGCCTAAGCAAGAACCATCTGTGAAAATTTCCACTTGTTTCGTCATGATTTGATACTATAAGAGCTTGCACATATTTACTCATAGTCTGACACATAGTTTGTAATGAATACCAGCAACAATTCTAATCAGCATCGTATCGTGGTACTCGATACCGAAACCACGGGTATGAACCAAGAGGGTGGTCCACACTACCTTGGGCATCGCATTGTCGAAATCGGTGCGGTAGAGATCATCAACCGCAAACTGACGGGTCGACATTTCCACGTCTATATCAAACCGGACCGTGAAATTCAGGCCGAGGCGATTGGGGTTCACGGTATCACCGATGAATTTTTGCGCGATAAGCCGCAATACAGTGAAGTACACCAAGAGTTCCTTGAGTTTATTAAAGGTGCTGAGCTGGTGGCGCACAACGCGCCCTTCGACGTCGGCTTTATGGACTATGAGTTCGATAAACTCGACCCACAAATCGGTAAGACCGAGCAATATTGTAAGGTGACCGATACCCTTGCTATGGCGAAGAAAATCTTCCCGGGCAAGCGTAACAACCTTGATGTACTGTGTGATCGTTATGGTATTGATAACTCACATCGTACTTTGCACGGCGCATTACTCGATGCGGAGATCCTAGCAGACGTTTACCTGCTAATGACAGGTGGACAAACCTCACTGCAATTTAATGCTGGCAGCAACAGTGAAGGTATGGGAGGTGAGTCAATAAAACGTGTCTCTAGTGAACGAAAAGCGCTAAAGGTTTTACGTGCAACCGCCGATGAGATAGAAGCACATAATGGTCGTTTAGATATCGTTGAGAAAAGCGGAAGCTGCCTTTGGCGTCAATAGGAGAAAAGATGTTGAGGATCGGATTTGCCTTACTGGGGCTATTGGTGAGTTCACTGTGTTTTGCAACGCAAGCGGCGACTCTCTCTGAAAGCTCAATGTCTTTACTCGACAACCGTTTTCGTGTCGACCCGAGCATTAAACAGATCACCTTTGTGATTTATCGGGCAGAAAATTCCAAATCAGTGGTGCTTGTGCGTCCTGATGGGCGTAAATACTACTCTCATCGCCATCCTGAAAACGTTCGCTGGTATCAAGAGCCAGCGATGGACATTATTTCCATCGATAGACCAATGCCAGGACCTTGGCAGGCGGTTGGCAAAGTGACGCCAAAAAACAAGATTGAGCTGATCTCCCACCTTAAGCTTTCAGCTGATGTTTTGCCTGAGCGACTGTTTCAAGGGGAAGAGCTGAAATTTACTGCGCGTTTGACCTCTGATGACAAGCCGTTAGTGCTGCGAGATTTTTTGGATCGAGTAAAGCTCAAGGTTACCTTTACTAAGTTTGTTGCCAATGAAGAGAGCTTAATTAAAGAAGCTCGCCCAGTACCGATTGAGATCGGCGAATTTGCCGATGATGGTGTTGATCTTGATGAGAAAGCTGGTGATGGTGTCTTTACCGTAAAGTTACCGATTTCGCCTGAGCCGGGTAAATATCGTGTTCGGATTACTTCTGGCAACGGTGTGTTTTTGCGTGCGCAAGAGCAGGAAGTGCTGGTTTATCCAAGCCCAGTCGAGCTGACGTTTATTCAGTCTCGCCAGCCAAATCAAGCGCATCAAGTTATTTTCTCTGGTGAGCAAGGCATGATTGCTCCTGGCAGCATGGCTGCGCATATTGAACATACCGATTCTGGGCATGCCACCATCGCGGTTGAAGGTGCCGCCGCTTCAGATGAGGCGAGTAAAGTTGCGCTAGAAATTCCTTATTCAGGTGTGATTGGTCAATATTCGTGGAGTGGTGAGGTGTACGCGACAGAGCTTGGTTCTGGGCGCGAGCTCATGTTCCCTCTTGGCGAGCATACCTACAGTGTGGTTAAAGATATTGATTTGGCAGAAACTCGCCGTTTGCAAGAGCAAGAACGCATTCAGCAAGCAAAGCTCCTTGAAGCACAGCGCATCAAAGAGGTGCGTGAGTCTCAGCGTCAAACGAGTATGATGATTATCATTGTGGGCAACCTAGTGGTAGTGCTTATCGGTTTGGTAACCTGGTTTGTGATGCGTAAGCTAAAAGCCAAGCGAGCTGCTATTCCTGAAATGCAGTTGGAAATGCCGAAAAAATAGTACTGCACTTATCCAAAGTGGTAAAAGCTTCAGAGTATTAAAAAGGGCAGCGTTAGCAGCCCTTTGTTATTTAACCGCTTAGTGGTTTACCCACGCGGTGTGCTCTCGGTTTAGTTAAGCGACTTCATCCATGCTGATTGGTTGTAGAGGTTTGGCTGCCAGCGCTTGCGGTTCAAAATCATCCACATTGATCACGTAAAGGCGTTGCTTCTCCGCTTCGATCAGTAATTGAGCTTCTTGCTGATCAATCACCCCCATCTCTAGTCCCAGCTCTGCCACTTTATCTAACATTAGGAAAGGTTTACGTTTGCCTTGTGCTTGGCACACTTTATCAAACACCGGCTCTGCTTCTAAGATGACATGCAATGCGTGTTCGATACGACCTGCAGGGTTAAACTCACTGGCAGCTAAGTACTGATTGCGACCAAGACGTGAGCGAGTGTCACTTGGTGTTTGCAATAATTGTGCGACTTGGCTGTCGAGTTTATCACTTGGCGCTTTACGCACTCGTCCTAATGGCATGACCACCAACTTGAGCAAAGTCGCCACGATGCGGTTCGGGAAGTTTGCCAATAGACCTTCGATCGCTTGTTCTGTCTGATACAAGCTATCTTGCATGCCCCAGTGAACCAAAGGTAAGTCTTGCGCGTTACGTCCTTCCATATCATAGCGTTTTAGTGTCGCAGAGCTGAGATATAACTGACTCAACACATCACCAAGACGCGCAGATAGGCGCTCTTTACGTTTCAACGAGCCGCCCAATACCGCCATTGAAATATCGGCTAACAGGGCAATATTGGCGCTGTAGCGATTTAATTGCTGATAGTAACGCTTGGTTTGATCGCCAACTGGCGCAGATGAAAAGCGACCATCGGTGAGACCAAGCCACAAACTGCGTACTAAGTTACTGATGGTAAAGCTAACGTGTCCAGCAAGGGCTGCATCAAATTTTTCTAGCGCATCGCTTTGCTCTGAATACGCTGCATTCATTTCACTTAATACATACGGATGACAACGAATTGCGCCTTGACCGAAGATGATCATTGAACGGGTAAGAATATTCGCCCCTTCAACAGTGACCGCAATCGGCGCACCTTGGTAACCACGAGCTAAGAAGTTCGAAGGTCCCATACAGATGCCTTTACCACCAACGATATCCATCGCGTCGATAATGCTAGCTTGTCCACGGTGAGTACAGTGATACTTAACGATCGCTGAGATAACCGATGGCTTCTCGCCTAAATCAATACCAGCGACAGTCAGTTCACTCGCCGCATCCATCACATAGGCGTTACCTGCAAGGCGTGCGAGTGGCTCTTCCACCCCTTCCATATGTCCGATAGGTTGCTTAAATTGACGGCGGATTCGCGCATAGGCACCTGTTGCCAGAGCGGCTGTTTTGATGCCGCCGGTAGAGTTCGATGGTAGGGTAATACCACGACCGACCGACAGACACTCAACCAGCATACGCCAACCTTGTCCCGCCATTTTTTGCCCGCCAATTATGTAATCAATTGGCACAAATAACTCGTTTGCACGGGTGGGACCGTTTTGGAAAGGGACATTCAAAGGGAAGTGGCGATTACCAATCTCTACCCCTTTTAGATGGGTTGGGATCAGCGCGCAGGTAATGCCAAGATCAGGCTGATCGCCCAGTAAAGCATCAGGGTCACGCAACTTAAACGCAAGACCGAGTACTGTCGCAACCGGTGCTAAGGTGATGTAGCGTTTGTTCCATGTTAGGCGCATACCAAGTACTTTTTCGCCCTGCCAGTCACCATAGCAAACTACGCCATAATCAGGAATCGCCCCGGCATCTGAGCCAGCCTCAGGGCTGGTTAAGGCAAAACAAGGGATCTCTTTACCTTGTGCAAGGCGAGGTAGGTAGTAATCTTTTTGTTCAGTAGTGCCGTAATGTTGCAGTAATTCGCCAGGACCAAGCGAGTTTGGTACACCTACAGTAGATGAAAGCACACCAGAGACGCCAGTTAGTTTTTGCAGCACGAGAGATTGCGCGTATGCCGAGAACTCTAATCCGCCATATTTCTTTTTGATGATCATGGCAAAGAACTTGTGATCTTTTAAGTACTGCCAAACTTCGGGTGGTAGATCGGCAAGTTCATGGGTGACCTGATAATCACTCACCATAGCACACACCTCTTCAACCGGACCATTTAGGAACGCTTGCTCTTCAGGGCTTAGCTTAGGTGCCTTGATCGCATGCAGCTTGTCCCAATCGGGTTTGCCTTTAAATAGTTCCGCTTCCCACCAAACGGTGCCGGCATCCAAAGCTTCTTTCTCGGTTTGTGACATCGCTGGTAGCACTTTGCGAAACACTTTTAGTGCTTTGCCGCTGATCACAGATTGGCGAATCGAGGGCACCAGTAACACAGCGCCAGCTGCAAGAAAGACAATCCAACTTAAAGCGCCAACCGTACCGACTATTGTCAGAACGATCATCGTTACTGTCATCGCGGCAACTGAAGTCAGCACAGAAGATCGATGATAAAGGCAAGCACCGAGTACGGCGACAAAGCCCAAAGTAGAGAGCAAGATATCCATATTGAGGTTCCTTTTCAGACATTGTTGTTATTTATACGTCTGTTTACGTTAAGTGGTCTAACCAGTTAAATTGTAATCGAGATATTAAAGAAATGTAAAATCAATAACTGTCTAAAAAGTGATCTAAGTAGAGTTAAAAATCTATTTTTGCGTGGTGATGACGAATTTGTGTACGTGAAAGTTCAAGAATCCTAGAAATCTTGCTGGTGGACTATCGACAGTTGCGTAGGTTCAAGTAAACTCAGGTTGTATAGGAGTAACAAGACTCCAAGTTAAACTGAATTCAAGAGAGTGCTTATGTACCAGGATTTGATTAAAAGCGAGCTAACAGAAGCTGCTGATGTACTGAACAAGTTCCTTAGTGATGATCACAATATTGCCCAAATTGAAGCGGCAGCAAAACTGATCGCTGATTCATTTAAGCAAGGTGGCAAAGTGCTATCTTGTGGTAACGGTGGTTCACACTGTGATGCAATGCACTTTGCTGAAGAGCTAACGGGTCGTTACCGTGAAAATCGCCCAGGCTACCCGGGTATCGCGATCTCTGATCCAAGCCACTTGTCTTGTGTAAGTAACGACTTCGGCTACGATTTCGTTTTTTCTCGTTACGTAGAAGCAGTAGGTTCTAAAGGCGACGTATTGTTTGGTCTATCTACATCAGGCAACTCTGGCAACATTTTAAATGCGATTGATGCAGCTAAAGCGAAGGGCATGAAAACCATCGCTCTAACGGGCAAAGATGGCGGCAAGATGGCGGGTTGTGCGGATATTGAAATCCGTGTTCCTCATTTTGGTTACGCTGACCGTATTCAAGAAATCCACATCAAGATCATCCACATTGTGATTCAACTGATCGAGAAGGAAATGGAGAAGTAATCTTCATTTCAAACCACACGGTTTAGGCAGCAGCGGCTTTAGATATGCCGCTGCCAGCTGATGTAGAGGGAGTAAATTAAACCATGTGTGAATTGCTCGGAATGAGCGCTAATGTGCCGACAGATATCTGCTTTAGTTTTACGGGGCTGATGCAACGTGGTGGTAACACCGGACCACATCGTGACGGTTGGGGAATTACCTTTTATGAAGGTAAAGGTTTTCGCAACTTTAAAGACCCTAACCCTAGTTGCCAATCCAAGATTGCCGAGTTGGTACAAAACTACCCGATTAAAAGCCTCGCGGTAATAAGCCACATTCGCCAAGCCAATCGTGGTGCAGTGAATCTCGAAAATACCCATCCGTTTACTCGTGAGTTGTGGGGACGTTACTGGACGTTCGCGCATAATGGTCAGCTAACTGACTATCAAGACCTCATCACAGGACGCTTTCGCCCTGTGGGGCAAACCGACAGTGAACTCTCGTTTTGTTGGCTGCTTAAACAATTGGAAGAGCGCTATCCAGAGCCGCCGCAAGATATGGTGGGAGTATTTCGTTTTATTGCTGAATGCTGCGATAAGTTACGTGAGAAAGGTGTGTTTAACATGCTGCTTTCTGACGGCGAGTATGTGATGACCTATTGCACCAATCACTTGTACTGGATCACTCGACGCGCGCCATTTGGCAAAGCTTCATTGATTGATGAAGATGTGGAAATCAATTTCCAAGAAGAAACCACACCCAATGATATTGTTTCTGTGATTGCGACTCAGCCTTTAACTGACAACGAAACTTGGCATCGAATGAAGCCGGGTGAGTATGGTATTTTCCATTTCGGTGAGCTAATTGATGGCAATGAACAAGCGCTGGTGGATGTTCCATTTGCGCCGAAAAAGGTAGCTAGTCAAGCACCGACAGAGCCTTTGGCGTAGAAAGCGGGAACGGGCTTTGCCCTACAGAACGCTTTGCTTCGAGATGTGGGAACAGGCTTCGCCTTATGGAATACGGAGTAGGCATTATCTTACTTAGCGCTGCCTTAAGTTTGTCATTCCATAGAGCACGTTAGCGCGAGTAGGGAATCTTGTTTTTGTTATTTGAAAGCGAGATCCCCAACTCGATCGTCCCTCCCTCTTGGGGATGATAATGTTTAATTTTTACTCGCCATGACTAAAACCATTGATTCAGCTCGTTCTCCAAAAGATAAAATATCCCGCATCCCGCATCCCGCATCCCGCATCCCGCATCCCGCATCCCGCATCCGTTTTCCGCACGCAACAAAAAAGGCCGATGTTTCCATCGACCTTTTGCATGTTTTAACACTTCATTACGCGAATTGTGCTTTTAGGTGCTCAACGATATCTGCCATCGCTACTGCAGTTTTCTCGCCGCTGCGACGGTTCTTGTATTCGAAGTTGCCTTCGTCCATGCTGCGGTCGCCAATCACGATAGTGTGAGGGATACCGATCAGTTCCATATCAGAGAACATTACGCCTGGGCGTTCTTTACGGTCATCGAATAGTACTTCGATACCCATTGCAGTTAGTTCAGCGTATAGCTTCTCTGCTGCTTCTTGAACGCGCTCAGATTTGTGCATGTTCATTGGTACGATTGCTACTTGGAAAGGCGCTAGAGCGTCTGGCCAAATGATGCCGTATTTGTCGTTGTTTTGCTCGATGGCAGAAGCAACAACGCGTGATACACCGATACCGTAACAACCCATTTCTAGGATAACGTTCTTACCATTTGAATCTAGAACACCACAGTTCATCGCTTCAGAGTAAACATTACCTAGTTGGAAGATGTGACCCACTTCGATACCGCGCTTAAGCATCAGTGTACCTTGACCACATGGGCTTGGATCGCCTTCCACTACGTTACGTAGGTCAGCAACTTGACCAAGCTCTACGTCACGACCCCAGTTGATACCGAAGTAGTGTTTGCCGTCGATGTTTGCGCCCGCGCCGAAATCGCTCATTACTGCTACAGAGCGGTCAACGATAAATGGCAGCTCAAGACCAACAGGACCTAGTGAACCTGCGCCTGCGCCAATTAGCTCACGCATCTCTTCTTCAGTTGCCATCTCTAGAGGAGCTGCAACTTCAGCTAGGTTCTCAGCTTTGATTTCGTTTAGTTCGTGGTCGCCACGGATGATCAGTGCAACGATTGGTGCATCGATTTCATCAGAAGCTTTAACGAATAGCGTCTTAACAGTTTTCTCGATTGGTAGATCGAACTGCTCAACAAGTTCGGCAATAGTTTTCGCGTTTGGCGTATCAACTAGAGTCATCTCTTGAGTTGGTTCTGCGCGCTCAACTGTAGGTGCAACCGCTTCTGCTTTCTCGATGTTTGCCGCGTAATCAGATTCAGTAGAGAAGGCGATTAGGTCTTCACCACTTTCTGCTAGTACGTGGAACTCTTGAGAGCCGTTACCACCGATAGCGCCTGAGTCTGCTAGTACTGGACGGTATTCAAGACCCATACGGTCGAATGCTTTACAGTAAGCATCGTGCATCGCTTGGTAAGATTTCTCTAGACCCGCTTTGTCGATGTCGAAGCTGTACGCATCCATCATGCAGAATTCGCGTGCACGCATTACGCCAAAACGAGGGCGGCGCTCATCACGGAATTTAGTTTGGATTTGGTACAGGTTCATCGGTAGCTGTTTGTAAGAGCTAACCTCGTTGCGCACAAGTGCAGTGATCACTTCTTCTGCAGTTGGGCTTAGTACAAACGGACGAACGTGGCGGTCAGTAAAGCGAAGTAGTTCAGGACCCATCTTTTCGCTGCGGCCTGTCTCTTCCCATAGTTCAAACGGCTGAACAACGGGCATCAAAGTTTCGATTGCACCTGCATTGTCGATCTCTTGACGAACGATGTTTTCGACTTTACGCAATACACGTAGACCAGTAGGTAGCCAGGTGTAAAGACCTGAAGCCAGCTTACGGATCATACCTGCACGTAGCATGAGCTGGTGGCTCACTACTTCTGCGTCGTTTGGAGTCTCCTTCAGAGTAGAAAGAAGATAATTACTGGTACGCATTAAATTTATCCGTTTATTAAAGTGAAATACTCTGGCCAGCATAGGGCTGGAGTATGAAGGTCCCCAGAGGGGAAATTGTTAGCCGCTTATAATATCAGCCAAATCGCTTTGTCAAAAGTGTTCAATCGCAGTAACAGACACTAAGTTATCGTTTACAGTGAATTTAACGTTCAAATTGAATAAATTAACCGCATATTCTTTGTTGTCTGGCTTATTTTTCTTATACGCAGGACGTGGATCTTGGGCGAGAACTTGCTCAATTACTTGACGAATTTGCTGGCTATTGGCTTGTTTAGCTAAGCTTTCAACTGCTGTAGGCAGAAAACAGACCGGTGTTTTTTCTGGTTCTTCTTCGGCATAGCCGCCATTAGCATTGACGATGGAATCGGTATAAGGAATATAAGGTTTGATATCCACAATTGGGGTGCCATCAACCAAATCCACGCTGCCCAGTTCAAGGTAGAACTGATCGCCTTGTTGGCTTACGCCTTTAAGCTCCACCGCCGACATACCGATACCGTTGGGGCGAAAGGTTGAACGGGTTGCCAGCACACCGACCCGTTCATTGCCTCCCAAGCGAGGGGGACGTACGGTAGGCTTCCACCCAGCGGCTAGGTTCTGATCAAACAGGAACAGTAACCATACATGGCTAAATTGTTCGATACCGCGCACGGCTTCTGCGCAGTTAACCTCACCTTGTAGCTTAACTCGAGCAGTGGCTGCGGGCACTAAGCGCGGTTGTCTTGGCACGGCAAACTTTTCTTTATACGGGCTTTGAATAACGCCAATTGGTTCAATGTGGTACACAGCATCATCTCTTACTTAATTCTTGCCACAAGATAGCACAATCACACTAGTCTCACCGCTTTGCCATATTGCTTTTGTATAGAACGAAATAAATTGCTTGATTTGGAATTGATAATTGTTATCATTTGTTATGTTATAACATTTCATTTGAGGAAAAATGATGCAAGAAGGAATTCACCCTGAATACCGCAAAGTGGTGTTCCATGATACCAGCGTGGATAAGTATTTTATTATTGGTTCGACGCTAAAAACTGAGCGAACAATTGAGTGGCAAGACGGTAAGACTTATCCATATTTCACTTTAGATGTGTCGTCTGAATCGCATCCGTTCTACACCGGTAAGCAACGCGTGATGCAAAAACAAGGTCGAGTATCGAACTTTAACCGTCGCTACAGCCGCTTTAAGGAGTCAAAATGAAAGTCGTAAAGTCACTCAAAAGTGCAAAGAGTCGTCATCCAGATTGCCAAATTGTTAAGCGTCGCGGGCGGTTATACGTGATTTGCAAAACCAATCCACGCTTTAAAGCGGTACAAAAATAGAATACAAAGCGGTAGTTATATTTACTGTTTAAATGCTTTTTGATTCCTATTATTGACTGCTACTTAGGTAATTGATTGGTTATAAATTCTGCAATATTAAATTATTGTTACATTTTTCATTTGTTTTACATTCCCTCCTTAAAGTAGGCTGTCTCGGCTTTGTGACAATTTGTTCACATTTGCGCAGGAATAACTACAAGGAGGGAACAGATGAGTTCATCTGATTCAATAAGACAACACTCACCGAAGAAAACTCTGTTTACACGCTTTTTAGATACGGTTGAGTATTTGGGGAATCTATTACCTCACCCAATCACTTTATTTGCTATTTTCTGTGTCGCGATTCTCGTGACATCCGGAATTGCCGGTTATTTTGAAGTCTCTGTGGTTGACCCAAGACCTGAAGGGGCTAAAGGTCGTGCTGCTGATGGCATGATCCATGTTGTAAGCTTGCTCAATGCGGACGGTCTGCAACTGATCGTCACTAACCTAGTGAAAAACTTTGTTGGCTTTGCACCATTAGGCACTGTGCTGGTGGCGATGTTAGGTGTGGCAATTGCCGAGCATTCAGGGCTACTTTCTGCTGCGATGCGTGGTCTTGTCATGGGCGCATCCAAGCGCATGGTAACTGTCACTGTGGTGTTTGCTGGTATTATTTCCAACACCGCTTCTGAGCTAGGCTATGTTGTTCTTATCCCTCTTGCCGCGATGCTATTCCACTCACTAGGGCGCCACCCACTTGCAGGTCTAGCTGCTGCCTTTGCCGGTGTATCCGGCGGTTACTCTGCCAACCTACTGATTGGTACCGTTGACCCGTTGTTGTCTGGTATTACCGAGACAGCGGCGCAGATGATTGACCCAACCTATACCGTTGGACCAGAAGTTAACTGGTACTTCATGTTTGTTTCTACCTTCTTTATCGCGATTACTGGTGCTTTCGTTACTGAGAAGATTGTTGAGCCTAAGTTAGGTAAATATAACGATGAAGAAGCGGCGGAAGATCTGTCACAAGATTCAATGGGTAAGCTAACCGACATTGAGAAAAAAGGTCTTAAGCTTGCGGGTTTAGCGGTATTGCTGGTATCGGCATTACTAGCGTGGACGATCGTTCCAGCTGACGGCGTATTACGTTCTGATGCAGGTAAGGTGGCGGGCTCACCATTTTTGAAGAGTATTGTTGCCTTTATCTTTGTTTTCTTCGCCATTCCTGGTTTTGTCTACGGCAAAGTGGTGGGCACGATGAAAACTGACCGAGACGTGATTGATGCAATGGCAAAATCGATGTCTTCAATGGGTATGTATATTGTACTGGTATTCTTTGCCGCGCAATTTGTTGCTTTCTTCAAGTGGACCAACTTTGGTCAGGTGTTTGCGGTTGCCGGCGCTGGTTTCTTGCAAGAGATTGGCTTGACTGGACCAATGCTGTTCTTCGCCTTCATCTTGATGTGTGCCTTTATCAACTTAATGATTGGCTCAGCGTCAGCGCAGTGGGCGGTAACCGCACCGATTTTTGTGCCGATGTTAATGTTGGTTGGCTATGCGCCAGAGACGATTCAAGCGGCTTACCGTATTGGTGATTCAACCACTAACATTATTACGCCAATGATGAGTTACTTTGGTCTGATTTTGGCGGTAGCAACACGTTACGTGAAGAATCTTGGTATTGGTACGCTGATCGCGACTATGCTGCCTTACTCAATCTGCTTTATGGTTGGTTGGAGCTTACTATTCTACATCTGGGTATTCGTATTGGGTCTTCCAGTTGGTCCTGGTGCAGCGACTTACTACACGCCATAGTCACGTAGTGACCACTTGATTGAATGATTAACCCAAAGCCGGAGTATTTGCTCCGGCTTTGTCGATTTTTTGCTTGATGAACTTTCTTGATAGCCTTCGGCTAGTTATGTGCGTTTAGTTTCAGCTTGCATTTGTGCTGCGGGCTGCCTTCTTAGCCACTTCATTATCGGTTTTTCAAAGCCATAATAGCTAAGTGCTGATAGAGCAATCAGTAATCCGAGAAAGCCACTAATTGCTAAGAGGTGCGCCAGCCAACTGGTTTGTTGATACCACTTATCCACCGCGAGCGGATTGATAAGGTTTAGAATTTCTACTCCCGCAAGCAGCAAGACGCAGTGCCACAAATACATCGAGTAGGAGAGCTCTCCGAGCCAATTAGTGAGGCGATTGTCTAACAAGCGGTTGGCGATATGCTGAGGGTGTTTTTGCGTTGCTGATGATGCCACTAACACCGCAAACAGTGGGTAACACGCCAGCAGTGACCAGACATTTTGGCTAAAATGCATCACCAAAAGGCAGGCTATAAAAGTCAATAAAGGTAGCCAAGGGTTGGCTAGCGCTGAGCGTGCGCTAAGAGAAACATAACAACATAAACTTGCTCCGGTGGTAAAACCTATCCATCCACGTAATAGCGCCCCAACGCCGGTGGTGAGATCAAGCGTGCCATACAGTGAGACTAAGCTGATAAGTATGCCTGCATTAACAAGTAGCAGTAGTGGCAACTTGCTGCGCAGGCGGAGCAAGAAAGGCACGGAAAATGGGAAGGCAAGGTAGCAAAGCCATTCAATAGAGAGTGACCAGCCCGCAATGTTCCAACTTAATCCGTAGCTTGATAGTCCTTGCAGCATAAGTAAGTTGGATAGCAGCGTTTGTGAGGTATTAAATGGTCCTGCAAAAGCCGGTATGCCAGCTAATCCCCATGAATTAAGTAACGCCCCGCCAAAAAAGCCAATGCCATGCTGCTGTTTGTAGCTTTCCCAAGCGATAAGACACAATAGAGTGATGAGAAACAGCGGATAAATCCGGGTAAACCTTAGCCAGATAAATCGTTTCCAGCTTTGTCGTGTGATGCCAGACGAGAAGGTTTGCTGATAGCAATGCAGCATCACATATCCACTGAGGATAAAGAATAGGTCGACCCACAGATAGGCATTTTCTAAAAACGCGCTGTAGATCTTAATCTCTGGGTTTATTTGCGGAAATAGGATCAGCCGAGCGTGAAACAGCACAACAAATAACGCGGCAAGCCCACGCAGCGGAGTTAAGACCGGCAAAAATTTATTACTCATAATAGCCTCTATATCGTCAAATCAGACTTTTAGCTCTGGCAGAGTAACCGAGTTGTGAGCAGGTGAAAGCGCGGTAAAGTCAGGATGTAATCACTGGGGCAGAAGCGATTGAGAACAAGATTAAGGTTACATTAACTTCTCGAAAGAGTTGGCGAATTGTGTGGGCTTAAATACAAAAAAAGCTGGCTCGAAAGCCAGCTTGTAAGATAATTTCTTGCTAAGTGCGTGATTACCAGCCTTTAGCAACGCCACCTTTGAAGATTTCAGACGCTGCTGAGTATACTTCTTCAGATTGGTATGCTTTTACGAAGTTAACCACGTTTTCTGCATTCACGTTGTCTTCACGAGCAACGATAAGGTTTACGTATGGAGATTCTTTGTCTTCCACAAAAATACCGTCGCGTTGTGGAGTTAGATTAACTGACGCTGCGTAAGTGTTGTTGATTACTGAAAGCACTACGTCATCTAGTGAGCGTGGCAGTTGTGCTGCATCTAGCTCAACGATGGTTAGGTTTTTCGGGTTTTCCACGATGTCACGTACTGTTGCTAGTAGACCAACGCCATCACGTAGTTTGATCAAACCTTGTTGCTCAAGAAGTAGTAGTGAGCGACCTAGGTTAGTTGGATCGTTTGGTACTGCAATACGCGCACCATCTTGGATCTCTTCAACCGCTTTGATTTCTTTCGAGTAGCCTGCGATTGGATACACAAAGGTGTTACCCGCGATAACCAGTTTGTAGCCACGGTCAGCGATTTGCTGATCTAGGTATGGCTTGTGTTGGAATGCGTTAATATCGATAGAGCCATCATCCAGTGCTGCGTTTGGCGTTACATAGTCAGAGAAAGTAATTAGCTCTACTTCAAGACCAAACTTTTCTTTTGCAACTTTAGCTGCAACTTCAGCAACTTGCTCTTCAGCACCTGCCATTACACCCACTTTAATTTTGCTGTTGTCGACTTCCTTCTCGCCACAACCCGTTAGCACAAGTGCGGATGCTGCTGCCACGATAGCAACTAAAGATTTAAAACCAAATTTCATAACACATCTCCTTATATGAATTCTTATCTGTGGTCTACGTGGCGAACAACGGCGTCACCGATAGACTGAATAATTTGTACCAATACAATCAACATCACGACAGTCACAGCCATTATCACCACATCATAACGGTGGAAACCATAACGAATGGCAACATCACCAAGACCACCGCCGCCAACAGTACCTGCCATTGCAGAGTAGCTAACTAGTGTGACTAGTGTGATAGTGACTGAGTTAACAATCGTTGGTAGTGCTTCAGGAAGCAGTACCTTATTAATAATTTGCAGCGGTGTCGCGCCCATAGCTTGCGCAGCTTCTACCAAGCCGGTTGGAACTTCCAGTAGCGCGCCTTCAATCAGACGAGCCACAAAAGGGATGGCGCCAATGGTCAGTGGAACAATCGCCGCGGTCGTGCCGATAAAGGTACCGACTAAAAACTTGGTTACTGGGATAATTGCCACCATCAACACTAAGAAAGGTACTGAGCGACCAATGTTAACAATCGCACCTAATGCGCTGTTTAGACGAGGGTTCTCAAGTAAACCACCTTTTTTGCTGGTGTGTAGAATTACTCCAAGAGGAATACCAATCGCAAAGCCAACGATGCCAGCTACTGCCACCATATAGATGGTTTCCCATGTTGCACCAAGCAACAAATCTGCATTTAAGCTTAGCCAATCAGAAATGGTATTAAAGGACATAGCCAAGCACCTCTACTTTCACGTTGTTTTCACGCAAGAATTCAATTGCCCTGTTGTCATCTTCTTCGTTGCCAAACAGCTCTGCGACCATCATGCCGAATTTCACGCCGCCAGCGTAATCAAGATCTGAGCTAAGAATACTGATGTCGATATTGTATTTGCGCGCAATTTGGCTCATCAATGGTGCGTCAACCGTTGCGCCGGTAAATTCAAGACGTACCAACGGGTAGCTATCTGCAACGCGGGTTGGTTGTAGGCGCGCTTGGTAATCTTCAGGAATCGACAAGTCTAAAGTTGAACGAATAAATTGATGCGCCAGTTCAGTTTTCGGATGGGCAAAAATTTCGCCAACCGTGCCTTTTTCCACTAACTCACCACCACCAATAATCGCCACTTCGTGACAGATGCTCTTAACCACATCCATTTCGTGAGTGATAAGCAGGATGGTAATTTTTAGTTGGCGGTTGATTTCACGTAGCAATTCTAAGATCGATTGCGTGGTTGCTGGATCGAGTGCGCTGGTGGCTTCATCACACAGCAATACTTTAGGATCGCATGCTAGTGCACGAGCGATAGCAACACGCTGTTTTTGACCGCCACTTAAATTTGATGGGTAGCTTTCATGTTTATCCGCTAGACCAACCAATTTAAGCAGTTCAGTCACTTTGCTAGTAATGTGTGACTTTTCTTTGCCCGCTAGCTCAAGTGGCAGTGCCACGTTTTCAAACACAGTACGGGATGACAGCAGATTAAAATGCTGGAAAATCATGCCAATGTTACGACGAGCTTCGCTCAGTTGAGATTTACTCAATTTGGTTAAGTCGACGCCATCGACGATGATTTCACCACTGGTTGGTGCTTCAAGCATGTTTACGCAGCGGATCAGGGTACTTTTACCAGCGCCAGACGCACCGATCACCCCAAAAATAGTCCCTTGGGAGATATGGAGGTTAATATCTTTCAAGGCATTAATTTCCTTTTTGCCTTGATAGAACACCTTATTTACCTGATTAATTTCAATCATTGAGAAACCTGCTTATGCTCGAGTGTTTGAACAGTATATTATGTTGAGCTACATCTCATTTAATAGATGATGCTATGGGTTTGTTGAATTAGTGTCAATAGATATTTTTACGTCTAGACGTCCAAACTCACCTTGGTAAGCAAACGATTAAGTAATTAGATAGTGATGAAAGAAATAAAGCGGGTATAATCCTTTAAGTTATACAAGCAAATAGAGACAGTAATTTTGGCGAAACCAGCAGTTTTTTTGGATCGTGATGGCGTAATTAACGTAGACCACGGCTATGTACATGATGAGCATGACTTCGAATTTATCGAAGGCGTTTTTGAAGCGACCAAAAAGCTACAGCAGATGGGCTATTTGCTGGTATTGGTAACTAACCAGTCGGGAATTGCGCGTGGTAAGTTCAGCGAAGATCGCTTCCTTTCTCTCACTCAGTGGATGGATTGGAACTTTGTTGATAACGGTGTTGAGCTCGATGGCATTTATTACTGTCCACACCATGCTGAACATGGGCAAGGTAAATATAAAGAAGACTGTGATTGTCGTAAGCCAAAGCCGGGTATGTTTATCTCGGCGCGTGATTTCCTAAAAATTGATATGGCTAACTCAGTGATGGTTGGCGATAAAGCAGAAGATATGATGGCGGCTGAAGCGGCAGGTGTGGGCACAAAAATTTTGGTGCGTACCGGCAAGCCAGTTACTGAGCAAGGTGAGTCATTAGCGAGCGCTGTTTTGGACAGTATCCGCGATGTTCCAAGGTACTTAGATAAATGATTAACCTAACTATCTAAAAAAATAGACTATTATTTAAAGGCTGCCGTTGCAGCCTTTATTTTTATCGGAGGTGACTATGTTCAGAGCCAGCATTTGTATCACTAGTGCTGTTCTTCTTGCGGGTTGTGCGACCAGTAACGACTCAACGACTAACAACAATGATCAGTACGGCTATCAGTATCAATGCAGTGAAGATAAACAGTTTGCCGCAGACTATCTGATTGAAGAGCAGGGCGCATTGGTTCAAGTCGATGGCGTTGATTATGCGCTAGTGCAGGTTCCATCGGGTTCGGGGACGCGTTACATGTTGCCGGAAAACGCGCAAACTGAGATCAAGCCTGTGAACTTGTACACGAAAGGCAAATATGCTCGCTTAGAGTTAGGTCGAGAGATTTACAAAAACTGTGAAAGCCAATAATGTTATGGGCTGAGGTGATTGGGTTTAAGCTCCATAGCCTTAGCCACTGACTTTCTAACCACAATAAAACCCTCAACTATGAACAAAAAGCTGACCATTTTGGATATTGCCCGCCTTGCTGGTGTTGGTAAGTCGACAGTTTCTCGCGTGTTAACCAATGATCCCAAAGTGAAACCAGAGACACGCATTAAAGTGGAGCAAGTGATAGCTGAATCGGGTTATGTCCCTTCTAAGTCTGCACAATCAATGCGCGGCGGTAGCCAACGTGTTGTTGGGGTGATTATTTCACGACTTGATTCGCCATCAGAGAACAAAGCGGTGGGCAGTATGCTGCAAGCGCTTTATCAAGCTGGCTACGATGTGGTGATTATGGAAAGTCAGTTTGATCCGCAAAAAACCACTGAGCATTTGGATGTACTTAAGCGCCGTAATGTAGATGGGGTGATCGTGTTTGGTTTCAGCAGTTTGGATTTGTCGCAGCTTGAACGATGGCAAGATCGTGTGGTGGTGATCGCGATGGACACTCAACAGGTTTCTTCAATCAATTACGACAATCACGGAGTGATCACTCAAGCTCTCGAGCATTTGCAGCAGCAAGCTTTAACTCAGATTGCTTACATTGGGGTGAATCCGAGTGACCGTACTACAGGTCAGTTGCGTCTTGACGCTTACCTCACATGGTGTGAGCAACAAGGTGTGGCGCCAAATTATCAAACGGGCGATCTTAATCATGAAAGTGCTTACCAACTGGTTGAGCAAGTATTACGCGAAGGCACCGAAGCGATTGTGTGCGCCAGCGATACCTTAGCGCTTGGGGTGATTAAACGTCTACAAGAGTTAGGTCGTGAGGAGGTTATCGTGACAGGCGTTGGTGGTAATGAACTGCTCTCTTTTCTTTTTCCGAAAGTTTTCAGCATTGATCCCGGCTATGCCCAAGCAGGGGTAAAAGCGGCTAACTTATTGATTTCTCATATCAATGGTGAAGAGTCGCTCTCACATATCACTCAGCAACCCGTCCTAGCTTAAGTTCCTATTTTTAAAGTGATTTAAAATTATACTGTGATCACTTTCAATTAATGGGACTGTTCCCATTTTTAGTTGTTATCGATTCTGTCAATATACTCACCAAGAGATGGGAATGTTCCCATTAAAATTAAGAACTATAAATGAATCAACTCCAATAGGGTGGACAGGGTTATGAGTAAGATAGCCAAACAAGATGTTGTGCGTCTGATCGAATTGGTCGGCGGAGCGGAGAACATTGCCAGCGTAAGCCATTGCTTAACGCGCTTGCGTTTTGTGTTAAACGACACAGCCAAAGCCGACGAGAAAGGTTTGGAAGCTCTGCCGATGGTCAAAGGCTGCTTTACCAATGCAGGTCAGTTCCAAGTGGTGATCGGCACTGAGGTTGATGAAGTCTACAAGGTGTTGATTACACTCTCTGGTAAGAGTGAAGCTTCAAAAGAAGACGCTAAGAATGCGGCGCGTCAGAACATGAATGTGCTTGAGCGCGGGATTTCCCATTTAGCTGAAATCTTTGTCCCGCTGTTGCCTGCGATTATTACTGGCGGTTTGATCTTAGGTTTCCGCAATGTGATTGGCGACATCAAGATGTTTGATGGTCAGTCACTGACTGAAATTAGTCAATTTTGGGCAACAGTACACAGCTTCTTGTGGTTAATCGGTGAAGCGATCTTCTTCTTCCTACCGGTTGGTGTGTGTTGGTCAACGGTGAAAAAGTTGGGTGGTACACCGATCTTGGGTATTACTTTAGGTGTGACTTTAGTTTCGCCGCAATTGATGAACGCTTACCTCATTGGTAAACAAGCGCCTGAAGTATGGGATTTCGGACTGTTTGTGATTGAGAAGGTCGGCTACCAAGCTCAGGTGATACCAGCAATGCTCGCTGGTGTGGCATTGGCATTTATTGAGACTAACTTAAAACGCATTGTTCCGTCCTACCTCTATTTGGTGGTGGTGCCGTTTGTCTCAATTATTGTTTCTGTCGTTTTGGCGCACTCTATTATTGGTCCGTTTGGTCGTATGTTGGGTGATGGCGTGGCATTTGCTGCTAAAGCGGCGATGACTGGCGATTTTGCTGTGATTGGCTCTGTGATTTTTGGCTTCCTTTATGCGCCACTGGTGATCACGGGTATTCATCACACTACTAACGCGGTTGACCTGCAATTGATGCAAGATTTAGGCGGTACGCCAATCTGGCCTTTGATTGCGCTTTCAAATATTGCTCAGGCTTCTGCGGTGGTCGGCATCATTATCATCAGTAAAAAACATGGTGAGCGCGATATTTCAGTACCAGCAGCCATCTCCGCTTATTTAGGTGTGACGGAACCGGCGATGTACGGCATTAACCTCAAGTATAAGTTTCCAATGCTAAGTGCCATGTTTGGCTCAGCAGCAGCAGCGGCGATTTGTGGCATGTCAGGTGTGATGGCGAATGGCATCGGAGTGGGCGGTCTGCCGGGGATTCTATCAATCCAGCCACAGTTCTGGGGCGTCTATGCGCTCGCGATGCTGGTGGCAATCGCATTGCCAATCATCTTCACTCTGTTCTTCTATAAGCGTGCTCAAGCGAAAGGTGAGCTTGAAACCGCCAACGCGTAATTTTTTGTCCCACGGCAGCTTTTGCCGTGGGTTTTCTTGAGTCGAAATCTCGCTCAAACTGGTAAGTGAAAACCGTTATGACAAATATCAATCCACAGCAAGATTGGTGGAAGAGTGCCACCATTTATCAAATCTATCCCAAAAGCTTTTGCGACTCAGGAGATAAAGGAACGGGCGATATTCGCGGCATTATTTCCAAGCTGGATTACCTAAAGCAATTGGGTATCGATGCCATTTGGTTAACGCCAGTTTATCAATCACCGATGGTCGATAATGGCTACGACATCTCAGACTACTATGCTATTAACCCGCAGTTTGGTGATATGGACGATTTTGACGCACTGCTTGAGCAGGCGCATCAACGCGGTATCCGAATTATTATGGATATTGTGGTTAACCACACATCAACCGCCCATCAATGGTTCCAATCTGCCCTAGGCGACAAGCAGAGTCCATATCGCGATTACTACATCTGGAAAGATCCCGTAAACGGCGATGTGCCAAACAACTGGCAATCGAAGTTCGGTGGCAGCGCTTGGGCGTTAGATTCACAGACCAACCAATACTATTTGCATCTTTTCGCCACCGAGCAAGCGGACCTTAATTGGGAGAACCCTCAGGTTCGCCAAGAGGTGAAGAACATCATTAGTTTTTGGGCAGAGAAGGGCGTCGATGGTTTCCGTTTGGATGTCATCAATCTGATTTCCAAGCAACAAGATTTTCCTAATGATGACGAGGGTGATGGTCGTCGCTTTTATACCGATGGTCCACGAGTCCATGAATATCTGCAAGAGATCAGCCAAGCGGTGTTTCAGAAATACGGCAGCGTAACCGTTGGTGAGATGTCTTCCACCACGCTTGAGCATTGTCAGCAATATTCATCCCTCGATGGTAAAGAGTTGTCGATGGTGTTTAACTTCCATCATTTGAAAGTGGATTATCCGCAAGGGGAAAAATGGACTAAGGCACCGTTTGATTTTATCCAGCTTAAGCAGATCTTTAACCATTGGCAGACCGGGTTAAGTAACAATGGTTGGGGCGCACTGTTTTGGTGTAACCATGATCAGCCGCGTATTGTTAGCCGCCTTGGTGATGACCAAAACTATCGTGTCGAATCGGCAAAAATGCTTGCTGCTTCACTGCATATGATGCAAGGAACTCCATATATCTATCAAGGTGAAGAGTTGGGGATGACCAACCCAGGTTATCAAGACATCAATCAGTATCGTGATGTTGAGAGCACCAATATGTACCAGATTATGGTTGAGCAGCAGGGGGTTAGCCATGATGAAATGATGGCGATTCTTGCGCAAAAATCACGTGATAACTCGCGTGCACCAATGCAGTGGGATAGTTCAGTACATGCTGGGTTTACCCAAGGTACTCCTTGGCTTGAAGTAGCGAGTAACTACTCACATATTAATGCACAAGCAGCGTTAGCAGACACTAACTCGGTGTTTTACTTTTATAAGCAGTTGATTGAACTGCGTAAGCAATATCCTGTGATCACTCAAGGTAGTTTTTGTGACTTATTACCGTTAGATGAGCGCTGTTATGTTTATGTGCGTGAAACCGACACTCAGCAACTGTTATCAATCAGTAACTACTACGCTGAGCCAACGCAGTGTCAGTTACCCGATGAGATTGAGTTAGAGAAAGCGGAGTGCTTACTCACTAACTACCCACAGCAGCCAATGCAGCAATCAGGCAATAGCATTGAACTGCGCCCTTATGAGACCCGTATTATCCTTATTGATAAGTAACCCCCATTTGCTATCTGATAGATATAAAAAAGGCTTTGGTTATTGACCAAAGCCTTCATTTTTCAATCTTAGCTGTATTTCACAATGTAGCGATGCGGTTTGTGGTTCATCCCGAGTACTAGGTTTAACGCGACAACGCCAATTACAGAGTAAAGCAACGTCATCGGCTCAACAAAGAAGTAGGAAGTTACCAAGATGCTCAAATCGATCACCATCTGTGTTTTGCCTACCGAGATACCAAATTTGTCTTGAATGTAGAGACACAGAACGTTGAAGCCACCCAGACTTGAGCGGTGACGAAATAGGATCAACATACCTAAGCCCATTAACAAACCGCCAGCAATCGCGCAGTAAATCGGATTTACCTTGTCGACACTAATGACTAAATGGAGGTGATCGGCAAATACCGAGACCAAAGCACCTGAAATCGCACTATTTAATGCAAACTTAGTCCCAAAACGTTTCCACGCTAACAGGTAAAATGGACAGTTTGCCAAAAAGTACAGAGTGCCGAATGACCAAGGGACAACTTGACTAATTAGCAGTGCCAAGCCAGTCGTGCCGCCAGTTAATAAGTGAGCGGCTTGGAGAAAGAAAATACCTTGTGCCACAACAAGTGTACCAGTCAGGATCGCGATCCAGTCTTCTTTACGAGTATGTTTTGCCATCAAAGATCATTAATCAGGTGAAAGAAAGCCGTGCATAGTAATGAAAAGATCGGCATTTCGGTAGCTTGATTGCGAAATTTAAGGTAAATCTATGTAATCGTCATTTTACAAGGTGTAAACCTGATAGTGATTGCGATCACACAATTACCCGACTAACATGACAAACCTTGAACCACAGTATGAAAAAACTGCATGAGAAAATTCAAATTTTCTCTTTATGACCTAGATCAAATTAGTTAAAATGCGCGCCAATAGGGTGACGAAAACGTTTGCGTCGGAGTCGTTTACCAGTTTTTTGCAACTTTCAGTCTAAATCTGAGTCAGGAGATACAGATGCTTAAGCGTGATATGAACATCGCAGATTACGATGCGGAATTGTTCGCAGCTATCCAAGAGGAAACTCTTCGCCAGGAAGAACACATTGAACTAATTGCTTCTGAAAACTACACCAGCCCACGTGTAATGGAAGCGCAAGGTTCTCAGCTAACAAACAAATACGCTGAAGGTTACCCAGGTAAACGCTACTACGGTGGTTGTGAGTACGTTGACAAAGCTGAATCGCTAGCGATTGATCGTGCATGTCAGCTATTTGGCTGTGAGTACGCGAACGTTCAACCTCACTCAGGTTCTCAAGCAAACAGTGCTGTTTACATGGCGCTATTGAACCCAGGCGATACAGTGCTAGGTATGAGCCTAGCGCACGGCGGTCACCTAACGCACGGTTCACCAGTAAACTTCTCAGGTAAGCACTACAACGTAATTCCTTACGGTATCGATGAAGCTGGTCAAATCAACTACGACGAAATGGAAGCGTTAGCAGTTGAGCACAAGCCAAAAATGATCATCGGTGGTTTCTCTGCTTACTCACAAATCGTAGATTGGAAACGCATGCGTGAAATTGCAGACAAAGTTGACGCTTACCTATTCGTCGACATGGCTCACGTAGCAGGTCTAATTGCGGCGGGCGTATACCCAACGCCAGTACCACACGCACACGTAGTGACAACAACGACGCACAAAACTCTAGCAGGTCCACGTGGCGGTCTAATCCTGTCAAACGCGGGTGAAGACATGTACAAGAAGCTGAACTCAGCTGTCTTCCCTGGTGGTCAAGGTGGTCCGCTAATGCACGTAATCGCAGGTAAAGCGGTCGCGTTCAAAGAAGCAATGGAACCAGAGTTTAAAGCATACCAAGCGCGCGTTGTAGAAAATGCAAAAGCAATGGTTGCTCAATTCCAAGAGCGCGGTTACAAAATCGTATCAAACGGCACTGAAAACCACCTGTTCCTAGTTGATTTAATCGACAAAGACATCACTGGTAAAGATGCAGACGCAGCACTAGGTGCAGCAAACATCACAGTAAACAAAAACTCAGTACCAAATGATCCACGTAGCCCATTCGTAACATCAGGCATCCGTGTAGGTACGCCAGCGATTACGCGCCGTGGTTTCACAGTAGAAGATTCAAAAGATCTAGCAAACTGGATGTGTGACGTGCTTGATAACCTTGAGAACCAAGATGTTATTGAAGCGACGAAAGCGAAAGTACTCGAGATCTGTAAGCGTCTACCGGTTTACGCATAATTTCTGCCTAAATCACTCTATTTCTGTGTCAAAGGTGCTCATTTACTTACGTAAACTGTGTCCTTTTCCTTGAACTAGAGACGATTTAGTTTGAAATTGAAGTTTAGAAAGAGTCCGCTAGGGCTCTTTTTTATGCGTACTCTCCTAGAACTTCTTGCCACTATTTGCCAATGCTGATTTCAAACAACGCGACTTTTCCTTGAATTAGAAGCGATTTAGTTTGAATTAGAGGCGATTTAGTTTGAAATTGAGAGTTCAGAAAGAGTCCAGTAGGGCTCTTTTTTGTTGCCTATTGTTTTAAACTGGAAGCGAAATGCTGCGAAAAATGATTTGCATGCATCCCGCATCCCGCATCCCGCATCCCGCATCCCGCATCCCGCATCCCGCATCCCGCATCCCGCATCCCGCATCTCACTTCGTGATACTCAGCAGCGTACCGGATTTACACTTAAACGAGTAGTAGCGAGTCGATTCGTTAAATTTGCCTAGCCCTTCACCATCACAATAATCGATGTTGATGTCTTGCATGGTTTCTAAGGTATTGGTTTCGGTGAGAGCAAATTTGGAGCCGTCAGAGCAGACAATTCTTACCCGCCCATCATCGCTAACAGAATAGATATCTACCTCGGTATTGCACAGTTCGAAGGAGGCTTGGCGAAAATGGTCTTGCTGGCTTGGGGAGTTGCATCCAATCAGTAAAGCGCTGGTACAAAAGGCGAGTAGGGCTATTTTTTCCATAACAGTCTCCTAGATTTTGCTTGTCGGCTCGTAAGTGATGACGTAGCGGGTTTCTATAAGACTAGAAGTGCATATCAATAGGTGCAAGACAGGTTTGCTGGTGGCAGAGAAATGGGATAGAAAAAGACCAGCAAGATGTGCTGGTCTTAGATAAAAGCGTTGGTGCTAATGGCTTATTTCACTTCAATACCTTGCGCTTGCATATCGGCATGGTAAGAAGAGCGTACGAATGGACCACAAGCAGCGTGAGTAAAGCCGAGTTCTAGAGCAATCTCTTTTAGCTCATCAAACTCTGATGGCGGCACATAACGCTCAACTGGCAGGTGATGACGGCTAGGCGCAAGATATTGACCAAGGGTTAGCATAGTCACGCCGTGGGCACGTAGGTCTTTTAGCACTTCGATGATCTCTTCTTTGGTTTCACCAAGACCCATCATCAAACCTGATTTGGTTGGGATATCAGGATGTTGCTCTTTGAATTTTTTCAGTAGCTCTAGTGACCATTTGTAGTTCGCACCTGGGCGAGCTTTACGATACAAGCGTGGCGCGGTTTCAAGGTTGTGGTTAAATACATCTGGCGGGTTATCTTTCATCAGATCCAGTGCCACATCCATACGACCACGGAAGTCAGGCACAAGCGTTTCAATCTTAATGTTCGGGCTAAGAGCACGGATTTCACGGTTACAATCAGCAAAGTGCTGAGCGCCGCCGTCACGTAGGTCATCACGGTCAACAGAGGTGATCACCACATACTTTAGCTTCATATCTTTGATGGTTTGAGCCAGTTTTTGTGGCTCGTCAGCTTCCGGTGTCAGTGGTCGACCGTGGGCAACGTCACAGAATGGGCAACGACGAGTACAAATTGCGCCAAGGATCATAAAGGTCGCTGTACCGTGGTTAAAACACTCGGCTAAGTTCGGGCATGAGGCTTCCTCACAAACTGAGTGCAGGTTGTTTTTACGCATTGCAGATTTGATATCTTGAATACGTTGGCTATCTGCAGGCAGCTTGATCTTCATCCAGTCAGGCTTGCGCAGTACTTCTTTCTGCTCAACTGGCATGTTCTTAACAGGAATCAGTGCCATCTTGTCAGCATCACGGTATTTGATGCCTTTTTCCATTTGGATTGGTTTACTCATGCTTCTATTTCTTATCGTTTGGGACTTCTGTGCTGACTTCAATCTGTTGGTAATCCAACAAAGTCACGAGTTCTTTCAATAATTGCTCTGCCACATTATCGACACAGTCTGGACCGCCAAGTTGGCTAACTTGCACCATTTCCATGCCCGCATAACCACATGGGTTGATACGCAAAAAGGGTGTTAAGTCCATATTCACGTTGAGCGCCAGTCCGTGGAATGAACAGCCTTTGCGAATACGCAAACCAAGCGAGCAGATTTTTTTATTGTCTACATACACTCCGGGCGCATCAGGTCGGGCAGCTGAGTCGATATTGTAAGCTTTCAGTGTATTGATCACGAGGTTCTCAATGTGTGTAACGAGATCTCGCACACCAAAGTTTTTCCTACGTAGATTGATCAGGAAATAGACCACTAGTTGACCAGGACCATGATAGGTTACCTGACCACCACGATCACTTTGTACTACCGGAATGTCACCGGTGTTCAGTAAGTGCTCTGTTTTGCCTGCTTGACCTTGGGTAAATACAGGGTTGTGTTCGACAAACCAAACCTCATCCAGAGTCTCGTCTGTGCGGGTGTTGGTAAAATCATGCATTGCGTGCCAAATTGGCTCGTAATCCTGTTTTCCAAGATGCTTCACAACCAGAGTTTGGTGCATTCCTGAGTCCATCATTTATCAATAAAGAGCGTCGATTATAAACCGCTTTGTCACTTTGAACTATATGTTGATAACACATTCTTAACCCTAGTGAATGTGATGGTTATTTATCTGATTGATAAATAACAAAAAAGCAGCCGAGGCTGCTTTCAAAAATAATTTATTTTTTCAAATAAAGTTATAGAACCATGCGTACGATGTCGATTTCGCCCAGCTCTTTGTAAAGCGTTTCAACCTGTTCGATTGAAGTTGCTTTAATAGTAACAGATACCGCGTGGTAGTTACCTTTTGAGCTTGGTTTCACCGTTGGACTGTAGTCACCTGGAGCATGGCGTTGAATCACTTCCAGAACCTTTTCTGGTAGTTCAGGCTTAGCGTAGCCCATCACCTTGTAGGTAAACTTACAAGGGAACTCTAGCAGGTCTTTCAGTTTTGCGTCTGAGTTGATAGTCAACATGTAAAAAACTCCAAGTTGGAATATTGATCTGAGCAGCGCGGAATCTTACTGCCAATCAGGTTTAATCTCAAGATTAGCGATTATACGTTAATCAAACAAAAGCCGCCCAAAGGCGGCTTTGCAAATTCATTTAGCGGTTGGGATCAGAATAGGCTCTTAACCAGCATCACGATGTAATCCCAAAGGCGGCTAAATAGGCTACCCTCTTGAACATCTTCTAGAGCTAGAAGAGGGTATTCCGCAATATCTTCACCATCTAGTTGGTAGTATAGCTTACCAACTACGTCACCTTTACTAATTGGGGCTTCAAGTTCTTTTTCAAGTACGAAACTCGCTTTTAGGTTTTTCGCCTGACCACGAGGTAGCGTTACGTAGGTGTCTTGGTCTAAACCAAGTGCAACCATATCTTTGTCGCCCATCCATACTTTTTCTTCAACGAAAGTTTCACCCGCTTTGTGTGGTGCCACAGTTTCAAAGAAGCGGAAGCCGTAGCTTAGTAGCTTTTTGCTTTCTGATTTACGAGCATTGGCGTTTTTAGTCCCCATTACTACCGCAACTAGGCGCATTTTGCCTTCTGTTGCTGAGCTAACTAGGCTGTAGCCTGCGTTGCTTGTGTGACCGGTTTTGATACCGTCCACATTCATGCTTTTGTCCCACAGTAGACCGTTACGGTTGTACTGTGTGATGCCGTTAAAGGTAAATTTCTTCTCAGAGTAAATACGATACTCTTCTGGAACATCACGAATTAATGCACTACCTAGCAACGCCATATCGTAAGGCGTTGAATAAAGCGCATCGTTATCTAGACCATGTACGTTGGCAAAGTGTGAATCTTTCATGCCAAGCGAGTTAGCCCAAGCATTCATCAGATCAACGAAGGCATCTTCAGAGCCGGCGATATGCTCAGCCATTGCTACACACGCATCGTTACCTGATTGGATAATGATGCCACGGTTAAGATCTTTTACTTTTACCGTTGTGCCCACTTCGATGAACATTTTTGATGAGTCTGGGAAGTTTTTCGCCCAAGCATTTTTGCTGATAGTAACATCATCATTTTCGTTGATGTTGCCGCGCGCAAGTTCTTGACCGATAACGTAGCTGGTCATCATTTTGGTCAGGCTAGCTGGCGACAGCTTAGTGTGCATTTCTTTTTCAGCAAGCACTTTACCTGAATGGTAATCCATCAACACGTAGCCTTTTGCTGCGATTTGTGGTGGATCCGGCACAACTACTGGAGATGCAATCACTTGCGATGCGAAAGTGGTTGAAAGCGCAATAGAAGACGCAAAAACGGTTTTAAGTAACGTTGTTTTTTTCATATTGACTACAGGTTTATCTTGAACTGTCCATATCTTAACAGAAACCCTGCTGCAAACTAGTCAGCGAGGGCTCTGAATGCATGGGAATCTAATTTTTTCTGACGAAGGCGCTCGAATAGCCCAATAGTTTAACTTGCTCTAACGTTTTTTGCGTCAGGGCATAGTCATCAAATGGGCCTAAGATCACACGATGAATCTCATTTTCTGAGTTTACAAAGCTCGCCACTGAGAGCTTTTGACCAAGATCTTGCGCTAAAGTTTCCACGCGATCTTTATGTTGTGAGGAGGCAACTTGAATTTGGAACTTAGGTAAGGCTTGTTGCTTAGTCTCTGCCGTTGGTTTTTCTGGCATGAGAACTTCGATTTCCACATTCGCCGTACCTGTCTTGATCACATCCAATTTGGTTGCAGCCGCGTAACTCAAATCAATAATACGACCAGGATGGAAAGGTCCACGGTCATTGACGCGTACAACGGTGCTTTTACCATTATCGGTATTGGTGACTTTGACATAGCTTGGTAGAGGCAGCTCTTTGTGCGCGGCAGACATCGAATACATGTCGTACACTTCACCATTTGATGTCAGGTGACCATGGAATTTTTTACCATACCAAGACGCTTGTCCCTTTTGTCTAAAACCGTTGGCATCTTTAATCACATGGTAGCGTTGGCCTCGCACGGTGTAATCTCGGTTACCGCCTAAGCTGTATGGTTCGTATTGAGGGGTGATTTCCTCAATATGTTCCACAGACATCGGCTGTTCAGGAGCGACGTCATGTTTCAGATCGTAGCGCTCTTCTTGATAGCGGTCTGATTTAGACAGGGTAGGTGTCGTTGGTGTTGTTTCTTTTGCAGTTTCAGTTTCGTTTTCTTTAGGCGCAGAAGAACAACCAACAATCACACTGCTAATCAGTGCAAGTGCTGCTAATTTTTGTAATTTATTCATTAATTTGCCTTCGAAAACGCTTTTCTATGAGTATGAATAGACATCAAAATACCAAAGCCGGCCATTAAGGTAACCATGGAGGTACCGCCGTAACTAATTAAAGGTAACGGAACACCCACAACAGGGAGAATACCACTTACCATACCAATGTTTACAAACACGTAAACAAAAAAGCTTAACACGATACTGCCCGCAATCATGCGTCCAAATGCCGTCTGTGCTCTGCTTGCGAGAACAAGCCCGCGCCCAATAATAAACAAATACAGACAAAGTAAAATCAATATTCCAATTAATCCCCACTCTTCGGCGATAACGGCGAAGATAAAGTCAGTGTGACGCTCTGGGAGAAACTCTAATTGCGATTGTGTACCTTGTAGCCAGCCTTTGCCGGCAACGCCGCCTGACCCGATGGCGATTTTACTTTGGATAATATGATAACCGGCGCCGAGTGGATCTGATTCAGGGTTGAATAAGGTGCGTACACGTACCTTTTGATACTCGCGCATCAAGAAAAACCATAGCACGGGCAAAAATGCGCCAAGGCCAACTACCGCAGCGAAGATGATTTTCCAACTGATGCCAGCAAGAAAGATAACGAAAATCCCTGATGCCGCAATCAAGATAGATGTGCCAAGATCAGGTTGCTTAGCGATTAAAATTGTTGGTACAAACACCATCACCAAGGACATCACAATCGTTTGAAAGGATGGTGGAAGCGAGCGACGGCCAATATATCTTGCGATCATTAGAGGAACGGCGAGCTTTAACAGCTCTGATGGCTGAAAGCGCACAAAACCAAGGTTTAACCAGCGCTGTGCCCCTTTGGATGCCTCACCGAAAAACAGTACCCCAAGCAGCAGAAGTACGCCAACAAAGAACATCAGCGGCGCAAGTGTCTCATAGGTACGCGGTGGAATTTGAGCAAGGAGAATCATCACGCCCAGAGAGAGCCCCATACGCATCGCTTGGCGATCCATCATGGCAAAGCTCTGGCCGCTTGCGCTGTACATCACCACTAAGCCAAACCCCATTAAAACTAGGATTCCTAGCAGTAGGGGTAAGTCGATATGGAAACGTTCAAACAGCGATCGGTTCTGGCCAGTAGCTTGGGCAAAGTCCATTACTCTTCCTTGTTTTTAACTATATTTTTCTCTAGTAATACGTGGTCAAACACTCTGCGTGCAACAGGGGCACCATTACTTGAACCGCCACCAGCGTTTTCAAGTACCACTGTCACCACTAATTGTGGATCATCAAGTGGCGCAAAACCGGTGTACAAAGCGTGGTCACGCAAGTGCTCTGCGATTTCATCAGCGTTGTATTCTTCATCTTCACCAAGACCGAAAACCTGCGCTGTTCCTGATTTACCTGCCGTAACATATTTTGCATCGGCAAAAGCGCGTCGGGCAGTCCCTTTTCGACCGTGGTTTACAAGGCGCATCCCTTCAATTGCGATATCCCAATAGCGCTCTTTTACGTTATCGATTGGTGGATAAGTGACGATTTCTGCCATCGAATTGGTATTAAACTCGGCGCCATTTTCAATCGTAGCACGCAGCAGGTGCGGCGCGATGACCTTACCATGATTTACCACCACAGAAGTCGCTTTGGCAATCTGCATTGGGGTTGCGGTCCAGTAACCTTGCCCAATCCCGACAGGAATCGTATCACCTTGATACCATGGCGTGCGGTGACGCGCCATTTTCCAATCACGGGTTGGCATATTGGCTTTGCTCTCTTCGTGGATATCGATACCGGTGTAATCACCAAAACCAAACATCATCATCCACTGCGAGATACGGTCGATACCCATATCGTAAGCGACTTGGTAGTAGAAGGTATCGACAGATTCTTCAATTGACTTAATCACGTCAACTTTGCCGTGTCCCCAACGTAACCAGTCTCGGAATGGTTTGGTTTTTGAGTTTGGTATCTTCCAGTAGCCAGGGTCATTACGCGTCGTGTTCGGCGTGATAACTCCTTCGGTAAGAGCGGCAACTGCTATCATCGGCTTGATGGTTGATGCTGGAGGATAGATCCCCAGCGTCGCTCGGTTCACCAGCGGACGGTTTTTATCATTGAGTAGCGCGCGATATGCTTTGCCTGAAATGCCATGTACAAAGGCATTTGGGTCATAGCTCGGGCTAGAGACCATCGCCAGCACGCCGTTGTCGTGCGGGTCGAGTACCACTGCACTGCCACGGCGTCCGGCAAGCAAATTATGAATATATGTCTGTAGATCAATATCAAGGTTGAGGACGATGTCTTTACCAGGAACTGGTGGCACATATTTCAACACACGGATAATGCGTCCACGGCTATTCACTTCAACTTCTTGATAGCCAGCGGTACCGTGCAAAAGATCTTCATAGTAGCGCTCAATACCAAGTTTACCGATATCGCGTGTGGCTTGATAGTTGGCATCTTTTTCTTCACGGATCAGGCGCTGCATGTCGCGATCGTTGATACGTGATACATAGCCGATAACGTGGGTTAGCACCTCACCATAAGGGTAATAGCGCTTAAGGTTGGCATTAACCGTTACCCCAGGGAATTTATGCTGGTTAACGGAAAACTTGGCAACTTGCTCTTCGCTAAGTTGGGTTAAAATAGGTACAGATTTAAAGCGTCGAGTTTGGCGGCGCTCTTTTTGGAAGCGCTCCACTTGCTCTGAGGTGATGGTGATGATTTGCTGCAGACGAGCAATCGTATCATCCATGTCCTTGATTTTCTCTGGGGTGATTTCAAGGCTAAACACCGGACGGTTTTCTGCCAACAGCACGCCATTGCGGTCGTAGATTAGACCGCGATTGGGTGCGATTGGCACAATTTTGATTCGGTTATCGTTAGAGCGAGTTTTATAGTCTTGGTACTGATTGACTTGAATGTTGTACAAGTTGGCGATCAGTAGACCCATCATCACGACAATACCAAGAAAAGCAACGATTGCGCGACTGGCGAACAAACGCGATTCTTCTTGATAGTCTCTGATTTTGGTGCGCTTCCGTAACATTGACGCTTATTCTCGATGATATGGGTGATTAGCAGTAATGCTCCAAGCACGATAAAGGCTTTCCGCCATCACAATACGTACTAGGGGATGAGGTAACGTCAGGGCTGATAATGACCAGCTTTGGTCAGCAGCAGCTTTGCACGCCGGCGCTAAGCCCTCAGGACCACCGATAAGGATTGATACGTCACGACCATCTAACTTCCAGGCTTCTAGCTGCTCGGCAAGTTGCGGTGTGTCCCATTTTTTTCCGGGAATATCGAGCGTAACAATTCTTGCGCCTTTAGGCACGGCTGCTAACATAGCTTCGCCTTCTTTTTGCAGAATTCTTGCAATGTCGGCATTCTTACCGCGTTTGCCAGCTGGAATTTCAACCAGCTCTAATGGCATATCATGCGGGAAGCGGCGGCGATATTCCTGAAAGCCTTCTTCCACCCATTTTGGCATTTTGGTGCCAACGGCGATCAACTGTATCTTCATCGCTTTAGCCCCACAGCTTCTCAAGCTGGTACATTTCGCGCTGCTCTTCTTGCATCACATGCACGATAGTGTCGCCCATATCCACTACAACCCATTCACCATCGTCTTCACCTGATACTGCGAGCGGTTCAAGACCTGCCAGTTTGGCTTCGCGAGCAAGATGATCAGCAATAGAAGCAACATGACGCTTTGAAGTACCGGTGCACACGATCATGAAATCTGTAATGCTAGATTTGCCTTGCACATCGATAGTTTGGATATCTTGTGCTTTCATATCGTCGACTTTGTCTACTAAAAATGCGTTGAGTTGTTGGTGTAGCAAATTGGTATCCTCAATGACACATAGAGCGTGCCGCAGTTGTTGGAATTAAATTGGGTGGCGGATTATAACACGCTTTTTATAGCTTCACTTGTGGCAAGCAAAGCTCAACACTTAGTTGGTGTAATAGTGGCCAACTCGATTGTTCGTATTGCGTTTTACTTAAGATTTCAGCTTGAGCTAAAAGTTGCATCAAAGTTTGCAGGCGCGCGCAATCTAAGCGTTGCAGTGCAGCAGCATAGAGTGGTCGCTTGTTTTGCCAAATACGATAGCTATCGAAGACTTGCGCAATAGAGCTGCTACTGGCTTGTCGCTGCATTTGCCAAAGTTGCATCAATTCTTTTTGCAAGGTGCGCACGAGAATGACGATCTCAACCCCTTCAGCTTCAAGTTGGCGGATGATGCGTTGGGCGCGGTTACCTTTGCCAGCGAGTAACGCATCAATCCAATGAAACGCAGTAAAGTGGTTATGGCGGCTGAGAGATTCCTCTAAGCGCACTAACGTCAGTTGCCCATCAGGATAGAGAAGAACGAGTTTTTCAAGGCTCTGGCTTAGGGCAAACAAGTTGCCTTCGTGCCATTGTGCCAGCATCTGCACGGCTTCGGCATCCGGCTTTAAGCCGAGTGCGCGGCAACGGGCTTGGACAAACTGAGGGAGACGCTGCAGATCTGGTGATAGGCAGTTGACCCAGCAGCCTTGGCTGCTGAGCGTTTTAAACCACTTAGCACTCTCTTGTGCTTTGGTCAGCTTAGTACCAACCACAACCAATAGAATATCTGGATGAAGCATCTCAGCCACATTGAGTAGCTCTTTGGCAATGGCTGCGTTAGCACCAGCCTCTGGCAACTCAAGTTCGATCAGTTGGCGTGATGAGAAAAGGCTTAGTGCTTGGCAGCAGTCATAGACTAAGTTCCAGTCAAAACTGTTATCAATGGCAAAGCGATGTTTTTCATCAAAACCTTGTTGCTTGGCGCTCTGTTGAATGGCTTGACGTGATTCTTGTAGAAGCAGCGGCTCGTTGCCAAACAACAGATAAATAGGGTGGAGCTGTTTGCTCAGTTGATCCGCTAAGCGGTCAGCAAAAATACGCATTACTATCTCTTATTGCTCAAGCAGTGGTTGCTCTATATCAAGAGAGTTGGTGTTATTTTCGATGGTTTGGATCTGGTATTGCTCTTGTTCTTGAGCGCGCTCTAGCGCTTTTTGCTCATCAAGCTCTTGACCGGTCATCATTGTGCCAGCTTCGATATCCGCTTTAAGGCGCGCCATCTGACGAACAATTTGCGTTGCAGCAAGGCTGCGCATTTCGTCTTCAATCATGTCGCGTTCGACCGATTTTGCCAAAGCAGTCAGTGGGTTGTCTAAGTAGCTACGCGTTACACTGGTAGAGAACTCACGTGATCCTAAGTCAGGGATAGTCACTCGGTATGAAGCGCGGAAAGTAAGTTCTTTTTCTGCTGCACGGGTATTTTGATACAACGACAGAGTTCGCTCACCAACACTTTCGCCGAGCAAATGTAGGTTAGGTACAGAGGCAGATGGCGGCACAACTTTTACTTCGTTCATGCGCAACTGCGCACGCATCATGCGCGTAAAGGTGCTGTATTGGTCGTAGCTTGTCAGTGACATGGTATCGAGTTCTTCCGGAATGGAATAGTCACCTCGTAAATGAAATCCACAAGCAGTCAAAAGACTGGCTGCAAGTACAACACTAGTCAACTTAATAGAGGATAGGGAAAATAGACGCATTGACGTACGGCTCTCTGTTATTGGTTATTTATCTAAAGCCACTCATTACTGCTTTGCAATAAATAGCTTGAGATAAATAAACAGGGTAGAAGTGCTACCCTGTTTATTATTCTATCGCGCCAAGCTAAAGGCTGGTTAAACAGTATCTTATGTTTAGCGCTTGCTCACTAAAATAGAGTGAGCAGGATTAGTTTGCTACGATGTTTAGTAGCTTACCTGGTACGTAGATCACTTTACGAATCGTTAGACCGTCAGTGAACTTAGTAACGTTTTCGTCATTCAGACCAAGCTCTTCAACTTGTTCTTTCGTTGCGTCAGCCGCTACCGTTAGTTTTGCACGTAGCTTGCCGTTAACTTGAACCACGATAGTTTTTTCATCTTCAACTAGCGCTTTCTCATCAAACGTTGGCCATACTGCATTGTCGATGTCTGCTTCACCTAGCGCAGCCCATAGTTCGTATGAGATATGCGGAGTGATTGGGTACAGCATTGCAACAACTGCTTTTAGCGCTTCATCAAGGATTGCACGATCTTGTACAGATTCTTGTGGTGCTTTCGCTAGCTTGTTCATCAGTTCCATGATCGCTGCAATTGCAGTATTGAACGTTTGACGACGAGCAATATCATCACTCACTTTTGCAATTGTTTTGTGAACGTCACGACGAAGAGCTTTTTGCTCACCAGAAAGTGCCGCTGCATCTACTGCTTCTGCTGCGCCTTTCGATGTGTGCTCTTTCACTAGTTTCCACACACGTTTTAGGAAGCGGTTAGCGCCTTCAACGCCAGACTCTTGCCATTCAAGTGTCATGTCAGCCGGTGATGCGAACATCATAAATAGACGTACTGTGTCTGCACCGTACTTGTCTACCATCTCTTGAGGGTCGATACCGTTGTTTTTCGACTTAGACATTTTGATCATGCCTGAGTGTTCAACGTTGCGACCTTCGCTATCAACGGCAGAAGTAATGCGACCTTTACCGTCACGCTCTACTTTCACGTCTGTTGGAGCAACCCACTCTTTGCCACCTTTTTCGGTTTCAAAGTAGAACGCATCTGCTAGAACCATACCTTGACATAGTAGTTGCTTGAATGGTTCGTCAGACGTTACGTAACCCGCGTCACGTAGCAGTTTGTGGAAGAAGCGCGAGTACAATAGGTGCATACAAGCGTGCTCGATACCACCGATGTACTGGTCTACTGGTAGCCAGTAGTTTGCTTTTTCTGGATCTAGGATGTCATCAGCTTGTGGGCTGCAGTAACGTGCGTAGTACCAAGAAGATTCCATAAAGGTATCGAAGGTATCCGTTTCACGCAGCGCAGGCTCGCCGTTGAAAGTGGTTTTCGCCCACTCTTTGTCAGCTTTAATTGGGCTAGTAACACCATCCATTACCACGTCTTCTGGCAGAATAACTGGTAGTTGATCTGCTGGTACTGGGTGAACTTGACCGTCTTCAGTGGTTACCATTGGGATTGGTGCGCCCCAGTAACGTTGACGAGATACACCCCAGTCACGTAGACGGAAGTTAACCGTCTTAGTGCCTTTGCCTTCTGCTTCTAGCTTCGCTGCGATAGCATCGAATGCTGCTTGGAATTCTAGACCGTCGAACTCACCTGAATCGAACAATACACCTTTCTCTGTGTATGCTACTTCAGAGATGTCTAGCTCGCTGCCGTCAACTGGCTTGATCACTGGCACGATGTCTAGACCGTACTTAGTTGCGAACTCGTAGTCACGTTGGTCGTGTGCAGGAACGGCCATTACTGCGCCTGTGCCGTAATCCATTAGCACGAAGTTAGCTACATACACAGGTACTTCACGACCGTTCAATGGGTGAACAGCAGTAAGGCCCGTTGCCATACCTTTCTTCTCCATTGTCGCAAGCTCTGCTTCAGCAACTTTAGTGTTCTTACATTCGTCGATGAACTTCGCAAGCTCAGGGTTGTTCTCAGCTGCTAGCGTTGCAAGAGGGTGACCTGCTGCAATACCTACGTAAGTCACACCCATTAGCGTGTCAGGACGAGTTGTGTACACTTCTAGGTCTTGTTGACCTTTTACTGCAAACTTAAGTTCAACGCCTTCAGAACGACCAATCCAGTTACGCTGCATGGTCTTAACCATTTCAGGCCAGCCTTCTAGCTTGTCTAGATCGTCAAGTAGCTCTTGAGCGTATTCAGTGATCTTGATAAACCACTGTGGAATTTCTTTTTGCTCAACTGGTGTGTCACAGCGCCAGCAGCAGCCGTCTTCAACCTGCTCGTTAGCAAGAACTGTTTGGTCATTTGGACACCAGTTCACTGAAGATGTCTTCTTGTACACTAGGCCTTTTTGGTAAAGCTTAGTGAAGAACTCTTGTTCCCAACGGTAGTACTCAGGCGTACATGTTGCGAATTCACGATTCCAGTCGTAGCCAAAACCTAGCAATTTAAGCTGGTTTTTCATGTATTCGATGTTTTCGTATGTCCAAGGCGCTGGTGCTGTGTTGTTTTTAACAGCTGCGTTTTCTGCTGGAAGACCGAATGCATCCCAACCGATAGGTTGCATTACGTTTTTGCCTTGTAGACGTTGGAAACGAGATACCACATCACCGATGGTGTAGTTACGCACGTGACCCATGTGCAGTCGACCACTTGGGTACGGGAACATTGATAGACAGTAGAATTTTTCTTTATTTGGGTCTTCACTTACAACAAAGGTCTTGTTGTCGTCCCAGTGCTGTTGAACCTTCTGTTCAATATCTTGCGGGTTATATTGCTCTTGCATCGATGGTATCCGGTTATCTTGGAAAGTGTGAGTTCAGTTAGAACAGACAATAATAGATCGTCATAGAATACATAAAGGAGCAAGGTTCAACAATAGCCAACACTCTTCATCCTTGAGTTTGCGGCAATGTTGGCGGCTTTATCTCTCTTCCAGAGTCATTGAGAGTGAGTGTTTAGGGCTTTTTACAGTTGATAAGACTGAATTTAAGTCCTTCGGTGAGTGAAAATCGCAAGGGGGTGGCTATGCCTAAACAGAAAGCAGGTTATGAAGATATGTTTGATGATGTTGTTGAAGCGCTCAAACATAGTCCGGATGAGGTTAACCATGTGCTAGAAACCTCAGGTAAATATGTTGATGCGGCCAATGACATGACCAAAGATGAGCTGGCTTTGATCTCAGCTTACGTTAAATCAGACTTAAAAGAATTTGCCAATAACTACGAAGAGTCAAAAAAAGGTCCCTTCTACCTCATGGTGGCAGATTCCATTTGGCAAGGTTTACTCGATATTACTGACAGAACCAAAGTTGAATGGGTAGAGCTATTTGCTGATTTAGAGCATCAAGGCTTATATGAAGCTGGCGAGGTGATTGGCTTAGGCACTTTGGTGTGTGATGAATGTGGGCACCAAACTCAATACAACCATCCAACAGTGATTATCCCGTGTACGCAATGTGGGCACAAAGCGTTTTCTCGTCGAGCTCTGAAACCTTAACAACCAACAGATGTACAAAAGGGCTCACTCGAGCCCTTTATTCGATTTATGCTGACTTTCTCATTCGCCATGTCAGCAGTAGACAAAATGCAACCCAAAGATACAGAGGCCAACTGCCTACACCGTGATAAGGCGTTTGTCCGACGGTCGATGTCACTTGTGTGCGTAGCACGCCAGTTTCAAATTGCGGTAACTGTGCGGTGATCTTGCCTTTAAAGTCGGTGACTGCGGTAACTCCATTGTTGGTAGAGCGAATGACAGGCTTACCAAACTCCAGCGCTCGCATGCGGGCAATCTCCATATGTTGCAGCGGTCCGATAGAGCGTCCAAACCAAGCATCATTAGACAGTGTTAAAATAAAGTCTGTCTCATCGGTAATATTTTCACGCACCTGCTCACCAAAAATGATCTCGTAGCACAGTGCTGGCGCGAGCTGCTTGCCATTGGCATCGATATTACTCTGGATGAAATCTCCTCGGCTAAATGATGACATCGGCAAATTGAAGAAGGGGGCGATTGGACGCAAGATATCTTCAAATGGCACAAATTCACCAAATGGCAGCAGGTGATGCTTATGGTAGCGTTTATCGAGATCGTAGTGGTAATCACCATAAGAGGTCGCGCCAAGAGAAAGAATACTATTGTAAAAACGGCGTTGCTCATCTTGGTTGACGATACCGGTGATCACGGCACTATTTTGCGCTTTGGCATTGCTGTCAAGATTGCTTAGAAATGAGCTTATCTCAAACTCAAACGCAGGCACTGCTGCTTCTGGCCAAATGATAATATCGGCATCCCAGTTTTGGCGCGTGAGATCGATGTATTTCATAATGGTCGGCCAGCGCTGACTTGGTACCCACTTAAGCGCTTGTTCAATATTGCCTTGCACCAGTGCAACCTTAGTGGTGCTTTCTGGGTTGAGTTGTACCCAGTTGATATTTCTTAAGCCAAAGCCGGTTGCAAGGATAACAGCTGGAACAATTAAGGTTAGCCAGTGTTTATTGACCAGCGCATAGCTTATCGCAGCAGCGCTGAGCACAACCAGCATAGTCACTAGTTCGACACCGCCAATTGGCGCAAAGCTTGCCAGAGGTGAGTCTATTTGGCTGTATCCAAGCCAAAGCCATGGAAAGCCTGTCATAACCCAGCCGCGCAGCCAGTCACATATTAGCCACAGAGCCGGGGCGAGAATAAAAAAGCGGGTGCGATTGTTTTGCGGGGCAAAGCGATTGAGTAGCCCGGAAAAAAGGGCAGAGTAGATCGCGAGGTAGCCAACCAAGAGCGTCATTAAAAACACACTGGCTATTTTTGGCATGCCGCCGAAGTTGTCGATGCTGACATGCACCCAACTGATGCCGGTTGCAAACTGACCGAGTCCCCACGCGTAACCAATCCAAGCGGCTTGTTTTGCCGATTGACGGTGAATTAAACACAGCAGTGCAGCGACACTGACAAAGGTCAGTGGCCAAATTTGATAAGGTGCAAATGCGAACGTTGTTAGAGCGCCAACAAAAGCGGCCCCTAGGGGCCGCTTGAGGCGATGAACTAGATTACTAATCATCGTATATTCTTATTGAGAAGAATGGTGGATTATTCTTCGATCGGTTGAGTGAACTGCTCTTCATCTGGCACAGTAACTTGCAGTTGTACAACGCGGCGGTTGTCTGCAGCAGTTACTTTGAAGCTGTAGCCTTCGATCTCTACAACTTCGCCACGAGTAGGGAGATGACCAAATGTAGTCATAACCAAACCACCCACCGTATCCACTTCTTCATCACTGAACGAAGTCCCGAAGGTTTCGTTGAACTCTTCAATAGTGGTTAGGGCTTTGACAGCAAAAGTGTGCTTGCTTAGCTTGCGGATATCCAGTTCTTCTTCATCGTCGAACTCATCTTCGATGTCACCAACGATCTCTTCCAAGATATCTTCAATGGTTACAAGACCTGATACGCCACCAAATTCATCCACAACGATCGCCATATGGTAGCGCTCTTCACGGAATTCTTTGAGTAGGCGGTCTACACGCTTGCTTTCAGGAACAACAACAGCAGGGCGGATCACTTGTTCAATGTCGAACTCTGAGCTGTTTGAACCAAGGTACTTAAGTAGGTCCTTCGCTAGCAGAATGCCTTCCACATGGTCTTTGTCTTCGCTGATCACAGGGTAGCGAGAGTGTTGAGCGTCAGTAATTAATGCCACTAGTGCATCTAGATTATCTGTGCGTTCAACTGTAACCATTTGCGAACGCGGGATCATAATGTCGCGCACACGCATTTCGGCGATTTCCATAACACCCTCAAGCATGTCGCGAGTGTCGTGGTCAATCAGGTCATTTACTTCTGAGTCGCGAATTACATCGACAAGCTCTTGGCGATCTTTTGGTTCACCTTGAAATAATTGACCTAGGCGTTCAAAGAAGGACTTTCTACTCGGACCTTCAGATTTTTCTTTCTTACCTTCTACAGATGAGGGCGAATTGTCTTCGTTCATTGTGTCTCATTACAATAACGCTATCAGAAGTGTGATAGCACACATGGGATACAAAGCTCTTAATGTCTCTGGCTTTGTATGCCGCCAAGTAACCTAAGTTACTCTTTTTCAGCAATATATGGGTCTTCAAATCCCATCTTTTGCATAATTTCTGTCTCGAGCGACTCCATCTCTTCAGCTTCGTCGTCTTCGATATGATCATAACCTAGCAGATGCAAGCTGCCATGTACAACCATATGAGCCCAATGTGCTAATAAAGGCTTATCTTGCTCAATCGCTTCTTGCTCAACGACTTGGCGGCAGATGATTAAATCGCCAAGTAAATTGATTTCAATCCCCGGAGGTGCCTCAAAAGGGAAAGAAAGCACATTGGTCGGCTTATCTTTACCGCGATACTCGAGATTTAGCTGGTGGCTCTCTTGTTCATCAACAATACGCACCGTCACTTCCGCTTCCTTTTGGAATAGCGCAATAGCATTGCTTAGCCATGAGTGAATTTCATCGAAACTAGGCAGACCGCTTTCATTTTCGACTGCCAATTGTAGATCGAGTTCGATTGTCATTACTCTTTGTTCTCCGGTGCTGAAGTGAGTTCAGCTTTCTGTGCTTCGAGGAGTTTCGCCTCGCGTTCTTCGCGGCGGCGCTTTTCAAACTCTTTACGCTCTTTTTGATCTTGTGCTTCCCACTTCTCATACGCATTGACGATGCGCGCAACCACAGGGTGGCGTACCACATCATCAGATTGGAAGAAGTTAAAGCTGATCTCATCAACTTCATTCAGTACTTCAACCGCATGGCGCAGACCTGATTTTGCTCCGCGTGGTAAGTCAATCTGGGTTACGTCACCGGTAATCACGGCGCGCGAGTTAAAGCCGATACGCGTGAGGAACATTTTCATCTGTTCTACCGTGGTGTTTTGGCTCTCATCGAGAATGATAAAGGCATCGTTAAGTGTTCGACCACGCATGTAAGCCAGTGGCGCGACTTCAATCACGTTGCGTTCAATCAACTTCTCAACGCGCTCAAAACCGAGCATTTCAAACAGCGCATCGTAAAGTGGGCGTAAATAAGGGTCGACTTTCTGACTTAAATCACCCGGTAAGAAACCAAGTTTTTCACCCGCTTCTACCGCTGGACGAGTCAGTAGAATACGACGAATTTCTTGACGCTCAAGCGCATCAACCGCAGCTGCTACCGCAAGGTAAGTTTTACCAGTACCCGCAGGACCAATACCAAAGGTGATATCGTGAGTAACCATATTCACCAAGTATTGAGCTTGGTTTGGCGTGCGCGGCTTGATTACACCTTTTTTGGTTTTTACGAACACTTCTTTGCCGTGTTCAAACTCGGCTTGAGCATCTTGCTCAAGAACGCCCGTTTCTTTGATCGCAAGATGGATCTCTTCCGGTTCAATATCCGGAATGTCACCACGAACAGGGGCGGTGTTAACGTAAAGGGTTTTAATAATTTCAAGCGCAGCGGCAGAGGTATGTGGTTTACCCACGATAGTGAAGAAGTTGCCTCGGTAGCTGATTTCGACACCTAAGCGGCGCTCTAAGTGCTTGATATTGTCATCGAATGGACCGCACAGGCTTGCTAAACGGCGGTTGTCGGCAGGTTCTAGATTGATTTCTAGAGTTACGATTTTATTGCTCAAAGTTACCTCTCATTGTTGCCATACAATGGAGAGCTGATAACGACCAGCTCTCCGATGGCTTTATACGAGCTTATGGCGTAAAGGTTGCAACACCTAGCTCGTCTTCGCGACGCGTTTTCGCCATCATTTGCGTTGGTGAAATTACGCTACGAAGATCCATATCTTTTTCTGTGCGCACTAGCTCACCACGGAGTGAGTTAGCAAATACGTCAACAATCTTAACATCAACGAACTGACCAATTAGGTCTGCACTGCCTTCAAAGTTAACCACACGGTTATTTTCAGTACGTGCACGAAGCTCCATTAGGTTTTTCTTCGATGGACCTTCAACCAGTACGCGTTGCTCTGTGCCTAGCATTAGGCGAGAGTAGCGCATTGCTTGTGCGTTGATGGTTTGTTGCAGTTCGTATAGACGCTCTTTCTTCACATCTTCAGCTAGATCACATGGGTAATCAGCCGCAGGTGTACCTGGACGAGGCGAGAAGATAAAGCTGAAGCTCATATCAAAATCAACGTCTTTGATAAGCTTCATTGTGTCTTGGAAATCTTTATCTGTTTCACCTGGGAAACCAACGATAAAGTCTGAACTGATTTGGATATCAGGGCGTGCTTTACGCAGTTTACGGATGATAGATTTGTACTCGATTGCCGTGTGAGGACGCTTCATCATGGTTAGTACGCGGTCACTACCACTTTGTACTGGCAGGTGTAGGAAGCTCACAAGCTCTGGTGTGTCTTCGTACACAGCGATGATGTCGTCAGTGAACTCAAGTGGGTGGCTAGTGGTAAAGCGAATACGGTCGATACCATCGATAGATGCCACAAGGCGCAGCAGTTCAGCGAATGAACAAATATCGCCTTCGTGTGTTGGACCACGGTATGCGTTTACGTTTTGACCCAGTAGGTTTACTTCACGTACGCCTTGCTCTGCAAGTTGCGCGATCTCGTAAAGTACGTCATCCATTGGGCGGCTAACTTCTTCACCACGAGTGTATGGTACTACGCAGTAAGTACAGTATTTAGAACAGCCCTCCATGATTGAAACGAATGCTGTTGCACCTTCAGCGCGCGGCTCTGGTAGGCGGTCAAACTTTTCAATTTCAGGGAATGAGATATCCATAACAGGCGCTTCATTGGTTTGCGACTGTTTAATCATCTCTGGAAGACGGTGTAGCGTTTGTGGACCGAAGATAACGTCAACAAATGGGGCGCGTTCACGGATGTGATCACCTTCTTGAGTCGCTACACAGCCACCCACGCCGATTACCACACCGGCTTTTTTATCTTTAAGTGTTTTCCAACGGCCAAGTTGGTGGAACACTTTTTCCTGTGCTTTTTCACGGATCGAACAGGTATTAAGTAGAAGTACATCTGCTTCATCAGGGTCTTCTGTTAGCTCATAGCCATTTGCAGCATTAAGCAGGTCGGCCATTTTCGATGAATCGTATTCGTTCATCTGGCAGCCCCAAGTTTTAATTAGCAGTTTCTTACTCATCTCACTTTCGCTCGTGTTAAATCTTAAAATTGGCTGAACTACTTTTATCGCTATAGTTCAAATTATATACCCAAGTAACCATAATTTAGCACTTGAGCGTGCCGCCTTCTCGGCGGTAAGCGGCGTATTGTACTGCTTTAAAAAGCACCTGACTAGTGTTGTGGTAAAATCAGTCAAAGCCCGAATATATAAGGGCTTTGCCCCTTATGTGGATAAGGTTTTTAGTTACATTTTCGTAATCAATACGTACAATGAAAATTCACCCACAAATCAAGATGATGACGTGTAAAAAATGAACAAATTCGATATTGCTGTGATCGGTGGTGGCATGGTCGGTGCTGCTGTTGCACTGGGTTTTGCTAAGCAAGGCAGACAGGTTGTAATGATTGAGGGGCAGGCACCAAAGGCTTACTCGGCGGAACAACCAATGGATATTCGTGTTTCGGCAATCTCACATCACTCGGTACAAATTCTCGAAGAGCTTGGCGCATGGCAAGCGATTCAAGCCACTCGTGTGTGCCCGTATCGTCGTCTGGAAACTTGGGAGCACCCTGAGTGCCGTACTCGCTTTCATTCTGATGAGTTGGGTCTTGAACAACTGGGTTACATTATCGAGAACCGATTAATTCAACTTGGTTTATGGGCACAGTTTGAACAATACCCGAATCTTACCGTGATTTGCCCTGATGCGTTGGCTTCACTTGAATTTGCTGAGAGCGTTGAGATTGAATTGTCTTCAGGGGCGAAAATTTCTGCTGAGTGGGTGATTGGGGCGGATGGAGCTAATTCGCAAGTGCGTCAGCAAGCAGGTATCGGAATTACTGCGTGGGATTATCGTCAGCATTGTATGTTGATCAATGTGGCGACTGAACTTGAGCAGCAAGATATTACTTGGCAGCAGTTTAACCCTACTGGACCGCGTTCATTTTTACCGCTGTGTGGTCAGCAAGGTTCATTGGTGTGGTATGACTCACCAAAGCGTATTAAGCAGCTAAGCGCGATGTCGAACGAGCAAATACGCGAAGAAATCTTACTTAATTTCCCTGCTGAGCTTGGAGATATTACGGTTCTTCAGCATGGTAGCTTTCCACTGACTCGTCGTCATGCTCAGCAATACGTGAAAAATCGCTGCATTCTAGTGGGGGATTCTGCCCATACGATTAACCCACTTGCTGGTCAAGGTGTGAACCTAGGCTTTAAAGATGTCGATGCGCTATTAAAAGTTACGCAAGGTGAATCATTAACCGCTGAGTTGTTAGCCGGTTATGAACGTAAGCGCCGCGGTGATAACCTTTTGATGCAATCGGGAATGGATGTGTTCTATAAAGGCTTTAGCAATGATGTCGCGCCACTGAAACTGCTGCGCAACGCGGCACTTAAACTTGCCGATAAAACAGGACCGTTAAAACAGCAAGTGCTGAAATACGCGCTTGGCTTGTAAGGTTTGATTGCTCTAGATACAAAAAACGCTGCCATTGGCAGCGTTTTTTCGTTTAGCTAAGTAATAATTACTTAGTTACACGTAGAACTGGAGTTTCACCAACAGTTACTGCACCAGAAAGCTTGTTCAGCTCTTTGATTTCGTCCATGTTAGAGATAACAACAGGAGTTAGAGTAGACTTAGCTTTCTCTTCTAGAAGTGCTAGATCGAACTCAATGATAGTGTCACCAGCTTTAACTGTTTGACCTTCTTCAGCGATACGCTTGAAGCCTTCGCCTTTTAGTTCAACAGTGTCGATACCGAAGTGAACGAATAGCTCAACGCCGTCGTCAGATTCGATAGAGAACGCGTGGTTAGTTTCGAAGATCTTACCGATAGTGCCGTTTACAGGAGCTACCATCTTGTCGCCTGCTGGTTTGATAGCGATACCGTCACCAACGATTTTCTCAGCGAAAACTACATCTGGCACATCTTCGATGTTAACGATTTCACCAGATAGAGGTGCGATGATCTCGATTGCACCAACATCAGCGCTGTCATCAGATACTAGCTTCTTAAGTTTGTCAAACAGACCCATTGTGTCATGCTCCTAACGTTTAGTTTTATTCTTTCGCAATATAGTATACCAATCTAGTCGAATAGACGAATGATTTTAGCGCCACAAAACGCCAACAAATATGCGATGACTTGGTGATGAATAGGTTAAGAATAGACCATTCTCAACCTACTGTTTCTCCGTTATCGCAATCTATAGCGACCGTTCAACTAGATTAGCTATGCAGATTATTTAGATTTTTCTGCAATGAATTTTTCTACAACTGCTTCGATTTCTGCTGCTGTTGGTAGAGAAAGTGCTTCTTCTGCCATTGCTTTAACTTCAGCGAAGTTAGAGTTACGGATTACTTTCTTAACCTTAGGAATTGAGATGCCGCTCATTGAGAACTCATCTAGACCCATACCTAGTAGTAGCAATGTAGCACGCTCGTCGCCTGCTAGCTCACCACACATACCAGTCCATTTACCTTCAGCGTGAGAAGCATCAATCACTTGTTTGATCACAGTTAGTACTGCTGGTGATAGTGGGTTGTATAGGTGAGAAATCATCTCGTTACCACGGTCTACCGCTAGCGTGTACTGAGTTAGGTCGTTAGTACCGATTGAGAAGAACGCCACTTCTTTTGCAAGGTGGTGTGCGATTGCAGCAGCTGCTGGAGTCTCAACCATTACGCCGATTTCGATTTCTTCATCGAAAGCATGACCTTCAGCGCGAAGCTCTGCTTTGTACTCTTCGATAGCTTTCTTAAGCTCACGAATTTCTTCAACAGAGATGATCATTGGGAACATGATACGTAGTTTGCCGTGTGCAGATGCACGTAGGATACCACGTAGTTGGTCACGTAGGATTTCACGACGATCCAAGCTGATACGTACTGCACGCCAGCCTAGGAACGGGTTCATCTCTTTTGGTAGATCCATGTATGGTAGATCTTTGTCACCGCCGATATCCATAGTACGGATGATTACCGCTTGACCTTCCATTGCTTCAGCAACTTCTTTGTAAGCTTGGTATTGCTCTTCTTCAGTTGGAAGTGCAGTACGGTCCATAAATAGGAATTCAGTACGGTACAGACCAACACCTTCACCGCCGTTACGGATGATACCGTCACAGTCTTTCACTGTACCGATGTTACCGCAAACTTCTACACGGTGACCGTCTAGAGTTTCTGCGTGTAGGTCTTTAAGTTGAGCTAGCTCTTCTTTTTCAGCAAGGAATGCCGCTTTAACCGCTTTTGCTTCTGCTAGCTCTTCTTCTGATGGATTGATAACAATTTTGTTGTTCATCGCATCAAGAATTAGCATGTCGCCGTTCTTCACTTGTTTAGTGATGTCGTTAGTACCAACGATTGCTGGTAGTTCAAGAGAACGAGCCATGATTGAAGTGTGAGAAGTACGACCGCCGATGTCACAAGCGAAGCCTAGAACGTAGTCTAGGTTGATTTGTGCAGTTTCAGATGGAGTTAGGTCGTAAGCTACTAGGATAACTTCTTGGTCGATATCGCTTAGAGAAACAATATTGATGCCTAGTGCATTTTTAACGAAACGAGAACCGATATCGCGGATGTCAGTTGCGCGTTCTTTTAGGTATTCGTCGTCTAGAGATTCTAGTGCACATGCCTGCTCTTCGATCACAGTGTGAATTGCGTTATCAGCAGACAGTTTGTCGTTCTTGATCAGTGCTAGGATTTCTTCTTCTAGCTCTTCGTCTTCAAGAAGCATGATGTGACCTTCAAAGATCGCTTCTTTTTCTTCACCGAAGGTTTCAAGTGCTTTTTGCTTGATAGTTTCAAGCTGAGCTGATGACTTGTTACGAGCGTCAAAGAAACGCTGAACTTCTGCTTCTACTTGATCGTCTGAGATTGTGTTTGTATTTAGGACAATTTCATCTTCTTGAAGTAGTAGTGCTTTACCAATAGCAATACCCGGAGATGCTAGGATGCCTGAAATCATAGCCTTACCTTAAAATGGTCAACTTTAAACTGGAGAAAATTTGATGTGCTAACGTTAATGTTTAGCTTATGTTAGGGCCTATTTCCAACAAAGCCATTCTGTTTACACAAAATGGCTTTGAAAATAGGATACCGGATTAGTGTAGCTGATCCATTAGAGCAACTAGGTGGTCAACAGCTTGTTGAGCTTGTGGACCTTCAGCAGAAATTTTAACTACTGTGCCTTTAACTAGACCTAGAGTTTGTAGTTTGAAAAGGCTTTTCGCGCTAGCGCTCTTGCCGTTTGAAGTCACAGTGATGTCAGCATCAAAAGCTTTAGCTTCTTTAACGAACTGCGCAGCAGGACGAGTGTGAAGACCGTTTTCTGCAGTGATTTCAACTTGCTTCTCGTACATTTTGTATACCCCAATTAATTTATATTTTAGATAGTATTTTAACCAAACTTAGCTTAGCGACTTCTCTTAGAGTGTTCCATTAAACAGACTAATGAAATTCATCAAAGCTGACTTTGGTTACAAATTTCTGTAGCAATGATTGTAACTTTTAACACAATCACCACCACTTAGATACTGTTTTGGCAATATTATTTTGAAGCCAAAAATAAAACATTGCTGATATTACCAAAGGTGTGTTTAGGATCAACAAAAAAGCCCCTGAATGGGGCTTTTTTAGACGAAAAATTGATTTGGATACGTATTACTGTTGGTTCTCTTTTTCAGTAAAGATGCCTGCAAATAGCGCCGTACTTAGGTAACGCTCACCAGAGCTTGGCAGAACGACTACAATTGTTTTTCCTGTAAATTCAGGTAGTTCTGCGATTCTATTGGCTGCCACTACAGCTGCGCCAGAAGAAATGCCGGCTAGGATACCTTCTTCTTCCATTAGGCGTTGAGCCATCGCAATCGCTTCGTCGGAAGTCACCGCTTCAACACGGTCTAGTAGCTCTAGATCGAGGTTGCCAGGGATAAATCCAGCACCGATACCTTGGATTTTGTGCGGCGCAGGCTGAATTGCATCATCGGCCAGTGCTTGGGCAATAACAGGAGACTCAGCTGGCTCAACCGCAACTGAAGTGATTGCTTTACCTTTTTCACCTTTGATGTAACGGCTTGTCCCAGTGATAGTGCCACCAGTACCCACACCAGCAACTAACACATCGATTGCGCCATCTGTTGCTTCCCAAATTTCTGGACCTGTGGTTTTTTCGTGAATTTCAGGGTTCGCTGGGTTGTCAAACTGCTGAAGCAGTAGGTACTTATCTGGGTTGCTTGCGACAATTTCTTCTGCTTTAGCAATCGCGCCTTTCATACCTTTAGCCGCTTCAGTGAGCTCTAGGTTAGCACCAAGTGCTTTAAGTAGTTTACGTCGCTCAAGGCTCATTGACTCAGGCATGGTTAGCGTTAGCTTGTAGCCGCGCGCTGCTGCAACAAATGCTAGAGCAATACCAGTGTTACCACTGGTTGGCTCAACCAGTTCAACGCCTGGTTTAAGTTTGCCTTGTTTTTCTGCATCCCAAATCATGTTCGCGCCAATACGACATTTAACACTAAAGCTTGGGTTACGAGCTTCAACTTTCGCGAGTACGTTACCTTTCGCCACTTTATTTAAGCGAACTAGGGGAGTGTTACCGATAGTTTGTGAATTGTCTTCGTAGATTTTGCTCATTGTCTGGTCCTTCATAAGATGGCTATTTGCTCGTCTGTCAGATTCTGACCGCGCAAACATTGATTAAGTAAGTGGGTTTAAGATTAGGGCTTTTCGAAAAATGAGAGAAGGATTAAAAAGTTATATCTTATTTAAAATGCCGAGTGAAAGCCTCTAAGCTTGGTTTGAAAAGAGGGTGCGCCGAGTTTTACTCTTTGCAGCCCTTCTCGTTGTTCTACTTCTTAAATTCGTTGACCCACATAGAGGTCGCCCCGCAGACCGCTACCGGCATGACGATCAAATTGAGGATCGGGATAGTAGTAAATAGACTGACTAGAGCTCCAAAGCCGTACGCTTTACCTTGTTTTTGTTTCAAACTGTAACGCATATCATTAAAGCTGACTTTATGGTTATCAAATGGATAGTCACAGTACTGAATGGCAAGAATCCAGGCAGTAAAAATAAACCACAATACCGGCCCCAATGTTTGCCCTAATGCCGGAATAAGTAATAGTAGAAATAGACCGATGGCTTTAGGTAAAACGTAAACCAGTTTTCGCCACTCACGAGCTAAGATCCTCGGTGTGTCTTTAACCACGCTCATAATTCCGTCTTCATTTACCTTTTGTCCAGTGAGGTGTTCTTCGACTTTTTCAGCCAGTAAACCGTTAAAAGGCGCTGCAATGAAGTTGGCAAGCGTGCTAAAGAAATAAGAAAAGGTGGCTAAAATGGTCAATACGAGTAGTGGCCATAGGAGGTAGCTGAGCCAAGAAAGAAACTCAGGCAGTTGTCCCACCCACTGAGTAATCCAACTATCTAGGTGAGAAAACAGATAAAACAGTGCGCCACCGACCAAAATAATATTTGCCATTAGCGGCATAATAACAAAGCGTCGAATGCCTGGACTTAATGCCAGTTCGATACCGTGGAAGAAGTAGCCGAAGCCAGAACGTGATGTTGTGTAATTTGTCATAAGAGCTTTATTTGAGTAGAAAACGACCTTTTTCTATCTTAACAAGAAAAGAAGCGTGTCCAAAATCACAAGATTGTGGGAACTTCTCACATTAATTTGTTCTAAAACCTAGGATAACTTTGGTAAAGTTATAAGCAAACAGGTTTAATCAACTTGGCTGTGAGCCCACAGAGTGTTTGCCGCTAAGCAAATGAGAGCAAAAAATGCAGGAATTGCGATTCGTACTTATCGTGGTTGGCGCGTTAGCCATCGCCGCGTTGTTATTCCACGGTCTATGGACGAGTAAAAAAGAAGGCAAGTCAAAATTTGGAGACAAGCCATTAGGGAAGCTTGATGCGGAAGCCGACGAGATCTCTGACCGCAGCTCAGAGCGTGGCTTTGCTCCGGAAGATGATTTTGAGATTATCCGTAAAGAGCGCAAAGAGCCTGAATTGGCAACGGACTCATTTGCTCCAGATCCACTGATTAGCGATTCTCTAGTGGCGGACCCGTTAACTGGCGATTTGCCTGAATCGGCGTCAAATCGTGAGCTAACGCCTGAGATTAAAGAGATTGTCGAAGATGTGCCGCCTATGTCTGCTTTGGTAGTGGATGAAGTTGAACCTGCACCGGTAATCACGGAAATAGAGCAAGATATCAAACCTGAGAGCGCCCCAGAAGCAGCACCGTTGACTAGCGAAGAACCTGCAGAGCCAGAGTTGGAAGTTATCGTGCTGAATGTGCATTGCGCAGGTGAAGAGGCATTTGTTGGTACTAAGCTCTTCGATAGCATGCAGCAGCATGATTTGCTTTATGGTGAAATGGATATTTTCCATCGTCATACCGATTTGTCCGGTACAGGTAAAGTGTTGTTCAGTGTCGCTAATATGATGCAACCCGGTACTCTCAAGCATGATGATCCTGCTGAGTTTAGTACAAAAGGTATTTCGTTCTTTATGACACTACCTTGCTATGGCGATGAAGAGCAGAACTTCAAGTTAATGCTTAAAACGGCGCAGCAAATTGCGGACGATCTTGGTGGTCATGTCTTAGATGATGCACGCAACCTACTCACACCCACCCGACTGGATAAATACAAAGCGCAGGTGAAGGAGTTTAAGGCTCGCCAAGCTAGCTAAGCTTCAAATTGTGACCCGTCCTGATATGGGTTGACACTTTTTAGTTAAAACGCTCGGTGTACTTCATCGGGCGTTTTGTATTTTAGCGCTGTATGAGGCCTCATCTGATTATAGATTTCTACTGACTCAGCGACCATTTTTCTTGCTTGAGCTACATCTTTAGGCTTTCGCAAGAGATATTCCATTTTCAAAATGCCGTTCACCCTCTCTGCCAACGCATTCTGGTAGCAGTCATACCCATCCGTCATTGAAATCCGTCATTGAA
>NZ_QLYZ01000011.1 GCF_003350325.1 Vibrio rhodolitus | reverse complement strand
GGACAGGTTTTTGAAACAGCATGGTCTTGAATCAAGTATGAGTCGCCGTGGTAACTGTCATGACAATGCGGTTGCCGAGAGTTTTTTCCAGTTACTCAAAAGAGAAAGAATTAAGCGGAAGATCTACACCACGAGAGAGGAAGCTCGTATGGATATCTTCGAATATATTGAGATGTTCTACAACATTAAACGCCGACATGGTTCCAATAATCAGTTGTCGCCAGTAGAGTATGAAAAGCAATATGAAATCGAATTAAAGAGTGTCTACTAATTTGGTGGCTATTCAAAATTCAGAATATATTGTTAGTGGATAAAGTTGGTGAGCAAGGTGTTCACCAACTTATCTTTTAACTAATTTTAAAGAACTTATCTGTCTCGGATAGTTCTAGAATCACATCTTGTTTTTTATACTTATCAAAGCATGAACTTGATAGTTTGTCACTGAGTACAGAAACGATATACTGTCCATTGAGCTTACTAGCTTCAACAAAAATATCATTAATTTGCTTAGAGTCTACATCTTCGATAGAGTCATGAATTATAAAGGTAGCCCTATTAATTTTTGTGTCATTAACAAACTTTATGTAGGCAAAGTCGAACGCACTTAGCTCACCTTTCTTTTTACCCCCTGTAGAATTTGGTGTTATATTTGCTATATCAAACTCACATTTTTCAGAATCCAAGTCAAAGCTTAGATCAAATATATACCTATCTTCGTAAAAGTCTTTACTCAGCTCACCAAAGTACGTATTAAAAATTTCGACATTGCTATCTAATTGCTCAGAACTTTCATTAATCTTCTTTACAATTTTTTCTTTCTCTCTTTCTAACAAAGATATTTCTTCTTTAGTATCTTCTATTTTATTTAGAAGGACTCCTACACTTGCGATTTTTTCTCTCACTAAAGATAGATTATTGTAAATTTCACCAATGGATTTAAGAGTTTCTGGTTCACTTACTTCTTTAAAAACTCTTGACTCAGAAAGTTGAAGAGTGTTTATTTGTTTTTTTACTGATATGGAAAACTCTTCAAATCTAAACAAATCATTTTCAATTAGTTTTACTTTGTTCGATATCACTTTATTATGAAAAACCATGAGATCTTCATACGTTCTTTTCAATTCTTTGTTTACAGAGACACCTGCAAACTCATATATTTCATAGATTTCTTTTCCATCGACACTAGAAGCATTGCTCTTTAGTTTTTCTATACTTCTTTTTAAATAACCAACTCTTGTTTCGTAATTCGAGTACTCAACTGTTAAATCAGATATTTGTGATTGAATATCAACAAGTTCTTTTACACCTTTCTCTTGGTTATCAGTAAAGTCAAAGTTAGATATCTTTTGCTTAAGTTCCTTCTTTTCTTCTTCTAGTGGTTTAAGCATTTTTTGTAGAGCACTTTCTTTATTTGGCTTTCTATAAGCAGATAGATCTTTCTTTTTTGTCGAGATTCTTCTATTTATCAAGCCCTTCTCTTTTAGAAGATGCAGGTCCTTAAAACCAAACAAGAACAAGTATAATTGATCATACACATCAGGCTTTGTATTTACATGCAAAAATCTTGTAGTATTTTGCATCTTATCATGTGTATTTCTTATAAATTTATGGCTTAAATTTCTTACTGTTGGTTTATCAGATGTGACACCAAAAACATGTTCAGACAATAAGCTTGTATACTCACTCTTATCAATTTCTTTTTCACCAACAAAGTACCGTTTGGCTCTATCTCCTCGTGATAGGAACCTACCAAACAAGTATTCATTCTTATTAAATCCAGTTACACTTAAACGGATGAATACTTCATTATTATCAATAAGATCAACCACCTCTGGGATCAACTTGCTAAACTCAGGTTCTTGATAAATATCCTTACCATCTGACAAAAATATGTAGTCTATTAGTCTTGATAATGTTGATTTTCCAACACTATTTCCACTACTTAACGAATCAGACTCTTTGTTAACAATAAGATTAATTCCATCTTTAAATGGCACCTCTCTTAAAACCTCATTGTTTTTATAGACCCATAATTTATTTAGACGCATAAGTTATTATTCCATCATCATTCATATCAATCGCTTCGATAGCGTATAACCAATCTAATGCAAAAGTAAAAACCTCATAAGATATATCAAGCTCTTTCGCTATGTGATGGTATATGTCTTCAATATTCAAAGCGATATTATTATCCTTCGAAATTAAATTAAGAATATGAGCACCAATATTCACTGGGTTTATAATAGGATCAGAATCAATTGTTAACATTAGGATTCTCCAAAACGATACATTCAATTATGGAGTAACTGGTGACTAGTTCAATACCCCATGAGATATCTTCATCAAAATATCCATCTCCAAGGTCTGATGAATTGTTAACAAAGCTCTTTGCCCTTTTCATAATATCTTCAACAACAAAGTCAGCTAGCTCTCTTAATTTGCCTAAATCAACAGGTCGTGTTGCTATTTGAAACTTTGCCAATGATTCACGGTAAAATATATTCATTTGCCGTTTGAGCTTTGTTGTACCGCCATTTATATCTTTGTTTAATTGCCGCATAGATGAATCAACTAAAATTGAATTCTCAATGTAGCTATCAACTAGCCATTTATACGTAATAAGCTGGTTGTGTTCAATTTTATTAAGTACTTCAGCAGGATCTCGCTTCAGATCTTGTCTCTCTTCATTTTCAGATGCGATAATTTCAATTAGCTTGCCAAGTACAGTAGAACGGCGAACCTTTTTATCTGTATTGATTTCAACAGGCGCTCGGTTGTTGTCAAAAACTACATCACCCATATCACCCTCTCATATCAATGTTAACAGGACCACTATTCTCCTGAAAATACTGAGACTTATCACCTTGAGAGACTGAGTTGTTATTTAAAGTCTGCTTTAGCTTGACTTGCAGTTCATAATTTTCATTTGAGAGTACGATGTTATCTTGCTTAAGTTTTATAACTTCTTTTTTTGCCGCCGTCTTCGCAAAGGCTTGATGTATAGCTATACAAGCAGCAACAAATGAAAAAACATAACCTACAGCACCGACAACTGGATTTTCTAGCGCTTGAGTTAGGAACTCCATGTACTTCTCCCAATGTAAATCAATTGCAATTAAACTAATTGCATTCTACATCACCTGAAAGCAATGATAAATCAAACTATTACGCATACGCTTGACGTGATCACATGATATGCCATCACTAACAAAAATGTCCGGTTCAACTCCCCCAATGGGAACTGAAATGGACTAGTCAATTTCTCGAAATTAACACGCACATAAAACACCTAAAACAACGAAAACTCTGGAACAACACTAGTTCAAGGTGTACTATTCGTTGGTACTGAGCTCCTAATCCGCTCAAGAATTCAAAACAAACAACTGCAATAAAATCATTAACTTAAAGGCATTTTATCGACGCTCCCGCCAGCTCCACCAAACGTTTGGAAAGGGCCAACTCGAAAGAGTGGCCCTTTTTGTATTTGTTACGTTTAGCTTTTCACTGTTCTGAAAAACTTACGCTAATGAGCAAAAGACCATAATTTAGCCTGTTGTTTTAAGAGTAAGGGTTATCGCGCACCGAAATGTACGATTCACAGTAAGACGCGCAGATACTGAGAGCGAACTTAATAAAGATGTATCTGCCGAGGACACAACTTCGGTTAATAATAAGAATAAGGACTTACCAGATGTCAAAAAAAGTGAGCAGCTTAAACATTGGACTACTTGATAATGGATCTCACTCTTTAAAGCGTGGGTATGAAATATGGAAAGAGTGGGAAACAACTAAAGATCCATGGCTGCTTAAAGAGTCTATAATTTGGGCACATCATGGAATAGAATTACTATTGAAACAACTGTTAGTACAATCAAACGAATTGCTAATTTTCCAAAATGAAAAAAAGGCTGCAGAAAGATTTGAGAGTCTTAAAAAGCGAAGAGGTATGGAAAACGCGACTATACTGAGCTTGTTTGATTATGATGATGGAGTAATGTCTGTTGGTTTTAAAGATGTAGTAAAGAGAACTAACATAATATTAAATGTCGCCGAACTTTCTGAAAAAGCGCCGCTGCGAATTTTAATTGATGATTTAACAAGATATAGAAACAAAATTGTCCACTTCTCTGTAGACCTTGATGTCATCAAAGTTTCAACATTGCTCTTTGATATCTTAGATCCCTTACTAACACTGCTTTCAAAAAAGGTACTAAATGATACTTTCAGAAAAGTCACAATTCCCGAGATAATTAAATCTGCAAAGCCTATATACTCTTACGTAGAACGAAATCGAGATAAAATAGCAAGGCATGCATTTTTTGTAACACATGATGCATTAACTAACTGCCCAATAGAAAAAATAGGTGTCGTAACACAAGCAACTGGAACGGGCATAACTCGCTCTTTAGTTGAATATCTAAGTTTGATTAGAACTCACCCGGTTCTTTGTTTAACACCAATATTAATATTGGTGGACTTAAATCCAATAAAACAGCAGTTGTTGGATTCATTACCAGAAAGATTTTCCGTTACTATTGATACCAAAAAGAACTTTATCTCAAAAGGAATAGAATATAAAAACAAGTTATTAGTTATCGGATTTCAAACCAGATTAAGACCACACGAAATTGACCACTTATTGCCGAATTCAGCAAAGATCTTGTTTACTAGCTCTTGTACAGCCGAAGATGAAGAGTTTTTCGGTTCAATAATAAGCGAGTTCCAGTACACCGCAGAGCTTACAAACTTGATAAGCAAATACAGCATTATTAATTGGTCTGAACTTGACGTAGTCAGATGATACCAATCGCTTGAAAAGGGACAGTTCGAAAGAGCTGTCTCTTTGCTTAGTAACACCCCTTCATTGATTTCCGCACCTACCCGACCGCCTTGCATGCGCTTATAATCTTCGCCTCTATCCATCTTTGAGGAAATTCACATGACGGTGGTATGTGAAACAGAAAGACTGATTGTTCGCCATTTTGCATTGAGCGACGCCCCATTTATTGTGCGCTTACTGAATCAAGATTCATTTATTCGCTATATCGCAGACAAGAATGTACGCACTGAAGAAGACGCGATCAATTACCTAACACAAGGTCCGTTGGCGAGTTATGCTCAGTATGGCTTTGGCCTTAACTTAGTGATGTTCAAGGAGTGTCAGACGCCAATTGGTATGTGCGGCGTGCTAAAAAGAGATGAGTTGGAGTACCCTGATTTGGGCTATGCGTTTTTAGATGAGTTTGCCGGTAAAGGCTATGCAAGTGAAGCCGCGGCTAACACACTGACAAGCACTATGACGCAATGTGAGCTTGAGACGGTTCTGGCGGTGACTTTGCTCAATAATGCGCGCTCTAATAAGCTGCTCGACACAGTGGGCTTTAGCCTGCAAGGCACCATTGAGCTGTATGGCTCGCTCAATAATTTGTACCAATATCAAACTCGCTAAAACCCTTATTTGTTTTGCGCGGGTTCACGCCCCGCGCAGCAAACTCTTAGTTCCACAAACAACCAGCTCAACAACTAACCCATTCAACTAACAATCCACTCAGAACGGTCGAGCGTTAAATCAGATAACTTGGGTTTGCTCGTAACCAATCAATTACCGCTTGATTAAACTTCACCAGTTTGGCAGGCGTGATGCGGCGCTGGGCGTAAATCAAACTCAGCTTGTGCGATTTGACTGACCACTGCGGCAATACCTCAACCAACTCGCCCCTCTCTATCATGCTTTGCGCATGCATATAGGGTACCGATGCCAGCCCCATACCTTGCTGCGCTAAAGACAAAATCGCCGTGTAAGTGTTGGCGCGCATGTGACCGAGCACTTGCTTAAACACCACCTCATCTCCACGCACCAATTGCAGATGATTCCAACGTTCGTTTTGGCTATTGAGAATAAATCGCTGCTGTTCGATGTTGTCTATCGTCACCGCGTCTATCGCTGCAAGGTAGTCTGGCGCTGCCACCACGACATTGCGCATATACCCCAACTCTTTTGCCACCACATCATCGGGCAAAGAGTCAAACGCGCGGATCGCAATATCAAATTCCCCCAGCTCTATGCGTTTTTTGCCGGGACCAAAATCGCAAATCACCTCTACCATCGGGTTTTGTTGGCAATATGTCGGGATCACGCTTTGGCACAGAGAACGACCAAACTCCAAAGGTGCGGTAATTCTTAGCTCACCGCTGATCTCTTGCGCCATGTCTCGCACCCTCATTTCAGCTTCGGTTGCCAACAATTGGATCTGCTGCGCTCTCGTCAGCAAGTCGCGCCCTGATTCGGTCAAACTGATTGAACGTGTCGAGCGATGGAACAACTTGCTGTTCAGCGAGCTTTCTAAACGCTGAATATGGCGCGAGACCAAACCTTTTGAGACATCCAATACTTCAGCCGCTTTGGTAAAACTGCCCTCTTCTGCCACCGTCAAAAATGTCTGGAGATAGGTTAGATTCATAATTAGCACCATTTAGTAAACAGTGCGCTCATTTTGTGTGGTTTTTCTGCGTAACTCAAGCCAATAAGATACAAAACGTAAACACAACGGAGAGCAATTATGAAAATTTTAGTTATTGGCGCAGCGGGCACTATCGGTTCAGAAGTCACTCAAGCACTACAATCACGCTGCGAAGTCATCACTGCGGGTAAAACCAGTGGCGATGTACAAATTGATGTTACCGACCCAAGCTCAATCTATGCCGCTTTCGATAAAATTGGCAAAGTAGACGGCATTATATGTGCAACGGGTGATGTGGCGTTTAATACCTTTGAGCAGATTAGCCGTGAAGAGTGGGATGTGGGTATCAACAGCCGCTTAATGGGGCAGATCAATCTGACACAAATTGCGCTTAACTACTTAAATGACAAGGGTAGCGTGACCTTAACCAGTGGCATCATCGCCGATTACCCAATTGCGTATGGCGTGAGTGCCGCAACTCTGAATGGCGCGCTAGAGCATTTTGTTACAGCAGTATCACACGAGCTACCACGCGGCATTCGCGTTAATGCCGTCAGCCCAACTGTGGTGACCGAATCACTAGCAACTTACGGTGATTACTTCCCAGGTTTTAATTCTATTGATGCCAAAGATGTCGCTAAATTCTATGTACGTAGTGCTCTTGGAATTGAAAATGGCAAAACGTTCAAAGCCTTTGCTGGTAGCTAATCCAACTACCTTTCGCTCCAACTGCCTGTAATTGTGCCGCTCTCTATGAGCGGCTCTTTTAATTTACCCAGCGGGTTATCAAAACCAACGCCCTTCTTAACACAAACATCGCTTCACCCTGCTACCATTGGCACTACACTTTAAAAATGAATAAGTTGTCTGAAAACTTGTTCTCTCCCTCAGCAAGTAATAACAACAAGAGAGGATGTGATTTTGCTAGAACATCATGTGCGCAATTACATTGCCGCGAAGTTGGCTGATGTTGGCATCAGCAGCGACCCTTATGGTATTGAGCTCACCAGTGTGTTTGTTTTGTCCGTACTGGCTGTGGCGACAATCAGTTACCTTATTGTTCACCATGTTATCGTCCGCTCGGTTAAGAACGTCTTACAAAAAACCAATAAGCCACTCAGCGAGAGTCTTGCCAAATATGACTTGCTCGGCAAGATTTCGTTACTGGTGCCTATCATGGTATTGGATGTGCTGATCCCGATTGCCGTGGGTCACTATAGTTTGTTAGCGAGTATTCTTGATCGCTTACTCGGCATTCTCATCGTATTGATGATAACTTGGGTGATCTTCGCTCTGCTTGATGCCCTTAACGACATTGCCACTTTTAAAGGCATTACGCGCAAAATGCCAATCAAAAGCTTTGTTCAGCTCACCAAGCTGTTCACCTTCTTTGTTGCGCTGATCATCTCTGTCTCGGTGCTGGCTAATGAATCGCCGGTGATCTTTCTTTCAGGCTTAGGCGTCGCCACTGGCTTTGTCATGCTGGTGTTTAAAGACACCATACTGGGCTTTGTCGCGGGTATTCAGCTTTCTGCCAATCAAATGATTAGCCTCAATGACTGGATTCAAATGGACAGCTATGGCGCCAACGGCACGGTGGAGGAGATTTCTTTAACCACAGTAAAAGTGCGCAACTTTGATAACACCATCAGCATGTTGCCTGCCTATGCACTGGTGCAAAATGCCTTTATTAACTGGCAAGGCATGTCTGACTCTGGTGGTCGACGGATTAAGCGCTCGGTCAATATTGATGTTACTTCGATTCGTTTTATGAGCGATGAGGAGATTGAGTCGCTAAAAAAGATCCGCATTTTACGGCAATACATCTATGAGAAGTCACGTGATATTGAGCAATACAATCAAGGGCTAGATGAAGATGATCGCGAAGATGGCAACCTGCGCCACATGACCAACCTCGGTCTTTTTCGCGCTTATGTAAATGCCTATTTGCGCGCCAGCAATGACATTCATCAATACATGCTGATCATGGTGCGCCAACTTGAACCCACGCCAGAAGGTCTACCACTGCAAGTCTACGCGTTTTGTAATGATGTAGATTGGGCTGCCTATGAAGGGGTGCAAGCCGATCTGTTTGATCACCTCTATTCCGCTATGCCAATGTTTGGTTTACGCCCTTACCAAGCACTCAGCAGCCAGGATGCACTCAATATTCAACGCGGCTAAAACAACAAAGGCTAACCCTAGGTTAGCCTTTGTTTTATATTCTTTTCGCTCGCTGTACTTGGCTATTAGCCTTGCAGTTCAAAGCGTAAAAAGTCGCCGTCTTCATACTGAACATTGTGACTAAACTGACCGAACTTATACACGCTTGCGAGTACCGCTGAACGCTCATAAACGCTTGAACGAACCAAAAAGGTAATCGGTGCAATCATCTGCCCATCTTGTGAAAAGTGACTATTAAGATCTGCCGCTAAAACACAGACAAAATTCTTACCTTCACTGTACTTCAAATCCACTTCATGTGGCGAAGACAACAGCACGGTTAACCCCAAGTCTTTCTCAATCGAGCGCACTAACAGCAAATACTCTTCGAGCTGGGTCAGGGAGACACTTTCGCTGTAATTAATCAGCTCAAGAAACATCTTCTCGAGGTTGTAGTTGTTACCTTTCGAGTGTTGAATCAACACTTTTATTTTTTTCTTCAGCAGTTTATAGCGCATCGAAGATGATTGCTTTTTCAACCACAGGCGGAAAAGAGAGTTCTTATCGGTGAGATTTAAAGGTCTTCCTTTATCTAACTGATGGAATTCTAGGTGTAACAACGCACTTAGAGCCAATTCTCTAAGTAACAAATGAGTTCGTTCTTGTTGTGATAAAAGAGGTTTCAAAACTACTAATAAACTACGGTAACGAGAGAGAGACTCATGCCTAAAGTTTAGGCGCTAACTGGGCGAGTTAGCCAATTTATGCACTATCTCGGCGCATAAATTAAGAGTGGCGATTATGAGTTGTCAGCTCAAGAGGCAAGAGGATAACCAAATATAAAATGCTTGTACAGCGAGATGGAGGCTGCAAAAGTGACAACCGACAAGATTTCTCCACCTACGCAGTCAAAGTGTCAGCCTAATTGCATGCCATTGATGCTTACTGGAGACAAATAAAGTTAACTCCATGATATAAAGGAAGAAAAAACCGCTGGCCTTATGTACAGTAAATTGCTACACTATGCGCACTCCATCACCAGTTAACGATATAAAAATCACTATGCAAGTTGTCTCTTTTTTTGCCGGCGCCGGCGGTCTTGATTTAGGCTTTGAACAAGCGGGCTTTAATGTAGTTTGGGCAAACGAATACGACAAAGATATTTGGGCGACCTACAAGAAAAACCACCCACATACGGTGCTTGACCAACGTAGCATTACCAATATCGACGCAAGTGAAGTTCCTGAGTGTGACGGCATTATTGGTGGACCACCATGCCAAAGCTGGAGTGAAGCCGGCGCACAACGCGGTATCGAAGATAAGCGTGGTCAGCTGTTCTTTGACTTTATTCGCATCCTAGAAGCGAAGAAGCCAAAGTTTTTCCTCGCAGAAAACGTCAGTGGCATGCAACACACTCGCCACGCCAACGCGCTGAACAACATTAAGCAAATGTTTAAAGACGCGGGTTACGATCTTTACTATCAAATGATGAATGCGGTCGACTACGGTGCGGCTCAAGATCGTAAGCGTGTGATCTTCATTGGTTTTAGAAGCGATCTTAAAGTGGACTACCGCTTCCCAGAGCCGATGGATAAAAGTGAACATAAAGCGCTAAAAGACATTTTGTTGGATCTTGACGGCACGGCAGTACCCGCGCTGGATAAACAAAAGCCAAACCCTGAGGTTAAGTTCCTCAATCACGAATATATGATTGGTGGCTTCTCAACCATGTACATGTCGCGTAACCGCGTCAGAACTTGGAACGAGCCTTCATTTACCATTCAGGCGGGCGGACGCCATGCGCCTATCCATCCTAGTGCGCCACGAATGGAGAAAGTGGAAAAGGATCTGTTTAAGTTTGTTGAAGGTCATGAATATCGTCGTCTTAGTGTGCGTGAATGTGCGCGCATTCAGGGCTTCCCTGACGATTTCGAGTTTGTCTACAACAACGTTGCCGCAGGTTACAAAATGATTGGTAACGCCGTTGCTGTGCCATTCGCTAAAGCGGTCGCGCTGAGCATCCAAGAACATCTCGCCATTGCAGCAGCAAAACAAGCCGCGTAATCGGCTCGGCAAGTCAGCCTGATGGCAAATCGAAAAGCGGCACCATTAAGGTGCCGTTTGTTTTTCTATTTCGTTCGCCACTGATTTTTGCGCCGTAGCTTGAATCGTCACGGCTTAATTCGTCGCCCGTTACAGCGTAAAGCTCTGCACCGAATCAGAAATTAACCGCGTATCGAACTTTTGATTGATGGTCTTACCCAAGGCAAACTTACTGCTGGCGGTATGCAGACGCATATCAAAGCTAAATCCATTGTCGAAATCTAGCTGAATATGATTGGCGCTGGTTTGTTTTGCCTGCAAAGACTGTGGTTTAGCAATATGGCTAAATTGCATTACCTGCACATGGTCGCGGCACACAATCACTTTATCGAAATTGCAATTACCGACGAGAAAGTCGAAAGCTTTCTGCGGGTCAACAGGTTGGCTATTAATGGTATCGGTAACCAAGTGGCACATTTGCTGGTAAAAGCTTTGAATGATGGTTTCATCTTGGCTTTTTACCTCACTAAACAGCAAAGTATTGAGCGGCATCACTTGGCTAAAAAACTGCGCTGAAATGGCTTTGATTGCGGCGCGATATTGTTTCTCTTCAGCTTTATCCACGAGCCCTAGCTGCGCGAAAAGGTTACCCGGGCGCTGATGCTTAACCGCATTGTTGTTATGTTTAAGCGAGATATTGTATTGTTGCGTAGCAGAGCTTAAACGGATGTCCGTCACATCACCTTTCATCGCTGCGCGATCCGCAATGCGGCTTATGCTTACCGGGCCTTGATCGCTCACTTTATTCGCCGCAACCCAATTTGCAAAAGCGGCACACTGCTGACGATAGTAACCCTGCATCTCTTGAGGAAGATTGGCAAAATGCCCGCTATCGCGCGTTTGATCGCGCTCAGTCTGCTCACAAATATACGCATTACCGTAACGCTCTTGCAGTGTAGCCACCAGGGCGTATTCAAGCGCTCGACCATTTTGGTTCGATTTCATTTCTTCCTCTGCCTACAACTCATCCAGCACGCGCCCATCATAGAGCAAATAGTCGACAAGATCCCTGACTGGGGAGCTGTTCGGTCAAAAATAAACCGAATAAATGCCTGTATTTTGATTTGTTATCGTCACCAATCAAAACCCTTGAGATACCAACGGTAAACTGTGAGTTGTCGATATATTTGCCATACTTAAATTCTGGCATCCTCTTAAGTGGTTATACCCAAGTAGCTTTGCAGCTCACACGCATGGAAAACAAATGAGGCTACTTGGGTATATCTAATGGAAGAAAAGAAAAAAGGATAAGCGGAATATGGATGGTAATACTCCTAAACTTTCTCTGCGCACAATCGAGCCGACCGACTACCCAGAACTCGCCACGTTAATGGACTTAGTATTCCATGATGTCGGCGGCTCTTGGCCGCGTTTGACCATCATGGATTTGATCCATCAGTTTCCCGACGGGCAAATCTGCATCGAAGATAACGGCAAAATCGTCGGTGCGGCTCTGACGATCAAAGTCAATTACAACCGCTTCTCTTTACCTCATCTCTACACTGACATCATCAATGAAAATAATGTGATTCAAAACCAAGTCACGGGTGATGCCATGTATGGTTTGGATGTGTTTGTCCACCCTGACTACCGCGGTTTGCGTTTAGGTCGTCGCTTGTATGATGCGCGCAAAGAGTTGTGCCGCAGTAAAAACTTTAAAGCGATTTTAGCCGGTGGACGTATTCCCAACTACCACCAGCATGCTGATGAGTTGAGCGTGACTGAATACATCGAGAAAGTAAAACGCCGCGAGTTGCATGACCCGATCCTCTCTTTTCAGCTCGCAAATGGCTTTGATGTAAAACGTATCATGCGTGGCTATCTGCCAGAGGACGATGCCTCACAAGGTTATGCGACCCTGCTGGAGTGGGATAACTTCTTTTATGAAGAAGACATTGAGTCAATTCACGATGTCGAGAAAACCTTGGTGCGCATTGGTGTGGTGCAATGGCAAATGCGCGCTATGCATGATCTTGACGACCTTATCGACCAAGCAGAGTTTTTTATCTCCTCACTGGCGAACTACAAAGCCGACTTTGCTCTGTTCCCTGAGTTTTTCAACGCGCCTCTGATGGGGCTACAAAAAGGGCAAAACTCGGTAGAAGCGATCCGCTTTTTGGCAGAATTTACCGAGGAAATCAAAAACCGTTTTTCGCAAATGGCGGTGACCTACAACATCAACATTATCGCCGGGAGTATGCCTGAGATCCGCGAAGGCAAGTTATACAATGTCGCTTACTTGCTGCAACGTGATGGGCAAATCAATGCGCAAGACAAAATCCACATCACCCCGCATGAAGAGAAAGATTGGGTGATTGATGGTGGCGATAGCGTACAGGTCTTTGAAACCGACGCAGGTAAAGTCGGCATTTTGATCTGCTATGACAGTGAGTTCCCAGAACTCGGTCGCATGATGGCAGAAGAAGGCGCACAAATTATCTTTGTGCCATTTTGGACCGATACCAAAAACGGTTATCAACGCGTGCGCATTTGCTCGCAAGCACGCGCAATCGAAAACGAATGTTATGTCGCGATTGGCGGTAGCGTAGGTAACTTGCCAAGAGTGGACAACGTCGATATTCAGTATGCTCAGTCGGCAGTGTTCTCTCCATCAGATATCTACTTCCCACATGATGCCACACTCACCGAAGCTAACGCCAACACTGAGATGATCATCTTTGCCGATGTAGATTTGACCAAACTAAAGCAGCTCAATACCGAAGGCTCTGTCACCAATCTGCGTCACCGACGCCTTGACCTCTATGGTGGCTTCACCAGCGCTAAAGAGCAGAACGATAACGCATAAGATCATCTCCCTCGCCGCGAGTAGCACCTCGCGGCGCCATTTTGCTCGGTACTTTCTGCTTGCCCAGTCTGGCACAAGATTAGCCCCACTATTAAGCATGGCAAATCGCAATTATGCCGACTCGGTTTTCAGCACTAAGCATCAAGAACTATCAACGCCTCACAGTTAATTTCTCTACTCTTGAGTAAAGTGGAATAACAAAACTAGTCTAGATGATCAAATACCACGCTCGCGCAGCTTTGGAGGTCGATATGGAATTAGTGCATCATGGTGGTAAACATACGGTCACGGGTTCTTGCCATGAACTCAGCTCTGATGGTCAATCTATTTTAGTCGATTGCGGTCTCTTTCAGGGCGCTGACGAACGACCACTAGAAATCGATTTTGCGATTGAGCATATCTCTGCCCTGCTGCTGACCCACGCCCATATCGATCATATAGGTCGGGTGCCTTGGCTGGTGGGAAGCGGTTTTCATCAACCTATCTACTGCACGGAAGCCACTGCCGAACTGGTGCCTTTGATGCTGGAAGATGGACTTAAACTGCAACTAGGCTTGAGCAATAAAGAAGTGCAATATGTCCTCAATCAGATTGATTGCTTATTGCGACCACAGCCTTATAACCAGTGGTTTAGCATCGACCCTGAAGCTAAATTGCCACTGAAAGCGCGTTTTCAACCTGCGGGGCATATTCTCGGCTCCTCTTATATTGAAGTGCAGCTCGGCAATGGCGAAATCATCGTGTTCTCTGGTGACTTGGGACCAAGTGACACTCCGCTACTGCCCGACCCAGTCTCACCTGAGCGCGCCGATTATTTGTTGATTGAAACCACTTACGGCAATAAGCGTCATGATGAAATTGACAGCCGGAGCGAGCGGCTAAAAGCGATCATTGATCGCTCCCTTGCTGATGGTGGCACTATCTTGATCCCTGCCTTTAGCGTTGGACGAACTCAAGAGCTGCTATTTGATATTGAACAGCTGATCTATGAACATAAAATTGATGCCAATATCCCGATCATCCTCGATTCACCGATGGCGCAAAAAGTCACTGAGTCTTATCGCAGCTTTAAAAAACTCTGGGGACAAGAAGCAAAAGATCGCCTTGCCGACCATCGTCATCCATTGGCGTTTGAACAATGTATTACCGTGGACGATCATCGCTATCACCTCAAACTGGTTAATCGCCTAAAATCCACCGGTGAAGCCGCCATTGTGGTGGCAGCCTCCGGTATGTGCCAAGGTGGACGGATCATGGACTATCTCAAAGCACTGCTGCCCGATGAACGTACAGATGTATTACTTGCTGGTTATCAAGCACAAGGCACGCTCGGTCGCGCGATTCAAAGCGGCGAAATGCTGGTTGATATTGACCAAGAAGAAGTCGAGATCCACGCTCAAGTGCATACCATGTCGGGCTATTCGGCCCATGCTGACCAAGCGGATCTACTCAAATTTGTGCAAGGGATTCCCCAACCGCCCAAAGCCATTCACCTGATTCATGGTGAAGCGCAAAGTAAAAACGAATTTGCCGAGCAACTGCGCAACTTAAGCTATCAAGTGATTGAGTAACATTCGTGACATGGCGAAAAAATAAAAGAGCGCCATCTTATCTAAGCATGGCGCTCTTCTTTCTAGAGGGAAATGACTAAATTAAGCGTTATGCCGTCGCAGGCTGATGACCACTCGCGCCACCATTCATAATGTCCGCGACAAACTGTGCTCTTGCGCCCAAGATAACTTGCACTCCATGTTTACCGACTTTAATCACACCCATGGCACCAAGATCATTAATCGCATCTTCATCAATCAGTGACTGATCTTTTACTTCAAGACGCAGACGAGTAATACACGCACCAACGGTAGTGATGTTGCCGCGACCACCTAGAAGCTTAGTGATCTCCGCTGCTAGCTCATCATTTCCTAGGGTGATTTCTTTACGCTGCGTATCTTCACGACCCACAGTTTTAAAATCAAACTTACGAATCGCAAAACGGAATACAGTGTAGTAAATCGCAAACATACATGAGCCCCACAGTAGTACGTTCACCCAGTTGGTTTTAAAGCCATCCATCGCGGGTAACACGCCGAACGAAACAAAGTCGATGATACCGGCAGAGAAAGTTTTACCAATATGCACATCAAGCGCATAAGTGACCGCGTATGACACACCAGCCATGATGGCAGAGAAGACATAAAGCAGCGGCGCCACAAAGATAAAGGCAAATTCCACTGGCTCGGTAATACCAGTGACAAATGAAGTCAGCGCTGCCGAACCTAAGATACCTGCGGCAATCTTTTTGTTCTTATCATTGGCTTCATGGTACATCGCCAAACATGCTGCAGGGAAAGCAAACATGTAGATAGCAAAGTTACCCGATAAGAATTTACCCGCATCAACATACTCTTCGGTTGAGAATGTCTTAACGCCATCTTCTAGCATCTTAAACCAAATCGTGTGGTCGCCATTAACAACGGTACCCGCCGCGGTGGTGTACTCACCAAACGAGAACCAGTATGGGCTGTAGAAAATATGGTGCAGACCGACCGGGATCAGTGCACGCTCCATAAAACCGTAGATAAAGGTTGAGATGTACATATTACCGCTGTTCGCCATGTGCGATAGCGCGTCGATACCCGACTGGATGTAAGACCAAATGTAAGGCAGGATCAGACCAATCAGGAACGCCGAAAATGCAGTAACAATAGGAACGAAGCGTTTACCCGCAAAGAAACCAAGGAAGTCTGGCAGTTTGGTATCAAAGAACTTCTGATACATAAAGGCCGCGAGGATACCGGCAATCAAGCCGCCAAATACGCCGGTTTGCAGGGTTGGAATCCCCATCACCATAGCATAGCGTCCACCAGCCATTGCCATTTCAGGTGTGATGCCGAGCGCGACACCCATAGTCGCATTCATCACCGCCATCGCGACGATAGCGGCAAGAGCTGCAATACCAGACTCTTTGGTTAAGCCAACCGCTGCACCAACGGCAAACAGCAAAGCGAGGTTATCAAAAATAACCCCACCAGCACGCATCATCAGCGGCATATCGAGTTTTGCGCCGAAAGCCAGTAATAGACCTGCGGCAGGGAGAATAGAGATTGGTAACATCAAAGCTTTACCGATGGAGGAAAGCTTGGATAAACCACCTTTTAGACCTTCTATCATAATTATATCCATCTGTTGTTATACACTTTTCCAACAACGATTCTATCGATAGATTTCAAGTCTAAGGTTTCAATTTGCTATAGGTTTGTAAGCCTGCTCTTACAATTACTTAGCAGGCTGTTTCGTGCTTTAGAAGCATTTGGATCATGATGATCCAAATGCTCTATTTGCTCGCTTTGAGTTTTTGGTACAGGCTGATGATCGCTAAAATAATGTAGCCACTGATAAGACCAACAACACCATTGCCGATCACCGAATAAGTGGCTGACACGTATGGAACCGTCGGCAGCATGATCAACACACTCTCTAAGCCATGATGCACAAACGGCAAGCTGTGCACCACGATACCACCACCAACGAGAAACATGGCAATCGTGCCGACAACGGTAAGAATTTTCATCAACTTAGGCGCAGTGGCAACTAAGCCATCGCCGATGGAACCAAGCACGCCTTTGCCTTGGCTTTTACGTTGTAAGTAAAAGCCTAAATCATCCATTTTAACGATGCCCGCCACTAAGCCATAAACACCGATGGTCATGAGGATGGCGATTAAGCTCATCACCAACACTTGCGTAATAAACGGATGCCCTTGCACTGTGCCAAGCGCTATCACGATGATTTCTGCCGAGAGAATAAAGTCGGTTCGAATCGCACCTTTGATTTTGCGCTGCTCGTAGTCAGCTAGATCCGCTTCACTCTGCTGCGCACTCTCACCTTCCTCTGCGCTGTGGGACTCTGCGTCATGGTGATGAAAAAACTTCTCATGGATTTTTTCTGCTCCTTCAAAGCAGAGAAACAAGCCGCCAATCAAAAGCAATGGCGTAATTAACCATGGTGCGATTGAGCTAATCAATAACGCAGCGGGAACCAAGATCAGTTTATTTTTGAATGAGCCTTTCGCAACACCCCATACCACGGGAATTTCACGCTCCGCTCGCACGCCCGACACTTGCTGCGCATTGAGCGCCAAGTCATCACCCAATACCCCAGCGGTCTTTCTCGCCGCCACTTTGGACATCAACGCCACATCATCAAGTACCGACGCGATATCGTCCAAAAGTGTCAATAAACTTAGTCCAGCCATCTGCTACCCTTACTTATTTGCCATGCTAATTGGATGCTTACTACGCTCAAATAGCTTTTAGATCATCATAAGCCAAAAACTTCATCTTGGTATGCGCATTGTTGGATGGCAAGATGGCTATAAAATGCAAAAGGCGCCAAAAATGGCGCCTTATTAAACCAAATCAGAGTGTTAAAACTTAGTTTGCAAATTTCCGGCTAAGCTTTTAACGCTTGATCGAGATCTTGCAGAATGTCTTCTATGTGTTCAATACCCACCGACAAACGGATCATCTCTGGTGATACGCCAGCTTGTCGCTGCTCGGCTTCATCTAACTGACGATGCGTGGTCGAGGCTGGGTGGCAAGCCAATGATTTAGCATCACCAATGTTTACCAAGCGCTTAAAGATCTGCAGCGCATCATAAAAACGCACCCCCGCTTCATAGCCATCTTTCAAACCAAACGACAAAATTGCCGATGGCTTACCTTGCATGTACTTTTCTGCTAATGGATAGAAAGGAGAATCTGGCAAACCGCCGTAGCTCACCCAACTGACTTTCTCATGTTGCTTCAGAAACTCCGCTACTTTCAGTGCATTTTCAGTGTGACGCTCCATCCGCAGTGATAGCGTTTCTAGCCCTTGCATCAACATAAAGGCGTTCATTGGTGACATTGCAGAGCCGGTATTACGCAAAGGCACGGTGCGCGCGCGACCAATAAACGCAGCCGGTCCAAAGGCTTCGGTGTATACCACGCCATGATAAGACGGCTCTGGTTGGTTAAACACAGGGAAACGCTCTTTGTGCTCTGCCCAAGGGAATTTACCTGAGTCGATAATAATACCGCCCAAGGTCGTGCCATGTCCGCCAACATACTTAGTCAAGGAGTGCACCACAATATCCGCACCAAACTCAATTGGCTTGCACAGCGCTGGTGTGGCAACCGTATTATCGACAATCACTGGTACCCCTTGCGCATGCGCCAGTTCAGCTACACGTTCAAGATCAATGATGTTACCTGCAGGGTTGCCAATACTTTCGCAGTACACCGCTTTAGTATTGTCATCGATAAGTTCTGCCAAGCTCTCCGGCTTATCATCTTTGGCAAAGCGCACTTCAATACCTTGCTTAGGTAGCATGTGTGCAAATAGTGTGTAGGTGCCGCCGTATAATTGTGGCGTCGAAACAATATTGTCGCCCGCTTCTGCCAGCGTGAGAATAGCGTAGTTAATCGCCGCACTACCGGCACTGACTACCAACCCGGCGATACCGCCTTCTAACGCTGCCATGCGCTTTTCTAACACGTCGTTGGTTGGGTTCATAATGCGCGTGTAGATATTACCCGGTACTTCAAGGTTAAACAGATCGGCGCCGTGCTGAGCGCTATCAAACTCATACGCTACCGTTTGGTAGATAGGAGTCGCCACCGATTTTGTCGTCGGATCGGTTTCGTAGCCAAAGTGAATCGCTAACGTTTCGTCTTTCATAATTCATCCATGAGTGTTGCTGTGAAAGCTCGATAATGCGCTTTTCTTACTGGTGAATAAAGCAGCAAAAAAAAGAGTTTTGATATTGGTCGTTAAAAAGCACTTTATAAATACCGCGCAAAAGCACACTACTTTTAACCCACTAAAAACCAGCTAGCACACCAGATAGAGTGTCTTGATCGAACAAATTATCTCCAAATCGTATGCCAATCGAGCTCATTGGAGAATAATTATGAAACTAATCACTGCCATGTAGCACGATACTAGCTTAGATCACTAACCCCCGATCTAGTAAATCAACAAAAGATAAAACTGCATACTAAATCAAATGCGCACTTTTTAACCGCAATTTAGCGTTAATTATAAAACCAATAACCACCCATTAGTCACATGGTGAATTTACGTGCGGTTTATCACACAGTTCACAGTTATAGTTATTTTCATTTAACATGAGTGTTAAATAAAGGTTAACATTCTGGCGAATATAAATTACAACAAACACAACAACTCGCTCACAATCATTACTAACAGGGAAAATGCTTATGCAGTCTTTAGTTGATTTTCTGAATGGAATCATTTGGAGTCCCGCGCTAATTTACTTATGTCTAGGCGCGGGCTTGTTTTATTCAGTCATTACACGCTTTGTTCAAATCCGTCATTTCTTTGAAATGTGGCGACTACTCTTTTCAGGTAAAAGCTCAAAGAAAGGTATCTCATCTTTCCAAGCCCTTGCCGTCTCACTTTCTGGTCGCGTAGGTACAGGTAACATTGCCGGTGTGGCAGCGGCGATTGGTTTTGGTGGTCCTGGGGCAGTATTCTGGATGTGGATGGTTGCCTTCTTTGGTGCGGCAACCGCTTACGCAGAATCAACTCTGGCGCAAATCTACAAAGAGGATGACGACGGTGAATTCCGTGGTGGTCCGGCTTACTACATCGAAAAAGCGATGGGGCAAAAGTGGTACGCATGGATTTTTGCTATCGCGACCATCTTTGCCTGTGGTGTGCTACTACCGGGCGTACAATCAAACAGTATTGGTAATGCGGTAGAAGCAGCATTTGGCTCAGGCGAGATGATTGAAACCGCAGTTGGTACTTTTAGCTTTGCCAAGATCCTTACTGGTACCGTTATCTCTATCATTCTTGCCTTTATCATCTTTGGTGGCGTAAAACGTATTGCGCATTTCACACAAATCGTCGTGCCATTTATGGCATTGGCGTACATCGTAACGGCATTCGTTATCATCCTACTTAACATCAGTGCGGTTCCAGTTATCTTTGCCATGATCATCGAAGATGCCTTCTCACCAATGGCAGGTGTGGGTGCGGCAATTGGTTGGGGCGTTAAACGTGGTGTTTACTCTAACGAGGCGGGTCAAGGTACTGGCCCTCACGCAGCAGCGGCAGCAAACGTTGATCACCCTGCACAGCAAGGTCTGGTACAGTCTTTCTCAATCTACATCGATACTCTGCTAGTGTGTTCTGCGACCGCGTTTATGATCCTGATCACCGGCGCATACAACGTACATGGTGCTGGCGAAGCGTTCTTGATTCAAAACGTTGCGGCAGACATCAGTGCGAATGGTCCAGTCTTTACTCAAATGGCAATTGAAAGCGCGCTACCAGGTGTCGGTAAGCCGTTTATTGCCGTGGCGCTATTCTTCTTCGCCTTTACGACCATTTTGGCTTACTACTACATCGCTGAAACCAATATTGCTTACATCCGTCGTACTTTCAAAGTAAACGGTCTGATGTTTGTGCTTAAGCTGGTACTGATCTCTGCGGTATTTTACGGCACGGTGAAAACGGCGGGACTTGCATGGGCGATGGGTGATGTCGGCGTAGGTCTAATGGCTTGGCTCAACATCGTCGGTATTTTGATTATCTTCTTTATGTCAAAACCTGCCATCAAAGCACTTAATGACTACGAAGAGCAGCAAAAAGCTGGCGTGACTGAATACACTTTTAACCCGGTAAAACTTGGCATTAAAGGCGCTGATTACTGGGAAGAGCGCTACCGCCGTGAACATGGCAACCCAAAAGCTGCGGTTGATAAAGAAGTCGATGTAGAAGTGGTCAACAACACTTCATCATAAAATCTAAATTGTTATACGGTTTATTGCATCGCTAGATGCCGAAGACAAAAAAAGGGCTAACCAAATGGTTAGCCCTTTTATTTTTGTAAACTTTTAAGCGTTGATTACGCTGTTACTTGCTCAGCAGCAACGATTGGCTTAATGCGTTTTTCACCGATTGGTAGAACTACGCGACCAAATTCGTTATTTAGAACTTGAGCCATCGCGAAGTAGATTGCACTTGCGCCACAGAAGATACCTTCGATACCCGCAATAGTACCGATAACTGTGCTACCAGTGAAGTCACGCGCTGCTAGTAGGAAGAATAGGATGGTTAGAGAACCAAACACAACTTGCTTAGCAGTTGGGTAGCATAGTGAACCAATAAACATGAAGCCAGTGAAGATACCCCATAGAGTTAGGTACCAGCCCATGAAGCTATGTGGGCTTGCTTGTAGACCCATTTCAGGCATCACTAGTAGACCAACAAGTGTTAGCCAGAATAGACCGTAAGATGTGAACGCTGTTGTACCAAACGTGTCACCACGCTTAAAGCACATCATACCTACAAGTACTTGACCTAGACCACCGTAGAAGATGCCCATAGCCAGAATCATAGAGTCGATTGGGAAAAAGCCTGCGTTGTGGATGTTTAGCAGGATGGTTGTCATACCGAAACCCATCAGACCTAATGGTGCTGGGTTAGCCAGTTTTGTAGACATGGGGGCGTACCTTTTCAAAAAATGTGATAAAAATTACGCGCAGATTTTAGTAGTGCCGGCAGTAAACACAACAGCTAGCGACTGAAAACTTATATTACACAAATAAACAATTCATCATATTGCGATTAAAATGCTGACATATTTCATGAAATGCAAAGAAATAGACAGAAAAAAGCAGTTAAAATTTCAAGATCACCCAGCAATATTTGCGTGAAAAATCAGCAATTTTCATGCTGATTGCTAACAAAATATACAAAAAAACCAGCCCGAAGGCTGGTTTTACTATCTTAATATTTACGTCAAAGACGCAAAGTCATTGCCAAAATATTTGCAGCAGTCAACAACGTTGCTACTGCAAATATGATGGGAATATTATTCCCACTCGATTGTCGCTGGTGGCTTACCTGAGATATCGTAAACCACGCGAGAAATGCCATCTACTTCGTTGATGATGCGGTTAGAAACCTTACCTAGGAAGTCGTATGGTAGGTGTGCCCAATGCGCTGTCATAAAGTCGATGGTTTCTACTGCACGTAGTGATACTACCCAGTCATATTTACGACCATCACCCATTACGCCTACAGAGCGTACTGGTAGGAATACAGTGAACGCTTGCGATACTTTGTCGTATAGGTCTGCGTTGTGCAGCTCTTCAATAAAGATAGCGTCAGCACGACGTAGCAAGTCACAGTACTCTTTCTTGATCTCGCCAAGAACACGAACACCTAGACCTGGACCAGGGAATGGGTGACGGTAAAGCATGTTGTACGGTAGACCTAGCTCTAGACCAATCTTACGCACTTCGTCTTTAAATAGTTCGCGTAGTGGCTCAACTAGCCCCATCGCCATATCTTCTGGTAGACCGCCCACGTTGTGGTGTGATTTGATCACGTGCGCTTTACCTGTTTTAGAAGCCGCTGATTCGATTACGTCAGGGTAGATAGTACCTTGCGCCAACCATTTAGCATTTTTCAGCTTCTTAGACTCTTCGTCGAATACGTCTACGAATACGTGACCGATGGTCTTACGCTTCTCTTCTGGATCCGATTTGCCTTTTAGTGCTTCTAGGAAACGCTCTTCTGCATCAACTTTGATGATGTTTAGACCGAACTTGTCGCCAAACATATCCATTACTTGTTGACCTTCGTTTAGACGAAGTAGACCGTTATCAACGAATACACACGTTAGTTTGTCGCCGATTGCACGGTGTACCAGCATAGCAACTACTGAAGAGTCCACACCACCAGATAGACCAAGGATAACTTCGTCGTCACCTACTTGCTCTTTGATACGTGCAACAGCATCTTCAATGATAGATTCAGAAGTCCATAGACGCTCACAGCCACATACGCCAAGAACAAAGTTCTCAAGCATTTGCATGCCACCTTTGGTGTGCGTTACTTCTGGGTGGAATTGTACACCGTAGTATTTCTTCTCTTCATTCGCCATCGCAGCGTAAGGACAAGTGTCTGTCTCACCTACTTTCACGAAGTCTGCTGGGATTTCTACTACTTTGTCACCGTGGCTCATCCACACGTCTTGAGTAAGCTCAAGATCTTTAAAGATTGCAGATTCGCCAGAAACTTTAACTTGTGCGTAGCCAAATTCACGTTCAGTTGAACCTGCTACTTTACCACCTAGCTGCTCCGCCATAGTTTGCATGCCGTAACATACACCTAGTACTGGCACGCCAGAGTCAAATACGTATTGTGGAGCGCGTGGAGAGTTTTCTTCTGTTACGCTTTCAGGACCACCAGATAGAATGATGCCGTCTGGGTTGAATTCACGAATATCCGCTTCTTCTACATCCCAGCTCCATAGTTCACAGTAAACACCGATTTCACGAACACGGCGTGCAACAAGCTGAGTGTATTGAGAACCGAAGTCCAGGATCAGAATACGTTGGTCATGGATATTTTTAGTCATTTTGAGCAGTCTTATAAGCTAGGTTATGAAAACGAGGCGAGTTTACCCGCCTCTTATCAATGCTTCAAGGAAAAAAGCAAACGTTTACGTCAGATATATAGATTTTATTTTTACTTCAGTATTTCAGCTAAGAGCAAAGAGAAAGCGCGCAGTTTATAAGCATAAATGAGCACTTTCGATGCCGCTATTAATTGAAATAATCAGTAAAAATTAACCGCGACGGTAGTTTGGTGCTTCCTTAGTAATTTGAACGTCGTGTACGTGCGATTCAGCCATGCCCGCACCTGAGATGCGAACGAATTCAGCTTTAGTGCGCATGTCTTCGATCGTTGCTGAGCCAGTAAGACCCATGCTTGAACGTAGACCACCCATTTGTTGGTGAACGATCTCTTTAAGTAGACCTTTGTATGCGATACGACCTTCGATACCTTCTGGTACTAGCTTGTCTGCTGCGTTGTCAGACTGGAAGTAACGGTCAGAAGAGCCTTGTGACATTGCACCTAGTGAGCCCATGCCACGGTAAGCTTTGTAAGAACGACCGTTGTAAAGAATCACTTCACCTGGTGCTTCTTCAGTACCAGCAAACATAGAGCCAACCATTACACATGATGCGCCCGCTACGATTGCTTTACAGATGTCGCCAGAGAAACGGATACCGCCGTCAGCGATAACTGGGATACCGAATTCATTCGCTACTTCTGCAGCATCTGCGATAGCTGTGATTTGTGGAACACCTACGCCTGTAACGATACGAGTTGTACAGATAGAGCCAGGACCGATACCCACCTTAACTGCACTTACACCCGCTTCAATCAGAGCACGAGCACCAGCACCTGTTGCTACGTTACCGCCGATGATGTCTAGGTTTGGATGCGCAGCGCGAGTTTCGCGAATACGGTTTAGAACACCTTCAGAGTGACCGTGTGAAGAGTCGATAAGTAGTACGTCAACGCCCGCTTCAACTAGCGCTTGAACACGCTCTTCGTTACCAGCGCCAGCACCAACTGCCGCGCCAACACGTAGACGACCTTGCGCATCTTTACATGCGTTTGGTTTAGTTTCCGCTTTATGGAAGTCTTTCGCGGTGATCATACCGGTTAGTTGGAAGTCATCGTTCACAACCAGCACTTTCTCAACACGCGCTTCGTGCATTTTCTCTTGCACTTCAGCACGCTCTGCACCTTCTTTAACAGAAGCTAGACGCTCTTTCGGCGTCATTACTGCTGATACTTTCTTAGATAGGTCAGTTACAAAACGAACGTCACGACCAGTGATGATACCCACTAGCTCGTTGCTTTCAGTTACTACTGGGAAACCAGCAAAACCGTGCTTTTCAGTTAAAGCAACAACATCAGCAATCGTTGCGTCAGGGCTTACAGTTACCGGATCGGTAACCACACCTGATTCGTACTTTTTAACCGCACGAACTTCCGCAGCTTGCTGCTCAATTGACATGTTTTTGTGGATAAAGCCAATGCCACCCTCTTGCGCTAGCGCGATTGCTAGACGAGCTTCAGTAACGGTGTCCATAGACGCCGAAATCATAGGGATGTTTAGGGTGATGTTCTTAGTTAGCTGAGTGCGAAGATCAGCAGTGTTTGGGAGAACAGTGGAGTGAGCTGGCACGAGTAGTACGTCATCGAATGTCAGCGCTTCTTTGGCAATTCTTAGCATTTGCAATATCTCACAATAGATAGGTAGAAAGAAAATCCAATCTCATCGTTTCGCATAATGAGCACAGAAAGTAAGGAAACTTTGCTGCATTTGGATTAGATATTGCGGTGGGATTATACGGTGAAGATTGTCGCTTGACCACAAATATTTTTAATTTTTTTCTTGCATTTACCCCCTTGCTATGTATTATATTGCCGCTAATTTCCATACTCACGCCTACGAGATTAGCTGTGTCATCTCTGACCAATCAAAATATCTTTACCGTATCGAGACTTAACGCAGAAGTGCGCCTTTTGCTTGAGAATGAAATGGGGATCGTTTGGTTAGTTGGTGAGATATCTAACTTCTCTGCACCAGTCTCTGGTCACTGGTACTTCACTCTTAAAGACGCTCGCGCTCAAGTCAAATGTGCCATGTTCCGTGGTAACAATCGTCACGTATCATTTAAGCCGACTAACGGTAATCAAGTGTTAGTAAAAGCTCGTTTGTCGCTCTATGAGCCACGTGGTGACTACCAGTTGATCATCGAAAGTATGCAGCCGGAAGGTGACGGTCGCTTGCAGCAGCAATTCGAAGAGCTGAAGATGAAACTCGCGGCAGAAGGTTTATTTGCTCAAACCAGCAAACAGCCTTTGCCTGAGCATCCAAAGTGCGTGGGTATTGTCACCTCGAAAACTGGCGCTGCGCTATTCGATATTCTTGATGTGTTAAAGCGTCGTGATCCTTCTCTACCTGTCATCATCTATCCAACCATGGTGCAAGGTGAAGACGCGGCGATTCAAATTGCTCAAGCAATTGGTTGTGCCAATAGCCGTAATGAGTGTGATGTGTTGATTGTCGGTCGTGGCGGTGGCTCCCTAGAAGATCTATGGTGTTTCAACAATGAAATCTTGGCGCGCACCATTGCGGCAAGCCAGATCCCGATCATCAGTGCGGTAGGTCATGAAATCGATGTCACCATTGCAGACTTTGTTGCTGACATGCGTGCACCTACACCTTCTGCGGCAGCAGAGCTGGTTAGCCGTGATAACAGCCATAAAGCCCAAGGCTTAGCGACTCGCGAGCAGAAACTGTTTGCAGCGATGCGTTACTACTTTGCTGAACAAAAGCAGAGTTTGCGCCAACTAGAGCACCGTTTAGACAGACAACATCCAAATCAACAGTTGCAGCGTCAAAGCCAGCAGCTTGATGAGTTAGATGCGCGCCTTCAGCGTGCGATGCAGCGCTTTATTGCTCAGCATCAGCAAAAAATTGAGCGCCAGCTGCATCGTATTCAACTCCATTCGCCAGCCAAACGTCTCAGTGCGCAGCAAGCGACTCTTGCTCGCCTTGAGCAAAAGCTATTAGATGCGATGGACAGAAAGCTACTTAAATCTCGCCATCAACTGGCACTGGCGGCTGAAAAACTCGATACGGTAAGCCCACTGGCAACGCTTAAACGTGGTTACTCAATCACTCAAACTGAGCAGGGTGACGTGGTTCACTCAGCGCAAGATGTAAAAACGGGCGATACCCTGATCACCCGTTTAGCTGATGGCGAACTGCGTTCAACCGTCAATTAATCTGCCTTTTTCTCAAACTCGAACCGCACTCGCGACTTCGATTTCAACTCATTGCAGCTATTGCAAAAATAGCTCGCTGAGCCGCATGCCTGTAGCTTTTCCAGTTGCGCCTGACAATCAGGGCAATAACCGATCTTGATAAAGGACTCTGCGCAGTTATTGCAGTGGTAGTGACCTTGCCAATCAAGTTCTTGCTGACATTGTGGGCACATATTATCACTCATTGTTTTTCCCTCATGGTTCCACTGGATCCCATTGTGAACGCACATCACCCATCGCTCCTTGATCTTTGTCACGTCCGTATTGCCGTCACATTGCGTGCATCGATTAATTGACTAAAAAGCACTCTATCTGCCAAGATGATCTTCATAAGATCATCTGCTAAATCCATTTTGATCAGCGATCTGCCCTAAAAAGAATATTTATATAACCACACACCGAAAGCATAAGTTACATGTGCTGTTTTTGGATTTTAAACCAGATTTAAATCTAAAATGACTTTCAAAAAATCACATTTTTAGTTTTTAATAAAAAGATCGCATTATGCGCTGGCTGCAATTACATCGGTCTGCATTTCAATGTAATTTGGACTTGTTTCGCGCAAACTCACCTTAATACTCGCGTATTCTTTTAAGCTATTTACATGAGTGCCGCCACAGGGAATCTCGGCAATCTTGCCATCACCTAAATCGCAGCGCCAGTAACGCGAGTCGGTTAAAGCCTCCCCTTCACAGTGCATAACCACATCACCTTTCTGCGCCAACCAATCGCTAACCATTTGATTTACATTATTTTCTATCGATTGAAGCTGTTCGGAAACATCGGCACTATTTAACCCACGTTTACGCAGCGTTTTACCTAGGCGGTAACTATCTAAGCATTTATCGGCAGTGACAAAGCTAGTCTCTTGGGCGTAATTGTTGAAATCATAACTGCCAAGGGTATCTTTACGGTCAGCGTCTTTTCGCCAGTAGCCTTGATCAGTTAAAACCTTGTTCAAGGCTAAAAAGGCAAGATGCCCAGCACTGTGACCGCGACTCAAAGCCTGTTGGTAGTGCTTATCAACCGATAGCACTAAGCTATCACCAGTAGAAAATACTGCGTTTGTATTTTCAACCACATGAACCACTACAAATGCCCAACCTGCTTCATCACGCTTTACCGGGATGGCTTTATCAACGTAGAGCGTATTGCTGGCAAGTTCTACCGCACCAACTAGACAGTCGATGAGCGGATACTCACTACCATTTAACGCAAGTGTACCTCTGTCAGCAGGATGATCAGGCCAAACATGGCTAACTGGGTGGAATGGGGTTTTATCGGTCACGATATAGACAACGTCACCTGATGTTTGGCTAAGCTGTATTTGTGCAGTGAGTTGCCAAGTTTGATGACAAAACTGAGTAATAGTTGGGGTTACAGTCATTGTAATTTCGATTTCATTGTTCTTTGAAGATAAAAAAAGCGCCTACATTGTAGGCGCTTTTCAAGTAAATCGTTAGTGGTTACTTTTTACGGTTTTTAACCATGCTCATTAGGCGTTTACGGTTACGCTCTTGAGACAGTGTCATTTTGGTTGTTTTACCTTCAAATGGGTTTTCACTGTTCTGGAACTGAATACGAATCGGCGTACCCATGATCTCTAGCGACTTACGGTAGTAGTTCATCAAGAAACGCTTGTATGAATCTGGTAGTTCGCGAACTTGGTTACCGTGGATCACGATAATTGGTGGGTTATAACCACCCGCGTGCGCGTATTTCAGTTTCACACGGCGACCACGAACCATTGGTGGCTGGTGATCGTCGGTTGCCATCTTCATGATGCGAGTCAGAACAGAAGTACCTACACGCGTCGTGGCTGACTTGTATGCTTCTTGTACTGATTCAAATAGGTGACCAACACCTGTACCGTGTAGTGCTGAGATAAAGTGAATACGCGCAAAGTCAACGAAGCCTAGACGACGGTCTAGCTCTTTCTTCACTGATTCTTTTACATCGTTATCCAGACCATCCCACTTGTTTACCGCAAGAACAATCGAACGACCTGCATTTAGCGCAAAACCTAGTAGGCTTAGATCTTGATCAGAGATGTTTTCACGAGCGTCGATGATCAAAAGTACCACGTTGGCATCTTCAACCGCTTTTAGCGTTTTAACAACTGAGAACTTCTCAACTGTTTCGTTGATGCGCGTACGACGACGAACACCCGCAGTATCAATCAGTACGTATTCACGACCATCACGCTCCATCGGAATGTAGATAGAGTCACGAGTCGTTCCTGGCATATCGTAAACAACCACACGCTCTTCACCTAAAATACGGTTAGTCAGCGTTGATTTACCTACGTTTGGACGACCGATGATTGCCAATTTGATTGGCTGATCCTGTAGGCGTTTGAATTCAGCTTCCGCTTCTTCTTCGCTGTAATCCAGTTGCTCTTGTTCTTCATCTTCAAACTCAGTCAGGTCAGTGATCTCACCTTGAGTTTCTTCTGCGAATTTTTCTGCAAATGGGTTTAGCGCTAGATCGATAAGCGCTGCAACACCGCGACCGTGAGCAGCAGCAATCTGGTACATATCTTCCATACCAAGTTGCCAAAACTCTGCGCTTGCTGCGTCAGCATCAATACCGTCAATTTTGTTTACTACCAGCATCGCTGGCTTTTCTAGCTTGCGTAGGTGTTGTGCAATTGCTTCATCAGCGGCAGTTAGACCAGCGCGGCCATCTACCATAAATAGTACAACATCAGCTTCATCAATCGCCGCTAGCGATTGCTGTGCCATTTTTGTCTCTACGCCTTCTTCAGTGCCATCGATACCGCCGGTATCAATCACAATAAATTCATGCTCACCAAGCTTAGCTTGGCCATATTTACGGTCACGAGTTAAGCCAGGGAAGTCCGCCACTAGCGCATCACGTGTGCGAGTTAAGCGGTTAAACAACGTAGACTTACCTACGTTCGGACGCCCTACTAGAGCAACAACAGGAACCATAACAACCTCTACAATATTCTATTCTTATGTAGTTATAGGTAACGACTGACAAAATGTCCTCTCGCCAAATTGTTACCTATAGCAACACTATCTACACTTAAATACTTGTTTCTTATAAACAAAACGACTCCTAGCTGTTACCAGCCAGGAGCCGAATGTGAATTATATCACGAAATTATTCGCTGAGCGTTAGTTTCTTTACATCGCCATCGCGTGTCGTGATTAAAAATCCATCATCAAGTTGAATCGGTGCAACTGCAAAACCACCATTGCCCTCTTCTTGCATCGCAACAAACTCACCCGTGCTACGATCTACCCAATATAGGTAGCCTTCGCTATCACCAACCACTAGATAGTCACCCATTACTTTAGGTGCGGTCAGCAGACGGTGTTCTAGCTGCTTGTTCGTCCACAGTTCAGTACCACTGCGCGCATCGACTGCAACCAAGTGATCTTTATCTGTCACTAAGAACAAACGACTACCATCATTGGCCATATCAGTCGCAGATGAATAGGTGCGCTTCCACGCTGGTTGACCTGAGCGAAGATCGATTGCGGTTAGCTGACCATTGTAGCCCACCACATACAGGGTGCTGCCCATCAACATTGGTGATGCGTCAACATCCACAATACGATCGATCTCAGTCGCGCCTTTCGGTGTGCCAATTGGTTGTTGCCAAATTAGCTGACCACGTTGAATGATAGCTGCGGCTAAACGACCATTTGCCGTGCCCCAGAACACTGCACCTGATACAGTCACTGGTGCACTGGTGCCACGTAGCGTCAAAGTTGGCACTTCAGTACTGATTGCCCATTTTTGCTCACCGCTTTGCTGATCAAGAGCCACAAGCAAACCTTCACTTGTATGCGCCATCACAAGGCTTTCATCAGTTGCTGGTACAGATAACACTTCACCTTGCACAGGGGTGCGCCATAACAGCTCACCTGTTTCGCGGTTTAGCGCAATCACTTCACCATTTTCACTACCAATAAACAGCTTGTCATAAGCAGCAGCAATACCACCAGACAAACGAGCCGGTACATCTTCTTCTAAGTCGATAGACCAAAGCTCGTCGCCAGTTTCAGGATTTAGCGCTTTCACTTCACCATTACGGCTTGCAACAAATACTGTGTCGTAAGCGTATACCGGTGCTAACTTAGAAAAGTATTGCTCAACACCATCACCAACTGAACTGCGCCATACCGAAGAGGTCGTAAACTCGCTGTCCACTTGTGGCACTGGCGCCATAATGATGGTGTCTTCTTCACTCGCACAACCTGCTAACACGCCGATTACTGCAACTGTCGTCAATGCCTTGTTCAGCAATTTCTTCATCCAACTTGCCCTTACTTGGCTAGATCATCCAATTTCATTTGTAGTGCTTCGCTTGCATCACCCGCTTGTTGTGCTTCGGTGTATGCTGCGTATGCACCTTCTGCATCTCCCTTGCGCAGTAAGATGTCACCTTTTAGCTCATCAACACGACCAGCCCAACCTTCGTCAGTGATCTTGTCTAGTTGAGCAACGGCAGCGTCAAATTTGCCTTGCTCAGATTGCAGACGAGCTAGACGGTAGTTAATTACCGCTTGAAGAGCTTGATCTTTCGATGCTGTGCTTGCCCATTGTAGCTGTTCAATCGCAGCATCAAGTTGGTTTGCTTCAACCTGAACTTTTGCCAATTGCAGTGAGGCTAGTACCGCGTATTCAGTCTCACCATTAGCATCGATGAAGCTTTGTACTTGAGCTTCAGCGTCTGCACCAGTGGCTGCCAACTGCTCAATTGTCTTGGTGTAGCTTTCAGAAGCAGCTTCTTGAGCAGCAATAGTTGAATCTTGGTAGTAGCGCCAGCCAAATAGACCGCCTAGACCGATAACAGCACCAAAGATGACTGCTTTACCGTTCTCTTTCCACCAATCTTTAATCGCTTCAACTTGTTGTTCTTCAGTATCGTAGAGTTCCACTTCCTGTCCTCTTAACATCACAAAAGTGGCGACTCTCATCGCCACTTTTTTAAACTTAAATTTGGTTAGATTAGCTCAGCGAGTTTCGCAATCACATCCGCTTGGCTGTAAGTTTCTTGCGTACCGCCAACGAGGTCTTTCAATACTACGCTGTTGTCAGCAACTTCGTTTTCGCCCAATACAAGCGCAACTACTGCGCCTACTTTATCTGCACGCTTAAATTGCTTCTTGAAGTTACCACCACCGAAGTGGTTCATCACACGTAGACCTGGTACTTGTTCGCGTAGCTGTTCAGCCAGCTTCATACCCGCCATCATAGTACCTTCGCCTGCAGTCACCATGTAAACATCAACACTGCGACGAACGTCGGTTAGCTCTAGAGTTTCTAGCATGAGTACTAGACGCTCAAGACCCATTGCAAAGCCCACTGCTGGCGTCGCTTTACCGCCTAGTTGTTCAACTAGACCGTCATAACGACCACCACCACATACTGTGCCTTGTGAGCCTAGGCTTTCAGTGATCCACTCAAATACCGTACGGTTGTAGTAGTCAAGACCACGTACTAGACGCTCATTTACTGTGTATTCGATACCAGCCGCATCAAGAAGTTCACATAGACCTGCAAAATGTTGCTTAGATTCTTCATCTAGGTATTCAGATAGACGCGGTGCATCACCTAAGATCGCTTGTACATCTGGGTTTTTAGTATCCAGTACACGTAGCGGGTTAGTGTGCATACGACGTTTACAATCTTCATCTAGAACATCCATATGTTGCTCTAGGAAAGCAATCAAAGCTTCACGGTAGTTAGCTCGCGCATCAAGAGAACCAATTGAGTTCAGCTCAAGGCGCACATGCTTTTCGATGCCTAGCTCACGCCATAGACGTGCAGTCATCATGATAAGTTCTGCATCAACGTCTGGACCGTTTAGACCAAACACTTCCACACCACATTGGTGGAATTGACGGTAACGACCTTTTTGTGGACGCTCGTGACGGAACATAGGACCCATGTACCATACACGTTGTTCTTGGTTGTACAGTAGACCGTTTTCGATACCTGCACGCACACAACCCGCAGTGCCTTCTGGACGTAGAGTTAGGCTGTCACCATTGCGATCTTCAAAGGTGTACATCTCTTTTTCTACAACGTCAGTCACTTCACCGATTGCGCGACTAAATAGATGCGTCATCTCAACGATTGGCATGCGCATTTCATTATAACCGTATGCGCTAATTACGTTCTTCACTGTATTTTCTAGCTTTTGCCACAGTGGTGATTGAGTTGGGAGACAATCGTTCATGCCTCGAATTGCTTGAATTGGTTTTGCCACAATATTTACCGTAATTTTAATTACTTCGTTGAGATTTAGTTTTGCACTTTAATTTCGATGCGATTGCTTTCATCCATTACGGCTGCTTTCGCACGAATTTTTGCTTCTAGCTGGTTCACCAGATCGTCGTTGTCAAAACGCTCTTTTTGACGTTTACCATCTTCGTAAAATGCGCTCTTCTTGTTGCTACCGGCCAAACCTAGGTGTGATACCTCGGCTTCGCCAGGACCATTTACCACACAACCGATGATAGATACATCCATTGGGGTAATGATGTCTTCAAGACGTTCTTCAAGTGCATTTACTGTCGCGATAACATCAAACTCTTGACGAGAACAGCTAGGGCAAGCAATAAAGTTAATACCACGTGAGCGAATGCGCAGTGATTTTAGAATATCAAAGCCAACTTTGATCTCTTCTACTGGGTTCGCCGCAAGGGAAATGCGAAGTGTATCACCGATACCTTCCGCAAGTAGCATACCAAGACCTACCGATGACTTAACCGCACCAGCACGCGCACCACCCGCTTCGGTAATACCCAAGTGAAGGGGTTGATCGATCTTCTTCGCCAGCAAACGGTAAGAATCTACCGCAAGGAAGACATCCGAAGCTTTCACACTGACTTTGAATTGATCAAAGTTAAGGCGATCAAGGATATCAACATGACGCATCGCGGACTCTACCAAAGCTTCCGGTGTCGGTTCGCCGTATTTCATCTGGATATCTTTTTCCAGAGAGCCACCATTTACACCAATACGAATTGGGATGTTTTTGTCACGCGCGCAATCAACCACTGAGCGAATACGCTCTTCGTTGCCGATATTACCTGGGTTAATGCGTAAACAGTCAACGCCGTACTCCGCCACTTTCAGGGCAATGCGATAGTCAAAATGAATATCTGCCACAAGCGGTATGTTGACTTGTTGTTTAATTTGCTTGAACGCCTCAGCGGCATCCATGGTTGGTACAGATACACGCACGATATCTGCGCCGACATTTTCCAGTGCTCGAATTTGTGCAACAGTCGCTTCCACGTCTGTTGTTCTGGTGTTAGTCATAGACTGCACCGCAATCGGTGCGCCATCACCAATAGGCACATCGCCCACATAGATTCGAGTCGATGGGCGACGTTTAATAGGAGATTCGTGTTGCATAGTCTTTATAAAGGTAAGGTGAATCTTGCTGCTTTGCCTGAAGTATACCCAGAAAGGTCGACAGTTTCACTCGCTAAGGTGATAGAAACGTTTTCTGGCGCACCTAAAATGACGTTATATGGCAGTTTACCCTCAAGTTCTAAGGTTTCACCACCACGTTTAATGCCACTAATCAGTGTTTTACCTGTCGCATCTTTCACCTGAACCCAGCATTCATCTTTAAAATTCATTTCCAGACGATTAGCAACAATTTCAGGTTTAACAACTTCGGCAGCCACTTGTGGTTGCTCTGCCACTACCGTTTCTTCTGCTTCTTGAGGTGCAGAAATCGCAGTACTGTTAGCATCATCAGCCACGGCTGTTGATTCAGTTTCACTACTTGGCGCTTGTTCTGTCTCAGCGGTAGGTGCCTCAGGCGCTGCCGAGTCAGCAGATAGTTCATCAATGCTCGTATCAAGCTGCGGTTGAGTTTCTAAATCAGCCACCAGCGCGTTTTCTTGTTCTGCACGCAATTCAAGATCATCTTTTTGTTGATTCTGCCACCACCAAACCGATGAAATTGCGACAATCACAATCACGATGCCCCAAGTGAGCGCCATAATACGGCTGTCGTGCTTCTCACGGTTGGTTTTACGTGAAAAACTCTTCATTTTCTGTTCTTGAGGAGGCTGAGTACCAAGCATATGATCCAATGCCGCCAGCACTTCCCCCTCATCCGCATTCACCACTTTGGCATACGAGCGCAGGTAGCCACGCGTAAATGTCGCAACCTGATCAGGTTCGAACTCATTGCGTTCAATCTGTTCAATAATCGCTACGCGCAATCTAAGGCGATCAGCCACTTGTTTTTGCGTTAATCCCGCTTGCTCGCGATGTTGCTTTAACAGGGTGCCAGGCTCAATGTGGAATGCTTCGGTGTTTTCTTCTACAACTGGAGTCGGTTGCTCAGTGTTCATATTGTTGTGTCTCTCATGTTCCTTTAGGTTTGCCTGTCTTAGTTATTTTTAGTTAGTTGCCGGCATTACCTAAGGTAAATTAATTCGCTTACTTATTTATCAGTCAAAAGGCACCTTGCGCACAAGATTGAATTTGTATCACTGTTAAACAAGTTAAGCCTGTTTTATAACCTCTATTGAAACTATCAGATAATCGATATCAAGGTGTAATTACTAATTCTAATAGATATCAACCGCGAAACAACACAATCTGGGTAGATAAATTACAGCAAGCTCAAGGTTTTTCGAAAAACTGACATAATGAAACAAGATAAAACTAACAAAGTGCGCTAAATCTTTATTTTAGTGAGAAATAACTTGCAACAAAAAAGCCAGAGCATTGCTCTGGCTTGATGGTTAATTTTGGCTTTTATAGCGCTTTAACGTCGATTGTTTCGCCTTTCGCCGCTTTTGCAGCTGCTGTACGTTTAGTACGGTCGATAACATCACCAACCAACTGACCACATGCGGCATCAATATCGTCGCCACGAGTCTTACGAATCGTTACGGTGTGCTCATATTGCATCAGTGTCTTTTGGAAGCGGTCGATACGTGAGTTACTTGGCTTCTTGTAAGGTGAACCTGGGTACGGGTTAAACGGGATCAGGTTAATCTTACATGGCGTATCTTTCATCAGCTCCGCCAGCTCGCGAGCATGGTCCATATCATCGTTGACATGGTCCAGCAGCACGTATTCAACCGTCACTTTACCGCGGTTAGCATTTGATGATGCAAGGTAACGACGCACTGACGCTAAGAACTCTTGAATGTCCCAACGGTCGTTGATCGGCATGATTTCGCTGCGTAGCTTGTCATTTGGTGCGTGTAGCGAGATCGCTAGTGCAACGTCGATTTTACCCGTCATTTGATCAAGACCTGATACCACACCTGAAGTCGATACGGTAACGCGACGCTTAGACAGACCAAAACCTAGATCATCCAGCATGATTTCTAACGCTGGGATCAGGTTTTTCATGTTTAGTAGTGGCTCACCCATACCCATCATTACCACGTTGGTAATTGGGCGGCGACCAGTTTCTTTCTCAAGACCCACTTCACGCGCTGCGCGCCATACCTGACCGATGATTTCAGATACTTTCAGGTTACGGTTGAAGCCCTGCTGAGCAGTTGAACAGAATTTACATTCCAATGCACAACCCACTTGTGAAGAGACACAAAGCGTCGCGCGATCATCTTCAGGGATGTAAACTGTTTCTACGTCTTGATCACCCACACGCATTGCCCACTTGATGGTACCATCAGATGAGTGTTGAGCAGCCGATACCACTGGAGCTTTAATCTCACAGCGTTGCTTTAGCTTCTCACGCAATTGCTTGTTGATGTTGTTCATGTTGTCGAAATCATCGACACCAAAATGGTAGATCCACTTCATCACCTGTTCGGCGCGGAATGCTTTTTCGTTTAATTCTTCTGCAAAGAATTTACGCAATCCTTGGCGATCAAAATCAAGCAGGTTGATTTTTTCAGTAGTCATGAAGCCTCTCAACAACGGAACAATAAATAAGGGCGCGAATTTTACAGCCTTTAACTAAAGACAACAAGTGTGACAAGACCCTGTTTTCGCTAAGACATTAAAAAAGCAGTGATTAAAAATTAACCACCACTACATCCAAATACAAAAAATCCCGCTAAATCGCGGGAATTTCAAATTGCTTTCGCCTTAGGCACTAAGCTGCTTGATCTGCTCAACAATCGCTTTTAGACCGTTGCCACGCGAAGGGCTCAGATGATCAATTAAGCCTAACTTGGAAAAATAATCATCAATATCAAACTGTTGGATTTGCTCACTGGTTTTGTAGTTGTACGCCGCCATCACCAAAGCGATCAGCCCACGCACAATACGCGCATCTGAATCCGCGCACAATGACCACGTCTCGCCAACTTGTTCACTCACCAACCATACCTGGCTTTCACAGCCTGACACGATGACTTGTTGTGACTTAAACTCTTCAGGCATTACTGGCAGTTTTTTACCCCATTGGATCACTTGACGGTAACGGTCTTCCCAACCACGCATACCTTGCATGGTCTCGACAATCTCTTCGGCTGTAATTTGCGTGCCAAATGGACTTAATGGAAATGTCGACATCACACCACCCTACTTCTTGTGCTTTTGAATCAGTTTTTCAACGATACGCGCGACCGCAACAAAACCAAACGTCGCGGTCACCACGGTTGCAGCGCCAAAACCACTCGCACAATCCATACGTTTTGGACCTTCAGCGGTCGCTTTCACGCCACACACCGAACCATCCGCTTGTGGGTATTTTAGCTGCTCGGTAGAGAACACGCAGTCGATACCAAATTTACGTTGTGGATTTTTCGGGAAGTTATGATGACGACGCAAGGTGTCTTTAATCTTCTTCGCCAGCGGATCTTGAATGGTTTTAGTCAGATCCGCCACTTGAATTTGGGTTGGGTCAACCTGACCACCAGCACCACCTGTGGTGATCACTTTAATTTTGTTGCTACGGCAGTAAGCCAGTAATGCCGCTTTCGCTTTTACACTGTCGATCGCATCCAGCACATAGTCGTACTCTTTAGATAGGTACTCATGCTGATTATCTGGCGTAATAAAGTCATCAATCAAATTAACCTTACACTCAGGGTTAATCAATTTAACGCGCTCCGCCATCACTTCGATTTTGCTTTGACCGACAGTGCCGCTCATGGCATGAATCTGACGGTTAATATTGGTCACGCACACATCGTCCATATCGATCAACGTCAGTTCACCAATACCCGTACGTGCCAGAGCTTCCACAGCCCATGAACCTACACCACCAATCCCGATCACACATACGTGTGCCGCACGAAGTATTTCCACTTCGCTATTGCCATATAAACGACGTGTACCACCAAAACGTTGGTTGTAGTTGTCTGACGCTGGGGTGTCTAATTCACGCATAGTTTAAGCCCGTAAATCGGTTACAAAAAAGAAGAGTGCGATTTATACGCACTCTTTATGGAAATGTCTATACTCGCCCCTAATAGGGCATAGCGACTAGTTTTGTTTTTCTGGCGGCATTGCCCAAGGCGCTTGCGTCGGGGAGTTTTCTAACCCTAGCTTCCACACGCGACCGAAATGTTTGTAGTGACCAGCTTCAGTACCCGCGCGCGGTCCCATACCATGGTAGAGATCAAGATGGTTCTGTTTTACCGCACCACCAGTATCTAGCACGATAAGGAGACGCAGTTGGTGAGCGCCGCTCCATGAGCCATCAGCGTTTAACAATGGTACTTCCGCAAGGATTGGGGTTCCCATAGGCAAAATGCTTCGGTCTCCCGCGACAGACGCCATTGGCAACAATGGAATACCTGCTGAACCCGTTACTGGCGCGTCAGCTCGCGGGGCAAAAAAGACAAACGATGGGTTTTGCTCTAGCACTTCTCGTACGGTTGCTTCGTCATTAGCGAGTACCCACTCTTTAATCGCTTTCATCGACATTTTTTCACGTGAGACTTCACCACGCTCAATCAATACTCGACCAATGCTGACATACGCTTTGTTGTTCTTACCGCCGTAAGCAAAATACTCAAGCGTGTCATCGTCTTCAAAGTGAACAAAGCCACTGCCTTGCACTTCCATCAAGAAAGGGTCGATCATGTTAGCCGCATAGCCTAGCTCTAAACCTTGCCCTTCCAATGCACCGGCATAAATCTCGGCGCGCGTTGGGCAGTTTTTGTTGCAATCAGGTTTGGCATAAACTGGGTATTTGTAGGTTTCATTCGCCTCATGGCGCAATTCCATCACAGGTGAAAAATAGCCCGTAAACAGTACATTGCCTTGCTTATCGCCACCACCTAGCTGTGCAGTTTGAATACCAAAGTTGCCTAGCTCACTCGGATCGCCACTTTGCAGCACCCATTCATTGAGCGTTTCGTACAGCGGTTGATACACTTTCGCCATCGAAGGCGACTTATCGACCACCTGCTCAGCTTGTTTATGAAACTCGGTAAAATCTCGCGTTACGTTTGATTGCACGCTATCGGTACGATTGAGGGTAGTCTCAAACTCTTGATCAAAGTATTGTTGCGCGCGATCGGTAGGTTGAGCACAGCCAAACAGCAGCGTCACTGCGGCTAAAGGAAAGATTTTTTTCATTGCTTGTTGCATTGGTTATTGAGTTCCATTAACGAGATACCTTGAGCATGACAAACTCTCAATATTCTCGTCAATGGTATGAGCGTTAATGAATGTTAATTTGATGGGCTTTTAACAAAGACAGGCTGATACGCGTTATCGGTTTGCAGAGTCATCTCGTTCCAGTTTTCATATTGAAACTTAAAACGGCGCTCTTGCGAGCCATGTTGATAAGTCAGAAACTCGCCATCAAATTGGAAATCAGTGTCCACGACGCCGCCATCGATAGTAATACCTGCCGCGCTTATAACCAGCCTATCAGCACGATAAGGTGCGACATCGTACTCCACCCAAGTACCATAGATAAGTGATTTAGGGTGAGTAACTTGCTGATACTGTTGATACAGCATAACCCCGCCTTGGATCATAACGTAGCTAACGCCAATCGCGGCCATGCCAGCGAGCCCTAACAGCCACTTACGTGGTGAGGCTACTAAAGCAGATTCTTTTCCCTGCGCTGATTTACTTTTAATAGTCACGCTCATGCAATATTACCTAACGGAAAAATTCTCTATAGCATGCGTCTCACACTGCCTCAATTTTAGCTGTGTAATATTGGATATCTATTCCAAAAAAACACTTGCCTATTTCGGAATAAATTTGCACTATAATTACATACAAATTCACCAAAGATGGACTTGATGTGAAAATACGTAGTACCGCACTTGTAAAAGGATTTCGTCAGTCTGCTCCTTACGTTAATGCACACCGTGGTAAAACCATCGTGATCATGCTCGGCGGAGAAGCAGTAGCAGATGGTAATTTCAAAAATATAATCAGCGACTTAGCCCTACTACATAGTTTGGGTGTTAAGATTGTACTGGTACATGGTGCACGACCTCAGATCAACTCTATCCTTGCGAATAACGATATTAATAATGCCTACCATAAAGATATTCGAATCACTGATGAGCATTCATTGCCACTAGTTATGCAAGCGGCAGGACAATTGCAGCTTGCAATCACGGCACAGCTTTCTATGAGCTTAAGCAACACCCCGATGGCAGGCACGCAACTCAATGTGGTCAGTGGTAACTTTGTGATTGCCCAACCGCTTGGAGTCGATGATGGCATCGATTATTGTCATAGCGGAAAAATTCGCCGCATCGATATTTCTGGCATCAACCGCATGCTTGAGCAAGACTCAATTGTGCTACTCGGCCCCATTGCCAGTTCAGTAACCGGCGAGTCGTTTAACCTCACTTCAGAAGAGGTTGCTACCCAAGTCGCTATCCGCCTTAATGCAGATAAACTCATCGGTTTTTGTTCAGCGCAAGGTATTTTGGACGAACACGGTGATGTCATTGCTGAACTCGTGCCGCGCGAAGCAGAGCAGATCTTAGACAAGCTAGAGCAAGACGTTGATCAATCCAATGACAATGTTTCGGGTAGCTTACGTTTCTTACGTGCAGCTATCACAGCATGCCGTGCCGGCGTACCGCGCAGCCACTTGGTGAGCTATAAGGTTGATGGCGCGCTGATCCAAGAACTGTTTTCACTTGATGGTATCGGTACGCAGATTGTTTATGCTAGCTCTGAGCGAGTGCGCTTGGCAAAGATTGATGATATCGGTGGTATTTTGGATCTGATTCGTCCATTGGAAGAGCAAGGGGTCTTGGTTCGTCGCTCACGTGAGCAATTAGAGCAAGAGATCCACCAGTTCACCATTATTGAAAAAGATGGTCTTATTATCGGTTGTGCCGCGCTCTACCCTTATGAGGAAGACAGCATGGCTGAAATGGCGTGTGTTGCCATTCATCCAGAATATCGTGATGGCAACCGTGGACTTATTTTACTAAACCATATGCGCCAGCAATGTAAGCAGCAAGGGATCAACCAACTGTTTGTGTTAACCACCCACAGCTTGCACTGGTTTAGAGAACAAGGTTTTTATGAGGTGGGTGTCGAGTCGCTACCATCACAGAAAAAGAACCTCTACAACTATCAACGTAACTCTAAAATCTTGGCGATCAGAACCGCATAGGCTACCGCGTAAATCAGCTGTTTTTACCAGCAAACGATTGGTCAAAAAAAGACCATCGAAAAAGATGGTCTTTTTAGTCGAATGTCTTAATTATGAGCTTTATTTCACAACAAGAGTTGTATATTATTCACCCGCTTTCAAGGAAGCTAGATTGGAATCACTCATTTGGCTATGGATTGCTTTAAGTAGATAACAACAACGTCAACTATGAGCAAACATCATGAAAACCGTAATTTGTAACTCGCTGCAAAGCTTTTGGGATATGGCTGAAAACGAATTGCTGACCGACCTCAGCGTGCATTGCGTTTTCCCTGTAACTGAGAGCTTGAAAGACTTTATTCTGACCTATCAAGACCAATACAAGATCCGCAATATCTCTTTTACTACCGCATTTAACTGATAGCAATCAGAACAAGTAAGCACTCTTACTAATTGATTACTTACCCGATTGATATAACTAAACCTTCGCTTTGCTGGCGACAACCAAGGATGGTTTTCAGCCTTTTCTATTCTCTATTCTCTATTAACCTTTCAGCTTTTCCACCAAGCCGCTGGCACGCTCAGTCATCACTTTGATACCCCGCTTAACCACATCAGGTTGAACGTACATCGCCAAACGTTTTTTCGCGCGAGTAATGCCGGTGTATATCAGTTCCCGGGTTAAAATCGGACTAAACTCTTTTGGCAAAATCATCAAAGTAAACTCAAACTCACTACCCTGTGATTTGTGAATCGTCATCGCGTAGGCTGTTTCATGCTCTGGCACGCGACTTGGCAGTACCGATTTCACACTACCATCTGGCAACTCAAAGAAGACCTTTAAGCGCGGTTCTTCCAGCGAGTCATCCCAAATACAGATACCGATATCACCGTTATACAAACCTAAAGCGTGATCGTTACGGGTGATCATCACTGGTCGACCGTGATACCAAAGTTCATCTTGAGTTTGCACCAGTTTGCGCGCGACTAACGCACGTTCAATACGCTGGTTTAAGCCTGTCACGCCAAAATCGCCTTCGCGTATCGCACACAGCAGACGGCAACCAGCAAACGCGTCTAAACCCGCCTTTGCCAAAGCTGTGACAGATTCAAGCTGTTCGGTTTGAGGATTCACTTCGCGCTTGGCGATGCGCTTGAGGTATACACTGTATTCACTGACCATGGTTTGAATCAGCTGATTGTAGTGCTGCATATCAAGTGGGTACTGGGCAATATCAGCAAAGTCACGCTGCCACACGGCATCGTACTTAAAGCCCGAACCCGCATTGACGGCTTTAGCAAGCTGACCAATGCCTGAGCGCGCATCAAAACGATAACTCTTTTGCAGCATACAAAGACTATCGCCGACTTGGCTGCCTTTTTGCGGACTTTGCGCAAGAGTATTAAAGCCAGTTAGCTGAGCGATCAGTTCGCCTTGCTGGCTGCTATAGCCATATTGATGGAACGAACAAATATCGCCCAGTACTGCGCCAGCTTCTACCGAAGCGAGCTGATCTTTATCGCCCAGCAAGATCAAACGAGCATGCTTTGGCAGGGCATCCACCAGCTTGTACATCATCGACAAATCAACCATCGACGCTTCATCGACCACCAAAATATCGAGGTGTAGCGGGTTTGCTTGGTTATGGCGAAACTCGACACTATTTGGCAATGCACCTAACAAGCGATGCAAGGTGCTCGATTCGGTCGGGATCGCCGCTTTTAGCTCTGGACTAACCGGCAGCTCAGCTACCGCCTTACCAATCGATTCGGTCAAGCGAGCCGCGGCTTTACCCGTTGGAGCCACCAGCTTGATAGTAGGAACGACATTAACACCACTCTCAGAGTTTTGCGCCTGTTCAATTAAGGCTGCCAGCAACTTAGTCACCGTAGTAGTTTTACCGGTACCAGGACCACCCGAAATCACGGCAAAACGTTTAGTCAACGCGATCGCAGCCGCAACTTTCTGCCAGTTGACACACACCGCTTGAGGAACCAGCTGATCCAATGGTGCCAATTGTTCGGCGCGTTTTGCTTGCAGCAATACTTGATCAATTGCCGACCAATCCAGTGAGCTATCTTCAACCACATCTAAATGATCACACACTAACTGCTGACGCTGCACTTGACTAAGGTTTAGATTTTTCGCCGCACTACTTAAGGCGGCAAACAAGTATTGGTAACTGCGGGCGAACAAATGATCGAGCAAATTGGTCAGCTTTTGGATCTCGATAGGCTTTAAGATCATCGGTGTCCCAAAGCTATTTAATCGCTCGGCGAGTGTCACTTCATAATGCCAGTAACGGTGCAAATAAACTCGCTCACCGTCAAACACCAACGGTAAAGCTGAAGCCTTTTTGTGAGTCGGATTGGCAACCCAAATAGAGTGACTCAGCAGTTGCTGCCAATCAATCGCGATTAATACTTGGTTAAGCTCTAACGCCGCATCGCCAAACAAACCTAGCTTGCTAGCAAGATCGACCGGTTGCGATTGCGCATCACGCAGCGGCAAGCAAATGTGTCCTTTGCCCAGCTCACTACTCACCACTCCAGCAATAAACGCTAATTGATCACTGTGAGATTTACTGAAAATAAAGCGCGCTAATTGGTAGTCCAACTGGCGCAGTGAACCTTTTTGTGCCAAACGTTGTAGCGTCGCCATAAGTGGGGCATTGCCTAGTGGCTCAGCAGATAACGAAGGGGTGATAACATTACTCATAGATCTAGCGCCATTTGTCCTGCGGAATTGCCACGTACTTCAATGGTCTCGCCATCAATCAGTTGGTCTAATTCGGTTAAAAATTGCAAACTTGGTTTCGCGGAAAAGATACCATGTTCCCCTTCCCCATCCATGCCGCGTAAGAATAAATAGTAAACCCCACCAAAATGTTGCTGATAATCATAATTGGCTAAGCGACTACGCAGAAAACGATGTAAGGCGAGCGCGTAAATTTGATATTGCAGATCATAACGGTGGTCCGCCATCGCTTGACGCAGCGCATCACCGTGATAGTCGTGGATCTCATCACCAAGATGGTTCGACTTCCAGTCGAGTACATAGTATTTGCCTTGATGCTCAAACACTAAGTCGATAAAACCTTTCAACATACCCTGCACGGTTTGAAAACCGAGATCGCCCGCTTTCGCCGAAAGGGTATCGTTGCGTTGAATCACGCGATTCAGTTCCGCGGATGCCAATACTTCAATCGGCAGCAGAAACTCCATTTCAACTAAACGTTGGCTGGGTGATTTCTGATTTAAACGTAACTCTTTACCATCCAGTGGCGTGGCTAATACGGTATCCACCAGTTGCTGCAAAATTGGCAGCCACTCAAGATCCAATTGCTCACTTTCCATCAAAGCGATGATCGCTTGTTGATTGGCTTCAGTGTTGGCAGGTTCGGTGAACTCTACCTCTTCAAACAAGCTATGCAAAAACGTACCCGGACGCGCGCCACGTGGGAAAGTAAAAATTGAACGCTCAGGCTCTAGCATTTCTTGCTCATCCTCTTCTTGAGAGGAGTCGACATCAAGCCGAAGTAAATCATCATCGGCTGAATGGTGCGAACCTTGTTTAATCAGCCCTGAATAACTGGTAATACGCCAGCTGCGATCAATCTCTTGCGCCAACTCACGCGCATGCAAAGTCGCTGGCTGTTGCTGCTCGGCAACAAATGGCACGTCATTACTGTCAGGTAAGCCACTTAGCGTGACACATGCTAAAGCTTTCGCTTGTTGTTCAATCGCTTGAGTGAGATCGCTAATGCCACCCGCTTGACCGTTTTGCAGCAAGTAACCCATGGCACTATTATGTACGCCCGTTGGCTCTTTGGTTGAGCGACCATTTCTCAGTGGCGCCGCGCCAATGAAACAGCCATAAACCGCACGGGTTAAGGCTACATAGATCAGACGTAAGTCTTCCGCTAGACGTTCTTTGTCCGCCTGTGCTAGTGCCGCTTCATTTTTAGTGATATCTAAAATGGTCGAGTCAGTTTGCGCATCGTAGTATTTCGCTTCACTTGCCTCACGGTAACTCAGCACAAATGGCAAAAACACCAAGTCATATTCCAGACCTTTCGATTTATGGATGGTGACGATCTGCACCAAATTGCGCTCTGATTCCAAACGCTGAATTTGATCCTCACTGCCGCCAAGACCATTTTGCGCATCGCTGATCGCTTGCGCCAACCAACGCAGCAAACCATGGTCGCTATCGAGTTCGCCGCTCGCTTGCTGCAATAGCTCACCAAGGTGCATCAAATCGGTTAAGTGGCGTTCACCACTCTCTTCTTCTAACAAACGTTCAGCAACATGACGTTTGCTCATCACCGCACGCAGCATAGGCAGTACGCCGCGTTGCAGCCACAGTTTGCGATACTCTTTAAACTCATTAACCGCGTTTTCCCACACGCTTTCGTCGTTATTGAGCGCATCAAGACTGCCAGCATCCAGTGCAAACAATTCCGAAGCCAAACTGGCACGCAGGGCGCGGTCATTTTCTGGGGTTAACACCGCTTGCAGCAAACGCTGCACATCTTGAGCAATCGTGGCACTAAATACGCTATCACGGTTAGAGAGATAAACACTGGCAATACCCTGTTTCGCCAGCGCTTTTTTGATCATTCGTCCTTCACTACCGGTGCGCACCAACACCGCAATATCGCCCGCTTGAATCGCGTGTTCAGCTTTACCTGTGTGAAAACTCGCTTGCCCTTGCTGGGAAGCGGTTAATATGGTCTGGATCTGATCAGCGGTCGCTTGTGCCATCGCATCAAGGTATTCGCCTTTGGCGAGCGGTTTGTCTTCCGCCTCTTGCAACCAATAGGTCAAGGCAGGTTGAACCTGACCGCCCAGTTGCCACTGACGCTTATCGGCATTTGGGCTGGCGGCGACAGGGATAAAGGGAATATCTTGATCATAGATAAAGGCACTATCGGGCAAAGCAAACACTTGGTTAACTGCCGCGACCATATCGGCGCTCGAGCGCCAGTTAGTGCCGAGGGTAAAGTGAGACGAAACCTGATTACGCGCCTTGATATAAGTAAAAATGTCAGCGCCACGGAAACCGTAAATCGCCTGTTTAGGATCGCCGATCATAAACAAACCACACTCAGGATGCGGAAGATAAATGCGGCTAAAAATGCTGTATTGCAGTGGGTCGGTATCTTGGAATTCATCAATCATCGCCACTGGATAGAGCTCGCGAATGCGCCCTGCCAATAAGCCATCATCATCGTTATCAAGCGCCGCCGATAAGTTGGTCAGTAGGTCATCAAAAGAGAGCCACTGCTTTTGCTGCTTGGCTTTGGCTAGCATAGTGCGGCAATGTTCAATTGCATGGGCGAGCAGTGGCGCTTTCAGACTAATCGGCTCGGCGAGAAACGCTTCTATCGATTCAAACACCGGATGCTGTGGTGCACTGCCTTTAGGCGTTTTCTCTAGAAGTACATTCTGAGCAAATTTTTCTAACTGTTCTGGGTAGTCATAACCGGTGGTTTCAACACTGGCCCATTGATCGACAGCTGCAAGCCATGTCGGCAGTGATTTTTTACTGTAACTGCGCTTATTGATGTCCGAATTCGCAATCAGATCATGGTAGTCTTTTTGCTCACTGCACCACTGCGCTTTAAGTTGGTCAATCTGTTCAAGGTTAGCTTGATGCAGCTCAGCCAAATCACCTTGCATCGCCTCAACCGAGAGTTTCAGTGGCGCGCCAGTTAAATAACCGGAAACATCACCAAGCAATGCGGCTGGCGAGCCCCAAATTGAGCGCACTTCACCCGCCAGTTTTAATGGCAATGGGTAGAAGTTGCGACGCCAGTAATCCGCCACGATTTGCGCTTTAAGATGACTTTCGTCGGTGACAAATTCATTGTCAAAACGGCTACCAGATTCAAACGCGTTTTGCGTCAGCATACGCTGACAGAAACCGTGAATGGTGTAGACCGCCGCTTCATCCATCTGACGTTCTGCTTGTAGCAAAATCGCCGCCGCCTGTTGATGATCGCTAATTTCAGTTAATAAAGGCTGGATCACCGGATCGCTACTTTCACCGCGGGCAAAGGCAATGCGCGCATCATGAATTCGCGCCCGAATACGATCGCGCAACTCGGCGGTTGCCGCTTCAGTAAAAGTTACCACCAGAATTTGATCGACCGTCAAAGGAACTTGGTGGCGCGTTTCTTGGCTACCATGCCCAAGTAAAAGACGTAAATATAAGCCAGCAATGGTAAAAGTTTTACCTGTCCCTGCTGACGCTTCGATTAATCTGGCACCATGTAGTGGAAATGTCATTGTTTCCAATGGTGTGACAACTGATGAAGATGTCATAACAATCAAACCTTTATGTAACTTTTAAAGCAATTAATTCACACCACTTGGTGTGATCTAATCGTGATATTGGCGGTTTAGCTGCACGTTGCAGCCATCATTCCGATTTAATGGGATCGCACTCACAGAAGATCCTCTGCTAAGGCTTTACTATCCGCGCCACGTGTTCAGTAATCGCAAGCGATACTGTAACCAACCGAATCATGGTCCCTCTGACCTGTGGCCGTACAGCGAACGCCCTACACAAAATAATGATTTTCTGGCGGCCACTTATTCCTTTGCTTTTCCCCGTTATACATCGTGTGCATCTCGCATCTGTAATCTCGGTGCTTGCATCACAAGCGCAGCCAACGTGCGCACCTCTTGTGCTAACTGCTCATTCCATTGCGGCCAAATGCGCGCAATATAAGTATCTTTGCCTTCGCCTGGCGCGATGAAACTATCGTTAAACGCATCGGCCATTTTCTTCAGTGACTTTTCTTCATCATCCGCCCATTCGCCACCACGACTAAAGCCCGCTTCTATCGCAGCCAATGAGGTTTTCGGGAAATAAGCCAAAGGCTTAGTCATGCCTTGATAGAAAAGTCGCACCAACTCAGAAAGCATGCTTTTTGCCTGTTGGGCATCATCAAGCGCAGGATAAACTAAGTGCACCACGCCTTCTTTGCGATCGTAACCCAGCATGTGGGTGCGCTTAGCCACGCCCATTGCCGACATCGCCAAGTGATCAATCCAAGCAGCGAGGTAATCTTGCGGACGAATCTTACTGCTACGGTAACGCACCAAACCTGCTTGGTAGTTTTGCGTCAGCCAACCTTGCAAATTGACCAGTTTGTCCTCACCGAGCACATTGAGACTGAGATTAATCTCAATATCGTCACTGGGTGCATTTGAGACAAAACTCAGCGCTTCAAGCATCTGCTCTGCTTGCACGCGGTTGGTCTCAAATTCAATCTCACCAAATGCCGCCACCGGCAGTTTGCCCTGCGCTCTTTGCTCGGCAACAAATTGCTGCACCACTTGGTCATTGGCACTTTGCTGAGCCAATAACTGATGCAACAAACCATCACGCATCTGATAGCTCTCTAGACCATTTAACACAAACGGTTCATCGTCAGGTAAGATCGGCAGTGGCGGCTCAAAAACCACTTTTAAGCGGCGATTAAAGAAGTACTGCACTGGCAAGCGCCAAAAACGTTGTAACTCGACCATATCCAACTCAAGTGGATAGGTGACATCCAACAGATAATCACTGAGCTCGCGGTTAAACTCACCGCTGCGCTGACCAAGACGATTGGCCGCAGGTAGCCACTCTTTAGCGTAGCTGGCATAAGTTAAGCTGGCTTGATCATGACTAAACGCGGTCGGACTAAATGGCACCATAGTGTGGTGTTGATGCAGATGCGCGAGAAGCTGATCACCCGAGTCATCCACACTCTGCTCTTCATCGCCAACCAGACAATAGTTTTGATGGCAGTACTCCATTAATTCCGACACCAATACCGATGGTACACGCTCGGTGTTGTCTTGAATCGAACGCCCTACATAGCTGATATACAAGGTTTGCTGCGCTGAGAGAGTCGCTTCTAAAAATAGGTAGCGGTCATCATCGCGACGGGAACGGTCACCAGCACGCGTGCGACCATTCATAAGATCAAATCCTTCTGGTGGCATCGAACGCGGGTAGACACCATCATTCATGCCAAGCAGACAAACCGTCTTAAACGGGATCGAACGCATCGGCATCAAGGTACAAAAGTTGACTTGTCCAGCGAGGAAACGCTGGCTCACGCGCGTACCAGAGAGTTTATTGTTGAGGTACTGCGCCATAATGCTTGGTGCCAGCGGTTGATTGAACGCAGCGTCATCTAACTGCTCTTTGAGTGCAGCTAAGGTATCGCGAATTGACTTAAGCGCCACTTCCCCTTCCAGTTCAACACTGAAAAAGTCATCAAGCATACTGGTTAACAGCTGTCGCCAGCTATCAATGCCTTGAGTTTGCGCTAGCGCATGACGGTAATGACTAACGGTTTCGATAAAGTGCGCCAACTTACCGGCAAGTTCAGCACCCATCCCCTGCACTTCATTGTAAGGGGCTAGCGTTTGCTCACCATCGTCAAACAAACCCGCCGATTCTGGCATTGCATAACCGAGTAACATGCGTTCGATACCAAACTGCCAGGTGTTTTGCGCAGTGGCAGGCAAATCAAATTCACCGCCAGTGGCTGGGTTTAAACCCCAACGAATACCGGACTCTTCTACCCATAACTTCGCTTGCAAGAACTCATCTTCACTGAGTCCAAAACGGCTTAAAATGGTCGGAGTTTCCAGCAGCTCTAATAGCTCTGAAGCTAGGCAGCGAGTATTGGGCAAATTCACCAACTGCATAAACGCCGCAAGAATTGGGCTCTCTTGGTCAGCAGTACGGTCGGAAATTGAGTAAGGGATATAACGCTCACCCGGCGCATTACCAAATACCGCTTGGATAGCTGGACTATACGCATTGATGTCTGCCACCATGACAATAATATCGCGCGGTTTCAGACTTGGATCGGCATCAAACATTGCCAAGAGCTGATCGTGCAGCACTTCGACTTCACGCATTGGGCTGTGGCAGGCGTGTAACGTCAGCGAGTGATCGCTAAGCGTCACCGCTTGTTTGTGATGACTGGTGATCAGCTGATGATCATCTTGATGCTCTTCAAGATTTAAGATATCAGCTTGCAATTGATGCAGTAGTGAATCACGTTCAATCTCAACAAAGGCTTCAATCTCATGGGACTCGAGTTGCGACAATAAGTACATATTATCGCGTCCTAATTTACCCATTGATGCGAGTAAACTGTTGCCCACCACATCGGTGTGCAGCTCATCGCCAGCAGCGGCAAGATTATCTTCAATCGAGCCTTTTAGCTGCTCGCTTTCCCCTTCATGGTGCGATTGCTCATCACGCCATACCAAGTGTTTGCGCTGCTTGGCTGCCAGTTTGGCGAGGAATTTACGGTCTCGCACTTCGCCCCAGTAGTAGCGACATGGGTTGGTAAACATCAGGTGGACATCAATATGTTCACCAAGGGCTTTAAGCGCATCCATATAGCGTGGCGGCAAAGAAGAAATACCAAACACAAATAAACGTTTTGGCAGCCCTTCCAGTGAACCTTGGTAACTCTCTAGGCTATCGATGAAATGCTCATAAAGATTGGCACGGTGATAAGGTGACTGCTCCAGCGCCACAGTATGATCGTAAAGCGCTTGCCATAAAATCGGCTGCCATGGGTGTTCTTCGCCAATTTCAGCTACCACTTGACCAGACTCCCAACTCGCAATCCATTCTGGGCGATATACTAGGTAGCCATCAAAAATATCGGCAATTTTTTCCGCCAATTGATACAGCTTAGAACTGTCTTGATCATCTAACAGATAACGCTGCAACGGTGCGAATTCAGGCAGGTCGAGCATGGTTGGCAGAATGTGCATTAGCTTCCAGCTCATCGACTCTTTGTTAAATGCACTGCGCTTAGGTACGTCGGGTAGAACCTCGGTAAACATGTTCCAAATAAAGGTCGCTGGCAGCGGAAACTCAATATTGGCGGCAACGCCAAATTCCTTTGCCAAAGCCATCTTCAACCACTGAGACATGCCGGGACTTTGCACCAGAATTTGTTCTTTATCGAAAGGGTTTTCCAGCGGATCAATTCTGACCAGCTCAACAAGTAGCGACTTTAAAACATCAACTTGGTTGGAGTGATAAACAGTAAACAAAATGCGCGCTCAAATGGTTGACTCAATGGAGCTGAGATTAGCATAGCTAAGGAAGGTTTACTGAGGGAAAAACGAGAGTTTGCGCTAGGTTGCAGCTTCTTTATACAAAAAGTCAGACCTAGACTAGATCTGACTTTTTAGCGTCTTAGTTACGCTGCAGACTCACTGCGCACAATCACCCGATGTGGTTGATAGAAGTGGAAATAACGCGCTGCGACATAACCCACCACTAAGGTTGCAATCCAAAGCTCACCCACCGCCAGAGCGTGTACTTGTGCAATGTAATGGTCAGCAACGTTTAGGTGAACCATCCACGCACTGAGTTTAAAGAGTGCAGTTGAACCAATTACCATAGGGAAGGTAAACGCGGCATAACCTGCACTAAATGGTAAGCGAAGCAATTTAATAAACGCTAAGTAAATCACCACTGTCATCAATACTGCGATACCAAATAGCACACCAACAATCACTGGTGATGGATCGGCTGTTACGCTGAAGTAACCGGCTAACGAGAGACTTGCTGGCGCCGCCATAATTGCTAATGTTGGTTTAGCTGCATCAGGGATCTCACCGGCAAAAATCAAACGGTAGATCATCGCTGGAAGCATCACTCCATAAGCTACTAGACCGAAGATCAGTGTTGCTTGAGCTATCCACGCTAAGTGTGGGTTACCTGAAAACGAGACATCCGCAACCACAATGCCCACTGGTGGTACGAACCAGCTTGGCACCATATGTGACAATTCAAAACTTTTTGCGCGGTGATAAACAAAGCTTGCGAGGAAGCTAATGTGTAATGCTACGGCAATCAACCATAGCGTATCACCAGCAGCAGGAGACCATTTACCAAGCGCATTGGAAACCACCATGGTTGCCATCGCAAAAGTAGGGACGACGCTACCAACTACAGGGTGAGCAAGGTCTTGCGCCAATAGGTGGCGATGAAAAAGGAATTTTACGCTCAAGATAACCAGTAGCACTGAGGCGATCACTGCCCCTGTCATTTGTCCATAACCATTGAGTGCCGCACCGTTTTCCCAGCACCAGCCAAGGCTAGCAATACCAAGCGCTAAACCTGCCATTGGGGTTGGCGCGCCGAATACTTTTGCTTTAGTTGCGTTAATCATGGTTCACACTCTTTACTTTCTTTCTGTTCTGGCAAGGATTCTACGCTTGTATTTTGTTTAGTTACATCTAATTATTTAGAACAGTAGTTCAATTTAACTAAACATTATTTTATGGCTGTCAATATCTCGCTCAAACAACTCAAAGTTTTTGCCACCATCAACCATTACGACACGTTAACCGAAGCGGCAGAAGCGCTGTTTCTTTCTAAAGCCGCAGTGAGTATGGCGCTGTCTGAATTGGAAAAGCAGCTAGGACATTCGCTGTTTGACCGCGTGAATAAGCGCTTGGTACTTAACCAAGAAGGACAAAAATTACTGCCTTTGGTCGATGAACTGCTGCATAGAGTAGAAGATATCGAACTGCTCCTCGATGATGACTCAACCTTAACCGGACAGCTGCGTATCGGCGCCAGTGATACCATCGGCAATCAAGTTGCGCCTTACCTACTCAGTGATTTTCGCCAACAAACTGCCCATTACGCGCAAAGTTTGTTTATCTCCAACTCGGCATTAATTTGTCAAAAGCTGGTCGAATACGAACTCGATATCGCCTTAATAGAGGGAAAGACCCTACACCCAGAACTTATCTCTACTCAGTTTAGCCAAGATGAAATGTGCGTGATTTGTAGCCCGAGCTCGCCACTAGCGCAGCTGGCTAATCCGCGCGTCGGCGACTTAGAAAATAGCGAATGGATTTTACGCGAGCCGGGATCGGGCTCACGAGAGTTTTTCCTGCGCGCCATCGCGCCGCGCATCGAACATTGGCATGAAGCATTTCAATTAAATACCACAGAAGCTTTGATCAACTGCGTTTCTGCCGGACTTGGTTTGGGCTGCTTATCGCGTCTCGCTGCTGCGCCAGCAATTAAAGATGGTCGAGTGGTCACCATTGAGCTGCCGCTCGATATGAAGCGTCGCTTTTGGCTACTGGTGCATAAAGAAAAATACCAAAGCCCACTACTGAAAGCCTTTATTGAGTTTTGCTATCAGTGGCGCCAATAAGTAGAATTATGCCCTTACGTTTAGAAAGTGTATTTAGCAAGCACGTGAGTCGCAGTTTTGCTGCCTCACCTAGACTTAGTCAAATAAAAACTGTATAAAAAGACAGTAATTAATCAACCATTCATTCGAGCTAGAGGAATAACCATGGCTGTAATCGTTAAGTACGTGGTAGAACGCAACGGAGAAGAGAAAATGACTTTTACCTCTAAAGCGGACGCTGACGCATACGACAAAATGCTGGATATGGCAGACGAGCTTTTCGGTCTGCTAGGTAAAAGCGAACTACTAGAAGACGAAGCGAAGCAAGAAGACTTAGCGATGTTCTTAGCGCAAAACAAAGAAGAAGTGCTTTACGCACTTGGCGCAAAACGCCGCCCAGCGCCTAAGAAAGCAAAGAAAGTTGAAGCTGTGGCTGACGTTGCAGAAGAGCAGCAAGAAGACGCAGCATAAGCACTTTTGCACAGTACATTTTTGCTCTAGCGAAGATGTCACTATAGATAAAAAAACCGAGGCAATGCCTCGGTTTTTGTTTTTCAGCCTTTAACTGGCTAGCCGTGAGAAACACGCCCTTTGACATCATGGTCAAGTTCGCGCTTCAGCTCAGCTTCAATATGACCAGGCGCTTGAGTATTCGCTGAAATCAAACGGTACATCGCCGGAATGACAAACAGCGTAACCAATGTCGCAAAGCCCATACCAAAGAAGATCACCGTACCAACCGCCACGCGGCTCTCATAACCGGCACCAGTTGAGATAATCAATGGAATCGCACCAGCAAGCGTGGTAAACGCTGTCATCATAATTGGGCGCAGGCGACGCGCTGAGGCATCAATGATCGCTTTTTCAAACTCCAAACCACGGTCACGCAGCTGGTTGGCAAATTCCACAATCAAGATACCGTTTTTGGTTACCATACCAATTAACATGATCATGCCAATCTGACTGTAGATGTTGAAACCTTGCTGCATCACAAACAAGCCAAGGAAGCCACCAAATACCCCCATCGGCACGGTAAACATCACCACCAGCGGGTTAATAAAGCTTTCAAACTGCGCCGCCAATACTAAATAAGCCACCAACAATGCCAGCGCAAACACCACCAGCACGCTCGATTGGTTCTCTTTATAGTCTTTTGACTCGCCCGAGTAGCTCACGCTGATGTCGCTGGGCAGATTATCAATCGCTTGCTGATCTAAGTAATCAAGCGCATCACCTAGGGTGTAGCCATCCGATAGGTTAGCTGACACCGTCACCGATTTCTGCTTGTTGTAGTGCGATAAACGTACTGCCGAAGCAACTTCTTCAATCTTAGTGATGGCATCTAAGGTAACTAACTCGCCCGATGCCGTGCGCATATAGATCTGGGTTAAATCCGCCGCGTTATTAAAGCTGTTTTCATCACCACGCAGGTACACATCGTACTCTTCACCACGCTCGACAAAGGTCGTTTCACGTTTACCGCCAAGCATGATTTCCAGCGTATCAGAAATATCAGCAACACTAATACCTAGCTCTGCCGCGCGCTGCTTATCCACTGTCACTAACAGCTCTGGGGTTTTCTCAGAGTAATCAATCTCCGCACCTTCCATGTAAGGCGAGTCTTCAGCAAGTTGCTGCAGCTTTTCCGCCCAACCTTTTAGCTCTTGATAATCTGAGCCACCAAGGACAAATTGTACTGGCTCACTTGAACCACCTCTAAAGCCCGGCATAAATGGGAACACACGCACATCGGCCATGCCATTGAGCGCTTTACGTACCTCGCCCAATGCTTGTTGCGCGGTCACGGTGCGATCATTCCAGTCTTCCAAAATCATGATCACAAAACCAGTTTGGTCCCCAGCCATACCACCAAAAGCTGGTGATTGCAGCGAAAATGACTTCAAGAAGCCTTGTCCAAGCAGCGGCATTAAACGCTCTTCGACTTCATCCATGTTGGCTGCCATGCGGTTGTAACTGGTCGCATCCGCGCCACGTACAAAGGCAAAAATCACACCACGGTCTTCACTTGGTGTCAGCTGCGCCGGGACTTGTTGCATCAAACCATAGCTGCCGCCAAGACAAGCAAGGATCACCAAAGGCGCAGCCCATTTGGCTTTTAAAGCCACAGCAAGCGTTTTACGGTAGCCACCTTCTAAGCGCGAGAAGACGCGGTCAACAAAGCGGTTGAATCGACTTGGTTTAACGTTCGCTTTTAGGATCTTACTGCCAAGTACAGGCGTTAACGTTAGCGCGATCAACGATGAGAAAATCACCGACATTGCCAAGAGTACCGAGAACTCAGTAAACAGCAGACCAACCATGCCATCCATAAAGGAAATTGGTAAAAATACCATTACCAATACCAGCGTAGTGGCGATAACGGCAAAACCAACTTCACGAGTACCTTTGTAAGCCGCTAGCAGAGGTTTTTCACCCCGTTCGATATGGTGGAAAATATTCTCTACCACCACGATAGCGTCATCCACCACGAGACCGATTGAGAGGATCAGCGCCATCAAGGTGATTAGGTTGATTGAAAAACCAAAGAAGTAAGCGGCAATAAAAGCTGAAATCAAAGACACTGGCACAGTGACGGCTGGGATCAAGGTCGCACGCGCTTGACCGATAAACACATACAAAACCAGTATCACTAAGCCACCTGTCACAAACAGAGTGCTGTAGACTTCTTCAATGGAACGCTCGATAAATACCGTCGAGTCGTAGTCAATCGCAAGGCGAGTTCCATCTGGTAGGAACTTTTGGATCTTTTCGACTTCGGCATGCACTAAATCGGCAACTTCCAATGGGTTGGCATCGGATTGCGGCACAATACCTAAACTGACGTTAACCACGCCATCGCTCTTAAAGGTCGAGTTTTCGTTCTCAGCACCGATGTACACATCAGCAACATCTTTGAGGTAGATAGGCGTATTGTCGCTGGCGCGGCGAACTACTAGATATTCAAAGTCTTCAACTTGTTGGTAGGTTCGAGCAGTACGCACTGACATCACGGTTTGATCGTTACGGACCTGACCACCCGGGCTTTCTAAGTTCTCACTGCGTAGCGCTTGGGTGATATCAGCAGTCGTCACGCCGCGACCGGCTAACAGCTCAGGCTTCAGCTTGACGTACATAACCTTATAAAGACCACCGGAGATATCGACCGAGCTGACACCCGTTAATAGGCTGAAACGGTCAATTAGCACGCGTTCAACATAGTCGGTCAGCTGAGTACGGTCCATCTCGGACGAGCTCAGGTTGATATAGAGTGATGCCTCACCAGAACCGTTGTTTTTATACACAATCGGATCGTCAGCTTCTTCAGGCAGCGCACGCTGGGCACGCGCAACCGCATCACGCACATCACTAACCCCGGTATTGAGGTCATAACCTAAATCAAAGGTGATGGTGATACGCGACATACTGTTACGCGTGGTTGAGGTAATTTCATCAATACCACTGATACCCGAAAGCTGATCCTCTAAAATAGAGGTGATCTGGCTTTCTATGATGGTGGCTGATGCCCCTTCATAACGGGTACTGATCGATACTACCGGGTTTTCAATATCCGGCATTTCGCGTACGGCCAGTTTCGAGAACGAAACAATACCGAACACACAAAGCAATAGGCTGAGCACCAGTGCCGAGACTGGACGCTTAACCGATACGTCAGATAACCACATTACTTGTCACCTTTAACCGCAGGTTTCGCACCTTGCTCTTTTACGCTTGCGCCATCACGCATATTGACAATGCCTTGCACCACAATACGCTCACCAATCTCAAGACCTTTGTTGATCACAACTTGGTTTTCAACGCGAGCACCCAAAATTACTTCCGTGCGCTTAGCCACATTATCGTCACCAATCACGTAGACAAAGCGTTTAGTACCTGAGTACTCCAGCGCTTGAACTGGAATAATCGGCGCATTAATTGCTGGGAAGTCCATATCGGCAGAGACCAACATCCCCGGTTTTAGTTTCAATTCGTCGTTTTGGAAGTTAATTCGAACTCGTAAGTTCAAGGTCTCTTGGTTAATACGCGAGTCAATGCCCACCACTTCACCACTAAACACTTGTTCACCCCAAGCACTGGTAGTGGCTGTCACCGCCATACCTTTTGAAATTTGAGATAAATAACGCTCTGGCACTTGCAGATCGAGTTCCATCACCGACAAATCATCGAGAGACAGAAGCTCTGTCCCTGCCGAGACCATTTTGCCGCGGCTAAAATCAATAAAACCTACCGTACCGGCAAATGGCGCACTGATGTGCAGATCTTTGAGGTTCGCGTTAGCCGCATCTAAACGTGCTTGGGCAATTTCAACGCTGGCTTTTTGCGCGTCAATTTCGGTTTGAGTAATCGCATTACGTGATACAAGGCGCTCAAACTCTCTCAGTTTACGCTGTTCATCTCTAAGGTAAGCGCTGGCTTCTTTGACTGCCGCGCGCGCTTTGTCATCATTTAATTGGATCAGTAACTGACCCTTTTTGACATCTTGGTTCGCTGAAACGGCAATATTTTCCACTTTGCCCGTGGTCTCAGGAGAGACCATCACCGATTGAGCCGCTTCCAATTTACCCACTAAAGAAAGAGATTGAGAAACTTGATGGGTTTGGACTTGCTCAGTAACAACCGTTACTGCCTGAGGTCCGCGTGGTCCTTGCGCCAAAACGGCTGGCGAAGCACTCAAAATTGAAACCGTCAGTAAGCTTAAAATCAGTTTATTTTTCATCGTTGATATACTTCCAGAATAATCTATCAAATATTGTACGCGCAAAAGAGGGCAAGTAACGTCAAGGAATGTAAATCCTCATACACTATTCGCAAATTTATCCGCTCAACAAGCAAGCAAAACGTTCATTTCTAAGCTTCTTTGTCGAAAAAGACACCATTCAACTCAAAATTAGAAGAAAAACGCTTTACAGTGTTTATGAGTTTGCTATGATGCGCTCCGCACTTGAGGGAAGCGTTGGGAAAACAACTCTTAAGTATAAAAATCCCCTGGAGGGGTTCCCGAGTGGCCAAAGGGAGCAGACTGTAAATCTGCCGGCTCCGCCTTCGATGGTTCGAATCCGTCCCCCTCCACCATATTTCTTCTTGTGACGCTCAATAGAGACAGTCGTGAGAAACAGCTTGGTTGTTCGTGTTGGGAAAACAGCAACTAAGGATAAAAATCCCTTGGAGGGGTTCCCGAGTGGCCAAAGGGAGCAGACTGTAAATCTGCCGGCACTGCCTTCGATGGTTCGAATCCGTCCCCCTCCACCATATTCCTCTCAGTAGAGAGAAAAGCTTGGCTGTCCGTGTTGGGAAAACATCAGCTAAGGATAAAAATACCCTGGAGGGGTTCCCGAGTGGCCAAAGGGAGCAGACTGTAAATCTGCCGGCTCCGCCTTCGATGGTTCGAATCCGTCCCCCTCCACCATATTCCTCTCAGTAGAGAGAAAAGCTTGGATGTTTGTGTTGGGAAAACAACAGCTAAGGATAAAAACACCCTGGAGGGGTTCCCGAGTGGCCAAAGGGAGCAGACTGTAAATCTGCCGGCTCCGCCTTCGATGGTTCGAATCCGTCCCCCTCCACCATATTGAAAAGCCAGCTCATCGAGCTGGCTTTTTTCATTTCTACGCAAAATTTATCCCACTCTTTCAATACTATATTGCTTTGCGCATTTTCCTCTTCACGCCACAACACCATTCAGCTAAGTGAAGCTCAGCGACTATCGCGACGGCTAAATTGTGGAAATCAATCTTGCTATCTTTACCCTATTCAGCGATCTCTAGTTAGCTAAAATAATCACATCTGTATCTGTAAGAGCATTTAAAAATGACATGCCAAGTAGAAGTATGCATCGACAACCTAGAATCACTGCACTACGCCATTACCGGTGGTGCAAGTCGAATTGAACTTTGTTCCTCACTGGCTTTAGGTGGTTTAACACCAAGCTTTGGTTTTATGCAACAAGCCGCCAAGATTGCCACCATTCCAGTCTATGCCATGATCCGCCCACGCCAAGGTGATTTTCTTTATAGTGAAGAAGATATTGAAGCTATGTTGCTCGATATTGATTCTGCAGCGCAAGCAGGTCTGCAAGGGGTCGTGTTCGGCACCTTAACAGCCCAAGGTGATATCGATATGCAGCAAGCCCAGCGCTTAGCCGAGCGAGCGAACCAACATCAACTGGGTATAACCTTCCACCGTGCCATCGATCAGTGCCGTGATTTTACCCAAGCTATTGAGCAAATTGCCGAGCTAGGCTGTGAACGCATTCTTACCTCTGGACTTGCAGCCAATGCTGAGCAAGGGATTGATATATTAAATCAGATGGTTGAGTTGGCAAACGGTCGCTTCGCGATTATGGCTGGCGCCGGCGTAACCCCTGATAACGCGGTAAAAATTGCTTCGATGACTGGCATTACTCAATTGCACTTATCAGGTAAAACTACACGAGCCAGCGGCATGATGCTTATCGCCGAACAAGCCAAAATGGGTAATCAAGATCTGGATGATTTCATCGTTCCCATTACCTCAACGCAAACTATCGCCCAGGTAGTGAAAACACTCTCTACTCTGGGTTAATCTCTCGCGACGTCGCTATAGTGCAGTCACTCCTTGTGATGCTAGGATGAAAGCATTGCAAGGAGGCAACAGATTCCCCGATGAACAAAGATCTATTTTTTAATTTGGATTTAAACTTACTGTGCACTTTTCGGGTATTAGCCACACTTCAGCAGAGATTTTGACAGACAAAGACCGCTTAAAAACCTATCGCATCGGCGCGCAATACAATTTGCCGCAAGTGCCTATGCTGGGTTTTCAGTTGGAAGTCGGTGGGGTGAAATATGAAGGCAGCCGTTACTATTTTTGGAGTAAACCTACCGAGTATCGCGAAGGCTCTGGGGGGAGTGTGGCAGCGGCTTGGGTGTTAGATGTGAATGATAATCTGGCATTGAGAGCGGGCATGGATCTTAACTACATCGATAATGACAAAACTTATCTCAGCAGCAATTTTTCCACCACCCTCAATACCGGTATTGTGCTGCGCTTTTAACGCAGCACGTCGTCAATGCTCTGTTCACCTAAGTGGCGAATATCTTTGCCTTTTACAAAGTAGATAATGTACTCACAGATATTCTGACAGCGGTCACCGACACGTTCAATCGCGCGAGCTGACCACATAACCTGTAAGATCTGCGGAATATTCTTCGGATCTTCCATCATGTAAGTCATTAGCTGACGGATCACCGCTTCATATTCAGTATCAATGCGATCATCCATTTTATATACGGTGGCTGCCGCATCGACGTCCATACGAGCAAACGCATCTAGCACTTGATGCAACATGTTTACCGCTTGACGACACAAAGGCTCTAGAGAGACATTAAACAGCTTATCTTTCGATGAAGGCGTCTCTATCGCCACTCTGGCAATGCGAGTTGCTACATCGCCAATACGCTCAAGGTCGGTGATGGTCTTGATGATAGCCATAATCAAACGCAGATCTTTTGCGGTTGGCTGACGCTTGGCAATAATGCGGGTACACGCCTCATCAATCGACACTTCCATCGCATTCACTTTATGATCATCACGCACGACTTTACGTGCCAGCTCAATATCATCATTGTGCAAAGCCTGCATCGCAAATGAGAGCTGCTGCTCAACCAAGCCGCCCATGGTAAGAACATGGGTACGAATCGACTCTAGTTCGACGTTAAATTGACCTGAAATGTGACGTCCAAAGTTCATTGGGATCCTTAGCAAAAAGTGATGATTATCCGTATCGACCTGTAATGTAGTCTTCTGTCTGCTTTTTCAATGGGGAAGTGAAAATAGAATCGGTATCTGAGTACTCGATCAATCTCCCCATATGAATAAATGCGGTGTGATCACTCACGCGCGCCGCTTGCTGCATGTTGTGGGTAACGATAACTACAGTATATTTGGTTTTGAGCTCATTAATAAGCTCTTCGATGGTTAAAGTAGAAATAGGATCGAGCGCTGAAGTCGGCTCATCTAACAATAATACCTCTGGCTCAATCGCAATCGCACGGGCAATGACCAAACGCTGCTGCTGACCGCCAGACAAACCAAAGGCATTCTCATGCAGACGGTCTTTTACTTCATCCCACAGCGCAGCCGCTCGCAGTGCTCGCTCAACTGAGTCATCAAGCACACGACTGTTCTTCACCCCTTGCAAGCGCAAGCCATACACCACATTCTCATAAATCGACTTAGGAAATGGGTTCGGACGTTGAAACACCATACCAACACGGCGGCGCAAAGTGGCAACGTCAACATCAGGATGGTAAACGTTCTTACCATGCAGCTTCACTTCACCAGTGACACGACAGCCTTCGACCAGATCATTCATGCGGTTTATGCAGCGCAGCAGGGTCGATTTACCACAGCCCGATGGACCGATAAATGCGGTCACTTGCCCTTTAGGAATACGCATTGAAATATCGCTCAGCGCTTGGCTGTTTTGATAGAACAAATTCAGCCCTTCAATCGCGATGGCCGTTTGCTCATCACTGAGGTTATTCACATCTAATGGGGCTTGGTAGCCCAATGTTTGATTGACTGAAAACATACTTAGTCTTGTCCTAAAGTTCGATATTTCTCGCGTAAGTTATTGCGAATACTGATTGCGGTTAAGTTTAACCCGACAATCACTGTCACGAGCAAGAATGAAGTTGCGTATACCAGAGGTCGCGCGCTTTCGATATTGGTGGTTTGAAAACCCACATCATAAATATGAAAGCCCAAGTGCATAAACTTACGCTCTAGGTGGATATAAGGGAACTGCCCATCCACCGGCAAGCTAGACGCTAGTTTGACTGCGCCAACCAGCATCAATGGCGCTACCTCACCTGCAGCACGTGCCACCGCCAGAATCAAGCCCGTAATAATCGCTGGGCTTGCCATAGGCAATACAATGCGCCACATGGTTTCAAATTGTGTTGCTCCCAGCGCTAACGAGCCATGACGCACTGAGTTAGGAATACGAGTTAAACCCTCTTCGGTGGCAACAATCACCACTGGTAACGTTAATACCGCAAGCGTTAAAGCCGACCACAACAGACCTGGGGTACCAAAGGTTGGGGTTGGCAGACGCTCGGCATAAAACAGGTTATCGATTGAAGCGCCTAATGTGTATACAAAAAAGCCTAAACCAAATACGCCATAAACAATCGAAGGTACGCCAGCCAAGTTAATAACAGCGACGCGAATAATGCGGGTAAAGATATTGTTCTTAGCGTACTCGTGAATATAAATCGCAGCAACAACCCCAAGTGGCATCACGATCACCGACATGATCAGCACCAGTAATACCGTACCAAACATCGCCGGGAAGACCCCACCTTCTGAGTTTGACTCACGTGGTGATGTCGAAAGAAACTTCCACACTTCTTTAGACCACTGCAACGCTTTCTCTGTCACGCTCATTTGGTTTGGGTACCAAAAGTCGAGGATTTGACTGAGCGGCAGCAACACTTGCTGTCCGGTCATATCTTCCACCAACAAACCTTGTTTCGCCAACTTACTACGCAAATCATCCAATTTCGCTTCTGCACGCGACAGTTGCAGGCTAAATTGCTGAGATTGCGCGTTGTACTTGGCTAGGTAATCTTCATCCAGTTGAGCGTTTAATTCGCGCTTACGCTTTTCTAGCCGCAGATCGTTCGCCTTAGCACTGATGGTCTGCACTTCTTCTTCAATAACGCGTTTAATCTCCTCACGGACTAACTGGCTAAACTCGAGAGATTCCGTCAAACGTGCTTGAAAATCTTGGTGTACCTTGCCTTGCGCATCTTGATAAGCGACCGGGCGACCATAAAAATCACCACTGCGTGTCCGCTCAATCACCGCCCATTCAGGCGGTTGAGTACGACTTTGGATATCAATATCCAAAATAGAAACAAAATCAGCGGGATAGATATCGCGGTTGGCAACTTTGATATTCAGTCGTTCTACTTGATCTTGCTTAAGTACCTCTGGCGGTAGCGCGATGCCTAACTCTTGCAGGTAATCGACAGAGACCGAGTCTTGCGCATACAGCTGACCAACTAAGATCTCACCATCAGTTTTGGTCCATTGATATAAAGGAGCAGGCCAGAAATAGGACAGACCTTTCCAGCCAATAAGTAGCAACAAGCCCAGCACAGAAAGCAAACTAATGCTTACCGCACCGCCCGTTAACCATATCCAAGGCGCGCCTGATTTTAGCCACTTAAACACAAACAAAAATCCTATTCATTCAATCTATAACGCTCGGTACTTTTCACGCAGACGTTGGCGTACCCACTCTGCTATCGAGTTCACGGCAAAGGTGAAGACCAGCAAAATTAGCGCCGCTAAGAACAGAATACGGAAGTGTGAACTGCCCACTTCAGACTCTGGCATTTCCACAGCAATGGTTGCCGATAGCGTGCGCATACCTTCGAGAATATTCCAATCAAGAATTGGCGTATTACCGGTTGCCATCAACACAATCATGGTTTCGCCCACTGCTCGTCCAAGCCCCATCATAATGGCGGAGAAAATACCTGGGCTGGCCGTTAACAACACCACATGAATCAAGGTTTGCCATGGCGTCGCACCCAGTGCGAGCGAGCCATCAGAAAGGTGCTTAGGCACCGAGAAAATGGCGTCTTCGGCGATGGTAAAAATGGTTGGGATAACCGCAAAGCCCATGGCGAAGCCCACCACTAAAGCGTTACGCTGGTCAAAATCAATGCCGATTTCCGCCAAGTAAATACGAACATCACCGGCAAATAACCACGCCTCTAGATTGTAACTTTGCCCTAAAATCAAAGCGGTAATAGCAACTAAACAGGGCATTAAAATCAGCGCATGCCAGCCATTGGGTAAACGGCGTGTCCAACGCGTTGGTAAACTATGCCACAACACGCCAATGGCAATGATCGCGATGGGTAAAAACAGCAACAGTACCACCACTGCCGTTAAGTGCGTCTCAACAATTGGCGCAAACCAAAGCCCAGCCAAAAAGCCGATGATCACGGTCGGTAGCGCTTCCATGAGTTCAATCGATGGCTTAACAAAGCGGCGCATGCGCGGCGTCATAAAGTACGCGGTATATATCGCGCCAAGAACCGCTATCGGTATCGCAAACAGCATGGCAAAAGCGGCTGCTTTAAGCGTACCAAAGGCAATCGGAACCAAACTAAACTTGGCTTCAAATTCATCACTGGCGGACGTGGTTTGCCACACATAAACCGGCTCTGGGTAACTTTCATACCAAACTTTTTGCCACAGTGACGACAATGACACTTCTGGGAATGGGTTGTCTAAGTGAGCCACGCTCAGCGCACCGTCAGCAAACGCGACTAAATATTGTTCGTTGTCGGACATCGCAGCCAACTGAGGAGCTTTGTTGTAGGCGCGTTCAAAAATCACCAGTTTTTCACTGGTGGTGTAGTGGCTTTGCACCATGCCATTGATGTAAAAGCTGTAAAACCCTTTGCGATAAGAGTCCGGCAGCAGAAATTGCAGCTCTGCCGCGAGCTTAAATTCGCGAATAAAAGTCAGTTGGCGCTGGCTATCTTTTAGCACGTCAAACCATTGAGAAACCAAACCATCGCGATGACTGACCAGCAAAGAAGAAGCACCAGAGAGTAAATCAATATTGGTCACCGCATGCTTAGCTTTACCTTGGCTTAAATCGAGAATTTCTCGCACTGCAAAGTGATCGCCATGATTTTTCACCACAATCAACTCTGAGCCTTGGCGTAAATAAATCGTCTGACCATCCGGAGTAACAATTAACTGATCAAGATGACCGAATGGCTGTGGAAACTGATAGCTATAGGCTTCACCCTGCTCATCAAGCCAACGGATACGCACTTTGTTATCGTTGTAATAGCCGGCCAAAACCAGTTGTTTGTCATTGGCAAATGCAAACTTTTTCAGCGCAACATCCGCAAAACGTAAATCGATTGGGGCATCGTATTGCGCAACTTCTGGCGCAAACACGCGGTGATTATTTTCAATCACGTGGTCCATCTTCGGCTGAAAAAGTTTTACTTGTCCACTCGTGGTCGCAAAAGCAAACCAGTCATCCGCGGTTGATAATGCCGAAAATAGCGTAAATTCTTGTGCAAAGTCGACCGAAAGCTTTGGCGCAGACTCGCCTTTACCCAATGCCCAGAAATCGACTTGCCCTTGCTTAGAAATAACAAAAGCATGCTCGCCATAATCGTCAATTCCCGCCGCCAGCGGTTCCGGCGTGGTGATGGTTTGCTGGGCAATATTGGGCGTTAACTTGGCATCAGAAAAGAGTGGCAATACCATCATCGCCAAATAGACGAAGATCAGTACCAACGCCGCTAGCACTCCCACCCCACCAGCAGAGACGGCAAATTTGACCAGGCGATCTTTGATCAGCCGCTTGCGATCTTTTTCCTTGAGCGAAAAGTCAGCTTTGGTCATTGTCCGATTCTCTTACCTTATACCTGTGGTTATGCGAAAAATCGCGAGTTAATAATAGATTAGCGCGATGAGTCGCTACCTATCCGCTTTATCTTGCAACGGGGACTATCGACAGCACCAACTACTCTCTGTCTGCATATTTGCTAAGAGAGCCGTGATGGGATCATGGAGTGATAAAAAACTAAATGCGTATAAATTAGCCGCTAAGTTTCTATTTCTGCCCGAGGATATACTATTTCGCTTTGATGACAATTATATTACAGCGTTTAATAAATTACTGAATATAATCAATTATCTTTTTGCCTAAAGTGATCATTCTTCCATCTCGCATCGTTCACAAACTAGTCATATTTTGCAATAAAACCGTCACAAAAATGCATTACTTTTCTTCACCTAACCTACACTTTTTATGGTTATACCCCAGTAACTTCAATCAACTAGCGTTAGCAGCGATTTTTTTACAACGAATCCCTAGAGGTTGCTTAGGTATAGGAATGCAAGGATCTTAGGATGAGTTCAGAAAAACTATATATAGAGAAAGAGCTGAGTTGGTTGTCGTTTAATGAGCGCGTGTTACAAGAAGCCGCTGACAAATCGGTCCCTTTGATTGAGCGAATTCGCTTTCTAGGTATTTTCTCCAATAACCTCGACGAGTTTTACAAAGTCCGCTTTGCTGACGTTAAACGACGTATCTTGATCAACCAAGAACGTGGTGGGAACGATAATTCGAAACACCTGCTGACAAAAATGCAGTCCAAGGCATTGAAACTCAATGAACGTTTTGACGATCTCTACCAAGAACTTATCCGTGAAATGGCGCGCCGCCGTATTTTCCTCGTCAATGAGCATCAATTAAGTGACACACAAAAAGGCTGGATTCAAAAATACTTCCGTCGCCAAGTTCTACCGCATATGTCGCCGGTACTATTAACCGAAGAGATTGATTTACTGCAGTTTCTCAAGGACGAATACGCCTATATCGCCGTCGAGTTAAAACGCCAAGAACACACCCAATACGTGCTGCTCGAGATCCCAACTGATCATCTACCGCGCTTTGTGATGGTGCCAGAACAAAAAGGCAAACGACGCAAAACCATTATTCTGCTCGATAATATTATTCGCTATTGCCTTGATGACTTGTTCCGCGGCTTTTTCGAATATGATGAAATCAGCGGCTTTGCGATGAAAATGACTCGTGATGCCGAATATGACTTAAGTCGTGAAGTAGAATACAGCTTGCTGGAACAAATGTCTGAGGGGGTTAGCCAGCGTTTAACCGCCATGCCAGTACGCTTTGTTTACGAGCGCGATATGCCCGAAGCTATGCTCCATTTCTTGTGCCAAAAGCTTGGTATCTCCAATTACGATAGTTTGATCCCCGGTGCGCGTTACCACAACTTTAAAGACTTTATCGCCTTTCCCAATGTTGGGCGTGACTATTTAGAGAACAAGCCACTACCTCCCATGCGCTGCGCCGATTTTGATGGCTATGCTAATAGCTTTGATGCGATCAAAAACCAAGATATTCTGCTCTACTACCCTTATCACACCTTTGAGCACATTACCGAACTGGTTCGCCAAGCGTCGTTTGATCCTAAGGTGTTGAGCATAAAGATTAATATCTATCGTGTTGCCAAAGACTCTCGCTTAATGAATTCCTTAATTGATTCGGTACACAACGGCAAGAAAGTCACCGTGGTGGTCGAGTTGCAAGCGCGTTTTGATGAAGAAGCGAATATCGAGTGGGCTAAAGTGCTAACCGAGGCTGGCGTCCAAGTTATTTTCGGCACACCGGGACTCAAAATTCACTCCAAGCTACTGCTTATTAACCGCCGAGAAAACAACGATATTGTGCGCTATGCTCATATCGGCACGGGTAACTTCCATGAGAAAACCGCGCGCATCTATACCGATTTCTCTTTACTGACTGCCGATCCTGAAATTGCCAATGAAGTGCGCAATGTGTTTGGCTATATTGAAAATCCTTATCGCCCGGTGAAATTCAATCAACTGATTGTTTCACCGCGCAATTCTCGCAGCCAACTCTATCGCTTAATCGATACGGAAATTGCCAACGCCAAGCAAGGCAAAAAGGCGAAAATTACGCTTAAGGTAAACAACCTAGTCGACAAGGGCTTAATCAATAAACTCTATGGCGCCAGCGCGTCAGGGGTAGAGATCCGGATGGTGATTCGCGGCATGTGCGCACTGGTGCCAGGTGTAGAAGGCGTCAGTGACAACATTAAAATCATCAGTATTGTCGATCGCTTCTTAGAGCATCCACGTGTACTCATCACCCACAATGATGGCGATCCTCAGGTGTATATCTCTTCGGCAGACTGGATGACACGCAATATCGACCATCGCGTTGAAGTCGGCGCGCCAGTTCGTGACCCACGTCTTAAACAACGCATTATCGATATCGTTAATATTCATTTTATCGATACAGTAAAAGCGCGCTGGATAGATAAAGAGATGAGCAACAGCTATGTCGCTCGCGGCAACCGCAAAAAAGTTCGTTCACAATTAGCAATTTATGACTATCTTAAAAATGTAGAGAAGCAAGCAAAGAAGAAGAATGAATCAAACGCCTGATGTAAGAGATGTCGCCGCTATTGATCTGGGATCCAACAGCTTCCATATGGTAGTGGCAAAAGTCGTGGGACAGGACTTGCAACTAGTCAGTCGCCATAAGCAACGGGTTCGTCTAGCCGACGGCTTGGACGGACAAAGTAACCTCGACAATGCCGCTATCGAACGTGGGTTAGCCTGCTTGGCAATGTTTGCCGAACGCTTACAAGGCTTTGCGCCTAGCAATGTTCGTATCGCCGCAACGCACACATTAAGGCAAGCCAACAATGCGCACATCTTTATTCAACGAGCACGTGAAGTACTGCCTTTCCCGATTGAGATTATTCCCGGAGAAGAAGAAGCGCGCTTGATCTATCAGGGCGTCTCGCATACCCAGCCACAAACCGAGTCCAAGCTCATCGTCGATATTGGTGGCGGTAGTACCGAAATAATCTGCGGGCAAGGTTTTGAGCCTAAATTGCTTAACAGTAAACGTATGGGGTGTGTCAGCTTTACCAAGCAATACTTTGCCAATGGCAAGCTGTCGAACAAAAACTTCACCAATGCCATTCTCGCTGCCGAACAAAAACTCGAGTCAATCGCGCGCACTTATCGACAAAAGGGCTGGACGGTTGCATTTGGCTCGTCCGGAACGACCAAAGCGATTCGCGAAGTATTGATCGGCTTAGGGTATGAAGATGGCATTATCACCGCCAAACGCCTCAATGCCCTGATTGATAAGCTGTGTGAGTGGAAGCATATTGACGAGATTGAGCTGGAAGGCTTAACCATTGAACGTAAGCCCGTCTTTGCTGCGGGTGTGGCGATCATGTACGCCATTTTCCTTGACCTTAAGATCAGCGAAATGCACTTTTCGGAAGGTGCGCTACGTGAAGGCTTGCTGTATGAAATGGAAGAGCGCTTTAAACGTTTAGATATTCGTATGCGCACCACTGAAAACTTAGCGCAAAAACACTTAGTGGATCTTGATCACGCTGCCCGAGTGAAAGCGCAAGCCAGTACCTTTTTAACACAAGTGCATAAAGAGATTGGCATCAAAGCAAAGTCTGAACTATTTGCTCTACTGGAGTGGAGTGCGCTGTTGCATGAGGTCGGTTTGAGCATCAGCTTGAAAGCCTTTCATCGCCACTCCGCTTATATTCTTCGTCATACTACAATGCCCGGCTTTAACCTTGAGCAGCAGCGCTTACTCGCCACGCTCGCTCGTTTTCAGCGCAAATCTCTCAAGCTCGGCGAAATGGAAGAGTTCGCGCTGTATAAGAAAAAACACATCATCAACTTGGTGCGTGTGCTGCGCCTCGCGATAGTGCTCAACGGGCAGCGCAGTGATGAGCCGCTACCTGAAATATCGCTTGGTGTAGACGCTGAAGATAAGTGGTCACTTACTTGCAAAGATAATACTTGGTTGGAGAATAACAAACTGCTACACGCAGACCTTGTCAGTGAACAGGCGTATTGGCATAGCGTAGAGTGGCAGTTAACCTTTAGCTAAATCGCTGCCTAGCGAAAGACAAAAGGCGCTTCTCGCGCCTTTTTGTTTACCACCAACAGCAAAATTACTTGAGCTCAATGCCAACTTTACGCAACTCTTGCTCAGCAATCTGTGGCGAAATTGCCACGTAACCATCCTTTTCAACTAAGCTTTGTCCCTGCTCAGAATAGATAAAGCGGATAAACTCACGCTCAAGCGGTGACAACACTTTGCTTGGGTGCTTGTTAATGTATACATACAAATAGCGTGATAGTGGGTACTTACCTGACAAAATGTTTTCTCGTGTCGGCTCCACATATTGAGAACCCTCGCGTGCGATAGGAATGCGCTTCACCCCTGACACTTGATAACCAACGCCCGAATAACCGATGGTATTGATCGAAGACGCGACCGACTGCACGACCGAAGCGGAGCCCGGTTGCTCATTGACATTGTTGCGAAAATCGCCGCCACACAAGGCATTTTTCTTAAAGTAACCGTAGGTACCAGAAACTGAGTTGCGCCCGAACATTTGAATTGAGCGTTGCGCCCACGAATAGTTCAAACCCAAATCTTGCCAAGTGTTAACCGGTTTATCGGCGCCACAACGCAGCGTCGCAGAGAAGACACTGTCTAGCTCGGCAAAGTTAAGCCCTTTAACCGGGTTATCTTGGTGCACAAAAATACCAATCGCATCGATTGCCACTCTTAACGCAGTCGGTTTATAGCCGTGTGCGCGCTCAAACGCTTCAATCTCGCTATTGCGCATTGGGCGGCTCATAGGACCAAACTGAGCCGTTTGCTCGGTAAGTGCTGGCGGCGCTGTAGAAGATCCCGACGCTTGGACTTGTCCATTTACGCCTGGGTAGAGTTGTTTAAACTCTTCAACCCACAAGGTGGTCATGCCAGCCAACGTATCCGAACCGACACTGGTCAACTCGCCACTAATGCCCGGCACTTTGCTGTAGTGACGAAACTGCTCTTGAGCACTTGCCGAACTGGTCGTGACACTAGTTAAAAGTGCAGTAACTGCGAGTGCGATAGCTGCTTTCATTTATTTCACCACCAAACGCTGCGGAAGAATGAAAGAGAATTTGCTGCCAACGCCAACTTTACTCTCGATATCAAGATGAGAGTCATGGTGGGTCAACGCATGTTTTACAATCGCAAGACCAAGCCCGCTACCGCCCGTATCGCGTGAGCGCGCTTTATCCACGCGGTAAAAACGTTCGGTCAAACGGTGAATGTGTTGTGGCTCAATGCCCTCACCGCTATCCTCAACCTCTAAGCAAGCACCTTGTGCTGTGAGGTACCAACGTACGTTCACTTCAGCACCTGCTGGGGTGTATTTCACCGCGTTGTAAACTAGGTTGGAGATGGCGCTGCGCAGTTGATCATCATCGCCAAGCACCAAAAGTTGCTCGTCGACGTCAAATTTAAGCTTATGGTTTTGCTCGCCGCTAAGACTGACCGCTTCTTTCTCCAGCACTTCGAGCATCGCAGGCACGTTCACCACCTCTTCTAGCTCATGCATCGGCGCCGCTTCAATCTTCGACAGCGTCAATAGCTGATTCACTAAGCTATTCATACGGTTAAGCTGCTCTGTCATCACGCCATGCGCGCGTGACCACATTGGACCCACCAACATGTCTGGGTCTTCCGTCATCTCAAGATAACCTTGCAGCACCGTCATCGGTGTACGAAGTTCGTGAGAAACGTTGGCAAAGAAGTTACGACGCATGCCCTCAAGCTGTTTTAGCTGAGTCACATCACGCACTACCATCAAGTGCTCACCTTCAGTGTATGGCACGATACGCAATTCCAGCATACGTTCGACATTGAGTGGCGAGCGCATCTCTAATGGCTCTGAATAGTCTTGCTTATTGAGGTATTTGATAAAGTCAGGGGTGCGGATCAAGTTTGAGATTGGCTGACCAGAATCATCTGGCCAACGAAAACCCAATAAGTGTTGAGCCAGTTTGTTACACCAAACAATGTTACCTTCGCTACGAAACACCACTACGGCATCGGGCAGAGATTCAGCACCATTGCGGAAACGACGAATAAGGTTGGTCAGCTCTTTACGTTTGCGGCGCTGGCGCTGCTGCAAACGATAGATGCCATTAAACAGCTCTTCCCAATTACCAGTCCCTGAAGGTGGTGTCAGGCGTTTTTCATCCCACAACCAAGCGGCAAGGCGCATTTGGTTGTGTAAGTGCCACACAAGCTGCAAAACCGTGGCAGCGAGTAGCAACCACGGCATATATCCGAAAATTAAACCAACGATCACCCAAGGGGTGTAAAAAAAAGCCAGCTCCCAGGCCAGCCTTTTCCAAGTTAACCTTTCAACCACTTACTTCTCCATAGGACGGGGTATTAAGCCTTGGTTGAGAAACGATAGCCCGCGCCACGCACTGTTTGGATCAATTTATCATGACCTTCAGCTTCCAGTGCTTTACGCAGACGACGAATATGAACATCGACCGTGCGGTCTTCAACGTACACGTTGGTGCCCCAAACATTATTCAATAGCTGCTCGCGGCTGTACACACGCTCTTGGTGCGTCATAAAGAAATGCAACATCTTGAATTCGGTTGGTCCCATATCCAGCGGTTGATCGTTCGCCGTGACACGGTGTGAAACTGGATCAAGCTTAAGACCTTGGACATCAATCACGTCTTCTAGCGCCGTCGGAGTTACACGACGAATCACCGCTTTAAGGCGAGCCACCAGCTCTTTTGGAGAGAATGGCTTAGTGATGTAATCATCCGCGCCCACTTCAAGACCACGAACCTTATCTTCTTCCTCGCCACGCGCTGTTAACATAACAACAGGGATATTGCGGGTAAGCTCTTCACGTTTCATGTGCTTAATGAAGTTGATACCGCTACCACCCGGTAGCATCCAATCCAGTAATACAAGATCTGGGAAGGGTTCAGCTAGTTTAGTTACCGCAGTGTCATAATCTTCCGCTTCTACTGCTTGGTAACCCTTTTGTTCAAGAACGAAACACAGCATTTCGCGAATAGGTGCTTCATCTTCAACAACTAGAATCCTTCTAGACATAATAAATAACCTTACTTTAGTTCAGTTTCTCTATGATAGGAGCAACTCTTCCTCATCAATACAATAAAAATGAAGAGGATAGCTTGCCTCGATGCATAGGCATTATTACTAGCAATTATGACACTTTTGTGACCTTTGCAAACAAATTTTCATACAAGATTCGCAATTGAATGGTTGAAATTCAATCAATAAACGCTAGTGATTTCTGCCTCGATTCATATTTTTCACATCCAGACAGACAAGCGAGGAAAATTTGCCTAAGATGGGCGTCTTCAATGTTCAATTAGAGAAAATGTATGTGGTTTAAAAACTGTCTGGTATATCGCGTTAACCGCGAGATCGACTTCAAAGCAGACCAGCTAGAGCAACAATTGGCTGAGTTTCGTTTTACCCCTTGCGGCAGCCAAGATAAGCAAAAGTTTGGTTGGGTTTCAGCAATGGGTCGCCATGGCGATATGATGACTCACGTATCAGAAAACCACATCCTAATCTGTGCGAAGAAAGAAGAAAAAATGCTACCAGCATCGGTGATCAAAGAGTCACTGAACGCTAAGGTTGAAGCAATGGAAGCACAAGAAGGTCGCCCTCTGAAGAAAAAAGAGAAAGACAACCTGAAAGATGACATCGTGATGGATCTACTGCCACGCGCGTTTAGCCGCAGCAACCACACATACGTGCTGATCATGCCAAAACTAGGCTTTATCCTTGTAGATGCGAGCAGCTACAAAAAAGCCGAAGACGTACTTGCTCTACTGCGTAAGACCATGGGTAGCCTGCCGGTTGTGCCAGCGATTCCAGAAAATGCCGTCGAACTGACTCTGACAGAATGGGTAAAAACCGGTAATACACCAGCTGGCATTACCATGCTTGATGAAGCGGAGCTTAAATCGGTACTGGAAGAAGGCGGCGTGATCCGTTGTAAGAAGCAAGAGTTAACCGCCGATGAAATTCGCAGCCATATTGAAGCGGATAAGATGGTGACTAAACTGGCGCTTAACTGGCAAGACCGCATTGAATTTATTCTTGCCGAAGATAGCAGCATCAAGCGTTTGAAGTTCTCTGACGAGCTGAAAGATCAAAATGATGACATTCCTCGTGAAGACCAAGCTGCGCGATTTGACGCCGATTTCTCACTAATGTGCGGTGAAATGGGTGCCTTCTTACCAAATCTGTACGAAGCACTGGGTGGTCTACCAAACCCAAATGCGTAGTCATCTCGCATCAAAATAAAAACAAAAGCCTTCTGCGGAAGGCTTTTTTGATCGCCACGGTTGACAGTTATCGAGTTTTTCCTAGTCACATATCACATTTTGACGTAAAATTTGCGCCCCAATTCCATCAGGTGGAATTGGCCTGACTTGAGATCAGATTACATAGAGAATTGAGCAATGACGACAGATAAAGTATTCGTACCTGAGCTACTATCACCAGCAGGTAGCCTTAAAAACATGCGTTACGCATTCGCATACGGCGCAGATGCAGTATACGCAGGTCAACCTCGCTACAGCTTACGTGTACGTAACAACGAGTTTAACCACGAGAACCTAAAAATTGGTATCGATGAAGCGCATGCCCTAGGCAAAAAGCTTTACGTGGTATGTAACATCCAACCGCACAACTCAAAGCTAAAAACCTTCATTCGTGACCTTAAACCTGTAGTAGAAATGGGTCCAGACGCACTAATCATGTCTGATCCTGGTCTAATCATGATGGTTCGCGAAGCGTTCCCAGAAATGCCTATTCACCTGTCTGTTCAAGCGAACGCAGTTAACTGGGCAACAGTAAAATTCTGGTCAACTCAAGGTGTTGAGCGCGTAATCGTGTCGCGTGAGCTTTCTCTAGAAGAAATCGAAGAAATTCGCGAGCAGTGTCCTGAAACAGAAATCGAAGTATTCGTTCACGGCGCGCTTTGCATGGCTTACTCAGGTCGTTGCCTACTGTCTGGTTACATCAACAAACGTGACCCGAACCAAGGTACTTGCACTAACGCATGTCGTTGGGAGTACAAGGTTGAAGACGCAAAAGAAAACGATGCTGGTCAGATCGTTGAAGCGTTCGATCCAAACGAAGCGCAAGCAATTGAAGTAGCTGACGAACGTCCAGAAACGACTATCGGTCGCGGCAAGCCTACTGACGAAGTAGTGCTGCTATCTGAAAGCCACCGCCCTGAAGAAAAAATGGCGGCATTTGAAGACGAGCACGGCACTTACATCATGAACTCAAAAGACTTACGTGCTATCCAACACGTTGAGCGTTTGACTCAGATGGGTGTTCACTCACTGAAAATCGAAGGTCGTACTAAGTCGTTCTACTACTGTGCACGTACCGCACAAGTTTACCGTAAAGCGATTGATGACGCGGTTGCGGGTCGTCCATTCGATGAGAGCCTAATGACTACGCTAGAAAGCCTAGCACACCGTGGCTACACCGAAGGCTTCCTACGTCGTCATACTCACGATGCATACCAAAACTACGACTACGGCTACTCAGTGTCTGACGCACAGCAATTTGTGGGTGAATTTACTGGTAAACGCCGTGGCGATCTTGCTGAAGTAGAAGTGAAGAACAAGTTTGTGGTTGGTGACAACCTAGAGCTAATGACGCCAAAAGGTAACGTTAACTTCACGCTAGAAGCGATGGAAAACCGTAAGTCAGAAGTGATTGACGATGCGAAAGGCAACGGTCACTTTGTATTTATTCCAGTACCACAAGATATGGATCTTGAGTACGCGCTACTGATGCGTAACCTGAACGACGGTCAGGACACTCGTAACCCAACGGGTAAGTAATCATGGCATTACTAATTACAGATAAGTGTATCAACTGCGATATGTGTGACCCTGAGTGCCCAAATGGCGCGATCTCAATGGGTGATAGCATTTTCGAAATCGATCCTAATCTGTGTACTGAGTGTAAAGGTCACTACGAGAAGCCAACGTGCCAATCGGTATGCCCAATTACCAAGTGTATTATCACTGACCCAGACCATGTGGAAACGGACGAAGAACTGCTTGAGAAGTTCGTTATCATTCAAGGTTTAGCGTAAAAAACAAAAGGCTCATCATTCGATGAGCCTTTTTTGTTGTGATGACCTCAACCAGATTTGATGATTGGAAAGATGTTGCAATAGAGCTCTTTCTCAAACTGATACTCCAAATGCTCGCGCCAGTTGACTGCTTTACCGATGGGGATCAAGTAAAAAGTCTCGCGTGAAGTATCGGTTACAAAGGCTAAACCGTGTGGCATTAACTCATAATGCACATCGTGAACAAATCCAGGGTCCAATCTTTGCCGGCCAGTTAAATGATTAACCTCCTCACGATTAATCGATACTGATTCTGTAGCACTGCCAAATCTCAGCTTTAGCCACTCGGCAAAATCTTTTGCACATACCATAGTCATGGGAGTGTCCTTGCTTTTCATCTCATAGGAAGTAAGCCGAGCATCCTATTTCTCTCTACACGTCGTTATAACCAACTTATCATTATAAATTTATAGTGTGATGCCGCTGTCGGAACAATCAGCTAACGCATCTAGATACATATCAATCTTTAGACCTTTTAAATCTAGGAGAGGATAAGGCGATTCTCCAGCGAAAAACTGTCAAACTCACGACATCGGAGTATTACAAGATAAGTGACTGGGCGTTTTATTTAACAGGATCAATAAGCTGGGCGCATTGCATTGGCAGGATTTTTTTTGCTTTAGGTCGTGATGTCGACGCTTTAGCCGTGGTTTTTTTGTCACTTTTCTTTGTTTCACTACTACCACGGTAGGTTTTTACTGGCTGCTTTGGTTTCCAACTCGCCACTTCTGCGCCACAACCGTCACCTTTGGGCGGTGGGCTCTGATCAACACAGCTACTATCCCCTTTCGGGCAACGTAATCGCACATGCATGTGATAGTTGTGTCCCCACCAAGGTCTAACCTTACGCAACCATGTTCGGTCGCCCCCCTCAAGGGAACAAAGCTGCTCTTTAATCACTGGGTGGACAAAAATGCGCGCGACCTCTTCATCTTTTGCCGCCATCTTTATCAGACGAAAATGACGGTTATCCCAGTTCTTAGTACTGAGTTTGTATGCCGACATATCCACCAAGCTTTTCGGTTTAGGAAGCGATAATGCAGCCGCAGAGAGTTTGGTATCAGCCAGACGCAGCCAGATATCCGCATCTAGCCCGGTTTGATGGCTTGAGTGACCAGAAGAAAAACGACCGCCTTGTGGCAAAGACAAATCACCAATCAGCAGGTGGGTTCGTAACTCTTTACGAGCTTGAATAGAAAGACGCTCAATAAAAGCAATCGTGTTGGGATGACCGTAGTAACGTTTGTTTTGGCTACGTAGTACCTGATAGCCATTACCGTTGAGAGGCAGGGCTTTCGCCCCTAATAAACAGCCATTGGCATAGCTACCAATGGCTTCTGGACTGAGTCGATTTGGCTTTGCAAAGGACTCCCAAGGTGATGCAAAAGAGAAAAACGACACTAGCCAAAGCAACAGAGCTACGCAGGTCGATTTCATCTTCTCACCTCTTAGTAATGTTCAGCGTTGTCGTAGTAAGCGCTTGGGTTAAGGGCAGTAAAAATAACCGCAACATTTACATCTTGTCCCATAATGCCACGCACTTGATTGGTAACAATCTTAGCAACAGCATCTTGCTTCTCTTGACCACGGTCAAACCAAAGCACTTCAACAAATGGGTATGCAGGGCTTACTTCACCCTCATGGTAAAAGGTAGTGTAGACATACTCAAAAGTGAAGTCTTCACGAGGAGAGCCCATGATCTCTTGTAGTTCATCAATCAGAGGTTTAGATAGCGTTTGTACCGTTTGTGGTTCAACTGCTCTAAAACGAAAATGTGGCATCTTTTGCTTCCTAATTATGGTTATGGTGCAACTATCATACTTGTTTGCTTTATAAAGCACATGCTCAACATTGAGCGAGGCTCGCAAAGCAAACAAAAAAAGCCGCTGATGACAGCGGCTTTTAACTCTTTTTATGCGTTAAGGCATCTCGTCGAACTCTGCACCCTCTTTTTCAACTTGAGGTGGCATTAAGTGCTCTTTAGTAATACCCAGTTTCCATGCTAGTGCCGAAGCCACGTAGATAGAAGAGTATGTACCAACGGTGATACCCAGTAACAGCGCCGTCGCAAAGCCGTGAATCATCGCACCGCCTTGGACAAACAGTGCAATAACTACAAATAGCGTGGTGCCCGAGGTAATCAAGGTACGACTCAAGGTTTGAGTAATCGCACTGTTAATCACTTCTGCAGGACCGCCTTTACGCATACGGCGGAAGTTCTCACGGATCCGGTCAAATACTACGATGGTATCGTTGAGCGAGTAGCCCACTACCGTCAGCAAGGCTGCTACGATAGTCAGGTCAACCTCAATCTGCATAATTGAGAATACACCCAACGTAATGATGATATCGTGCGCCAGTGCGAGTACCGCACCTGCTGCAAGACGCCATTCAAATCGTACCGATACGTAGATCAAGATACAGATCAGCGACACCAAAATCGCTAGACCACCCGCTTCTGTCAACTCGTCACCCACGTTAGGACCAACGAACTCGATGCGGCGCATCTCAACTTCTTTGCCTGTCCCTTCTTTGATTGCCGAAATGATCTGGTTACCTAGCGTCTCACCTGAAACATCTTCACGTGGACTTAGGCGCACCATTACATCACGCGCGCTACCAAAGTTTTGCACAATCGCATCACCAAAGCCTTTCGCTTCCAGTGATGTTCGGATTTCATCTAACTGAGCTGGCTGTTCGAAACCAACTTCAATCAAAGTACCGCCCGTAAAATCTAGACCCCAGTTCAACCATTTGGTTGAAAGAGTAAAGATAGAAGCACCGATCATGAGCAATGAGAAAATAAAGGCGAACTTTGACCAACGTAAAAAGTCGATCGTGCTTTCTGCTTTTAGAATCTGAAACATATTAATTCCTAGCCTTAGATCGACAGTTTATCGATGCGCTTGCCACCGTACAGCAGGTTAACCACACAACGGGTACCTACAATTGCAGTGAACATCGAAGTCAAAATACCAATCGATAGCGTTACCGCGAAGCCTTTAACTGCACCCGTACCTACAGCAAACAGAATGATTGCGGTAATAAGCGTGGTGATGTTGGCATCGGCGATGGTACTAAACGCGTTGGCATAACCTTGGTGAATCGCTTGTTGCGGTGAACGACCTTCACGCAATTCTTCGCGAATACGCTCAAAAATCAGTACGTTGGCATCGACCGCCATACCGACCGTCAATACAATACCGGCAATACCTGGTAGCGTCATTGTCGCCCCCGGAATCATCGACATAATACCGATAATCAGCACCAAGTTAGACATTAGAGCTAGGTTAGCAATCAGACCAAACTTGCGGTAGTAAAGTACGGTAAACAGCATTACTGCCAACATACCCCAAATACACGCTTGGATACCCATATCGATGTTTTGTTGACCCATAGATGGACCAATCGTACGTTCTTCAACAATCGAGATTGGCGCAATTAGAGCACCAGCACGAAGCAGTAGCGCTAGGTTGTGCGCTTCAGCTGCTGAATCAATACCAGTGATACGGAAGTTACGACCAAGTGCCGATTGAATCGTCGCTTGGTTAATTACTTCTTCATGCTTAGACAGGATAACTTTGCCGTCAGCTGTCTTACGACCGCTGTCTTTGTATTCAGCAAATACCGTTGCCATTAGCTGACCGATATTTTTCTTTGAGAACGCCGACATCTTGTTACCACCCTCGCTATCTAGCGTGATGTTAACTTGTGGGCGACCGTACTCATCCACGCTTGAGCTTGCATCAGTAATGCTTGCACCGCTTAAGATGACACGTTTTTTCAGAACAACGGGACGACCGTCAGTATCGAACTTGATTTCAGAACCTGCTGGTGCACGACCATTAGCTGCCGCTGCAAGATCTGCTTTTGAGTCCACTTCACGGAACTCTAGCGTTGCAGTTGCACCAAGGATCTCTTTCGCACGCGCAGTGTCTTGCACACCCGGTAGCTCAACCACAATACGGCTAGCACCTTGGCGTTGAACCAATGGTTCAGCAACACCAAGTTCGTTTACACGGTTACGAAGAATGGTAATGTTCTGTTCAACGGCGTAGTTACGGATTTCGGTTAGACGTTGCTCAGTGAACGAAGCGATCAAAGAGAAACGACCATTTGTATCTGAATCCGTGAACACCATATCTGGATGGTTCTTCTCCAGCAGGGCTTTCGCTTGTGCCAGTTGCTCTTCATTACGAAGCAGCACTTCTACAGCGTCTTTACCTGATGGGCGAATTGCACGATAGCGGATCTTATCTTCACGTAGTTCACTACGGAAAGCTTCCTCTTGCTGACCAACCAGTTTTTCCATTGCCGCGTCCATATCCACTTCCATCAAGAAGTGAACACCACCACGTAGGTCAAGACCTAGCTTCATTGGAGAAGCACCAATTGCTTCAAGCCAAGTTGGTGTTGCCGGTGCAAGGTTAAGCGCCACAATGGTATCTTTATCGAGGGCTTCACTGATCACATCACGAGCACTGATTTGAGTATCGGTGTCGTTGAAACGAACAAGAATCGATCCATTCTCTAGAGCAATGGATTTAAATGAGAGGCTCTGTTTATCAAGAGCTTGAGTGACAGAATCCAGCGTAGCCATATCTACAGAGGCGCCGCGCGCCCCTGTAACTTGAATTGCCGGATCTTCACCGTAGAGATTTGGAAGTGCATACAATGCAGCGATAGCGATGGTAAACATCACCATCAAGTACTTCCATAACGGATAACGGTTTAGCACAGCGAGGATCCTTTAGCTGTCTTATAGAGATTTCAGTGTACCCTTTGGTAGCACTGCTGATACGAAGTCTTTCTTGATAACTACTTCGTTGTTCGCGTTTAGCTCGATAGTGATGTAATCGTTGTCTTCAGCGATTTTAGTGATTTTACCCACTAGACCACCGTTAGTTAGTACTTCATCACCTTTGCCCATCGAAGCCATTAGGTTTTTGTGTTCCTTAACGCGCTTAGCTTGTGGACGGTAGATCATGAAGTAGAAGATCACCGCGAACATCGCTAGCATGATAATCATTTCGAAACCGCCACCTGCTGGTGCTTCTGCTGCTGCGTGAGCCTGAGAAATAAACATGAAAATATCCTCTATTATATTTTTGATTATCCAACAAATTGGGCTTTGGCTAGTTATATTCAAGCGTGCTGATCGCTATTAGAGATCGCACTCTCAAAAATATCGAGCTTTTGCTCATTTGTTAGGCTGGTTGTGACTTTACAGACCAGCCATTAATAAAAGCCTTAGGCAAAACCTAAGGCTTAAATTTGATTACTGTTTGCCTAGTGGCGGCACTTCGCGGTTACGACGTGCATAGAACTCTTCAACGAACTGATCGAAGCGATCTTCATCAATCGCACTGCGAATGCTTTCCATCAAGCGTTGGTAGTAACGCAAGTTATGGATAGTATTCAGACGCGCACCTAGGATTTCGTTACAACGATCTAAGTGATGTAAGTACGACTTAGAGTAGTTCTTACAAGTGTAACAGTCACAGTGCGGATCTAATGGTGTTGTATCGGTTTTATGTGTCGCATTACGGATCTTGATCACACCACCAGTCACAAATAGGTGACCGTTACGTGCGTTACGCGTTGGCATTACACAGTCGAACATGTCGATACCGCGACGTACACCTTCTACTAAATCTTCCGGTTTGCCAACACCCATTAGGTAACGAGGTTTGTCAGTTGGCAGTTGTGGACAAGTGTGCTCAAGCACGCGGTGCATATCTTCTTTCGGTTCGCCTACTGCTAGGCCACCGACTGCGTAACCGTCAAAGCCGATTTCAGTCAGACCTTTAACTGATACATCACGCAAGTCTTCGTATACACCACCTTGAACGATACCAAATAGGTTGTTCGGGTTTTCTAACTTGTCGAAATGATCACGTGAGCGCTGTGCCCAACGTAGTGACATTTCCATCGATTTCTTCGCTTCATCGTGCGTCGCTGGGTATGGCGTACACTCGTCAAAGATCATCACGATGTCAGAACCTAGGTCTTTTTGGATTTCCATCGACTTTTCTGCGTCCATGAAAATCTTGTCACCGTTTACTGGGTTACGGAAATGCACACCCTCTTCAGTGATTTTACGGATATCACCAAGGCTGAATACTTGGAAGCCGCCTGAGTCAGTCAGGATAGGACCTTGCCAGTTCATGAAATCATGCAGGTCACCGTGCATTTTCATTACTTCTTGACCAGGACGTAGCCATAGGTGGAAAGTGTTACCTAGCAGGATTTCTGCACCAGTCTCTTTCACTTCTTCCGGCGTCATACCTTTAACCGTACCGTAAGTACCGACAGGCATGAAAGCTGGAGTTTGAACTGTGCCGCGTTCAAACGTTAGCTGACCACGACGTGCATTGCCGTTGGTCTTTTTTAAATCAAATTTTAACTTCACGAAGCCTCCAATGTCAGAGAAACAGTCTGACTTTGATCTCGGGCGTTTAAGCCCATAAAGGAGCGGTCGCATATTCCTTGCGAGATATGAAAAGTTGCCTTTTCACCCCTAGCCTACTGCTAGCACTCGTAAACTCTTAAAACTGCTATTCAAGCATAAGACAGCGCTAAACTGTCTTTTTCTTAATAAACATAGAATCACCGTATGAGAAGAAGCGGTAATTATTCTCTACCGCATGCTTATACGCATTCATAGTGTTCTCATAGCCAGCAAACGCACTCACTAGCATGATGAGCGTTGATTCTGGTAGGTGGAAGTTAGTGATCAAGCAATCCACCAACTGGTACTCGTAACCAGGGAAAATGAAAATTTCGGTATCACCGAAAAATGGCACGAGCTCAGTGCCTTTTTTCACTGCGTCTTGCGCTGCACTTTCTAGAGAACGCACTGACGTTGTGCCCACTGCAATCACTCGACCACCGCGTGCTTTGGTCGCGTTAATCGCATCAACTACGTCTTGTGTTACTTCAACGTATTCAGCGTGCATGTGGTGATCATGGATATTGTCTACTTTCACTGGTTGGAAAGTACCCGCACCCACATGCAGCGTCACGTACGCCAGTTCAGCACCCTTGGCTTTAATTTTTTCTAGCAACACTTCATCAAAGTGCAGGCCCGCCGTTGGAGCGGCAACCGCACCCGGTTTTTGGTTGTAAACCGTCTGGTAGCGCTCTTTATCTGCATCTTCATCAGGACGATCGATATATGGCGGCAGTGGCATGTGACCAATCTGCTCTAGAATCTCTAGAACGGTTTGCTCAGCATTAAATTTCAATTCGAATAGCGCATCGTGACGTGCCACCATCTGTGCTGAAAACTCATCGTTTTCACCCAGCAAAATGGTTGACCCTGGCTTTGGCGATTTTGAGCAGCGAACATGGGCAAGAATACTCTTCTCATCTAGCATGCGCTCAACTAACACTTCTAGCTTACCGCCCGACTCTTTGCGACCAAACATACGCGCTGGGATCACACGGGTATTGTTGAATACCACAAGATCGCCCGCCTCGATATGGTTCAAGACATCGGTAAATGTACCATCCACCAGCGCACCGCTATTACCGTCAAGTTGGAGTAAGCGACTCGCAGTACGTTCCGGCTGGGGGTAACGTGCGATCAATTCATCAGGAAGGTCGAAATGGAAATCAGATACTTGCATGTCTTGGGTCTTAAATCGAGTTAACAAAAGGTGTCACGAAGCTTTTCGCAGCCGACTAGTATATGTCGACAAAGCGCAATAGCAAGGATAGATATTGTAATGATTCTTGAACAAGCAGCAAAGATTTAACAGAGAGTGAATGAAATCTAAGTTTTGTAATTAAAACGGCGTAATATGGAGCAAAAATATACAGTGAAGTTTAAGAAATACAGCAAATAACTATAGCAGTAGGTGGAATATGACACTCAAACAGCAGCTTACATATGGATTTGGCAGCATTATAGGATTGTTGCTTATTGTTAGCGCATTATCACTAGTTCGTTTTAGTGATACAAATCAGGGGTTTAATAATTATCGTAGTTTGGCTGTTGCCAGCGTCAATATCGGTCGAGTTCAAGCAAACTTGCTTGAGTCCCGCTTAGCAGTGGTGAAATATATCAAGACACCGACCGAACAAAATTTAGAACAGTTCAACACGCGCATCACCTCTACTAACGAACTTTTGGATACCACACTCCAACTGGATATCGAGCAGTCACAAAAAGATGAGCTTAATGCCATCAAGCAGCAGGTGGCTCTTTACCAGCAGCAGTTTGAGCAAGTGGTAACCCTTATCGCTCAGCGCAATGATTTGGTTTTTAATCAGCTCGACCCTAACGGACTTAAAATGCGCACCGCGCTTTCTGCGCTAATGAAAGATGCCCACGATGCAGGCTATGCCGATATCGCAATGTATGCTGGCGAGCTGCAAGAAAGTGTCTTATTGGCTCGCTTACATGCAGTGAAGTTTCTTATCAATAACCAAGCCGTAGATGCTGAGAATGCCCAGAAAGAATTTAACGTTATTTTGCAGCGCAAGCAGTTGCTTGAGCCTTATTTGAACAGCGCGAAACAGCGTGATTTGCTAAAACAATCTCAAGCGGCGTTTAAGCAATACACCACAACATTCGATAACATCATCACCACCATCAATCAGCGCAACGGTATCATCAATAATCAACTCAACGTGATTGGTGCTGAATCAGCCGCGACCATTGAGCGCATTAAACTGGCGATCAAACAAGAGCAAGACAAAGTGGGCCCTTACATGGTCGACAAGCTAGAAAGTGCGCAATACATTATTTTCTGGCTATCAGTACTGGCAACCATTATCGCCGTTACCGTCGCCTACAAAATTTTCACCAGTATCCGCAATACTGTTGGTGGAGAGCCAAAAGACATTCAAGCGATTGTTCAGCATGTTGCTGATGGTGATCTTTCACTTACTCCAGCTTCAACGGGCAAAGAAACCGGTATTTACGCCAACATCATTGCCATGCGTGACGAGCTGCGCCGCATTATCGAGCGCTCACATAATATTTCAGAAAATGTCGCTGCCGCTTCGGTGCAATTGGTCGCTGCAATGAAGCAGACGCATGATAACGCGCAAAACGAACTCAGCCATATTGAACAGATGGCAACCGCAATCACTGAACTATCGAGTACCGCCGAAGAAGTGAGCGCTAATGCCTCAACCGCTGAGCAGGCAGCTAGTGGCGCATCACAAAATGTCAGCAAAGGACAAGCGGCGCTGCACTCGTCAGATGAAGTCTCCAAGCAGATAGAAATCTCTATTGCCGAAAGCACTGATATCGTCAATCAACTACGCGAGTATTCAATTGAGATTGGCAGTGTCGTGGAAGTGATCAGCGATATTTCGGCTCAAACCAACCTGCTGGCACTCAATGCCGCGATTGAAGCCGCTCGCGCTGGTGAACAAGGTCGAGGCTTTGCTGTCGTCGCTGATGAAGTGCGCTCTTTAGCTGCGCAAACTCAGCAATCAACGGTGAATATCCAAGAGATCATCTCTCGCCTGCAAACTCAGGCAGAGCATGCCAACAACGGTATGGCGACCAATATGGAATTGGTTGATAGTTCACGTACCATCAGTCTTGAGCTGGCTGAATCCTTTGCCCAAATCGCGGGTTCAGTTGAGCAAATCTCTGATATGAACACCCAAGTCGCCACGGCATCAGAAGAGCAATCGAGTGTGACGCAAGAAGTATCACACAACATCACGCACACCTTTGACATCGTCAATAACAACGTCGCAAGTGTCGAGGAAAGTGAACAAGCCAGTGAAAAACTCTCTGGGCTTGCCAATGAGCAAAAGCAGTTGCTGAGCTTCTTTAAACTTTAATCATCACCGCTTAATCGCCCACCTTATTGGTGGGCGATTTGATCATCACGCCCGCCAATATTAACCATCATGCCCCCTCTTGCGCCGAAAGATATTTACTTACTTTTTATCTGGATATTTTACCAAGAAAATCGGCTCAGCTCCCAAAACCATCGCCGATTTACTCCTATAGTAAACAGTAGAGACAACAAACTCTTTACCTGCATTCACGCGGTAACAATCTGCGCAAAAAACTAAGGAGGTTACCATGATTAAAGTCGAAGACATGATGACTCGTAACCCGCACACCTTGTTACGCTCTCATCTCCTTTCCGACGCCAAACATACCATGGAAGCGTTAGGCATTCGGCACATCCCGATTGTCGATAGTAATCGTCACTTGCTAGGCATCATTACCCAACGAGATGTCCTCGCAGCTCAAGACTCCAGCTTACAAAAAGAAACGGAAGAAGCATCATTTACCTTAAGTACTCCCTTGTATGAGGTGATGCGTACTAACGTGATGATCGTCAGCCCTAAAGCGGGGTTAAAAGAGACCGCAATCTATATGCAAAAACACAAGGTTGGCTGTTTACCTATTGTCGATAAAGGACGCTTGGTCGGTATTATGACCAACAGTGACTTTGTCGCGATTGCGATTAATTTGTTGGAACTGCAAGAAGAAGTGGAACCAGAAGAGATGGAAGATTAGGCAAAAAAAGAGCGGCCCGAGCCGCTCAAAGAACATCAAAATTTATGCCTAAAAAGTTTGTATCCTAGGGGTGTAATTAGGAACAGAATTACCAGAGTTGTAGGGTTAAGTGACTGCGTACGTCCGACTCGAGCAATCACTTAACTACAACTACTTTGACTAGAACTGGTCTTCTTCAGTAGAACCAGTTAGAGCCGTTACAGATGAATTACCACCTTGGATGGTGTTCGTCATCTTATCGAAGTAACCGGTACCCACCTCTTGTTGGTGAGCAACGAAAGTATAACCTTTCTCAGCTGCCTCGAATTCTGGACGTTGAACTTTCTCAACGTAGTGACGCATACCTTCGCCTTGCGCGTAAGCATGTGCCAATTCAAACATGTTGAACCACATGTTGTGGATACCCGCTAGCGTGATGAACTGGTACTTGTAGCCCATATTCGCCAGCTCTTGCTGGAATTTCGCGATCGTTTCTGCGTCTAGGTTCTTCTCCCAGTTGAAAGAAGGTGAGCAGTTGTACGCCAGTAGTTGGTCTGGGTACTCAGCGTGGATCGCTTCTGCAAACTTACGCGCTTCTTCCAGACATGGCGTCGCCGTTTCACACCAGATTAGATCTGCGTATGGTGCGTAAGCTAGACCACGAGAAATCGCTTGGTCGATACCTGCACGTACACGGTAGAAACCTTCTTGGGTACGCTCGCCTTCAATAAAGTCTTTATCGTAAGCGTCGCAGTCTGACGTCAGTAGGTCAGCAGCGTTGGCATCAGTACGAGCAATAACTAGCGTTGTCGTGCCTGATACGTCAGCAGCTAGACGAGCTGCAACCAGTTTTTGAACCGCTTCTTGAGTTGGAACCAGTACCTTACCACCCATGTGACCACACTTTTTCACTGATGCTAGTTGGTCTTCAAAGTGTACACCTGCCGCACCAGCATCAATCATCGACTTCATTAGCTCGTAAGCGTTTAGGACGCCACCAAAGCCTGCTTCTGCATCGGCAACGATAGGTAGGAAGTAGTCGATACCGCCTTCTTCTGGTGACTTGCCATTTGCCCATTGAATTTGGTCCGCACGACGGAAAGAGTTGTTGATGCGCTTAACCACAGACGGAACTGAGTCTACTGGGTATAGCGATTGGTCTGGGTACATGGTTGATGCGGTATTGTTGTCTGCTGCAACCTGCCAGCCTGATAGGTAGATAGCTTCGATACCCGCTTTCGCTTGCTGAACTGCTTGACCACCTGTCAGTGCACCAAGACAGTTTACGTAACCTTTTTTCGCGCTGCCGTTAACCAGTGACCATAGTTTGTCGGCACCACGTTGAGCGATGGTATTCGCTGGTACCATTGAGCCGCGTAGCTCTACAACTTCTTCAGCCGTGTATGGGCGTTTTACATTTTTCCAGCGTGGATTGGTTGCCCAGTCTTTCTCTAGAGCTTCAATTTGTTGGCGTCGAGTTAATGTCATTGGTCTATCCCTCATATTATTGCGCGCTGCGCTTTTATCTTTGCTGGCAGTAGGTCCTGATCTGCCAGTATTCCTTCACGTTATTGGATGTTGGTATTGATTAAGTCTTTTGCTTTCCTAACTAATCTAGGTAGTCGTAACCTGGAATGGTTAAGAAGTTGGTTAATTCATCGCTTGTGGTCAGTTGTGCCATCAACTTCGCCGCTTCTTCAAAACGACCCGCTTGATAGCGTGCTTCGCCCACTTCTTGCTTCACGACTTCGATCTCTTCATTTAAGTACTGTTCAAATAGCGTTTTGGTCACCACCTGTCCGTTGTCGAGATCTTTACCGTGTTGAATCCATTGCCAGATAGAGGCGCGAGAGATTTCCGCGGTCGCGGCATCTTCCATTAAGCCGTAAATTGGCACGCAACCATTGCCTGAGATCCACGCTTCGATGTACTGAAGTGCCACTCGGATATTGTGACGCATCCCCTGCTCTGTTCTTGCACCATCGCAAGGAGCTAATAGTTCGCTCGCCGTGATAGGTGCATCGTCTGCTCTGCTCACATCTAGTTGATTGGTGCGTTCACCCAAGACCTTGCTAAACACCTCCATGGCGGTATCCGCAAGACCTGGATGAGCGACCCATGTGCCATCATGCCCGTTGTTAGCTTCTAGTGATTTATCGTTATGAATTTTGTCGAGCACTTGTTGGTTCTCTGCTGGATCTTTGGCTGGAATAAACGCCGCCATACCACCCATCGCAAACGCGCCACGCTTATGACAAGTACGAACCAACAGTCTTGAGTACGCGTTCAGGAACGGCTTATCCATTGTCACCACCTGGCGATCCGGTAGCACGCGATCGGGGTGATTTTTCAATGTTTTGATATAGCTAAAGATGTAATCCCAGCGACCACAGTTAAGACCAACGATGTGCTCTTTGAGCGAGAACAGAATTTCATCCATCTCAAACACTGCTGGTAGCGTCTCAATCAATACCGTTGCTTTGATCGTGCCAGTATTAAGACCGAAGTAGTCTTCAGTAAAGTGGAACACTTCACTCCACCATTTAGCCTCATGATGAGACTGCAGTTTTGGCAGGTAGAAATACGGACCGCTGCCTTTTTTAAGTAGCGCTTGATAGTTGTTATAAAAGTAGAGCGCAAAATCAAACAAGGCACCAGGGATGATCTGCTGATTAAACGTGACATGCTTTTCTTGTAGATGCAGCCCACGTACACGGCAAATCAATACCGCAGGGTCTTGCGCAAGCTCATAATGCTTACCGTTACCCGGGTTGGTATAGCTGATAGTGCCACGCACTGCATCACGCAAGTTGATTTGTCCATCCAGTACCTTGCCCCACGCCGGTGACATTGAGTCTTCAAAATCGGCCATAAACACTTTTACATTAGCGTTCAGCGCGTTAATCACCATTTTGCGGTCAGTCGGTCCGGTTATCTCAACACGGCGATCTTGCAAATCTTGCGGAATACCGAGGATCTTCCAGCTGCCTTCACGGATATCTTGCGTTTCTGGCAAAAAGTCCGGAAGTTCGCCTGCGTCGATACTTGCTTGCTTGTGCTCACGAGCGACCAATAACCCTTCGACACGTGGAGCAAAACGCTCACAAAGGAGTGCGAGAAAAGTTTGCGCTTCTGTTGGCAGAATCGCTTGGTGCTCCGGTAATAGCTCACCCGTGATCTTTAAACGGGATAAGGTTTCTTGGGCTTCCTTAGTCGATGTTGTTTTATCAGGTGTTTGAGCAAGCATGATTTCTTCCTTTAAATCTGTTGTCGTAATTACATTTGTAAGTTATGAACGACAATTATCTTTTTATTTCCGACTTTATCAGATGACTTTAATTGTGCTCTTAGGCTCTAGATTCAATCAAACCAAGCGAGATTTCAATCTAGACATAGGTCTTACCGAGCCTTTAAATAACTTACATCACGGCGATTGATAGAAAAAGAGGGCAAGTGAAGTTTGAAGTTTTATTCGGTGGGGGGAAAAGCATGCATCAAGCGCACAAAAACGTAAGCACTTACGTAATTTAATTTCAGTGAAAAATCTTATGTCAAATTAATTCAAACAAGTGTTTTAATGTCAGACCAGCCTTTTTTACCCTTTTATTACATGGTCTTAAGCTTATTTTTTAATCATAATTAAAACAGACAAAAAAACGCCAACTGTAAAATTAACAATGTGAAATTTCACTATTTCATGAAAGCTTCAAAAATTAATTTCTGTAAAATTTTACAAGTTAAACTGCACCATCGGAATTAAAAACTAAAAAACGCACCGATAGCAGTGCGTTTTAATGGGTAATTGCAGATGTAATGGCTAATACTTATAGCTAATAAGCGCATTGACCTCACTTTAGCAGTAAGACAATTAACCCTTGCGAGCTAAATTAGTATCAACTTCAGAGCTAAAGCAGCTCAGACACGACATCTGCCAACTGATTAAATGTTTTCACTCGTGAAGAACTTGGACGCCATACCAGACCAATATGACGATGAGCTTGCTGACCCGGTGGATCGACCACCATCAGATTTTGGTTATCAATCAAACCATGATCAATCGCCATTTGCGGTATAAAGGTAGTACCGAGTCCATTTGCCACCATTTGGACCAAAGTATGCAAACTGGTCGCAGAAAACGGATTGATCTTCTCTTTCTCAGTTAACTGACACGCCGACACCGCATGCTCGGTGAGACAGTGCTCTTTTTCAAGCAAGAAAACGAACTCATCAGGCAAATCATCGTAGTGGATCGGCACTTTAATCGCGTCAGCTTGCTGGCGGCTAATGATCATCCGAAACGGATCGCTGCCCACAATTTTACTCTCCATCCCCTCTATATCTACAGGTAACGCAAGAATCAATACGTCCAACTCACCATGACGAAGCGCGGTCAGTAGATTGGTCGTGGTGTCTTCACGCAGCAGCATATTCAGACTCGGGAAACGCTTGTTGACTTCTTGTACCAAATCGCAGAGTAAAAAAGGCGCGATGGTTGGAATGCAGCCCACTTTCAACTGTCCTTCCATATCGCCGCCTTGGCATAAACGCCCTAGCTCGACCAAATCTTGTCCTTTGGCTAGCAAGTCACGCCCTTGCTGCACAACTAATTCACCGGCATGGGTAAAAACCAGTGGACTCTTTTTGTCTTTCTTCTCATATAGAGGGCAGCCAATCAGCTCTTCTAAGTTTTGAATCCCTTTGCTTAAAGTAGATTGGCTAACGAAGCACTTTTCTGCGGCATCACTAAAATGACGGGTTTCATGTAGGGTAACCAAGTAGTGCAGTTGCTTGAGACTAGGCCATTTATTCATAGTTTTATCGTTAACTCCTACACGGGCAGTGATCGAAATAGCAGATTCCGATTTTATCGCTTTTTTCGATTAACTTAATCTATTTAATTCGCTTTTTTCAATACTACAATCTGTACTATAGTTTGTCCCGAACAAACACGGACCAAACCGAAAAATGATTGAAAGGTTTGGAACTTACCAAATATTTAGGAGCAAAAAAATGGTACTAGTTGGTCGTCAAGCCCCTGACTTTACTGCAGCAGCTGTTCTAGGTAACGGCGAAATCGTTGATAACTTCAACTTTGCAGAATTCACTAAAGGTAAGAAAGCGGTTGTTTTCTTCTACCCACTAGACTTCACTTTCGTTTGCCCATCAGAGCTGATCGCATTCGACAACCGTTTTGAAGATTTCAAAGCGAAAGGCGTAGAAGTAATCGGTGTATCTATCGACTCTCAATTCTCACACAACGCATGGCGTAACACTGCTGTTGAGAACGGCGGTATCGGTCAAGTTAAATACCCTCTAGTTGCTGACGTTAAGCACGAGATTTGTAAAGCTTACGACGTTGAGCACCCAGAAGCTGGCGTTGCGTTCCGTGGTTCATTCCTAATCGACGAAGACGGTCTAGTACGTCACCAAGTAGTGAACGATCTACCACTAGGTCGTAACATCGACGAAATGCTACGCATGGTTGACGCACTAAACTTCCACCAAAAACACGGTGAAGTGTGCCCAGCACAGTGGGAAGAAGGTAAAGCAGGTATGGACGCATCGCCAAAAGGTGTTGCAGCGTTCCTATCTGAGCACTCATCTGACCTAGCTAAGTAATTAGCAGGCACGAGCTAGATACTAGCTCACTATTACCCCCGCTCAACGGGTAATCGGTTGGACAAAAATAAAGCATAAGCGCAAAAAGCGCAGCGCCAATCAGTAATAGTAAAGTCTTTAATAGAAAGCCCAATGCATCGCATTGGGCTTTTTTGTTTTTATCACCCGTCATATATTGCTATCGATATATTGAGTAATTTTTATAGTGCAACTTGGTCTAAAAAGGCGGTTGCTGATCACACTTTTCCAGCGCTATGATAATCACACGGTGATGGGGTACCACCGGAATCAAACGATTCAAACCGCTTTTAATGCTGATGACTCCTACAGAAACGAAAACAGGTCAGCCCTGTTGGAATGCTTTTGCCTATGTTGTAAAAGCGAGAGTTCTGTAGTGAGCAATTCAACTCTTCTCCAACCCCGCTCCTGTTTTCTCAAAAAATAAAAGATATCCGCAATAGTTGTCCACTCAACGAGGCGTACATCGCCGCGAGTCAGGTCAATTTGCTGGATGTCGTACACTGGGAAAACATTATGCAATACTCACACGAAATCCAATCAATGTGCCCAATTCAACGTGGCGATCTGCATGCTTCGGCACCGATCCCTGTTGAAGGCTCGATGATTAATCCTAAAGACGTTATCGCCATTTCTGGTCTTAGCCACGGCGTTGGCGCTTGCGCTCCGCAACAAGGCGCGGCAAAGCTCACCCTTAACGTCAAAAACGGCATCATTGAAGAGGCGTTAATCGAAACCATTGGCTGCTCTGGCATGACTCAATCTGCCGCCATGGCTGCAGAAATCCTCACCGGAAAAACCATCCTTGAAGCACTCAATACCGATTTAGTGTGCGATGCTATCAACGTCGCGATGCGCGAAATCTTCCTGCAATTTGTTTACGGTCGTACTCAATCTGCCTTCTCTGAAGGTGGCTTGGAAATAGGTGCCGCACTGGAAGATCTTGGTCAAACTCAGCGCAGCCAAGTAGGTACTAGCTACGCAACCAAAGCCAAAGGCGTGCGTTACATGGAACTGGCTGAAGGCTACGTAACCAAACTCGCGCTAGATGACAACAAAGAAGTGATTGGTTACCAATATCTCAACCTCGGCAAGATGATGAAAGCCATCAATGAAGGCGTACCTGCTGCTGAAGCCGCAGATAAAGCAACAGGGACTTACGGTCGTTTTGACGAAGCCGTAACAACCATCAACCCACGCCAACAATAATTGCCAGCAGAGGATAGAGATCATGAACACAACAATGACTGAATCGGTACGTCGCACATTAGACGAAATGCAACTTTCTTCGCTGGAAGAGGCTTACCAATACTGTATGGATCGCGGTATCGACCCAAAAGCCTTGGTGATGGACACGCAACCTATCGCGTTTGAAAGCGCTGCCGATGCCTACACACTAGGCACAGCATTGGCGATTTTTCGCGGAGCAAAAACAGCGGAAGCCGCCGCCAATATCATTGGTGAAGGTCTACAAGCTTGCACCAAAGCGGGCAGCGTGGCAGAGCAACGCCAAGTGGGTATCGGTCACGGCGCATTGGCGGCGCGTCTGCTAAATGAAGAAAGTGGCTGCTTTGCTTTTCTTGCCGGTCACGAGTCATTTGCAGCCGCAGAAGGTGCAATCAAAATCGCATTGAACGTGAATAAATCACGTAAAAATCCGTTGAAAGTTATCCTAAATGGCTTGGGTAAAGACGCGGCTTATCTCATCTCACGTATCAACGGTTTTACTTATGTGCGCACTCAATACAACTACCAAACGGGTGAGCTTGTTGAATTGGAGCGTCGCCGTTTCTCCCAAGGTCCACGGGGTGAGATCCTTTGCTACGGTGCTGACGATGTGCGTGAAGGCGTGGCTATTATGCATAAAGAGCAAGTGGATGTGAGCATCACTGGTAACTCAACCAACCCAACACGCTTCCAGCACCCTGTTGCCGGTATATATAAAGCAGAACGCAACCGCGAAGGCATGCCTTATTTCTCTGTCGCATCAGGTGGTGGTACAGGTCGAACTTTGCACCCAGATAATGTCGCAGCAGGTCCAGCTTCTTACGGCATGACTGATACCATGGGTCGCATGCACGCTGACGCGCAGTTCGCAGGTAGCTCTTCAGTACCCGCACACGTCGCTATGATGGGCTTTATCGGCATGGGTAACAATCCTATGGTGGGCGCAACGGTGGCTTTAGCTGTTGCGGTAGGTGAACTAAACCTTTAAGTCACGTAGTAGTCAAGAGTGTGCTTTAACCAAACCCAGTGTAGGGGGAGTGACTTCGGTCCTCCCCTTATTTTATTACCGCTATACGCCCTACTCGCTTTGTGCTGATTTAGCACAAAAACCAGTCAGCACAGGCTTTAGCGACACATTTCTCATCAGACAAACATATCGACAGAAAGACAAAAGGTATCCATCTACGGACTTTCTCCATTTCCCCTCTTTAAACTGCTCACCAGTCTCATTATGATGACTGACAACAAATTCCAAGTTCTTGCCAAGCAGCGGCGAGAACCAAAAAGACTCAACACATGGAGATCAACTATGGCTTTCTTTTCTCTAGCCTTTGGTACAGCAACTAAAAACCGCGACGGCAAAATCATCGAAGCGTTTTTCCCAAGCCCAGTGCTTAACCCTAGCGAAGAGCTTGTTAACGCACTAGCAGCAGTAGCAGGTTACGAACAAGGCAACCAAGCTATCGAGATCTCTGCGGCACAAAGCGCAGAACTAGCGGCAGCATTTGAAGCAAATGGCGATGCTGCAAACGCGTCTTTCGCAGCGAAAGCAGCAGAATCAGCACAACCACTAGTATTGGTTATTCTTGCTACTGACGAGCAGCCGCAATCAGTTGCAGAAGGCTTCCTAAAACTGCAACTAATCTCTAACCGCCTAGTGAAGCCACACGGCACAGTACTAGACGGTATCTTCGGTCTACTGCACAACATCGCATGGACAAACGAAGGTCCTATCGATCTACCAGAACTGGCTGAGCGTCAAATCGAAGCGCGCCTAGCGGGTCGTGCCCTAAGCGTAGATTGCGTCGACAAGTTCCCTAAAATGGTGGACTACGTGGTACCGACTGGCGTGCGTATCGCTGACACTTCTCGCGTACGTCTTGGCGCACACGTTGGTGAAGGCACAACGGTAATGCACGAAGGCTTTATCAACTTCAACGCGGGTACTACTGGCGTGAGCATGGTTGAAGGTCGTATCTCTGCAGGCGTCGTAGTTGGTAACGGCTCTGACATCGGCGGTGGCGCATCTATCATGGGTACACTATCTGGCGGCGGTAAAGTGGTCGTTTCTATCGGTGAAAACTCACTACTAGGTGCAAACGCAGGTCTTGGCTTCCCTATGGGTGACCGTTGTACTATCGAATCAGGTCTATACGTAACTGCGGGTTCTAAAGTACGTATGCTGGATTCAGAAGGCAAAGAAGTAGAAGTAGTGAAAGCACGCGATCTTGCTGGCGTTTCTGATCTTCTGTTCCGTCGTAACTCAGTAACTGGTCAAATCGAATGTCTGGCAAACAAGAGCGCGGTTGAACTAAACGCAGATCTGCACAAAAACAACTAATCATTTTTAGATTGGTAAAATAGACAAAAGCCTCTCTGGAAATCCAAAGAGGCTTTTTTAGTCGCCTTTTTTAGCGATTCTTTTAGCTAAAGCTAAGCAGTGTTTCAATTTCTAGTGGTTGCTCTGGCGTAACTATCGTTACCCGCGGGCTATTAATGCCATTAGGTCTATCAGTCATAGTGTTAACACAGGTTGCATCCGGCTGCTTATCAAACACGGTCAGATAATCGCCACTACTCTCGATATCAAGTTGCAGTGTATCTCCCCAATGCAATGAAACGCTTACTCCCGAGTTAAAACCAAACGTGTCATCCCAAGGCCCTAGTTTCGGTTCAATACGATTGCCCGTCGGCACTTCATTATTACCTGGTTCTTCCAACCAATCAGCATTGAAGTTAACTAGAAGCTGCTGCACGCTATTATCACCAAGCTGTTTCTTAAACCAAGGATGCCAACCAGCAGAAGCAGGGAAAGATTCTTCTTGTGCGATGATGCTTAGTTTCATCAGCACTTGATGATCAATCAGCTGTATTTCTTGCAGAACGGCACCTTTAAATGGCCAAGGTTTATCCAGCGTAAGCTGAAATAGCGCCTTAGTTTTACTAGCGTGCAACACGTGCCAGTGATGCATACATGCGATGCCGTGCATTGCGTGAGGTGCTTTGTTTTGCGGTAGGTTATAGCTTAAACCTTGGTGAGAAAACTCACCATTTTCTACCCTACCCACCCAAGGAACCATAGGAAAACAGCCATACTGAAACGCACGCTTGTTGTCATCCCACTCACGTAACACTTCAATATCAAACGCTTTTAGCGAGCGAATTCGACATCCATCGTGCGGATAGATCACCAATTGTAAGCTGTCGTTGGACAACACAACTTCAGGTCCAGTTGGTCCTGGCCACTCGGTCGCAAAATCTTTTTGTAGTGCAATAAAATGTTCAGTCATCATGACTCCTGTCATTTCGAATAAATTGGCTCAGCAGGTTGCGTGGCTTGCTTATCGATAAGCGACACACAAATGAAAGAAATAGCGGAAATAACGATAACGAAAGCTGCAACAAACCAAGGTGCACCATCGTTTTGATTTAATAGCCACGTACAAATCAGCGGAGTCATACCACCTAAAATCGCCGAAAATTGGTAAGCGACTGATAACCCTGAATAGCGAACTCGTGCGCGGAACATTGAGGTAAACATGGTTGGTTGGACCGCAAACATCATTGTTGGTCCTAAGTTGTACGCCATGATCATGGCGAGCGTGATAAGCACAGCATCGCCGCTTTGCAGCAAGTAGAAATACGGCACCATGGCGAAGACGAGAAAACCTGCGCCGAGCTTATACATAGTGCGTTGACCGTAGCGATCTGAAAGCCAACCGACAATAGGGCAAATACAGATGCCGACACCGGAAGCGATGATCATTGCCTGTAACGGCAGTTCTTGCCCCATCGCTAACTGAATCGCGACATAAGAAATCGCAAACGCGTTAACGGTATTAGAAGAGACGGTTTCCGCTAGACGAGCACCAAAAGCTAAGAAGATATTACGGCGGTGATGTTTAAACAGAGCCACCACAGGTTTGGCATCATCTGGGTGCTCTTCATCTTCACATAGATGCAGCGTTTCAACCGAGTGAGCGCGGATATACATGCCGACAAGCGCCATCACCGCAGACAAAAGGAAAGGAATTCTCCATCCCCAATCCAGCATTTGCTGCTCGGTAAAGACCTGATGAAGAACCCAGAACACACCGGTCGCTAACATGATGCCCGCAGAGGCTGCGACCTGCGGTAGTGAACCAATAAAACCGCGGCGATGCTCAGGGGCTGCCTCAATCGAAATCAGCGCCGCACCACCATATTCGCCACCAAGACCAAAGCCTTGAATCAAACGTAACACCACCAATAGGACTGGTGCCCAAATCCCGATGGAGTCATAAGACGGGATCAAACCAATCAAAAATGTCGAGGCACCAACAATCGATAGAGTCCACATCAAGGTTACTTTACGTCCGACTTTGTCACCATAATGCCCAAAGACTACACCACCAAGAGGGCGTGCTAAGAAGCCAACACCAAAGGTCGCAAATGACGCCATAATGCCAAAAATCGGCTCATCTGATGGAAAGAAAATTGGACCAAAAATAATGCTCGCCGCAGTACCGAAGATAAAAAAGTCGTACCACTCTAACAAAGCACCTGCAAAGCTTCCGGTTACTATCCGACGCAGTTCTGATTCACTAACCGGACCCGCTTTTTTCACATTATTGTTATGCATAACAATGTCTCCATTGCATGGAAAAAGTGGCTGAGGCGTGCACCCCAGCCTTATTATTAGTTTTTATTTAAAAGCTCTAAGACTTCTTTATCTTCCGCATCAACATTGCCTTTTTCGTAATCCCAGCGGATAAGCAAGCAAGTGATGGCACCAATAAATGGAACGGCGGCAAGGACAAAGAACGCATCGGTTTGCCATGCTCCCCAAGCCATTGGCCACAAAACCAAACCAGCGATTGCACCAGCACGCATGATGGCACGAGCAAAGCCAATTGCAGCGGTACGAATGCTTGGTGGGAAAGACATGGTTGCGATAGTCATCCCAAGCCCGCCAGGACCTGCTGAGTGACAGAAAATGATTAAGCCAAGTAAGAAGAGCGAAACCCAAGGGCTAGCATCAGACAGTAAACCAAGGCAAAGTAGTGCCAGCGTTACTAAGGTAAAGCCCCACCCTGCTTGGAAGCGCGCGCCAAAGCGAGCGACAAACAGCGAACCTAAACCACCACCAGTAACACCACACAAGACGTTAACCAATGCCGAGCCACCGAGCGCATGAGAAAGACCACCAGATAAAATACCCGCTAAGGTCAATGGTAGGTATACGCCTACTGCGTTGTACTGCCACGCTTGCATTGTTGCCACCACGCACCCAAGGATGGTGCGACCACGATACTTCGGTGAAAGAAGAATGCTGTAAGCGCCTTTCACTGACTTTGTTTTTGACGCATGAGCGGTAGCATTTGGGTCAATCACCGCATTAATATTGTATTGATCGCGAAGTAATTTCCCTGCCAATTCAAAGCGTCCGGTACGTGCTGCCCATGTCGCTGACTCACCGATAATGGTGTAACGCAAAATCATTACCAGCACGGCAAAGATTGCGCCGATAAAGATGCCGTAGCGCCATAGCATTGGCTCATCGATCGCCGCGGTATTTAGTGAGATCAAAACCAGATAAACCACGGTCGTTGAGACATACCAGCCCATCTGCCACAAGTTAACCGAGCCACCAGTTTTCTTGTTTTTAGCACCATTGAGCTCACTAACTGCCGTGGTAGCCAGCGGGAAGTCGATACCGAGTCCGACGCCCATCAAAATACGACAGACAAGTACAACCCAAATGTTCGGTGCAAACGCTACGGCGACCGCACCTATGGTGCAAAGACCCATACCGATCAAAAAGGTTTTTTGCTGACCAAAACGGTTAGCGATGGTTTGTGCGTATAGACCTGCAATCAAAGCAGAAACTAAAACCGAAGCATTCACCAAAGCGGCAAAGCCCGGTGAAATACCAAATTGTTGCGCGATGTAGCTGTTACCAAACCCCACCATCGTCGCCTGATAAGCATCGATTAAAATACCACCCAGAGCGACAAAAATTACAAATAGGTTCGACTTGCGAGCCCCTTTATCATTGATGGCATCCACGACATCTTGAGATGAACTGATGTGAACTGCTGCTGTAGACATAACAAAACTCCATGTTAAACCTAGGGGCTTGCGCCCCTAGCCTATCGATTAGAACTTGATTAATACCTTGATCGAATCCGCTTCTTGAGCGCGTTGATAAGCTTTGTCAGCATCTTCAACGGCGAACACATCGGTGATCATATCTTCAGTTTTAAATAGCCCTTGTTTCAGCCACTCCACAGCCACATCCCAGTCTTTCGATACGTACATGCCAGAGCTGCGAATATCGCGCTCAAAACGCTGCACCGGACCTAAGTTCAGCTCGACCGGCTTGCTTGGTACACCCATAATCACAACCGTTCCACCTGCGCGCACTTGGACAAGTGACTGCGCGAGCGTCGCTTGCGTAGAGACGACGTCGATCACCGCATCAAAACGTTCATCTTCAGGCAATTCTCCAATCGCATAAGTGGCATAAGCGCCATACTTTTCTGCCAATTTACGTTTACCTGGATCAGGCTCGATAACGTGGATCTCTTTAAAGTTCTTGATGAAAGCAGCTTGGATCACAGATAATCCAATCGTGCCAGCGCCAATAATTAAAACTTTTCCACGGTTTTCTTGAGGTACTCGGTCAACACAATGTGTTCCACATGCAATAACTTCTGCCAAAGCTAATTGCTCCATAGGAATACTTTTTGACGCTACGTGTACGTTGTGGGCTGGCACCACTAATTCTGATTTGCCAAAACCTGGCGCTCTAAACCCAGCTACCTGTGGTGGCTCACATAAATTGTATTGCTCGCGCTTACACGCAGGACACTCCATGCACGCCATAATCGGGTCAAGCACAGCAGGATCGCCAACTTGAATACCTGTCACCGCTGAACCGACTTCTAGCACTTCGACACAAACTTCGTGACCTGGCACCATCGGCGGTTTTGCAAATGGGTGACCATCGTGCAATACATGAATTTCAGAGCCACATACGCCCATGAACTTGGTTGCCACACGCACTTCATGCGGCTGAAGCTCACGTACCTCAAGCGGTAACATTTCAGTGATCACCGAGTTAATCTTGTCAAACTTAACTTGTTTCAATACTGTCATTGGAAAATCCTTATGCTTGATATTCTTGTAGTAATGATGCTGCTTGGTGAGCACTACCAAACAGGTTAATTTTCTCGACCACCACTTGCTTCATCGCGACCTTGCCGGCATCCATAATAAAAGCGAGGGTGTTATCGGTTGGATGGTGCTCAAAGTACTCTTTAATACCTGCTACAAACGCTTGGCGAAGCTCTGTATCGACATTGACTTTGGCAATGCCAGCTTCTATCGCGTGTCGAACCTGCTGATCTGGTACACCTGAACCACCATGCAAAACTAATGGTGTTGCCGTTACTTGCGTAATTTCCGCTAAACGCTCCAGCGCTAATTTTGGCTCTTGGGTATAAACGCCATGGGCGGTACCACATGATACGGCAAGGTAATCAACACCTGTTTGGTCAACAAAATGCTTCGCCTCTTCAACCGTGGTGATCAACGCATCTTTTTCATCCACACTTAAGTCGTCTTCTGTACCGCCAATTTTGCCAATTTCACCTTCAACCCCAATATTTAGCGCTTTACCAAGCTGCACGGTTTGACGAGTGATGTGGATATTGTCTTCAATTGACAGTTGTGAGCCATCAAACATCACCGAATCAAACCCACAACGGATCGCTTGAGCGATTTGATCGTAGTTATGGCAATGGTCAAGATGAATACATACTGGGATGTCATAACGAAGGATTGCCGCATCAAATACCGCTTTTACCACTTCAATACCATGGGTATTAATCACTCGCTGACCAATTTGAATCATCACCGGTGATTGCGTTTCATTGGCTGCATCCAAAATGGCTTGCACGCTTTCTAAGTTGTGCGCGCTGAATGCCCCAACCGCATATTTGTTCGCAACGGCGTGAGCAATCATCTGTTTACCTGAAATATATGGCATTACGTTTCCTTAATTTTCTCTGTAACTATTCAATTTGGTTGCGCGCTGGCGCGGATCTCTTCAACGATCGCCGTCCAGTCTTGCTGTCCACGCCCGTGCGCCTTAGCTTGGGTATATAAAGTGGTTGCTGCCGCCCCCATTGGCATCGGAACGTTTAACTTGCCAGCCAAATCCATCACGATACCAAGGTCTTTTTGCGCCAAAGCCAGCATAAAGACTGGTGACAAATCGCCTTTGAGCAATTTATTTGGCCAAGTGGTGGTAAAGTGCCCTTTGCCTGCTGGGGTGCCTGAAAACACTTTCTCAACCGTGGCGTATTCCAACCCTAGTTTTTCCGCCAACACCACCGCCTCTCCAGAGAGTGCATTTAAGGCTGCCGACATAAAGTTATTCACTAACTTGATGGCAATACCTTTGCCAGGGCCACCCGCACGGATGATTTCATTGCCCATGCAGAGCAAAACTTCGCTTGCGCGATCAATCTGCTCATCGCTACCGCCAGCAAGAATCAAAAGCTCACCATTGACCGCGTGCTCTGAGGTGCGTCCCACAGGTGCATCCATAAACTGCTTACCGCGCGCTTCAAGCGCTAAACGAATTCGCTCTGACTCCAACGGGTGAATGGTCGACATATCAATCAGAAGCGCGTGGTCATCCAATCCATCAATCACGCCTTGCGCTGAAAAAATAACTTTCTCGACCAATTCGCCATTTGGCAGCATGGTGATCACAAAGTCGCTTCCTCGCGCCGCTTCTTCTGCGCTTGATGCGGCGCATGCACCCAAACTTGTCATTTTATTTACAGCTTCTGAATCGATATCGAAAACGCATAACTGGTGATTATGCTTAATCAGACAAGCTGCCATTGGGAACCCCATCTGACCTAAACCGATAAAACCTATCTTTGCCATCACTACCTCGATGTAATTTTTTAAACTTGAAATGATCATATATGAACATTTTTGTAATTTTAGTGACAACGATCTGCTTTTAAATAATTCATTTTTTCTACAATAATTTGGTCAATCTTAAGGAGAGAACTATGGGTAAAATTGCGTGCGTCGGCATTTCAGTGCAGGACCGAATCTACAATATCGTTGAACTACCTAACGGTGGTGGGAAGTACATTGCCAATCACTACCACGAAGTTGGTGGTGGTCCAGCAGCTACCGCAGCAGTCGCGGTCACTCGATTGGGTTTGGAGTGTGATTTCATTGGACGCTTAGGTGATGATGATGTGGGCGCGGCTTTAGTCAATGAACTAAATAGTGACAAAGTGAGCACGAATAATGTAAAAATATTTACAAATAGTCGTTCAACACAATCGGCAGTATTGGTAGACTCTCATGGTGAGCGAATCATCATCAACCACCCTAGCCCTGATTTATCGTCCGATGCGAGCTGGCTAGAACAGGTGGACTTTAGTCAATATCAAGTCGTATTGGCTGATGTTCGTTGGCATGAAGGGGCGTTAAATGCGTTTCAACAAGCCTCCGCGCTCAATATTCCGACCGTTCTCGATGCCGATATCACCAACCAAGATATCTCTGAACTGGTCGAGCTTGCCGATCACGCCGTGTTCTCTCAACCTGGGCTACAAAAGCTCACGGGAGAGCAAGACCACCTTGAAGGCTTGAAGAAAGCGGCACAAATCTGTCGCGGGCAGGTCTATGTGACATTAGGCGCAAAAGGCTGCGTTTGGTTGGAAGATGGAGAGTTCAAACACTATCCTGCTTTTGCAGTAAATGTTGTCGATACCACAGGGGCTGGCGATGTCTTCCATGGCGCTTTTGCCGTTGCTGTCGCGAACCAGTTGCCTAACGCCGACAAAGTCGCCTACGCTGCGGCAGTGGCTGCCTTGAAGTGCACCCAACCCGGTGGGCGAGCAGGAATACCGAACCATCAAGATGTGCAAACGTTTATAAAAAATGCACGCTAGGCTTAAGCATGGGTTACGCACTGCGTAACCCTATAACTAGAAAGATTGATTATGAGTGATAAACATTTCAACAACAGCCCACGACTCAATCAAATTTTAGCGAAAATTCAAGAAGCGCCATGCAGCCAAGACGAGCTGGCGATTGAGTTTGATGTGTCGGTACAGACCATTCGTCGTGATTTCGCGACCTTAAAACAAAACCAACTGATTAACGTAAAAAGTGGCGTGGCATATATCGATAACCCCACCTCACTCGTTAACACCGACTTCACCACACGCCAAAGTAAATACATGCCTGAGAAAGAGGCGGTGGCTCAAGCGATTGCGCGTGATATTCCTGATGGCTCGACCATTTTCCTAACGGTGGGCACCACCACTGAACAAGTTGCTCAAGCTTTATTGAAAAAGAAAGAGCTGACGGTGATCACCAGTAGTATTCGAGTCGCTAATATTTTGTGTGAGTCAGACAATATTGATGTGCTGGTGCCAAGCGGAAAAATTCGTAAAAACAATGGCGGTATTATTGGCTCTACCGTTGTTGAAGACATTAACCAATTTCATGTCGATTACACCGTGACCAGTGTTGGTGCGATTACAGAAGACGGTATTGCACTTGAGTACAATATCGATGATGTTGCCATTGCTCGTACGATGATCGGACAAAGCCGCAAGTTAATCATTGCCATTGACCACTCTAAATACACCAGCAATGCTTCGGTAGTCTTATGTAAACCTGACCTCATCGACGCGATTTATTGCGATGCAGAGCCACCAGCAAAACTGGCCAACATTTTTGCTGACCACGGCGTTGAGTACCACCACGTCACGCTTAAATAATCCCAATACTCCTCTCTTTAGCCGTCGGACTTGCGCGGCTAAATCTCGCCCGCCGATGATTAGTAATAGTTCTATCACTTGACCGCAGCATTTTTAGGATTAATTAGTACCTGTTTTGATTTCATCTCAGCTAAAATACGCGTCGTCCAGCAATGCTATTTAAGCGCCTGAATTCAAATAATTAAAATGAAGAAAATTGTCTATTTATCACTCGCTTTGCTGAGTGGTTGTTCACTCAGTCCAGCACCTTCTGAGCCCTGTGTGTGTGAAAGCATTCCGCCCGTTACCACAACGCCACCTTCTTACAGCCAAGAAAACATCAATCAGTTGATGGCTTACGTTGCCAAACTGGCAAAAGAGCGCTGGGGAGAAGATGAGTTTGTTGAAGCCGGTAAACATCGCTATGTGAAATACTTAGATGGCTATAGCACCCGCGCCCATATCGATTTTGAGGCAGGGAAGATCTACGTCTCAACTATTTCTCAGTATCAACCAGAGCAAAAACTGCAAAAAGCGATTGTGCAAACACTGCTGATGCCAGCCGATCCCGCCCATGCCGAACTGTTCAGTGATAAAGAGGCGATCTTACGTGGCAAACCATTCTTACTTGGGCAAGTGTTGGACCATGAAGGGAAGCCAATTGAATGGGAATGGCGTGCAAACCGATATGCGGATTACCTGATCAGTAACGCTCTGCAAACCAAATCGATTAAACGTGGACAAGCCCACTACGTGGTGATCAACATGGTGAGTGATCACCTTGAGCAACGCGAGTATCAATATGCGGGCTTAATCCGTGATGCCGCTCGCCGCTACGGTCTATCTGAAGATCTTATCTACTCAATTATTAAAACCGAAAGTAGCTTTAACCCTTATGCTGTCAGCCATGCAGGAGCATATGGTTTGATGCAGGTTATCCCAAAGACTGCGGGCGCAGATGTATTTAACCTCGTCAAAAACAAACCGGGCATTCCGACTAAAGAATACCTATTTGATCCGGCGAACAATATTGATACGGGCGCGGCGTATTTCTACATCCTGAAAAACCGCTACCTACGTGAAGTAAAAGACCCGACCTCGATGCACTTTAGTATGATTTCAGCATACAACGGCGGCACTGGCGGCGTGTTATCCGCCTTTGATAGTAGCGACCGTAAACGCGCAATGGTTAAACTGAATAACTCAACCCCAAAACAGGTGTATGACACCTTGACTACCAAACACCCGAAAGGTGAAGCGCGCCGCTACCTACAAAAAGTCCTCTACTTCCAAAAAGACTTTAACCTAGGCAAGCTATAAATCGGATTAGAAAGGCTTGGTCATCGATCCAAGAAGTTTGGTTTATGGGGTGCTATTTTTACGGTATTGAAAAGGCTGCTATTGCAGCCTTATTTATTAACAATATATCTCTCGCAAAATTAATTTTTAAGTTTTTGAATTTATATCAAAAAAATTTTAAAAAAGTGACTTTTGAAAATACCAAATGCTATGTATGGTTTAATTTATTTTTTCACATTCTTAAGTTAATCATGAAGTTACTAGAAATAATTTTAACTATTGGTCGTGGTGTTATGTTCGTAATAACAGCAATAGCAGTAGTTTGGTTTTCACCAGCGTTATTATTGAAAAAATTAGAACTTGATTTCTTGGCGAGTGTTGTAGGTGTAATCTTATTGATTCTCGGCTTAACATTCTTCCAGTATGCATTAAAACCTACGTTCTTATTATATTGGAACGATTTCTAATATACTGAGTTATTGCCAAAAAAGTCAGATTTTAACGCGAGGCTCTTGGTTTGCGTTGTGATAAAAAATTGAAAAGGCTGCAATTGCAGCCTTTTTTATTAGGTTATTAACCTAGGTGACCGTCTACTCGCGGAGTTAATAGCATATAACCAAACTTGGCAATAAACAGCGCAAAAGCGAGCGCCCACAACGCGCCACTGATATCAATCATCACCAACATATGCGCAGGGAACATGGCAACCCCAAAGCTCCTGACCAGTGCTGCCGCTAATAAACTGAGAAAAGCCAACGCCATATTGGGACCTTGATAAATCGCCCTGCCGGTATGCCCCATAGTCACTCGCGCGATCATGGCAAGAATCAGCCCGCTTAAGCCACCAATCGCAAAGAGGTGGATCATATTGTGGGCGGCAAACACATCTTGCCATAAGCCACGCGCTAACAGACTCAACGGGATACATAGGTAAGCGGCGTGCAGTGACCAAACCAATGGTTCGCTCAGTGTCTTCCAAGGCTGCCAGCGCAACACTCTTATCAACTGCGCGCCACCAGCCAATACCATCAAATACGCCCCCAACTGAGCCATAACTAGTGGGAAAAAGCTCAGCACAAACAACGCAACTAGCGGTAAATTCGCCAGCCACTCAAGCCAAAGCTGAGGCTGAGGTTTAACAAAGTTAAATCTTCTGGCAGTGAAAAACGGGATAACTCGACCACCCATTACTGAGAGCAGTAACGTAAACCACCACAGCATCGCTTGCCAAACCGCTGAGGCAGCAAATGGCGGCATACCTTTGACACACGCATAACTGGCAAAGTTAGCCACAATCGCTAAAACAAACAACGGAACAAAAAAGAGGTTGCGATACCCTTTTGCCCTCAGCACACGCCAAGCAACTTCAAACGCGGCAAAAGCTAAAAATAACGCATCAATGATTGAGATTAGCCAAAGTGGTGCTGACGTCCAAAGCAGCAAGCGAGGTGTCAACCAGAGCACCACAATGGCTAAAAGGCGATAACTTTTCGTACCGTTGATTCCAGTCCAGTTTTGCACTGCGGTCAACACGAAGCCGACGACAATTGCCATCGAAAAACCAAATAGCATCTCATGCACATGCCACCAAAGTGCTGGCACTTGCAACGCTTGAGGCTGTCCAGAATGAAACATCCATACCCACACAGGGATAGCGATCAGTGCATACAAAGCAACGAGAAAGAAAAATGGACGAAAACCAAGTCGTAACGCTGCAGGTATTTTTTCTTCAACCCGCTTATCGGTAATGTTGAGCACAAGAGAACTCCTAAAATAATAGCCACCCTGTTAATGCATCATCCATACCAGAAAAAATACAGCTTATTTTCAACAACTTACAAGCAAACCATGTCATTATAACCTCATTGATAATAAGTCAAAGTGACTCATAAAATTCAAATAGACTTATAACCCATAACACTAAGTCTAAACAGATTGCTCTTTGGTCGGTGGTAGAAACTAGCTAAGATGACATTTCAGTCTCTTATCATGGTAGCAGCATGACGCAATATATTTTCGGTTACGGCAGCCTAATGAACTCCGCTTCAAGAAAACTAACTGGGCAAACTTCGACCGCGATCCCAGCCGTGGTGCATGGCTTTTGTCGCTACTGGGGCAAGGTTGATGACAGCTATGTATTGGCACCATTGGTGGTCACCAAAGGCAAAGGATTGGTGAACGGCGTCTTACTGCAAGTCGATGATGCGCAGCTTATCGAATTTGATCGCCGTGAGCGCGGCTATCAACGTATTAGCATCAACCTTGCTGATATTGGCTGTGAGGAAGCGTTATCTGAGAGCGCGCAGATCTGGATCTATGTTACCGAGCAAGCGCTACCCCCCTGCTCACTTAGCCCTATTGTGCAAACCTATGTCGATACAGTGCTGGCTGGCTGCCTAGAGGTATCGGAACATTTTGCCCAGCAGTTTATCGAGCACACCATTGGCTGGCATCATCCACGAGAAAACGACCGCGCGGCACCAAAATACGGTAATCTTGCCGGAGTGTGTGAAGAAAAACGCAAGCAAATCGATTTGCTTCTTAACGCTTACCAAGCCTGATTCAAACACGACCGCCGACCTTCTAGGCGGTCGTTTTATCATTAAATAAGAAAAACTCTATACGCTCAAAATTTCATCGATATAATAGCCCACCTTTTTTGGGGTTATTGTCCTTTTCTGCTGAGCACTTCCGATGTCGTCACTACCTAATGCAATTGATAAGCGCATGAGTATTCTCGCGCTTACTTGGCCTTTATTTATCGAAATTATGTTGCGTACAGCGCTAAATACCAGCGATGTATTTATGCTTAGTGCCTATTCGGATAAAGCTGTGTCAGCAGTAGGGGTGATCACCCAAATCTCGTTCTTTTTGATCATTATTTCTTCGATGGTGAGCAGCGGCACAGGGATCTTAATTGCGCAGTACAATGGCTCTGAACGTCACCAAGATGCCGCGCAAGTGGCGATTGCCAGCATGGTCATGTCTGCCATTGTCGGGATTGGTTTAAGTGTATTTGCCGTAACTGCCGCGTATTACTTGCTGCCTTATTATGGCCTAGAACTGCAAGTACAAAACTACGCTCAAGAATATCTGCTGATCAGCGGCTCAATGACATTTAACGTCACCATGGGAATCGTACTGACCACCATTTTGCGTAGCCATGGTTTTTCTCGTTCACCAATGGTCATTAACCTGATTGCCGGTATTATCAATATCATGGGTAACTATATTGCCCTGTATCAACCTTTTGGCTTGCCGGTGTACGGCGTACAAGGGGTGGCCATTGCGACGGTAAGCAGCCAAGTACTGAGCACGCTAATGCTGTGCGTTAAACTGCGCCGCAGTGGCATTGAACTGCCTTTTGCCCAGTGGCGTCAAATCCCTAAAGTGATCTATCAACGCATTGTCCGCATTGGCATGATGAACGCGGGCGAAATGCTCTCTTATAACCTCGCCCAGCTCACCATCATCTATTTTGTGGTGCAAATGGGGACAGCCTCTCTGGCGGCGTTTACCTATGCGCAGAATATTGCTCGTATCTCGTTTGCGTTTGCGCTGGCGGTGGGTCAAGGTAGCCAAATTCAAGCCGGTTACTTTATTGGTCGCGGTTTAATTGACGCTATCTTAGTTCGTGTACAGAAATACTTTGTGGTCGGCTTTATTGTTACCAACATCGTCACTATCACAACGTTTATGCTCAGCGACACGATTATTCCGCTGTTTACCGACCAAGCCGAAATCGCTTCCCTAACCGCAAGTTTAATCGCTGGCTCTATTTTGCTTGAAGCAGGTCGCGTCTTTAACCTTATCTTTATCTCAGCGCTTAAAGCAGCGGGCGATATTAAGTTCCCGGTCAAAATGGGCATTATCAGCATGTGGGGATTAGGTGTGGTGTTCAGCTATTTACTCGGTGTTCATTGGGGCTACGGGGTATTTGGCGCTTGGATGGCGATCGCTATGGATGAATGGTTCCGCGGCATCATCATGGCAAGACGCTGGCGCAGTAAAGTTTGGACACGCTATCAACTGACTTAAGAGCTCGGCTTACAATAAAGCGGTGGGAATTCAGATGGATAGTAAACTAGGCACAATTTGTTAATTGCACAGCGTTCGATTCATGACACGATTCTGACAATTGATAGTTTAGTAAGCAATAAACTGCCCAATCTTGTTCCACTTATCGAATGCTGCTATGAAAACGACTACCTATACCGAAGAAAAAACACTAGGACATGAGTTTTCACTCCACCGCTCAACCTCTGAAATCATTCTCAAGCGCAGTTTAATGGCGCTGATCGGCATCGCTATCTGCCTTCTGGTTAACGTAGCGATGCGAGTTGACTATGTGATTCTCGGTAATAAGCTTGGCGAACTGTCGCTAACTGAAAGCCTTGAGCAAATCATGTTGCTGATCTCAAGCGTCTCCTTTTTCTACTTAATCAAACTGCAACCAAAGCTAAAACATGCGGCGGCTCTGTTTGGCAGCTTCTTCTTAGTGATGTTAATCCGCGAAAACGATGCGCTATTTGATTACATCCTGCATGGTTTCTGGGTATATCCAGCCGTTGCTGTCACCCTAGCGGCGATCAGCTACGCTTGGCGTAATGGCAAACAAACTTTAGATCAAATTGCGGTCGTGCTTAACAGCTCGTACATGAACATGCTGATCCTTGGCGTGATTCTATTGCTCGTTTATTCGCGCCTATTTGGCATGGGTGACTTCTGGAAAGGAGTTATGCAAGAGCATTACGTACGTGATGTGAAAAATATTGCCGAAGAAGGCACCGAGCTGCTCGCCTACTGCATCATCGCCTTTTCTTCATTGAAAGTAGTGCGCTCTTTTAAAGCCAAGCGCTAAATCAAATTCTATGCAGCGCTACCATCACCTTGGTAGCGCTTATTCAATCTTTCTCGCCAACAATAACCTGCTCAACCAAGCTGCGTAACCAAATATTTTTCTCTTCACTGGCTCGGCTAGAGTGCCACAACATCGCAATATCAAAATCCGCCACGGCAACAGGCGGTGTAAACGTGGTTAAGCTGTCATCAAAGCCTTGTGCTTGCGCCATTTTTTCCGGAACAATTGCAATTAAGCGGCGCTGCTTAAGCAAGCTCCTTACCGTGAGAAAGTTGCGCGAAGCGACAGTGACATGGCGAGATAAACCGTGCTCGGCTAGCTTCTTATCTACCTGAGTGGCTAAACTGCCATCAGGGCTGACTAACGCCTGTTCGATACCTGCAAAAACTTCCAGAGTTAGCTTATCAGCGAGCCCTAAAGCTTTGGCATCCGCTAAGCAGACATGTTTTTCGGTATAGAGATATTGGCTTTCAAACTCATCATCAAGCACTGGCATACTGCCAATCACCACATCCAGCTTATCTTGCTCAGTCAGTTGAACATAATTACTGCGGTTAACATTAATAAAACTGATTTGCGCGCTGGGCGCTTGCTGACGAATTTGGTCATAGATCGCCGGAGCAAAAATAAACTCGGCATAATCGGTCAACCCAATACGGCATACGCCAGTGTAGTTACTCGGCGAGAAATGAGCCTTAGTCAGCAAATTATGGGTGATCGAATCAAGCAGCTGACTTACCGTCGGCGCAATGTGGTGGGCATGTTCAGTTGGCTCCATTTTGTGCCCTTTGCGCACAAACAATGGATCATCGAATAACTGGCGCAGACGCCCTAAACTGTGACTCATGGCAGACTGACTAACAAAGCTTTTGTCTGCCGCAATGCTGACACTACGGTAGCGGTACAAATAAGAAAACGTCACTAACAAATTTAAATCGATGTTACGCCATTGCAGATCTTCACTGTTTGCCATGCAAATCCCATTTCATTCATATATAGAATTAAAACTATCAATTTGAGTCATCTTACTATTTTTTTTACTCTAGGTGCAGTAACGAGCAGTAATGAAATTAGAAGGATACCTCTCAGATGCTCTCAATTTTTAAAACCTTTTTCTGGCTTGGTTGGATAAGCTTTGGTGGACCTGCTGCCCACATTGGCTATTTCCGCCAAACCTTTGTTGAGAAACTTAAGTGGCTAGATGATAGTGAATACGCGCAAATTGTTGCTTTAAGCCAATTTCTGCCTGGTCCAGGCTCGAGTCAAGTTGGCTTTGCTCTAGGGTATAAGCGCGGTGGATTAGCGGGCGCATGTGCTGCCTTTATTGGTTTCACCTTACCCTCGGTGTTGATCATGGTGCTACTGGCGGTGGTTTCTAGCCAGTTAACAGAAACAACGGCGTTTCAAAGCATTGTCCATGGACTCAAATTGCTAGCTGTTGTCGTTGTTGCTGACGCCACATGGGGCATGTACAAAAACTTCTGCAAAAATACCCTTTCCGTCAGCTTGTGTTTGATCACCGCGATCGCACTGCTGACCATGCCAAGTATTGCTACACAAATGGTGGTCTTGATGATTGCTGCCTTAATTGGAGCTAAATACCTTAAAGGGGAAACGCCAGCAGAGCCGAAGCCCTTTACACCAAGCATTTTGCCCCTCGCGCTGTTTGCGGTGATCCTGTTTGGCATGCCTTTGATTGCTCACTTGGCACCAACTCTTGGGCTATTTAACGACTTTTTCCAAGCTGGTAGCTTAGTATTTGGTGGTGGTCACGTGGTACTGCCACTGCTGCAAAACATCGTTGGTGATCAACTTAGCCAAGATGCTTTCTTAACTGGTTACGCCGCCGCACAAGCTGTGCCGGGACCAATGTTCACATTTGCCACCTACATTGGTTATGAACTGCAACCAAACTCGCCGATTACAGGGGCATTAGTGGCAACAATTGCGGTATTTCTTCCGGGCTTTTTATTGCTACTTGGCGTACTGAAAAACTGGCAATCATTGGCTCAAAAACCTCAAGTCGCCGGCGCGGTAAGTGGCGTTAACGCTGCGGTAGTTGGCTTACTGGTTTCTGCCCTTTACCAGCCAGTGTTTACCAGCGCGGTGTTTAATCCACTGGATGTTGCTTTGGTGTTAGTTGGTTTCTATTTGATGAAGCAACTGAAACTGCCAATCATCTGGATGGTGGTCACCTTTATCCTCGCAGGTCTTGCCATGGGCATGCTGGGCTAAGCCTCAAACTCAAAAACCGCGAAAACGCGGTTTTTGAGTTTCACTGCAACATTTATTTATCAGCCACGATATCCACTCGTCGATTGGCTTTACGACCTTGCGCGGTTGCGTTAGTTTGAATTGGTACCATCTCGCCTTTGGATACCGTTGTTAGCGAGTCTGCTGGCATCTGTTTAGCAACTAAGTAATCATTAACACTGTCCGCTCTTCGCAATCCCAGAGCGAAGTTATAACTCTGACTACCAACATGATCGGTATGCCCTTCCAACAACAATCGATGCCCTTGCGTCCCAAGCTTTTCCACCATGGTATCTAACACATACTGTGATTCTTTGGTTAAGCTCGATTTATCAAACGCAAAGTAGACTCTTGCAACCAATTCGCCTGCTTGGTAGTTAACGGTATTACTTTTTGACATTAGGTACTCAGCACAGTCAGGATCGATCCCCGCTTTTAGTAACTCTTGAGTAATCATCTGTTCGGTTAATTGATAACTACTGTCTCGCTGCAAAAGTAGAAAAGGACCTTGCAGCATATCTACCTCGGTCGCTGTCCCAAATACAATGTCTTGCTGGTAGTTCAGATCTGGTTTAGCGCAATAGCGAATGATTTCTTGACTGTCACTTGCCCAAGCCGATGAGAAAGCCCCACTCAGCAATGCAAGTGCCACAGTAAGTTGAGATCCACGCATATGACTTTCTCCTTATTTATTTTAAATGCCCTATTTCTTCACTGATCAGTTCAAGGATTTTGTTCAAAATTTCATTTTTGTTCTGCGCTTTAAAGACGTTGTCAGAGCCTGCACAAGTTTGTAGTCCTTTGTTGCTACTGACATCGTAATCGAAACCAATCACAGAAATACGTGAAGTGACCGGATCGCCATTGCTTGCCGTTAAACCATCTAGATGCTCGCGTATTTTGTCGCACATTTGATAGCCGTTACCATAAAGTGTTTCCGCAATACTCTTGTTGGTTTTCCCGCTCGTAGACCCCGCATCGACCCCATCTGAAAGCACAATAATTAAACGACGAGGGTTGGTACCTTTATTGGCAAGTTGGGCTCCGCGAATCAAACCTTGAGATGATGAGGTGTAGCCATTGGGCGTAAATTTGGCAATCTTGGTATTGAAAGAGGAAAAATTGGTGGTGGGTAGAATATCTTCAAAATTGGCGCTGTAGGTTCCACTTGTCTCACAACCCGTTTTTTCACTAAAAACACGGTTGACGGTTTTCTGATAACCCAAATTACCTTTCTTATTATATTCGTACTGACTGACAAAACAGGTTTTCCCTTTGCCATCGCCATTGACTAAACGAACAAAGTTATTAAAACCAACAAATGCGACACTATTATCATCAGCATTAACAAGATCATTAAACTTCTGCAGCTCATCCGTTACTGACTTAATCACATCAATTAAGTCGAGGTACTTTTTCTTAGAACCACCGGACCAACTGTTGTCCATCGATCCCGAAAAGTCGGAAACAAACACAACATCCACCGCACTATTTTGGAACTTACGTGCATTTGACTGACCAGATATTTGGTAGTTGCCATCGTACGCCCCTAAATCGCCAGCAAACAAACCATCATGTGCCGTGGTTGCATTAACTCGATATTCAAAAAATCGCGGCTCACCTTGCGAAAGCCCTGCGACGCAATCTGGGATCTGCTCACAACTGAGCTTTTGGATACTCAAGTTATCCACGCTATTCATGTCGGTCATATATTGCGATATATACGCCTTCGCAATTGCCTGATTAACAGCGCTGCCATGCCCAGAACCATCGTCTACGTTGTCATCATTACGCGCGGCAACCGCAAGGCTCGCAGCTTCCAAGCCATCATGCAGGCGCGCTTTTTCCTGCAACATTTTTGCCCCATCCGTTGCGAGCGTAAACAGACCGAAAACACCAGGCACCATCAAGGTAAATAGTATTGCTGCGTGACCACTTTGTTTAGAGAGAGAGGATTTCATAACTTACCTGCCTATCACAACCGAGCTTGATGACACCATGCTAAAACCTGAATCTAAAACATGTTCCACCATATTGTCGGTCGCATAACATAAAGTGACTCGATATAGCGTTGCTTGACGTCCCCATGAGGTAACAACAGCAAGGCTATTTCGTAATTGACCTAGCGTCTGATCGAGTTGGCACTGCTGATCACCACGACGAATCGTTTTTAACGCATTTGGTGATGAATCTGCTGCGTAAGTTTGTTCTTCTATAACCATTCCAAAGCGTGATGCTTGATAAGAAGCGGTCGTTCGCTCTATTGAGCCCTGAATCACGTTAAATATTGCATCAGCATCAGCCGCCGTGGTTAAGTAATCTTCACTGTAAAGCTGTGTACGCTCTTTGAGTAAACTGGTCGCCGAATAGGACATACGATCTAATTTTCCTTTCATCGAGAGCTTCACCACCACATCTGCCGTAAAAAGAAACATGGTGCCAAGCAACAAACCAACCAAAGCAAACTCAATCGTGAAGGTCCCAGCTTGTTTAGATATTGAATTGATCTCTTTCATATTCTTGCACCACTATCACCTCACGTCCGAAGATGGTTTCCTCGTCAATGAAATAACCAAAGATACTGTTAAAGTCATAGCTGATGTAGTAAATCGCAATGGCTGAATCATCAGCCACACCGCACTCAGCAGTTTGCTCTCCCTCGGCGGGTAAGCACGCAGCATCAATCAATTCAAGCGCATCCATATCAGCAACATAGCGTACTGAAGCTCGGAATTTGCTCTTATCGACTAACCCACTCCACACACTATTACTGTCCTCTAACTGGGCATAAAATGAATCAATATAGTTTTGGGTATCTTTCTTCGCCGCTCGTGAGGCTTCAGATATCGCTAAATCGTTGACCGCAGAGACATAAGACATAAAGCTCAACTCAGCCCAAGCGGCAATCATCAACCAGAAAGCAAAAAAGCCGAGAGCGAACTCGATAGTGACAACCCCCTTGTGCTTTTTCTTGTGCATACTCCCTCCTATGGCGAACTCATCGCCTTATTCAGTTCGTTTTCTCTGTTTGAGGCGAGAAGAGCATCGGGCTTCGCTACCGACACAAGACGCAAACCAATGTAGAGATCTTCTATTTCTCTAGGCGAATAGCGAGTGCGATATAACCCTTTAAATGCATCAAATTGTTCGGTTTTGGCGTACGCTAGTGCAAGGTTTGCTACGATGGTGGCATCATGATTGCCAGAGAGGTAAATTGGCTCTAAGCGAGAAATAGCGAGTTGATAGTCTTGCAACATAAGATCAATCACCGCGAGGTTATTTTTGATCGTCACATCGTCGAAAAAGTGCTTACGAGCTAAATAAAAATACCGCCACGCATTATTGATGTCGTGTTTTGATGCGTAAGCCATACCAAGCAAGTTCTCAACCTCTGGGTATGGTGATCTAGCTTCTAACGCTTCTAGCCCCGCTGAAATCGCTTGGTCTGCATTTCCTTTAGCAAACTCAATACGGGCTTTTAAGTACAAGCCTTGTGGCGAAAATTGGGAATTATTTGATAAGCTACCGTAATGAAAAGATGCAGAATCCAAGTCATCGGCTTGCATATAGGCTTCAACCAATTTGACGCGCACTCGCTCATCTTCCCCTTGCTTTAACGACTCTTTATAAAAACTAATCAACTTGTCGTTATCGCCAGTCTCTTTGATGACGGTTTCCTTAGCATTGAAACTCGCATTGCTGGCTTGCTGCTCGATCGATTTTGAGGAACTCATACAGCCTTGCAAAAATGCCAGCAATAGTGTGCAAAACATCCATTTCTTAATCATTTTCATCCCTCTTTATTAACTCGCCATCAAACGCATAATGCCCGGAGCAGTAATCAGAATCACAATCGGCAACATGATCAATAGAATCAATGGAATCGACATTTTCGCCGACAACTTACCTATCTTCTCTTCAAGCCCAAGCATTTGAATATTGCGAATATCAACCGCCAAGGTGGTTAATACGGTATAAATTGAAGAGCCGTATTGCAGACTCTGTGTCAGTGTCATCACAAAGCTGCGTATTTCTGGGGTGGGAACGCGAGCGTAGAGCTCTTCTAACGAGCGCTCTAAGCCGACTAACTTAGCTCTCTCATTGGTTTTATTGAGCATATAGGCAATATCTTTATCAAACCCCACCATCTCTTTCGCGAGATAGCCCATTGAAGCTTCAATCGTCATACCGGTCTGTACACATACACCCATAAGATCAAGTAAGTAAGGCAGGCGATCAGATAACTTGCGCTGTAAACTTTTACGTCGCCAAGTCAAATACCAATCGGGAGCGAGCAAGCACAGCACAAGCCAAATACAGGAATAAAACATCAGTTTGTTGAACGATAGCTGCACTTGGTAAGCGTAAAAAGCGAGTAAAAGCCCACCAAGCAACAGCGCGCCATATTTGATCGGAAATAACCACTTCACATACTTAACATCATAAATGCCCGCTGCGACCATCTTTTCGTGAATATCGGTTTCAGAAAGAGAAAGCACCTTGCCCATCGCTAGATTAAATTTTTCGACTAGGCTCTGCGCTTGCTGCTTTTTGCTATATTGCAGACCAAAACGACTCAGTTGATTCTGTCTCGCAGCCTTTAAGTAGATGCTATAGAACAGGGCAAACACACCAAAAAACACCAGCATCATCAGAACGGGGACAATAATACTGCTTGATTGAATCGCCACACCCAATGCTTCCATCAGCGTACCCCTCTCATTAACATCCAGATAATGAAAATACCGAGCGCTTCACTAGTTAAGAGGTAGTAAAGCACGGGACGTCCTTGCTCATTAAACATGACAAATTCGTAATTTGCAGGACTTAGTGTCTGCATAATCAATAAGAAAACAAAGGGAATCGCGGCAACAATTTTGGCTGACATCCGCGCTTCAGAAGTGAGGGCGTATTTCTTCTTCTCAATTGCCCTTGCATCAAACATCAAACGATTAAGGCGATTGATCACATCTTTTAATTGCCCCCCACGGTGCATGTTGGCGCGTAAGGTGATCACGAAAAAGTGAAAAGAGGGATATGGAAAACGGCGGCATGATTTACGTAAGACTTCGTCTGCACTCTCACCCAGCTGTAAGCGTTCTCCCATCAACTTGAACTCGCTGCCTACGTCACCATCGAGCGACTTACCAACGTACATGATCGCATGCATGATGCTCTCACCCGAGGAGACGGCGCTAGAAAGCATATTAAGCGCGTCTGGAAACGACTCTTCAAACATCTCTTTTTCGCGTTTTTGTAGCCAGTTATACGCGACGAACAACGCACATATTTCCAGAATTGCGGCGACGAGATAGACATTGCCACGGAAAAATCGCTGATTAATCTCAACCGCAACAAAGAACACCACCACGACAAACAATGCCATTTTGATGTAAGAGAAGCGCCCGATTTGTTTATGTAAGTTGCTCCACTTTTCACCAATCACTTGTTGCCAAGTCCGATCAGATAGCGACTTTAAATCCACCGCTTGTCCGGTTTCACTCGCCATATTGCTTACCAAGACGGTGCGATTAAACTCTTCTAAATAGGTATGTTTTTTCTTTGGTGACATAATCGCTAAGAGAATCGCGATAACTCCCAAGCCAATAAGTACCAAATACGTCATTGCACACTCCCCATTCTAAACAGAGAGTCGAGCTGAGACTCTAAGCCAAAGAAGCGAGCTTTCTCCACCAGCACAGAGCGTTTCATCAATCCTGCCGTTACGAAATTGCCGCGAACGTGGCGAATATTCTCTTCCGATATCTCGGGTTGGAAGCGGAAAATCTCCTCTAAAACCACACTATCGCCTTCTAGTCCCACCACCTCAGTGATGCTCATCACCTTGCGGCTACCATCATGCAAACGGCTAATTTGGATAATGATGTCAACCGCACTGACAATCGTTCTTCTGATCGCTTCAAGCGGCAAATTGTTGGTTGCCATCATCACCATGGCTTCTACCCTAGCTAAAGCATCGCGCGGAGAATTGGCATGCAAAGTCGACATCGAACCATCATGCCCGGTATTCATCGCCTGCAGCATTTCAAATGCCTCACCGCCGCGACACTCACCAACAATAATTCGATCAGGACGCATACGCAGCGCATTGATCACCAAGTCTCTTTGATGCACCGCACCAGTATGCTCAATCCCTGCGGTTCGAGTTTCAAGACGTACGACATGGGGTTGCTGTAAACGCAGCTCCGCGGCATCCTCAATGGTCACAATGCGTTCTTTCTCGGAGATAAATTGTGAAAGTGCATTTAGCATCGTGGTTTTACCAGAGCCCGTACCACCAGAAATAAGCACATTCAATCGACAGCGAGAGGCAATCATCATCAACTGCGCCATTTCCGTGCTCATAGCACCAAACTCAACCAATTGGCTTAAGTCGATGGCTTGTTTTTTGAATTTCCGAATCGAAATCGAGGTGCCATCAATAGCGATGGGTGGAATGACAATATTGACTCGGCTACCATCCGCCAAGCGGGCATCACACATAGGCTGGGATTCATCAACTCGGCGACCTACTCTGCCCGCGATTCGTTTGGCGATATCCAACAGTTGTGCGGCATCGACAAAACTGACCGAACTCGGTTCTACCAAGCCGTGTTTTTCGATGAAGACGTTTTCATGACCATTAATCATAATATCGGTCACGTCCTCATCATCCATCAACGCTTGTAGTGGTCCCAAGCCTTGTAACTCATCAACAAGATTGCGCACAAAATCATTGCGTAATACCGCTGGGACGGGTAATTGCTCTTTGTCGATAAGCATAGAGAGAGCTTGTGACAACTGCTCAGATAACTGCTGTGCATTGAGGCGGTTAATCACTTCAGGATCAATTGCATCAAAGATCTTGCCCCGCAAATCGCGATAAATTTCCTTTGCACCATGCATAGCCTACGACCCCCACTTAAATGGGAACACTGAGCCATTAGTCGCTTCTTCGCCAAAAATAAGTGCAGCGAGATTGTGCAGGGACTTACTCGCTTTGCCCCGCAAATCGCCGATTCGTTGCTTATCTAGAATTTTGGCATCGAGCTTTTTCACAAACGGCATCACCACATCTATCGGGCGCTGAAGAAACTCTTCCACTTCTGCTTTGCTCACCGTTGCGCAGCTTTCCGGAATCGAGTAATTCAATACAACAATCACCCGAAGTGGGCTTCCTTTTGTCTCGGCTTCCAGTTTGATTTCCCGATGCAATCGCGCCGCTTCTCTTAACGATGAAATCGTCGGTGAAACAACCAAGATGACGCAATCAGAAATATTAACCAGATCCTTACTAGAAAAGACCAGCTCCGCTGTTGCGGACAGATCTTCTAAGACAAAGTTAGCATCTTCGGAAATAAACGCGGTGACGTTCTGGGTATAATCTTTAAGGTCAGCACTGGTAATATCTTCTGAAGTCAGCGCGAGTACGGACAAGTTTTTTCCCTGCTTGCTAAGCAGGCTTTGAGAGGAGGTAAAATCCAGATTGGCGGTGAGAGAACCTGATCGGATTTCGCGTTTCTGAAACTTCTCTATCCCCATCATAATATCGAGGTTACCACCTTGATAGCAGTTATCCACGACCACGCAGGTAGAGTTGCGTTTGCCAGACAAAATGTAACTGGTCTCGGCACACAGCATGGTTGTGCCCACACCGCCTTTGCAGCCAACAAAAGTGACCTGTTTCGCCCGGCGCTTTTTACTCAAGCCACGGTTGCCTTGTCGGTTGTCATGCACACTCATGACAAACTCAATCAGCTCGTTTTTATTGATTGGCCAAAACAGATAATAGATCCCCATAGACTTCAGTTTACGAATGGTAGAGATGCAATCTTCACTACCAATCACAACCACTGAAGCACTATTGGGTAGCTGATGACTCAACTTCTCCGCATCTTTGACGACATTTTTACTGGTATTGAGCTCTAAGATGATCACTTCCACGGTCTCTGAACGCGTGTGTTCGGCAATGCTATCATCAGCTAAAGGGAAAAAGGCTGGTTGTTCAAGACCTTCAAAGCGATAAGCTTCTGCCACTAAGGCTTTACACTTTTCCGATTGAAAAAAGGCAACCGACTCAATGTTACGAGCCTCTTGAGACGGGTCGCCATCACGATTTTTCAGAATATCGACTAAATCAAACATAATCCCGCCCCCTATTTTTCATTGCCCGACAACAACATTTTTTCTGGATGTACCATGCTTTGCCAACGAAGGTTCTCTGGATAGCACCCTTCTCGATACGCCCCAAATTGACCGATTTGCATGTAATCACAAACTTCAGAGACAACTTTGTAGCTGGTTGTCGCAACTGACAAATCAAAGTGTTGCTGTTGCTCTCCTTTCTCTACTCTCACCATTTCTGAGCTAATGCCGCGCTTTTTTAACTCCTTAGTCAATTTGTCTGCCATTCGCTTCCCTGATGTTGACATCCAAGTGACCTGCACTGGTTGATTGGCAATCGCTTGCCAATTTTGCTCAACGTATTGATTCAATTGTTGCCATGCTTGCTGATGCTTATTTTGCTTTATGGTGAGGTGGTAGGTATGCGTCACTGGCACCATCTGCAACGTCGCCCCTTCACGCTCTTTGATGGTTTCGGCACATCCAACGGTAAGCCACGCCAAAGCTGCCACAATTAAGGTTTTGCTTGTTGTGCTCTTCATTGTTTGAACCCTCCTGTCGCCAACACCTCATTAACTGAGGTTTCTGCCGCTTTGGGATACCCCTGACCAACATTAAAAAAGCGCTCAAGATTAGAGGTTTTGTGCATGGTAGGAATTTGCACTTGTGAAGGATGGATCGGTTGCACCAGGTTTACCGTGGCAACAATGACCAACTCGGTTTTAGTTCTCTCTGTGGCGGTATTTCGAAATAAAGCGCCTAAGACAGGAATATCACCAATATAGGGAATGCGACGCAAAGTCTCCCGGTCTTCGGTGCTCAGTAAGCCGCCGAGAATAAAGCTCTGACCATCGCCAAGCTCGACTGTAGTGCGAGCGCGGCGAGTTTTCAGCGCTGGTAAATCGTAATTGTCATTCTCATATTGATTGTCTAACGCACTCACTTCCGGCAGCATAGACAGCTTGATCCGTTGGTCACTGAGTACTTTTGCCATCAACTCCAGTCTTACCCCGTACTCTCGATACTCAACGTCGGTAGAGCCATCAATCACGGTGACCACCGGAATTTCACCCCCCGCAAGAAAACTGGCAGTTTCACCAGAAATCACAGACAAATTCGGCTCAGCTAAAATCTGCCCTACATTGTCGTCACCGATGGCAGTAATAACCGATATAATGTCACTGGCACTGAAACTGGTTAACTGATCGATAAATACCCCCGGAGCAGTAGTACCAATTTGAATCCCAAACTCCTCTAGAAAGCTATGTGTCACTTCTGCAATAGTCAGTTTGACATTAACTTGTTTGGTGCTGACTACGTCGATATTGTTGACCAAGCCTTGGAATCGATAACGGCGCATAAACTGCATTTCATAGACCTGCTCACCCAAATCCCAGTTCACGTTAGTGATTTCCGCATCCTTACCCAGTAACTCGCCCGCCAGTCGGTAAATCTGCTCTCGGATTTCATCAGAAGAAACCGTACCACTGAGCACTGCCTGATCACCTAAGTTGTAGATTGAAACATCACTATCTGGATACTTGAGCTGAATCTGTTGCTGGATATGGACTAGGCTTTTGTTTACGACTAACTTGCGTGACACAAGCGTCTTACCTTCTTTGTCAAAAACCATAAAAGAAGCATTGCCAATCGAACGACCAAAGAACACGACTTTATTTTTCTCAATCACCTGATAATCTGCTACTTCAGGATCCGAAATAAAAACCGAGCCAATCTCCACTTCAGTTTGAATCGCACGAGCATCACCTTCGGACAAGTTTTCAATTCTTGCCGCATTCGTGACCAAACTAATGGGGACCAATAGAAGGCATAACAATATTTGATATCCTTTTACCATGTCTCCTCCATCTATTTTTGTTGTTATTTAACCGTTACCTTGTCCGCTCTAAATTCCACTATTGCACGGTAGTCAGGTAAAACATCGCCAGAGTTCGCTTGTAGAGCTGAAGCCTCTTGCTCCCCTAAAGATTTATGTACTTCAAGTTGGGTAATGTTTTTCGCAATCGCTAGTTTCGCGACCTGCTTTTGAGTCAGTTGCAAAATCAACGTCACATGATTGCTCTGCGACTCACTACGACTCTCTTGAGTCGTTTCCTGGCTTACTTTAAGTACCTTTACCGCCATCAAAATTGGCGAGACTGAAACCGTTTGATAGTCTGTTACCGTTTCTTCATTGGCGAGGTTTTGTTCTTCAGAAGAAAGCGCGACAACATCAACGATACTGCCATGAGTGATGAGTCCACCGATAATATCCGTTTCATTCACCAAAATAGCGTAAGGCACTCGATTGGGCTCAATAACGGCATCAATATAGCCAGCTTCATTTGGGGTGAGGATCATCGCTGGACTAATGATGTCGCCCGCCTCCAATGCTTGGTTAGCGACGCTTCCTGCGCTCAAGCTAAGCGGTTGCTCTGGGTCAATTCCAAGCTGAAGCGCTTCATTCTCAGGCAACCTTTCAACCGCTAGGTGAGTTTTGGTTATCAGTACACCTTGCCCTATCGGTTTTATCACCTTGTAGACTGACACCCGACTCTCTTGATTAACCACTTGAGATGCCGCTTCAGGTACATTGTTTTTTTGGAAAATCTGTTCAGACAGACCGTACACACCAATACCGATAGAGATCAGCGCAACGGGAATAAGAATTCTTAAGTTCATCTTACCTCCTCAAAAAGAGGCGATTGAGGTTAAAAAGCAGCTCAACGCAATCGGAATACCGTAAGGCACAGTATTAAATTTAATCTTTTTATTTACGGTTTTATAAACCAAGAAAACGAGCGTGGTAATAAAACCAAGCAACCCAATAAAACACAACGTCGCTACATAGTATTGGGCGTTGATCATTGGGAAGAAGGCGAGCAGAAGTTTACTGTCTCCTGCTCCCCAAATTCCAACTTTCCATACCAGAAAAAGTATCGGAACTAAAATTGCCAACCAAAAGAAATTTGAGAAATCACCACTCACTAATAATTTAATCACTGCTAATAGAAATATTAATATTATTATGACGTTAGGTATTCTTCTAAAATTCCAGTCATAAAAACAGACCAAAAAACTTAATATAAAAAGCACTAATATTATTAATATCATTCAAGTACTTATACCTACTTCTATTAAGTGCTATCCGTTTATTTGTGTTGATATTTTGGTCATTGCGTCACTTAGCGCTTTTTGCAATGAACCTGTATCACCTGAAAATACCACGGCTACAATACCTGCAATTGCCACAGCTACCAGAGCGTATTCAATCGCGGTAACACCATCCTCTTTGTGGCAAAAATTTCGTAGGTCTTCACGAATTTGAATGTATTTAGTCAAAAACATCACTCTCTCCTTTAATATCGCTTTTTAAATTGATCCATTGCATCAATTTCATAGTAAAACTAGGTACTAAGAAGTGTTTTATCAATATGCATAGCAACTGTATTATCATATTAAAAAGTATGGCTTTAGCACCTTTACATTTATAAAACATAAACTTACAAATTCAACAGCAATTAAACACCACAAAAAAATTATATATATTTTTTATATTACTACTTATAACAGCCAATTATATTCATACCTTAGAACTAGAAAAATGCATGAATAGTTCTACAATTACCTAATACTTATAATGAAAAATTGCGTGTATGAAGCAAACAAAGAATCGAATATGCAATTTAGGTGGCAGCCTGTTAGATTTGCAACCGCATCTCTATGGCAAACTCGATCAGCAGTTTCAGATCAGCTCCGATCACGACGATCTTGCTAAACTCGCCTCGCCAAAACATCACTTATTTATCTTCTGTTGGCAGGCAGACAATGACAGGCTTATGCAGCAAGCAATTTCAATTTGCCACCACCTACGTAAGAAAATCATTGTGTTACATGGAAAAGAGAAGCCAACGGTAACAGAAATAAATAGCAATGCTGCGTTCTTCCTCAGCTCTGAACGGGAAAAAATTTTTGAGCACTTAATTATGACCTTACGTTTATGCTATTCCTCTCAAGCATCCGTTTCTTACACCTCAAACAACACCATAGAGCTGGAACACATTCCGGAAATCATTAAACAAAACCTCGATAAATCATTACGCGAAGATCAACTAGCTGCCATACTTGGCTACTCAACCTCACACTTTTCCCGTCTGTTTTACCGTACTTTTGGTACCCACTTTCGCACTTTTGTTCTTAGCGCCAGATTGGATCGCGCAAAACAGCTTCTGAAGCAAAACAAGCAGCAAAGTGTATCGAACATTGCCACGCGATGTGGGTTCAACGATGCCTCATACTTCTGTAAAGTCTTCAAACGAGAAACTGGCGTTAGTCCACTCTCATTTCGTCAAACGAATTAAACCAATCTTGCGAGCGATAACCTTCCCAAGGAGTATGGCAACATGCTAAAGTTAACATTGTGTTAACAAAATAATTTCTCTTTTGCGTTTGATAACGTTGCACATACGGTTCGCTCTCTACTATATGGTGAGTATCAAACACAAGGAGTGTCACTAATAACAGGGAGTTAACCAATGAATCAGCCGCATGAGTTGAAAATAAAAGGATGCACCTTACCACCACCAAATGAGATGATTTTAAAATGGGCAGCTGAGCGCCCTAACGAAATCTACCTTAAGCAGATCATTAATCGCCAATTCGTTGAGTACACCTATGCGGAAGTTGCCGATAAAGCGCTACGTCTAGTCACGGCGTTGCGCGGTTTGGGTGTCCAACCGGGGGACAAGGTCGCCCTTATCTCGAAAAACTGCGCAGAGTGGTTTATTTGTGATATCGCCATGATGCTGGGTGACTATGTCAGCGTTCCGGTCTTCCCGACAGCTGGTGCCGAGACGATTGAACACTGTGTCACTCACAGTGGCAGCAAGGTGTTAATTGGCGGTAAGTTGGATGATGCGACTGCGACCGAGCAAATCATCGATAAATTGGATGATATCATCACCATCAGTCTTGCTTATGATAGTGCACCAAATAACTGCCAACATCAGTTCGAGCAGTTAATAAAGGATGCCTCCCCAAGCGAAGAGCGTCCTATTCATTACGATGACAAGCTGATGTCGATTGTCTATACCTCAGGGACATCAGGTTTACCTAAAGGCGCAATGCTCACCTACGGCGCATTCTCTTGGTCAGCCCAGCAACTGATTAATCATATTGGTATTGAAGAACAAGATCGTTTGTTCTCTTATCTTCCGCTTGCCCATATCACTGAACGCGTCTATATCTTTGGTTCATCAATTATGGGTGGCGTACAAACTGCGTTTCCTGAATCTCTCGATACCTTTATCGAAGATGTCAAAATGCAGCGCCCGACTCTATTTATTTCGGTACCGCGCCTGTGGACGCTCTTCCAGCAGCGTATCCAAGATAAACTGCCACAGAAAAAGCTTAATTTCTTACTCAAGATCCCATTCGTGAATTCATTAATTAAGAAGAAGCTAGCGGATGGTCTGGGTCTGGATCAAGCTCGCGTATTGGGTTGTGGTTCAGCGCCTGTCTCTCCAGCTCTACTTGAGTGGTATCACAGTGTTGGGCTCAATATTACCGAAGCTTGGGGCATGACAGAGTCATTTGCTTACAGCACACTTAACTACCCATTCCGCGCCGATAAGATTGGCAGCGTGGGTAATGCCGGACCAGGGATTGAACTTAAAATCGCTGCCGATGAAGAGATCATGGTGCGCGGTAAGGGCTTATTCTCTGGCTACTACAAAAATGATGAAGCAACACAAGAAACCTTTGATGATGAGGGCTGGTTGCACACAGGTGACATCGGCTTCTTAGACTCAGAAGGCTACCTCACCATTCAAGGGCGTAAGAAAGACACCTTTAAAACCGCCAAAGGTAAGTTCGTTGCGCCGGTACCGATTGAGAAGAAACTGTTTGAATACAGCCGCGTCGAAATGATGTGTTTGATAGGCTCTGGTTTACCAGCACCAGTTCTTCTAGTCGTGCCCCATGACTTTCCAAACTTTGATCGCGAGCGTTATGAACGTACCAGTGAGCGCGTCGTTAAGCGCATGAATCAAGAGCTTGAATCCCATGAGCAGATCAAAGGGGTACTAATGATCAAAGACCCATGGAGCATTGAAAATGGCATTCTTACGCCAACACTCAAAATAAAGCGTCACGTGTTAGAGAAGAAATACCATGATGTTGGCGCCAATTGGCCAAAAGGGAAATTGGTGGTTTGGGAAGAATAATAACTTTCTTTGTTATCTTAAGGGCGCATTACGCGCCCTTTTTCTTGCTGCCGATTTATCCTTTAACCAGCAGCATAACTTAAGCTTATCTCTGCCTACAGGTATCGCTGGTAACTGGGTTTCGCTTGGTAGCAGTCCGTTATACCTAAGTCCTTTTGCAAGTGCGGTGGTAAATCAGCAACAGATTCCACCTTTTGCGTCGATAACGTGCGACCAAAGCAGAACTTCTTGTCCATTTTGAATAATTTAAACTCAATCTGAAAATTCCAATGTAACGCAAGTAACATCTCGCCTCTCCTATTGCTTCCTTTCTGTGCTGACTATTATGTAAATCTGATGATATTTTGACCAACCACCATTTCTTACACGAGATATAACAAGAGCTTATGGATAAACGATTACGCCATTTATCTGCCCTGCGCTACTTTGAAGCCGCAGCTCGCTTTCAAAGCTACAGTAAAGCTGCCGATGAGTTATGCGTCAGCCAAGCAGCAGTCAGCCAAACCATACGCCGCTTAGAACACGATCTAGGCTGTAAACTGTTTGTGCGCCGAGGGCGAAATATGGCACTAACCGCCAAAGGTGAGACCTTACTCAGTCATGTCTCACTCGGTTTTGAGCACATTATTCTCGCGCTGAATAAAATCCAAAATGAACCGCTGGAAGGGCTATTAAAAGTCAGTGCGCCGCCCTCTTTTGCCTCGCGTTGGTTATTACCTCGATTGTGGAAGTTTTCGCTCGATCACCCTGGGATCCCGATTCGTATTATTACGACCTGTGAATCACTTGATATTCAGCATGGTGAAATCGATGTAGCGATTTGGCAGGGGGAGCAATTTGAAAAAACCGATGGCATTGAACAGGAAGTGCTGCTGGAAGAAGCGATCTATCCATATTGTTCACCTGAACTTGCCAAAGCGGAACAATTCACGGAGCCAAGCCAGATGCTTGATTGCTGGCTGATTCATTTTGACAGTTGCAGCATTCAGTGGAACAACTGGTTTAAACAGGCTGGGGTCACCATCGATAAACAAGCGGTGCAATGGATGGAAGTTGGCACTTTTGATATGGCGATGAGCGCGGTCATTGCAGGACACGGCGCGTGTCTTGCTAGCGACTGCATTACGGCAGACTTTATTGAACGCGGCTTATTAGTCAAACCGTTTGATCTGCCACTATCACCCGGTATTCGTTTTCATCTCTGCACGGCAACAGAATCAGCGCGGCGAGAGCGCGTACAAACCTTTACCCAATGGCTGAAAAAAGAAGTCGCGGAAAACACCAGTCAGGTGCCATTACCTGAACAAGCTTGATGCGCAAACCTGACTAACAGGTTCAATGGAAAAATGGACAAAAAAAAGCCTCGCATCAGCGAGGCTTTCTATTCAAGCTATTAACTTAAGAATTACTTCTTAGCGTTACGCTCTTTAACTTCTGCAATCACTTGCTCCGCCACGTTGTTTGGACATGGGTTGTAGTGAGAGAATTCCATAGAGAACTGACCACGGCCAGAAGTCATAGTACGTAGAGTACCGATGTAACCAAACATTTCTGATAGAGGTACATCACCCTTGATACGTACGCCAGTAGTACCAGCTTGTTGATCTTTGATCATACCGCGACGACGGTTAAGGTCACCGATTACGTCACCAACGTGGTCTTCTGGAGTGAACACGTCAACTTTCATGATTGGCTCAAGAAGTTGCGCGCCAGCTTTAGGCATAGACTGACGGAATGCGCCTTTAGCAGCGATTTCGTAAGCGATAGCTGAAGAGTCAACTGCGTGGAAGCCACCGTCGAATAGTTCAACTTCTACGTCTAGAGTTGGGAAGCCAGCTAGAACACCGTGGTCCATCATGCTAGCAAAACCTTTCTCAACTGCAGGCCAGAATTCTTTAGGAACGTTACCACCAACAACTGTTGAAGTGAACTTGAAGCCTGAACCTTGTTCCCCTGGACGGATGCGGTAGTCGATCTTACCGAACTGACCTGAACCACCAGACTGTTTCTTATGCGTGTAGCTATCTTCAACTGCTTGAGTGATAGTTTCACGGTAAGCTACCTGTGGAGCACCTACTTCTAGCTCAACGCCGTAAGTACGCTTCAGGATGTCAACTTTGATGTCTAGGTGAAGTTCGCCCATACCTTTAAGGATGGTTTCGCCTGAATCTTCGTCAGTTTCAACTTGGAATGATGGGTCTTCAGAAACCATCTTACCGATAGCGATACCCATTTTCTCAGAACCGTTTTTATCTTTAGGCTTAACAGCGATAGAGATTACTGGTTCTGGGAAGATCATTGGCTCAAGAGTAACTTCGTGCTTAGGATCACATAGAGTGTGACCAGTCTTCACGTTCTTCATACCAACAACTGCGATGATGTCACCAGCTTGTGCTGAATCGATCTCGTTACGCTCGTTCGCGTGCATCTCAACCATACGGCCGATACGCTCAGTTTTACCAGTAGCTGAGTTAAGGATAGTGTCACCCTTCTTCATCTTACCAGCGTAGATACGGATGAACGTTAGTGCACCAAAGCGGTCGTCCATGATCTTGAACGCAAGCGCTTTTAGTGGCTCATCTGCAGATACAGTTGCAACTTCGCCAGTTGGCTCACCAGTTTCTGGGTTAGTTAGTGGTTGAGGATCTACTTCTGTTGGAGAAGGTAGGTAATCAACTACTGCGTCAAGAATAAGTTGGATACCTTTGTTCTTGTACGCTGAACCACAGTAAGTTGGGAAGAATGCTAGGTCACGTGTACCTTTACGGATACAACGCTTAATGTCTTCTAGAGAAGGCTCTTCACCTTCCATGTAAGCCATCATTAGCTCATCGTCTTGCTCAACAGCAGTTTCGATTAGCATTTCACGGTATTCAGCAGCTTGGTCTACTAGATCAGCTGGGATATCTTGAACTTCGTAGTTCTCTGGAAGACCTGAGTCATCCCATACGTAAGCTTTTTGGCTTAGTACGTCAACAACACCACAGAAGTCATCTTCGATACCGATTGGTAGAGTCATAACTAGTGGAGTAGCACCTAGAACGTTTTGTACTTGGTCAACAACTTTGAAGAAGTCAGCACCCATACGGTCTAGTTTGTTAACGAAGATTAGACGAGATACGTGAGACTCGTCCGCGTAACGCCAGTTAGTTTCAGACTGAGGCTCAACACCACCTGAACCACAGAATACACCGATACCACCGTCAAGTACTTTTAGAGAACGGTAAACTTCGATTGTGAAGTCAACGTGTCCAGGAGTATCGATGATGTTTAGGCGGTGATCGTTCCAGAAACAAGTAGTAGCTGCAGACTGGATTGTGATACCACGTTCAGCTTCCTGCTCCATGAAGTCAGTAGTAGTTGAACCGTCGTGAGTGTCACCGATCTTGTGGATTTTACCAGTTAGCTTAAGGATACGCTCTGTAGAGGTAGTTTTACCCGCGTCTACGTGAGCAAAAATACCAATGTTTCTGTATTTTGATAAATCAGTCATTGTCTTACTCTGTTAATAAGGTATAAAGTGCGCGCAGAGTATATCACATTCTGTCAAGACTGATACCCTTGCGTGCGGCTATGTATAAAAAATATTTAGCGGGCGAATCTACCCCAAAATAATAGCCAAGTGTAGTATTTTGCGGAGGAAAATCCCAGTTTTTCACTATTCATCCTTTGTGAACGCCCAACTTAGAAGCAAGTTACAGCTCATCAAACGCATCTAGCGCCTCTGATAGTTTTTTCACGCCGTGGATTTGCATTCCTTCAATGCCACCTTTGGGCATATTGGCAGCAGGCACGATGGCTTTCTTAAAGCCATGCTTAAAGGCTTCATTTAATCGCTCTTGCCCACTTGGCACCGGACGAATCTCACCCGCCAAGCCAACTTCGCCAAACACCACCACATCTTTAGGTAGAGGACGATCTCTAAAGCTAGAGAGCAGCGCCATCACTAACGCCAAATCAGCACTGGTTTCGGTGACCTTCACGCCGCCCACCACATTCACAAACACATCTTGATCTGACATCTGCAGACCGCCGTGCTTGTGCAATACCGCTAGTAGCAATGACAAACGGTTTTGTTCTAAACCCACTGCGACACGGCGTGGATTAGCCAATTGTGAATAATCCACCAGCGCTTGAATCTCAACTAACAGTGGACGCGTACCTTCCCACACCACCATAACTGAGCTGCCTGATGTTTCTTCATCACCACGCGAAAGGAAAATCGCTGATGGGTTACTCACCTCACGCAAGCCTTGTCCGGTCATAGCAAATACGCCCAGCTCATTGACTGCGCCAAAACGGTTTTTATGACTACGTAGGGTTCTAAAACGGCTATCCGTGCCACCATCGAGTAGCACAGAACAGTCAATAATGTGCTCAAGCACCTTTGGACCCGCCAAAGTGCCATCTTTAGTTACGTGACCAACAATAAAGACTGCCACGTTATTCTGCTTAGCATAACGGGTCAGCGCGGTTGCCGATTCACGAACTTGCGCCACACTTCCCGGCGAAGATTGCACATCAGACACGTGCATTACTTGAATCGAGTCAATCACCATGATCTTTGGCTGCTCTTTTTCAGCAATTTGGCAAATGCGATCTACGTTGGTCTCTGACAACATTTTCAGATTGTCTTTCGGCAGCCCTAAACGAGATGCACGCATCGCCACTTGCTGTAGCGACTCTTCACCAGTGACGTACAGAGTCGGCATTTGCGATGAGAGAAAGCACATAGTTTGTAGCAATAGGGTCGACTTACCCGCACCCGGACTACCACCAATAAGGATTGCGGCTCCAGGCACCACACCGCCGCCGAGCACGCGATCGAGCTCTTTGAAACCACTGGTAAAACGCGGCACTTCTTGCAGGTCAATTTCGGCAAGCGTTTGAACTTGGCTTTCAGTGCTGCTTCCCGCATAACCGGTTAAGCGCTCATTGCGCGCCGCTGCGGGTGATGCAGCTAGGCGAACTTCACTGATAGTGTTCCATGCCCCGCAGGCGCTACATTGCCCCTGCCAGCGTGGAAAATCAGCGCCGCAATCATTACAAACATATGCGCGTTTTGCTTTTGCCATGTGACCTCAATTGAATTTTGTGACGCTGAATAGTGATAAGCATCGTTATTGGCTTGATTCGCCGTAACATATCACTAAAGATCGATTAATCAAGGCCGATAGCCTGAGTACAGGGACAGATACAATAAAAAGCATGCAGCAAAGTGAAATACTCTCAATCGTAGAAAAGCTCATTCCGGTCTATAAGACGGAAGACTTTGAACTCCTACTATCCAAGATAACGGATGGCGATCAGCCGTCGGTAAAAATCTTGGTAAAAATGGAGCTCAAGCGCCTAATGACGCCATGCTATCGTTCAATCGATTTACGTGGTCGGGTCAAAGGCGATTGTCGCGAGTACGAGTTGGATGGTATTACCCACTGGCTGGATGATGTGGCGTTCAATATTTATCACAAATATGTCCGTAAGTTTGATGGGTACACCGAAGGCGTGTTTGAAGCGCTCAATAACACCCGCAACAGCTTTAAGGTAATGAACCAAAAAGGCAAACCACAAGGCTCTGATCTTAAAAACAGTTCCCTCTCTTTTAATGCCGAACCTATCGTGATGGGGTTTGATCTAAAGCGTAAAGAGAATCGTCTCAAGCTTTCAACTCAAATTGTCATCCACCTGTCTAAAGATCAAGTCGTCCACGGTACAACAGTCGATATCTCCCCTTCAGGCGGTAAGTTCAAAGTCCCTTCTGCGTTTGATTATAAGCTTGGCGAGATCATCAATATCCAATTTGTTGAGCTAGCGAGAAACCACAAGATCCCAGGTATAGAGCAGCTTGTCAGCTATCGCATCGTTGGTATCGATGAATCATTTGAAAACGATGCGGTCAGTTTTCTGCGAGTAATCAAAGTCGATGACGTGCCTCTGATCGACAACATTATGGCGCACTGCCTGCACAATGATGCCCAGCGCGCTCGTCATGACAACCAAGACAAAGTGATCCGCGCGCGTTCGCGAGGATACGAGCATAACTACCTTAAGCACACCTGCTGCTTACCGATATTTTTCAGCGGTAATGAACTCAAACTGGTTCTAATGACCGAGAACAACCAGTCTATATGGCAATACTGGAATGACGAACGCAATCAATTAACGCTGTCCAATCTCTTTAGCCCAGAGCGAATGGAGCAATTTACCAAGCCCGGTGTACGTGGCAGTAATAGCGTTCTTTACTCATTCAAGCATCTTCACGCCGACAAAGAATTGTTTTTCTCAATGATGATCCCTGAAGCCAATCGGGATCTACGTCAATTATTCTGGCATGTTGGGGCGCGCAAAGAGAGCTGGAAGGTTTTTCGCGTATCGGTATTTGAACTATCTGGAGAAGAGCGCGAGCTGTTTCACGATTTACCACAAGAATCGATGGCGCTAACTGAAGGCTTAACCCACTTTGCTATGCTGCAAGAGATTTCCGATGTTCGCTCAGCCAAAGATTACCTACTAACAGAAAAACCAAGGTTGAAATCATCAGAGCTCAATCGTTTTCGCCATAAACGCAACTGCTCACACGTTCCAATCAGCCTTTACTTTGATGCGCAAAACCGCCGTAAAGAACCGCGCTACCAGTTTCGCTCGCCACTGTTTTTAACCGCAGAAGGACAACAAGCCTCTGGCGTCACTCTCGATATTTCTAAGCATGGGCTGTATATCGCGCTTAGCTCGCCTATCGAACTGAAAGCTGGCGACCTTTGCAGCGTGAACTTCAGTGAACTTCAGCTATATGATAAATCTCTGCCCTTGGATAAGGTACCGTATAAAGTCATCCGTATCAGCCCAGGGGGTAAGCGCGTTCAACTCGTGATTGACGACAATGTCAAAACACTCAAAACCATGGCGTTTTTTGGTAAGTTAATCGAGCACAACCAAAGCAAACTGATCGCCAAGCAAGAGACCTTACCAAGCCATGAGATGTTAGAAAACCTCCATAATATTTTGCTCGATAAAATGGTCAGCACACCACTATTCGTCGAGAAAAAAGGCAACAGTCTCAAACCTAAAGTGATCGGGGTGAAATACCCGCTACCAAGTTACCTAGGTCTATTTGCCAAACTTGGGCACAATAACCGGTTTTCACTCGATACGGTTTACAAAGGGCGTACCACAACCCTACTCGCCGCACCGATGAAGCGAATTGATGGCGCTGGCACTCAAGCTCAAGAGCTGTATATCTCTGCGATTAAATTTGGTACGCGTTTACAAACGTTGGAAATAAAACTTTGCTCCGATTTTGAGTCATTAAAAGAGCGCATCGATTTTATTAAGAAGTGTCAGAACATGGGGGAGTTTCACGCGATACGCATCTGTTCAAGCCCGATCTTTGACCCGATCACCGCGCTGCTGCGCAAAGATCTCGAAGAGCTAAGCAATATCAGCATGCACCAAGCAAGAAACCTAGAGAAAGAGATTTGTACCATCGTAGGTTATAGCGAATACGTCGATGTTACCGAAGAGGTCTTGATTCGTTTGGAGCTAACCCAATAGTTTTTAGTGACCCGTCCTGATATGGGTTGACACTTTTTAGTTAAAACGCTCGGTGTACTTCATCGGGCGTTTTGTATTTTAGCGCTGTATGAGGCCTCATCTGATTATAGATTTCTACTGACTCAGCGACCATTTTTCTTGCTTGAGCTACATCTTTAGGCTTTCGCAAGAGATATTCCATTTTCAAAATGCCGTTCACCCTCTCTGCCAACG
>NZ_QLYZ01000010.1 GCF_003350325.1 Vibrio rhodolitus | reverse complement strand
CGTGTTTTCGGAGCCACACTAATACTGTAGAACAACCTTGTATGCCGTACTTCTCTTGAGCCTGTTTATAAGTCAGTTCACCTCTTTCAACTTGGTCAACGACATCCAATTTAAAAGCGAGTGAATAGTCACGTTGGGTTCGTCTAGCTGCTGATTTCATAACACTCTCCAATTTTCTGATTGGGTTGTGTCAACCTTATTTAGGACGGGTCAACAGATAGAAAAAAAGCCAGCTTTTCAGCTGGCTTTATTTTTGGATAAATTTTAGCGAGTCAATATTTTAAGGTTGAGTATTCAAACTTAAAACACTAAAAGGTCACCATCAATTCATCCTGCTCCAAATTCGTGATATTCACTTTTAATCGTTGTTGGATTCGTTCTAATTGGTCTTGGTCAAGCTCATAGGGCATAACCAAACGCAACTCATGAATACCTTCCGACTTTGCGAGCTCAAGTAGTGTGTGAATATTTGACTCATCACTGCGGCTGGCAGAAAGAGACTTCATCGCTTGATTTTTTAACCGCTCTTCTGGAGTCCACGACTGCTTAATCGTGTCTTTCCAAGCAATACTGAAAACAGGTGAAATCGTGCTTATCGCCTCAAGAAACGTCCATTTCTTGCTGTAAGCCTCACCTAAGAATGAGGTATAGTCAAAAACCACACTTGCCTTGCCTTGATGTTCCATATCATCTCCCGTAGATCAGGCAACAAGTGATTTTAATATCTGTCAAGATGCGTAATAGATCAATAGGATATAGAACATTGGTCTGTTATGCCCCTCAATGCTATTAAAATGGCATATAAAAACCAATAAACTAACAATCAGGGTACATATTTTTTATATAGCCAATCAGTTGCTTAATAATTACATTACCAAAATAAATCATTAGTATCTGTAATTGACACGATAGAAATCACTTTACATCTACGATTCGACTGGCTTTTTTGTATTGGATCTTCCAACCATTCCAACGCGGCAATTCCCAGCGCTTTGGATCACCTTTACGCAAACCATCGCGATAAACCACATGAATCAGTTTTCTACTTGGGTAATATTCAACATCCAAGTTAAGGTCGCCAAGCAACAAGGTGAATGGATGCAATTCGGCAAATTCTTGATATTGCCAATAAGGAATGCCTTCAAAGGGAAAATCCTCGGCACTAAACAGATCCAGCTCATCAACATCATCAAGCTCTAGCAATTCCAACTGCTGATTGAACCAAATATCAAAGGTCACATCATGATGATCCGTTGTCTCCGCTAGCCCTAAATCAACATAGATACGCCAATGGTCAATTTCTTGCTTTCGTTGCAGGTAAAGCCCGGCGAGCTTTTCTCCCTGCTTAACCGCTTCTAGCATAGGTTGTAATGCTAACGCGCCCTGCGCCGCTTGTTTTTCTGTGGCGATAACTCGCCCAGCGTACACCAGCTGCATTTCTACAAAGGTCCCCGTCTCATCAGCTACGGTGTCACCTTGTTGCCACTCACCAACCGGGATTTGTGGCAACATGCGCAGCTCTAGCGGCATGGTCTGGGTGGCAAGAGTTAGCGTCTGCTTAACACCTCGCCCCGGAATGCTGTGAGTATCAAGAACCAGCGCCGCTTCTACACCATTTGGTAAACGCGAGTCGCGTCCTAGCACCACTTCCATCATCCCATTTGCCAAAGCTTCTTTGCGTTTTGCGCGGCGCACAAAAACTAATTCTGGGTGCAGACGAGCCATCGCCTCTAGCCACTGCTGATGATCATAACGCGAGGCGACTTCGAGCATAGGCAATTCAAATAGCTCTCGCATTTGCTCAGACAGCCCTCTAGCTTCAGCTAAAGCCTCCTGATCAACGCTGATCGCCGGATAGTGCTTACCGCGCAAAATTCCAACCGCCAATTGACCATCACAGCCCTTACTCTCCTCTTTTGCCTGTGCCTCTAGCTGCTCTTCATCACCCTTCACCTGATAAAGTCGTGCCGGTGTTGCCAACACTGCCGTATAGTCAATCATGACCTCTTTCAGTGCTCGAGTAGGCATACGCGTAACTAAGTCTGCTAATAGGGCATCAATTGGCAACGGATAAATTTTACGTCCGTGCTCAGTCGCTAGACCGCTTGGCTCAATCGCCGCCATGTCGAGAAGAATTTGTTTGGCTTGAGCAAGGGACTTTTCCGGTAACAGGTCAAGAAAATCCAGCTCGCTCAACGCCTCATTGCAACTTGCAGAAGCAAGCATGGCTTCGATTAATGACTCGCGAAACATCTCTGGAGGGGTAACGGCGCTTAGAGCTGCATGCTCACCATATAAACGCACACATTGACCATCCATTACCCGCCCCGCTCGCCCTGCTCTTTGCTTGGAGCTAGCTTGCGAAATGTGCTTTAAGCTCAAAGTAGTGCGACCGTTACGCTGCTCCGTGCGGCGCTCTAACCCCGAGTCAATCACCAGCGCTATATTGGCAATGGTCAGTGAGGTTTCAGCAACGTTAGTCGCCAACACCACTTTGGTTTGTGTTTGCGGGTTAAGTGCGATTTCACGCTGCTTGTCGGATACCGAAGCGTGCAGCGGCGCGACAATCACGCCATCAATTCCCGCCAGCATTTGCGCGCACTGAGTAATTTCTTTGCGCCCCGGAAGAAACACCAAAATATCGCCACACACCGACTCTAATGCTTGCAGAACTTCAAGTTTAACTCGCTGCTCAAGATTGCGGATATCTGGTAGTTGGCGGCTGTCTGTCGCCACATGCCCTATGGCGACTTGGTAATTCCGCCCCGATGCCTCAAGGCGCTTAGCTTGAATATAATTGGCAAGCTTTTCACCCTCAATGGTGGCAGATGTTAACACCAAGCGGTGCTTTTGATGATGCTTAAACAGCGCGACGAGTAAGTCAGTATCCCAACGGCGCTCATGAAACTCGTCAACAATCACGATCTCAAAATCCGCCAACTGGTTTTCTGCATACCAGCGTAGTGCGACCCCGGGAGTGACAAACACCACTTTTGAATGCTCACTAAAGCGAGTTTCTAACTTAATCGCATAGCCAATCGACTCACCGATGGCTTCACTACATTGCTGCGCCAAAAATTGCGCCAGAGAAGTACATGCAATACGACGCGGCTCAATCACTAAGACACGCCCTTTTTCACTTGCCCACAGCGGCAAACGTGTTGACTTACCGGAGCCAGTTTCTGCTTCGACAACAAGATGTTGAGTAGTGAGAGAGTCAAGAAAAGTCTCTTTGAGAGAGTCAATGGGTAGCACTGTCATAACGGCGTGATTTTTATGAATTTAATGGCGATTATAGCAGTAAGCGAATTAAGATCTCACTCTTGATTACGTGCCTTGTGACTAGACCAATCCCAGTTTACAATACGCTGTTATATCAGTGGCATTCTGCACTGGTGTATGACTGAACAGTTCTTTGCCAGCACTTAAAATATTTTAGCGCTGGCTGCTTCTGCTTAACCATGTTTCGTTCTCGACTATAGGTTTTCAATGAATAACGACAAACGTCCACTCTATATCCCGTTTGCGGGTCCTGCTCTTTTAAGTACACCTCTTCTCAACAAAGGCAGTGCATTCTCTGCCGAAGAACGTATTTCATTTAACCTCGAAGGCTTGCTTCCAGAAACCACTGAGACTATCCAAGAGCAAGTAGAGCGTGCTTATCAGCAATATCGCAGCTTTGAAAGCGACATGGATAAACACATCTACCTACGTAATATTCAAGATACCAACGAAACACTGTTCTACCGTCTTGTTCAGAACCATATTTCAGAGATGATGCCAATCATCTACACGCCGACAGTTGGCGCTGCATGTGAAAATTTCTCAAACATCTACCGTCGTGGACGCGGTCTGTTTGTTTCCTATGCTAACCGTGAGCGTATGGACGATATCCTTAACAATGCCTCAAATCATAACGTGAAAGTTATTGTTGTGACCGATGGTGAGCGTATTCTAGGTCTGGGCGACCAAGGTATCGGTGGTATGGGTATCCCAATCGGTAAGCTGGCACTTTACACCGCTTGTGGCGGTATCAGCCCTGCGTACACGCTACCAATCGTTTTGGATGTTGGTACCAACAACCCACAACGCTTAGCCGATCCTATGTATATGGGTTGGCGTCACCCGCGTATTACCGGTCCTGACTACGATGCGTTTGTTGAAGAATTTATCCAATCAGTACAACGCCGCTGGCCTGATGCGCTAATCCAATTTGAAGACTTTGCACAAAAGAATGCGATGCCGCTACTTGAACGTTACAAAAATCGTATTTGTTGCTTTAACGATGATATTCAAGGTACCGCCGCTGTTACTGTTGGCTCGCTACTGGCGGCTTGTCAGGCTGCGGGAAGCAAACTGTCTGAACAACGTATCACTTTCCTTGGCGCAGGTTCGGCAGGTTGTGGTATTGCTGAAGCAATTATTGCGCAAATGGTATCTGAAGGGATCAGCGACCAACAAGCACGCTCACAAGTTTACATGGTCGATCGCTGGGGTCTGCTGCAAGAAGGTATGCCAAACCTACTCGACTTCCAACAAAAGCTAGTGCAAAGAGCAGAAAACACAGCCGAGTGGCCAAACGAAGGCAACGCGTTCTCACTATTGGATGTGATGACCAACGCTAAGCCAACCGTGCTTATTGGCGTTTCTGGCGCGCCGGGTCTATTTAGCAAAGAAGTGATTAAGGAGATGCACAAACATTGTGAGCGTCCAATCATCTTCCCACTGTCAAACCCAACTAGCCGCGTCGAAGCAACACCAAACGACCTTATTCGTTGGACCAACGGTGAAGCTTTAGTGGCAACCGGTAGCCCATTTGATCCTGTGGTACATGATGGTAAAACTTACCCGATTGCTCAATGTAACAACAGCTACATCTTCCCTGGTATAGGTTTAGGTGTATTGGCAGTCTCTGCGCGTCGCGTAACCGATGAGATGCTACAAGAGTCGAGCCGTGCGCTAGCAACGTGTTCACCGCTGGCAATTAATGGTCAAGGTGCCCTACTACCGCCTCTAGAAGCGATTCATACTGTATCGAAAAAGATCGCTTTTGCGGTAGGTAAAAAAGCGATTGAGCAAGGCGTAGCGCAAGAAATCACCGATGAAGCACTAGAAGAAGCGATCGAAGCCTACTTCTGGCAGCCAGTTTATCGCCGTTACAAGCGTACTGCTTTCTAAGGTAGCGTTAACTCAACAAAAGCCCCAATAAATGGGGCTTTTTCATTGGAGAGATCATGTTTGAGTATTTAGATCCTGCCGGCGGTTACATTGCCCCATATTTAAGTGAAATATCGACCGCATTAATTGCCTGTGCACTGGTTATGTTTGGTGGCGAAATCAATACTAGTCTTAGAAGGTTGTTAAGGGCGCAAAACTTTGTAGTGAGAACTTGCGTATTCATATTGATAAATGCGTTTGGATACGGCTTAATTATCGTAAAAGCAACCCCTTACCTGACTCGGACACTGAGTCAATTGCCTTATGGCATGATGTTTTCAATCGTTGTGATGAGCTTTGTAGCTATTGGTTTATGGGCTCAAAGGAATAGACAGATTTAGTGCGTAATATTTTCCAACACCAATCATCAAATAAATACTCAAACCTCGTATTCAAAATCGGCAAGGTGCTGCTATTGTGCGCATTGCTAATGGCTGCCGCTCTATTTGCCATTGACCGCTGGGTAAGCGCTCAAACACAAAAGCAGCTGTATTTCTCCGTCGATGAAGTTAAGCCACATAATGTTGCGGTTGTGCTCGGTACCAGTAAATATCTTGGCAAAGTGCTTAACGAATATTATGTGCACCGAATTGATGCGGCGATAGAGCTTTATCAAAACAATAAAGTAACGAACTTTTTGCTCAGTGGCGACAACGCCCATCGCTCTTACAATGAACCTTGGACGATGAAACGCGACCTACTGCGCGCCGAGATCCCCGATGAGCGTATCTACCTCGACTATGCAGGATTTCGTACTTTGGACTCAGTTGTGAGAGCGAAAGAGATCTTCGATACTGACAATTTCTTGATTATCTCGCAGAAGTTTCACTGTGAACGGGCTCTGTTTATCGCTAACTTCCACAATATTCAGGCTAACTGTCTTGCCGTTTCCGGTCCGACCAAACACTCTGGCTACAAAGTAAGACTACGCGAAGTGTTTGCCAGAGCCAAAGCCGTGCTCGACCTATATATCACCCAAGCTAAACCAAAATTTCTCGGTCCCAAAGAGCCGATCGTCAACAGTGATGATGAGTTAGAAGCTGAAGAGACGCCAGTAAATGAAGAAAAGCTGAGTGAGTAAGGATCGACTCGCTTAATGTTCGGTTGAGCGAGTCGTTAGCACACAAACTCTCATGAGCGATTGCAATGCGCAATGTCAGCAAGCGGTATCCTTAAACAAGACTGCAAAACACTATGCTTCTAAACCGCTCACTTCTACTCGGTTACGTCCACCGCGCTTAGCTTTATATAGCAATTCATCAGCACGAGTCACCATATCTTGTGGTGTCTCATCACCCATTTGAGCGACGCCTAAACTCGCGGTTAACACCTCGCCATGCATCCACTGATATAGCTCGATTTTCTGACGTAAGCGCTCCGCTAACATGTACGCTTGCTTGAGTGAGGTTGATTGGCAGAACACCACAAACTCTTCACCACCCCAGCGAACTAAACGATCGGTGGCGCGTAATTCCGACATCACCACCATGGTAAATTCACGCAAAATGTCATCGCCAACCTTGTGACCAAAACGATCATTAACATGCTTAAAGTGGTCAATATCGAGGTAAATTACTGAAAGCGGGTCAGTTGGTTTGACATAACTATTAAACTGTTTCTCAAGCCATTCCCGCACCGAATGGCGGTTCATTGCGCCAGTTAATGCGTCTCGATGGGCTTGCTCCGCAAACTGGATATTTTGCTTTTTAAGCTTATGGTTCAATTCTTGTAGATAGGCGCGGCGGCTTTCCGACTGCATGACTTTAAGACGACCATTACGGATCTCCATTGCACTAAAGGTAATGGCAAACCCAACCCAAATCATCAAAAGAAGCAGCATCAAGGTCTCTTTGTGGATGTAATAACCAATAAACTCGATGCTATTAATATTTAATTGATACAGACCTTCTTCTGCGCCCGAGCCCGTCGCAAATTCAATTCGAGTAACATTATTAAACTCCGGTCCTGAATGCTCAATTGGGATCTGATTATCGACCAACCACCAAGTAAGAACCTGAAGGTTTTTCAAAGGAATAGTAAGCGGCTGACTATAATCCGCCTGACGATAATCTAAGCCATTGTATTTGTGAGTATATTCATTGTCGGTAGCTGAATAGGCAGGATTGTAGTTGCGTAGATAGAAACGTAACGCGGGTTTCTTATCGCTATCTAAACGAATAAAGTCGACATCAAGTTTGACGGTATGAAAATCCGACAAGTCGAGCCCACGCTCTACCGCGTCTTTGTTCAGTTGAATTGAGATGCCACAATATGGCCATTTATAGTCAGGGCTTTTTTTCAACTCACAGTTAAGTTGGATTGCTTCGCCATTTTGCTCCAGCACGCTGGTTGACGCGCCTTTTTGAATCTGATCATTGGTCGGCAAAAAAGCAAAATCGTTCGGACTAACGCGGTAGCTTTTCTGCTCACCAAATTGCCAATGCAGCGTGATAATAAAGACTGTAAATACAAACAAAGCGAAAATCAGCTTATGAATTCCGTTCACTCAACATCTCACTCAAACAGGAAGTTAATGTAAGGATTATTATTTTTGAGAATGAATCTACGCACTTTTCTACTAGTTGCACAGCAAAACATAATTTGCAGAGAGAAATTTCAGACTCAAGTCATATTCGATCGCTCGCAAAGCTGTGATTTCCAGTCAGCGAGCGATGTACTTCTAGCGAAATGCGACACAAAGTTTGCTAAGCTAGTCTCAAAATAATACCAGAGCAAAGTCATGTCGTTAAATATCACTGGAACATTGCGCAAAATGCGCGCGGATTTAGAAGATACTGTCCACTATCAACTGCCAGTAGGTGATCAGTTGGTCGATCTCAAGCCGTTTATTGGTCAAAACATTACCCTCTCTCACACCGGTAATATTTTTTGCCAGTCATGTGGCAAGAAGACCAAGAAAAGCTATTCACAAGGTCACTGCTTTGTTTGCATGAAAAAACTCGCTAGCTGCGATATGTGTATCATGAAGCCAGAAACCTGCCACTATGAACAAGGCACATGTCGTGAGCCGCAGTGGGGCGAACAAAACTGCATGGTCGATCACTTTGTCTACCTCTCCAATACGTCAAGTTTGAAAGTGGGCATTACTCGCCATACGCAAATTCCAACCCGCTGGATAGATCAAGGTGCCACACAAGGCTTGCCTATTTTTAAGGTTAAGACACGTCATATTTCAGGGCTAATTGAAATTGAGTTAGCCAAGCACATTGCCGATAAAACCAACTGGCGCACTTTACTAAAAGAAGATGGTCAACCGTTACCTCTAGAAGAAAAATTCGCGCAGTTGTTGCCACTCGTGAGTGATAAAATTGCTGAAATTAAACAGCAATATGGCGATGATTCAATAGAAGTGTTAAGTGAAGCGATCACAGCAATTGCTTATCCGGTACTTGAGCATCCAAAGAAAATCACATCACACAACTTCGATAAGAACCCGGTTGTTAGCGGTGTTTTACAAGGTATTAAAGGGCAATACCTGATCTTTGATACTGGAGTGATTAATATCCGCAAATTCACCTCTTACGAAGTGACGGTTAGCGATTAGCTATTAAATAGTTAGCGCCATCCACAAATAAACAAAGCCACCCGAACGGTGGCTTTGTTGTGTAATAAACGATGCGTTGGGCTTAACGCTCTAACAGCTCCGTTAATGCCTCAAACAAACGGTCAATCTCTTGCTTAGTGTTGTAATGCATCATCCCAATACGCACCACACCATCTTCAAGCCCAAGTTGGCGCACCAAACCTAACGCATAAAAGTGACCAGCGCCTAAACAAATATTTAGCTCCCCCAGCGCCTTTGCCACCTCTGTAGGGGTCAATCGCTCAAAGGTCAACGCAAATGTTGGCGTTCTTGCGCTGCTGTCAGCATAGTCGCGCCCGTATAACTTCGCCTGTGGCAATGAGCCAAGCTTAGCTAAAAAATAGGCACTCAATTGCGATTCATGTTGATTATAGATAGCAAAGCTTTGTTCCAATCTGGTTCGCAAGCTCTCTCCGCCTTCACCCCATTGAGCCAAATAATCAATCGTAGCGACCAATCCGGCTAATGCTTCAAAGCTTTGCGTGCCAGTTTCAAATCGAGCCGGACCAAGTTCAGGCGCTGGTTCGACTTTATATGGCTGCAGCGTTTGCACCCATTTAGGATGCATATAGGCAATGCCGATGTGAGGACCGAAAAATTTATAGGCAGAACAAACCAGAAAATCGCAGTCGAGTGCTTGCACATCGATTAAATGGTGCGGCGCGTAGTGAACTGCATCTATATAGACTCGCGCTCCCACTTGCTTCGCCGCTTCAATCACTGGGGCGACATCGACTATCGAGCCGGTGGTATTAGAAGCTAAAGTTAAGGCGATTAGGCGCGTCTTTGTTGAAACGAGCGATAACAGATGCTCGACATCTAAGCTACCATCTTGCTCGTTGATCTGTGCAACTTTAACGCTGGCTTGCTTATCGTGCGCAGCCTGCTGCCAACTGCTGACATTGGCATAATGATCCAATGCCGTGACAATCACCTCATCGCCCGCTTGCCAATCACGGCTAATTGCTCGGCTTAGTGAGAATGTTAGCGTTGTCATGTTAGCGCCAAAGATGATTGAGTCGCTGGTTGGCGCATTAAGTAGTGACTGACACGCCTGACGAGCCTGAGTAACCAGATCAGTGGTCACTTGGCTTGAGAAATACGGCGCACCAAGGTTTGAGTTATAGTGGCTAAGATAACTCACCATGGCTTCAAGTACTGATTCCGGTACTTGTGAGCCGCCAGGACCATCAAAAAACGTCACCGGCAAATCATTATAGCTTTGATGCAAAGCATTAAACTGGGCGCGCACTTTCTCTAAGGTGAATTCAGGAGTTAAGTTCATTAGAACCATCCTTAGCGGTTAAGACAAACAAGTCCATAAAGCCTTGTTGCCCACCGTCAACAGCGCGGATAGGACGAGCATTGTGCCAAAGCTCTCGGTCAGCAAGCATTGCCACTTCACCATTTTGCAGTACCTTGCGGAAAAATGGTGCTTCGGTACTCTCGCTATAGAGCATTATCTCACCACCTACGATGTTGTGACGACCAATGCCAATTAACGCGATATGATCAAAGCCATCTTGGTGGACACCTTCAGGTGCGACTTGGGTTTCGTCATACACAGCGGCAATACGAATTTGGTGAATTTCAATCTCTTGTCCATTCGGCAAACCGTTTTTGCTCACAAATAACTGGCATAGCTCACGCATCCCTTCGCCATACAAGGTGGCATCAAGCAGTGGCTCAAATTGGCGCACAACATTACCTTGAAAGCGATTAATTTCGTCTGACTGTACAAAGTCGTTTTTGTTAGTCGCAACAACCTGATTATCGACAAACTTGATCACTGAATAGCGGCGCAGTCGATATTGCCCATCGGCGTGATCGGTTTGTGGTAATTGTTCAAATGAGGGCGAAAGTTGATTGATTGCTTTACCACTGAGGCTAGTGATCTGTAATGTATTTTCGTGACCATGTAACATCATCGACTCCTTAATGATTGTACAATAGCGCAGTTAGGTTAACATTTCCTTTACATTCACTTTCTCGCAATTATATTGGAATTTCAAGACATTTTAGTAATTAGTTCTAATTAAAACTCAAATTTGGAGGATAATATCAATAGTAGGAGTAATTATAGGGATTAAGACCAGTTCAGCTTATGCATAGGTCAAAAAACCAGAATTGCTGACTAGTCGCTGAGAAAACCATCGAATAAAGCGCGTTTTTAAGTACAAAATGCTGACTTTTAGCCGCTTGTTTGCATCAAGAGTGGCTAGTGTCAACCACCCGCCTGGACAGCAAACCGCGCAAGCGCTCAGCGTCTCGCCAAGCAAACTGTTTACTGGCTATAAGTTATTGCCAATTAATTAAATCACGTGACTTGAATGTCCTTTCCCTACCCCCATTATTTCTAATACAATCGAAGAGAATATTTTTAAGAGTGATGCCCACATCGCCAACGGCGTAGCTCGGGTCATGCTTAATGGAGCGCTAATGAGCAACGTAAAACACTGCAACCTACTTATTCTTGGTTCTGGTCCTGCCGGATACACTGCTGCTGTCTATGCAGCACGTGCGAATCTGAAACCAGTGCTTATTACAGGTATGCAACAAGGTGGTCAGCTAACCACAACAACGGAAGTAGAAAACTGGCCAGGAGATCCTGAAGGATTGACCGGTCCCGCTCTTATGGAGCGTATGAAAGAACATGCTGAGCGTTTTGAAACTGAAATGCTGTTTGACCACATCAACCAAGTTGATTTTAGTCAGCGTCCTTTCCGTTTGTTTGGCGATAGCGGTGAATACACCTGTGATGCGCTGATCATCTCTACTGGCGCATCAGCAAAATACCTAGGCTTGGAATCTGAAGAAGCATTTAAAGGTCGCGGTGTTTCTGCCTGTGCAACCTGTGATGGTTTCTTCTACCGCAATCAAAAAGTCGCGGTTGTCGGTGGCGGTAACACAGCGGTTGAAGAAGCGCTATACCTGTCAAATATTGCCGCTGAAGTTCACCTTATCCATCGCCGTGATAGTTTCCGCGCCGAGAAAATCCTAGTTAAACGCCTACTGGATAAAGTCGAAAACGGTAATATTATTTTGCATACCGACAGAACGTTGGAAGAAGTCGTTGGTGATGACATGGGCGTAACGGGCGTTCGCTTAAAAGACACCAAATCTGATGCGATTGAAGAATTGGCAGTGATGGGCGCATTTATCGCCATCGGTCACCAACCAAATACCGACATTTTTGCTGGTCAACTTGAAATGAAAGATGGCTATATCATTGTTAAATCAGGCTTAGATGGCAACGCAACTCAAACTAGCGTCGAAGGTGTGTTCGCTGCGGGTGATGTTATGGACCATAACTATCGCCAAGCAATTACCTCGGCTGGCACCGGTTGTATGGCCGCGCTTGATGCTGAACGCTACTTAGATAGTTTGGCTGACCAAGGCTAATCTAGAGCTCTGTCGGGCTTACTCACATTTTTTCACTAAATCCCTAAAGCCCTGCGGTATTACCGCGGGGCTTTATTTTGTATAATCGCCAGTTCAAAAACTAAAAAAACAGCAGTAAGCCTTCGTACATGGATAAAAAGAAACAGCGCAGCTTGAACAAATGGCTACGTGAACAAAGTAAACTGGCAAAACGCTGGTTACTTGTCGCGGTCGGTCTGGGTGTATTTTCAAGCGTTTTGCTTTTGGGGCAAGCAGCTCTGCTCGCTTCAATCCTTCATCAATTAATTATTGAACAAGTCGACAAATCCACTCTGGTTGGACATTTCCTTGGTCTCGCTGCCATTGTTGCGGTGCGCGCCCTGTGCTCATGGGGACGTGAAATCGCTGGCTATCGCTGTGGAGAACAGATCCGACTTTACATTCGCCAACTGATTTTAGATAAGTTACGCGAGCTAGGTCCTGCTTATATCAAAGGCAAGCCAGCGGGTACTTGGGCAGCATTACTGCTGGAACAAGTGGAAGAAATGCATGACTTCTTCGCGCGTTATTTGCCACAAATGTCACTGGCCGTCTTGGTGCCGTTTATTATTCTCGTGGTGGTATTCCCGGTAAACTGGGCTGCAGGCTTGATCTTCTTGATCACCGCTCCATTAGTACCCTTGTTTATGGCATTGGTGGGGATTAAAGCTGCCGACGCCGGACAAAAGAACTTTAAAGCACTGCAAAGACTCTCAGGGCATTTTTACGATCGCCTACAGTCAATGACCACCATTCGTCTGTTTGACCGCACCAAAGCGGAAACTGAATTAATGCAAGGCGCCTCTGAAGTATTCCGTTCGCGTACCATGGAAGTGCTGCGTATCGCCTTCCTATCTTCTGCTGTTTTAGAGTTTTTCACTTCGATCTCGATTGCTCTAACTGCAGTGTATTTCGGTTTTGCCTTTATCGGTGAGTTGAATTTCGGCGACTACGGCTTAGGCGTTACGCTTTTTGCCGGGATGTTTGTGCTCATTCTCGCTCCCGAGTTTTACCAACCACTGCGTGACCTAGGGACTTTCTATCACGCTAAGCAACAAGCGGTAGGCGCAGCAGAAAGCATTGTTGAGTTTCTAGAAACAGATGTAACGGCGGTGAAATCTGGCACCACAGCCATTGCCGATAATCGCACCATTACCGTAAAAGCAACCGACCTTGAAGTGTTTAGCCTTGAAGGTAAGAAACTACTTGGTCCGGTAACCTTTGAAATCAATGCGCAGCAAACCACTGCCCTAGTGGGACCAAGCGGCGCAGGTAAAACAAGCTTAGTGAATGCTTTGCTCGGCTTTTTACCATACCAAGGCTCTTTAACCATTAATGGTATCGAACGTAGTGACTTAGACTTAGCCAACTGGCGCCAAAACATCAGTTGGGTGGGGCAAAACCCGCTGCTACTGCATGGCACAATCCGAGAAAATATCACCTTGGGTAAACAACAAGTATCCGATCAAGCGATAAACGAGGTTCTCGAAAAATCATTCGCAGCGGAATTTGTCCATCAACATGGTCTTGATTATCCGATTTCTGATCGCTCTGGCGGTCTATCCGTCGGTCAAGCACAGCGCTTGGCGCTTGCTCGTGCCATGCTACAAAATGGTCAGTTCTGGCTACTTGATGAGCCAACCGCAAGCTTGGATGCGCGCAGTGAACGCTTAGTGACTGAGGGTCTTAATCAGCAAATCCAAGGCAAGAGCGCACTGATCGTCACCCACCAATTAGCACCGCTACAGAGCGTTAATCAAATCTTAGTGATGCAAGATGGTCAAATTGTACAAGCCGGTGAATTTAACGCCTTAGCTAACAGTGAAGGTCTATTTAAACAAATGCTTAGCGCCAACCAAGCTCTACAGCAACACAATGAGGGTAATCTAGATGCGTGATTTAATCCCTTATCTAAAACTGTATAAAAAACATTGGTTTGGTTTGTCTTTGGGCATGCTACTGGCGTTTCTTACTCTGTTTGCCTCGATTGGCTTGCTGACTCTCTCTGGTTGGTTCCTTTCAGCTGCAGCTGTGGCGGGATTAACCATCGCGCGCGAGACGTTTAACTACATGTTACCGGGAGCTTTTGTTCGCGGTTTCGCGATGGGACGCACTGCTGGTCGCTGGGGTGAGCGAGTGGTTAGCCACAATGCAACCTTCAAGCTGTTAACCGATCTGCGTATCTTCTTCTTTAAGAAACTGGCACCACTGGTGCCAGGTAAAGTCGCTAACCTGCGCGATGCGGATCTGCTGAACCGTTTGATTGCTGATATCGATGCAATGGACCACGTTTATTTGCGCCTCATTAGCCCGATGGTGGTTGGTGTGCTTGGTATCGCTGCGCTCACCGCGGTATTGTGTTGGTTTGATCAAACCCTCGGGTTAACTCTTGGGGCTATCCTACTAACCCTGCTTATTGTATGGCCTGTGCTGTTCTACAAGCTTGGCAAACGTAACGGCAGTGAACTAACGCAGAATAAAGCTGACTTACGCATCACCACATTGGATTGGCTGCAAGGCTACAGTGAATTAACCTTGTTCGGTGCCGAAGAGCGCTACCGCAACGCGATTTATGCAGCACAAGAGAAGCTGTTGAAGAATCAGTTTTTTGATGCTCACTTCTCCGGTATTGCCCAAGCACTACTCATGCTAGCAAATGGTTGGACCTTGGTATTGATGCTTTGGCTGGCTGCCGATGGCGTTGCTGGTGCAGAGCCTGATCCAATGATCGCCCTATTTGCTTTTGCCACCATGGCAAGCGTCGAACTGCTGATGCCAATCGCGGGAGCTTTCCAACACCTAGGTAAAACGTTAACGTCTGCGCGTCGCTTAAATGAAGTGATCTTAGCCGAGCCTGATGTTAATTTCCCTCAGCAAAACGTTTCACACAACGAGCAATACAGCATCGAGTATCGTGATGTCAGCTTTACCTACCCAGATGGAAACAAACCTGCGGTAGAAGCGGTCAACCTTGCGATTGGCGCGCAACAACGCGTCGCGATTGTGGGTCAAACCGGTTCTGGTAAATCAACGTTATTGCAATTACTTACTCGCTACTGGGACGTAAACCAAGGTGAGCTGCTCATTGCCGGCAAACCTATCCAGCAATGGAGCGAGTCTCAACTGCGTAAAGCCATCACGGTTGTCAGCCAACGTGTTGATATACTGAACGGCACATTGCGAGATAACCTCAGCCTCGCCAAACCAGATGCAACCGATGACGAGATCAGCCGGGCGCTGCATAAAGTCGGCTTAAGCAAACTTTTAGAAGGCGAAACGGCAGACAAAAACGGCTTAGATGCTTGGTTAGGTGATGGCGGCCGTCAACTCTCTGGTGGCGAAAAACGCCGTATTGGTATTGCGCGTGCACTGCTGCACAATGCACCAATCCTATTGTTGGATGAACCAACCGAAGGTCTCGATAAGCAAACTGAACAACAAATTATGACCTTGTTTGAGAAGCACTTTGAAGGCAAAACTGTGGTGTTCATTACTCACCGTCTAGTGAATCTGGATAAGATGGATGCAGTCTGCCTGATTGAGAATGGTCAGATGGTTGAGCATGGTTCACACCAAGAGTTAATGTCCCAGCACGGTCGCTACTATCAGCTTAACCAAACGCTATAAATTCAACTTGATTGAATAACTCCAAGACCGCTAGCCACACTAGCGGTCTTTTTGTTTGCGGTTAATTTTTGCTGTGCGCTTGAGAAAAGTGATTTTTTGGCACAAGCTGAATTTATCGCGTTCATCTTATACTAAAAATTCCTACTCGCTTTTTATCTCACATTCTAGGGGGACGTCAGTTTCCGGCTTATTATTTTAGAGGAGATTGCACATGGCTAGCGCTGCGTTGCAATTTGATCTCGACGAATACCAACTGCGTTTGCACAAAGTTCGTCAATCAATGCAGGAACAGGAAATTGATATACTGATCATTCATGACCCTTCTAACATGTCGTGGTTAACGGGCTATGACGGCTGGTCATTTTACGTTCCGCAATGTGTGGTAGTTGGTTCAAGTGGCGAGCCGATTTGGTTTGGTCGTATTCAAGATGCCAATGGTGCCTATCGCACCACCTATCTAAGTGCTGAGAACATCACTTTTTACCCCGATCATTATGTGATGAATCCACCTCTCCACCCGATGGAGTACTTAGTCGAAAGCGTTCTGCTACCTAAGCTTTGGGATCGGGGCAAAATTGGCGTAGAAAAAGATAACTACTACTTCAGCGCCACGGCTTTTGAGGCGCTATCGAACAATCTACCTTGTGCCTGTTTGGTTGATTGCACTGGTTTGGTCAATTGGTGTCGTGCGGTAAAGTCACCACAAGAGCTTGCTTATATGCAGCGTGCTGCGCGAATTGTAGAGAACATGCACCGCATCGCTTTTGAGATGATTGAGCCAGGTCTGCCAAAGCACTATTTGGTCGCCGAGCTAAACCGCCAAGCCATACTCGGTCATGAGGATCACTTTGGTGACTACGCAGCGATTGTGCCTATGCTACCTTCCGGCACCGATGCAGCCGCACCTCACCTTACGTGGGATGACAAACCCTTTAAAAAAGGCGAAGGCACTTTTTTCGAAATTGCTGGCGCTCATCGCCGCTATCACTGCCCTTTATCGCGCACCATTTTCTTAGGTGAACCAAGTGATAAATTTAAGCGTGCGGATGAAGCCCTGACTAAAGCCTTAGATGCTGGGCTCAATGCTGCACGTCCCGGTAACACCTGTGCTGAGGTAGCAAACATTATCAATGGTATTTTGGACAGAGCAGGATTTTCTCGCCAAGGGGCGCGATGCGGATACCCTATAGGCTTAAGCTACCCACCGGACTGGGGCGAGCGAACCATGAGCCTGCGCGATAGTGATCACACCGAATTAAAAGAAGGCATGACCTTTCACTTAATGCCGGGGCTATGGTTTGAGGATTGGGGGCTGGAAACCACTGAAAGCATTATTATCACTCGCCACGGTGGCAAGACATTATGTAATTTTCCCCGCCACCTCTTTATCAAGCATTGAGCGCCAATAGAGCGAGGAAAGCGTAGATGAAACTTGACCGATATGACATCAAGATATTACAGATCCTGCAACAGCACGGACGTATTACCAAGTCACAATTGGCTGAACAAATAAACCTTTCCGTCAGTCCCTGCTGGGAGCGCGTCAAAAAGCTCGAACAAGCTGGGATCATTGAAGGTTACGGTGCAAAAATAAACCTCGCATCGCAGACCAAACCAACTTTGGTGATGGTAGAAGTCTCCCTTAAACAGCACAACGCTGATGCATTTCGCCGCTTCGAAACTCTGGTCACCTCAACCCCTCAAGTAGCTGAATGTTATGCTACCGGAGGAGGTGTGGACTACATCATTAAGTTCCAGTGCATCGATATTGATCAATACCAGCGCTGCATCGATAAATGGCTCGATTCAGATATCGGTATTGAACGCTACTATACCTACATCGTCACTAAAGTCGTCAAACATCACCAACCAGATACGCTGCAGCAATACCAAGACAAAACTTTCTGTCTCTGAGTGCAACAAACGAAAATACCGATACGATTTGCTGGCTGTTCAGAAAAAAAACACCGCAACTTCGACCTATTGTTTGAGTACGGCTCAACAATCAATAGGTCAACAATGAATACTGCCCAACAATTTGATATTGATGACTCCAAAGCCAATCACGAAATTATGACGGCACTCGACGATGTAAAACTGCTGAGAAACCTTGCTTATATCAATGGCAAATGGGTCAGCGGCACCGAATTCAAGCCGGTCATTAACCCAGCCAACAGCGAAATAGTCGGTTACTTTACTCAACTCTCACAGCCGCAAATTACCTCTGCCGTCGATGCTGCTGACACGGCTTTTGTTAGTTGGCGACAATTGTCAGCCGACGCGCGGAGTGATTATTTACTTAACTGGTATCAACTAATCCTCAATGCCAAGCAAGACCTCGCTCGCTTGATGGTTATTGAGCAAGGTAAAACCCTTGCCGAAGCATTAGGTGAAGTTGAGTATGGCGCTTCTTTTGTTCGCTGGTTTGCTGAAGAAGCAAGACGTAGTTATGGCGAAACAATTCCAAGTCATATCGCCAATGCCCAGCTATCAACAATTCGTGAACCCATTGGTGTGGCAGCGCTCATCACTCCTTGGAACTTTCCTAATGCGATGATCACGCGCAAAGCGGCAGCAGCCATGGCAATTGGCTGCACGGTAGTAATTAAACCGGCTAGTGAAACCCCTTTTTCAGCGCTCGCACTTGCCGAACTGGCAGACCGAGCCGGAATTCCCGCAGGGGTATTTAACATCGTCACTGGTAAAGCGAGTACTATCTCCCACGTGTTATGCCAATCGGATAAGGTAAAAGCACTCTCTTTTACCGGCTCGACGCCAATAGGTAAGCTGCTACTGAGCGACGCCGCTGCGACGGTAAAAAAATGCAGCATGGAGCTTGGCGGAAATGCACCTTTCATCGTGTTACCCGATATGGATATCCAGCAAGCCGCCCAAGCCGCTTGCGATGCCAAGTTTCAGACGTCTGGGCAAGATTGTCTTGCCGCCAATCGTATATTTGTCCCCCACCAGCAATTCGATGCTTTTATCGACCACTTCGCCACGCTAGTCACCCAGCAAAGCGTGGGTAACGGCATGCAGGACTCGACAAGCGTTGGACCTTTAATTAATCACAAAGCCGTTGAAAAGGCGCAGCAGCTACTTAACGACGCGCTCATCAAAGGCGCAACAGTTACTGCACAAACTGACCTCACCGCAGTACAAGAATGCGAAGGCAGTTATTTCCCACCGACGCTACTAACTGGTGTGACAGAGGACATGGACGTGTATCGCCAAGAAAACTTTTGCCCGATTGCCGCTGTTATGCCCTATTCCACTGTTGAGCAAGTGATTGCAATGAGTAACGACACCGAATATGGGCTAGCGGCTTATGTTTATGGGCATGACATTCACCAAATTTGGCAATGTTTGCGCGGCTTAGAATTTGGCATGGTCAGCGTTAACTCCGTCAAGATGACGGGACACCCCATCCCATTTGGCGGCATGAAACAATCAGGGCTTGGGCGAGAAGGCAGTAAACATGGCTTTGATGAATTTAGTGAAATTAAGTACTGCTGCTTGGGCGCTTTACCAACCGCCAGCGGTAGCTAGTCGATGCCAATAGCTCATGTCAGTAAATTAGGAGGATTTATGGATAACCGTACTCAAAAATTACTCGAAATTGACCGCCAGCGTGTGTTTCACGCCTCAACACACTTAAAACAATACGCACATGGTGAGCTCGCAGGTCGCATTATCACCCAGGCTAACGGCGTGCGTATTCAAGACTCCTTAGGTAATGAACTGCTCGATGGCTTTGCTGGTCTGTATTGCGTTAATATCGGTTACGGGCGCGAGGAAATGGCTGAAGCCATTTATGAGCAAGCGAAGAAGCTTGCTTATTATCACACCTATGTCGGTCATACCAACGAAGCTCTGGTTGAACTCTCCGATCGGATCATCAAAATGGCGCCGCAAGGAATGAGCAAAGTTTACTACGGCATGTCTGGCAGCGATGCGAACGAAACCCAATTAAAACTGGTTTGGTATTACAACAACTTACTTAACCGACCCGAGAAGAAAAAAATCATCTCTCGGGATCGTGGCTATCATGGTTCCAGCATAGCGTCGGGCTCAATGACCGGGCTACCTCTTTTTCATGCCCACTTCGACCTACCAATAGAGCGAATTAAGCACACTATCGCCCCATATTACTACCATCGCCAAGATAGTGAGATGAGTGAGTTGGAATTCAGCACATACTGCGCCGAGCAACTCGAAGCGATGATCCTTGCAGAAGGTCCAGATACGGTAGCCGCGATGATCGCCGAACCTGTGCTTGGTACCGGTGGTATTGTGCCGCCGCCAGAGGGGTATTGGCGCACTATTCGCCAAGTGTTAGATAAATACGACATCCTACTGATTGCCGATGAAGTGGTATGCGGATTTGGTCGCATTGGCGCACCATTTGGTTCGATTTACTACGATATGCGCCCGGATTTGATTACTGTAGCGAAAGGGCTCACCTCTGCCTATCAACCACTTTCAGGCGTGATCGTAGGTGAAAAAGTGTGGCAGGCACTAGAAAACGGCACCGATGCTTGGGGTCCCTTTGGTCATGGCTACACCTATTCAGGACACCCTCTTGGCGCAGCGGCGGCAAACTGCAATCTGGATATCATCGAAAGAGAGAACTTGATTCAATACGCTGCCGACACCGGACAATATCTGCAAGAGAGAATGCAGGAGACTTTTGCCAACCATCCGATTGTTGGTGATACGCGCGGCGTAGGCATGTTGCACGCCTTAGAGTTTGCCGCAGACAAGCAGCAGCGAACGTTGTTTGATCCCAATTTAAAAGTGGGGCCGCAAATTGCCGCCGCCTGCTTAGAAGCGGGTCTAATTGCACGTGCAATGCCTCATGCCGACATTTTAGGCTTTGCCCCGCCACTTGTTGCAACCCGTGATGACATCGACTTAATGGTCGACAAAGCCCACCATGCCATCAACAAAGTGATGGACTCACTCGTCACCAGTAAACAATGGCAAGCGAAGTAAGGTCGAGTCAAAAGTACCTACTTACGATACTTATGCAGCAAATCGAGGGGAATATGGCAGTAATCATTGGGATGTAAGGTCAAGCGGTCTTGGTGTTCAGGATCGCTTTTCACATAGTTGGTGAGCGGCATAACCTCCACCATAATCTGCCCTTTGTCTTCACGATTAGCGATAAATTGTCGAGCAAGCACTAAATGGTGTTCTGCACGGCTGTAGACACCTGTTCGATACTTAGTTCCGATATCTTGCCCTTGTTGATTTAGGCTATATGGGTCAATGATCTCAAAAAGATATTCCATCAACTGCGTTACAGTGACGGCGCTAGGGTTGAACTTGATTCGCACGCACTCAGCATAGCCATCATAAGGCGCTTGGGTAGTGTCGCTGCTGCCGTTTGCTCGCCCTGCCTCGGTACTAATAACGCCAGGTAAATGGCGCATAAACTCTTGCACTCCCCAAAGGCATCCACCCGCTAGATATATCTCTTCCATCTCAAACCTCACATCGACATTTGCCAGGCATTATAGAGAAGCCGATAAAAAACAAAAGCGGAGCTCGCTTGAGCTCCGCTTAGTGTGCTAAAAACTTACCGCGTTCTGCTCACTAGCTAGCGCGACCTACCATACGTGAAATAGTGCTGTCTTTGTCGACTATTTGGTGTTTGATGGCCCCGGCAATGTGGAGAACTAATGCGGCAATAATGATGTTAACTGAAAGTCCATGAATTGCGCCTCCTAATTCTTGCAGCCAGACGATCTCATCGCCTTTGGCGATAAACTGCCAACCGAATATATCAACACCGCGCCCACCACCAACACTCATTGCGATGCCTGAAACTGGCATTGCTAGCGTTGCCAGCATTAAGATGCCATGAATGGCTTTGGCTAATTTGTCTTGCCAAGCAGCTACCGGCGAGGCAGGCGGAAGCGCGCCTTCTTTTAAGCGCCAAACAATTCGAATCAAGGCGACAATCAAAATCAGAGCGCCTAAAGATTTATGGATTCCCATCATTTGAAACTTGCCAGTTTCCGGTGTCAGTTCACCCATATATAGACCAAGAGCAAAGACACCAATAAATGCAAGCCCGGTGATCCAGTGTAGTGCGATTGTCTGCCATGACAGAGATTGATTGTTGAGCATTGTGTTACCCTTTTATTTGTGTGGTTATTGCGCAATTATCCAACAATCTCGCGTCAAGAACTATAAATGGTTATGTAAATTTGAGTAAATTGTAACTTTAAGATTTCAAATTCATTTCAAATGGTTATCTAGACTGTATCGCTGCCTAGCCTAATTAATCCCTACTTAACCGGCGTTAAATAGGCTAGAATGCGCGCCATCATACTCGTTTAAACCTTTTATTCATGACTACAGCGACAACCTCAGCCAACTTTGCTGATCTTAAACTTATTCAACCTTTGTTAGCGCGATTAACTGAACTTGAATACCAACAACCAACGCCAATTCAAGCACAAGTGATCCCAAGTGTTTTAGCGGGTCATGATTTAATTGCCGGCGCCAATACCGGCTCAGGCAAAACAGCGGCGTTCTCACTACCAATGCTGCAGAGCATTTTTATTAATCAGCACCCGAGCCTTTATCGTAAAAATAACTCGGTAACCGGGCTGATTTTGGTTCCAACGCGTGAGCTTGCAAAACAAGTCGCTGACAACATTAAGTCTTACTCTGCCCACTTTAATGGTGCGCTGAAAACAGTGTGTGTATTTGGTGGTGTTTCCATCAACAGCCAAATGCTGGCGCTGCGAGGTGGCACGGATATTCTAGTCGCCACTCCGGGGCGACTGTTGGATCTCATTTCCAGCAACGCGGTGAAACTGGATCGTGTAAAAACCTTAGTGCTTGATGAAGCAGACCGCATGATGAGCCTTGGCTTTACCGATGAGCTGTCTGAACTGCTGGCACTAATGCCAAAACAAAAACAAACCCTGTTATTCTCGGCAACCTTCCCTGAAGAAGTGCAGTCACTGACTCGTGAGTTACTTAATAATCCGGTAGAAGTACAGTTACAAAGCACTGAAGCAAGTACATTAGTCCAGCGCGTCTTTACGGTTGATAAAGGCAAGAAAACAGCGCTACTTGCCCACCTAGTTAAAGAGAACGATTGGCGCCAAGCTTTGATCTTCGTTAACTCTAAAAAAGGTTGTGAGCATTTAGCTGATAAGCTTTATAAGCGTGGTATTGCGGTAGAAGTCTTTCATGGTGATCAAAGCCAAGCTCTACGCACCCGTGTACTCGAAGACTTTAAAGCGGGTCAACTTGATGTATTGATTGCAACAGACATTGCGGCTCGTGGTCTTGATGTAGAAAAGCTGCCAGTGGTAATTAACTATGACCTTCCGCGTAGTCCTGCCGACTACATGCACCGCATTGGTCGAAGTGGTCGTGCAGGTGAAGTTGGTTTAGCGCTATCACTGATTGACTTTGAAGATTATAACCACTTTAAAGTTATCGAGAAAAAGAACAAAATCCGACTCGAACGCGAACAAGTACCCGGCTTTGAGGTAACAGAAACGATTACCGAAGAGATGCTAACGGCAAATAAACCAATGGCGAAGCCTGCCGGTACTGGCAAGAAAAAACGCAAAAAGAAACAACCTGCGCAAGGTAATAACTAGGCCAACCACACCGAAAGGCACGGGTACTTAGTTGCAACGTAATCGTCAACTCGATAAAAAAGCAGCCCTAGGCTGCTTTTTTATAACCGCAATGCTTGCAGCTAAACATCGATATGCTGCTAAGCGTTAACAGCCATAATCCCTTCTAGCAATTTGTTTCAATTAGCGTCACCGTACACTCACAGCCTCCACTAGGGCACCGACTACCATTTGAGCGACCAAAAGAGTCGTAAATGACATAACAGCCATCAGGTAAATCAGCAGCAGAGTCATAATGTTTACTATTTAAATCACTGTCTGAGAAAGGGTAATCATAGCCAACCACAAGGTGTCGATTACCTTGGGAAAACGTGAGATCGCTAGAGAGGTTTAGAGTAAGAAAGTCAACCATGGTTAACTTATCAGCAGCCTCCCCTTCACTTTCAGGACAAAGCGTACCCCAATCAATTTCAACCTCACCAATACCAAAATCAATCACATAGTCAGCTTGAGCATTACCTCCTGAGGGCTGGGTTTCTTCTGGTAATAACCCTTGGATATAAGCTTTCGCCTGTACTTGCGTTACAGCTGACTCCATAGCACTTGCAACCCCTTCCAAACTGGAGACACGCGCAGCAGAAGATAGATTAATAAATTTTGGGGCAGCTACCACCGCTAGTACACCCAAGATCACAATTACTACGACCAACTCGATTAAAGTAAATCCTTTGTGAAATTTGCCTCTCATCACCACGATTCCTGATAGAACGACTTTTATTCATATTTTGGAAGCATATCACCTACAAGTTACATAATGGTAACTTGACTAATAAAAGCAAATCTATATCACGTGATTATTTCTCGGTGGCAAGAATAGCCATAATCAAGTGGCGAATAGCAAAAAAAGCGAACAGCTATTTATATGGCTATTCGCTTTTCATCTATTGATGCACAGTATTCGAGCTAGAAAATAGCCCGCTTTTTGTGCTTAAAGTAGAACACTGCACTTATTAAGATAAATAATGCACTGAAGTAGTAGAAGAATGATGATAACGAAGCGATAAAATCAATGTGCTGTGCAATCTCCGCTTCAGAGTAGTTTTGCGCCACCAATTTGTAATGGTAAGCGTACAACACGCCGATCAATCCATAGCCAAGATTAAACATCAATCCTTTGAAGCTTAACACTGTTGCTCGGTTGTGCGATTCGGTCTTTTTATTCAAGTGATAACTGATGAAGATATTCATTGTCATAATAATGAACACTAAAATAAGCGCCGGTATCACACCATAAATTGACCAACCTAAACTGATCCAATAGTAGGTTGCCATTGTTGCTAAGCCCATTAGCACAAGGAAGGTTTTCGGTTCGATACTCTCAGCTAAACGGCGGCTTTGTCCGGCTAAAATAATTTTAAGCAAACTGACCCCAGCACCGATAAAACCAAAGTAGATGATCGGAATATCGATAGCTCGGTAGTATTGGCTGCTCATGGTCAAAAACATACGTGATGTGTGTTCAAATAAGCTGTAGTAGAGCAAAATAAATAACACATATGGCGTTGCCATTACCCATTTGGCGGTGTTTAGGGTTAATTTCAAGCTCGCCACCGTGGTCGACCATTTGGTGCTGTCTGATGGCAACACCTTTTTCGCTTCACGCATACTAAGCGCGGCATAGATCGCAAGCATGGCAACAAATAATGTGGCAAATACCGGGATACGCATAATATCTTGAGTATTTTGCGGGACATCGAATCCTAGATAAGCATAAACGCCAGCCATAAAATTAACGTCATACATTGCAGCGCCAACAAGCGTGACAAAAATACCAACGCTTGATGATAGACGAAGTTGCACTTGCAATACGCGCGGCCATGCCTCTTCTTTACCTTGTTCTTTCAGCGTATCGTAGGCGAGTGCTTCATCCGCTCCACTCGCCAGCGCCATGGCAAGACCACTTAAAATTCGGTTGATTAAGAAAACCCAAAACACCAGAGTCGCATTGCCTGTCGGCACAAAGGCGATCATGGCAATTTCAATAAACATCACTATCGATGACAACACCACCAGCTTTTTGCGCCCAAGGGTATCTGCAAACGCACCTGAAGGAACTTCAGCTAAAACAATCGTTGCCGCCCAAACCACGTTAAGCATCGCAAACTGAGAGAGCGTTAAGCCGTAATCTAAGTAGAGTAAAGTAAATATCGGGTAATAAAAACGCGCAAAGTAGCTACTTCGAAACATAAGGAAATAGCGCACATTACGAACTTGGAGGATTTCTTTAAATGTCATGAAATCTTTCGAATTCCGGGTAAGGCAAATGTAACCATCAACCTTTTAATGATTAATGGGAATGATTCGCTATTAGATACCACGACACGCTAATAAAAAGCCATTACTTTCTATCTTCGTATCACTCACTCGCGATTAGCTTGTCTCGCCACGGCATTTATGATCAAAAAAAGCAGCTATTGGCTGCTTTCGTTGCAAGTACAAGGGTTACTTTATTGCATGAGTAATAAAGCGTCGCACTTCATCGTTATCCGTTGGATGAACAAACGATGGCGTGATGTTGTGCGGTGGATTAAGGATACCCTTCTCGACCAAGCGATTAATTTGCGGAAGATGCATTAATGCCGTCTTACCACACAGCAGATTAAGAAAACCTTCTTGCTCCTCATAGGCATGCAATACCTCATGGAATCCGCGTAAATAGAGATAGTCTTTGGTAAATCCACCACCACGATAAACTCGAGAGGTAATGGTAAAGGCTAAGTTCTTCTCTACCCCTAATTGCTCTTTGAGCATCATAAAAGTGGTGCGGAACGATTTGTCTTTAATCATTGATTCGACCGCCAGCACGCGCAGCGCAAGGATCTTCAACCGCTTAATCGTCAAATGCCCCGCCAAATACTCGCTTAGAATCGCCATGCCTTCTTGGGTCATGGTATTTACCGGACAGCCCAGTTGCAGCACTTTGAATGGCTGACTTTGCGCATTCAGCGTCGTGACTAAGTGAACACCGAGTTCATGGTGTGCCAGCGCGTGAGCTTCAACCAATGGCACCTTCGCCGCGCTGTTGATCTTGACTGTGGTTTTATTCACCAGAGCATTGGCGATCATGTTGTCATCCACCAGCAAGTCATATTGGTAGCCTTGCTTTTGGGCGAACAGCTCCATAATCGCTTGGATACCGCTCGCGTCCACCAACTGCTCATCGTCGTCTGAATCTGGCAGATGGAGGATAAAGCTGGCATTACGGATATCTTTTTCGGTAGGTTCGCCAAAGTAACGCAGCGAGTTGTACAGAAAGTCTTGGCTACCTAACGTTTCGATTTGATCGATCTTATCCACGTAAGAGATGATCACATCTTCATAGATGCGCTGCAAATCTGCATCTTCCACTTTCTCAATCGGTAAGTTGAATAACTGACGCTTGAGCTGGAATGCATTAATGCCACTTGGCTTGTAGGTAAATTGCGGCTCGGTTGAAAAGTGGCGTTTAAAAAAATCCGCTTTTTGTTCATTATAGTTAGTCGGGCTAACCGCACTTAATATCTCAATGCCGTTTACCAATGAAAACAGTTCGCTATCCAGCGCTTTGGCATGCTTGAGCGTGGCATGCGTCAATGGAATGATGTTTTCTCTGTTCAATCTACTTACCCCGGCAGTTCTTCCATGCTAATAACTCGTGATTCCATCACGTTTTGGGAATTTATCATTTAACTAAAGCGACAAAGCTTGAGCTATCCCCATTGACAATATGCGCCCATTTCAAACACGCAACAATTGAGTGTTGGGCTTATTTTCTCACCCAATGAGAGTTGAATAATTTTTACGCCAACTGGGTCACTAAACGGGATAAACTCACTAGCAATTCGGTGCAATCATAGAATCTAACCGTAACTTAGGTATATAATCCCCGCGTTTTCATCTGGGGCAAAATAATGATTTCAAAAAACCAACTCAAATTGCTGCGTGCTTTAGGTCAAAAGAAGCAGCGTAAAGCGCATGGCTTATTCCTTGTTCAAGGTGAAAAAAACGTCCTCGAGCTCGCCACTAGCGAGCTTGTGGTTAAACACGTCTTCGGCACAGCAGAATTTTTAGCTGAAAACCAAGCAACGCTAAACCGTTTTGAATGTATTGAAGCGTCATTGGATGATCTAACTAAAGCGAGTACGTTAGTCAGCAATAATGCGGCTATCGCGGTGGTAGAAATCCCAAGCTACGCGAAGCCACAAGCACATGGCTTAATGATTGCTTTAGATGGCGTGCAAGACCCGGGTAACTTAGGCACCATTATTCGCGTTGCAGATTGGTATGGCATCAAACACATCATCGCAAGTAGCGATTGCGCCGATCCATACAACCCAAAAACCATCAGTGCGACGATGGGTAGTTTTGGTCGCGTGCAGGTACACCAAGTTGATTTACCAAACTACTTAGCCGAAGCAAACCTACCGGTTTATGGTGCATTCTTGGAAGGTATTAGCGTACATCAAACGGAATTTGCCGCAGAAGGTATTCTATTGATGGGCAGTGAGTCTCACGGTATTCGCGCGGAAGCGGCAAAATTTGTCACTGACAAAATAACTATTCCAGCATTTGGTGGCGCAGAGTCGCTCAATGTAGCGATGGCAACAGGCATTATCCTCGACAATATTCGTCGTCAACACAGCTAACGCCACCATCGGTTGTTTTACAAGTGCGCGTCAATAACGCTGCAATTGTTAAGACGCTAGACTAGGTTCATCTTGTTATCATAGTTCGAATCACCTAGCTTCCTTTGCGCTAACTATTTGCGGCTACAGCTAGGCGACAAGTGAGAAAAGCCTCTGAGCATAGGCTACTATGAGATGAGGTTTTCGAGCACACGTCAACAACGCTGCAGATGCAAATAGGACGCGCAAAAGCAAAAAAAGCGTAACGCTGAAATACAGCCGTTACGCTTTTTTATATCAACAAGTAAAAGCTTATCGCTCTAGCATATCCAACTTATCGGCTACACCATTCCACTTTTCAGCTTCATCCATTGCTGGTTTTACTTCTGTTTGCACAGGCCAAATCTCAGCAAGTTCAGCATTTAGCTCTTTGTAGATTTCTTGACCTTCAGGTAATTCATCTTCTTGAAAGATCGCCTGCGCTGCACATTCATCAACACACAAACCGCAGTCGATACATTCAATTGGGTTGATTACCATAAAGTTTGGGCCCTCATGGAAGGCATCTGCTGGGCATACCGCGACACAGTCAGTGTATTTACATTGGATACAGTTATCCGTTACGACAAACGCCATGACAATCAACTCTTAATTCGTCAAAAAATAAGGCGGGAATAATACTTATATCCCCCTATGACTTCAATAGACTGGTAATCAAACCTTATCGCTTGAGTCCTTTTTAGTTTACACCCAAACCATCAAATTATGTGACTAAGCAAGCCCCCCCCCTAAACATAGAAAGCCTCTGAGCATAGACCAACTATGTGATGAGGTTTGCGAGTGCCAGCCAACAACGCTGTGGATTCAAGTAGGACGGGGATTTTTTAGTATGACAGACAAAGGAATTTCTCGTAAAATGCGCGCCATTGTGAGCGCAAGGTCCCTCGCCTTTGCAGCTAAGACACCATAAACAACGAGACATCAACATGATACGTTTAAATGAAATCAAGCTTCCTCTTGATCACGAGGAAGGCGCACTGCTTGACGCTATTTCAGAAAAGCTTGGCATTAATGCTGAGCAAGTTATCTCTTTCAATGTATTTAGACGTGGCTACGATGCTCGTAAGAAAACTAACATTCACCTTATCTATACGCTAGATGTGATTGTTGAGGGCGATGAAAATGCCCTACTAGAGAAATTCACTAAAGACCCGCATGTACGCCAAACGCCAGATATGGAATACAAGTTTGTCGCGAAAGCACCTGAGAATCTAACTGAGCGCCCTGTGGTGATTGGTTTTGGTCCTTGTGGTCTATTCGCAGGTCTAGTACTTGCGCAAATGGGTTTTAACCCAATTATTGTTGAGCGTGGTAAAGAAGTACGTGAGCGTACTAAAGACACCTTCGGCTTCTGGCGTAAGCGCACCCTAAACCCTGAATCGAACGTACAGTTTGGTGAAGGTGGCGCTGGTACTTTCTCTGACGGTAAGCTCTACAGCCAAGTTAAAGATCCAAACTTCTACGGTCGTAAGGTAATCACTGAGTTTGTTGCCGCTGGCGCACCGGAAGAGATCCTATACGTAAGTAAGCCGCACATCGGTACCTTTAAACTGGTAACCATGATTGAAAAAATGCGCGCGAAAATCCTAGAACTTGGCGGTGAAATTCGTTTTAGCACGCGCGTTGACGACATCCAAATGGATGGCGAGCAAATTACTGGCGTAACGCTATCAAACGGCGAAGAAATCAAATCTCGTCATGTGGTACTGGCTGTTGGTCACAGTGCGCGTGACACATTTGAAATGCTAAACGAGCGTGGCGTTTATATGGAAGCGAAACCTTTTTCTGTTGGTTTCCGTATTGAACACAAACAATCTATGATCGATGAAGCTCGCTTTGGTCCTAACGCTGGTCACCCTCTTCTAGGCGCGGCAGACTACAAACTTGTGCACCACTGTAAAAATGGTCGCACGGTATACAGCTTCTGTATGTGTCCGGGTGGTACTGTGGTCGCAGCGACGTCAGAAGAAGGTCGTGTAGTAACCAACGGCATGAGCCAATACTCTCGTGCTGAACGTAACGCAAACAGCGCTATCGTAGTGGGTATTTCTCCAGAAGTGGATTACCCTGGCGACCCACTGGCAGGTATTCGTTTCCAACGTGAACTTGAATCAAATGCTTACCTACTGGGCGGCGAAAACTATGACGCACCAGCACAGAAAATCGGTGACTTCCTCAAAGGTCGCGATCCAAGTGCGATTGGTGACGTTGAGCCTTCATTTACGCCAGGTATCAAGCTAACGGATCTTTCAAAAGCACTACCACCATTTGCTATTGAAGCAATCCGTGAAGCCATCCCAGCGTTTGATCGCAAGATCAAAGGTTTTGCAAGTGAAGATGGTCTATTGACCGGCGTAGAGACACGTACCTCTTCACCAGTTTGTATCAAACGTGGTAAAGATTTCCAAAGCGTTAACCTAAAAGGCTTCTTCCCAGCAGGTGAAGGTGCAGGTTACGCAGGCGGTATCCTTTCTGCGGGTATCGATGGCATCAAAGTCGCGGAAGCCGTTGCTCGCGATATCATGGCGCAGCTAGAAAACGCGTAAGTACACTCTAAATTCCAGTTTCAAGCCAGCTTATTCAAGCTGGCTTTTTTATTGCTGTTATATTGACTCAATAGATCATCTTGATACCTTAGTAGAGATAACGACGAGCTTTTAATCTATCAAGATACGCAAATGGATATGCGTAAAATGATCAAACAGTTACGCTCAACTGATAAGCAAGGAAGTGTATGAAAATCACCATTCGCCGCGCAACGACTGAGGATGCCGAGCAAATCAGTAGCCTTATTGTCCCTCTAACCAAAAAATTCGTTTGTCCTACTTGGGATGAAAGCGTGCATCATATCGTGCTCAATTCTATGTCAGCCGATAAAATCGCCGAGTACCTCACAAGCAACTATTATTATTTAGTCGCAGAAAATCAATACAAACAAGTGGTCGCTGCAGGTAGCGTTCGAGACTACTCGCATCTGTACCATTTATTTGTCAAAGAAGATCATCAAGGACAAGGTTTATCAACGCAACTGTGGCACCAGCTTAAAGCGATATCGCTACAAAATGGTAATAGTGGTACGTTTACTGTTAACTCGGCACTCAATGCCGAACAAGTGTATGCGCGCTTTGGCTTTAAGCGAACGCAAGGAGTACGTAACCATAAAGGTATGGTTGACGTTCCAATGCAACTGATTGTTGGCGAGTAATGAATTCTAATGAGGGCTTAATATGCTAAATAAAGAAGATACTGGCCTAATCGTTGTTGATATCCAAGGTAAACTTGCTAGCTTAGTTGATGACAGCGAAACTTTGATTGCCAACTGCAGTAAACTGATACAAGGTGCGCAAGCACTTGGACTGCCGATAATTTGGCTTGAGCAAAACCCAGAGAAACTCGGTCCTACCGTCGATAGTATTAGTGAACTAATGGGCGAGCAAGCGCCTATTACCAAATTCACCTTCGATGGGTGTAGTGAAGTCGGGTTTAAACATGCGTTAAATGAAGCACAAAAACACTCGTGGCTAGTTTGTGGAATTGAAGCGCATATTTGCGTTTATCAAACTGCCACCCACCTCGCCAACCTCCACTTTGATATTCATGTTGTCAGTGATTGTATTTCATCTCGAGCAGCACAAAACAAACAACTGGCACTGACTAAGTTTTCTCGAGAGAACGTTAAAATTACTGGTCTCGAAATGTGCTTGTATGAGTTAGTCAAAGATTGTCGAGCGGAAGAATTCAAACCCATCCTATCGCTGATCAAATGATGCATCGCAGCTGAACATAAGCAAACTTAACTTAGGAAGATTTCTTGGGTTTGATGCTTGTTGGATATAATAGCCGCCAACAAGCATCGAACCAACTAAGACTTTTCGAACGTTCCAATGGTGGTTATTACAGCCGACATAGCTTGATTTACGTCGATTTTCTTTGCTGAATTGTTCATCGATTCTGTGTTTTTTTTCAAACGCTCTCGTAGCTCTTGCAGTTGTTTTTGCGTGTCGCTCAACTGTTCAGAAGATTCGTAGTTCATTACTTACCATTTAATTGATTTGCTTTGAGTTACGATTGTCATCTAAATATGATATTAAACATAGTTAACTACCATCTAATTTTTAGATAGATAATCATGTTTAACTTACAACAATTAGAAACCTTAGTGCTGTGTGTCGAGTGTGGTTCGTTTTCAGCGGCAGCAAGAAAACTCGCCAAGGCGCAATCTGCAGTCAGTACAACCATCTCAAACTTGGAAATTGATACCGGTATTTTGATATTTGATCGCTCATCACGCACGCCAATTCTGACTGAGCAAGGTCGCCACCTCTACAGACGCGCAATTGCATTACTTGAGCACTCACAAAGTGTCTCGAACATGCTCCAAGCGTTTAACGCAGGTATTGAAGCGAAGTTAACGGTTGCAGTGAATTCTCTGTTACTGACGAACAATTTCTACCAAATGATGGGGGATTTTTCAGCTCAGTTTCCTGATACCGAGCTGCATCTTTGTATTGAAAACAACCAAGACGTTGTCGCCTTGGTGAATAGTAGTAAAGCTGATATAGGTTTTATGGCTTGGAGTACAAACTATCCAACCGGAATTGAAGTCGGCTCAATTGGCTATGTGCCATTTTCAATCGCTGTAAACAAAAGCCACCCTCTACTTGGCGAAAAGAATATGAGTTTTGAACAAGTTAAAAGATATCGTCAAATCGTACTGCCCGATCACGACTGCCACTACAGCCAATCATTCTCGGCTACCTTAACCCACGTTAACCACCTACAATCAGCCACTGAGCTACTGCAAGTCACTGATAGTTGGCTATTGGCGCCCGATCATATGATTGAGAAAGCCCCAAATTTACAAAAACTCAAATTGCCCGATGAAGAGTGTGACTGGTTAATTCAGGTCGATAGGCTCATCGTAAAAGAAAAAAAAATGGGCGTCGCATTGGAATGGCTCAAGAAAACGAGTAGCGATTGCTACTCTCATCACGGTAAAAATTGCGTCAAATAAGTCTATTCCCTGTCGCTATCACACTGATTTGATGAAATATTATACGCACCACCTAGCAATGTGTCTCAAAGTACACTTCCATTTCCTTGCTGAGATGAATTTGTCATAAAAATAATCAATCGTGACAATTGCTAGATATAATTGAATTAATAGCATCGATATCTAAACTTGCGCCTCAAGCATAGAATATGAAAACTAATGAGCATAACTTTCAATCACACTTATAAACGACACATTTTACCATGTGTAAAACTGCTAGTCTTAACGATGCTCATCGTCGGTTTTTCATACGCGATTTATAATGCTCTGCTACTCAAACAACTGTCTAAATCCATTGTCAGCGATTTTAATCAGATATATTCCATTAGTCGTCGCTTTGCCCAGTATTACAACAATACCGATACCACCTATCTTACCCGCGGTACCCACGTTCGTAACGGCGTCAGTATTATGGTCTCGCAGGATACCAACGTAAAAATACTCTCGACGGGTATTAATAAACTACGCGTACAACTAGAGACCGTCGCTCCCAAACATGTTTGGACAATCGCGATCTTCGAACACCCATCTATTTACGGTCACTTTGATCCTCTACGTCCTGCATACGCTAATCGTTATAGTGAATACAAAGCCAACGATGTAATGACCAACATTGTTGAACAAGAAAGGCTGAGCAAGACCTTCGATCAGTTTTATGGCTGCAATATCAAGTTATCAGAGCCATATGCAGAACCTGGCACAAATCAGATGGTAAGAACGGTCTATTACCCCGTCTACAACAATCGAGAATTGGATGCGCTTCTTGCTGTTGATATAAAAACAGCTTTATCGACTACAAAATTGATCAGTTTAATCGCGAGTTCTTTACTGCTGCTGACACTATGCAGCATCGGTTCTCATTTCGAGTGCCTGCCGTGATTTCATGTACCGATGCAGAGACGACCTATGTCGGTTTTGGCGCGTGGGAAATCTTTGAACGAACCTTTGTTCCTGCGGTTTTAATTACGCTCTTTGGTCACATGTTGATGGTGCTCTATAAGCGTAACAAACAACGCATTTATCGTGATCGTATGACTGGTTTTTATCGCCGAGACTTTTATGAAACAAGACTGAAAAAGCTCAACCAGTTTTCGATGCTTATTATAGATATCGATTTTTTTAAGTCGATCAATGATACCTTCGGTCACAAAATGGGCGATGATGTGATTAGCGAAGTCACTCGCCGTATTGCAAAACAGATTCGTGCCAGTGATGTTGCCGTTCGCTGGGGTGGCGAAGAATTTATCATCTTATTTAAAGATATGGACGAGACGGTTTTACGCGAAAAAGCCGAAGCGATTCGCCAGTGTGTTGTGGTAGAAAAAATCGCAGATTTGAACGTCACTATCTCCGTCGGCGGCGTCTACCTCGAACAAGGTAGCTTTGCTGAAGCCTATCAAATTGCAGACCAAGCGCTTTATCAATCGAAAGAAAATGGGCGTAACCAAGTGACGATCTAACCGCCTGAGCCATCAGCAGTTATCGCTGCTGGTGAAGGTCTAATCGACCGCTTTCATTGTAAGTGTTAATATCGTGCTGTTCTCATCACACTCCATACTCACATCGCCATCTTGCGCTTTGGCGCAAAGCCTAACCGAGTATGCCCCAACACCTCGCCCTGAATCTTTACCAGAGCTGATAAATTTATCGAAGAAATGCTGGCGAATCGCTTGCGGTACGGCGCCTTGATTAACGACCTTGATCACCAGCAGGTCTTCTTCTCTGCTTGATGAAATATTAATACTTGATTGATCCGGTGCGGCTTCTATTGCATTAACAAGCAGATTGCTGAACATGGTATAGCTTAATACCTCATCACCGAGATATAGATGCGCAGGGTCGATATCTTGCTTGATCTCAAGTTGCTTCGCCTCTGCTTTAGCCTGAAAACTTGCAATCACTTGATTGAGGGCATGTTCGACAATCACAGGACCAAGCGTGCTAGAAAATTCACCATGTTCGAGCTCCATCAAAACACTATGGTTATCTATCAGTTGCACCAGCATTTCAGAGCTTTGCTTAAGTAACTCAATGTCCGGGTTGTCAGAAATCATCCCAGTTAGGGTCGCATGCAAGGCGGTAAGCGGATTGCGTAAGTCATGGCAAAATGTCTGCAGCGCTTCATCTTGATGACGTGAAGCGTCAATCAAGCTATCAATCTGTGCGGACAGCTTTTCTCTTTGAATCACTGCTTTGATGTGGGTATCAACCCGCGCAAGCACGATTTCAGGAATGACAGGTTTTTGAATATAGTCGACGGCGCCTAATTTTAGTCCTTTCACCACATCATCAGTTTGCGATAATGCCGAGACAAAAATAATCGGAATAAACTCTGTTTCAGGATCACCTTTAAGGGCTGAGCAAACTTCCAAACCATCCATTTCTGGCATCATAATATCGAGTAATATTAGATCTGGTTTGTTACTTTTTGCGCAAATTTCCAGTGCTTGCTTACCGCTGCGACACACTTTGATCTTATAGTTTGGTTTTAGTACCTCACCCAACACCTGAAGATTGGAAGGTTCATCATCAACCACTAAGATAGTTCGTTGCCTTTCATTATCTGCCTGTTCAGATTTATTCTCGCTTCGCGATACCCCACCGACTTTGATAGGTGAAACAAACGCTTTGTGTACTCTTTCACTTAATGTCGCTTTAGAAAAAGGTTTAACTAAGTACTCAGACACGCCCGCTTCGATCGCTTGAACAACATCACTCTGATACAAATTACCAGTCAGCATAATAAAAGGAACGTTCGCGTGCTGTTTAGACTCACGCACTTTTTTTAACAGTGCTAAGCCATCCATCTTGGGCATCTTCCAGTCTGAAATGATGACATCCACGCTCATGCGACTGAGAAACTGCACGGCCTCCAGCCCATCACGAGCTTGGTACACATTCTTAAACCCCATCTGTTCACACGCGCTGCACAATGTTCGAGTGATGGCTTCAAAATCATCCACAATCAGTACCGACATTCCTTTGTAAGGCGAGTCGTAATTCACCCGTTTAAATTCATCCATGTCACTCTTCCTTACTCACTGGTTACCATATTGTTTGCGTTTGGCGCTTCTTGCTTGTTTATGCCATTGCTTTGGCTACTGGAATTATCTTGATAGACCGCCGCAATTTGACGAAAGCGGTCGGCATTAGCGAGAAACACATCCACCAGCAAAGGCTCGAAATGACTGCCGCGACTTTGCTCAATAATGCTGACTGACTTTTCATGGCTAAAGGCTGGCTTATAGACGCGTTCAGAAATCAACGCATCATATACGTCAGCTATCGCCATGATTCGCGCAGATAGCGGTATATCCTGCCCCTTTAAACCTTGTGGATAGCCAGAACCATCCCATTTTTCATGGTGGGAATAAGCGATTTCTTTGGCAAAAATAAGGAAGTTATCAGCATAACCAAGCGAGCCTTCAGCCGCACAGATTGCGGCGTAGCCATACTGAGTATGTTTTTTCATTTCCTCAAACTCATCCTCAGTTAGAGGACCAGGTTTGAGCAAAATACTGTCAACCACCCCAACCTTGCCAATGTCATGTAATGGCGCTGATTTCGCCATCGCTGTGATAACTTCTGGTTGCAGATAATCACGATACTGCTCGAGTTTGGCTAACTCTTTAGCCAGCAGCTCTACGTACCCCTGCGTGCGACGAATATGATTGCCCGTTTCCGGATCGCGCGACTCCGCTAATGCCCCCATCGCGACTAATGCTACATCTTGTAGATCATTTAGCTGCCTTGTGCGCTCCTGCACCCTTTTCTCTAACATTTGATTCTGCTTGGCAAGCTGGTCATGAGCGATTTTAAGCATCAAGTGATTTTTTATCCGCTGCTTTAACGTCATCGGACAAATTGGCTTGGTAATATAATCAACTGCGCCTAATGCAAGCCCGGTCGTCTCGTTGATCTCTTGCGACTTCGCGGTGAGAAAGATCACCGGAATATCTTGTGTTTCAGGATTTGCTTTTAATTGCTCACACATCTGATAGCCATCGATTCCAGGCATCATCACATCAAGCAAAATTAAATCGGGAAGACGTTTGGCAAGGACATGAAATGCAACTTGAGCGTTGGGCGCGGCTAATACTGTATGTTCCTCTGCCAAGATGCTTTTTACGGTATCAATAATGTTTGGAGTATCGTCAATCGCTAAGATAACGGATTTGTCTTTGCGGGCACTTTCTATCATCACTCCTCCTTAAACCTTAATCTCTTGTTGCAGTTTCTTAATCAGTGGCAAGGCAGCTTCAAAATCATAATTGGCAATAGCACTCGACGCTTGTTTAGCAAGATCTGGATTAACAGTCGCTCCCGAACTCGCCATCATTTCATCAAAGGTATCGACTGCAGCACTGTCATAGTCATCTAATTGGCTGTAAAGCTGTGTCGCAAGCTGCTGAAACTTAACCGCATCAAAATCATGCTTTTCTGGCGCTCGCGCACTAGAGTTAAGCGCTTGCGTAATCGCGCTAATCATCTTCTTCACTAAGGTATCGATTTCGGCAATCATTTCTTTTTCTGCTTTACCGAGTTCACAACGCTGCTGATTTTTCTGCTCAGTAAGTGTGTGCTCGAGCTTTTGTGCTGGTTCCACCAAATAGTTCGCGCCAATATTTCCCACGATGCCTTTTAGCGAGTGAGCCGAAATGACCGCAGTATCGATATCCCCTTGTTCGACCGCATTGCTTATACGTTGTGCAACGTCCGCTTCACTTTGAACCACATTGTGAAGTGTCTTTTGATAGGCTTTGGTATTGCCACCCATTCGTGCTAATGCGCTTTGAGTATCTAGACCCTCAATAACGAAATTATCGTCATCACTGGCATGAGTTGGTACTTCAACAGTTTGTCCGGTCGGTGCTATCCAATCAGCAAGCGCTTGGAAGACTTGATTAGGGTTGATAGGTTTAGGCAAGTGGGCATTCATTCCCGCCTCAAGGCACTTTTCTCTATCTCCAGACATCGCGTTGGCTGTCATCGCGATAATTGGCAGCGAGTCATATTTCCCTGTATTGCGAATGGTGCGCGTTGCTTGATAACCATCCATGACGGGCATTTGAATATCCATTAAGACTAAATCGAAAGGATGTGCCAAGACTTTATCTACCGCCTCCTGACCATTACTGGCGGTCGCCACTTCAACGCCAATTAAACTCAATAGCTCCAGAGCAATTTGCTGGTTAATCTCATTATCTTCCACCAGTAACACCTGAGCGCCAGCGATGCCCTGGGCTATTGATGTGTCAATTTGATTGCTGGATACTGACTGGCGTTGCCCCTGCTCTTGGTGAATGACGCCAATTAGCGTATCGAGTAAAGTCGATGCGCTCACTGGCTTGGTCAATGAAGCGTCGATGCTAAGCCCATCAAGATGCTCTGTTAGCTCATCTTTGTCATACGCCGTGACGACGACAAAATAGGGAGACTTCTCTAAATGATCGATTTGAGCAATGCGGCGACCTAATTCCAAGCCATCCATCATTGGCATCTTCCAATCCGCGAGGATCACATCAAACGGCTGACCAACTGACTGAGATTGTTCAATTTTCTCTAACGCTTCTGCACCGGACGAGGCAACATCTGTGGTGAAATGTAGGCTTTGACAAATCGTATCAAGAATTTCCCGAGCGGCATCACTATCATCAACGATCAAGACCGACAAATTTTCTAAGCTATCGGTGTTGTTGATGTTGTTGGTTTCAAGTTGTTGCGACAACCCAAACTTGGCAGTAAAACAAAACGTGCTTCCCTGTCCAAATTCACTCTCCACCCAAATTTTACCTTGCATCATTTCGACTAGGTTCTTACTGATGGTTAAACCTAAACCGGTACCACCGTATTTACGGGTGGTAGACGCGTCAGCTTGGCTAAATGACTGGAATAGACGAGCCATTTGTTCCGCTGTCATGCCTATCCCAGTGTCGGCGATAGAGAACTTAGCGGTGATGGTGTCATCGACTTGTTCCACCAATTCTGCTTTGACAACAATTTCACCTTGCTCGGTAAATTTCATGCCATTATTGGTTAAATTGAGCAATATCTGTCCAAGTCGTAGCGAGTCACCAATTAAGTTATTGGGTAGCTTAGGATCCAAATTAACTAATAACTCTAATCCCTTCTCTTGGCATTTATGCGAGACAACTTGGACAAGATTATCGATGGTATCTTGTAAGTTAAAGTCCACTTGCTCAAGATCGAGTTTGCCCGCCTCAATTTTAGAAAAGTCCAAAATATCATTGATAATCCCCAAAAGGTTCTCGGCAGATATTTGGATCTTACTGACATAATCTTGCTGTTTTTTACTCAATTCGGTTCGCATCGCCAAGTAACTCATGCCAATAATGGCATTCATGGGAGTGCGAATTTCATGACTCATGTTGGCAAGAAAATCACTTTTGGCTTGGGTGGCTTCCTCAGCTTTTTGCTTGGCTAATTTTAGCTCTCGCTCGGCTTCTTTGCGTTTGGTGGCATCACGCACAATCCCGGTATACAGCACCTCACCCGCGATTTCAGATTGACTAACCGATATTTCTAAATCGATTTCTTCACCTGGATTTTTATAGCCGATAAACTCCATCACCAAATTAAGTTGGCTCTGCTCTGTATTTGCTTGCTGCTGGTAGGCATCATGAAATGGAGGCAACACCAGCGACTCAATTAAAGTTTTCGGTTTGAGGATCTCTTCAGCGCGATAGCCAAATATCTGCTCGGCTGCAGGGCTAAATTCAACGATAACCCCTTGGCTATTCACCACAATAATGCCGTCAGAGGCATTGTCGATAATGTTACGTGTCCGCTCGGCGTTTATTTCCAATTCGACGGTGCGCTGCTTAACTTGCCTTTCTAGCTCGACCTGAGTTCTTGCAAGAGCCGCCGTCGCACGCGTACCCAAGCGCAGGGTAAACGCACTGGTTCCTATCATTAGCACCAGCGCCACCGTCAGCATGGACCAAACGGTAATTTGAAATGTGTTAAGGAGCGAATAGGCTTCATTCACATCCATTTCTGCCGCAATGCCAATATTTAACGCATCATCCCATATCCATTTACCCACCACAGGTATGCCACGGTAATCATTGTATCCCGTCAAATTTCGTCCAGACTGACGCTGACTAATACTCTCAGCCATAACCGTAAGCGGCCAGTTGGGGTCGGCCCTCTGAGGTGTTTGAGAAAGGTCTTGCTGCGGATCGGCAACGCGAATGTTGAGTGAAGAGCGTTGCCCTTCATCTAACAGACCAATTCGTTGCAGTTGCTGCTCAAAGCGCACATTGGAGAGCAGTAAACCGGAGCGATCAATCGCGTAGGTTTCACCACTTTTGCCGATAAATCCGGCTGAAAGAACGCCGGAGAACACACCTTGAAAATCCACTCGTTTAGTCAAAACTGCGATAGTTTCGCCTGCACTATTGGTCACCGGCACCGCAAAAAACATCGTTGGCGGTCGCGTTTCACCTTCTTCTTGCAACACCACATCGGACTTAATCGGAGGAATGAAGACCGCGTTACCGCTCATGGCATTTGCCAACAAATCTGGGCGTTGTAGTTGAATCAAGTTCACTGTGCCGATATTCGTGTCACGTCGAGAAGATAAGCTGATGTGATCCGGTGAAATTATGAAGTAGCCAAATGAGCCAGCCAGCCCTGTTCTCGATTCGATAAAACTGCGCAACTGCTGTTGGACCGGCGTATTGACCAATGCCGATGGTTTGCGATGCACTTGTAATAGCGTTTCTACCATTGATACTAATTGAGGATCTCTGCCTAATTGCCCTAAGCTATCAAGCTCAATCTCAACCCAACCACCGATACGTTTGTGTGCCGATGCAAGCACCGTCGACAAATTGTGATTAATCGATTCCACACTTTTGCGTTCAGCATAACGAGTCACAATAAGCGCAGTGGTTATTAGTACTGCACACAAAACCACTTGGACCGCCATCATTGAACGCTTAAAACCTTTATTCCCCAGTTTCTGGGCAAGTACCTTGTCGTTGATTTTAAACACCCGCGAAATCAACAACATCAGAACCAAAGTCAAAACGATTGCCGCAATGATCACGTACTTAAGTGATTCAACCAAATTGAGGTTACTATTGGGGACAACGACAGGAGCGCTCGAATGTGACCAATCGCCTTTGCTCAATATCACTTCTCGAAGCTCCAAGGAGTCCAGACCTTGCTGCAAGATCGCCTGTAGAATTGGAGCTTGGTTGTGTGACCACAGATGCAAAGCGGAAGGTGAGATGACATCTTCATCGATGGCACGTAATGTCGTGATATTATTTTTAGCTAGCCAGTTTTGCACAACAATTTCAGCATCGAGTAGCGCGTCAGCACGACCATCTAACACGGCACCAACAGCATCAGCGATTCCAGACGTCTCCAACACCTGAATATTAGGGTAAAGCTGTTTCACTTTATCTATGGTGGTGTAGCCTGCCGAAATGGCGATAGTTGCGTTGCTGAGATCAGAAACTCGCTGCAATTCAGTATTGCCTTGCGGCACAAAATAGAGCTCTCTGACTAAAAAATAGGGCGTAGAGAATTGACCATATTGTTTCCTCTCTTCCGTTTTATAAGCATGGGGAAGTAAATCTAACTCGCCCTTTTTAAACATCGCCAGCAATTCACTCCAGTTGCCCTTAACCAGTTCAAGTTTCATCCCTGAGCTGTGAGCTATTTGAGTGACAATATCGCCTGCTAGTCCCGTTAGAGCCCCTTTATCATCGGTGTAAAGCATTGGCGGCCAGTCTTCGATTCCAACACGCACTACATGAGTATTTAACCACTGCTTCTGCTCTGCACTTAAAGGGAATGGCGTCTGAACCTCACTGGTAATGCGCTGCTCTATTTGTTTAGCAAGCACCAACAATGTTGCCATGTATTGGTCTTTATACAGATGGTAATCCGCGTCATTGATCTGCGCCATCGCAGCATCTAAACGATCCGCTTTTACCTGATCGATCGCCCGCATCTCAAGTGCGACTAGTTCAAAATGTACCGCTTCAAGCTGCTTAACAAGCTCGTGATCGCTGGAGGTTTGGCTAGCAAGTAAAGCATTGATTAGCTCAGTGAGCCTTGGCTCAGTATCGAGATATCTATCCAACCACTTTTCATGACCAGAAAAGGCATAACTCAAAATCGATGATGTCAGCACCTCATCGAGATATTTAAGCTCTACCACAATATTTTGCAGCTGCTCTTGAGTCAGCTCACCACGCAAAGAGGAGGGAACGGCATCAAACTCACTCTCTTTTGCCAAAGAGGAGAATGAAGAAAGTGAAACTACAATCGCGATAATAAATGCGATTAACAATCGAGGCGCTTGAGTTTTTTTTATCGCGCCATATCCTAGCCTTGCCATTTACAATTCCCTGTAAACTACCACAATAAAAACGTAGGAGAGACCTGATAAAACAGCAAGTTATTGCATAGGAATATTTCTTTTTCTGTGTTCTGGATTTGCTCATTTAACCAGCAAATTAATAGCAAAGATTAGATGCGCGACATCAATACATGCTAAGTACAGCGCTCTGGCTTCAGGGATAAAAAAAGCAGCCCGAGGGCTGCTTTTTAGTTATCTGCATAATCAGCGGATTAACGTTGACCTTTTTGTGGCTTGTTGCGTGAGCCCTGAGCACCCGCCGCAGTTTTCGGCTTGCGACGAGCTGGGTTATTGCTGCGACCTTTAGGTGCATTTACACGCTCTTCGTGACGCTTAACTGCGCGACGAATTTTTTGGCTGCGTGAACGTTCGCGCTTACGAGAAGTCGCATCTTTGCTTTCATCAAGCATAGTTTCACGCTCTGGACGCAACTCAACTAATTCACGTAGGTAGTTCACTTCTTTAAGTGGCAGTTCCATCCAACCGCCGCGAGGCAGTTTCTTATCTAGGTAAATGTCACCATAGCGAACACGTTTTAGACGGCTAACTGTTGTCTCTTGTGATTCCCACAGACGACGAACTTCACGGTTACGACCTTCGTTGATTGCGACGTAGAAAGTATGGTTCATACCTTCACCACCCGCGTAAACAACGTCTTCAAAACGCGCCATACCATCTTCTAGTTGCACACCACGCACTAGGTTCTTAACTTTCTGCTCGTTAACTTCACCAAATACACGTACAAGGTATTCACGCTCTACTTGGCGGCTTGGGTGCATAAGACGGTTAGCAAGCTCACCATCAGTTGTGAACAAAAGTAGACCTGACGTGTTAGCATCTAGACGACCAACAGAGATCCAACGAGAACCACGGATTTTTGGCAGACGATCAAATACTGTGCGACGACCTTCTGGGTCATGACGAGTACACAGTTCACCTTCTGGTTTGTAGTATGCAAGCACACGACAAATCACTTCTTCCTGTGCTTTCACAGAAACAGTGTGACCGTCGATACGAACGATAGCGTTGTCATCTTCTAGGCGCTCACCTAGCTTTGCTACATTACCGTTCACACTTACTCGACCCGATTTAATCAACGCTTCTAGTTCGCGTCGAGAACCGTGACCAGCACGTGCTAATACTTTCTGAAGTTTTTCGTTCATCTATCTACCTATGTGTCGTCTTCTCAGACGTCGAATGAAATACGCGACCTAATTTCGCGGTCGCGTAATATACCAAACACCGTGACTGAAATCACCAAATTTTAACCACTGAGAGGCGAGATTTTTACGATTCAAATGGCGCTGGATCGCCTGACCCAACACGCACCACTTGTGCTTCATCTTCGCTAAAATCAATCACCGTGGTTGGCTGCTCACCTAAGTAACCACCATTTAAAATCACATCGACCGCATGTTCAAGCTTGTCGCGGATATCTTCTGGATCAGACTCAGTAAAATCATTACCAGGTAAGATAAGTGATGTTGACATCAATGGTTCGCCTAACGCTTCTAATAAGTCTAGGGCGATACGGTTATCGGGTACACGAATACCGATGGTTTTACGCTTAGCGTTCATCAAACGGCGCGGCACTTCTTTAGTACCTTTGAAAATAAAGGTGTAAGGTCCTGGCGTGTTGTTCTTTAGCAAACGAAACGCGGTGTTATCGACACGTGCGTAATTTGATAGCTCAGATAAGTCGCGGCACAACAACGTAAAGTTGTGTTTTTCATCCAAACGACGGATCTGACAAATGCGCTCTAGCGCTTGCTTATTTTCCAACTGACAACCCAGTGCGTAACCAGAGTCAGTTGGATAAACAACCACACCCCCGTTACGAATGATTGCTACCGCTTGGTTAATCAAGCGAGCCTGTGGGTTTTCGGGATGCACGTAAAAAAACTGGCTCATGGTAATTCCTCATAGTGTTTACCCAAGTCGAATCGAGGCACTTGAGTAGCGAGCTTAGCTCTCAGGAGTATCGGAATGTGAAGGCTCGATACCCCAATCTTTCCACACTGGTTCTACGCCGGATGGCAACCAGAGGTTTCGTCCTAACTCCATCCACGGGGATGGGTAGTGAAAGTCACTGCCTTGGGAGGCTAATAGTTTGTATTGTATAGCATAATCCGCCAAGTTGCGTCTTTCTTGTTGTCCTTGCTGCGGTTGTGCCACTTCCATCGCGTCACCACCAGCTTCAACAAACGCTGAGATTAAGCGCTTAATCCACTTAGCGGTCAAGTCATATCGCCCTGGGTGGGCTAAAACCGCCTGCCCGCCAGCAGCGTGAATTGCCTTAACCGCATCAGCCATCGAACACCAGTTTGGCGGCACATACCCTGGGTTATTGCGAGTTAGGTATTTTTTAAACACCTGTTGCATGGTCTTAGCGTAGCCATGCTCAACTAGCCATGCGGCAAAGTGAGCGCGCGTAATCGGCGCGTCACCAGCAATCTGACTCACTTCTTCCAATACCCCTTCACGGGTTGCCTTTGCTAGACGGGTCGCAATCAACTCTGCGCGAACAACTCGGCGCTGTTGCTGCTCTTCTATCAGCTTGCGTAACTCAGGGTTTTCCGGATCGATATTTAAACCAACGATGTGGATGTCTTTGTTTTCCCACACCGTCGATATCTCTATTCCGTCGATAATTTTTAGCTCGAGTTCTTGCTCGGCAACATACTGTTTGGCTGTTGCGAGTGCATCTACCGTGTCGTGATCGGTAATCGCAAGCACATCCAAATTGAAACTTACTGCACGGTCAACCAGCTCTTGTGGACTAAACCTACCATCTGAGGCGGTCGTATGGCTGTGTAAATCAATTCGCATAATTTTTTCTTTAGGGTTGACAGTGAACAAAAATACTAGTTAACTAGTACGCAATTACAAACTACTTCGTAAGACACGCTATGTTACAAGAATTTAACCAAAAGCAGAAAACAAAAGTCGCACTGACTTCGCCTGAGCGCGAAATGTCAGAGCTAGCTTGGTGGCGCACTTGGACAAGTTCTTGGTGGGCTAACGTGTACTTCTAATTTATCGCTAAATCGATAAATACTGAATCGCAAAGCCCGCTAAGTTAGCGGGCTTTTTGTTTTGTTGCGCATCTCACATCCAACTGTCTAAGGAGTATACCCAAATAACCTCAAGGTGCCTGGTTCAGCGAGAATGACTTGTTTTGTAGACAAGGCGACGATTTGAAGATCTAGTGGCTCTAAATCAAAAATCGTTAACGAAGTATACAAACCAAGGCAACTCGCCCTTTGGGAGCGTGTCACAGCCCTGATTTCTGCGTCAAACGACTTGGAAATAGTTCACTATTTCACCGCGTCGTTTTCCTTGAACTCAAAACTATGACAACGCTCTGAATCCTGCACCTTGAAGTCACTTGGGTATAAAAATATACACCGAGGATGTTTTGGGGATTGTTAGCTTTATGCGAGACTGTGTAACGGAAAGGAATATAAATAGTTAATGAAGGAGGTCTTGTGAACAAGACCATAACAATCAACAAGCTAGCAAAAGTGGATGTATTGCAGACTGAAGTGCCTTATTCAGCCGATCCCACTAGCCTGTTTCATACACTGTGCGAAAACAAAACCGATAGTTTGTTACTCGAATCCGCTGAAATTGACTCTAAGCAGGATTTAAAAAGCCTACTTATCGTTGACTCCGCTGTGCGCATTGTTTGCCTTGAGCACACCGTTACCATGACCGCTCTGACTGATAATGGTCAGGCTCTGATTGAACACATCAGCCACAACATCAATGACAACATTGAATTTAAGCTGACTAGTAACACACTGACCATCGAGTTTAGCGAGCCTTGCAACACCTTAGATGAAGACTCTCGCCTGCGTGAAGCCTCTTCTTTTGATGCGCTGCGTCTCATTCAACACAGCTTCGACCTTAGACACCAAGATAAGCACGCGATCTTTATTGGCGGTCTGTTTGCCTATGACCTAGTCGCAAACTTTGAGCCTTTAGGCACAGCTAAGGCAACCAACAAGTGTCCTGATTATGTATTTTATGTTGCTGAAACGCTATTGGTGGTTGATCACCAAACGCAAAGCTGCCAACTTCAAGCGACGCGTTTTAACGCCAGCAGCAGCGCGGCGACGATTGAAAAACGTCTAGTAGAGATTGCCAAAGCGTGTGGAGAACTTAAATCACTGCCTCAAGCAGAACAATTGCCTAGCGTTGAGCCTGTGCCAAGCGTTTCGGATCAGGACTTTTGCCAAACCGTACGCGACCTTAAACAGTTTGTGATTAAAGGTGATGTGTTCCAAGTGGTGCCTTCACGCCGCTTCACTCTGCCTTGCCCATCTCCTCTGGCCGCCTATAAAGAGTTAAAGCAGAGCAATCCAAGCCCTTACATGTTCTACATGCAAGATGAGTTATTTACTCTGTTTGGCGCGTCGCCAGAAAGCGCACTCAAATACGAAACGCACACCAACCAAGTAGAAATTTACCCAATTGCTGGCACGCGCCGCCGAGGTAAACGCCCTAACGGTGAAATCGATTTTGACCTCGATAGCCGTATTGAGCTTGAACTGCGCGCTGATACCAAAGAAAACGCCGAGCACATGATGCTGGTTGACTTAGCTCGCAACGACGTTGCGCGTATTTCTGCGGCTGGCACTCGCCATGTTGCAGACCTTCTAAAAGTCGACCGTTACAGCCATGTGATGCACTTAGTCTCTCGTGTGGTCGGTCAACTGCGTGATGATCTTGATGCGCTACACGCCTATCAAGCTTGCATGAACATGGGCACACTGACCGGTGCGCCAAAGATCCGTGCTATGCAATTAATTCGCGATGTCGAACAAGCGCGACGCGGCAGCTATGGCGGTGCAGTCGGTTACCTAACTGGCGAAGGGACACTGGATACTTGTATCGTGATTCGCTCGGCGTATGTCGAAGATGGTATCGCCCAGGTGCAAGCCGGTGCGGGCGTGGTCTTCGACTCACACCCGCAAGCGGAAGCGGATGAAACCCGCGGTAAAGCGCAAGCGGTGATCTCAGCCATCCAAGCGGCGCATAAAGCCCATAACCAAAGTACAGACAAGGTATAGGTGTTAAACATGGCAAATATTGTATTTATCGACAACTTTGACTCGTTTACTTACAACCTAGTCGACCAATTTCGTTCACTGGGGCATGAAGTCACAATTTACCGCAACCACATTGCCGCAGAGAGTATCGAACAAGCGGTACTAAAACTGCCAAACCCAGTGATGTTGCTCTCTCCTGGTCCTGGTGCGCCCGCAGAGGCAGGTTGCATGCCCGAGTTGATTCAACGCTTAAAAGGCAAAGTGCCTATGATAGGTATCTGTCTTGGGCACCAAGCCATCGTTGAAGCTTACGGTGGCAAGGTTGCAGGCGCTGGCGAAATTGTGCATGGTAAGGTCTCGATGATGGAACATCAGAACCACACCATCTACCAAGGCTTGCCCTCACCGCTTGCTATTGCGCGCTACCACTCTCTGGTTGCGACCGAGGTGTCAGATAGCCTAACGGTGACCGCCGAAGTTGACGGTTTGGTGATGTCAGTGGTGCAAGAACAAGACAAAGTGTGTGGTTTCCAATTTCATCCTGAGTCAATTATGACCACCTATGGAGCGACACTTCTCGCCAATGCGATTGAATGGGCATTAGAGCGAACCAACGGATAAGGAAAAGATCATGGAACAGATTATTAATAAACTATATGAGCAAGAGTCACTGACTGAGCAAGAGAGCCAGCAGCTTTTCGACCTGATTATCCGTGGTGAATTAGACCCGATTTTGATGGCTTCTGCCCTAACGGCACTGAAGATCAAAGGTGAAACACCCGCAGAGATCGCTGGCGCGGCTAAAGCATTGCTCGAAAACGCTAACCCGTTCCCACGTCCAGACTATGATTTTGCCGATATCGTTGGCACTGGTGGTGACGGACACGACACTATCAATATCTCGACGACCGCCGCTTTTGTTGCGGCAGGTTGTGGGCTTAAAGTCGCTAAGCACGGTAACCGTAGCGTGTCGAGCAAATCCGGTTCATCGGATCTGCTTGATTCATTCGGCATCAACCTCGCGATGAGTGCAGATGACACGCGTGAAGCCGTTGATGACCTTGGTGTGGCTTTCTTATTTGCGCCACAATATCACGGTGGTGTACGTCACGCGATGCCAGTGCGTCAAACCATGAAAACTCGCACGATCTTCAATATCTTAGGTCCTTTGATTAACCCAGCTCGCCCGAATATCGAGCTGATGGGTGTCTACAGCGAAGAACTGGTTCGCCCAATTGCAGAAACCATGCTGAAAATGGGCATGAAGCGCGCGGCTGTGGTGCATGGCAGCGGCTTAGATGAAGTGGCGATTCACGGCGAAACCACCGTGGCTGAAATCAAAGACGGACAAATTCATGAATACACCCTATCACCGGAAGATTTTGGTGTGGAACGTTTCCCATTGGAAGCAATTAAGGGTGGCGATCCAGAAGAAAACAAAGCGATCATTACCAACATTTTGACCGGCAGCGGCACTAAGGCACAATTAGGTGCAGTCGCGGTCAACGTAGCGTTATTGATGCGCCTATTTGGTCACGAAAACCTTAAAGCCAATACTCAGCAAGCGATCGACGTGATGAATTCTGGCAAGGCATTTAAGTTAGTTGAACAGTTAGCGGCACGCGGCTAAGGATCACCTATGACACAAACATCTGAAAAGCTCTCCCAGCACGTATCGAAACAAGAAGCGCAAATGGCAGAAGTATTAGCAAAGATTGTCCGTGACAAATATCAATGGGTCGCGGAGCGCAATCAAACGCAACCGCTCGCTGAATTTCAAACCGAGCTTGAGCCATCTGATCGCGACTTCTACCAAGCGCTGAGTGGAGATAAAACCGCGTTCATTCTTGAATGTAAAAAAGCCTCACCGTCAAAGGGGCTGATCCGGGACGATTTTAACTTGGACTACATCGCCTCAACCTATGATCGCCACGCAAGTGCCATCTCAGTGCTGACCGATGAAAAATACTTCCAAGGTGATTTTGAGTTTCTGCCGCAAGTGCGCAAACAGGCTCGCCAACCTATCTTATGTAAAGATTTTATGGTCGACAGCTACCAAGTGTATCTTGCGCGCCACTATAGCGCGGATGCGATTCTGTTGATGCTGTCAGTATTGGATGATGCTCAGTACCAAGAACTTGCTGACGTTGCCCATTCTCTGAAGATGGGTGTTTTAACTGAGGTGAGCAACGAAGACGAGCTGCATCGAGCGGTCAAACTGGGCGCTAAAGTCATCGGTATTAACAACCGCAACCTGCGCGATCTCAGCACCGATTTAAACCGTACCAAAGAGTTAGCTCCAACCATCCGTGAACTGGCACCCAACGCCACGGTTATCTCTGAATCGGGGATTTACACCCACCAGCAGGTGCGTGAACTGGCTGAGTTTGCCGATGGTTTCTTAATTGGCAGTTCGCTGATGGCGGAAGATAACCTCGAGCAAGCAGTGCGCAAAGTAACCCTCGGGCAAAACAAAGTGTGTGGTTTGACCCATTCAGACGATGCCGCTAAGGCGTATCAATCTGGTGCCGTCTATGGTGGTTTGATCTTTGTTGAAGCCTCTAAACGTTATGTGAGCCCAGAAAATGCTCGTCTCGTAATGAGTGGTGCGCCGCTTAACTATGTTGGCGTTTTTCAAAATCACCCTGTCGAAATTGTGGCTGAAATTGCTACCCAATTGAACCTTGCTGCGGTGCAGTTACATGGTAGCGAGTCTCAGGAGTATGTGGATGTTCTGCGCATTCAACTGCCGCAAGAGATTCAGATTTGGAAAGCCTATGGCGTGAGTGATAAACAGGTGCAACGTCTTAGCCGCCATATCGACCGCCATCTACTCGATGCTCAAGTCGGTAAACAAAGCGGCGGTACAGGCAAAGTATTTGATTGGTCATTAATCGGCTGCACTAAAGAAGTGATGCTGGCTGGCGGATTATCGGCAGATAACGCCCAGCAAGCAGGCACATTAGGCTGCCTCGGTTTAGACCTCAATTCCGGTGTGGAAAGCGCACCAGGTAAAAAAGATTTAGTTAAGTTGCAACAAGCGTTTGCTGCAATTAGAGAATATTAAGGAAGACAAGCAATGGCGATGTTAAATGCCTATTTCGGCGAATACGGCGGTCAATACGTTCCGCAAATTCTAGTGCCTGCGCTAGAGCAACTAGAGCAAGCGTTTATTGATGCACAAGAAGATCCTGCGTTTCGCAGCGAGTTTATGTCACTGCTGCAAGAGTATGCGGGTCGCCCAACAGCGTTAACGCTGACTCGTAACCTGACCAAAGGCACCAAAACCAAACTGTATCTAAAGCGTGAAGATTTGCTGCACGGCGGCGCACACAAGACCAACCAAGTACTTGGTCAAGCGTTGCTGGCAAAACGCATGGGTAAACATGAAATCATCGCTGAAACAGGTGCGGGTCAACACGGTGTGGCGACTGCCCTCGCCTGTGCGCTACTCGGACTAAAATGCCGCGTTTACATGGGCGCGAAAGACGTTGAGCGTCAAAGCCCGAACGTATTTCGCATGAAACTAATGGGCGCAGAAGTGATCCCGGTGCATTCAGGTTCAGCCACACTAAAAGATGCCTGTAATGAAGCGCTACGCGACTGGTCTGGCAGCTACGAAACCGCGCACTACTTGCTAGGTACAGCGGCGGGTCCTCACCCATTCCCAACGATTGTGCGTGACTTCCAGCGCATGATTGGTGAAGAGACCAAAAACCAGATTTTAGCCCGTGAAGGTCGCCTGCCTGATGCAGTCATTGCCTGTGTGGGTGGTGGCTCTAACGCTATTGGTATGTTTGCCGACTTCATTGAAGAAGAAAGTGTGCGTCTAATTGGCGTCGAACCTGCAGGTAAAGGCATTGATACTGACCAACATGGTGCACCGCTAAAACATGGCAAAACCGGTATTTTCTTTGGCATGAAAGCGCCACTGATGCAAGATGCCAACGGTCAAGTTGAAGAGTCTTACTCAGTGTCAGCTGGTCTAGACTTTCCGTCAGTGGGACCACAACACGCGCACTTAAATGCGATTGGACGTGCTGAGTATGACAACGTCACCGATGACGAAGCGCTAGAAGCTTTCCAAGAACTTGCGCGTAGCGAAGGGATCATTCCAGCGCTAGAATCCTCTCACGCACTGGCTCATGCACTGCGCATGGCACGTGAAAACCCAGAACAAGAACAACTACTGGTGGTAAACCTATCGGGTCGTGGTGACAAAGACATCTTTACTGTCCACGCCCTCCTAGAAGAAAAAGGAGTGATGTAATGGACCGTTATCAATCAATGTTTGCTCGCCTTGCAGAGAAAAACCAAGGCGCATTTGTCCCGTTCGTTACCATCTGCGATCCTAGCCCTGAACACTCGCTAGAAATCATGCGCACGTTAGCAAAATCTGGTGCTGACGCACTTGAGTTAGGCATGCCATTCTCCGACCCGCTGGCAGATGGTCCAACCATTCAAGGCGCTAACATTCGCGCGTTGGATGCAGGCGCAACACCGGCAATTTGCTTTGAGCTGATCAGTAAAATCCGTGCTGAGTTTCCAGAGTTACCGATTGGTCTGTTGATGTATGCCAACTTGGTGTTTTCACGCGGTATAGAAGACTTTTATCAACGCTGTGCAGAAGCTGGTGTTGATTCGGTGCTGATTGCCGATGTTCCGACCAATGAAAGCGCTGAGTTTGTGGCAGCCGCTAACGAGTTTGGTATTCACCCAATCTTTATTGCGCCACCAACCGCCAGCGACGAGACGCTTCAATCTGTAGCAGAGTTAGGCAGCGGCTACACTTACCTACTGTCACGTGCGGGGGTAACTGGCGCTGAAACCAAAGCCAATATGCCAGTAAGCGATATGCTAGAGCGCCTGAATAAATTTGATGCGCCGCCTGCTCTACTTGGCTTTGGCATTTCAGAACCTGAGCAAGTGAAACAAGCGCTTGAAGCTGGCGCGGCAGGCGCAATTTCAGGATCGGCTGTGGTTAAAATCATTGAGAATAACCACCCTCAACCAGAGCTTATGCTCGAAGCACTAGGTAACTTTGTTACTGCGATGAAAGCAGCAACACAAAAGTAACGTTTAGATAAGCTGATTTGCGGCTCGGGAGTTAACTCTCTCGAGCCGTTTTAGTTTAACACTTGCAACATTGTTACATTGATCACGTTTATATAAATCCATCCATTTGCGAAATATCCAATAAATCACCACCAGAGCAAACGTTACCCCTCAATTTAGCCAATAAATTTGTCATTAAACTGTCACTAGTAATGATGGATTTATAATTTTCTTTGTTGCCAAATGTAAACAATAAGTGTACAAACTTAGCCGACATTATTAGCTACCTACCACAATATGTGCAGTGGTTAATATTGGGGATTTATCATTTATTAGCACAGAGGTTATGGAAGTGTTAGAGAAAAAAGGTTTGCTAAGCAACATAGGTGTTCAAGTTGTCATTGCAATGATCGTCGGTACTGCCGTTGGTGCCATGATGGGTCAAGATGCTGCAATGTTTGCTCCACTTGGCGCAATTTTTATTAATCTAATCAAAATGCTAGTGATTCCACTAGTCGCAGTCGCACTTATTTCTGGTTCCGCGGGCTTAGGCAATAGCCATGCTGCAGGTAAAGTTGGTGCAGTAACGCTAGGTTACTTTGGTCTAACTTCAGCTCTGGCGGTGGCACTGGCTATCGTGATGGGCGTGGTTTTCCAACCAGGTATCGGCATTGACCTGTCGAGCGTGGAAGGCATGTTCTCATCTGAATACGCTGCTAAAGGGGAACTTCCTACTTTCTGGGCGACCGTTACCGGTATGATCCCAACCAACGTTTTCCAATCCCTAAACGAAGCGAATATTCTACAAATCTTGGTGTTCTGTCTATTTTTCGGTATCGCACTTTCTCGCCAAGACAAAGAACGCCGTACACCGATTATCAATGGCGTAAATACCATTGTTGATAGCATGGTTTGGATGATCAACAAGGTTATGGTTATCGCGCCTATTGGTGTCTTCGGTCTCATGGCAGAAGCAGTAGGTACCTTTGGTTTTGGCGCGCTAATGGTGGTATTTAAACTCTTTGTTGTATACGTCGCAGCCATCCTGATCTTTGGCTTTGTCGTTTACCCTGCAATGATCCACCTGTTTACTAAGACATCAGCCAAACAGTTTATCAGTGCAATGAAAAAGCCTCAGGCAGTTGCTCTCTCTACCGCCTCATCCATGGCGACACTACCTGTGACTATGGATACTGTTGAGCACGAGCTAAAAGTGCGCAACTCAACAGCATCATTTGTTCTGCCACTTGGCGCAACAATCAACATGTCTGGTAACGCGATCTACTACGGTTTGGTAGCAATCTTCTTCGCCCAACTGTTTAACATTGAACTTGGTATGGGTGCATACATCGCGATTATTGTTACTTCAACTTTAGGTGCGGTTGGTCAAGCGGGTGTTCCGGGACCATCATTCCTTGTGGTTGCAGTACTGCTTGCCGCAGGCATTCCAATCGAAGGTCTACCACTGCTATTCGCATTGGACCGTATCTTTGACATGATCCGCACAGCCCTCAACATCACGGGTGATGCAGCTTGTGCCGTAATTGTTGATGCGCTGATTGAAGAAGAAGCCGCACAAGCGGAATTAGAAAAACAACAAGCGTAGCTACACTCCTACTCCTTGTTCCTAAAACAGCAAGTAAATTGAAAGCTTAATTAAAATCGCTCCCACTCAGGTGGTGAGCGATTTTTTAGTTTTAGGATTTAGCTTGTGATGTCATTAATAAGCAATATGGTAAATACAAACTGATTGCTGCGAAATCTGTCACACTAATACATATTTACAATCAGTTACATGTATTACAATATGCAAAACCACTCGCATGAAGCGTTATATTGATCAAACAAGGAGAGTCACCAGTGGATACTAGTCAAGCGTCAGTTCAACAGGCAGCGCCTAAATTTCTAAATAAGATTGGCACATTAGCCTTCGGTCTTATCGTTATTGGTTCATTTCTACCCATTATCACAATTAAAATATTTGGCAGCGCCCAATCCACCACGGGCATCGATTATTACGGGTTTTCTGTGGTGTTACTCATGGCAGCCGGTGCTGCGGCATGTTTTACAGGCTTACCAAAATTACTTGCTAAAGGTCTAGCGGTTCTTACTTTAGCCTATCTTTACTACCAACTATATTCAGCAGTAAAAGAGCTCTATGAACTCGTTAATATGTTCGGCAGCAGTAGAGGTGTTGGGTCTGCTATTGAAGCTGCCATTTCAACGTTAAGTTACGGCGCTGTTGTGTTGCTGCTTGGATTTATCTTATTAAACCTGTTTATTTTTGTTAGTTATAAAATCCACCCTCGCTTTGAGAACCTAGAAATTTTGCTTTCACACTACTCAAATAAAGGCGCAGAGCTCGCTAAAGAAAAGGCAGAACAAGCAAAGCAGGTTGCAGAAGAAAAAGCAGAACAAGCGAAAAAAGCAGCGGAAGAAAAGGTCGAGAGTATAAAAAATAGCGCAGAGAATAAAGATAAGTAATTCGCTAGAATTTATTGCTACTGCTATTTATTGCTACCGATAGTTAAGACAAAAAAACCACTCGCAAGAGTGGTTTTTTATTCAAAAGGCTAAACCAGCAACTTATGCTAGTTCAGTTTGTAGCCATGGCCAGCCTTGCTTCTTACGGCTTAGCGTGTTTTCCATCATTAGCATGCCATCTTTCTCATGCTTAACTAGTTTCTCAGCCCACTCACCTTTGTAAAGAAGACGAGTTTGCGCTGTTGTGATGTCAGTTAGCATTACAGCTGCGAATGCTAGACCTTCTTCAGCACAGCGGCGCTCTAGGTCAGCTTCTAGCGCTTCAATCATACCATCAACTTGCTCTAGAGTTGCAAGCTCAACTTGACCCACAACTACATCACGACCGTTGAATGGGTAACCTTTAAGGTCTTTTTCAACAAGTTCAGCAGCAGATAGACCTTCGATGTCTGTCTTAGCAATCAGTAGATCTTTGATGAAAGCGTCAACATCTTGTACATCCGCAATTGCAGCTAGCTCAGCTACTGCATCTTTGTCTTTTTGTGTACAAGTTGGTGATGCAAAACCTACTGTGTCAGAAAGGACTGCTGACATCATAAGTTTAGCGATTTGCGGAGTGATGGTGTGACCTTCAATCTTGAACATGTTGAACAGTACAGTGTTTGTACAACCTACAGGCCAGATCCAAGCTTCCATTGGGTTCACTGTCATCACGTCACCTAGACGGTGGTGGTCAACGATACCTAGGATTTCTGCTTCAGCCACATCGTCTGGTGCTTGTGCTAGATCTGAGTAGTCAACTAACCAGATTTGCTCGCCAGCAACAGAAGTACGTAGTTCTGGAGTTTCAGCGCCAGCTACTTCTAGAATGTGTTGAGTTTCGCGGTTGATCTCGCCTTGGCGAATTGGCATTGCTTCATTGCCACGCGCTTTCAGTAGCTCAGTTGCTACGATTGCACTACAGATACTATCACTATCAGGGTTCTTGTGACCTACAACTAGAATCATTGCTCTTCCTATTTAAGTCTTACCACTTGCCTAAATTATGTTTTTTCCACGTAACCATGGATTTCTAGGCAATTACTTACGAAAGCCGATACTTTACCTGATTTTTGCAATTTGTCATCGGTTTCAGCCCTCGCTCATAAAAAGAAAGCGTAACGGGAAATTTAAGTTGCAAATAATTCTCATTTGCATATATTGGTAATGAGAATCGTTTTTATTGGGCACCTTGCTATGAACCCGACTTTGACCACTAAGTTTTCGCATTTTCTTTCGCTGCATCAGTTTCATCTCACCTACAAGCGCTTGTTTCTGCCAGTCCTTTTGATAGCGTTTGTTGCCAATGAAGCTACGCGAGAAGTAACCGTTAATACCCTATCGGATGCATTTTGGGCAGTTTCTTGCTACGTCGCTTTTACGTTAGCTGTGTATCACTATGTTTCGCTATTCATTAGTAAAGAAAACAAAGTTGTCGCGTTGTTCAACAGCTCACGTAGCTATCAAGTGGTTTTTTCTGCATTGCTCGGCGCGTTGCCTGGCTGCGGGGGAGCCATTATCGTTACAACTCAATTCGTAAGCGGTAGAGTGGGCTTTGGCGCGGTGGTTGCTGTACTGACGGCAACCATGGGTGATGCAGCCTTTCTACTCCTTGCTAGTAAACCGGATGTTGGCGTACTAGTTATGGCGGTTGGCGTTGTGGTTGGCTGTCTATCAGGCTGGGCGGTGAATGCGATTCACCAGGACGATTTTCTGCGTCCGCAATTAAAGCAAGCACTCCCTCATAGCTGCTGTAAAAACGAAAATGCTCATTCTGCTTTTGAACAGAAAGCGATAAACCTACAAGGTTCTTTTTGGAAATGGCTTATTGTCCCAGCCACTATCATTGCTGGACTAGGATCGTTTCAGGTCGATATCAACCAACTGTTCCATCTGCCTGAAATGGGCATAGAGTGGATCGGCGCAGCGTTAATTATCGTTAGCATGCTGCTTTGGTCATTAACCAAAGAAATCAAAGACTATGAATCGACAGTGGCTGAAGATACCAAAAGCGTCTCTTCGCACCCATTACAAAAAGCCGCGCAAGATACCAATTTTGTTACCGCTTGGGTGATCGTTGCCTTTATGGCGTTTGAGTTGACCACCTTCTTTGGTCATATTGATCTTGCCGCGCTATTTTCTGGCTGGGGCGTCTACATGCCATTAATGGGGCTGGCAGTCGGTCTGTTACCTGGATGTGGACCACAAATTCTGGTTACTAGCTTATATATCTCAGGCGCGGCGCCGCTATCAGCCCAGCTGGCGAATGCGATTTCAAATGACGGTGACGCGCTTTTCCCCGCAATTGCGCTGGCTCCTAAAGCGGCTTTAGTTGCCACCTTCTATTCAGCGATTCCCGCACTAATTGTTGGTTATGGTTTCTATTTCTTATTTGAAATATAACCGCCTAGAATAGTTCCAACAAAAAAGGGCTGCCTTAACAAAGCAGCCCTTTCAGTCTCTTGCTAAAGTAGCCTTATTTGTGGCGCTCTTTTAGCTTGTTGATCACATCATTGAACGACAAACCTTGGTCTTGAAGCAGCACAAACAAGTGGTAAATGAGATCAGCCGATTCACAGACTAATTCCGCCTTGTCACCCGACGTTGCCGCAAGCGCGACTTCAACGCCCTCTTCGCCCACTTTCTGCGAAATACGTTTGGTACCACGGGCATAGAGACTAGCGGTGTAGGATGACTCGGGATCGGCATCTTTACGAGCAGCCAAGAGCTGTTCAAGTTGATGAAGCCAAACCAATTGCGACTCTTCTTGCTTATCGCCATCCCAACAGGTTGTAGTACCCGTGTGGCAAGTCGGACCGATTGGATTGACTTTAACCAATAACGTGTCATTGTCACAATCAAGCGCAGCATTAACTAAATTCAATACATTGCCCGAAGTTTCGCCTTTGGTCCAAAGACGCTGCTTGGTACGGGAATAAAAGGTCACATGCCCTGTTTCACCAGTTTTTGCCAACGCATCTTGGTTCATGTAACCCATCATTAATACTTGGCTTGACTGGAAATCTTGCACAATCACGGGTAATAGACCATCCACTTTATTCCAGTCAATACGCTCGCTTAGTGCCGCAATCTCGCTCACTTGAAAACTCATAACTTCACCTCGACTGGTCGTGCTACTACGCCTTGTGCTAGTAGGTACTGCTTTAATTCACCAATATTAATCACTTGTTTGTGGAACACTGATGCTGCGAGTGCGCCATCAACGTTGGCTTGGTGGAAAGCTTGCGCAAAATGCTCCATTGCCCCTGCACCTCCAGATGCAATCAGTGGAACCTTACACACTTCACGCACCATATTAAGCTGCTCGATATCGTAACCGTTTCGCACGCCATCTTGGTTCATCATGTTAAGGACAATTTCACCCGCGCCACGCTTTTGCACTTCTTGTACCCAATCACGAGTTTGCCATTGAGTCGCTTTGGTGCGCGCTTCATCACCCGTGAATTGATACACCTGATATTTGCCGGTCTCTTTGTCGTAGTAAGAGTCGATGCCCACCACAATGCACTGCACGCCAAATTTATCGGCGAGTTCAGTGATAAGCTCAGGGTTTGCCAGTGCAGGCGAGTTGATTGACACTTTATCCGCGCCAAATTCTAAAATACGCGCTGCATCTTCTGCCGATTTGATACCACCGGCAACGCAGAAAGGAATATCAATCACTTCCGCTACACGCTTCACCCAGCTTTTGTCGACCACGCGACCGTCACTTGATGCGGTAATATCATAAAACACCAACTCATCTGCGCCTTCTTCTGCGTAGCGCTTTGCTAGCGGGACAATGTCGCCGATGATTTCATGGTTGCGAAACTGAACGCCTTTTACTACCTGTCCATCCCGCACATCGAGACACGGAATTATTCGCTTTGCCAACATGCAAATGCCTCCTCTGCGGTAAACTTGCCATCCAGTAGAGCGCGACCAACAATGACACCTGCCACGCCCGTGCCTTTCAGCGCTTCAATATCCGCTAAACTGCCGATACCACCAGAAGATTGAAACTGCACTTGTGGGTACTGCTTACAAAGATCAACATAAAGCTCAACGTTAGAACCTGCAAGCGTGCCATCACGCGATATATCGGTGCAAAGCACATGCTTTAGACCCACCGTTAAGTAGTCATCGATCAGTGCTTCAATGGTCACGCCGGAGTCTTCTTGCCAACCTGAAATCGCCACTTTGCGTGTACCGTCAGCATCGATATTGATATCCAGTGCTAAGACAATTTTCTCCGCGCCATATTTCTCCATCCAGCCTTTAACCAGCTCTGGCTGCTTAACGGCAGTTGAGCCTACAACGACACGTTGTGCGCCCGCTTCTAGCAAGTCGACCACATCTTGCTCGCTGCGCACACCGCCGCCTATTTGAATATTGGCAGGCGTACTGGCGAGTAACTTAGCGATAAGATCAAGCTGACGAGCGGTGGTGTCTTTCGCACCCGTTAAATCAACTAAGTGCAGCCAATTGGCGCCCGCTTGGTGATAGAGGTTGAACTGCTCAGCCGGATCAACCTTGTATTCTGTTACTTGACCGTAGTCGCCTTGGTAAAGGCGAACTACTTGTCCTTCAATTAAATCTAACGCTGGAATGATCACGTGTAGGTCCCTCTACAAATTTAAGAAATTCTCGATAAGTTTTGAGCCCGCGCTGCTTGAACGCTCAGGATGAAATTGCACCCCATAATAGTTACCACTTTGCACCGCGGCGCTAAACGGCTGACCATAATTACATTCCGCAATAGTGTAGTCACCAACAGGCATGGCAAAGCTATGCACAAAGTAGAAATACTCGCCTTCTTCAATACCTTTAAATAACGGATGTTCCGGTAGAGATTTGACGGTATTCCAGCCCATGTGTGGTAATGGCAGCTCACCGGTTTGCATCAGCTTTACTTCACCCTCACACAAACCTAAACACTCAACTTGCGCGTCCGCTTTCTGCCCTTTCTCTTGGGAGAATTTACCTAAAAGTTGCATACCAAGACAGATGCCAAGGAGCGGCTTTTCTACCTGCTTAACCAAACTAATCAGATTGCGCTCTTCGAGGTTTTTCATTGCCTCACTCGCCGTACCTACACCGGGTAGAAACAGCTTATCAGCAGCCAAAACCACTTGAGGATCTTTGGAAATTTCAACTTCACAGCCCAAGCGTTCAATGGCAAATCGAACCGAGGATACATTGGCACAACCGGTATCAATAATGACGACTTTCTGTTGTTTCATAGTGCCTCCTACAACACGCCTTTGCTGCTTGGTAGTTCTGTACCTTCCACTTTGATGGCTTGGCGTAATGTACGACCAAAAGCTTTAAATAAGCTTTCGATGATGTGGTGATCATTATCACCAGACGACGATAAGTGCAGCGTACAAGCGAGAGTATCGGTTAATGAACGGAAGAAATGCACCACCATTTCAGTCGAAAGATCACCTACCTGCTCGCGGCTAAACTCGGCGTCAAACTTAAGGTACGGGCGACCTGACAAGTCAAGCGCACACTGCGCCAGGCACTCATCCATTGGCAAGCTAAAACCAAATCGACCGATACCGCGTTTGTCACCAAGCGCATCTTTAAGCGCTTGCCCAAGTGCCAGCGCCGTATCTTCGACTGTGTGGTGATCATCGATGTGCAAGTCACCTTCCACTTGGCAAATCATCTGGAAACCACCGTGGGTGGCAATCTGATCCAGCATGTGGTCGAAGAAGCCTAAGCCTGTTGAAATCTGGTTGCCACCTTGCTCATCCAAATTAACGCGCACTCTAATATCGGTTTCTTTAGTAGTGCGAATCACTTCCGCAATGCGTGCGTTAACAGTCAAATCTTTAAGGATTTGCTGCCAACCCATGGTTTCTGGATGATATTGAATGCCGCGAATCGCCATGTTCTCTGCCAATTGCAGATCCGTTGCGCGATCGCCAATCACCACTGAATGCTGGAAGTCAACCTTGCCACTTTGGAGATACTCTTTCACCATGCCAAGCTTTGGCTTGCGACATGAGCAGTTGTCCTCTTCAAAGTGCGGGCAGATCAAAACATCGTCGAACTTCACACCTTGCGAGGAAAAGATCTCCATCATCATGTCATGTGGGGCGTCAAAATCGGCTTGTGGGTAGCTGTCGGTGCCTAAACCATCTTGGTTCGTCACCATCACTAGGCGGTAACCTGCATTTTGCAGTGCAAGTAAGCTTGGAATAACGAAAGGTTCAAGTTTTAGCTTATCGAGGCGATCAACTTGGAAGTCGATTGGTGGTTCAACGATCAACGTGCCGTCACGGTCGATAAACAAGATTTTTTGCTGCTTGCTCACTGGAATATCCTTATCAATTTAGCGCCCTCGCCCTTAAGCCAGAGCGCACTATCTTATTTGTGGTGTCTCTAATTTGACAGCCCGTTACTAAGCGTAGAAATTACGAATAAAACCTAAGGTCTTTTCACATTCGTCGCGATTGCCGACACTAATACGCACGCAATTTTCAATCGGTGAGTTGCGCAAAATAATGCCGCTGTCCCAAGCCGCTTTAAATAGCGCATCGCCATCAGGGAATTTCACCAGTAGGTAGTTGCCCCAACCATCGAACACTTGCACATCGGCAATCATCGATAAGCCGACTTGTAGATAAGCGCGGTTGGCGTTGAGGTCTAAAACTTGGAACTTAGCGCGTGCCAGTCCGGCTTCAGACAACGCTTGAATCGCAATATCTGCCACAGGCACTGGCACTGGGTAAGGCGCGATCACCTTATTAAGCACACCAATCAGTTCTTCATTCGCAAGCGTAAATCCGCAGCGCAGCCCCGCAAGCGCAAACGCTTTTGATAAAGTGCGCAGAATCGCTAGATTTGAATATTGTGCGAGTAAATCGACCGTTGAAGCTTCAGGGCAAAAATCAATATACGCTTCATCCATCACCACAATCGCGCGGTCTTTGGTCATCTCTAGTAAGCTGATAATGTCTTCACGCTTAACTAAATTGCCGGTTGGGTTATTTGGGCTACAAACAAACACCAATTTCACCGCATCTAAGTTGGCTTCTATGCTCGCTAAATCAAGCTGCCAATCCGCAGTTAGCGGAACAGTCTTGCGCTCCACCCCGATGGTTTCGGCACTGATGGCATACATGCCATACGTTGGCGGACAAAATAGAATCGCATCTTCACCCGGCTCGCAGAATGCGCGAATTAAAAGTTCAATACCTTCATCCGCACCACGTGAGGTTAGGGTCTGTTCTGGCTTAACCCCCGCATAGGCAGCGTAAGCTTCAATCAAGGCTTTGGGCTGGCACTCACTGTAGCGGTTTAAACGAGTAAAATCGGTCTTATATTCATTGTCGAACGGAGATTCATTCGCGTTGAGCCACACGTCGCCACTGCCGCCGATACGACGCGCAGAAAGATAAGGTGTTAACTGCTGAACCTGTTTACGTGCTAACTTTTCCATTACGCTTCTCCTCGTTGAAGCAACTTCTCTACACGAATTGTAACAGCTCGCTTGTGCGCGTCTAAGCCTTCAGCTTCTGCCATCGTCACTACCGTGGGCGCGAGTGTTTGTAAACCTTCAGCTGATAATTCCTGAACCGTCATACGCTTAGAGAAATCCGCCAAGCCAAGGCTCGAATAGGTACGGGTATAACCGTAAGTTGGCAGCACGTGGTTAGTACCAGAAGCGTAATCACCCGCTGATTCTGGCGACCAATCCCCTAAGAAGATCGAACCGGCATTATCCAGTAAAGGCAAAAGCTCACGTGGGCTCTTGGTCTGTACAATCAAGTGTTCAGGACCGTAGTAATTCGAGATAGAAACCGCCTGCGTCAGCGATTCAGAAATAATGATCAAACTGGAAGCGAGCGCTTTTTCAGCAATGTCGGCGCGGGTTAACTCTTTGAGCTGACGCTGCACCGCATCCGACACTTGATCCGCAATCACTGGTGAAGGAGTGACTAGCACCACTTGTGAATCCGGACCGTGCTCAGCTTGGCTTAGCAAATCCGCAGCAATAAAGTCAGCATCGGCGCTTTCATCTGCAATCACTAGCACTTCTGAAGGTCCTGCTGGCATATCAATCGCCGCGCCGTGAAAATCGTTACTCACTTGTCGCTTAGCTTCCGTGACATAGGCATTACCCGGACCAAAGATCTTATCCACTTTCGCGACGGTTTCTGTGCCGTATGCCATTGCTGCTACTGCTTGACCGCCGCCTACATTGTAAACTTCATCAATATTGCACAGCTTGGCGACATAAAGAATTTCATCAGCAATCGGCGGTGGTGAACACAACACCACTTTCTGACAGCCCGCGATTTGTGCGGGTACGCCTAGCATCAATACCGTTGACGGCAGCGGTGCACTACCACCAGGGATATACAGCCCCACTTTTTGAATCGGGCGAGTAACTTGCTCACACAACACACCCGGCTGGGTTTCAACTTTAATTGGCTGTGGCTTTTGCGCCTTGTGAAACTTAGCGATATTGGCATACGCTTGCTCAAGCGCTTGCTTCATTTGCTCAGACAATCGCGCTGAAGCGGCATCAATTTCCGCTTTAGAGACGCGAATGGAATCTGGCTTTACGCGATCAAACTTTTCCGTTAATTCAACTAACGCTGCATCACCTTGCTGGCGAACTTGCGCAATCACTTCAGCGACCGCAGCGGTGATATTCGCGCCTTCGGCAATCGCCGGACGCTCTAATACCGCATCTTGTTGAGTTTCACTTAATGATTGCCAAACAACAGTTCTCATGACAATTACTCCATCATTTTTTCAATTGGCAATACTAGAATTGAACTTGCACCCAACTCTTTGAGTTGTTCCATCGTTTCCCAGAACAGGTTTTCGGTACTCACAAGGTGAACGGCGACTTTTTGTTTTTCTGCAGACAGTGGCAATACAGTTGGGTCTTCAGCTCCCGGCAGCAGCGCTTTAATTTGCTCTAAGCGATCAACTGGAGCGTGCAGCATAATGTATTTAGATTCTTTAGCTTGTTGTACGCCTTGCATACGAGTTAGGAGTTTTTCGATAAGCTCTTGTTTCTCAGCATCAAACTCACCTAAGCGCTGAATTAGCGTCGCTTTAGAGCGGAAAATAACTTCGGCTTCTTTTAGACCATTAGCTTCGAGCGTTGCGCCTGTTGAAACCAAGTCAGCAATGGCATCTGATAAACCTGCGCGCGGCGCTACTTCAACCGAGCCGGTCAGCATACAGGTAGAGAAAGGAATGCCCTCTTTGTCCATATAAGCTTTTAGCAGTTGCGGATAAGTGGTTGCGATACGTTTACCAGCAAGGTCTTGCGGACCGTTGTACTGCTCATCTTTATTAATCGCGATAGACAAACGACAGCCACCAAAATCTAAGCGACGCAGTTGAACAAACTCACAAGGTTCACCCAAGGCTTTACGATCGAGACGAACTTCTTCTAATTCGTTTTCACCGATAAAGCCAAGATCTACCACGCCATCCATAATCAAACCTGGAATGTCGTCATCACGAACCAATAGCAAGTCAATTGGCATATTGAGTGAGTGAACAACCAAACGCTCACCCATAATGTTAAATTTTACACCGCACTTTTTAAGCAATAGTTGGCTCTCTTTGCTTAGGCGACCTTTTTTTTGAATAGCGATTCTTAGGCGTTGTGTTTGCATTGCGTTATCCCTGTGCAAGTAATACTTAGATATTTTATAAAGCCGTAAAACTGAAAAACCCTCGGAAGATCTTTGTCTCCCGAGGGTTAATTCTTAAAATCTCTGACTTAAGCCTCCGGGAGTGTCCTGTCCCCCGGGTACGCGTACATCTCCCGAAAGACTACATTGGGTGATGGTGATGATGAATGTTCATGACAAAATTACGCATACTTATTTAAGCTCTTCATTTCTGCTTGGTTGATAACCACACTAACCAAGCCGTTAACTTTTTTCAACCATTAATTTAAGTTTTTTCATCTTATAACAATATCTAGCCCATTGCGTCGCATTGATTGAGCTTGGCTATATGTTGTTTGCTTTGGTTAGCTTTCTCTTTCGCCTGAATCACTTTTCCACGGGCACAAAAAAAGGAAGCCGAAGCTTCCTTTCTATCATTGTTTTATCGAATTTTAGCAAGAGCTCATTTTAGATTTAGACAACGCATTAAGTACAAAACATACCGCGACAAACGCTAAGCTAGCTGCGCCAAATGAGATCGTCAGGTTGTCGGTAATACCAAGCACGATAAAGCCAATACAAGAAACAAGTGCTACAGATAATGCATATGGTAACTGTGTCGCAACGTGGTCGATGTGGTTACAACGCGCACCTGTCGACGACAGAATCGTTGTATCTGAGATTGGAGAACAGTGGTCACCAAACACAGAACCTGCCAATACAGCGCTTAGCATAGGTAACATTAGGGCGATATCCGTGTTACCAGCCATATCTCCTGCGATTGGAAGCATGATGCCAAACGTACCCCAAGAGCTACCGGTAGAGAACGCCATAATGCCAGATAGCAAGAACAGGATCACTGGCAACCACTGAGGATCGATGTTGCCTTGTGCCATTGTTGACAGGTAGCTACCAGTTTTCATATCACCAATCACAGTGCCGATTGACCAAGCAAACACAAGGATCAAAATTGCACCGAACATTGATTTTGCACCAATCCATAGCGTGCGATTGATTTCTAGTGCTGGCAGACCTTGTTTTACTACCGTAAACAGCGCAACAAACAGACCAACCAAACCACCATAAATTAGCGAAGTACCAACATTGGTATTTTCAAACGCACCAAGTAGCGCAAATGGCTTACCGGCTTCTGCTAGAGCTTGACCACCGGTGTAAAGCATAGAAGCAACCGTTGCGATAATTAGCGCGACGATAGGGAGAACAAGATCAGAAACTTTACCCTTATCACTTTCAGTGATGTCTAGCTCTTCATCTAATTCACGAGCTTCTTCAAATCCGTCACTCTGAGCATCGTCAAAACCACGACCTTGTGATGCAGCGATTTCGTGATCGCGCATCTTACCCACATTAAGACCAAACCAAGCAACCGCGAATACCATCAGTAGGGCAAAAATCGCGTAGAAGTTCATCGGCACCAAGCGCATATAAGCACCAAGCGCAGAATATTCTGTAATACCGTGCGAAACTAAGATACCACTGATAATTGTCATGATGTAAGCACCCCAGCTTGAGGCTGGCATTACTACACACATTGGCGCTGCAGTAGAGTCTAGGATGTAAGCCAGTTTAGCGCGAGATACGTAAAAACGGTCGGTTACAGGGCGAGAAATCGCACCCACGGCTAGGCTGTTAAAGTAATCGTCAATAAAAATGAAAATGCCTAAAAATGCTGCGAGAAGTTTTGCGCCACGCTTACTTTTGACTCGAGACTGAGCCCAGTCGGCAAATGCGCGAGTACCGCCAGAAAGCGTAAGTAGAGCGGTCATCATGCCAAGTAACAGCAGGAAGCCAATAATACTCATATTGCCTTTGTTGATTGAACCGTCTTCAACAAATACGCCAAACACTGTGTTTTTAACGTAAGTTAAAGCGTTACCCAACGAGTAATCAGCCAAAAGAATCGCGCCAAGTACGATACCCATGCCAAGCGATAACAAGACACGACGCGTAACAATTGCTAGCGTCAAAGCTACTACCGGAGGCAGCAGTGATAAAGGTGATGATGCAAAATCGATTAAATTCATGATCTTCGAAACCAGTAATAAATGGTTAGAGATCTACTGCAGACACATAGAGAAATATTCTATGCATGTTGAACATAGCGACAGGGAAGTGAACACTCCACCCAACCCTACAGTAGCGCTCCATAGTTATACAAAATAATAGACTATGGCAGTGTTGCTCCTATTCGAATGCAACCCCAGCGAGTGGCTTTGATATACCAGTTCACTTCGGCGGAGAAGACCTTTCATGCCTGTTCATTGGCATCACCCCAACAAACATTACTGATTCATTCCGCACCTCTACCGCACTGACCAAAGATTAAGCTAATAACGCTTACTGTTAACATAGCATTAACCAATGCAGTGCATTAGGTAACGGTCATTGTACTTATAAAAAACACATTTACAATACATCTATCTATAATTTTATTGTTAAGGCACTACTCGAAAATAACGCGATCATCGATTACTTATCATCCCACATCCCCCTCGTTAGCCATCCCCTCACCCACCGGTAATCAGATCATTTTCATTACGCTAAATACATAGCGGTGCTCAAACGCTATCCGGTAAAGGGGGGAATTAAAAATAAAATCTTATACCTTTATTACCATATGATATTTCATAAATTAAATGGCAGTTATGAAACTAGGTTCTATAATTATAGATTGTCGCTAATTAGCACTTTTGATTCATTGAGTCACAATAGAATGTGAAGTGAGTTTAAAAGTCGATTAGTGTAGATTTTTTAAACTCAATATTTTATTTCTTTTACAATAATTGAATTGTATTCTTTGAAATACGATATTAATATTACTTTGTTGCTTACAATATATTGGTGAGATCTTATGTCGGAATTAACAAAAACTCTTTTAAACATCCGTAGTCTTCGTGCTTATTCTCGTGAACTAACTCTAGAGCAATTAGAAGAAGCACTAGAAAAATTAACGCTTGTTGTTACAGAGCGTAAAGAAGTAGAAGAAGAAGAGCGTGCAGCACGCGCAGAACAAGAAGCGAAATTAGCAGCTATTGCTGAACAAATTGCTAAAGACGGTATCGATGTTGATGCATTAATTAGCGCACTAGCAGGTGAAACCAAGACTAAAACTAAGCCTAAGCGCGCACCTCGTCCAGCAAAATACAAATACCTAGACAACGGTGAAGAGAAGACTTGGACTGGTCAAGGTCGTACTCCTTCAGCTATCCAAGCTGAACTAGATTCAGGCAAATCTCTAGAAGATTTCCTAATCTAATTCATTGCTTAACAGATACAAAAAAGCTCCCGAAATTCGGGAGCTTTTTTTATTCATATATTTTAATTATTAAAGCTCAATTTTACATGAGCTTTAATAAATGAATCATCTTTCCCAGTATGCTTCTTCTAAGCTGTCTTCACGCTCTGGCAAGCCACGAGATAAACGTGGAGAGTGCTGTACCAACACCTCATAGCTCGCACGGTTAGAGTATTTGCACACTTGAGAGAACGAAGAATAAGTTAAAAATGCGTAAGCATGTTTGCTTGAATTAGGCACGTTTTCTTTGTGGTATTTATTCGCCGCCATATCATGCAAAAGCGCAGAAAGAGCAGCATCACCCGCACCGTTAGTGTTCTTAATTTTCTCAGGTCCACCCATGTACGGTGAAATATGTGAGTAAACTTTAATCGGATTGTCACATAGAGATTTAGTCGCAGGACGGCTAAATTCATAGCGGTTAAATTCAGCAATACAACCCGGAAGAAGTGGCAAGCTCGTTTCACGTTTTGCATCATCTTCGGTGTAACCTGCCATATATAAACCAACAGGACCTGCCGTACAAAGAACTAAATCAACCCAATCTAATGCCTTATCAGACGCTGCCAATGGATCATGCTCACCAGTCAGGGCTTCTGCTTCATCTTCATTCATCGCAACAACACTAACGTGATCACGTAGGAAGTCTTGCCAGAATTTAGGGTCATCTTGAATAACGAATTTAGTACCTAAAGTAAGCACCACTGGTACATCGTACTTCTTCGCATATTCAATCGCTTGCATTGTTGCTTCAGGCATTGGGTCACCTGGTTTGCAACGAACTAAGTAAGCAGTTAGTACCAGCGCAGAAGCATTTTTGAAGATTTTCTCTGGAATGCTATCTGGACGAAGTTGGTTCATTTGACCTTCGCTGATTGCAAAAGTACGTTCACCATCTTCAGTAATAAGTGCAAAACAACGACCAATCGCACCTTCAACCCCTTGTAGGTAGTTAAGATCCATACGACTTGATGTATTGCATAGGTAACGGTAACCGTAACTACCAATCTTGATATCTTGACTCATTACACCTAGCAAAGTCGATTTATCGTCTGCTAGTACCGAGTAGTTGTGCAGCGTATTACCAATAGTACCGCCAGCATATTCATTGGTGATCAGGCAAGTCTCTTTCAGCTCGTTATATAACGCTTCTGCTGTTTGATCATCAATAACTAATGAGTGTCCTTTACTCAAACCATATTTTTCAATCAGTTCCGAATCAACTTTTGCTTCAATGTCCACCAGCGTTTGGTCGATACCAATAATATGGGTACGAGACATTTTTTTACTGGTTTGCGCTTGGCTCACTAATGGATCACGCGCATGTACTGGAAAGTAGTGCTTTGATTTACGTTGACCGGGAAATTTCATAATTCAGGTTCTGATTTAAGGAAAGACAAGGATGGCGGATTCTACATCGCCATCGATAGCGCAGCAATAACTGCGATTATAGCAAACGTTTACTCTACTCACCTTCCATAAAACTTAGGTCTGGAAGGCGCTCAAGATGCTCAGAATAACGTTTCAAATTGAATTCACCTTCGTTTTTCATTACGTCAAAAATTTCAATCGAAACTGCACAAGCCATCATTGCAATCGCGTCATCACGGCTGGTTCCGGTCATCATTAAACGCATTAAGGTTTCTTTCACTTTTAACGGATTACCGTCAGCCAATTGATTTTCAATCACTTCAATTAGATCTGACTCTTGGAAAACTTGGTTTTCATCACTCATACAAATTGTGCCTATACAGAAAGGGAGTAGCGTTTCGCGCGATAATATCGTCTAACAACGCTTGAATTTCGCCTACTATGCCATATATAGAGGACTTATCGTTATCAATAAAGCAGGTTAAAACAGATAAAGTGACAAAAAACGCTGATTTCGAAGTGTGATTTCGATCTCGGATCTGTCGCTGAGAAATGGTTTCTGTTAAAATCTGCCCCCAGTTAATTTTTGTGGTGTTAAGCAATGTCTGAGAACTGTACTGACAACAGTCAAAAGAAAGTCATCGTTGGTATGTCTGGCGGTGTTGATTCATCGGTTTCTGCGTATCTTCTAAAGCAGCAAGGCTACCAAGTGGAAGGCCTGTTCATGAAGAACTGGGAAGAAGATGACAACGAAGAATACTGTACTGCGGCACAAGATCTTGCCGACGCTCAGGCAGTGTGTGACAAGCTTGGCATTCACTTGCACAAGATTAACTTTGCTGCTGAATATTGGGACAACGTGTTTGAGTACTTCCTTGAAGAGTACAAAGCAGGTCGTACGCCAAACCCAGATATTCTGTGTAACAAAGAAATCAAATTCAAAGCATTCCTAGAATATGCAGACGAAGTGCTAGACGCTGACTACATTGCGATGGGTCACTATGTGCGTCGCTCTTTCCCAACCAATGGTGAGAAGCCACAAATGCTTCGTGGTCTTGACGGTAATAAAGACCAAAGCTATTTCCTATATACGCTAAGCCATGAGCAAGTTGGTCGCAGCCTATTCCCGGTGGGTGAATTAGAGAAGCCAGAAGTTCGTCGTATTGCGGAAGAACAAGATTTGATCACGGCGAAGAAAAAAGATTCAACCGGTATCTGTTTTATCGGCGAGCGTAAGTTTACGGATTTCTTAGGTCGCTACTTGCCAGCACAACCAGGTAAAATTGAAACACCTGAAGGTAAAGTGATTGGCGAACACCAAGGTTTAATGTACCACACGCTAGGTCAGCGTAAAGGTCTACATATTGGTGGCACTAAAGGTGGCGGCGGTAACGAAGATCCTTGGTACGTTGCTGAAAAAGACCTAAAACGTAATGTACTGATCGCGGTACAAGGTGCAGACCACCCACTTTTAAAATCTAATGGGTTAATTGCATCACAATTACATTGGGTTAATCGCACACCAATTAATGAACCGTTACAATGCACTGTGAAAACACGTTACCGTCAAACGGATATTGCGTGTACTATCATCCCTGTGGATGACAACACAATCAAAGTGATTTTCGATGAGCCTCAAGTTGCTGTGACTCCAGGTCAATCAGCAGTTTTCTACCAAGGTGAAGTATGTCTTGGTGGCGGTATTATCGAACAACGAATTTAATCAGACGTATTATTCAGGAGTAACTCTACGTGGCTAACACTCTTTATGACCGCACCATTGCTTTTGCAGGTATTTGCCAAGCTGTGGCTTTAGTTCAGCAAGCAGCAAAGAACGGTTATTGTGACACTGACGCGTTTGAAACTTCATTAAAAGCGATTCTGAACACTAACCCAAGCAACACAGTTAACGTGTTTGGTCGAGAGTCTGACCTTAAGCTTGGGTTGGAGTGCTTGGTAAAAGGCATTGATAGCACACCAGCAGGTAGTGAGATCACTCGCTACATTATTAGCCTGATGGCATTAGAGCGTAAGCTTAGTAGCCGCAATGATGCCATGGCTCAGTTAGGTGACCGCATCAAAATGCTAGAACGCCAAGCCGACCATTTTGCCATTACTGACGATCAAATGATCAGCAACTTAGCAAGCGTCTACCTCGACGTCGTCAGCCCTATCGGTCCTCGAATTCAAGTGACAGGTACACCGACAGTATTGCAACAAACCAGCAACCAACATAAGGTTCGCGCACTGTTGCTATCAGGGATTCGCTGTTCTGTACTCTGGCGTCAAGTAGGCGGTAAGCGTCGACACTTAATATTTGGACGCAAAAAAATGGTCGAGCAAGCACAAATTCTACTCGCTCGAATGTAATTTAAACACGCGGCCTACCGCGTGTTTATTTTTTTCGAGTAAAACAACCTTCGCGCAAACGTTTGCGCAATATTAGTGACAAACGCCAAACTTATTGGTATAAAGCTCACAAATTCTAGAAACCCAATTCAGGAGAACATCATGGAACTGTCAGCATTGACTGCTGTTTCACCAGTAGACGGCCGTTACGGAAGTAAGACTATTGCGTTACGCGAAATTTTCAGTGAATACGGTCTATTAAAGTACCGTACTATCGTGGAAATTCGCTGGCTTCAAAAGCTTGCTGCTACTGCTGAAATCGCCGAAGTGCCTGCATTCAGTGCAGAAGCTAATCAATTCCTAGACGATCTTGCTGCTAACTTCTCTGAAGAAGACGCACTACGCATCAAAGAGATTGAGCGTACCACCAACCACGACGTTAAAGCGGTTGAGTACTTCCTAAAAGAAAAAGTTGCTGATGTTCCTGAGCTTCACGCTGTTAACGAATTCTTCCACTTTGCTTGTACTTCTGAAGACATCAACAACACTTCACACGCTCTAATGCTTAAAGAAGCGCGTGAAACGGTTATTCTTCCAGAAATTCGCAACCTAATCGATGCAATCAAAGCACTTGCTGTGGAATACCGCGACATTCCTCTATTGTCTCGTACACACGGTCAACCAGCTTCTCCATCGACGATGGGTAAAGAGATGGCGAACGTTGCTTACCGTATGGAACGTCAATTTAAGCAAATCGAAAACGTTGAGATCCTAGCGAAAATCAACGGCGCAGTTGGTAACTACAACGCACACCTTTCGGCTTACCCAGAGCTAGATTGGCACAAATTCTCTGAAGAGTTCATCACTGAGTCTCTAGGCGTAACTTGGAACCCTTACACAACTCAAATCGAGCCACACGATTACATCGCTGAACTGTTTGATGCGGTAGCACGTTTCAACACTATCCTGATCGACTTCGACCGTGACGTTTGGGGTTACATTGCTCTAGGTCACTTCAAGCAAAAGACCATTGCTGGCGAAATCGGCTCTTCAACGATGCCACACAAAGTTAACCCAATCGACTTTGAAAACTCAGAAGGTAACCTAGGTCTGGCGAACGCTGTATTTGGTCACCTAGCACAAAAACTGCCTATCTCTCGTTGGCAACGTGACCTAACGGATTCAACCGTTCTACGTAACCTAGGTGTGGGTGTTGGCTACGCGATCATCGCTTACACTTCTACGCTTAAAGGCATCAGCAAGCTAGAGGTAAACCGCGAAGCACTTCTTGCTGAACTAGACAAGAACTGGGAAGTCCTTGCGGAACCAGTACAAACAGTAATGCGTCGTTACGGCATCGAGAAACCATACGAGAAGCTAAAAGAGCTAACTCGTGGTAAGCGTGTAGACGGTGAAGCAATGCGCGTATTCATTGACGGTCTTGAGCTACCTGAGCATGAAAAAGCGCGTCTAAAAGAGATGACGCCAGCGAACTACATCGGTCAAGCTATTGAGCTGACTGACAAGCTGTAATTGCTTTCAAACTAAAGATTTGATCTATAAAGCCTCCCTCGGGAGGCTTTATTTTTATCGGAAATAACCGATTTATTGCTTTTGGAAAAAGATCGTGACCGTTGCGACTTGCACGCCAAACTTTTTCACTTTGGTTATATTAAACAAGTGCTTGTCATCTTGCCTAAACAGCCAATCGTCCATGGCAACGGTTATGGTTGAACCATCATAAGGGAGTTCAAAATCATATTGCCAGCGCATTGCATTGCCCTGCTCCGCCCCAGCGGCGATACCGATAATGTCTTGTGCTGTTCCTTGATAAGAGCCATCCTCTAAACGCTCAATATTCCAAATACGCTGTTCTTCAACGCCATCGCTATAAATAAAATCTTCCACCAAGGTTAATTTATTACCTTCGATGGTACCGACAATATCTACTTCAAAGCTGCGCGTCTTTTTACCAGAGAAATCCTGCACTATTCCCCATGCTTTTACTTCGCCTTGAAAATAGTCAAACAGCGCAAAGTTTGGGCGACTCTGTTTATAGTCATCAAGTTGGGTTCCACACCCCATTAAAGCTAATAATGTCGAGAACATAACCAGCAATTTCACTTTCATCGTTTCATCCCTATTAATTGTCGCCTTAACTGTGCATATTCTGTTTTAGGTGATAGCCAAATAGATAAAAAGGCGTCATTAAGTTTCTCGTCAGAAATAGTCCCTATATGACGAGTTTGGTGTGGCAGTGGAGAGAAAACGAATTTACCCGCCACTCCATCAGTTACATAAGTCAGCTTTTGACCCGATTTAATATCCGGAAAAATCACAGACAGTTGCTTTATCCATCGCTTTGCATCTTGCTCTCGATATCCGAGTTTTATCCACTGTTCGTAGGTAACATCGAGTAACTGCGCTTGGGTGATATTACGCTGATATTCAATTGAGAGTGCCAAAGGATGGGGAGTGACATCTAAAGATTGCTGTTGATATATGCCAGTGGGTGAAAGTAACTTCGATTGGTAGATATCAAAAAACAGGATCGATAGTTGCGCTTCGCCTACTTTGCGCCATTGCTGCCAATCACTTGTTTGCTGAACTGCTATTGTCGAAGGTTGTTTATTCACGATCTGCTGATTTCCACCAGTAGTCGAAGCAACAGAATACGTTGTCGCCACAAAAGTGCAGGAATATAAGACGGTTCTAAGCCAACTTGTCCTTGTTATCTTCATGGTGCTTTGCCCCTACATTTACTATTTTCATGCAAAGGAAAACAAACGCTACCCATTGCGAGAAAAACAACACAAATGCCACAGGCAATGAAAATCCAAGTGACACCGCTCCAAGTTTGAATCCAGCTATATAGCTCAAAGCGCCAGCTAGACCTCCCACTATAGATACGATCCACAAAGGGTAATGGCTCAGTGCTTTACCAAGAAATAACGCATACCAACAAAATACAGCCCACAGAGCAATCAACCACATGGGCAAAAACGCTGTGTCAAAAGCCAACAAGCCAATTTTCAGGTTAATACTGTCTATGCATACCCCTATGACAGTTAGCAACAACCAGGCACGCCAATTAAAATGTTCTCGATAAGCTGTGCCTAGCACAATGATGACCACCAAGACGATGGTCAACCACTGCCAAGTCTCTCTGCCAACCACAGCTAAGAACCACATCAGCTCAAAGATGGTTGAGACAATAAATAACCGTTTGAACTGGTTCATACCCGTACCTACGGTCTTTGGAACGTCATATGTACCGTGCTGATAGTCTTAGCTTTGAAGCCACCTTCGCAATAACAGAAGTAGTAATTCCACATGCGAATAAAGCGATCATCAAAACCAAGCTCAGCCACACGCTCAAGATTGGCATTAAAACGCTGGTACCAATGATTAAGAGTAAGGGCATAATCCTCCCCGATATCGAATAGGTCGCGCAGAACCAAGTCGCTACTTTTGGTCGTCGTTTGCGTCAGCGCAGTAATCGATGGAAGAAATCCGCCAGGGAAAATGTACTTTTGAATAAAGTCGACGCTGTTGCTGTAACTCTTATAACGTTGATCGGCAATCGTAATAGCCTGAATCGCCATTAAACCTTGTGGTTTAAGTAGTGACTGACATTTTTGGATATAGGAGGTGAGGAACTCTTTGCCGACCGCTTCAATCATTTCAATGGAGACCAACTTGTCGTATTCGCCTTCGAGTAGGCGGTAATCTTGCTTGAGCAACGTGATTTTATTTTCAAGTCCTAACTCTTCGACTCGTTGCTTGGCATAGTCAAACTGCGCGTCAGAAATGGTGGTGGTGGTCACGTGGCAGCCATAGGTTTGTGCCATATAGATTGCCATCGCCCCCCAGCCAGTGCCAATTTCAATCACCTTATCGCTGGCTTTTAGCTGTAACTCTTGGCACAAGCGCTCCATTTTGTTGATTTGCGCCTGCTCAAGAGAGTCTGTTCCGTTGCTAAATATCGCTGATGAGTAAAGCATGTTCTGATCAAGAAACGTCTTATATAGGTCGTTACTCAAATCGTAGTGGGCATGGATGTTTTTCTCAGAGTTTTCCAGCGTATTACGATTAAACCAATGGGACACTCGATGGATAATATCGGTAAGAAAACTAGTGCGACTCTCTAAGTTGTCCAGCATTGCTAAGTTACGCGCCATTAACTCGGTCAACGTAGTCAGGTCAGGGCTGTCCCACCAGCCATCCATGTATGCTTCAGCCGCAGCGATACTACCGCCCTTTAACAAACGAGTATAAAAAGCGGGATTACGAACAATAATGACTGCTAGAGGTTCTGAATCATTACCGCTGCCAAAGTTCTCTCGGTGGACCACTTTGCCTGTTTCAAATTCTTCAACCACGGTTAAGGTACCGATAGCTATTTTATGTATACAACTGAATACTACGCTTCGAGCGGTTTTCTCAACCGATGTCAGTCGCTTTGGAAGGGTTAGAGTTTGAGTTGTCATCTTCCTATGCTCCTTTGCTACTGTTACTGCTGTGGTCAGAACTTTGCTGATATTTGGGATGTGAGTAAAATGGTGCGCCTTTGATCCACAACTTTAGCGCATGCCAATATATTCCTGTGGTGACTTTTACTGCCATCGCTGGCGTGGCGATCAGTTTTTTTGTTAGAGCGTAGCCACCAAGCGATTGTTTCTGCATCGAAAGTGTCGCATCGAACTCTTTGTTGTCTCGATGACACTCAAGATGAACATGTAAACGCTTGTTAAGAGGTTTCACTCGCCATTTATATCGCTGTTCAACCGGATTAAATGGCGAGACATGAAAGGCTTTTTGATGTTCAAAACGCCCATCTTCACTGGCTGGAATGGCGTAGTAATGGCGCTCATTCCAAGGGGTATTGCTCACCTCTGCCAATAAATAGCGCCATTGGTTTTGCTCATTGTAGACGTAATAAAAATTGACCGGACTGAAGTAAATACCGAGGTAACGTAAATGCACAACAGCTTCGACACGACCGCTCACAATCCTCTCGCCAGTTAGCTCAAAAATTTTATCCAGTACTGCACGTTTTAAATCACCGGTTCCAAGGTAGTCTTGACGGCGAAAGCGCGCCCAGTGCCACCATTTGTCACCCAATCCCCAAACTTGGTTGAAAACGCTATCTAGCTCGTCCAAATCTAAGCATGGCATAAATAGCGGATAGTTAAGGGAATGCTTAACTGGCGTAAAACGTCTGTGCCGCACTGTCCCAACAAGAAGCGAGCTGTTCATCTACGCTGCTCCTTTAACAATCTTGTCTGGCATGCTCTTGAATGCTTCTACAATATCAACTGCACTGCGCACGCCATCTTCGTGAAAACCGTTGTACCAATAAGCACCACAGAACCAAGTATGTTGTTCGCCGTTGATAACTTGACGCTGTTTTTGCGCTGCCATCGACTCAGTAGTGAAAACTGGATGACTGTAATTAAACGTTCTTAAGATTTTCTCACTATCAATAAGGTCAGCACTGTTTAATGACACGCAGAAGGTGTGTGGGCTGTCGATGTGCTGAAGAATATTCATATTGTAAGTTAGAGTCGGCGGAGCGAGCTGTTCGCCATCGCCACCATTGAGACGGTAATTCCAAGACGCCCAAGCGGCTTGTCGTTTAGGCAGCAAACTAACGTCAGTATGCAGCACTACTTCATTGCTTTGATATGCCAGAGGCGCCAACACTTTCTGCTCGTCAGACGAGGCATCGGCGAGTAATTCCAAGGCTTGGTCACTGTGACAGGCAAATATCACCTGATCAAAACGCTGAGTTTGTCCGTTCACAGTAATATTCACGCCGCTTGCATCTCTCGTTACACGTTCAACTGGTGAGTTAAGCAAAATTCGGTCAGCAAAGCCTTGAGTCAACGCCGGAATATATTGCTTTGAGCCACCTTTAATCACGTACCATTGAGGTCGGTTAACTACATCCAGTAAACCATGATTCAGGAAAAAACGTGCAAAGAAGCCGAGCGGAAAAGCGCGCATGTCTGCTAAGGTAGAGGACCATATTGCAGCGCCCATCGGCAAGATATAGTTATCGCTGAAATAATCACTAAAACCATGCTCAGTCAAAAATTCGCCTAGGGTTTTCTCTTCTTCACTGGCAGAAAGTTGCTGTTGTTCCGCTCGTTCTCTAACAAGTTTGTTAAAGCGTAAGATCTCAAGGATGAATTTGTAGAATTTGGGGTTAAGCCAGTTGCGCTTTTGCGCAAAAAGAGTGGAAATGGTGTGCCCGTTATATTCCAAACCATTGGTTTTATTTGCAACAGAGAAACTCATTTGCGTTGCTAAACCTTCAACGCCTACTTCGTTCATCATCTTGATGAAGTTAGGATAGGTTCTGTCGTTGTAAACAATAAAGCCGGTATCTACTGCGTAACTTTTACCATCAAGTTCAACATCGATGGTGGCAGTATGACCGCCAATATAATCATTAGCTTCAAACAAAGTAATATCATGTTGCTTATGTAGGTAGTAACCACAAGTTAGTCCAGATATTCCAGTACCGATAATTGCGATTTTCATTATTATTCTTCCTCTATCCTTTGAATCTTTAACTGTGGTCATCAGCTAATCGGGAGAATTACCCTTTTAGCAACTTAGCGCTCAAAGCGTTTTGCCAACGATAAGGTAATAAGCCAATTAATCTTAAAATCGATGTAAATCGAGTTGGGAAATAGATATAAGCCTGACGTTTTTCTATCCCTTTGCGAATCGCGACCGATGCCTCTTCTGCACTTACAATCATGGGCATGTCAAATGTGTTTTTGTCAGTGAGTGGGGTCTTAACAAAGCCGGGATAAACAACCGTGACGTCGATCTGCTTAGGTTTGAGCGTCATCTGCAAGGTTCGGGCAAGGTAGCTCACTGCCGCTTTGGATGCACCATAGGCTTCTGCGCGCGGTAACGCGACTTCGCTGGAAATGGAACCGATCACCACTACTTGATCACCCGGTTTAAAGTGGACTTGCGAAGCTTGAAGTGAATTGACTAAGCCCAAGAAATTAGCTTCAAACACACGCTTTATTAGTTCGCTATCAATCTCGCCTTTTTCGATATATTCACAATTACCGGCGTTAAAAATCCAAACATTCGGCTGTGACTGCATCGTACTGAGCGCCTGCTTGGTCGCCTCAGCGTTTGTGATGTCAAACTGCAATGCTTCAGCGTTGATTTGGTCTTGCACTAAGCTTTGCAAGGCAAATGGATTGCGACCGCAAACTACTACACTGTCACCGTTTGCCAAATAATCTTTTGCAAGCTGAAGCCCGATACCAGACGTCGCCCCTGTGATCAGAACTGTACTCATTCGCCTAGCCTCGACTTAATTGTTTTGACGATTGAGCCCAGTAAAGGCAGGTTCTCGTAGAGCATCTCACCAAGGTCAAAATAGTCTCTATGATAGATGACTCGACCTTCCGAAAATTTAAGATGGCTAACACCATTTACAAAGATGGTGGCACCTTTTTGCAGTTTGGGATGTTTGAGCTCCATCGTCCATGTGATAAAGCCGCTATCACCAAGTTGCTGCTGCTCTTGAATGTTGAATTGGCAACGGTCGACGTTGCGATATAGAGAGTCAAAATAGCGTTTAAGCTCCACCCAACCTTCAAGACGGTGGGCGGCATCTTCGAACACAACGTTTGGATGATAAACGTCGTTAAGCAGATGAAGATTGGACTTATTTAATTGCTGATAAACTGAACCGACTGTCGCTACGTCCATGAGAAACTCCGATAAATTGTACACAAATATTTTTTGTATAACATGTTCACTCTAGAACATATCAAAAAGTTGTACAAATTATTTTTTGTATAACTTATTTCAGTTTACGGATGTTTTTCTGATTGGATCAAAAAAGGCTTGGATAAAAATCCAAGCCTTTTGTAACAAATTTAGTGTATTAACTTTGGTATCTAATTATTAGCCACAAAGCAACAATTATAGACCGCTACGCAGCGCTGCAATGCGCTTATCTAGCGGTGGATGGCTCATCAGTAGTTCAGTCATAGAACGCTTGCCATTGATACCAAATGCCATCATAGAACCTTCAAGCTGAGACTCGTGACTCATCTTTAAGCGCTCAAGAGCAGCAATCATCTTCTCTTTACCTACTAGACTTGCCGCGCCTGCATCAGCGTGAAACTCACGATGACGGCTGTACCACATAGTGATAAAGCTTGCTAGGAAACCGAATACTAGTTCAAGCACCATAGAGACACCGAAGTACACCATCATGTTGCTACCGCCTTCACCCTCTTCGTCACTGTTGTTTGACGAGACGATGTTGGCGATAAAGCGCGATAGAAAGATTACAAAGGTGTTCACCACACCTTGCATTAGCGTCATGGTTACCATGTCACCATTAGCAATGTGGCTCACTTCGTGCGCTAGAACCGCTTCGGCTTCATCACGCGTCATGTTGTGCAACAAACCCGTTGAAACAGCAACAAGCGAATCATCACGTTTTGCACCTGTAGCAAACGCGTTGATATCCGCAGAGTCGTAGATCGCAACCGTTGGCATACCAATGCCCACTTGTTGTGATTGACGGCGAACCGTCTCAAGCAACCAGTGCTCTGTTTCGTTGCGAGGGCTTTCGATAACCATACCGCCCACAGAGCGTAGCGCCATCCCCTTTGACATCATCAAAGAGATAAATGAACCACCAAAACCAAACACAGCCGCCATAACCAGCAAGCCAGATAGGCTACCAGGCTGCATACCAGTGACAGCATAAACAATATTCAGAACAACGCTTAGCACCAGAACAACAGCTAAGTTTGTTGCAAGGAATAACATTACTCGCTTCATTACTTTTCTCCGAAACAGGAAGCTCTTTTTTGTGGCTTGATTATGACAACATAATCGCCTTTATGTACGAAGGTATTAGCCTTTAGTCAACTAAACTCCGCTAACCCCTAGGCTAGCACATAGATATAGACGAATCACACTAAACACAAGTATTAGAAGCAAATTGATACACTTGTTTTCAACCTGACTAATAGTTACCTATCCGAGTGTTGCATCACTGGGGATAATTGACACATTTAAGTTAGACTTTGGTCGAATTGTGACCCGTCAAAAAGCTGCTAGATTTACAGCAGGAACGAAACAACGTCTAGATAGGAAGAGCTCATGGTTGAAACAAGCAACTACCAAATGGCAATCGATTTGTTATGTTGTCATCTCGGTATTTCAGAAGAAGAAGCCAAGCAGCAGTTAGGGATCTCGTCAGAGCACGCTATGCAACAAAGAGTCGCGGAAACTCAATCTGCCTTGATGGGTTTGAACAGCGACAAGTAGTCTGAATTGAAATTGAAAGAGCTGCCAATTGGCAGCTCTTTTTCTTGGTTAGGAAAGTAATTACCCCACTAACGGGGTGACATCGATATATTTTGCCAGTTCTTTACGCTTCACACTTGGCACGTAAGGAATTTCACCGATCTTTGGTGCATCGATCTTCTGCTCTAACATCTCAATAATTTCAGCGTAGTGCTCAGTACCTGGATTAATACGGTTAGCAACCCAACCTGCGACTTTTAATCCATCTGCTTTGATTGCATCAAGAGTCAGTAACGCATGGCTCAAACAGCCTAGCTTAATCCCAACCACCAAAACTACAGGCAAATCTTCACGCTGTACCCAGCTTGATAGACAATCGGTATCTGAAACTGGCACACGCCAACCACCGGCACCTTCAACCAGTACGATGTCTGAGTTTTGTTTGTGCTGCGCCAATTTGTCACTTAACACATCGTAATCAATGACTACATCTTCACGCTTTGCTGCGATGTGCGGTGAAGCTGGCAGTTCAAGTGCATACGGATTAACGTCATCATATGCCACTTCTACCGTCGCTGCCGCTTGTAGATAAAGCGCGTCAGAGTTACGCATACCTTGTTCAGTTTTTTCACTGCCAGCGGCAACCGGTTTATAGCCAATGGTATTCAAACCTCTCTCTTTTAAAGCGTTCAAAATTGCTTTAGAAGCGACTGTTTTGCCTACATCGGTATCCGTACCAGCAATAAAAAATGCGTCGATCATAAATTAATTTTCCCCAAACAAACTTGGTAAGTTGCGGGAACAAGCCCCTGCTGGTTATTCTGAAAATTTTGGTACTCATGTTCTAAGCGTTTGAGCGATTGGCGACTCGTCAGCCCATGAGAGCGACCTTGAACATGGTTCGCGCCAATGCCTTTTAAATCACGCATTAACGAGAATGCGGATGAATACCAAGCGATTATGGTGGGCAAGTCTAAGTGATGGTTTTTACACTGAGCTTGCGCTAACGCAATTTTTACCTGATTGGCAGTTATAAAATCGTTGACGTGTTGATATGAGTCAACTTTTGCCCAAGCCTGCTTGAGCTCATTAAGTGAACCATCGAGCAAAGTCGAGAAGACAACGCTCCCACCTCGCCGAGTAACGCGGCGCATTTCTGCCAACGGCACCGACAAATCATCACACCACTGCAGCGCTAAACTAGAGAAAACATAATCAAACTGATGCGCGGCAAACGGCAGTGATTCTGCATCACCTTGCTGGTACTGCATGCCTTGATGACCACAACGGGCTTGTGCTTGTTGCAACATTTCACTCGACAGGTCGCAGCAAATAACCTGCGCCCCTCTTGCCAGCAGTTGCTGACTAAAGAAGCCCGTACCGCAACCAAGATCCAATACCTGTTTACCACTAAGATCTTGGGGTAATAAATCAAGCAAACGAGAGCCGACTTCACGCTGAAACGCAGCATGCTTGTCATAGCTTGCTGCCGCTTTGCCAAACGAATCAGCGATTGCTTGTTTATTAGCAAAGTCCATCTGTTGCGAATTCACGAATAGCGCATTATTCATCAGAGTTAACCATCTATTAATGCTTTTAGCTCATCAGCTAAATGAGTGATTTGATGTACCGAGTGGTTCGCCGTCAAAGTGATCCTCAATCTCGCTTTACCTTGCGCTACCGTTGGGGGACGGATCGCGGTTAGCCACTGACCTCGTGATTTGAGTTGCTGCGACAACAACACGGCTTTATCTGATTGACCCACAATAAACGGTTTTATCGGTGTTTCGGTGTATTGATAACCGGCGACATTTTGCAGTGCCTTATCATAGTGGTAATAAAGTTCGCTTAATTTATCTCTGCGCCATTGCTGCGTGGTGATCATATCAACCGCATGAGACAAAGCATGAGCTTGAGAAGGCGGCATCGCTGTGGAGTAAACGTGATGGCGAGCAAACTGAGTCAAATAATCACCTGTCGCTTGGTCGCACATAATTGCCGCTCCAGATAAACCAAACGCTTTGCCAAAGGTAACCACTAACAATTGCGGTTTAATCCCTGCGGCATCGCAGCTGCCCCGACCTTGATGTCCCAAAACACCAATACCGTGCGCATCATCGACAGCGAGCCAAGCTTTGCCTTCAATCGCTTGATCAATCTGGGCGAGCGGCGCGGTATCGCCATCCATACTGAACACCCCTTCAGTGACCACTAAGGTGTTCGATTGCAGCAGCTTAGTTAGGTTACTCACATCATTATGCTGAAACCGTTTCATTGTCGCAGGTGACAACATACCCGCTTCCATCAACGACGCATGATTAAGTTTATCTTGCAGCAGTAAATCGCCCTTTTCGAGCAAACTAAATAGCATTGCTTGATTGGCAGAAAACCCTGAACTAAACAGGATTGCCCGCGAATACCCCAGCCATTGGCAGAGCTTTTCTTCCAATAATTGGTGCGCGTGGCTAAACCCCGTCACAAGTGGGGATGCACCGCTACCATTGCCATAGCGATCAATACCTTGCTGCCAAGCCGTTGCCAACTCTTTATCCCCGGCTAAGCCGAGATAGTCATTGCTGGAAAAGTTGCTGTATTTGGCATGTTGATAGGACAACACTGGATGATTGCCCAACGCCACTGGCGCAATTTGGCGATTTAAGCCTTGTTGCTTACGCAGCGCTAGGCTGTCAGCAATGCGCTGATTAAACGCTTGCGTCATAGAACAGGTCATCTTTAGCTGGACGGGCGGCAACTCGCTCAACCACGCGATCAAGCAGTTCGTTTTCCTCAATCTCATCCGGTCGTTGCGAGACCTGTTGACTATTAATGCCCAACTTTGCAAATAGCTGCATGTCTTTATCTTCCGATGGATTCGGCGTGGTCAACAATTTACAGCCATAAAAGACAGAGTTGGCACCCGCCATAAAGCACAAGGTTTGCATCTGCTCGTTCATATTTTCGCGACCCGCAGATAAACGAACCGCCGACATTGGCATCATGATACGGGCAATAGCGATCAAACGAACAAAATCAAATGGGTCTACATCATCCACATTCTCTAGTGGCGTGCCTTTTACTTTCACCAACATGTTAATTGGCACACTTTCTGGGTGTGTCGGCAAGTTTGCCAACTCACAAAGTAAACCAGCGCGATCGCTGGCGCTCTCCCCCAAGCCGATAATGCCACCAGAGCAAATTTTCATGCCCGCATCACGCACATGAGACAAAGTATCTAAACGATCTTGGTAAGTACGGGTGGTAATAATATTGCCGTAAAACTCTGGCGAGGTATCAAGGTTGTGGTTGTAGTAGTCAAGACCGGCGTCCGCGAGTTGCTGTGCTTGATCTGGGGTTAGCATGCCGAGCGTCATACAGGTTTCCAGCCCCATATCTTTCACGCCTTTTATCATTTGCGTTAGATGTGGCATATCACGTTGTTTAGGGTTTTTCCACGCCGCGCCCATACAAAAACGCGTTGAACCAGCATTTTTTGCCTTGGTCGCAGCATCAAGCACTCGCTCCACTTCCATCAAACGCTCTTTCTCTACGTCCGTCGTGTAGCGCGCGCTTTGTGGACAATATTTACAATCTTCTGGGCATGCGCCAGTTTTGATTGAGAGTAAAGTGCTTACCTGTACATGGTTGTGCTGCTGATACTTTCGATGCACTAACTGCGCTTCAAAAAGCAAATCCATGAACGGCTTTTGCATCAATTGTTTGACTTCATCATGAGTCCAGTTATGACGAACTTCCACATCTCTTCCTTATTATGTTCTTTGCTAAAACAGTGCGCACTCAAATCAAGTGGGTCAATTAAGCGCAAGACCTTCACAAATCGATTTTATATCCACGACCAATCAATCATCGGGATGGTTTTATGGTTGACAGTCTATCGCCACAGAGTAAGCTGTCAACAACAAAACAAAACTCAAGTTTACAATTGGTTAATTTTTAATCTTTGCGAGTAATCATGGATCTAGATTTTGATCGCCAGCATATTTGGCATCCTTACACTTCAACACTTAATCCCCTGCCTTGTTATCCAGTAGCCAAAGCAAGCGGTGTGAATATTTACCTTGAAAGCGGTGAAGAACTCGTAGATGGCATGTCATCTTGGTGGTCGACAATTCATGGCTATAACCATCCCTACTTAGACCAAGCCGCCCATCAACAAATTGATACGGTGTCACATGTGATGTTTGGTGGGCTTACCCATGCACCCGCAATCAATTTGTGTAAAAAGCTCATTAATATGACGTGTGATTCACTACAGCACGTATTTTTGGCAGATTCTGGTTCTGTGGCGGTAGAAGTGAGCCTGAAAATGGCATTGCAGTATTGGCATGCGAAAGGAGAAAAGCGGGCTAAATTTCTGACTCTGCGAGATGGTTATCATGGCGACACGTTCGCTGCCATGTCGGTCACAGATCCTGATAATTCGATGCACTCGCTTTATAAAGGTTTTTTGCCTGAGCATATCTTCGCTAACTCGCCGAAAACCGGATTTTGGCAAGCGTGGCATTCCAGCGATCTTGATGATTTCAAACAGAAGTTAACGGATCATCACCAAGAGATCGCCGCCGTGATCTTAGAACCGATTGTGCAAGGCGCCGGTGGGATGCGTATTTATCATCCTGAATTTCTGAAAGGGGTACGTGAGCTTTGCGATCAATTTGAGGTGCTGTTGATCTTAGATGAAATCGCCACCGGATTTGGGCGTACAGGCAAAATGTTTGCCTATGAGCATGCCGATATCGAACCAGATATTCTCTGCGTAGGTAAGGCGCTCACCAGTGGCTATATGACCTTATCGGCAACCTTGGCTACCAGTAACGTCGCCAATACCGTATGCGGTGGTGAAGCCGGTTGCTTTATGCATGGTCCGACTTTTATGGGTAACCCTCTTGCCTGCGCGGTTGCCACAGCCAGCATGGAACTGCTAGAGCGCAACGAGTGGCAAGTACAAACCCAAATGATCGAGCAACAATTTGCTAGCTTACTACCACAAATCCAAGAGCATCCATTGGTGGCGGATGTGCGCTGGTTAGGCGGCATTGGCGTGGTCGAGACGCACAAAGCGGTCAATATGGAAAAAATTCAGGCGCACTTTGTCGAGCAAGGGGTATGGATTCGACCATTTGGTAAACTTATTTATATAATGCCGCCCTATATCAGCCAGGCTCAGCATATTGAAAAGCTGGTCGCCGCCATCGAAAGTGCGCTTAATAAACCTGAGTGCTTTCAATAGAGCCCCCCTAAAAACAAAAGCCTACTAAACGCAAAAAGGGATGGCAATGCCAACCCTTTTTAGATCATTCGATGATTACTCTTGGTCAATCATCCAACGACGGAATTCTTTGCGCTCTTCTTTGCTTGCTTTTAGGTACCAAGCTTTCAGCTGCTCAACGTTTTTCGCTGCTACTTTTGGCGTTTCAACACTGGTTTTCGCCGCTGCATTCGCAGTCACGACTGCTGATGTTGCTACCGGCGCAACTTCTGCTGCAACTGGTGCGTCTACTAGTTCACCATTGTTAAAGTAAATACCACGTTGTTTGTTGTGCTCAGCGACAAGCTTTTCCATACCTGCGTATGGCATAAAGCCTTTCTTGCCTTTTAACATCTGTTGTTCAACAGTAATCTCTTTACCATCAACGAAAACCTGCCAATCAGGTTGAGCCTTATCGAAAGCATTTCTTGCCTCTGCTACGCTATTTAGGCTCGGAAACTTAATTTTGACTTCATCACCAGTCGCTTCAAACGTGAGAACATAAGGCTTGGATTCAAATATCTCAGCACTAGCACCATGACCGAGCTTACCGTCAACTTTAACTACCGCTTGAATAACACCATCACTTACTTGATTTGTACCCAATTTCTCTTCAGCTGCCTGTCCATTCACAAGCAGAATAGAAATACCTTTTTGAGCACTTAGCTCAGCAGCATGTAAAGGTAGAGCAATGATTGCAGCTGCAAGTGCAGTTATTTTTTTTAGATTCAAAGGATACTCCTTGAGAAATTGTATTTCGTCTGTTTAAAAGTTAAAAAGCCACCCAAAGGTGGCTTTTTGTATGCTAGCAGAAGTTCAATTAGAACTCAGCTTTAACACCGATTGCTAGAGCAGTGTCAGTGTCAACACCGTCTTTATCTTCGCCACCAACTTCAGCGTAAACTGTAGTGTTTGGAGCGATGCCGTAACCAGCGTTTAGGAACCAGTTGTCTTGCTCTTTAGCTTTGTCGTCGTGGTCACCAACAGAGTAACCAGCAGAGAATGTCCAAGCGTTCATGTAGTAGTCAGCAGCGAAAGCTACAACTTCGTTGTCATCGTTTTGAACATCAGAGTTAGTTGCGTAGTATGCAACAGCTAGGTTAACGTTTTCGATACCAGCGAAACGCACTTCTGCACCGTAACCAGAGTGATCGCTGTCAGCAGCTTCTACGTCTGTGTTTGAGTAGAATGCAGATAGGTCGAAGTCAGCAACACGGTAACCTACTCGAGCATCCATGTAGTCAGTGTCAGTGCCATCTTGTTTGAATACAACTTCGTCAGAATCAACGAATTGGTTACCACCAACTTTGTCTTGAATAAAGCCAACAGTTGTGTAGAAAGTACCGTTATCGTAGTCGTAACGAACACCTTCGTCAGCACACTCGTTAGTGTTGTTGTCTAGGTAAGTTTTGATACCGTACTGGTAATCAGAACCGATACCTAGGTCATCAACTGCAGTACATAGACGACCGAACTTGATTGAACCGTAAGTTTTAGAGTATAGCGCTACGTAAGTATCGCCATTCTTTGTAACTTCTGAGTTAGTGCTCTCTGAACCATCAAACTCCCAGTATGCACCGAAAGTGAACTCGTCATTGATTGCGTAACGAACATCAAAGCCAAAATCTGCATCTTGGATTTCTTGCTTCATTGAGCTTTCAGTGAAAGTGTTCATGTAAACCACTTCGATGTCACCGTGCATACCAACAGTAACGCCGTCTTGGTTGTAAAGTTCGATAGCTTGCGCAGAAGTTGCTGCTGCAAGTACTGAAAGAGCTACTAGAGTCTTTTTCATAGTTAATCCACTGCCTTTTCTTAGATTAGGGAATTCCTTATCCGGTTCCCTTTTATTTTTTTGGAGGTGATTCAAACTCAAAGGCTTGACACCGCCGCTTTCAAATTTCGGTGCTAGATTGCAGAAGATTGTTCTGACTGTCAAATCTTATAAAAAACAAAGCTAAAAAAACATAAAACCATTACAAATCAGCAATTTATGACAGGCAAACCAAATTTTGCGACCAAGATCTAATCACTCTAATACTTTCATCAATAGTTGAAGCTGGTCGCAATAGAAATATAAAACACTGCAAAATAGATAAATTCACAACCACAACAACATAAAACTCTATTTAGGCACACGTAGTACAGTTTTATATTTTTTGACTTTAGAAATAAATCTAACCTTATGAAGGTTCAGTTTTTTTTTGTGAAGCAGATCTAGATTTATTTAAAAAGCGTTCTGTTTCGTGAACTACATAACACTTGGAGAAGTGTGCTACTATCGGCTACCGTTAGTAAGGCGCCGATATGACCAATAGCAAAATCCAAAATTCCATTCGAAATAGCTACCAAAACCTCCAAGCTCAGCTAGAAAATTTTGTCCCGCGCAGGGCACAAAACTATTTGGTCGCCGAGATTGCCAAAACTTTGTGTGGCGAATATCACAATAAGAATCGCATTATTGTTGCAGAGGCAGGAACTGGTATCGGTAAGTCGCTCTCCTATTTAATGGCGACAATACCTGTGGCTTTTCTGAGTCAACGAAAAGTGGTTATATCTACCGCAACGGTGGCGTTACAAGAACAGCTGATTAATAAAGATTTACCCCTTTTCCGCCGCATCACTGATCTAAATTTTTCGTTTCTGCTAGCAAAAGGGAGGCAAAGATATTGCTGTGCTGAAAAGCTCGCCAATGCCTGTGGTGCAGAAGGTCAGCAAGTCGCTTTGTTTGAAACTAAGCCGAAGCGAAAAGATATTGAGTTACTCGAAACCATGCACCGTTCTCTTGCTCAAGGTAAATGGGATGGCGACCGTGACTCTTGGCCAAAAAGTATTGACGACAATATTTGGCAAATGATTGTCAGTGACAAACACAGCTGCAACAACAGCATGCCTTCACACCGGGGATGCCCATTTCAAAAAGCACGCAGTGAACTCGATAAAGCCGATGTTATTATCGCCAACCACAGTTTAGTGATGGCAGATGCAGACTTAGGTGGCGGCGTGATCCTGTCAGAACCTGAAAACACCATTTATGTGTTTGATGAAGCGCACCATTTGCCGCATGTGGCGCGCGATCACTCCTCAGCAGCAGCTAGTTTAAAAGGTGCGGCGACTTGGCTAGAAAGACTCAACCAATCTGTAACTAAATTTGCAGGTCTCGCGGATGAAAAGCGGGTTGCGCGTTTTCGTAATGAGTTACAAGATTCAGTACAACAGTTGATCCCTTCGTTGACTCAACTCGCCTCTCGCTTTGATCCTGCCCACTTTGTCGACGGTATCTACCGTTTTGAACATGGTGACCTCCCTGAATGGTTAGCCAGTGAGTCAAAAGAGCTCAAGCAGCTCTCACAAAAAGGAGCGCAAGCTACGGCAAAAATCGCCGATTTAATTGCAGAAAGAGTAAAAGATGGCGAGATTGCCGCTCGTTTAGCCGAGCCTGCACTAGCGGAACTAGGTTTTTACATTCAGCGAATGGATAACCTAGCGCAAGTATGGCTGTTAATGGCCGAACCGCCACGTGAAAAAGGCGCGCCACTTGCTCGCTGGCTAGAGCTTAATAGCGAAAGAGAAGGCGATTTTACTGTCAACGTTTCACCACTTGAGGTTGGCTGGCAACTGGATCAACAGATTTGGAGCCGCTGTTTAGGTGCAGTCTTAGTCTCTGCCACCATGCGAGCACTTAACTCATTTAGTTTTTTCTGTCGCCAAGCTGGCATCAGTGAAAAAGCCGAGGATGGCACACGTTTTCTCGCCCTTGCTTCACCATTTGATTATCAGAATCAGGCGGAGTTGCGTGTACCAAAAATGAAGTACGAGCCGCAAGCAAAGGAATTTACGGAATATCTTATTGAAATTCTGCCTAATCAAATTAAAGACAAGCAGGCCAACTTAGTTTTATTCTCTTCCTACTGGCAGATGAACCAAGTTGCCGATGCTTTAGAGGCGAAATTTATCAAAAAAGGTTGGGCACTACAGATTCAGGGTAAAGAATCGCGCAATGAAATTCTAAATAAACATAAAACCCTAGTGCAATGTGGTAAAACAAGCATCCTTTTTGGTACAGGCAGCTTTTCTGAGGGGCTAGATTTGCCCGGTGAGCTATTGGAAAACTTGATCATCACTAAAATCCCATTTGGCGTGCCGACCTCTCCTGTCGAGCAAGCTCACGCAGAATATATTGAGCATAAAGGAGGGAACCCGTTTATGCAGATCACGGTTCCTGATGCGAGTAAAAAGCTGATTCAATCTGTTGGGCGCCTACTGCGTAAAGAGAGGGATTCTGGTACAGTCACCATTCTCGATAGACGCCTAGTAACTAAAAGATATGGTAAAGCGCTACTTGATTCTTTACCGCCTTTTAAACGGGTTATCGAATAAATACCGTTTCAGCTGTTTACAGCCATAACTAGAAGAACAATCAATGGAAATGTTTGAGCCAACGATGTTGTTGGTGCTTGCGCTGGTCGCTTTTATCGCTGGATTTATCGATGCCGTTGCTGGAGGCGGCGGCATGCTAACCGTACCCGCGCTGCTATCATTAGGTTTACCGCCACATATTGCTTTAGGAACCAATAAACTTGCTGCCACCTTTGCCTCGTCAACCGCAGCGTTCACTTACTATAGAAAACGTCTGTTCAGCCCTCAGTTTTGGAAACGCTCATTTATTGCCACCTTGATCGGAGCCACGCTAGGTACATTGTTTGTCGACTGGATCAGCACTGAGTGGTTGGAAAAAGCACTACCTCTGGTTATCTTAGCCGCGGCCATCTATTCGGTATGGCATAAAACGCCGAAAAACAGTGCGAATGAAGTTCCACCCGCCTGCCCTGTATTTAACAAAAAACAGTATATCCAAGGCGGTATACTTGGCTTTTATGACGGTGTTGCCGGCCCTGGAACGGGCGCATTTTGGACCGTCAGTACCATGGCTCTCTATCGCCTCAATATCCTCATGGCATCTGGCGTTGCTAAAGCGATGAACTTTACCAGTAATTTTACCTCGCTGATAACCTTTGCCATTTTGGGGCATATTGACTGGGTGCTAGGCTTAACCATGGGGCTATGCTTGATGGCGGGCGCTTTTGTTGGCGCACATTCGGCCATCCGTTTTGGCGCCAATTTTATACGTCCTATTTTTGTCACAGTGGTGAGTATACTGGCCGTTAAACTCGCCTATGATGCATGGTTTGTTGCAGTATGAGTCAATTAAAACAGCTAGTCAGTACTATAGAACACCTTGCCGTTCAAGCGGCTGAGCTTGACCGTGCGCGCGGAGAACACCATCAAGCGCTATTTGATGAGCGCCTCTTTCACGGTGGTGCAAGATTACTGGGGCCTTGCGTCAAAGAAGCCAATGCGACGCTTGACACTCTAATCAGAGAGCAAGACAACGGCAAGCTAACCGCTTTGCGTGCTGAGTATCTATCTGAACGCTTGTTCTCGCAAGTCAGTGCGATCCAACGCGAACTCGCCACACAAGCTATCCGAAAAAAAGAACCTAAGCACCACAGCCACTACCAAAAGCCGATCAATGTGCTCTATCAAGAACTCGCACAGCATCAAGATTGGGAGAGACGCCTGATGGAGATGGTACTTGATAAACAAGCCGCGCTAAACATGGCGCCACCTTTTGCGCAGCAGCAAGCTCAACAGGCATTACTGGCAACCGAGCAAAGGCTTGAACGCTGCCGAGTCGCGAAAGTTAAACTTGAAAAACAGATCACTTATCGAGAGAGAAATCAGTAGTATGACAACCCCAAGCCTCGAAAACGCGCCTGATGAAATCAAGCTTGCCGTAGACCTAATTTATCTGCTTGAGAGTAACGAGGTCGACCCTAAGGTTGCCCTTGCAGCACTTAAAATCGTCGAAGAAGATCTTAAAGCCAAACTTGCGCATCAGTCGTAACCTCTCTTCAAGGTACACGGTTTAAATTCTGTTGTATTCACGTTAGGATGCGCTGTAAGTCCCTCATATAAGGAAGAATAATGAAAGTTGTCTCATTTAATATCAATGGTCTTCGAGCTCGATTACATCAATTACAAGCTCTTATTGATAAACATCAACCAGATGTGATTGGACTGCAAGAAATCAAAGTTCACGATGAAGCCTTCCCGCTAGCTGATGTTGAAGCAATGGGCTACAAAGTCTACTTCCACGGACAAAAAGCCCACTATGGTGTGGCAATGCTATGCAAGCAAGAGCCTATTTCAGTACAAAAAGGCTTTCCAACCGACAATGACGATCATCAAAAACGCATGATCATGGCAACCTTTGATGCAGGCAATGGAGAAAAAGTTACCGTTTTAAATGGTTACTTCCCACAAGGCGATAATATTGCTCACGAGACTAAGTTCCCATACAAACGTGCTTTCTATCAAGATCTAATGACTTACCTCAATGAGCATCACGAAAACGGTGAAAACGTCATCGTAATGGGTGATATTAATATCAGCCCGATTGATCTCGATATCGGCATTGGTGAAGCCAACCGCAAACGCTGGCTAAAAACGGGTAAATGTTCGTTCCAGCCAGAAGAGCGAGAGTGGCTAAAAACTTTACTTGATTGGGGCTTTGTCGATACCTTCCGTTCGATTCACCCAGAAGTTAATGACCGATTCTCTTGGTTTGACTACCGTTCACGCGGCTTTGACGACAACCGTGGACTGCGTATCGATGTAATTTTGGCGACGGCAGCGTTAGCTGAGAAGTGTGTTGAGTCAGACATTGACTACGAGCTCAGAGGCATTGAGAAACCGTCTGATCATGCGCCAATTTGGTCGGTATTCAATATCTGATACAAATAAAAAAACGGAGCGATTATCAGCTCCGTTTTTTAATGCTATTGAAATGTTAGACTTAGATATTGATAAAGCCAGCGTCAACCGCTGGGTTTACTTCTGCTTCATAGTCGACGCCTTCAACACCGAAACCAAACAGCTTCAAGAACTCTTCTTTGTACTCAACGTAGTCAGTTAGCTCTTTTAGGTTTTCAGACGTAATTTGTGGCCACAGTTCACGACAATGCTGTTGAATGTCTTCACGCAGTTCCCAATCATCTAGGCGCAGACGATTTTGCTCATCCACTTCTGCTGCACTTCCGTCTTCTTTGTAAAGACGTTGGCTAAACATACGGAAAATTTGTTCCATACAGCCTTCATGCACGCCTTCTTCACGCATCTTCTTAAATACCATTGCAATGTACAGTGGCATCACTGGAATCGCTGAACTTGCTTGCGTGACCACAGATTTAAGTACCGCAACGTTTGCACTGCCGCCTTTTTCAGCAAGCTTAGCATTTAACTCAGATGCTGCGCGATCTAGGTCCATCTTCGCTTTACCTAGTGCACCATCCCAGTAGATTGGCCAAGTTAGCTCAGTACCAATGTAGCTGTATGCCACTGTCTTACAACCGTCTGCAAGTACACCCGCATCTGCCAGTGCGTTAATCCAAAGTTCCCAGTCTTCACCGCCCATTACGGTTACTGTGTCTTTGATTTCTTGCTCTGTTGCAGGCTCAACACTTGCTTCGATAATCACGTCTTTATTCGTGTCTACAGCAGTTGATGTGTAAGTTTGACCAATTGGTTTTAGCGCAGAGCGGATCAGCTCACCTGATTCTGGCATTTTACGTACTGGAGAAGCCAGTGAGTAAACCACCATATCAACTTGACCCAGATCTTGTTTGATTAGATCGATCGCTTTTTGTTTTGCTTCATTAGAGAAAGCATCGCCATTTAGGCTTTTTGCATACAGACCTGCTTCACCAGCTAGCTTGTCAAAAGCAGCGGCGTTGTAGAAACCTGCAGTTCCCGGCTTCTTCTCAGTACCTTCTTTTTCAAAGAAAACACCGATCGTTGATGCACCGCCGCCAAATGCTGCCGCGATACGAGAAGATAGACCGTAGCCACTTGAAGAACCAATAACAAGTACACGCTTAGGAGCGTTTTTGATTGGACCTTGTGCTTTGGTGTAAGCAATTTGTTCTTTTACGTTAGCTTCACAACCCACTGGGTGTGTTGTGGTACAGATGAATCCACGAATTCTAGGTTTGATGATCATATTCAACTTCCTTTAAAAAACTTGGCTAGGATAAAAGGTTCAACGCTAAATCTCACCAAATTTCTTGCAAATTCGCCGCTAAATGCAAGTGGTTGGAGCTGTTTCAAGCAAAAACGTCGATTTTCCACAAAAAAGCACTGCGGATTTGGCATAGAAAAAAGGCGCCCTTCGGCGCCTTTTGCATCACTTCCACTTATCATTTATCAAGCAACACTATTGAGCTTTGGTTTTACTTGAGTTGTATGAGTGCGCACTTCTGAGAAATCATGACTGAAGTGATCCACTTGGATTGCTTGATAACGAAGCTTATCCGCCGCTAGTACTTGCTCAATTTCATTCTCGGTTAATACGCCAGCCTGTCTTGCTTGCTCAAGACGTTCGGTCAGTACGCCCTTGCGAGCAACCTTACCTTCTTTTGCTGCGCGCATCAGTTTGCGCTCAATAGCTTGCACGCCGTACATCGCCAAGAAGGCATTTTCCATCACACCCACGTTGTCATCATCCTGGCTGCCGATATAGCACAAGTGAGTAAGACGATCACGATGCGCTCCCGGAGTCATTAAGCTTTCCGCTAATTTCACCGACAAATCATCACTTGGTTTTTCAAAACGGTTACCTAGTGGGAAAACCAACACTTTAAGTAGACGACCAACCGATTTTTGTGGGTAGTTGCTAAACGCTTCTTGAAGCGACTTCGCACCATGGTACAAACAATGCTGCACCGAGTAATGAACGTAGTTTAAGTCTTCTTGTTGGCGACCATCGTCTTCATACTTTTTCAGCGCCGCTGAAGCCATGTAAAGGTACGCTAGCGCATCACCTAAACGGGCCGAGATCATCTCTTTACGTTTCAGTTCACCACCAAGAGTGAGCATGGCGAAATCTGCACTCACCGCAAGTGCGCGACTCATGCGGGTTAAATCTTTGTAGTAAGGTTGAGTTGGACCGCTAATATTAGCTTTGATAAGACTAGAACCCGTAAGCGCTGCGCCAAATGCACCAAAGGTGTTTTTCGTCGCGTGCGAGATATGCTTAAACAATAACTTGTCAAATTCAGCCGCAGCTTCTTCTTGATTAGGATTGGCGGCAGCTTCCATCTCTTGCAATACATATGGATGACAACGTGTCGCACCTTGACCAAAGATCATCAAGTTACGCGTGAGGATATTCGCACCTTCCACGGTGATCGCCACAGGAATACCCAAATAGTGCTTGGCGAGATAGTTCATCGGGCCATCTTGAATTGCGCGCCCCGCATGGATATCCATTGAATCGTTTAAGATGGTTCGTGCCATTTCCGTCATATGGTATTTGGCAATTGCCGTTACAATCCCTGGCTTTTCTTTCATATCCAGTGAGGTCGTGGTTAACGTACGCGTCGCTTCAAGCAGATAGGTTAGACCGCCAATGCGTCCAAGCGCTTCAGCAACACCTTCAAACTTACCAATAGACATACCAAACTGTTTACGCACATAAGCGTAAGCACCGGTGGTCCGTGATGTAAGGTGTCCAATCGCAGTGCCAAGAGCTGGTAGTGAAATACCGCGACCTGCTGATAAACACTCCACCAGCATACGCCAACCTTTACCGGCGTACTCTTGCCCACCAATCAGCCAGTCCATTGGAATAAAAACATCTTTACCGCGCGTTGGACCATTCATAAACGCCAAACCGAGTGGATCATGACGCTCACCAATTTCGACGCCTTGATGATCGGCAGGGATTAATGCACAAGTGATACCGATATCGACTTTATCACCCAGTAAACCATCCGGGTCTTTCATCTTAAATGCAAGCCCTAGCACAGTCGCCACTGGCGCCAGCGTAATGTAGCGTTTGTTCCACGAGACACGAATACCGAGTACTTGTTCGCCTTGGTGCTCACCCATACAGACGACCCCTTCATCAGGAATACCACCTGCATCCGAGCCCGCTTCTGGTCCCGTTAAAGCAAAACATGGAATGTCAGTACCATCGGCAAGCCTTGGTAGCCAATAGTCTTTCTGCTCTTGCGTACCATAATGAGACAAAAGTTCACCTGGACCGAGCGAGTTTGGCACCATCACCGACACAGCGGTGCTAATACTGCGTGTGGCGATGCGTGAGACTATGGTCGAGTTAGCTAAAGCTGAAAACTCTAAACCGCCATATTTTTTGGAAATGATCAGCGAGAAAAAGCGCTCTTTGCGCAAAAACTGCCACACATCTTCCGGTAAATCGCGATCCTCTTTATTGATCTTTTGATCATCCAACATCGCCAACAAGGTTTCGAGTTGGTTATCCATAAACGACTGCTCTTCTGCCGTCAGCGTTGGCTTAGGGTATTGATGCAGCGTGGTAAAATCAGGGCGACCAGAAAAGAGCTCGCCATCCCACCAGACACTGCCCGCTTCCATCGCCTCACGTTCGGTATCAGAAAGCGGCGGCAAAACTTTTTTAAACATTTTAAAGGCAGGATCGCTGATCCATTTTCTTCGTAGAGAGCTCATAACCAGTTCCTTTTGTTCACGGTTTCTATGTTGGTTCCAATCGAAATTGGATAATTTTTATTATTTTTTTGGTTACTCTGCTGATACACCAGCAGCAAGATAAGGGATGAGTTGATCGATGACAGATTGCGCATCGATTTTCTTACCATAATCGTTATGGGCGATTTCAGCCAAAGCTTGGCTTGATGCCATCGTAAAGACGCATGTGCCGAGCGTAAAATGCAAACGCCAAAACACCTCTTCTCTTGATAGATTCGGATTGGCTTTTAGCACTGACTCCATAAATAGAGCTAAAGATTCTTGATAGCGCGTTGTGATAAACCAGCGCAAATGCCCCTGTACATCGGTATAACCACGCCCAATCAACAACATGAATCGACTGGTACCATTAGGTCGCACATGGTTAAGAGCCATCAAAGGACCTCGTAGCGCTTCAAACACCTGTTTCATTGTGTAGTCAGGGTTTAAGTTAAGCGTTATCAAAGCGTCCGACACTGCCGGCATAAACGCTTCCAAATAGCGATTAAGCACCGCACGCACTAATGTCTTCTTGTCGCCAAAATGGTAATTGACCGAAGCAAGGTTGACTCCTGCTTTACTGGTAATCGTACGCAAAGACGTATCATTAAAGCCGTGCTCAGCAAACAATGCCTCAGCCACATCTAAGATTTTATCTTTGGTCTTGTGTTTGGCGCTCATTTCAATCACCTGTATTAAACATGTGTTTGAAAATATACATCCAGCACACATCATTAACAACCAGTTAACATCACATTTTTAATGTAAGCTTGGATGAATATCGAGAATGGCGTTGTAAGTCACTGATAATTAAATGCTATGAAAAAAATTAAAATTTTTTGGAACCGAATGGTAAAAGGTGGGTCTCAATAAGTGTAGATATTAGAGAATTGATAGTTTACTGGCCGTCAAACTTTTTCCTTACTGAGTCTTTTATTTACGCTGCTTTTTTCCTAATTAACTCCTAATTTAGTTTGTATCTGCCCAGCGCCTGCTTGCTCTGGGCTTTTTTTATACTAGTTGGCTGCCCTAAACACCCAATAACGGCTAAACGCAAAATTCCCTATCATGCCAACACTTATCCCAGCCACCAGCGCTAAGTAAGGTGCTATCCCTTGCTCGCCGATAAACATAATCGTCAATTTAAAAACGAGAAAATTAGGAATGGCTGAAAGCGTTGCACTTAGTAAAAACTTTGCCCACTGCCGACCAATTAGACGATAGCTTTGCTGCCCTTTGTCCGCCTTACAATCTGCAAAGGTAAAGCAGCGATTGCCAAGCCAAGTTGCGGTTGCCGCCCAAAGAAACGCCACTACCCTAGCGTGCCAAAGCGACCAAGCAAACAGATTCAAACTACAATAAAACACCGAGGTGTCGACAATAAAGCCGACACCTCCTACCAAAGCAAATTTGAATAATCGCTGTGTATCTCTCACCAGCTGTCTCCTATGAGGAAGGACGACAACGATAGAGAGAGCGCTTACTCTTCGCCGTGTATTCCACTACGCAATTGAGCGCTTGCGCCTCTACCAACTGAGCAACTTGAGCCTTTCTGCCGATAAGCTGGAACTTTGGCAATTGAAGCGGTAGTGAAAGATCACCGAGTTCAAGTGCTTTACCTTGGCTGTAGAATTGCCCGGAAAATGGTCGCGTACCCACATAGAAGGTCGGAACATTAGGATCAGCCTGGGCAAAAATAACCTTATCGCTTTTCTTGTTACCGACACTGACATTAATGACGACAAGAGCAGCCACCAATAGAATTGGCACCACAGCCGCACAGCCCTTAAACCATTTAGGATCATGCTGCGGATCACCAAGTAGCATCGCAATCATCACACCAATAGCAGGGATCCCCGGTAATACGTAGGCAGGAAGAATATTGCCAGACAGAGTGAATAGCAGAAGCGGCGATAACATCCAACAAAGCAAAAAACTAAACAGCCCAGATTGTTGCAGTTCTGCTTGTTTTAGCACAGCGCGCTTTTTCCACATTAGGATAGGCAAAACAAATGACCAAGGCGCGGCAGCGTATAACCAAAACAGCCAGATGGTGCCACGAGGTTCATCATGCGCAGTGCCATAAAGATCGCCCTGCCAACCACTGACTAGAAAGCGCTTAAAGTGTTCACCAACAATGAAGTAGTCGAGAAACCCCGGAGTAGCCTGCTCTGCTAGTCGATACCAAGGCACGGCAATACACAACATAAGCAAACTCCCTGACAGCAAGGGGAATCGCTGATGAAGAACTCGCCACGCACCAATCACGCCATGTTGCAAAATAAGCCAAGGCACAACCGCCAGCGACATCAGCACAATCACCAAAGGACCTTTAGCCAGCAACCCAACCGCCAAACCAACGAAACCTATATAGCCCCACGCTCTTTGCCCTAGCCAACAACGATAAAAACCCGTCATTGCCAGCGCTAGACCAAAGGTCAATGCCATATCGGTCATCACAGCACCTGCCGATATAGCAAACACCGCGCAGGTTGCCAAAACAACTGAACTGACTAGACCACTATAGCCACACTTACGGGCAAAGTTCGCCATCAGAATCACAACAGCAACGCCGGCTAACCAATGAGGAAAACGAACCGCAAACTCATTAACGCCAAATAGCTCAATACCACCAGCACTCATCCAAGTGAACAGTGGCGGTTTCCCCCAAAAAGGCACACCATAATCAAATTGAGGTGTCAGCCAGTTACCGGTTTCTGTCATCAAGCGCGCCATTTCACCATAGCGCGCCTCGGTGGTATCCATTAATGGATAGGCACCAAGTGAAATCAAACGAATCAGAAAAACCGCGCCTAAGATCGCCCAAAGATGCACTCGATTAAAACTCACGCGCGTTTCTCCATCTGGTTAAACATCATCACTGCCGGTTTTTCTTTCACTGAACGTACCAAAAACAGAGGTCGCTGCTTCGCTTCGATAAATATGCGCCCTATGTATTCGCCCAGCACACCAATAGAAAGCAATTGAATACCGCCCAGAGCTAACTGCACCACCATCAGCGAGGGGTAGCCCGTCACCGCGTTACCCCATAACAAGGTTTGGGTAATGATGACCATGCCATAGATAAATGCCGCGCTGGCGATTAGCGCGCCCAAAAACGTTGCCAAACGTAGTGGTCGAATAGAAAAAGAAGTAATGCCATCAGCAGCTAAACCAAACAACTTGAGGTAATTCCATTTGGTTTGCCCACAAAAACGCGCATCACGGTCAAACTGTAAGGTGTATTGCGTAAACCCCGGCCAAGAGAAAATGCCCTTCATATAACGATTTCGCTCAGGCATACGATTGATATGCTCAACCACTCGGCGACTTAACAAGCGAAAATCACCCACATTTTCTGGGATGGTCGATTTCGTTAAGCTATTAAGTAAACGATAAAACAGCGCTGCCGATTGACGTTTGAGCCAAGTCTCTCCATGGCGCTCTCTACGCTGCATATTGACCACATCAAAGCCTTCACGCCACTTGGTCATCATTTGCGGGATAAGCTCTGGCGGGTCTTGCAGATCCGCATCAATTAAGATCACCGCTTCGCCTCGGCTATATTCCAAGCCTGCGCTCATGGCTGCTTCTTTGCCAAAATTACGGCTCAACGAAATACTGCGTACAATGCTGCTGCTCGATTGAAACTGCTCCACTATCTGCAAACTGCCATCGCTGCTACCATCATCGATATAGATAATTTCACAGCGCTCAGGCAAAGCATCCAATACGCCAGCTAAACGACTGTGTAGCGAAGGCAATACCTCGGCTTCGTTAAAATAAGGCACAATCACTGAGAGTGTTATCGCCGACTCGATTCGTTTCTGAGTAATAGAGATTAAGTCCATACAACCGCCGTCAATCGCTTTTGCTAAAGGGTTTTGCTGCAAAGCCAGTACTTTGCAAGGTTGATGGGTACTTTATTGAAGCGACTGTGGAAAGAATGTTATCGACGTTTTTTTCACGCCATATTTGATGTTATATAGTGGCAACCAGCGTCAGCTTTTTTGGTAGAGATAATGCACAAAATATTGTTAGTAGAAGATAACCGTGAAGTCGCAGGGATCTTGTTCGATTACTTCGAAAGTCTTGAGATGGAGCTCGATTATGCCGACAACGGCGAGCTCGGACTGCAACTGGCACTTGAAGGCAATTTTGACATTATCATTCTCGACTTAATGCTACCCAGAATGGACGGTTTGACCCTGTGCAATACTTTACGTGACGCGGGTAACACTACTCCAGTATTGATGCTCACAGCCTTGGATAATCGTGATGACATGCTTAAAGGCTTCAAACATGGCGCGGATGATTATCTAACCAAGCCGTTTGACCTAGAGATCTTAGAAGCGCGTATGCTCGCCTTAATAAAGCGCTACCGTGGCACGATTGCAGCAACCACGCTCAATGTCGGACCTATCACCATCGACCAAAAAACACGTAAAGCCTATCGGGAAGATAAACTACTGGCACTCAATCCAACCACTTACACCATTTTAGAGATGCTCTGCTCTCGCGCCCCAGAAGTTGTTACCCGCAGAGACATTGCCGAGAAATTGTGGGATGAGTCAGAGCCCAATAATGATGTGCTACGTAGCCATATCTACCAACTTAGAAGCCAACTCGATAAACCATTTGCACAACAGATGCTGATCACCGTGCCTAAAATTGGCTTTCGCTTAGAGGTTAACCCATGAAGCGCCTGCTACGCAGCACTCAGTCTCTCACTAGCAGCCTTGCCGCTTTTTTTATCAGCATCTCCATCCTAATCGGTATTGTCGCATTCACCGTATTTGCGCTCGCCATTCACTGGTCAGAAGATCGAATGGGAGAAAGACGCGCGTTACTGGATCGAGATATCGCAGTTGAACGATTTATTGGCGGTGAAACGGGCAAGATAAAAATCGATGTGTTAACGGATGCCTATAATGATTTAAGCTTGGTGCCTAACGAATACCGCCAATTTTTGACTAATCACGATACCTATCTTGGCGAAGTCGAAATGGATCATCTGCAAATTTCACGCATGGTCTACAAAGGCACTTACAGTCATAACGGTAAAAGCTATGATCTTGTGCTGCTGTCTCGCATCGACAATGTCGAGTTTGATCTGGACGAAATCGTCTATTCCAGTCTTATTGTGGTGACTATCGTCTCTATATTGATGTGCATTTTTGGCACTGTGTTATATCGCCTCTCGATCCGATTGATCGAACCACTTAATGACATCGCTAAACAGCTGGAAAGCCACTCAGGGAACAGCGAAAGTGAGTTCTCTATTTCAGCAGAAGCCGCTGAAGAATTTCAGATCCTCACTGAGCGATTAAACCAGTATCGCACCGATTTGAACTTGGCGCTTAAACGGGAGCAGGCGTTTGCCCGTTACGCCAGCCATGAATTGCGCACCCCGCTAACGGTAGTCAAAGGAGCGAACAAGCTACTAGCGCGCAAAGAACAAAGCGATTTTAATCAAAGGCAAATTGAACGCATTGATAGTGCCACCAGCCAAATGATCACTATGGTAGACGCTTTACTTAGCTTGGTTCGCTATGAACGCAATGTCGACGATCTACCACTTCGCCAAATCACCTCAACAGAGCTTGAAACCATAGTGAGTGACAACAGTATTCAAGCACGTGACAAACAACTCAAGGTGCGGCTGGAAGTCGAATCCCTACCGACACTCAAAGCAGCCCAGCCTGTCTTGAACATGGTAGTAGGCAACCTGATCCGCAACGCCATTGCTGCGACCGCGCAAGGAGAAATCACGATTTGGGTAACCGAGCAGCAAATTTCAATTATTGATGATGGTCCAGGCTTAAATGCAACGCCAAGCGCTGACGGGCATGGGTTAGGTCTTTTGATCGTTGATGATTTAAGTCAGCGCTATGAGTGGCAATTTAGCTTAACCAATCACCCAACTCGCGGCTGCGTGGCAAGCATCTCTTTTGGGTAAGCGATCTCAAAGTCGGTTTTCTTGAGAACCATAATCTTAGAAATCACCAGTCCTCAAGTAAGCCGTACTTAACTAAATAGCGTTAAACTAATCGGCTGAGGTATGATGGGGCGGATTTCCGATTAGATATCAGCCCAAATTACTCATGCAGCTTGCCAATACCCCAATTACTGAACATTGTTTTCAGCACATCCCGTTTTTTCTTAAGCGGGATGATCAACTTCACCCACATTTTTCAGGTAATAAAGCGCGTAAGTTTATGGTGCTACTGGATGGGCACTACCCTTTAGTTCAAACACTTATCGGTTACGGCAGTCCTCAAGCGAACTCACTCTACTCAATGGCAGCACTTGCCAAACTCAAAGGGTGGAAACTCGAGTTCTATGTTGATCGCATCCCTACTTGGCTTGCAGAAAAACCACTAGGTAATTACCAAGCTGCGTTGGATTTAGGCGCACACATTATTCCTGTCGCAGAGAGTCATTTGCACCCTGCCGACTATATTAAAACCGTGCGCAAACCCAATGAAACCTGTTTGTTTGTCCCGGAAGGTGGACGTTGCCAGTTAGCGGAATATGGCGTCAGCAAATTGGGGGCAGAAATTTTAGCTTGGGTGCAAAGTCAGCCCGAGCAAAAATTTGTGGTCGCCTTACCTTCCGGAACTGGCACCACGGCACTGTTTTTACATAAATTTCTCAGCCAATATGGTATCGAAGTGATCACCTGTGCCTGTGTCGGCGGTAAAGAGTATTTAACTGCGCAGTTTAACCTACTGGGCGAAAGCTCACATCCTGAGATCCTAGAGCTAGAAAACAAGCACCACTTTGGCAAACTCTACCAACAAGATTATTTGATCTGGCAACAGCTCAATCAACAAACTGGCGTAGAATTTGAATTGCTCTATGATCCCATGATGTGGCGTTGCCTGCTTGAATGGTACCCGAAAAATCAAGATAAACAGCTAATCTATATTCATCAGGGAGGCTTACTTGGCAATGCCAGTATGCTTCCGCGCTATCAACGCAAATATGGAGCTTAAGATGAAACGTATCCCACTGACTTTGTGCCTGTTACCGCTTGCGTGGTTCTCATTTTCAGCTCACGCCTCTGATAAAAGCTACACCACGCCCAATCGCACTGCGGTGGTGGTGAATAGCCAGCAAGCCAATCACAGAATTTGCTTCTACCAAGATCAAGCCTACTCAGAAGGTGCACTGCTTGAAGTTGGTGGTTTTGTGATGCGCTGTGAAAATGCCAATCAATACGAAACCAACGGCAGCTTGAAGTGGGTGACATTTGCCAAACCGCAGCCAACAAGCGGGCAAAATCAAAACAGCCAAAAATAGCTTACGCGCGTAAAGCAATTGCAACGAGTCAGAGAGATCAATATCGAGTACTTCCCTATCACTCAAGCACTGGTTGACGTATGATGTCGCTCTAATCCGTCACATTACAAAACCATGCTTTCAAAAATCAACGACATCATCCCTGTTGGGGTGCGCTTCATGCTGTTGTCTGCGCTGGGATTTGCGCTGATGTCTGCTTGCGTAAAATACGTGAGCGTCCATGGCATCCCTGTCTTCGAAATCGTTGCTGCTCGCGCCCTTGTTTCACTTATCCTTAGCTACCTCGATGTTAAGCGCAAAGGCATTTCCATTTGGGGTAATAACAAAAAGCTGCTGTTACTACGTGGTACGGTCGGCACTATGGCGTTAATGTGCGTCTACTATGCGGTCACGGCTTTGCCTCTTGCCGAAGCGACTATCTTGCAATACGTTCATCCGGTGTTTACAGCGCTGCTTGGCGTGCTCTTCCTTAAAGAGCGTATCCAAGGCGCAACCATGATCTGTATTGCTCTGTGTCTACTTGGTGTTGCGCTGATGGTTCAGCCAAATATGTCGGATTCGATTACCGCACAAGCGCTGCCAATTCACAGTGTGATGATTGCTTTATTGGGCGCATTTGGTAGCTCCATTGCCTATGTCATTGTGCGCAAACTTAGCCAAACCGAAGACAGCTCGGTGATCATTTTCTACTTCCCCTTGGTCGCGCTACCTGTTTCAACTTTCCTGATGTGGAATGAGTTTGTTGTACCAAGTTTAACCATCACACTATTGTTGGTCATGGTCGGTATCTTCACTCAAATTGGGCAATATGGTTTAACCAAGGCGATGCAAACCCAAGAAGCGGGTAAAGCCTCTGCCTACTCTTATGTACAGATTGTGTTTTCTACCCTACTGGGTGTGGCGATCTTTAGCGAAATCCCATCAATTTGGACTTATATGGGCGGCGGCCTCATTGTAACCGGCGCGCTTATCAATGTGTTTGGCAAAAAGCTATTACCTAAAAAGCTTCGCAGCGCTTAAAAAGCGCTGAAATATCTAAGCTTAGAAAACTAAAAATTGCCTAAGGCACATACTACTCCATCCTTATAAGCCCAAGTCATTGCTACTTGGGCTTATTCTTTCTACCAAGCCTCGCTATCCTCACCCAATCCAAGTCTCTTTCGTGGTAAAAATTGCGAATAACTCATAGGCAACTACATTTATATTAGATTAACCACACCAAATGGATTGGTATGTTAAAGCAAGCATTTTGGCTCTTGATACTGCCCTTACAAGCTTTAGCAGGGCAAGGACACTCAAATGATCATAACCAAGAAGTTATTGGTCAAGTAATACAACCGATCCCTCAGCAAATCGAGATTGATAAAGCGGTTGCGAAGCTTGGATGGACTCTATTTCGCGACCCGAACCTTTCCTCCAATCGTTCAATAAGCTGCGAGAGCTGTCATAACTTACAAACCAATGGTGCGGAACCGACTCGCGTCTCAACCGGTGTTAATGGACAAGGACTTCGCAACTCACTGACTGTATTTAATGCAGCGTTAAACTACCGCTTTTTTTGGGATGGTCGAGTTAACTCTCTAGAAGATCAAATTGATGGTCCAGTAGCGAACCCGGTTGAAATGGACTCTTCATGGCAAGAAATTGAGCAGTACGTCAGCCGTTCTTCACGCTATCAAGCTCTATTTGATTCGATCGATAATTTCGACATTAACAGCAATAATATTCGTTATGCCTTGGCGGAGTTTATGCGCGGGCTACAAACCCCCAATGCCCCTTTTGATCGTTATCTCAACGGTGATGAACACGCCATCAACAATCAAGAAAAACGCGGCTGGCAAACCTTTCAGCAGGTTGGCTGCGTGCAATGCCATCAAGGACCTAATGTGGGTGGCAATATGATTCAAAAATTTGGTTATTTCACTGAGCTAAATACATCTGAAGACACGGGTAAACATTTGGTGACAGAAAACACCCTTGATAAGTTTTATTTTCGCGTTGCCAGTCTGCGCAATGTCGCACAAACCTCTCCCTACTTCCATGACGGCAGAACACAAAGCCTCACTCAAGCGATTCAGATAATGGCACAAGGACAACTTGGCATTACCATGGACGATGACACTATCGCCGACATTGAAGCCTTCTTACATACGCTAACTGCACCTCGCCCAGCGCTACTCGAGGAGTTTGAAAATGAATAAAAACAGTATTCTTGGCGCAGTTTGCTCCTTGCTTTCATTAACGCTCTTTAGCCTAGCTTTTATGAGTTACCAAAACAGTCGAATGATCGATACTGTTTCATCACAAACCACCACCATAGGTCATGAATTACTCGAGCTAAGAGATAAGATCCTCAACTATCAAACAACTCAATCTAGGCTGCACTATCAAATCACTCAACAAATCATTGAGATTGAACAAGAAGCCAAAGAACTCAAAGCGCAAACAAAAAACACTCCCTGGTATCCAATTAGTGCCAATACCAAGGCAGTAAAAACCAGTATCGAACAATTTGAGCAGTCTGTTGATGCCGTGACCAATATGTTGGATATGCTCGTCGGTGTGCAAGTTGCAAAAAAATACGCTGAAATGTCGCTGCAATCTTTATTTACCAAAGAACTCAAACAAGCTGATGGCGACAAACTGGAATGGCGATTTATTGATTACGTCAACAATAACTTACTCAATGAAAATATTCGCCATCCACAAATTAAACAGTTTGCTGGTCAACTAAAGGTTATAGAAAAGCGCCAAACCTCACTGCAGGTTGAATTGCTTAACGAGCATAATTACGAGTTTATTGAGGGCACAGAAAAGCAGTTACGTGGTTTGGCTCGTAGTGAACTCAGCCACGCATTAAGCTATTGCTTAGGCGCAGTATTTTCACTGATTAGCCTTATCGCACTGCAGGCATATTTGCGCTTTATCCAGCTTCGTCAACTGAACAAACAGATGAGGCTTGCCTCCGAGCAAGCTCTGAACGCTGCAAAAGCAAAATCACAATTCCTTGCCACCATGAGCCATGAGCTCCGCACTCCAATGAATGGGGTATTGGGCATCGCGCAAATCATCGACAGCGAAACCAATGAAGCCAGTACACAAAAAAACATTCGTATTATTCTTGAGTCAGGGCAGCATCTACTTACCGTTCTCAATGACATCCTCGACTTTTCTAAAATCGGAGAAAACAAACTGGTTCTCGAATCAGCCCCTTTATCTTTGCAGCAGATCATTGACCCTGTCGTAAGTGCGATGACACCACTTGTGGAAGAGAAAAATCTCCAACTTAAACTAGACAACCAAGTACCAAATGACGTTCAGTTTATTGGCGATAGCGCACGTTTACGCCAGATCTTGTTCAATCTTTCCGGCAATGCGATTAAATTTACTACGCAGGGCTCGGTCATTTTACGCTTCAAACAAGATAATCAACCTCAGCCCAACTTAGTCATACAGGTGATCGATAGCGGCATTGGTATCGCCGAGGATAAACAAGACTCAGTGTTTAATTCATTTGAACAAGCCGATGCATCAACGACAAGACAATTTGGGGGAAGTGGGCTCGGTTTAGCCATCGTAAAAAAACTGACTGAATTGATGGACGGAACCATCGAACTGCAAAGTAAGTTGGGAGAAGGCTCGACTTTTACCCTCACCTTGCCTCTCGAGACATCAAAGCAAACACCCCAAGTCAGCCATGTTGCAACGAGAAATACGCAAGCGATTGATCAACCTTTACGCATTTTACTTGCTGAAGACAACCGCGTTAACGCCATCGTCGCTAAAGGTTTTTGCGCAAAACTAGGACACAACGTTGAGATAGCAGAAAACGGTAGGATAGCCACGCAAATGGCAGCAAACAAAAACTACGATTTGATCCTGATGGACAATCACATGCCGGTAATGAACGGCGTTGAAGCGACTCGCTATCTAAGGGACACCTTACAACTCAAAACCTTGATTTTTGCCTATACTGCTGATGTCTTTCGTGAAGCCCATGATGATTTCATTGCCGCTGGTGCGGATCATGTACTCACCAAACCTTTGCAACGCGACAGCTTTACCGATGCACTCACCAGTTTCAGTCACAGAATCACGCCACCAGCGACAACTGTTGACATTGACAGTAACGTGATTTCGCTTCATCGGGCACCAAGAGCCAACCTACCATTGACTGAAGAAGAACTGTCCAAAAGTGATTTACTCAAAGACGTCGCCAGTGAGCCAACTATCTATGGTGAACTGCTGACCTCTTTAATTAATGATTTTGAGCACCATATTGATGTATTAATTGATGGGTTTGATAAACAAGACTTCAAGCGACTCGGCGAAACACTGCATTGCCTGAAAGGCATCGCATTTAACCTACAACTTACCGGTCTTGCTACGTTAACTGAAAGAATTGAAGATGAAGTAAGAAACCAGCAAAAAAGTGATATAGAGAGCATGCAGCAATTGATTAACCGCTTGTGCGTTAACGTTCATCAAGCTCATCGACTGCTAGATAAAGAAAAGTCTCTAGCAGATCACTCAAACAGAAATGCTCAATCACGTTAGATGGTATTGCGAGTAATCAGCATAAATTACTAGCAACATTTGCAACACCAATAGAACATCTAAGTATCTATAATTACTATTTATTTTATTAAGTTATATTCATAAAACACTCAAAAAAACCAGCCAAGATTTTCGAAAAAGCACGTAAATATCACAAATCCACACTCTTATCTTTGCCTTACTTTTACCAGATCACATATCGCAAATTAAGCGACTACTGTTAATTCCTTACACTTGATAGGGTCACTACTCGATGAGACTTCTCCCATCAAAAAAGTCCGTTAGGAACAATGACATACTAATAAAAATCATTCCTATTCAAGACGAGATTTTGTATTACACTGTAAAGGAATATCTATGGCTACTTTGCCGTTTCTAAATATAGAAACTACCCGCCGTAAACTACTCGAATACTCGAGTAAACTCAGCGCGACCGCTGCCGTTGCTGGTTCACTAGCCACACTACCACTGAGTAAAAAAGCCAGTGCTACACCAACATCTAATCCAACCGAATTTAAATACAGCGCCTGTCTCGTTAACTGTGGCTCTCGCTGTGCATTAAAAGTAAAAGTGCAAGATGGGCGTATCTTGCAAGTTGAACCTGCTGATACAGATAGCGATGCTATTTTTGGCGAACACCAAATTCGCCCATGTTTACGTGGTCGCTCAAACAAATTCCGCGTTTACAACCCTGACCGTTTAAAATACCCAATGAAGCGCGTTGGCAAACGCGGTGAAGGTAAATTCGAGCGCATCAGTTGGCAAGAAGCGACGCAAACCATCGCCAATCAACTGACCCGCGTTTACGACACTTACGGACCAGAAGCAGTCTACTTCCAGTACGGTACTGGCGCGTATTACCACACCCAAGGTCGTGAAGCATGGCTACGTATGCTGACTCAAGCAGGTGGCTACCTCAACTACTTCAACTCCTACTCTACCGCGCAGATCAACGGTATGACGCCATTCACTTGGGGTAAGTATGCTGGTACCCACTTTACCGAAATCGAAGATTCAGATTTGGTGGTGCTATTTAGCCTCAATCTCTCTGAAACACGTATGTCAGGTGGTGGTCAGGTTGAAGAGATGCGCCGAGCACTAGAAAAATCAGGCGCGAAAGTGATCCTGATTGACCCACGTTACACTGACTCTGGAGTGGTTAGCGATGCTGAGTGGTTACCAATCAAACCAACCACGGATGCCGCTCTAGTTGCTGCCCTTATCCATACCATGATCAAAGAAGATCTGCTCAATGAAGAACAGATCCGCAAATACGCAATCGGCTTTACCCGCGATACGCTACCAGCCAACGCGGCAGCAAATGGCAGCTACAAAGACTACATCTTAGGGACTGGCAAAGACGGCATTGAGAAAACGCCGCAGTGGGCAGCAACGATTACGGGCATTCCAGCCAAACGCATCGTACAGCTCGCGCGTGAAATCGCTAACGCCAAAGCGTGTTACATCGCACAAGGCTGGGGCGCACAGCGCCACCATAACGGCGAGCACAGCGTGCACGCAATTCAATCTCTGTGTGTCGTGTCAGGTCACTTTGGTCGCGCAGGCACCAACACTGGTAACTGGGCATACTCAACCAAATATGGTGTGCCGCTCTTACCTCGCCCTGCCAACCCAGTCAAAACGTCAATCCCGGTGTTCTCTTGGACAGACGCCATTGCCAACCCGGAAGTTTTCACTCCTGAGACGCACGGCTTAAAAGGTGCGGATAAACTGCAGCACGGCATTAAGCTAATGATCAACCAAGCGGGTAATGTGCTGGGTAACCAACATGGTGACTTAAATCGTACCCGTGAAATATTAGCTGATGACAGTAAGTGTGAGTTTATTGTTGTGGTCGATAACCATATGACGCCAACAGCAAAATTCGCTGATATCTTGCTACCTGAAACCACTTACCTAGAAGCATCAGACTTAGTTGACAACGCTTACGCGTCAGGCTCTAACCACTTTATGATCTCAATGGAAAACACCATTGAACCGATGTGGGAAGTGCGCTCTACCTATGACGTATGTGCGGACATTGCCGAGCACCTTGGCTTTAAACAAACCTTTACTGAAGGTCGCAGCCAAGCCGAGTGGATTGAAAAACACTACAACGATATTCGCGCCAAACGTACTTACCTACCTGAGTTTGCAAAAGTACGCGGTAGCGGTGTTATCGACCAGCAACGCGCGAAGAAAGAAGACAGCATTCCGTTCGCGGATTTCTACCAAGATCCAGCAGCCAATCCATTAACAACGCCTTCAGGCAAGTTCGAAATCTTTGCCACTAAGGTACAAGAGCGCGTTGATACTTGGGTGCTGCCTGAAGGTCACTACATGACGGCAATTCCTGAGTATGTGCCAGTGCCAAACTCACACATGGATCTAGAGAAGTTTGCCCAATACCCACTGCAAATGACGGGATTCCATACTAAAGGTCATACCCACTCAACGTATGCCAATGTTGGCGTTGTCGCCGAAGCGGTGCCAGATGAAATCTGGATTAACCCGATCAATGCCGAGCAACGTGGGATCAAAAACGGCGATATGGTTCATGTATTCAACGAATACGGCAAGATCCTTATCGCTGCTAAAGTGACTAACCGTGTCATGCCTGACGTGACCGCAATGCCGCAAGGTGCATGGTCGGTTGTGAAAAATGGTGTCGATATTGGTGGTTGTATCAACAACCTAACCAGTCACCTATTCTCGCCTATCACTAAAGGCAATCCACAACATACCAACCTAGTAGAAATTCAGAAGGCATAACTAAATGAAACAATTAGGCTTTTATATTGATTCATCTCGCTGCTCAGGTTGTAAAACTTGCCAAGTGAGTTGCAAAGATAAAAACGATATTGATGTCGGTCGCAAGTTCCGTCGCGTGTACGAATACGGCGGCGGCTCTTGGGCAAAAGATAGCGATGGCGCGTGGACAAACCAAACCTTCGCTTACTACCTATCGGTTGCTTGTAACCACTGTGACGATCCAATTTGTGTCGCAGGGTGCCCAACCCAAGCGATGCATAAACGCCAAGACAATGGCTTAGTGCTGGTTGACCAAGAGAAGTGTATTGGCTGTCGTTACTGTGCCATGCGCTGCCCTTACGGCGCGCCGCAATATGACAAAGAGAAAAAGGTGATGTCAAAGTGCGACGGTTGCCTTGACCGTCTAGAGCAAGGGCTCAACCCTGTTTGTGTCGACTCATGCCCTCAACGAGCGATTGAGTTTGGTGACATTAATGAGCTACGTGCCAAATATGGCAACCAGCGTGATGTTGCGCCACTGCCTGACTCACGTATTACCAGTCCGAACTTAATTGTACGTACCCATAGCCATGCCGTGGCAAACAACAGCAATGTGGGCGAGCTACAAAACCCGGCGGAGGTAAAATAAATGCACGAATTATCTTTGGTTTTCTTCACTTTCCTCGCACAAACAGCGGTTGGAATTGTGGTGTTATCTACCCTCGCATTCTTGATTGGCAAGATGAATCGCGAGCAACATAAGAAAGCGTTATACGCAGCCTTTGCAGCTCTGGCTCTTGGTGGCATCGCATCACTTACTCACCTTGGTCAACCGCTTAAAGCGCTCAATGCTCTTAATGCGATTGGTCAATCGCCGATGAGTAACGAGATCATTGCCACCATCATGTTTGGTGGACTGCTGTTTGCAGCCATGGTGTGTTTGAAAGTTCGTCAAGGCAGTAACACGGTTAAAGCCGTAAGCCTATTCTCTAGCTTTGCTGGCGTAGTATTGGTGCATACCATTCCAACCATCTACACCATTGAGAGTGTTGCGGCATGGAATAGCGTATATACCTCGATCTACATGATCCTGACGGCATTTGTAATGGGCGCGACTGTTGTGTATCTCATTTGCGGTTGCCGCTTGTTTAAATACACTGCGCTAATTAGCTTACTAGTCGGCATCATTTTAATGCCAAGCTACTTTGCCCATATTGGCTTAGCTGCGCCAAGTCTGTTTGGTCAAGATGCGTTGTTCTGGATGCTCAAACTCGCATTTGCAGGTTTAGCGATTATCAGTCTGTCATCCAGACAAAAAGACAACACACAGTTCGCTTCTTTAGCAGTCGTGTTTGTTGCCGCTTCAGAGATTGCTGGTCGTATCGGCTTCTATGAACTTTGGCAAATCGGTATGTAATAGATTTTGGGGAGCTTATATCCAAACAACTTGGAGATGCAGGTAGGCGACAAACGAACAAAGCCTCTGAGCATAGATGGTCTATGTGATGAGGTTTGTGAGTGCCAGTCCCTTTTTAAGCCAATAAAGCACTGCAACTTCAAGTAGGAAGGGTATAGCTCTCCTATTTTGGGAATTTCAATGAATAACTTAGCCCTACTGCCACGCGCCCTTGGCGCTCTGTTTTACTACTCACCAGTAGAGCAGATTAACTTGGCAACCCTAAATAACCTCGAATCACTTGCCAGTGCCTACCAATGGCAAGATATGGACACAGTTAACGAGTTGATCATCTCACTGCAGCAAGACCGCTATTCAGCCAACAAATACAATTTCTCTGTGCTATTTGAAGGGCAAGGTGAAATGCTGGCGCCACCATGGGGCTCGGTCTATCAAAACCATGAAAACTTAGTCATGGGTGACTCAACCGCGGCTTACTACCAATTTTTAACCCGTGTTGGGATCGATTTTGACATCAAAAACCAGCCGCTGGATCATTTCGGCTTAATGATGTGGGCGCTGGCCTTGCTTATTGAGGAAGGTAATCAAGTGGCTCTAGTCGAATTTCTTTCCGTCCACCTGCTTCCTTGGAGTGGGCGCTACTTAGAGTTACTGCAAAGCAATCAAGAAAGTCCATTTTACGCAGACTTAGCTAAGTTAACTGAGCTCTTTTTAGAGCAAATTAAATCTGAAATCGGATTAACGATTGAGCCCATCAGACTGTATAAATAATGACTGAAATTAACCCATCACGCCGCGCACTGTTTGAGCGTTTTCGACCAGCACATGTCGAACCGTCGACCGGATTTATTCGTCCTCCGCAAGCGCGAGAAGAGCTGCAGTTTTTGCGCTTGTGTGATCAATGCATGCGCTGCTCGAGTGCTTGCCCGAGTAATGCTATTACCCAAGAGCACGGCTACCCGGTTCTATCAGGAAACTGTGATAGCTGCTATTTATGCGTGCAAGCCTGCCCAACCGGTGCACTGACGCATTCGGCGCTCAAGGCTAAGATTGATTTTCGCTGCAACGCAAAACTGGCACAATACTGTCAATCATGCAGCGAAGTGTGTGGTAGCAAAGCTATTTCAGTGCAGCCTGGCGAAGCTGCAATGATTGATAATGAACTATGCTCAGGTTGTGGTGATTGTTTAAGCGCTTGTGAGTTTTTTGCCATAACTCTTGATTGATAAATGGATTTTGCGATTGAGACTGGTAAAGTACGCCTCAATCACTTGAGTGCAACCTATCGCGCACCATACGTATACCCAAGTAACAATCCGAGAGTTTGAAAATGATTAAAGACGAACGCGTAATTGAAAATCTAGATGAATTAGCGGCATTTCTAACCGCTGTCGAAAGTGGCATTCTAGGTCTACAAAACGTCGGTGGCGTAGCTCTGGCAACCAGCAACGCAGATGGTCACCACTTCGTAGCGGTGTTGGATGATAAACACCAACTGATCTTAGGTCGCTGGGTAAGTGAAGAAGTCTTTAAGACTGGTCAAGACATGGTTCGTAACGGCGTTAATCCGAAACACTAATTGATTGTTTTACCGCGATGTAAAAAGCCCGTGCTTACACAGCCACGGGCTTTTTCTCAGCTCTCGCTTCTAAGCTCTCAAATCTTGGCTCTCGCCTTTCAATTCTCGACTCTAAGCTCTCAAATCTCAGATCTCGATTCTCAATCCATCAAGCTCTTTGATTTAATCGCTTTCTTAGCCAGCTCTTTAGCAAAGTCGCTGATATCTGCTTCCATCGCATCAATCTCTGGGCGGATCTCTTCCATGGTGACCGTCTGCATTTGGCGATTTTCCATCACCACTTTACCGTTAACAATGGTGGTATCGACGTTACTTGGGTTCGCTTGGAATACCAAGGTCGCGTATGGATCGTAGTTTGGCATCATGTTGGCAGATTGGGTTTCAACGATGATGATATCCGCTTGTTTACCCACCTCAAGTGAACCGATCTTATCTTCCATATGCAGCGATTTTGCACCGCCAATGGTTGCCATTTCGATTACTTGCTCCGGGATCATGATAGTACGGTCATCATGCTTTAAGCGTTGCATGGTCGATGCATAGCTCAGTGTGCGCCACAAATCGACTTGGTTAGAGCTCATTGGTCCATCAGTACCTAAGCCAATACGTACGTCATCACGGTACATATCCCACGCTGGCGCCATACCTGTCGCGCCTTTGGCATTCGCCATTGGGTTATAAGCAACGCCTGCATCAGCGGCTTTAACTAGCTCAATGTCTTTATCTGAGAAATGGATACCATGAGCCAACACCACACGCTCATCGAGAGCGCCAATCTCTGCTAAATATTCCACTGGTGAATTTGCGCTGTGGGCTTCTTTAATACGCGTCTCTTCATTCGGAAACTCAGCAACGTGGATCAGCACTGGCACATCATGTTGCTTAGATAAGCGATTGATCTCTTGCAGCTTATCTTTACTTACGGTGTACACCGCATGCGGAGCATAAGCTGGCGTGATCAAAGAATCGTTTTTGTACTGCTGAATAAAGCTCTCTGCGTACTCAATACCGCCATAAGGCTGCTTGCTATCCACCACCGGGAACTTAATCACGGTTTGACCTAACACTGCGCGCAAGCCAACCTCTTTGGTCGCTTTTGCCATTTCATCCATGTGGTAGTACATGTCAACGTAAGTGGTGACGCCATTTTGCGCCAAGTCGATTGTGCCAAGCTTAGTCGCATTGTAGATAAGCTCACGACTTAGCTTCTCACCTTCCAGCGGGAAGAAGTAGGCAAACAAGCGATTAGCGATACCTTCTTCACCTAAACCACGAAATGCAATCATCGGTAAGTGGTTATGAGTGTTAATCATCCCCGGCATCACAATGCCATCATTAGCATCGATGGTTTTTGGCGCGCGGTATTGCTCGGCAATATCCGCCTCACCAACGGCGATAATTTTGTCGTCTTTCACCACAACCACGCCATCTTCAATCACCTGCATGGTTTGGTTAATAGTAAGCACTTCACCGTTAGTAATGATCAGGTCTGCATTGTAGTTAGGCGTGAACTGCGCACAGCCTGTAACAGCAACGGTGACAAGGGAAGCAAGCAAAGTCGGCTTAAGCATGGAATGTCTCTTCTGAAGGAGGATTATAAATTCGCGCGCATCATAGAAGAGCTTATAAATCAAAGCGACGCAAACGTTTCAATTTAGTGACACCAAGAGCAAAAAAGGCCACCTTTCGGTGACCTTGAATTGCGAGGTTTTTATTACAGACTTTGTTAGCCTAATTCACTACGATACTCGTCTAATAGCTTATCTAGGCGTGCTTGCAGCTCATCAGACAATGGTAGTCTTGGTGTACGACAAATCGAATGCTGTTCAACCAAGCCCAGTTTAAACTGGCTGTACTTACAAATCTGTGCAGGCTTGCCCTCTTCCAGCAGAGCGCAAAATGGCTGAACATGTTGATACTGTTGCCACGCTTGCTCAGTTTGCTCTGCCATAATGTGATCGTATAACTTTACCACTGCACGTGGCGCAAAGTTAGCGCTCATTGAGATCCAAGCTTTGGTACCCAATGTGAGTGATTCATACACCATATCTTCCCAACCACAGAAAATCGTAAATTCTGCTGCATTGGTACGGGCACGCAGTTCAGTTTGACGACGAATATTGCCCGACGACTCCTTAATCGCGATCACGCGCGCCAGTTCTGCCACTCGCACCACGGTATCGACATCAATATCTATCCCTGAGCTATACGGGTTGTTGTACATCATGATATTGGCGTAAGAGTTGTCATTTATGTATTGATAAAATGCAAACACCTCCTCCATATCGCAGCCAGAGGTTGGTGGCGGTAAGATCATCATACATGCTGCGCCGTGGTCATGGGCGTGGTTTGAAAGCTCAACCGTTTCTCGTGGGTCCATGCTAATTGTGCCGACGATAAAAGGCACTCGTCCGGCAATCACTTCAGCGCCAGCTTCGACAATCGCCTTACGCTCCGCCAGCGACATCGTCGAGTACTCACCGGTCGCGCCACACAGCAATAAACCATGAATACCTGCGTCAATTTGGTAGTTAATTTGCTTGGCTAATGCTGCAAATTCAATCTCTCCTTTGGCGTTAAAAGGAGTCGTCACTACTGTAAAAATACCTGCTAATACTGTCATTGTTGTGCCTTAATAAATAATTTGTTGTCTTCAGTTTGGTTTGATACCCATTTGCCGCTGGCAAGTTGCTGATAATCAGCTTCAAATAAGTTAATAATGGGTACGATTTGCTGGTAAAAGTGCTGACAAATCAGCGGTCCAGTAAGAAGCACTGGGTCAGTCCGTAAATTGATGATTGCTTTTGGCGCGGTGCCCAATCTAAGCATCTCCATCAATACCAACCCTGCCCCGCTGGAGCCTTTACCAAAAGGAAAAGCAAACACTTTGTCCTTAATCGATTGACCAAAACAATCGTGGCGGTGATCGGCAATTTTGCCAGTTTCAATATCCACACCGCCAACAAACGAAATTGCCTGTTGAGAGCACACTAGCTCTGCATCAAACTTCCCTTGCAGTACAGGGATGTAACTTAATTCGACCATGGTTTTACACTCCTGATGACCTTACCACTCACCGCTGACTCAACGCAGTCATGGATACTGCCGAACACTGGATGGATACCGATTTTTGAGAAGCAGTAATTGGCAAACTTACCACTGTTGGTCATGATGCTCTTGGTATCCCAGTTCTTGATTGGGTATTCCATGGTGCAGCCATCTCTGAACACTTGCACACCCAAGTTTTGCAGCTTAGTGAGCAAACCTGTCGATTCGATATGCAGATACGATGCTCGCCCGGTAAAGACCCAAAGATTTAAGTTGGTCGATACCTTTCTGCCCGCCAGCAATTGCTCAAGTTCAACAAACTCGGCAAACGAGAAATGTGGGCAACCAATTGAGATCAAATCAAGCTCATCACTGGCGTTAAAGTTATTGAGTTTCGCTTCTGCATTGCGCAGATCATCCACGGTGATCACGCGCTCTTCTTGCGGCGCTTTGCCCGCAAAACACTGCTCTAGGCTTTGCGCTTCAGGAGTGATCCCCAACAAATGGAACAGAGCGATCCCACCCGATGATGCAGCCGTGGCACTAAACTGCTTCAAGCCATCCATTGGGGCGACAGGCGGCATACCATCCATCGCAAAGATTTTGTCCCCTGCGATTTCACCATGTAGGTGACCAAGTAAGTTATACAAAGAAGACTCAGCAAACCAAGATGACTTGATACTGGTATCTAAACGGAGAAGCCCGGTAGCCACGCGGTTTTCTGGCATATGCAGACCAAAATATGGCACCTTACCAACAATTCCCGCTAATAGTTCAATTGGCCCTGCATAGCGATTGGTACGCGCACCTAGAATCGAGTTTGTCCAAGCAATGACGTTGGATTCAGCAAAGGCCACTTGCTCACCAAAACGTGGAGTAAAGCCGGCTTGATAAGGCGCACAAGTCCAACTGCCCGCAGCGCCCATTGCCGTGTGTGAAGCTTCAATTCGACGTGTCGCACTTGCCCACGAAAGCGGCATACGCTGCTCTTTGAAGTTCACCATATCCAAAGCGCATGCATTGGTTGAAGTTGGCACCGCAAAGCGCGCGCCCAGTTCAGCAAGGTGCTCGGCAAACGCGACTTGAGCTTCGCCAAAGTAAACCGTGCTGTCATCGTGGCAACTGGCGATATCGATAAATTTATCCACGCCATATGCCTTACCGAGATCAAATAGAACCGCCATTGCTTTCTGTTTTACGTCGCCATGCTTACCATCAAGCAAGGCTTGTTCATAATCAGTCAAATACATGATTAGTCCTCTGCTACGACTAGAGTTGGTTTACGTTGCTCACCAAACTGCTCAATGTACATAGCACGTGCACTCTTAACCGCAGCAACACCAATGAAAAATAGTAAGAACATCATTGGGAAACCGATTAAGGTAAACATACCGCGAATACCATCAATACCACCGGTTGCAATGATCAGATAGGCGATAGTACCAATTGAAATACCCCAAATAAGCTTCATTACTCGTGGTGGCTCTTCATCAACTTTTGAACTCTTTGAGCTTAAGTTGGAAAGTACTGAGGTCATCGGATCGGCATAAGTAACAATTGAGGTAAATACCGCAAATAGGAACACCCCGATAAATAGTGACGACAAAGGCATATTATTGAATATCGCGAAGACGGTATTTTCCATGCCGTTTTGTTGAATACTTTGCCACATGTCGAATTTACCAGTACTTTGCAGATCAATTGCAGTACCACCAAAAATACTGATCCAAATAAAACCAAATATAGATGGGCCTAAAATAGTAACTGAAACAAATTCACGTACCGTACGCCCTTTTGCCAAGCGTGCATAGAACAAACCAATTAGTGGCGCAACTACCACCATTGATGCCCAATATTGAACGGTCCAGTTTTTCGCCCATTCATCTTCTGTTAGTGCATTAGTAATACTTGCTTTATCAAAGAAGGTATTTGCCAAATCACCCAAACTTGCCACGCCAATATCAAGAATGAATCGTGTTGGTCCAAAAACAAGCATAAATAAAGCCATACCAATAAATATAAAGGTATTTAGTGAGCTTATTTTAGTTAGACCACTTTTCATGCCTGAAATAGATGACAGAACATAAGTTGCGGTAATTGCAATGGCAATAAATAGCCAAAGTGTTGGACCAGTTTCAAAGCCAAATAAGTTGTTTAAACCTGAACCTATCTGCAGTAGTGCTGCCCCCATCGAAGACGCCACCGCACCACATAGAGTGAAGATACATAAACCATTAACTAGCTTACCGATCCAACCCTTATGCTTCTCACCAATCAAGCCGTAAAGGGATGAACTAACCGCAAAGCCAACATTCTTATTGTAGGCGACAAAAGCCACTGCTAGCGCCCCTAGGGTGTAGAAAGAGTATTGAATAATGGTCCAGTGGAAAGTAGCTTGCGAGATAGCATTGACACCAGCATCGCGGCTAAATGGTGCATAGCCTGTAGCTTGAGCTGGTTCAGCGTAGAAGAACATTGGCTCGCCCATGCCCCAGAACAAAATACCAGTACCGATACCGGAGCAAAGGCAGATAGTAAACCACTGCCAGTTACCTAATTCCGGTTTGGCATCTTGCCCACCAAATTTCATATCCCCATATCGAGATAGAACAAAGAATAAACATAGTGCAAAAGCAAAGATACCAGCTAGCATAAATAGCCAGCCAAAGTTTTGAGAAATAATATCTAATGAGTTATTGAGAAAGTTTCCAAATCCTTCCGTAAAGAAAATACCGCAACTAATAAATAATGAAATACAGATAAAGCTAGGCCAAAATGAAATAGGCTCTACAGACCTTTTGAATGAGTTCATAAGATCATCCTCGCATCAATTTAATAAAATAGATCGATAGAAAAGTATTTTAAAATAGTGTAGCGACCAGAAATAACTTCTGGATAGAAAGGAAGGATTAAGCGAAAGCTAGGCAGGAATGATGAGCTTTATTAGATAAACTGCAAATTTTTGCTTTTCTCAGTGAATTCATAACCAATCCATATGTGTTATAGAAATTTTGATTCCACTTCATATTACTCATCTATTTTTCTTTTGATGTGACCATGGTCTTAGTAAGAAATATATAAGATGACATTGTTCACAAATAGAAAAACAATCGTGAATTTTACACTAAAAACTGACCTAGCTTAGTAACAATGCGTACCGCAACAGCCTAAAATCGCTCTTGCATCGCAAGGTAGCGCTGGCGAATATGTTCAATCAAAACTTGAATACGTTTGGCAGGTTTTCTGGTGTATGGATACACCGCATAGACCCCAACCACTTTGGCACTGTGCGGTTTAAGCACTTCAACTAGGTTACCCTGCTGAATATCATCGTAAATTAGGCACATTGGTAAGTAGGCAATACCATTACCAGCGAGCACCGACTTGCGCAGCGCCGCGGCATTATTGGATGAAAAGTTACCGTTGACTTTAACAGTATAAACGTCGCTGTTGTTTTTAAACTGCCACTCAAAGGTGCCGCCACTTTCGTGGGTGTAACCTAAACAATTGTGTTTACGCAGATCATTGGGTAGCTCTGGCGAGCCATGCTCTGCTAGATAGTCTGGCGAGGCACACACCGCCCAATGCGAGTTGAAGATAAAACGCGCGATCAAGCTGGAGTCTTCGAGATAACCCGTGCGGATCACGAGGTCGTAATTGTCCGCTATCAAATCGACAAAATTATTGTCCATCGCCATATCCACGGTTAGACCTGGATTTTGCTGACAAAAATCAGAAATAGCTTCCGCGAGCAATAGCTCACCTGAAATGGTCGGCACCGACATACGAATATGACCTGAAAGGTTTTCGTTGTAGCCAGTCACCGCATCAAATGCCGCTTTCGCTGTGGCATTAATGTCTTTGGCGCGGTAGTAAAGCACTTCACCCGCTTCGGTGAGCGTCAGTTTACGGGTGGTGCGATAAAGCAACTGAGTACCTAAATCACTCTCAAGTTTGCTGACTCGCTTGCTCACCATCGATTTAGTGATGTGGTTCGCCTGTGCAACTTGACTAAAAGAGCCATGCTCTACAACTTGGGTAAATAAAACCAGATCATCTATCTGTGCCATCACATGCTCTTTATGCCTAATAACTCATTGAATCAATTATACACCCAAGTAATTTCAATACTTAACTGGATTGCGTTGATACAATTAAAAAGGCACACCCTAAAATAATAGAGTGTGCCTTATTGCTCTACTTCCTGTTCCCATTGAGTAATGGGTAAAGAGTTCCCAAAGAGCAAATTCTTACCTGCGTGACGTGACACCATCACGTCTTGTTAACGTCACTTTCCTAGCGTTGATACTTTTTTAGCGTTGATTACTTTCCTAACGTAGATAGTCACATATCATCAATAATCACATAGGTCGCAAATACTGGACCGTGTACCCCGACCACCTTAATTAGCTCGATATCGGCGGTGGAACTTGGACCCGAGATGAAGTTAACGCAAGATGGCACTCGCTCACCTTGGCTGGCTTTTTGATGCAATAGCGCGGCTGCTTGGGTTAAGCGAGGCATCAGGTTGCTCTTAGCCACCACAAAGACCGAGGCTTCTGGTAATAAGCTCACCGCTCGACCTTGATTCACTTGGCTATAAAGTACCATGGTACCGGACTCTGCCAATGCCTGCTCTGCAAGCACAATGCCGACTTTAGCGCGCTCAGCAATGGTTACATTCGCCTCAAAACCTGCCGCAGCATCCCAAACATGCACGCTATGCTGATCTGTTTCTAATGCTTGCGGTGAGACTAGCTCAAGCAACTCTGCCGAGGCTGACAAAATAGTCTCACCTGTAAGCGCTTCACCTAGCTCATCTTTGCAATAATCTAGGCACACCTGTTTTAACGTCGCTTCCAGTTCCGCTTTCGTTGTCACCACCGCATGCGCACCGAGCGATGTTTCAGTGTAACGGACCAATTCATCTTTTAGCTCATCTTGGCTAAAACTTGCCATGACCTCTTTTTGGCAGGTATGGCGCAGCGCTGGACGCTCCACTTCTGTCACTGGCTTGTCACGCCCAAGTTGGTGTGCAATGTTAGCCAGAAATGAAGTGCGGTTGTGCAAACGCTGCTCTCTATCTGTAGTATTAGACATGCCCATCACTCCTATTTCTTCTCTCGAGATTCAAACCAACTGCGGAACGACTCGCCGTCAGGCTCCGGCAAGTCACGAGTTTGTGACCACTTACCAATCACGCCAACATTAAACGGCATTTTGCCATTTTTGATCAGCATGCCGCCCATCACCGCGCCCACTTTGACACCGAGGTTCCACACCAGTGGCGTCGCATTAGCAATGGTAAAGCCCTTCACCACCGCACGTTCGCTTAGCGGTGTAATGCCTTGCTCACCCATTTTTTCGCGGTGTTTAAGCAGCAAATCGGATAACGGAATCTTCACCGGACAAACATCGTGACACGCTTTGCACAAGCTGCACGCGTATGGCAATTCTTTAAAGTCATCATAGCCGCCAAGCAGTGGCGATAGCACCGCACCAATTGGACCGGAGTAGATTGAACCATAAGACTGACCGCCAATATGACGATAAGCTGGGCAGGTATTCACACAGGCTGCGCAGCGCACGCAACGTAAAATGTCGCGAAACTCTGAGCCGAGGATATCCGAGCGACCATTATCGACAATCACAAGATGAAACTCTTCTGGACCATCACACTGATCGTCCTCACGTGGTCCGGTTAACGCAGTAACATAACCGGTCAACGGCAGTCCCACTGCACTGCGGCACAGCAAGCTAATCACAATATCCAACTCTTCAAAAGTTGGCACCATGCGCTCCATGCCCATCACGGCGATGTGGGTTTTCGGCAAGCTAGTGGCAAGACGGGCGTTACCTTCGTTGGTCACCAGCGCAACCGTACCTGACTCAGCAACGGCAAAGTTACAACCGGTAATACCAATATCCGCTTCTAAAAAGTCATGGCGGATATGATTACGCACAAAGCGAGTCATCTCTTCCGGATCATCACTGCCTTGATAGTTAAGCTTGTCTTTAAAGATGTCTTTAATCTGAGTGCGGTTTTTGTGCAGCGCCGGGACCACGATGTGTGACGGTGGATCGCAATCATCAACTTGCAGAATGTATTCGCCCAAGTCGGTTTCAATCACTTCACAGTCATTACGCTGAATCATTTGGTTCAGACCGATCTCTTCGGTCACCATCGATTTCGATTTCACCACTTTCTTGGCGTTTTTCGCCTTGAGGATGCCTTCAATATAATCGGTCGCATCTTGCGCGGTTTTGGCAAAGAAAACATGCCCGCCATTATCGAGCACTTTTTCACTCAACTGATGCAGGTAATAATCCAAATTTTCCAGTACGTGATTGCGAATATCCATCCCCATTTCACGCCACTGTTCCCAGTTACCTAGCTTATCTGCGGCAATCTGACGATTGGCGAACATACGCTCTTGAGCATTAGCGACCGATTTAAGCATGAAGTCGTCTTTCATATGCACATCGATACGCTGCTTAAAACTTTCGTTACTGGTTTTCATCGACATAACCAATCACTCCTATCGGCTTAGCAGCACATCAACAATGTGCATTACTTTCACTGGCTTGCCTTCACGTGAAATGCGACCACCAATATTGAGTAGACAACTGCTGTCAGCGCCAATCAAAAAGTCCGGTTCAACTTCACTAATATGCTGCACCTTCTCTTTGACCATCTCGCCAGAGATTTCTGCCATCTTGACCGAGAACGTACCGCCAAAGCCGCAACAGGTTTCTTGATTTTTAATTGGCAACATTTCTAAGCCTTCAACCGCGCCTAGTAGCGCCAAAGGCTCTTCACGCACACCCAATTTACGGATCAAACTGCATGATGGGTGGTACACCGCACGACCTTTAAGGCGAGCGCCAACATTAGTCACACCGAGCTCATTGACGATAAACTGAGTGAGCTCATACAAACGGTCAGCCACATTTTGTGCTCGCACTGCCCATTCTGGTTCATCGGCTAAATACTCTGGGTATTTCTTGATCGCTGCTGCACAAGATCCCGCAGGAGTCACGATTGGGTAGTCATTGCCTTCAAACGCTTCAATCAAATTTTTCATCGCTGGTTTGCTCTGCTCGATGTAGCCACTATTGAGTGAAGGCTGACCACAGCAACCCTGCTTTTTAGGGAATAAAATTTCGCAACCGAGCTCTTCAAGCAGTAACACGGTTTTCTTTGCAACTTCAGACTTCACTGTGTCGCAAATACAGGTGACAAAGAAGTTAATCTTCATAACATTGCTCCGATTAAGGAATTTTTTATAGATATATTTATTTGTTTAAGCGTAGTGCTCTGCACAAACTCGAGTGCTACGCATTTCAATATTTTTACTTACAGCGCCAAACTTACAACGGCGACGATTGCGCCATACAACACCATTGGCACCACGGTACGCTTGATGATGTAACCTTCTTGGTTAGAAATACCTAAGATGGTGGAAACCGCGATAATGTTATTGATACACACCATATTGCCCATCGCGCCGCCAACCGATTGCAGCGCCAACACCAAATGCTCTGGCAAGCCAACGTTATGTGCGATGGTTTGCTGAATACCACCAAAGGTAAGGTTTGAAACCGTCGCTGAGCCTGAGAAGAAAGCGCCGAGCGCGCCAAGATATGAAGCGAAGAACTGCCAGTTGGTGCCCATCAAATCAGAGAATGCGCGACCTGTGGTCATGATTGGTGAGTTGCTGCCGCCCATCATCATAAACTTGACCATGATGAGCGCGCCCACCAAGGCAATAAACGGAATTTTGATTCGGCTACCCGTCTCAGCAAACACTTGTGTGACTTGCGAGCGCGACATGCTGAAGATAAAAATTGAAACAAACACCACCAGCAAAAATGGGATAAGCGCTGGCACGTAAAGTGTTTTGTATGACCACGCAGCATCAGTACCAAGAATATGAGCAAACTTGATGATAAGCGCATGGCTTAGGCTAAATTCCCCCAGCGAACCGAGATTCAAGCTAAACATTGGGGTCGTATCAGTAAGCAGAGCTTTGATGCCCAATTGCTGGATACGGGTAACAATCAAAATGGCGATCAGCAGTAGTGTTGGACTCATCGCTTTGAACACTTGGGCAAAGGTAACTTGAGCACTAGGTTGCTCACTCTGCTCAGCGCGTTTTTCCATACCAATATTGTAGCGAGCAAGCACAACCGAGAGAGCCAAACCAATTGCGCCCCCTACAAGAGCAGGAAACTCATAATTCCACTGGGCAAACAAAACGTAAGGCACAGTGCAAGAGAGCACACTTAATTGAATAAAGATAAGGTTGCGTCTGATGGCTTGCCAATCCACCACAAAACTCAGCGCAATAACGGGGATCACAAACGCTGCGACAGTATGCAAAATAGCCGAGTACTGACCGATATTTAACAGCGCCGCTTCATCCAAACCTAGACCAGCAAAGCCAAACCAAGTCGGCGTACCCACCGCGCCAAAAGAAACCGGTACTGAGTTCATCACCAATGCCAGCATCGCCACACGCAGCGCGGGAAAGCCTAACCCAACCAGAATCGGTGCGGCGATCGCCGCCGGTGTACCAAAACCAGAAGCACCTTCAATCATAAAAGCGAACGCCCAGCCGATGATCATCAACTGCGCCACTTGGTTACGGCTGATGCTCTCTAGCCAATAACGAATCACGGTTTCAGCGCCAGTAATGGCAATGGTGCGGTTAAGTAAAATAGCGCCAGCAATAATTGAAATTGGGGTAATAGCAGAAAGGGAGCCAGCAATAATATTAGCGATTAAATGGGTGCTATCTGCACCGAAGTAGAAAAGTTGAATCAGTCCGATCAGTAATGCAGTCAGAGGTAGTGCAATGTGCGACGGTAAAGCGTTTTTCTTGGTCATCATCCAGATTAATAAAATAATCGGAATGGTAGAAATAATCAGGTTTAGCATTCTTTTGTCCACGACATAGTTATTTTTGTTAATGATTAACACCTAGATAAAGTAAATATCTGGTGCAAATTCGATAACCTTTGTAGTGCCCCACATCTTAGACAAATTTAACATTCACGCTATAACTAAAAAATTCCACCGATTTTAAAGACCTTAACTTTTGTGATGCCTTACAGATTGTAGTTTTACAATCCCAGATACAACCGAATAAAAACAACAACTTATCACTACACCTCATTTCACCCACCTTCTTATTGTCGCCATTTTGGAAACAATCAAAGTCAGATTGAAAACCAATAACATTTGAAATCAATATTTAACATTATGAACAACCACTATCTAATTGAAAAAAGAATATTAATTAATTGGTTTTAAGTAAAAATATTAATAGGAATATAAAAATACCCAGAGAGTGAGCAACCATCTGGGTATATGAAAGTGTTTTATCTAGTTAAGGCAATTAAGATTAGCTTATTGGCTAAGCTCTGCCGCTGTATCAACAAAGATGCCTTGAATATCTTTCGCCTCGCGTTCTGTTTGTCCGCCATGTTTCAAGAACGCAGCAATGATCGCTGGTGTGGTTTACAAAAACGCGTCCAACTCAGCTTTTGGTACAAATTGAGTAATGATGTTGCGTTGCTCTGCTTGCTGCACAGTAAAATCATTACCCAGCAATTGCCTCAGCAGCACTCACAGCAACTATCACAGTAACAGCAAAAAGGGATACCGCGTGGTATCCCTTAGTTTGTCGATTCTAGCGACCTGATTTCGCTCAGTAATTCGATGTCAGCTAGACTGGCACAACCAAAATATCCACCGTCGCTTTATTAAGTAGGCGGCGCGAGTAAGAAATAAAGTGGCTAATAAAGTCATGGTGGTGACCACAAATGATCAAATCCACTTCTTGCTCTTTGGTAATGTCTTTTAGCTTATCGGCTAAATCTCCGGTACCAACAAAGAAATGCGCTATTGGATGATCGGTATATTTTTGAAACTTATGCAGATAGTCCATAGCATGCAGATTAAGTGGTCGCTGCTCTGGCTCGGCTTGAATATCCACCAGCTCGGGATAGACCTCTCCAATATTGCCATCAACATGAATAAACGAGACTTTTGACCCTACCATTTCTGCAAGAGAAACCGCTCTATCGATCAGCACTTTGCTTTCATCAGAGAGATCTAACGCCACAAGAATATGCTTGTATTTCATATCTACGCCCTCAGCTAAGTTTTCATTAACGAGCATAGCGCTAGCCTGAGTAAAATAGTGTCATCAAGATCGCGAATTATTAAAAAAGCACAGATATTCTGCGTTTTTTATCTCTAGGCGACAGTGAAAAATGACAACTGCTGCTTTTGCGATTCTGCAAGCTCTGATAACTGCCGTGAAGCACTTACACTTTGGGTAATACCGGCAGTATTAATACTGATAATGTCGGAAATATTATTGATATTGCTGTTTAATTCCATCGTCACTTGAGACTGCTCTTCAGAGGCTGTAGCCACTAAAGTATTAATTTCCGTAATCTCAGAAATAGAGCCCGCTATTGAATGCAGCGCCGCATTAACCTCTTGCGCGAGCTCTTGGTTACGCTCGACTAAGTTTAAGCAGGTATCCATGCTGACATTGGCTTTTTCAGATTGCTGTTGCAACTCTTCAATGATCGATTGAATTTCCGAGGTTGAATCAGAGGTACGCTTAGCAAGCATACGCACTTCATCTGCCACCACAGCAAAGCCTCGACCAGACTCACCAGCTCGGGCTGCTTCAATCGCGGCATTCAGCGCCAATAAGTTAGTTTGCTCTGAAATAGAGCGGATCACATCAATCACAGTGCTGATCTTATCAGACTGATTTTTCACCGACAGAACTATGTCCGCCATTTCCGCAAGGCTGATGCTGACATCCTTATTCGCGGCAAAGCTTTGATTAAATATTGCCACCCCTTTCTCAGTAATACCTTCAATTTGACGCGACTTTTCATCAGCCATAACAGCATTGTCACGCACATTATCAGCGGTGCTCGACAGCTCGTTAATTGCCGATGCAACCAACAACACTTCATTACTCTCTTTGTGGGCGTTACCCTCAGCATCTTCCATAATAGCGGAAAGCTCGGTCGATGCTGCCGCAACCTCATCACTAACGGTTAGTAGACTTTGCACCGTAGAAGAAAGGTTAATACATGACTTTTGCAGGTCTTTGTTCAACACGAACACTTCATTGGTACCATTACAGTCCAAATCGATCTCTGCCAAATTGCCACGCGCTAACAAGTTGATGTTTCTCTGAGCGCCAAGGATAGGTTTAACAATCTGCGTAGAAAGCAGGTAAGCAACCAAAGTGATCACCCCCAATACGGTCAAACACGCCATTAGGCTCATCATAATCATGCGCTCTAACGCTTGATAAGAATGTTCAATCTGCTGCTCTGCCGATGTTTTGATTGTCTCGCTAAGATCAAATACCGAAGCGACCATTTGATTACCTGCCTCGGTCGCCTGTAAATCATACTTTTGCCACTCTGCTTGAGAAAGCCGCCCCTCTTGATACTCTTCTTTTTTAACGTATAGATTTTGGGCAAAATAAGCGTATTTATTGATGTAGTCTAGTGTCTCGTCTGCGTGCGCTTTTATTACCTCAATCTCTTGTAATGAGTTCATATTCGCCGTAATGCTGCGCAGCCAGTTATCAACATCTTTACTGTAGTTATTATTATGAACAAAAGAGGATGACGTTAAGATCAGACGAATTTTATAAGTATCCTCGATAACCTTTGCTATCAAGCCTTCCTCATCTAATACTTCAATAAAACTTGTATTCAGTGACTCCACATTGCTTTTGATATTATAAAAAGAAAACGCGCTCATGGAGGCAATGCAGATCCCCATGACAATAGCCGGCAGCAAGACCAGGTATCTTATCGATATATTATTTAACATTTACTCTCCCCCCCGAGAGTGACAATTGTTAAGTTCGTATAATGTGCTTTTGGAAACATATGGTTACAAAGCGCACGCACTATAGCGATCAATATGAAATTGCTTTACTACTTTTTGGATAATAATTTTTATCAAAAGGATAGAATTAAAATGCGATGAATAGTTAATCAGCTAACTCGCGTGAATTTAATTTATTGATTTACTAGCGGCGATTTAATATTCACCCACAAGATAAATTCTCGTCTAGTGATAGAAATAACAAGAATTTCAGATATAGAAAAAATCACGCTGTCAATCGTAAATTTTATAAATAACAGAAAGTCGATAGGAAAATATGTGTTTAATAAGAGGTGAAATAAAAGTTAAGAGAGAAACACACAAATACAAAAAAGGGGCAAGATGCCCCCAAAGTGAATCACTATTAATTTGTGCACTGATAGATTTGCGTATAGCGCGTATTTACACAGCCAAGTAACTTGTCTTTACGTGCACAATGATCAAGCGGAATCCCTAAGCTTTGAGCGCTTTTAAAGCCCCACGCACGACAACCATCTATCGCCATATCAAGCGCTTGCTGCTCATCAACCACTGCTTGTTGAAGCAAACCTTCATCATAAGCGATAGTGATTACTGCATCACTTTTGCTGCCATCAGTAACAAACCATTCTTTATTTACTGGGTTCGCACAACCCGCCAGCGTCGCTGCTGCCAATAGCGCAACAGTTAGTTTGAATCTCATTGCTCTTAATCGTATTCGAATTCTATAAAAGGTGGCGCATTTTACACAACAAACGCCATTTCGCATTACAAAAATATTGGCAACGATTGTTTATTTTTCACCAACAAACCAAGCCCAAAACGATCTTTACAAAAAGGTGCTCGACAACCAAAAACACATTCTCATTGATTAAGAAACCGAACAGCAATATTCGAAATTGACTGATAACTTTGGATGGTGGCTACGTAGACAAAAATTCATAAATTAAGACTATCAAGCAGCCTATTCCATGAATTCCATAATCACAAAACGTCTAGCAAACGTTTGCAAACGAAGTTGAATAGATTAGAAAACGAGCAAAGATCCCCTTCAAGATAAGCGTTGATATCACCCTATTTCTTACATAGTGATAAAAAAGCAAAATGAACTAAGCAGAGAAGATTGCTGATCGCGCTCGATGAAACTAGAATCCAGCGGATTAATTTACGAACTGGTTGGCATTTTGTAAATCAAATGCACTGACTAGGCTCATTTGACAAATGCAGTACCAAGGAGAAAAGCAAAGCTCGACAATTTAGCGTTAACTATTCACCGCTTTAAAACAGCACCTATAAACATAACAAAACGAATAGTTAAATTGCTCATCAACTAAGAATATTCCCATTAGTTCTATTTAATAGATCATCATATACAGGAAATTAATATGATCGTTGCGAATGAATCGTGGCTAGCTGCGTTAAACACGGGGTTAAATAACGTAGTAGGCGCCATCAATGGCGTACTTTGGGGCCAAGTGCTGGTATATCTACTGGTAATCGTGGGCGTATACTTCACTGTTCGTCTTGGTTTTATTCAACTGCGTCAATTCAAGCACGCGGTTCAAATCTTAAAAAGTGGTCGCGAAGTCGACCAAGGTCTTAGCTCTTACCAAGTTTTCTGCACCTCTATGGCTGCCCGCGTCGGCACTGGTAACATGGCAGGTGTCGCTGTTGCACTAACGGTTGGTGGCCCGGGCGCTATCTTCTGGATGTGGCTTATTGCCCTATTTGGCATGTCGACAGCGTTTATCGAATCTACTCTCGCTCAACTTTACAAAGTTAAAGACGTTGACGGTCAATACCGTGGCGGCCCCGCTTACTACATGGAAAAAGGGCTTGGACAACGTTGGATGGGCTCACTTTTCTCGATCTTTTTGATCATTGCGTTTGGTTTGGTTTTCAATGCCGTGCAAGCCAACACCATCACAGGCGCACTTAGCCACTCATTTGGTTTTAATGAAACCATTGTTGGCGTGATCATCGTAGTGTGTTCTGCCTTTGTGATTATGGGCGGCATTACTAAAGTGGCGAAAGCTTCCACCAGCATCGTACCTGTGATGGCGATCGGTTACTTAGCTATCGCGCTTGTTATCGTACTGATGAACATCACTGAAGTTCCTGCAGTATTGGCTTACATCGTTAAGAGCGCATTTGGCTGGCAAGAAGCGGCAGCAGGCGGCGTGGCATTTACTATCTCGCAAGCCATGCAAAGCGGTATCGCGCGTGGTTTGTTCTCAAACGAAGCGGGTATGGGCTCGGCGGCTAACGTAGCGGCAAGTGCAACACCAAACCCGAACCACCCAGCTTCACAAGGCTTTGTACAAATGCTGGGCGTATTTGCCGATACACTCGTGATCTGTACCGCTTCTGCTGCGATGATCATGCTAAGTGGCGTGATGGATCAACCAGATGCGGCAACGGGCATTGGTCTACTGCAACAAGCGCTAACCAATGAGCTTGGCTCTTGGACAACCTACTTTATGGCAGCGGCTATCATCCTATTCTGTTTCTCGTCAATCATTGCCAACTACAGCTATGCTGAAACCAACGTGATGTTCCTAAACGGTAACAGCAAAAAAGGTTTGATGGCGTTTCGCGCTTGTGTTCTCGGTATGGTGATGTTTGGCTCGGTAGCTTCTCTACCTGTGGTTTGGAACCTAGCAGATGCATCAATGGGCGCAATGGCGCTAATCAACATCATCGCACTGGTATTGCTTTCTAAACTGGCCATCAAAGTAGTGAAAGACTACGAAGAACAACTTAAAGCTGGCAAAACACCAACCTTCGATCGCTCTAAGTTCCCTGAACTGGATGATTTAGAAGAAGCATGGCAAGGCACGCCTGTAGAAGTGAAGTAATCATGCTATTTGCTTCAGCACAAATTAAGTAAGTGCTGAGCGATTAGATAACAATACGAGCTAAAAAACCGCCTCTTTCTGAGCTCATTTTGAAAGAGGCGGTTTTGTTCATGGTTAAAGCGAACCCTCTCATTGCTGTAAACGAGTTCGCCTTTAAACTTTTGAATAAGATAAAGCTGTACTGAACGTCAAATCAGATTTTACCCAATTATATAAATTGAATTACCCCGTAATATAACTCTCCTTTTTACAAACAATGGTGCAAAATCGTAGAACATAACGTTAGCGCGCCCCGTATTGACAACATTGACATTTACGACAATTAAAACAAACACTTAACTTACAGTAAATCATGCTATAAAATGCGTGGGAAAATAAAGCCAATCTCAATTTATTATATATTTATCATGAGCTTATATAAAATTCCAATTTGTACTTTTTTCAGTGCAATATTGTTTGGTTGTAGCAATTTCTCGGGCATCGCAACTAATAGCCTTAAAATGCCTTTGTCCCAAACAGCAGAGACAGAGACAGAGACAGAGACAGAGACAACGGTTAAGCCAAGTAAGTTAGCTGTCAAAGAGCATCAAGAAAAAAATGAAATAACACAAAGTACCAACAAGCAAACATCAATAAACAAGCCTGATGAACAAAACGATCATCAGGAGCAACAGAAAGCACCTTTACCAGACAAAAAAGATTCAGTCGAACAAGAACAACTCAGAGAGAAAGATGCTTCGCCTCAACCAGAGGCTCTCCCTGCGCAAGAACCGAAAGATCTGGCTCTTGAGAAAGCATTACCAACAGAGCCAGAGATAAAAGCGGATAAAAAGACAGAAGTCGTTCCGGCTCCGGTTGAGGAAACAAGGCAATTCGAGCCACAAACGTTCCCTGATTTCTATGCCCCAGAAAAATTCGGTCACCCGCTTCAACACTCGAAAAAGCTAACGTTTATGATTGGCGAAGATTCTAAAGGCTCTTACCTCTATGGCGAAGGCCCTATTATCGAAGGCGCGTACGATAAATTTTTAAAGTATGTCAATCATTACCAAAAGCTAGGGATCAATCTCGACAGGTTAATGCTTCACAGTCCTGGAGGTGTATTAAATGAAGGCATTCTAATTGGTGAGTACATTCTCAAAAATCAATGGAACACTGATGCTGATAAATACATGCGTTGCTACTCCACATGTGGCTTTATTTATGCTGCGGGCTCCCAAAAACGCATACAAAGTGGAGCCGAGGTAGGTTTTCATAGACCATATCTACCAAACAAAGCAGATACGCCTGAGTTCATAGAACAAGTATATAAAGAATACCAAAACTACTGGAAAGCCGTATCTGGATCACCGGCTTTATACAATAAGTTTATGCGTGAGTATGGCAGACATGATATGTACATACTTAATAACCGCAATATCCAAAAATACATGATTGTAGAGAAATATTAATGACCGAAAACGTTATCATGAACCCAAGCGAGTACGGCGCTAAAAACCAGACTCTAGATACGTTTAAAAGAAAAATACCCGATCACATATTCTTGCACATTATGCTGTTTGTAATGGGTATTCTGATAGTGATCTTTAACGTTAAGGGTTATGAAGTTCTCTTTCATGCAGAGCCTCTAATACCCTTTATCCCAATTTCACCTTTTGGAATCCTACTTGGTTGTGCCGAATTCGCCGTACTTATTTGGACATCAGCCGTAATTAAAGAATGGAGCGTATCAAGCCGAGTTCTAAAAGTATCGATGTTTATACTCGTACCTTCATTTTGGTTTTTGTGCTATTCGGGCGTCAATAGCTATTTAGACTCTCTTGCGACGGCTGAGATCCGAAAAGTTGAAGAAGCCAAAAAACTCACATCAAACAGCGAACAATACTTAAATACATTAAGTCAAAACGCTGATAAATATGAGCGCCAACTAACAGAACTGCGTAGAGAACAAGCACAGATCAACGAACAGATTTCATTTAAAAACAACCAGATTCAAGAACTAAGTGACAAAGCAAGTGCGCGACGCTTAAAAGCGATCGATTGTTCTATCGTACCTGACTGTGCATCCTCGGTACGTGCATTTGAGAACCAGGCTGAACGTATCGCAAGTGATGTCAAAAATCTCGACAGCACACGTAACATGAATCAAAACCGACTATCAAAACTGCAAGATGATCTAAATAGAACCCAGACGGAAATCGACAGAATAAAACTAACAAATACTCAAAATATGAACGAGTTCGCGGGCACAGAATCTGGTTTTACTCTAAAAAAAGCAGCTTACGAAAAGGCAGTGGTATCAATTCTATCCATTGCCAATATAAGTGTAGAGAAGCCTTTTGATTTGTTCATGATGCTTGTTTCTGGCTTGATCTACCCTGTGTATTTCTTGCTTAACCTATTTATCTCTCTTAACTCAGAAGCTAATAAAGCAGCCCGAGAAAAGAGGATTGAAAGCAAGAAAATCAAGCACACACTGCTACAAAGCCTAGCCAGATATCTTAGAGCTCGAATGCTTCGTAAGAAGAAAGTGAGTTTAGAAAATTTAGCCGATAACCTAAAACTAAGAAGAAAACGAAAATCGCGCCGTGAAGTTACTTATAAAAAGATGATGAAGTACCTTCGCGTATGGGCGCATCGCCGCAAGAAAACAAAACTAATCGAGGTAGAGAAAATCGTCGAGATCCCAACCGAAATTGAGGTTGAGAAAATTGTTGAAGTGGAAGTACCTGTCGAAGTTGAGGTAGATAAGATCATTGAAATAGAAAAAATTGTTGAGAAAGAGGTAGAAGTCGAAAAAATCGTTGAAGTCGAAAGAATCGTTGAAAAAGAAGTAGCGATAGAAGTGGAGCGTATTGTTGAAGTTCCGACTGAAGTTCCCGTGTATGTCGACAAAATAAAGAAAGTACCGGAACCAATGTTTATCAACGACCCACAAATTATCATTCATGAAAGAATTATTCCTGTTCCTGCTGACATTACAGGACAAGAGCTAGAGGAATTACTAAATGCGCAGCCTCGACTTAACTCGACTACAAGAGATTCGGAGACAAAAGGCGATTCAACAAGCGAATCAACAACCAACGCAGACTTCCACGAACTCAACAAAGCCGTTTAGTTTTCCTTTTGAACAAGCTAACGGAATAGGACCAGCTCAAAACGATGACGCTCCGTCTCACGCTCAAACTGGAGAGACAGTTGAAACGCAAATTACTCAAATCGGGCAACAGACCGAACTTGAAAAGCAAAGGCAAAAACTTTTAAAAGAGAAGACAAGAAGCCACTATGCGGAGCTAGATAAGGAAAACCTAGCTAGAAAAATAGAGGAAACTCGAAAAAGAGCCGCTATAGCAAAAGCTGAAGCAGTTTCATTTGAGTCTAGCGCTCAAAAAGCAAGCAAGGATGAAGCTTGGAACAGTAGAGTAGATAGAGCATTACGATGGCTGAGAGTCGCATTTTTAGCAGTCTTATTGCTTGTCTTACTTTTTGCCTCCGCTCTTGGTTTGTACTATCTATATCGCATGGTAACGGAAGAGCCTATTATCAAAACAGTAACTGAAACTGTCACAGAAACTGTAGAAAAAGAAGTTATTCCCGAAGAGTGTACGCAGGTAAGACGCAACGGAAAAATCTATGTCAGTTGCGATGGAGTCACAGTAAAAGGAGCCTCAACGATAGCCGAAAGTGGAGTCGATGAAATTCCCGAACTAATCGAATAGATATAAGGAGTTCCCTATTTATGGGAACTCCATTTTATTTGGTTCAACAAATCAAATAGAGGAGTTAGGAGCTAGCTTTTCTTCAAGCTGATCACTTTTACCCCAACATAGATCCCCAGAACAATACTCGCCACTGCGGTGAAACCATGTGGCGATAATGCGGGCATTGAAACTAAAAGTTGAGTATCGTTTCCACCTTGAGCCATCACTGCTGCCGCACTCTGCATCTTTACACTACCATTCAGAAACTAATAGACGGCTTTTTACACCTTTAATTTGTAATCCCATAGCCTCGAAAACCTCAGCAAAGTCATTACAGTGAGCTGACAAGTTAGGCAGAGAAAACTTAGCTTCCGTAAAAAAGCGCTGTTGATGCTCATCGCAGCCCCACGCAATCTGCCACCAATCTATGATTCGCTGCTGTGATTCAGCTAAACGCTTAGTCGTGGGCACGCGGTCACTTTTACTTTGATTTTCACTCGATGAAGTAGGTAATAGGTTCCACTTGTCATTATTTGGCCAGTAAGCGAATGGCAAGCAATGATCAACGTCATATTTCCCCTTAAGTACGGAATTACTCCAAACATTTGGAATATTGACACCCTGCACTCGCAACTCTTCCACACGCTTTCGCACATCACGGGTATCACGAGTCGAATCAATCCAAACCAAGCATTCATGATAGGTTTGCAAGGCAATATTTCGGCTGCGATTGAGCTCAAAGCGTTGCATCTCACGAACCCACTGATTGACTACCAGAGGTTCAATCCAAGAGTGATACAGCCTAAAGCAATCCCACAGCTTCTCATCAAGAATGAATTGACCATACCCAGCAAAAAATTCGCTATCTAAGATGATAGAATCATAGTGCGCTCTGCGTTTACCAACTGACTGTATCTCAAATAGCTTATTGGATTTGTCACCTTGGTAGATAAAGGTTACCGGTCCAACTTTGATGGTATTAAGTGTTTGGGTAAATAGTTTTTGTATCGCTGCTGCTGCTTCTCCCATAAAAAGGGAACCAATAGAGAAATCATCTGCAGCGAGGTGCTTAAGCTTGTTCCATCCATCATCTTTGACAAAACCTAGTCCCTTGCTCGTATTCGAGTTTTGTTGAATACCTGCTCCCTCGATATCAACATCAATCAGACGCTTAAACTGCCGAATCCAATACAGAGCGACAAGCCCTGCCGAAATCGCTACCTTGCCATCACTACGATCGAGTACCGCACCTGGGTGTGCATCAGCAATACGCAGTAAAGTTCGCAGTAGTGCAAGTTTGTACGTTGCAGATTTACTGTCATTGACGATAACCCGACGAACAGTATTTAGATTGCCTGAACCATCATCCGGTAGAGTGAGGACGACGGTCTGCCATGAGACGCTTGTCCTATTGAGCTTATCTGCACTCTCAGAGACCGATTGCACGTGTAGAGCATGCTCGCTGGCCAATTTTTCCAATTCTTCAACCGAAACAGGGTAACTTTGGCGCCCATCGGTAAACTCACCATGACGCAGGCTTATCACGAGCTTGCCGTTGGCAGACAATAGATTTGATAGTTTACGAAATGCCCTAGCACGCACTGAAGGCGCTAGATGCATCCATACCGCACTCACCAATATGAGGTCAAAGCGCATCCCAAGGTTATTTACTTTTTTAAGCGCCGGTAATGAGTCATTCAACCATGTGACATCAGGACCGGTATTGTGCTTACCTATTTGGCGCAGCGCATCACTTGGTTCAACGGCAATAACCTCACAGCGTTGCTCACTCATCCACTTGGCATCACGTCCCGACCCTGCACCAATATCTAGTACACTGGCGCGAGATTGTGGCCAATAACGCTTCCATGATTGATGCACAGACTCAAAGTCGAGACCATCATATTGCTTCGCCAACTCAGCTGCATTTTTGTCGTAAAAAGAATATGTTAAAACCATAAGCCATGCCGTATACCAATCTAAACCGATGATATACGCGTTCGAATGTAATGGCGATAAAGTAGTAAAAAAGTATTGAGTTATGTGCGGATTATCATATAGGTGGTTAATGACAGGATGTGAAAAAAAACCCCGGCATTTCTGCTAGGGCTTAGGATTCAGTATGGAAGATACTTTAATAAAAGCTATTTAGACAGACTATAAAGCAATATCACTATGTTAACTTCATAGCACAATGCTACAGTTGCTATGAGCAAAATTAACAGCTAGCTCTTTCGAAAAAAGCTCGATATCATGAATTTATTTTTCATCGACATCTCCATTCTCATCAAAAACCCCAGCCTCCATCGCTTTTAGCATTACTGGAATTGCATGTTTGAGTTGCTTGTCACTAGGCGTTTTCATCCAGTTATTTGCAGCATATTGAGCTAATGTCATAGTTACCTGAGCAGATAACGTTGTGGTAGTATTATTAAGCATAGCCCAACCAGCCGCACGCTTCCATTGAGTAGATGTGTATTCATTATATTTAAAATAATCTTGTGACTCACCTACTTCCATATCGACATTATTAACAACTTCGCTTCTTTCAGGAAATATAAACTGATGACTTCTCATATTATCAAGCTTATGACTAACATATACCCAGCAGTCTTCTTTTTTGCACCACTCTGTAATATTTTGACCATTAGATGATTCTCTAATTAATGCATCAATATCTAATACCAAACTTGTGAGATAATCTATCATCTCATCACTAATTTTCTGTTGTGACCAGACCATATCTAAATCAATACAATCATCATATAGGTATGAGAGTGAAGAAAACGTGTAGTTAGTTATCTCACTTCGGTGACCAGAAAGCTCTTTACGACAAATTTTCTGGATTGAAGATTGAATTATTCTTTTTGAAATCATTGACTTAAAGAAAGAAACTGAAGGCTCACTGGTTTTTCCTTGCCCACTAGTTATTTCATCAATCTCCAGCATAAATTTAGAAAAATTCTTCTGGGCTCCAGTGGTTACTTGGAATGGTTTTCTTTGCCAGCCAACATAAATCTTTGCCAAATCTGTTTTCGACAGTTTCTGGCTTTTAGGATATATAGTAATAAACTCTTTTTTCTTTTTAGGTGTTGTTCCCTCTTTAAATAACTCCTCGTCATATGAACCTCGAGCCCTTTCATAAAACCATTTTGATTTTTCTCCCGGAACCCAAATTTCTCTCGACAAACGTTCAAACCAAATATGAAATCGATGGTTAGCCGACAAATCAGCAACTTGAACATTGTTCTGTGAGTTAGCATATTTAGATATTAATGGAACTATCTCCTCTAATAAGTCCTCTGATACTTTAGTTATCTTTACCGATACGTTAATTTGAGATATATCTGCTTTATCTTGTTTCGCGGTTCTATGTATAGACGCCGTAGTTTGAGCGCCATTAACGATTTGAAACCCCCTCATTTTATGTATCCTGAGCTGACCATCTAAGGAGGCTACTTCTATTTCATCAGCTGTAGCTACAAGACCATTGTTATATGCCATAAACCTTTGGGGTTGATTTTTTATCGTATCTCGAATTCCTCTATTAATCTTTCCCCTATTGGATAGAAATGATCGAACATTGAATTCAAAAAGCTGGGCGCCATATTTCTCATATAGATTAAATAACAACTCGCCGGTAAATATAGCCAAGTAGGTGCCATATTCAGAAACTGCGGGTTTCATTTCCAGACAATCTAACGGTCTACCTAACAGCTTTTGATCTTCAAAGTCGATCAATATATTATCCCTAGAGTGCTTTGTATCCAGTAGCCTTTCGAGCCGCGTAATGTCGTATACATCGACATCGACATCACAGCCTACCGATGTGTCATCATTAAACGTCGTTTCCCAATCTGTAAACTTTCCGTTAGTTAAAACATAGATCTGTATATAAGTTATTTTGTTTCTGTAGTTAAGTAACGTTTCGATTTGAGAATCATTAGCTAGATCTCCAGATAAAGAACTGAGATCATTCTCTAGCAGAGATTTAGCACCTCTCAAAGCCTCATAAGCAGATTTTTTTATTACTTCTCGTGGTACTGTTTTAGGTTTGACTTCGTCAATAAAAATAGAAGTGACAACGTCTAGTCGCTCAAATTCTTCATTATAGAATGCAGATATAAAACTCTTCCGATTCCGTCCTCCAATCTGAATTGATGGCGTCAATTCACAGTCCGGAATAACTTGGGAATCAACAAGAAGCCCATGCGCGATTGACCCAAAAGCTAACATTTGCGCGGCCTTTGGAGCCCAATCTATGTACTCTTCGGAAACCAATTCAGTAGTTTGTTCCCGGAGCTCAGAGTAAAAAATGTCTGTGTTTGAAATCATAAAATCTTAATAACATAAAATATCAACAATCATGCCGTTAATATTATCTGTATAATAATAAAGTTGGTAGATCGATTTCACAATACGCTCAATATTTCCTGACTCTTCCTTGCTTTAAATCACTTTTACGAGATTATTAGCACTTTTGAGAACAACCGTATGCCGAATATGAATCATCATTCGATTGACAAATGTTTAGGAGTTCAAGAAATGTAATTTGCACTAAGTTCTGCTTTGTTGCTTACAGTTGGGCTATGATACACCCTATCTAGACACAGTTAATTATTAAACGAGTGCTAATTTTATGTATGAAAGTGTAATGTTTCGCTGCATTCACGACCTCTTAAAACAAAAATCCTATTTCTGGGTCCTTAGAAGCATTCAAAATGAATTGCTTAGACAGACTTGTTCCTTTCTGCCCCCTTTTTTGCAGAGAGGCGATCAGTGCAGGACGTTTAACCCGAACAGCATCATCGATGCTCCCATCGTTCATGGTCTCCATCACATTTGACTTCTGTTATTTTGCGACATCTCAGGTTAATTGAATCATTACTTTGTTGTCTGTACAAAAACACACTTAACTATGGTATAAGCTCTTATCGCTTATCGTAATCACCCTATTTTCTGTAGTGCAGCGCAGAACTCAAACTATAGCTTTATTAAACGACTTTAAACTGATTGCCTCACAAATATATAAGGTATTTGATCATAACCCTTAACGTTTGTAGCAGATCAGATCATAGTTTCTATATTTAGTTCTATCGATTTATCTATCAAAGCCACACCGCTCTTGTAGCTGCCGAGTGACATAAAGTATGCTTAAGTTAAACCAGCCAATTGTCTTTATTATTTAGTGGATTAACGAATGGATCCTATTGAATCCCGCATTAACGAGTTAGATTTCTCGGGTCGTTTTTTAGAGGCCCTCATTCATCAGACACAGAATGAAACTGGAATGGATTTTTTGGATATATTAACCCGCACATCCAAAGTCCTTCGACAATGTTTGTTAGAAGCAGACATGATAAAAACTGTTAAAGTTAGTTCTGCTGAATTTTGGAAGGGTCAAAGGGGAAAAAAACTGTCCTTTATCGATGGAGGCGTATCATCAGTTCAATTACCAGTGGCAAATCTTATTGGTATTCGAGCTGGCTCTTATACTGTCGAGTTAGGAAAGAGTTTAGAGGATAAAGAAAGAGAAAAGTTTGATATCAAAGGGTGTATTGTTGACGATCTATTTAACTCAGAGTTAATGGAAGATGATTTTGACGATACATCAACACTAACCGACGCAGCAAGAATGCTTGTTGAGATTCTTGCAACAGAATCGGTAGTATTAAATGATCCAACCATAAATGCTGTATTTGTACATGGTCCTCTTATAAATCCAGCGGCTCCCTATGGTCGCCAAGGTACTTCATATACCCCAGGGTTCCCAAACTTCAGTAAAGATGGTCAAGACCAGTTTTCTGACATTTCCATTGGGTTTAAGAATTCTGACGATTCTGATAAAAAACATTTCATATCAGCATATAGAGCCGTATTGGAGCGCTTATACCAATCCAAAACACTGGTAGCGGGTGTGGTAGAGAGACCTGCTAAGCGCTCAGTGGCTGTAGTAAATACATTATTGGACAATCTCCACAAAAATGGACTGCTTAGCAAAACAGCTAGAGCTGAATTCAAGACACGAATCGACTTTCTACAACAGCACAAAATGGGAGATGCGCTAATATTTTCAGTCGTGCTGGCGCCCGGAGAATACATAATGCCGTTTCGAGTAGAGAGACAAGGCGGAAGAGGAAAGTGGCCTCAAAAGTGGGCAGGAAATATCGAAAGAATTCCAAACCCAATGGTCGCTTTTTTGAGAACATCAGCAGAATCAGATGTTGTTAGATTGGAATGCTTCGAAAGTTCTACAACTGAAGAACAGATTTATTTATGTGAACTCACAATGAAAATGTCTCAGCTACTACCCAAATACTCCTTTCCAGTTGGATTAGACATCGTCGACAAGGAAGCGAAAGTTCCCCGATGGTTAACTAAAGGAATAGAATCTCAATATGGCATAGCAATGTTAAGAGAAGCATTAAAGAGCAAAAACCCTGATGATATTCACTACGCAAAACGTATTCTTTTAGCCAATGGGAGAGATTGGCTTTTCAGACCTAAAGCGGGAATTTAATTATGAGTAAATGGACTAGAGTCGGCTTGATTGTTGGTAGTACCTCTGTGACTAGTTTCAAGTTTGTTATCACAGAATTAGCTGCAAAAGTCGGAGATATTGTCGCGACAGAAGTGACAGTACCCACAACTATTGAGGGCAATACGCAAACTGTTTACGTTTGGGGACGAGTTACTGGTATAGAACGATTTAACCCCTTTTTCCCATCGGAAGCAGCTACAGAGCTTGTTAAATCAACCGTTGATATAGCAGATACGCCGTTATCAACATTACGAGATCATCTAGTCGGTGAGGTTTTGATTCTTGGCAGAACGGCTGCAGATATATCCGACACTTTAGAAATATCTCCCTTAACTTATCCAGTAAAACCCTCCGGATACGTATATAGTCCACCTCAAAATGTGCTTCATAGGCTGTTAGTCGGCAATAATACCGATGAAAAACGTCTGGCTCTCGGGAACTTAATAGGAAGAAATGATGTTGAGGTGAGTCTATCTGCTACCCAAGTTGTTGCCCGTCATATGGCAATTTTAGCAATGACTGGTGGAGGGAAAACTGTAGCGTCTCGACAAATTATCAGCGAAACAGCTCAACATGGTTATCCAGTTGTCATTATGGATCCCCATGGGGATTACTTAGGTCTTTGGGAGAAACAGAAAGAATTACTCAAGGGAACTAAAGTTCGACTTTTTTATCCATCTATCTGGGTCTCTGAGGAAAATATAGACACCATTGCATCCCTAGTTGAAAAAATGGGCACCAAGTTAACTGATGCACAGATGCCGATACATCATAAAGCACTTTATGACAACGAGTTCCTATCAGCTGAGTCAGCTATCGATTTCTTGGAACGAGTATCAGCAAAACTCGATAATTGGGGTAAAGATGAGGAAAAAAGAAAAGATGCCGGTTTTAGCGAAAGATCTGTCTGGCCAGTTAGACGAAATATCCGCAATGTAATTACAAAACTGAAAAGGATGGAAGAAAACAATGCTCGGTTAAGAGAACTATTAAACGATTATGACTTTGAGCCGATGCCGGATCCAATAACGAGTCCGGAAAAAATTGTAGCTCCAAATCAAATATCAATTTTTTATCTTTCTGGGTTCGACCATTTAGCGCAGAGTACAATTGCTTCAATCGTGTTAGAAAATCTTTTTGAACACCGAGCTTCATTACAGAATACGATCCCTCCTTATCTTGCAGTAATTGAAGAAGCGCACAATTTTATACCTAGCAGGAATGAAGGAACATCTGAAACCCCTTCGCTACCTACAATTCGTAGGATGATCACCGAAGGACGAAAATTTGGAACCGGACTATTAATTATATCTCAAAGACCCTCACGCCTTGATGAAACCACACTAGCAATGTGTAATACTTTTTTAGTTTTGAGGTTAGTCAACCCTAAAGACAAGTCCTTTGTTCGTTCTGTTATGGAAAACCTTTCTGAATCGGATGCAAATATTCTACAGTCCTTCGGTCGTGGGCAAGGTTTAATTAGCGGACAGGCTGTAAAATTCCCGATGTTAGTTCAGGTCAATTTCAACCCAGAGCTTATCAGTGACAAAATTGGTAACGAGGATAATTTTTTTTCCCAAGTAGAAAATTTTAGTCTTTCTACAAAACAGAGCGTTAAACAAAAGAACGACGAGCGAACAAAAGATCTTCCTGATACTAAAAAGACAAAACACAGACGTAAAATGTCACAGCGTAGCCCTCTTTAAAACTATAGTGTATATTTTCAGCGCCTTGTAAAATAACGAGGCGCTGGTGCTAAAATTGCCAAAACACTAATTAACTCGTTTCGGCTATTTTTGTACTCGACCTAATTGCATCGCAAGCTAAGACCAAGATGTAATCATCTATGCAGATAGGAGTTCTAAAACTATTTTACCTACTTGGCGCGCCAAAAATGGCGGCACAGCATTCCCGACCTGCACATATTGCTGAGTTCGATTTCCCTCAAAATAGTAGTTATCCGGAAATGTCTGTAATCTTGCAGCCTCCCTCACAGTCAAACTTCTACACTGTTTTGGATCATAGTGGATAAAGTAATGACCATCTTTGGAAATATGGCTCGTTATCGTAGTTGAACACTTATTTGAAGACTGCACTCGAAACCTATCTGCGTGTGTACCTGTTTTCCAGTTAGCATGTTCTGGGGCAAGCTCATCAGGAAAATCTTTGGATTTAGGAGAAACACCATTATTTAACTGTGAATAGGCTGCACAGAAAGCATAACGCAGTAGATCTGATTCCATATGCCCACGTGTTTCATGGTTCAGTACACAATTCAGATTTTTATCCAGTAGCCAGCTCTTTAGTGGTTCAGAAATTCTGGAAAAACGAATATCCCTGTGCTCGGTACTTTTTCGTTGCAGACCGGGATAAGGAGCAAGATCTAGGCTTTCAACCTGCTCGCTCGTATAACCTACGCTGATCAAGATATTTCTGAGCTGCTCTGCATGTGTGCTAATTGTCTCCCCCCAGTGTACAGGCGAATCGGGCTTTTTAGAAAAACCACTTCTCAGTTCAGGGAGATCGTCCAAAATATTTTTCACACCGAGGCTTGTTTTATCTGACTCACAAAGAGTGCCCGGAGTTGCATCTATATCTTCCCTAACACCAAGAAGGATCACTCTGTGGCGAGCTTGCGGTACACCGTAATTTTCACAGCGAATCAGAAAATCCGAAGAATCAGGATATTGTGGATTGTTCGGGTTTTCAGGTTTTACAACCAAAGAATAGATTTTGTAACCCTTAGTGTGCCTTTCCTTAGTTACTTTGCCGGGATTTCTTAAGTCTTTAAGAATAGAAGGGAACATAACCTTACCATTAACCTTAGCAGACAGGATTCCTCTCACATTTTCCATCACAAAAACTTCCGGCTGAGCAATAGCAAGCACCTTCAGATATTCCAAATAGAGGAAATGCCGATTGTCATTCTCGGCTTTGTAATCTTTTTTACCTGCATTGCGTGAGCGCCCAGCAAGGGAGTATGCTTGACATGGAGGACCACCAATGACTACTTTAGGACCATTATGGACAGAAATCAGTGACTTTATTCGTTCGTGAATAATATTGTTGTCTTCTCCTAAAGCGGTAGGCTTTTCTAGCGTCTCTCTAATCGCTTCTTCTGATTCAGTAGGATGCCTTGCAAACAACCCTTTCCTATCAAGTTCACCTCTTACATAGGAATAGTAATCATCCAGTCCACCCTCTTTATTCTTAATTTTCCTGAAGAATGCACGAGTAGTTAATGTCTTATGAGCACAAGGTTCTTTTTCGACAGATACACCGATTTTAAAAGGAGAGAAACCTTCTGAAGTTTCAACGGATGATATACCTTCTCCCAAGCCTCCTGGACCCGCGAATAAATCGATCACCAAAACTTCGTCTTTTGTCATATCTGTAAACCCTGTTTAAATTACGAGGCAATCATACCAGGCAATTTTCCTAGGGCAATAGTTAAAGATTCAGAAACTTCAAATATGTTTAGTTGGTGACCAGACTGCTATCAATATGCTCACTGATCAGTGGGTTAGTACACAAATATAAGCCCTTTCCGCTTTTTATGCGAACGTATTATCGGTAGGTAAAAGTGCTTTAACCGGCGAAACATTTTATAAGCAAGCCTATCTCTATCCCTCAGAGGATACTCCCAGATAGCAAGTTCATGGTGACAGCGACGCTGTATCCACACAAGTCAGAAATGAGCTCCATACGCTTAATTACTCTCTTTGGCTTTTTACTGCCAAATCAATTAATAGACTATTCATATCAACTTCTATTAAGCGCATTACAAATACCTACCTTAGTTTCAAGAAACTGAGCATAGATTGATTTTACTTGGTCGATTGTTGGTGTAGGTGTTTCGAGAATGGCACGAGCTAACTCAGAAGCGATACCAGCCGCTTCAAGATAATATCTTGTTATCAAACTAACTCTAGGTTGATGGAGCTTTCCATTAGTTAAGATATTCCACCTAAAGGTATAAGCACCCGTTTTCGTCTGTGTCAGGTAATTACACTGTCGAGCTAATTTAGCCCTGACGTTTCGTACCTTTTTGCTTTGCATTGTCGCCTATATTGTCGCATTGACGATAGAACCAAGAGCTCAAAAACGAAAAAGCCCCAGCATTTCTGCTGGGGCTTAGAATGTGGCGGTGAGTGAGAGATTCGAACTCTCGATACGTTGCCGTATACACACTTTCCAGGCGTGCTCCTTCAGCCACTCGGACAACTCACCGAATCAAATTGTGGTTAGCGTTATTCGCTAACGAGGCGCTAATTTAATGATTCTAGGAGGTTAGGTCAAGAGCAAAGCCTAAAAAATCCCGCCAACTATGTTTGATTGGTTACGTTGTGGCTAATCTGCTGCAGGTTTATCCACTAAGACTTCTTGTACAACGTCTTGCACTACTTCCTGAACCACTTCTTGAACATAGTAGCCCGGTACTTTAAACCAGCGGCGGCAAGTATCTAAGAAGTGCCCGTAAAGCACACCCATCACGCATGAAACAACTGCGTTAGAAGCAACAGCCGTGGCGATCTGTTCAAGGTTCGCGCCTACCACCAGCAAAATGCAGGCATAGACCGGTGATTGGAACAATACGTATGCGCTCAAATCAGAGATGTTCTTCATTAAGTTCGATGGCGAAATTCGGCTGCCCGTGCGCAACATAAAGTCACGGAACATCCCATAGGGCCAGGCTATCGCGATGTTTACCGGGATCGATAAGGTACGTGACGCTAAAGACTGCTCAAACGTCATGCCTGAAATAAATATCTCTATAATCATGCCAGTAACAAAACAAAACACGACCATAGCAAAAGTGTCTGCTAATGCATTTCGAATACTGAATGAACCAAGCAATTTCATTACCACCTCAACATATAATTCTGCTGAAACAACAAATTAACAACATCAATATCTAGCTTTATTTAAATAACTAGTAATTGGCGCCATTAGAACACTAAATCATTAGAATTAGATTCCATATTTAACATTGCGAAGTGGATAAATCACTGTTTTTAGAACAAAAAGCAGCTAAAGTCACTAGAGTAACTTTAGCTGTTTATTAGATAATGTGGTGTTTATAAAACACTCAATATACTAAGCGTCTTTTAATAGAACTGTCAGTACATCAAGGTCTTGCTGAGAGGGTAGTTGCTTGCGTTTCACCAAAGGCGCAATAAGCGCTCCGGCATCGCTTTTTTCATCACTATTAAAGTGAGTAAAGATGGTAGAGAGAATTTCTTGCGCCTCATCTTGCTTGCGGTCTTCCACAGCAATATAGAGTGAAACCAGTTGTTCCTCAGCGTTAAATGGTGCTGTAGATTGGCATTCATGCAGTGATTTGTACTGATAGAGCTTATCTGAATAGCGGTAAAGCATATCGTCGAGCTCTTTCTCATCAATTGGTTTGGAGACAATAGTATCTACACCAGCGGCGAGCATGCGCTCTTGTGTCTCTTTAAACAGATCGGCTGTACAACCAAAGATAAGAATGTTCGCGGTCGGCAAATTGAGTGCGCGTATCTCTTGGGTAGCCGTGATGCCATCTTTACGTGGCATGTGGTTGTCCATCATGATCAAGTCAAACTGGCTGCTTTGCACTGCCTCTACGGCTTGCTCACCGTCACCAACGCAGTGGCACTCAAAACCTTTGGCTGACATAAAGCTCTTAATAATGATGGTATTGGTGCGGTTGTCTTCCACAATCAACGCTTTTAGCCCATTGTAGTTAAGCTTTTTATGCTCGTGGCTTTCTACTTTTTCAGGCTGGCACACTTCCATATCAAGCAGCACATCAAAGGTCGTCCCCTGCCCCAGTTGGCTTTGTACGCTGACATCGCCGTTCATTAGCTCGCTAATTTGTTTAACGATCGCCAATCCAAGCCCAGTACCTCCAAATCGGCGTGTGGTGGAAGACTCGGCTTGCACAAACGGTTTGAATATTTTTTCCAACGCGGACGCATCAATGCCCACCCCAGAATCCACCACTTTAATGTTGAGAAAGTTCCTGCCATTCATCTCAACTTCTGCAAAGCTGATTTCAACAAACCCTTGTGAGGTGAACTTCACTGCATTGTTAAGTAGGTTAAACAGTATTTGGCGCAGGCGGGCTTTATCAGAGGTGTACCACCGCAGCTTATTTACCTCACTCTTGATCTCAAAACGCAACCCTTTCTCTGCGCACAGGGTGTGGTAAACACTGTTGATACTGCCAATAATTGATTGGAGTGGAAACGGGGCTTTCTCCAACTCTAAATGACCTTGCTCTATCTTAGAGAAGTCTAAGATCTCGTTAAGCAACATCATCATATGATCGCCAGAATCATACAGAGTTTTAAGATGCTTACGCTGCTCGTGGTTTAAGTCCGTCTTGAGTAAGATCTGTGCCGTGCCTAACACCCCATTCATTGGGGTGCGAATTTCATGGGAGATGGTGGCAAGGAAGGCACTTTTGGCGCGAGTTGAAGCCAGTGCTTTTTTCTTTTCTTGCTCAAGGAACACCGTCTTTTGATTAAATACATCAATTAGGTGTTTGATTTCGTCGTTACTGTGGTAATCAATATCAATGATCCCACCGCGTTTCGAATCATCCACTTCACGGGCAATTTTACTGATTGGCTCAATCAAAAAGCGATTGATCAACACATAGCCGATCAGCACGCAAAATAGCATCATCGGCATGATGCCCATCTCAACCTTGGTGACCATGTCATAAGCTTGCTCTGCCACCAGCCGATTGGCGTTAACCACATCAATCGTCCAGCCAAAATCGCCAAAGGTCTGCTCGCTAATATAAATATCTTCGACAATTTTAAAGTTGTACTCGATAACCACTTCGTTATTGCGATCTCGAATAAGTATCCCAAGTTCATGCTGCTCTGCATGGCGCTTCACAAACTCAACCAAGCCCTCAAGCGAAAGATCGATAGTCGCAACGCCTGCAAACTCACCATCAACAAAATAAGGCGAAGAAGCAGTGATCATCTGGACATGAGTAAATGGGTCAATATAAACCGATGACCAAGAGACGCTGCCCTGCGGCTTATTAATCACCTCGCTATACCAAGCTTCACTGTCATAGCCGCCGGTGAGCGGGTTATCCCACGAATAAATGCGGTCTACCTTGCCATCTCTGGCACGATTAAAAAACTGGCTCTTATAAGGCTGCTCGGGTTGCGAAAGGTCTGGTTTTGGCCACAAGCCGCCACTGACTGCCACGCCATCAATCACACTGAACATACTGCGTAGAATTTCAGCCTGTAGCTCTGGCGATTTGCCGGTATTGCCCACGCTTACCACACTTTGCAAAATGCCAAGGGGGCTTTCAAGAGAGGATTCAATTTCACTGGAGATGATTTGTGAGCGCGAGTCGAGGTTGCGGATCAGTTGATCTCGAATCGGTGGCTCAACCACAAAATAGCTCACTGCCCCGACAACCGCGATGGCGAAAGCTAAATAGATTGCGAGTGCATAAATGCTCTGTCGCTTTAAAGATGAACGCTTGACCATAACCAACTGAATTTTTGATGTTTATACAAAATTATAGGTACTATACCCAAATTACTTCAAGTAACAGGATTGATATTCATTTTAGTAGACTCAGTTCATGACTAAACAACAAAAACATCAATATCTGCTGCTAAGTTATCCCTTGGGTGCGGGTTAACACTAAATTAATCGGCTCAGTTAAAGATTAGTTCCAGTAGTAAGCTATTTTTGTTAACTATGGGCTGTTACTATAGCTCCATCTGAATTTATTTACTTAATCGGTATTGATTTTGACTCTACAAGAAATCCTATCTCAGCCTGAACTTAACGGTAAACTTATCAACGAAGCGAAGACGCACGGTTTTGTTACCGCAATGGCAGCCGCGCCACACACACTTGATCCGCATGAGTGGCTTCCGTTCCTATGGGGCGGTGAAGAAGTCGCGCCATTCAGCGATGGCGAGCAACTTGAGTGCTACATTGAGCAAGTGATTGCACTGTGGAACCAATACCGCCCAGCACTGATGAGTAACCAATGGCAATGGCCGGAAGGTTGCGCGTTAGATGAAGAGGAGATCGTAACCGAGCAAGCACGTGATTTTTGTGAAGGTTTACTACAAGGTTGGCAGCTTTCTCGCGATGATTGGGAAGCCATCATGCCAGAAGATAGCCAAGATAACGCACTTTTAGGTGGCGTATTACTGTCTCTGACTATGCTGTACGATCCAGAAACTTCTATCGCGACACTTGCAGAGCAAGGTATTGAAGGCTTAGAACAGTTTGAAGAGATCTTCAACGCAATGCCAACCATGCTGTGTGGTTTAACCATGCGCGGCATGCAGCTAGTGGAAGCTGGCGAGTAAGCTTTACGCTTGAGCTAAAAATATAGATGCGGAAGGCTTCACCACGGTGAAGCCTTTTTTTGTGGCAAAAGCACTAAAAGGCAAGACTCCTGACTACGGCTATCATGAATAACAATTTTTACTCAGCTTACTAATTTACAGAGCGCCAGAAACCCAAAAGAAACCACGCACTAGGTAAAAATTCAGGACGCAACCTTACCCCAATCAAATTGCTCAATGCGCTCGTCAGCAATGTAGAACAGCTTCATACTCGGCATTATCAAAGTGTCTAACTCTGGGTTTAACTCAATGCCTTGCTCGCCTTCAATTGCGATCAAGGTTGCTTGATGATGCTTTTTCATAAATAGAAACACGCTCTCTACCGAGATAGCTTGTCTCTCTTGTGGGTAGTACGTCGAATATTGCGTCATGCCACGAGTTGAGGCGAGAAGCTCTTGATGCAAAGCACTTGAACCAGGATCAACCGCCGCTTTGGCGATCATCTCCGCCCCGACCGCAGGAATGCATTCCGCATTTGGGCAATGCTGGCTCAGCAGCGCGCTCAGCGCTTCATCTTTAAAGTACGCCACTAGATGGGCTTTAGGGTTAATGTTACTGCAATAAAGCGCCGCTGAGAGCGTGATGTCATCTTCAAGGTTATCGACCACAATGCAACTTGCCACGTCAATGCGAGCATTTTTCATCTCTTGCGCATCGGTATAACTGCCCACTTTTACAAAGCCAATCTCACCCGGCAGTGGGTTCTCGATATCAGAGCGAGTACACAGCACAATTGGGCGATTACCCTCCTCTTCATGCTGCAACATACGGATCAAATGCAAAGTACGCTGCCCATTCCAGCCTAACAGTAAAATATGATTTTCAGTGTTCACTTTTCTCTTCCCTAATACACCCGCGCGCCAGTAATCGACAAGATTCGACGCTATACGCCCTAATATTGAGGCAAACAGTGCCAAGCCACCGGGTATCACAAACAACACCACGACCCACTTACCGGCATCGGTTACCGGAGAATGATCGCCATAACCCACCGTAGAGGCGGTCACCATTAGGTAGTAAACAAAATTGGAGAAACTATCCGTTAGTACTGCTTCACCGGCAAGTTTGAGTAACAGCCAAGCGATAACGATGTACGCAACGCTAAGTAGCAGCAAATTACGACCGCTAAGGTCAAACAGCGTCGCATGTAACTTTCGCTTTAGGTATAACCATAACGCCATACGTCTTCCTATTTGATTTGTTGTATCTGCTCCAATCCGTTAAGAGCATTTTTACAAAGATAGTGGATAGATGCGAGCAAAGCATCATGGCATGAGAGCTAACTCAAACCATAGGGAAGCATTCGAGTTGTTATTGGGGTTCAACCTTAGCGGTAAGAAAAGTGGATTTGTTTTAATTTTAGTTACTTAGTGTCAAAATGCGCGCAAGAAGACAACGTTATAATCGATACATCACCGATACCAGAACGAGCCAGTTAATGCTAGATTCACTCAATCCATCGACTCTGTCCTCCATCCCTGAGGCAGTGCAAACCGCGCTTAACCAGTTTGGCAGTTATGATGATCCTTGCTTAGTGTTGCTCTACAGTGACGCACCACAAAGCACTAGAAATAAAGCGCTGCAAAAAGCCATTGAAAAAAACAATGTGGAAATTTCGCCTTGGCATGAACTTAGCGAAAACGTCAGCTTTGGCTACCTATTTTGTAATCACTTCAATGCCAATTTTTTTGCTTTTGAACTAAGTGATGCGCTTGAGGAGCAAAACTACTCAGTAAAAGTATCGGTTTTTCGCCATAACCCGCTTGGCGAAATCAACAGTACTTATCGATGGAACATCAAACAGTTAATGACGTTGCTCGCGGCAGAAGAAAGTGTGCTGATTAACGACTATTGCGACACACGCCATTGGCAAGGTGTCGACGAATATATTGAAGCCGACCGTGCTGACGATATGGACGAGCAACAACAAAACACCAACGCCTTTACTGATGGTGAAAAGGCGCTTGAAGAGCCGCTGCAACAACTCTACCCATTTATAGGTCGCCTGCCGCGTGGTGAGGATTTGTGGCACTACGTATTAACTGGCGAATATCAAAATCACACGTCATTAAGTGAAAGCCTACTTGATCTCGATTCGGTCCTCATTTTGTTGCACGCTAAGCGTTATTGTGCGCCTTTTTATCGGCATATACTGCGCTGCTGTCATTACGATAGCATCCCGAGCCAACAAGAGATTCTGCCGTACTTAGGCGACATTTTACGCCCGCTTTATGATGTACTGTTGGCGGATAGACAAAACCACGTAAATCAACAACGTTTTATTCGCGTGGTAGATATTTTCTATCATCTGTTTGACCAGCAAGATCTGCCAGAATCGCTGCAAGCAACCATGACAACTAACGCAGATAGTGCGTGCATGAGCGTATTTGAATTTGAAACGCGCTACTGCTTGCCGTGCGAAGCCGAAGAAAATGATATCTGTGCCAGAACCAAACAGAAAATCGACGAGATCATTGATTCACTCGACAACTACTACTTATGTGATCACCAAGAATATCAAGAGATTGAGCAAGTATTCTCTTCAAATCGTCATGCGTTTAATTACCAATTGTGGCAACGCGAAGATGAGGAAGAGCAAACTCTTTGCCGCCTAATCGGTGCGGTGTTACTCAACTTTGATCGCTATGCACAGCGCTTTGATCACTATACAGAAGCACTATTGAAGTGGGTAAGCTATGGCTTACATCGTGATGTTTTTATCCAGTTTGAGCAGCACAGCAGCCAATCGTCCCCATTACTGCAAACGTGGCTAATTGATGGGCAAAGCGACTGCTTACCAGCGCTTCTGGCTGAGTTAGAGACCAGTTTGCACCGCGATTCTTACCATCAGAATCAGGCGAAGTTAGGTGCTACCCAGCCTCAATACGCCTTGTTTAACTCGGTTGATGTTTTCCGCCCTCTCTTGGCAACCTGTTATTGGCTGTATAAAGTCAATCAGGATGACTTTGCCAAACGCGTTATCAACCTTTGCATGGCCTTGGCTCCGCAGGCAACGATTGCGAGTATGGCGAACTTTTATCGTCGCAGCATGGGCTACTTCGCCAGCCCTGCGCAGCAAAATGCCTTTTTTATGCAGCTGTTTGATCTCGGCATCTCTTACATTGATCAATGCGCATACCACATCGCGCTTGCCGTGCAATATGATGTAGGCGAACTGACAGCCTTGATCAACCGTTATGCAGAATTAGACCAAGACGAGCGTGAGCGCTGGAATGAGGCTATCAGTAAACTCAAACCCAGACAGCGAGATGAGTTCTACCTCAATGTGCATCGCCTCCACCCAACACTTACTACGCCGCTCTCTAGCTATCGTGATATCGTTTTGGGTGAAATCATGCATTCGGTGGCTCGCAGTAATCAAGCGAGTGAGCATGAATTACTCACAACGGCTGCCAAGCGTTTTATTGATGGCGAATTGGACTTTCACCAATATCACAGCCAAATAGAGGCTTTGATCGACGTTAGCCAGTTTGATTTACCACCAGAGTGCTATAGCCGATTTGCACCCAAAATCTTGCCGCAAATCCTTACCGCGCCGACCTTGGAGCAACAGGTTCGTTGGGTACAGCTTTTCTGCTGTGAGCCCACACCGAGCAAATTAGGATGGTTTAAAGCACTGCGCCGCCACACCACGCACAACAGCAAGCTGCAAACCACATTGCTTGAAGAGCTTTTCTTCGAAAGCGTGCTGCATGATGGCAACTTGTCTTTTGCCGACCGACAAGAAATCGAGTTGGATGATCTCAGCGACGAATGGGATGAGTATTGGCAAGGGTATAAACAGCATATGTCCCGTCACATTAAAACCCTATAACGCGGCAAGGAAAAGATTATGAGCGATAAGCAAAGCATTCTTAGCGAATACCTACCATTGCAACTTATCACCTTTGGCGACGTTTATGCCGATGAAGGGGGTGATGATGATGCGTGGTTAAACGAGTACGACTTTACCTGGCAGCCGATTGTGGATACAAAATATCACCCACAACTCTACTTCGGTGATGAGTTAATGCGCTTTAAACCTGAGGGGCAGGACAAACGCGAGGCAATCAACCGACGCACGGGCGGTATTCCCCTGCGCATGCCAAACATTTCATTTTGTTGGGGCAGTAAGAGTTTATTGATTGCCAATGAGCTCGCCGATGAACTGTATTTCAGCGAGCGTCTTGGCATCACGCGCAGCCAAGCCGAGGTGACAGACGCAGCAGGTCATCTGCATCACCATTACAGCGCGCTTTCGTTTCATAAAGCGCTGACACCACAACGCATTGAAACGCGTTTGAGCGACGTTGTCTGCGAGCAGCGGCTGCTCATTTGTATCGCACTTAAAAAGCACCGCTCGACATTTTTGATCCACCACTCGCTACTAGAACGCTGGCAGGGATTAGGCATTGAAGATATCCACTTCGAAGTAGAAGAAAAGCACCGCTTTTTCGAAACCTTAATGGCAGATAAATTCTACTCCGCTCGCTATACCCAGCGCTGTTTTCGCAATATAGATGACTTTCAGCACAATCAAAACGCCATGCTTGATTAGCGGAATACGGAATACGGAATACGGAATACGGAATACGGAATACGGAATACGGAATACGGAATACGGAATACGGAATACGGAATACGGATAAGCTAAACTCTAGAGATAAAAAAGCCAGCTTACTTGCTGGCTTTTTCATAGGGTTTGTCCCGTCCTGAAATGTGTTTACACATTGAGGACGAATTATGACCACTTCAAATAAACTCTACATTAAGCGCACTCAGCGTGATTACACACTAGGCTTTAAATTGCAGGTCGTTGATGCCGTAGAAAAAGGAGAAATGACCTACAAGCAAGCACAAGCCATTTATGGTATCCAAGGTCGCTCAACTGTTTTAACTTGGCTGAGAAAGCACGGAAAAATGGATTGGACGCAAAACCCAAG
>NZ_QLYZ01000001.1 GCF_003350325.1 Vibrio rhodolitus | reverse complement strand
ACCATCGAGTACCGTTTTAGTTGCAAGCATCAGAGATCTAAGTCGTTTTTTGTGAATGTTTGGGCACTGGTTTTCGATAGTTTGCTGTAGAATTTGAACATCGCGCATCGTTAGGAATTCCTATTAAATCCATTTAATCAGGTGTGTTTTTGGCGAAATTCATTAGATCAGAATGAGCGATGTGCGTCTACTCATTGTTTTATATGGAAATTATGAGGGGATTCTTAAGAACAGGGCGTTAGCCCTCTTTATTTAATAGGAAGCATAATTGGTAACAAAAATAACCAGAAATCCGGAAAAATTTGATTCATTTGAGTTGTACACTAAGTTGTGTGCTCAAAATGCCTTGGATATAAATGATACTAGTTCGGTTGAGCAAGTATTGGAAAGGATGAAAGCTGCTTTAACTGAAAATCATAAGAATCTAAACTTAGTTTTTGGTAAACGCGTTGAATCTATGTTTGCCGTTGTCGCTGTTTCGTTAGGCAAATGCTGCCTAATTAAGCAAGAAGATGGTGGTGAGGCATATTGTAATGAAAATATAACGATTCCTGATTATCGTATTGTTCTAGATAATGATAAGTCGTCTTTTCTAGTAGAGGTAAAAAATTATCATAGAGAACCCTTCCATCATAAGTTCTCGTTTACTAGAAAGTACTTTGAGTCGGTATTAAAGTACGCCTCGTTGGTAAACTGTCCTGTAAAGTTCGCAATCTATTATTCGAAAATGAATATGTGGGTTCTTCTATCACCTGATAGTTTTGAGCTGAATAAAGGGCGCTATATTATCGACTTACCAGAAGCTCTGAAGAAAAATGAAATGCTCGTACTAGGTGACGAGTGGCTATCTACTACACCACCGATTGATATTTACGTAGTAGCTGACCCATCTAAACCAGCTCATTACAATGAAAAAAATGGTGAGACCAACTTCACCATAAAAAATGTCTTGTGCTATTGCGCTGGTAATTTAGTGACGAGCAAAGAGGAGAAGAAGTTAGCAAATTTCTTTGCTATGCATAGTTTTTGGTCTGAGACAGAGGTGCTTCCAGTAGTCGTTGAGGAAGACAGACTCATTGGGATTAAGTATAGGTTTGAACCTGAAGGAGAATATTCCACAAATGGTTTTGATCCTTTGGGTTATGTCAGTTCTATGATTTCATCGATGTACAAAGCCGCTACGGAAGACAACGGAAAAGTCATTGGTGTAGAAACAAGTCGAGAAGCAAAAAGTTTCTCTATTTTTATCCCAGAAGATTATAAAAGTAGTGTGTTACCGCTTTGGCGCTTTAGAGTCGAAGCTAACAAGGGCTAACAATCTGTTTAAGAGTGATTCGCAACGCGTGGCATTTTTACTATGCGTTGTGTTTAATGTTTAAGGTGGTATGCGGGAGCTTAGGTATTGCGTTGCTCACATATATGGTCTCCCCCTGTTTTGCAAGTCAGCAGTGTGATTAAAAGTGCAGGTTAACTACCATATATACGGCCTGTTTTTGTGGCTATTGCCTTGACCAAGATGAGGCAGTCGAACACGAAGTCCTAATCACCTTATCGACTTTAAAAGCCAGCGTGAGCACAAGGTTTTCAACGTGTAGGATTTATCCTGTTATTCATCTCACTACGTACTTTGCAAAGGGTTGGTGGTGCATGGTGTTTTATACTGGTTGATACTCTTCGTTTTTGGCGATGACAGCCCAAGCGATCCGCATGAGTTTGTTTGCGAGTGCGACCGCAGCGCGGTTGGCACCTCGTCGCTCTTGCAACTCAAGCATCCATTTACTGAGTTTGTCGGACTTGAACTTGGCTCGTCTTAAAGCAGCTCTAGCACCATGAACCAGTAATGAGCGAATGTAAGTATAGCCTCGCTTGGAAATACCGAGAAGAATGACATTGCCCCCTGTGGTATCTTGCTTTGGAATGAGTCCCATCGCAGCAGAAGCATCTCGCCCAGTTTTAAATTGCTGTCCAGTGCCGAGCCATACGGCGACAGCTTGGCTAGTGAGTGGTCCAAAGCCAGGAATAGACATCAGTCTTTTGGCATTATCAAATTGTTTAACGGTTTGGCTGAGTTTCTCTTCAAACCATTGGATCTGTTCATCGATATATAAAGAGCGTTCATATTGACGTGATAGAAGTTCACGCAATATTGGCGAGAGTTGGTTTTCCACCTCTTCCAATATTTCGGGAATAGCTTGCCTAAAAGAGGCTTTTCCCTTGGGAACAATGATGCCGTACTCAGCAATCAATCCTCGAACTTGATTAATCAAACGGGTTCTTTCGGTAACACATAGTCTGCGCATTCGAATTAATGATTGAATGTCTTGTTGTTCGATGGACTTGTGTGGGACGGGGTGGGCGCGTTGATAGAGTGCAAGTTCAGCAATCGCTTCTGCATCGTTATAGTCATTTTTCTGCTTTCGGCGCTGATTTTTGACATGTTGAGGAGGGTATAGCAGAACATCATGCCCAAATTTTTCATACTCACGAGCCCAATAGTGCGCACCAGAACACGCTTCCATTGCGATGATACATGGAGTTTGATTTTCGACGTAGTTAAGCAGTTTACTTCGTTGAAGTTTTTTACGGCTGAGGTTCTTTCCTTTATGATTAATTTCAAAAAGAAAGAAGATATTTTTTGCTAAGTCGATGCCGATGATTTTATGCATGAGTCATGCTCTTCTCCTTTTGCTTTTGGACCTGAACACTCCAAGCATGGCTGATGGTCATGTGAAGTGGTAGGGGGAGACCATCTCATCACCTTAACAGGGCGTTATACGAATAAGGAAATTCAGCAAATGGAAACAGTCTTAATCACTGGAGCTTCAAGAGGTATTGGACTTGAACTAACTCGCCAGTTTTTAGCTTTAGGTTATAATGTCATCTCGACTTATCGTGGTCAGCCTTCAGTGCAGTTAAAAAGCATGCTTGTTAATAATTCGCTGACATTGCATGAACTAGAGGTCACTGATGAAGCGTCAGTAGCTAATTTAGCCTCTAAGCTATCTAATGTTCAGTTAGACATACTTATCAATAATGCGGGTGTTATTGGTTCAGACGAGCAATCCATGGAGGCTATCGACTCAAAAGAATGGCTCAACACCTTTGCCGTGAACTCAATCGCACCTCTTATGGTGAGCCGAGCTCTTTTAGGGCTTCTCGAAACTAGTACTAACCCTCGTATTATTACCATCTCAAGCCAAATGGGGGCATTAAACCGAGAAAGCTACGGTATGTATGCGTATCGTAGCTCAAAAGCAGCGGTTAATAAGGTAATGCAAGTGTAGGCATTGGAGCTGAAGCCAAAAGGAATTGTTGTGTGCCCGATTCATCCAGGCTGGGTTAAAACGGACATGGGTGGCAAAGATGCAGACATTACTGTTGAGGAAAGTGCGTCAGGTATTATTAAACTTGCTCGTAACCTTACTACAGAACAAAGCGGTAAGTTCTTAACATGGCAGGGTACGGAACACGTCTGGTAAAATTCGTATAACAAACTGCTCAAAAGGGATTCGCAACGCGTGGCATTTTTACTATACGCTGAATTTAGTGATTAAGGTGGTGTGCGAGAGCATCGGTATTGCGTTTCTCCCCCCTTTAGTAGAGCGTTGTATTTTTGTTCAATCATGGAGGATAAATGAACATCGAACAGAGACTATCAGAACTTGGATTAGAGTTACCTCAAGCAAGCGACCCTCAAGGTAGTTACTGTAATTGTGTGAGAACCGGCAACTTACTTTATGTTTCAGGTAAAGGACCAGTGGCTGGCTTAAGCAAAGTACCGAAAGGTAAGCTAGGTCAAGAATACACAACAGCAGAAGGTTACGTTTTTGCTAAAGCTACAGGCTTAGATATTTTGGCAGCGGTTAAACTCGAATTAGGTTCATTAGACAAAGTCGCCCGCGTTGTAAAGCTTCAAGGCTTCGTTAATGCTACGAGTGATTTTGAACAACATCCTAAAGTATTGGATGGGTGCTCTGATTTAATGGCGGACGTGTTTGGCGAAAAGGGCGTTCACGCACGCTCAGTTTTTGGAGCAATGTCCGTAAGGGGTAATTTACCTATCATCATTGACTCCATATTTGAAATCGCAGACTGAATATAACACATATGAGCCTTCTGCCTGTCAATAGGCAATAACATCCTGTTGGCTGCGAGAGCAGCCAATGCTTTTCGAACAACAAAGTTATCTACTTCGCTTTGTTATTTCGGTCATTGAGCATTGCTTACGACAAACACATACTGAGGATCCCTTATTGCGGTCTCGCCACTGCCTATGACTTCTCATAGGTTCACTAGACACTTATTGGTTAACCCCAGAAGGCGCTATTCAAAAAATGGTGAAACATTTGCGTAATGTTCTTGCCCAATAATGTGCAGCACCACACGCTTCAACACCTATTCGCATAGGTGGAATATTTGCTATTGTAGTCAGTAGTTTAGAGCGAGTGACTGATTTATGAAGTAAAACTTTGTCATACTGGTCAACAGCATGAATGCTGAAGTGGTTTTTAGCTAAATCAATCCCGCAGAAATAAGAGTAATCAGACATGGTGCCTCCGGTGCAAATGTGTACCACTTAAGTGTGGCAGTTCCTCGGGAGGGGGAATCCATGTCATTCGTTAACTGGCTTTGGGGTCTATGCGAAAAATAACAATTGATGGAATCGAAGTTACGATCGAGAACCATACATATAAGACGAGGTACTGTAGGCTCGTCATATTTGTAGTTTTTTTGCTTGTGTATGGGCGACTAATATATAGCGATGAGCCCACCTTAGGCTACGTTGTGGTTGTTCCTGTATTGTTGCTATTGTTCCAAGAGCTATATCGAATGATGTTTAATCCCATCTTGCTATCTATTCTTTATGAGGGTATTTATCATCATAAAGGAGGTTTTATACCATGGAGTGACGTTTGTACTATTGACTGTTATTCCAATCGAAACAAGGGGTTATGTATAACTACAACTAAGGCGAGATTAAGTTATAGACGTTTCTTACACTTAAAGTTCTTCGAGTCGACAAATAATTTAACTAGGTTCGACATGTCGTTTTCTGAATGCAATGTTAGAGAAGCATGCAACAGAGCAAGAATTATGCACGCATGGTATGAAGCGAATCATACAGCTAGCTAACAAGAGACTATGGCGTCAATTTAGTTGTAGCTAAAAGAGTTTCAATTTACCCGATTTGAATGCTGATTAGCCATATGAGCCATTTAAACGGACAAGCAACGATCAGCTTTTTCATTTCGTTCAACATGTTAGCGAACAATTTTTTGCCGATCAATGTAATGTATTTGAATAGGGAAAATCCGTGAATATTTTTGAAGTATTTTTTAATGCTCTTGAGCAAGTTTGGTATCTAGTGCCTCTATTGCTCATTGTGAGCGTTTTCAAAAGTAGGTGGTTCAAAGGGGTATTCGGTGAGTTTCTCGTTAATCGTCTTTTGTCCAAATTACCAGAGTCTGATTACACGCTAATAAAAGACGTAACGTTGCCGACTAGCGATGGCACAACTCAAGTCGACCATATTGTGGTCTCTAGATTTGGCATCTTTGTCGTTGAAACTAAAAATATGAAAGGTTGGATATTTGGATCGGCTCACCAGAAGCAGTGGACACAAAAGATATATCGTCATTCCTCTAAATTTCAAAACCCGCTGCATCAGAATTACAAGCATATAAAAACGTTGGAAACCTTGCTAGGCTGCAGTGAAGAACACTTACATTCAGTAATTGTTTTCATCGGTGATAGTACCTTTAAAACTGAAATGCCCCCAAACGTTACCTATGCGCGAGGATGTATTCAATATATCCAGCAATTTAACGAGGTCGTGTTCTCCGATAATGATTATGCTGGGCTAATTGAGTTAATAAACCAGATAAAGTTAAAGCGTGGAGTCATTACGGACTTAAAGCACCGTAAACATGTTAAAGAGATTGTCGAATCTAAAGCTAGCTCAAATCAGTGCCCCCGTTGCGGCTCAGAAATGGTGTTACGTGAAACCAAGCGTGGTGAAAATATCGGTAAACAGTTTTGGGGTTGCTCAAGCTTTCCAAAGTGTAGAGCGGTGAAACACTTCAACAAACAGACTGTTTAAGAGACTTATAACGTTCGGCATTTTTTATTTGAATTGGTTGAAGTGTTTACGGCACAATGCTTTAGGTAGGTGGTAGCGTTGCTAACCACTGAATAAGGTGTTATGGGCTAAGGAAGGAACATGGAAATCGAACAAGTAAATAATCAAGATATCAGTGCATTAGTGGAGCTTATCTCTAATGTGGCAAGCTCAAATATTCTTCCGAGTTTAAGTGAAGAGGGGCGTAAATCTTTCATTTCTAGCATACATCCTGATGTTGAAACGGCGCTTGATTTGACTCGTTTTCAAAGCTTTAAAGTAACGACTGATAACGAGATTATTGGCTTTGGTGCAATTCGAGACAGTGATTATATTACGCACTTATTCATTGATACTCGCTCTCAGAAAAGTGGTGTTGGGAAAAGATTGTTGCATCACCTTCTGTCCCGATCTTCAGCTAAAGAGGTTGGTTTGAAATCTTCGGTAAATGCAGTTGGCTTTTACGAATCACAAGGTTTTACCGTTACAGACACAGAGCAAAGTGTAAAAGGCATTAGGTATGTTCCGATGTCTTGGTTACGCACATAACAAACAATTGAAGCAGATTCGCAACGCTTGGCATTTTCGTTTGAATCTACATTAGTGTTAAAGCACAGTGGCTTAGGTAAGGTGGCAGCGTTGAACACTACTTAATTGTCTGTGATGTTTTCGGAGGGAAATTGTCAGAATGAGCATCGAGTTAAGAAGAATTGGTCATGATAATTTCTATGAAATCTGCCAATTACAAGTTGCTAAAAATCAATTAAATCATGTTGATAGCAATGCGATTTCATTGGCTGAAGCGAACTTTATGGATTTTCCTTGGTTTCGTGGCATCTATGTTGAAGATAAGCCAGTCGGTTTCATCTTAGTAAACGCAGATATTTCCGCAGATAAATTTTTCCTTTGGCGATTCATGCTAGGTGAGAGACTCCAATCAAAAGGTTATGGCCGTAAAGCCATTGAGTTGCTGAGTTCAGAGTTGATTGAGGAATTTGGGGCATCGACCCTTTATACAAGTGTTGTGGATAGCAATAAAGGTCCAAAAGGTTTCTACTTAAGTTGTGGTTTTATGCCTACAGGAAATTTAGTTGCAGGTAGGGAAGTAGAGTTAAGCAAAACTCTTGGACCGCAAACATAATAAGAGCCATTAGTATAAACAGTTAATGTTTTGCGCTATCTTTATCCCATATAACAGCGACTCTAGGCATTGAATTTAGTATAACAACCATATTTTTGTGCAGGCAATGATAGGCGCTATTTTAGGTATATCTACCGCAAGTAATCAATTATATATGGCTTGGTGATAGACCACAGGAGCCTACTTCAGAGAAGTTCTGTTTCGGCTCGATATTTGTTACGAAATAGGTTTATTTCGTTCGATAACGCTCACTGATATCGCGAGAAACAAAATGTCTTTGACTAAGAAGAAGTTAGTAACGGGCACTCCGTCAGAAATTTTCCATGTATTTGGCGTAGTAAGAAGAAAACTCAATGTAGTAACAAAAATAATTGCAGCGGCAATACCAGAAAGGTAGGCTATTTTTGTATTTTTAATGCCAACGAGAAGCCCAATAGCAACAACAATTTCTGTTGCACCAATAATGTTTGATACGGCTTGAACAGATATGAAATTATATAACCAACCCATGGCGAAATGATTTTCAACTAGTGGTTTAATGAGTAGGGCTTCAGTAGGTGTGAATTTGTAGATTCCAATCCAAGCTAGTACCAATGAAACGCCCACAACACCAATAAGATACCCAATGTTGTCATTTCTAGAGTGATTTTTTACAGCATGCATAAATTATATTCCTCATAGTTAGCATGCAGGAGAAGACCGAGAGACGAATACAAAAATTTCATCGAGAACAGTTACCTAACAAAGGATTGTTAAAGCTTAAAGGGAATTATATGAAACATGTCATGCTAGATGTTGATGGAACGCTGATTCAGTCGTACGAATTTGACGAACAGTGCTTTATTGATGCGGTATATGAAACAACGGGTCTAAAAATTTTAAATGATTGGCACAACTATCCAAATGTCACTGATAGAGGAATACTAAAAACTTTCATTGAGCGACAAGCTCCTCAATATTCAATTGAGGAGCTAGAAAACATAGTTAAACCCGTCTTTGTCAAAAATATTCAAAACTCGATAAATCGCGAACCGGCACAAGAGGTTCCTGGTGCCAAGGGCTTCGTATCGCACCTTTTAAGTAGCAATCTGCATCTTGTATCTATTGCTACGGGTGGCTGGGGGGAAACCGCAAAAATAAAACTGGCATCAGCGGGCTTTGAAATAGATCAGTTACCGATTGCTTCTTCAAATGATCATTACTCACGTATTGAAATCATGAATTTGGCGAAGTCTAAAGCCGATTTAACCCTGAAAATGCCAATTACATATTTTGGTGATGCAGAATGGGATGTTCGTGCATGTGAAGAACTTGGTGTGAATCTAGTGATAGTTGGTGAGCGTGTGGAACATCGTCAAAGTATTCCAAATTTTAACTCATTGGAGCAAGCGTTGTATTTTGTTAAATGAGTTCCATTTGTCGGTCGTATAACAAATGGTGTATAGCGATATTGGTTGCATTGCTTAGTGGGTAAATACGCACAATATTTTAAGGAAGACATGATACATATTAAGGACAGTTATAGGATCAGTGACAATCGTGATGAAGTTCAACTAGATCAAGTTGAATCTCTATTGCGCTCTTCTTACTGGGCTCGCGAAAGAAGTATTGAAACAATCAAAGTTTCAATATCCCATAGCGTTTGCTTTTCATTGTTTGTAGATGAGCATCAGATTGGTTTTGCTCGAGTGGTTACGGACTTTGCTTCTGTAGCCTATCTTGCAGATCTTATTATTCACCAAGATTATCGCGGTCAAGGGCTTGGTAAGTGGTTAGTGCAGACAATCGTTGATGATCCTCGTTGGGTATCAAAGTTCCAGTTTTTGGTCACCGACGATGCTCACAGCCTTTATGGAAAATTTGGTTTTTCTGGTAGTAGCAAGCTAATGGCTACCCAAGTTTAACGAATCGTTTAATAGAGAAGCGCAGCGCTTGGTGTCTATTCTGTTTTGCGTTTGTTTTGACAAGATATCTGCAGGATAAAGGCAGTGAATATGGTCTTATTAGCAGATGTCGTTTAGGGAGATATAAAATGGTTGAACGAATTACGTATGAAAGCCTACCTCAAATTGCTGGTCCTTACGTTCATGCGACAAAGCATAGCAACACGCTGTATCTTTCAGGGCTAACCGCATATGGGACAGCGTCGCAGGCGCTTGATTTGACAGAGCAGAGCAAAGAAATTCTTGAACAGATCTCAGAGGTGCTGAGGTTGGAGAGTCGTTCAAAAAGTGATTTGGTCAAACTCACCATTTTTGTGCGCGATATTTCAATGTTAGCTAGTATTCGAGAGCTGCTATTTGATTTCTATGACGGTCATCTACCAGCTTGTTCTTTAGTTGAAGTGTCTAAGCTCATCCATCCAGATTTACTCGTTGAAATCGAGGCAGTAGTAGCGTTGTAATCAAGGCATAACACGCGAGCGTATTCGCAAACAGCAACACGGAGTTACGCAACTACGCAGCAGATATAAAAAAACACCGCCCGAAGTAGGGCGGTGTTGGTATTTAGTGTTTCAACTGGTTTTAGAATGTTGCATTCACAGAGAACTTGAAGCGACGCTCATTACCGTAGTGAACATCAGTAAGAACACCTGTATTTCCAACTACGCTACCACCTGTACCTGCTACATATTCAGTATCGAATAGGTTTTCGATATTGAAACGGAAATCCCAATCAACATAGTCACTCTTGATTGAGTGCGATGCCCCAGTATCAACACGGATGTAGTCATCCAATTTAACTGTGTTAGCGTTGTCTGCCCAGCGCTCACCTTGGTAGAACAAGCCAATATTGAAAGCAGTCGATTCTGTCATAGAGTAGCGAGTCCATGCTGAACCAGACCACTCAGGAACGTTAGCTGGTGCTTTATCTTGGTAGTCATGATGCTTATCAAAGTTTGCATCCAAGTACATACCAGACATCATCACGAACCATTTATCAGAGATTTGACCTTGAGCACCAAACTCAGTACCGATATGACGTTGAATACCGCCCTGAGTAGTAATTTTTCCTTCAGTTATACTGATGTTGCGTTTTTCAATATCAAACACAGCGGCAGTTAGAAGTAGGCGGCTATCCATTAGCTCCCACTTAGTACCCAATTCGTATTGTGTACTTTCTTCTGGTTGGCGCTCGGTAATTGAACCATCACCATTTACGACATTGTTTACAGGGGTGAAGCTTTCAGAGTAGTTTGCATAGATACTACCGTTGTGGGCTGGATGATAAATGATGCCCGCTTTTGGTGAGAATGACTCACTATCATGCGCACCTTTATGAACAACACCAGTCTTAGTCACGTTATCTTTAAAGTACATATCATAGCGACCGCCGATTAGCGTTTGCCATTGTTCATTTAAAGTGATCAAATCTTGAACATAGAAACCATAGTAGTGGCTTTCACTCGTCGACGGTTTTGTCGCATTATTGTAGTCTAGCCCTGGGTTGTCTGGGTTTTCTCCTGGATTGACAGGAGTGAGTGTACCTGAAACACGAAGTTGTTTGTAATCGTAAAACTGACCATTTACGCCGAATAGTACTTGATGGTCAACATCAAGCGCCGTAAATTCACCATGCAAATCAGCGTGGAATGCTTGTGTCTTCCATGTATCGTGACGATCAAATGGTTCTATTGTATAACTACCATCAACCGTAGTTTGCGTGGTTGGCGCTGGTAGAGAGTCATAGCGATGACGTTCCATATGTTGTGAGTTGTAGCTTAGGTTTGCACGCCATTGGCTGTTTAGGTAGATATCTAAATCCGCACCCCAGTTTTCCACATCATTATCGATAAATGACCAATTTGCATCACGGATCATGTCGCGATTGCCAATTACATTGCCATTTTTATCTAGCCAAGCACCGGTATCAAGTGGTGCACGATCACTGGTCTTTTCGTAGTTTAAGGAAAGTAGACCCCAGTCCGAAAGATCTGCTTCGATTACACCGTAACCTAAGAAGCGGTCGCGCTCGCGCTCTTCACCTGTAGCGTATGTGCGGCTCTCAACAGAATCTTGTTTAACCAGCACGGTTCGACCACGCAACGTACCAGATTCATTTAACTTACCTGATACATCGATGTGGTGATGGGTGCTGCCCAAATCATCGAAGTTGGTACCGATGTTAACTTGAGGTGCTTCTGTTGGTTTTTTTGAAACCATGTTGATCAAGCCACCAGGAGCTGATTGACCGTAAAGTAGGCTAGACGGTCCTTTGATAACTTCAATACTCTCTAGGGTTTCGATCGGTAGCATGTAGTGAGTAAACAGAGAGTGACCGTTTCTCAAGTAACCGTTGGAAGAAGTTAGTTCAAAGCCACGTAGGTAAAACACTTCGCGGTTCCACTTTTGCGAACCCGCATTCACACTGGCATCATTTTGCAATGCTTCGCCTAAAGTGGTTGCTAGTTGCTCTTCAAGAACAATTTCAGGGATTACGTTAATGGATTGAGCAGTATCTAGCATACTAGTGTCAGTACGCATCGCACCTGTTGCGCTATCAACTTTATAATCATTGAAGCTTTGTGCATGGACAACGATGGTTTCATCTACCTGTGTATTTGCTTCCTGCGCATACACAGCGGAAGTGCTAAGGGCTAGTGCCACTGCACTACAAATGGTTGTGACTTTGAAATTCATTTTAATTTTCTTCCTACTCGGTCGATTCGAGTTACCACTGCTTTTTTCTATTCTAAGAAATGAGAATGTTTTTACGAGCGCAAATATAAATGATAATTGTTGTTATTTACAAGCTATATTTGTAACTATTTTTGTCGTAATTTTTTATCTTGTGGCTTGAGTGCTTGTTATTTAACCAGATGTAAATATTATTGGTAAATCAGACAGATAGTGTTTGGCATTGTTGGTTTATTGTAATTGCTTTATGTAGTGTTTTAGGGTGTTTATGCTGGAGGTGGCGAAGGAGAATTAGGAGAGTAAATGGGGGAGTGGAACGTATATAAGCCGATAATTAGCTAACAATCACTTCATTGTGCGGTGATACCATAACTTGATTTCGACCACTTTGTTTCGCTCTATAAAGCTCGACATCGGCTTTTTGCAACACACTTTCAAGAGAGCTGAAATGGTGGCATTGATAGACACCGATACTTGCCGTCAGACTGATTGCGTGCTCATCTACCACAAATTGATAGCTTTCAATACAACCGCGAATTAACTCAGCTTTGGTCATCGCTGCATGGATTGTGGTGTCATGTAGCGCTATGCAGAACTCTTCACCACCAATGCGGTAAACAAGATGTTCGCTGGTCAAAGAATCGAGCAGGGCAGCGGTTTGTGCTAGTACCTTATCGCCGACATCGTGCCCATATTTGTCGTTAACTTGCTTGAAATAGTCGAGATCAAGAATAAGTAAAGATAAGGGTAACTTCTTGCTTTCTTGTCGATAGCGCTCAAAGTTGTGGATCAGTGCATGACGGTTGTAGACACCAGTTAAGGCATCTCTTGAAGCAAGGTTAGACAGTGAACTCTCTGAGGCACTGCGTTTAACTTCCAGTATATGTAATGTGCTCCAGATCCCTAAATAAGAAAGAATCAAATTGAGCGCAAGTAGTGTTGACGCATCTGTTTGTATTACTGCCGTGGTAGTTAAAACGAGTAAACCAAATACTGAAACCCACTGTCCATGCTTTTTCCCCAAAGCCAAGTAACCAATGATGGGAAATAGGCTCATCCATACATAGACACCTTGAGCAACGGATTCGATGTGTCCCGCCCACGAAACCAATAACACAAAACACCATACATAGATTCTATCGAGCTTTGGGGGATTGCTATTGTGATAAACCTGAAAAGCAACAAACGCTGATAAGACGGTGAACGATATTAGTAGGTAGGAAAAAGGGGATGTGCCGACATCGCCAATAGAAAAGGCTGAAAAGATTAATCCGGCGATAAACAGCAAGGAGCTCAACCCTAAAAGGGTTGCGCGTCTTAGCTGTCTGGAGGGATTAAATATGTCGAACCTCAAATTGGAACCTCGGTATACCACTGATTTAAAAAGAATAGATTCCAATAGTATGTTTTTATGAAATAGGGTCAATAGCAATTGTTAGCGCGGTTCACATATTTGTTAATCAAATTGTACTGCAAATGTAATAAATATAATTAACACCAGTTTTATACGCGACTCTTTGATAGTTTTCCTGATATGGGTATGTGGCTAACGTGATTTCAATCGGATATTTTTGATAGATAAAAAGAAGCCAGTCGTCGATGGCGACTGGCTCGATAGGAAACGCTGTTGGGGGTATAAGTAACTATACAGTTTCCACCACTGCCTCTGACATCAGTTGTTCCATTGGAACGGGTTTAGAATAGAGATAACCCTGAATCGTAAAACAGCCCAATTTTTGCAAAAGCTCTTCTTGGCTACGCTCTTCAACGCCTTCAGCAACAACATGAAGATCGTTGGAGCGAGCGATAGCCACAATGGTTTTGACGATATTGAGGCTCGATTGACTGGTCAGCATATTCGTGATGAATGAACGATCGATTTTGATTTCACTGATTGGCATTGAGTTTAAATAACTCAGCGATGAAAAACCGGTACCAAAATCATCAAGTGAGATACCAAAACCAAGGCGATGAAGCTTCTCTAATGTAGGCTGAATCGCTTTTAAGTCTTCAATAAACACATTCTCTGTCAGTTCAAGAATCACGAGATGTGCGGGCATTTTATGTTTGTCCGCAGTATCGATAACTAACTGAGCAAAATCTGGATGCACCAGTTGTTTGGGAGAAATATTGATAGACACCGTTATAGGTTTTTCAAGCTGCTGGTTTAATTGCTTGGACTCTTTACAGGCGCGATCTAATACGTAGCCACCAAGCTCGATGATGGAATTGTTCTTTTCTGCAATATCGATAAACACGATAGGGGAAACAAAACCAAGCGTTGGGCTTATCCAGCGGCTGAGTGCCTCAATACCTTTTAACTCACCAGTTAGTGAATCAATTTGTGGTTGATAATGAACATCCAACTCTCCGCGCTCTAACGCGGATTTAAATTCATCTTCCAGCAAGAAGTTGTTTTGTAGCTCTTCGCTGATCTTCTGATCAAAGAAGGTTATTTTTCCTTTGCCTTGCTTTTTAGAGCGAGAGAGTACGATATCTGCCTTGGAGACCAAGCTGCGCGGGCTATCGCCATCGGTGGGGTAAAGCGCCACGCCGATAGAAGAGGTCAGCTCGACACTTACGCCTCTTGCATGAAATGGTTCAGATAGACACGCTTGAACACTATTAACTATTTGTTTAGCTTGGGATTCGTCGTCTAGCATTGGTAGACAGAAAACAAATTCATCACCGCCGAAGCGGGCGACGGTGCCTTTATCACCGACAAGACGCAAAAAGCGCTTCGCGACTTGAACCAATAGGTCGTCGCCAACCTCATGACCGTATTTGTCATTAATACGTTTAAATTTGTCGAGGTCAACAAACAGCACCGCAAGTAGTTTATCGTACTTTTTACTGCGATAAATGCCTTTCTTGGCTTCTTCTTCAAGTAACAAGCGGTTTGGCAGCTCAGTAAGTGGATCATGCTGAGCTAAGTAGCGCAGTTGCTCTTTACGTTTTTCTAGCTGAGAAAAGTCCTCTTCAATCCGATCTTGGAAGCGGTTAAAACGTCGCTCTAGATAATTACTCAGCAAAATAGACATGCAGGTCAAAATAAACGCCAATGCGCCGCACAAAATAAGCACTTTGTAGAGTTCAGATTGGTGTTGATCACGAAGCTTAGCGATTTGAGGGGCGATACTGCGCTGAATATCTTCAATATAAACTCCAGAGCCAATCATCCATCCCCATTCTTCATCGAATTTGATGTAGCTAACTTTTTCTGGTTTTTCTAATCCGTTAGGGTGATAAGGGGACTGGTAGGTGACATAGCCAGCGTTTTGATTTTCTTTTTCTAAATGGGTCGATGCCGCTTCTGCAATGCTTTTAAAGTTTGATCCAATAAATACAGAGTCTTTATGTGCCAAGACTTCGCCATTGGTATCGAGTACGAATAGGTAGCCGTTTTCACCATAACGATAATTTGAAATCCAGGCGAGGATATTACGCTGAATAGCTCGTTCGATATTTTCGACATACTCGCCAGAGCCAATCATCCAATCGTAAGGTTCGAAGTAGCGTCCGTAGCCAATTTTCTCAAATTCAGCTTTGCTATCGGGCTTTTGAAACCACCAACGATGGTAGGCGGAGCCATCTTCCGAGCGCTCGAGCATCTCGATGTATTCTTTTAAGAACTGCACACCGCGTGAGTCTGTCATCAGTAGAGCGTGTGCACCCTCATGCTGCGGGCGCGTCGCATGCATGATGCTTGTGCCATCCATAGAATAGATAAAGAAATAGCCGCGACCGTCGTTATAGCGAATGTTACGCAGCGCTTCGGCAATCAGCTTTTTAACTTCTTCTTCCGGCTTATCTTGGTTGGCATTATAGATAGCGGTCGCGACTTGATGAACGCTGTCCACTTGGTATTTAACGAGTGATTTGAGCTGGTCAATGGTTTGGCGACGCTCGTAGCTTATCTGGTTATAGGCACTCTTAACCCGTTGAGCCATGATCTCTTTTTGTCGCTCTAAATTGGTTGCAACCAGGTTTTGCTCGAGTTGCGCAGCGCGTTTATGGCTATCGCTAATAACCACCATTAAAAGCAAACCAACAAAAATAGCGATTAAAAAGAATGGTAAGGTTCTTATTATATTGAGCAGCTTCCGATCCGTCAGCGCGTTCATGACAAATGTTCACTCCTTTTGAACACTCGAATTCTCCCCAATGGAGATGTGTGTATTAAGCAAGTCGCAAAAATGATAAGTGAGATATAACAATTTCACATTGGTGAACGGTGTGCTACATCCTATTAGCAATAACGTTACATTCATCACGGGTATTTTTGATTTATTGCTTCTATATGTGAAATGCTAATAAAAGCAGTCGCTTATTACATATTGATTAATATGCTCATCCGACCAATTGATATTCCGCCCGCAGTTCAAAATGCATGAGCGATAACTCGATTCTCAAATGTAAGAAAGTGCATAAGCGTCATAACGGCTTGAAACTGTCTCGCTCATCACGCAGAGTTAAAAGCAGAATTTGCCCGAACGCCACAGGTTGTAAGCATGTATTTGGTTTTGGATTTTGGTGGAAGTGCCGTCAAAGGGGCGATTATTGATGCCTCTTGTTATCCATCAAAACTTAACATAATCGAGAAATTTTCTTTAAACAGTCAAGCGAGCAACTTATGCCAGTGGTTCTCACTTTTTGATCCCGTTTTCAGCGCTCTTAGCCGTCGACACATGATTGAAGGCATTGCCATTAGTGTATGTGCTGCGGTTGATGTAGAGAGCGGTGAGGTCTTTGGTAGTAGTTTGCTGCGCTACATCTTAGATCAAAATGTTAAACAGGTTTTTGAGCGTCGCTATCAGTTGCCCGTCGAAATTGAAAATGATGCCTGTTGCGCGGCGTTATGTGAGCAGCATTTAGGTGACAATCAACAAACACAGGATCTCTGCCTTGTCGTTATAGGTTCGGGAATTGGTGGTGCGGTGATTAGTGATGGTCAGCTAATCAAAGGACACAATCTATATGCTGGGGAATTTGGTTACGCGATTTTAGGCTTTGAGAATGGAAAGCCTTTGATTGTGTCAGAGCTTGCCTCTACTAGAGGTTTGGTCAAGCAAGTCACAAGTGCGCTAAACATGCCTAAGCATCAATTAGATGGGCTTAAGGTGTTTGATTTATATCATGCAGGTCAAGTGACTGTGGTCGAGACCGTCGAGCGCTGGGCGGGCTATTTAGCAACGGCGCTATTTAACTTGCAGTACACCCTTGATCCAGAGGTGATTGTGTTGGGAGGCGGAATAAGTCAGCAACCAGCGCTCCTGCCGCTAATCAACACTCATCTAGAGCAGTACCAATCATCATTGCCGTTTTGTCATATTATGCGCAATGTAACGGTGTCAAAGTTTGGCAATGACGCCAATCTATTTGGTGCTGTTATTCATTACATACAACGCAAGGACCGCGGGTGAACTCTGGAAAGTATTTGGATATCAAAACCTATACTGGCAAATGACTATGAAAGGCAGAACGTAAAAGATCTTGCTTCAAGCCTCTCATATCGAATGTGCTCAAAACTCTTGTTCGAAAATATTGAATGAGTAGGTCAGTTTGCGCTCGGTTTGTTTGTCGATATTCCTTTTAGACTATACCCATAGTAAAGAAAAAGGAGTGTTGATATGAACCAACAAAAGACATTATTGCAACAGCGCACAGTCGCTCAAGTCATGGAATCAAGAGCAACATCCGATGGTGATGGCGTTAAGATTCGCCGCGTGGCTGGTTTTAACCATAAGGCATTTTCACCTTTTCTTATGATTGACGAGCTGAAGTCTGATGAAAAAGCGGACTATGTTGGTGGCTTTCCTCCTCATCCACATCGCGGTATTGAAACGCTCACTTATATGATGCAAGGGCATTTTCAACACAAAGATCATATGGGTAATGTTGGTGAACTTCGTAGTGGCGGCGCGCAGTGGATGGCAGCCGGTCGAGGCGTAATTCATAGTGAAATGCCAATGATGGATGATGGGCAATTGCATGGCTTTCAGATTTGGATTAACCAACCTGCGCGCGACAAGATGAAGCCAGCGAAATATCAAGATTACCAACCCGAGACCATAACTGAGCTGGAAAGTGAAAATAGTGGTTTGCTTCGCGTCATTTCTGGAAAGCTGCTGGCGAACGAGCAAGCACTTGAAGGACCACTAATGGCGACGGGCGTTGCAACCAGTGTTGCCGATTGGCGAGCGCAAATAGGTGACAGTGTGACGATTAGTCTGCCACGCGAGTTTAACCAGCTGATCTATGTCTATCGTGGCGAGGTAGAAGTTCAAGGTAAGCGGGTAAGCCAAGGGCAAGTTGCACTTATGTCACAAGGCGAAGAAACAAAACTTACCGCACAGAAAGAGACTGGACTGCTGATTTTGTCAGGGCAACCCATTAATGAGCCGGTGGTACATTATGGTCCGTTTGTTATGAACAGCATTGAAGAGATAGAGCAAGCGATTCAGGATTATAACGCCGGACTTTTCTCGACTTACTAGTGGTAAATTTATTAGTCATCAAGTTATGGATGTAAAAAGGTATGGACGTAAAAAAGCTCGGCGTAAAAGCCGAGCTTTTCAATTTGGTCTATCGCTAAGCTTCAACGTAGTACGCTTCAACCGTGCCTTTTAGAGTGATCAGCATTGGTTGACCACGGCGGTCTAGTGCTTTAGGCGATGCAATTTTGATCCAGCCTTCGCTAACGCAGTACTCTTCAACATCAGTACGCTCTTTACCGTTGAAACGAATACCGATTTGGTGTTCAAAACATTCAGCCACGAAGAATGGGCTACGTGGGTTGCCTGATAGGTGATCTGGTAGCTCTGGTCTAGCTGTTGTATCGTTCATGTTTTTGACCTAGTGTCTTTAAAAAGTGCGTCATTGTAGTCAAAGGGCGCACTGTGCTCAAGAATGAATTTCATCAGAAAAACAATCAAGTGCTTGGTTAGTCGCTAGTTGTGCCTGCTTAAGTAGTGTTGAAGATTGCTTGTTTTTAAGTGTTTGGTAACCAAAACCAAATATTTTAGTTGTTAGAACTCAAGTTCAGTGGTATTTAATTCTATTAGATAAACAGTGAACTGGAAAATGAATGGACATAGTCTTTAGCTCTGATTGGGCAATCAATGTAGCTCAAATTGTATTGGTTAGCTGGGTAGTGCCATCTATCTTTGTGACGTTACTCTTCGCCATGATTATGGTGTATGTAAAACTGAAACGCTAAGCCAGTCAATATCCTGCTTCGCTGTCATTCAGCCAATTTGAAAGCCCGCATCTAGCGGGCTTTTGCTTTGGGAATCGCTGCTATTGACCTCGACCATTAAACATCACGACCACAGTTTGCGCGATGATGTTGAAATCCATCATGAGCCAAGATTTAGTCGAGCGAAGAGAGAGTGCGTAACAGTGGTCAAAACCGACTTTCTTGCGCACGTCGTCGATGCAAGTGTCATAGCCTTGGTTTACTTGCGCCAGCCCTGTAATACCTGGCATCACGCCATAGGTTCTGTCGGCAAAATATGGGATTTCATACTCTAGCTTGTTATAAAAAGAAGGGCGCTCAGGTCGAGGACCAATCAGCGACATCTCACCCTTTAAAACGTTAAACAGCTGCGGCAGTTCATCTAAACGCGTTTTTCGTAAAAAGCGACCGACAGGCGTAATTCTCGGGTCATTTTTACTCGCCCAGACAGCACCAGAGCGACTTTCTGCGTCTTGATACATAGTGCGAAACTTAATGATATCGAAGAATTCCATATGTTGAGGTGTCGATTTGCCCACTCGCTGCTGTTTATAGAAGACTGGACCTTTCGAGGTTAATTTGATGGCTAGTGCAATCAAAGGGAACACCGGCAAGAAAAGCAGCAAGGCAAAGCAAGCACCGAACAGGTCAAACAAGCGTTTTGCGAACCAAATAGGGTAGTTAGCAATAATGTGTGGCATGGTGATTCTCCTTAAACGCGTTCCCAGCGCCCATTTTCTAATCCAAATAAATATCTCAGACCGCCATATAAGTTGGCAAAGTGTCCTAAAACAAAGTAACTAATGACGCGAACCAAGCGCTGATTGAGCGTAGAAGGTGCAATCATTCCGGCTAATGCAATGGCGTAAAACATAATTTGACCGAGCGCTAAAGCCTGAAAAATTGGGTTAGACATTAGCGCAAGTGACGTGAACAAACAGATAAGCATTAAATAAGGGGTTAAAAGTCTGAGTGTTTTGCCTGACATAAAAGCGAAAGCGACAGCGCGATAACGTGGCAACAATAGTTTTGCGAGTATCACGATTTGCTGCATATTGCCGGCGGAAATTCGAATACGACGTTTAAAGTCAGCTCGTTGATTCGATGACTCAAGCTCAAGGGCAATAACCTTAGGCTCGTAGACCGCTGTGTGTCCGCGCTTGATAATTTGCATTGGCAAAACAAAATCATCATTAATGACATTACTTGCTAGCGGCTTAAATAGGTGGGTGCGAAAGAAATAGAGCGCGCCATGAGCACCGATGTTAGCGCCGATGTTGGCTTCGCCTTGTTGTAGCATGGTTTGGTAACGCCAGTAATCACGCTCACCTTGGTTGTTGGTATTGAGAATATGATATTGGCTATTTACTACGCCTACTTTTGGGTCGCTAAAGCGTTGCTCTGCCAGCAATAGCGCGTCAATCGAAATAAGTGCGGAAACGTCGCTAAGTGCGGTGATGTCACTATCAAGGGTTGTCATGATGTGGTTGATAAGCGCAACTTTGCCTCTGTTACTGTCAAATTTGATGATCTCAAAGTGGGTTTCACAACAGATTGCTTCTTGTATTGTTGCTTCTGCAATTTCGGCTGTGTCGTCGGCGCAACCGTCGCAAGCAATGATGACTTTAAACTTGTTTTTCGGGTAGTCGATGCAGGCAAGGTTACGAATTTTCTGCGCTATCCAATTCTGTTCATTGTACGCAGGTACCACAATGGTGACCGATGGTCGAAGCTTATCATCAGAGTTGGCTTGATAGGCGCGGTTTGCCTGTCTGTCTACCATCTTACTTGTTTTATTCGATGCGAACTTAAGCAGTAAGGGATAGCCCAAATGATGATAGATGATCAGCGCAGCCGAGACACAAAACATCGAGACCAATATTGGTTCTAGCATACTCATTCTCCTTTCTCTGCCAATTGACGGTAACGAGTGATCATGCAATCTAGCTCGTTATGAGTAAGAACAAATTGTCGAGGCTGAGGATAGTTAGGTAAGGATGTCAGTGTATGAATCGCATTTGCCAGAGCTTGCGGATTTTCCGCAGGAACAAGAAGGCTGCTGTGCGGGCACAGTGTTTCAGAGGTTGCGCCAACGTCCGTAGCGATGGTGGTGACGTTACAAGCCTGCGCTTCCAAAGTAGACAGCGGAAAGCCCTCGTTTCGTGATGGTAGACAAAACAGGTCGAGCGATTGATAAAAGCGTGGCATATCCTCAACTAAGCCAAGCCAGTGAACGCGTTTTTCAACACCAAGATTGTGCGCCAGTTCTTGCAGCTCTGTTAGTTGGCTACCGACGCCAGCAAAGGCGAGGTGAATATTGTCGTTTAATGCAGCCAAAGCATTAATAAGGACATCCTGTCCTTTGACGAACTCGAGACGACCCGCGCAGCCAATGAGGGTGGCGTCCGCAGGTAGCTTAAGTATTTGTCTAGCAAGAGTCTTGGATGCGGGTTTGAAGCGTTGGCAATCAATACCATTTTTGATAACAGTGAGATCTGCATAATCGAATCGACTAACGAGCTGCTTAGCGACAAAGTCTGCATCTGCCACAAGCCTTGGTTTAACAAGGTTAAGCGCAATGTTTTGAATGTTTGCGCGCTTGTTGTTATCGAGATGCCAACCATCATGTTCGGTGTGGATAATGGTATCGACCTTTGCAAGGCGTGCAGCGCTTCCTGCATAAAGTAAGGGACCAATATGATGAGTATGGACAACGGCTGGTTTTAAAATCGAAAACAGTCGCTTTAGTTGGCTAACCAAGCCCGGCGTGACGCCTTGTGCTTTGTTGAGAAACAACAGTTGATGGCTGTACTTGCTTAATCTGTCCCAGTGCTGTAGTGCTGGTAGTCTTTGCCCTTCAAGGCTAATAACCATACTTGGCTGGTCATCGGTCGCTTTTTCGAGCATTTCCAAAACCAAAGATTCAATGCCACCTGGTGCAAGATGCTGCACCACATGAATGGTCAGCTTTTTGTGCTTTGCTTGCTGATTCGCGCCAAACTCGTCGAAATGCGATGATGAAGAAGCATCATGTAGAATTTGATTATTTTGCTGCATAGAATTCTCCTGTTTAAAGCAGAATTGCATTTATGGTGCCAAAAAAATTATTATTTAAAATCAATGTTTTGTTGGTTGTTTATTGGTTTCTGGAGTCTTTTTTTATTTTGAGAATCGGTTTGAAATGCATGGGATTGCAGTGATCACTTGATACCCTGTTGAACGAGCTATTTGATCTGCGGTGCGTACCGCTGAGTTACTGAGTTCAAAGATAATGGCAAGACCAACGCCAAGCCCTAAGCCGCCAACTAATCCTGCAAGCACATAGATCATGGTAGGGAGGTTTGATGGCGTATTTGGTGTATAGGGTAAGTCAATGATTTTGACTCGCTTATTCTGTTCAAAGACACCGAGAGAGCCTGTTAGCTGCGCCATTTCGTAACGTTGTAACAACTCATCATAAAGTTGGCGCTTGAGTTTTGCATCGCGTTCTAAACGGCGCATGGTTTTAGCGGTATTACCAAAACTCTGTGCGTCCTGCTCTATCTGTTCAATCATACCGCGTAAGCTTTTGGTCTCTTCGCTTAACGATTCGTAGCGGCTTCTCACCAGCTGTAAGCTATGTAATTGTGTAACTAGCAGCGGCTGCACTTGGTTAAGGTCAGAAAAACTGCTGGTGCTGGCAATATCCCATAGTTGGTCGCTGCCGATATTAGGTTGCTCAACATCAAGAAGTAGATTACGTTCATTTTCAAGTCGATTTAATTCGCGCTTTTTCGCCTGAACGGCACTGTGGTTGTCGGTGTACTTGGCTTGCAACAGGGTTAACTGACTGCGAATTTCAATAATTTGATCTTCGATTTTGCCAATCACAGGGTTGGTTTTTGATAGCTGTTGATCAAGGGAACCAAGACTTTTCTCGACCCCAGCGAGTTCCGCTTCTTTCTCTGCGAGAGTTTGTTTGAGCATCGCTAGCTGCGTCAAACTTTGGCGCTGCATTTCCGGAGTGACCGCAAGATGCTTGTTACGAAAATCTGCTAACGCGTTTTCTGCTTGCTCCAGTTCTAGTCTGCGTTTGTTGATGTGGATATTGAGAAACTCACTTGAGTCTTTTATTGACGAGCGCTCTGGTGCCAAAAGCTGCTCGATAAAGTGTTCGCTAATTGAGGTGAGCAGTGCTTCGAGCCCTTCAGCTCGGGGAGCACGCAGTTCGATTTTTAGAAAGTCTTTGCCTTGTTGACTGACTGATAAGTTTTGAGAAAGTTGGTTTATTACCCACTCTTGCTCTTTACCTGACATTTGTTCGCTAATTAACCCTTGCTCTTTGGCGACTGAATGTAAGATATGCCGACTCTTCAACAAGGTAGTCAGATCGTTGAGGCGCTCTTTGAGCATGGTTGAAACTGCAATATCTTCCAAAAATGGATTCATTTTTGCGGTTTCTTGCACCAACATACTGGTGTGTGAAACGTAGACGGTCGGTGCCATTTTTGCGACTAAGATTCCCACAAAAGGAAAGATCAATGCAGGTAGCACAATGGCATAACGTTGTCGCCATGCTGCATTGAGAAGCTGAATTAGACGCATCGGCAGGCTATTCATAATAACTCCATGATCTGGCGAACCCATTCACTACGTGATCGCCAGCTTTCGTTATCAACAATGCCGCTCGGTAAACGCTGCTGTGTTTGCGGTAAATCGAGTGCCGAGCACATTTGCTCGCCGTCTTGCACCACCTTGATATAGCGACTGTAGGGCGTAAGTGCCGGAAAAGGAGTGGCGATGACCGATGCTCCCGCAGCTAAATATTCTCGCAATTTTAATGGGTTACACGCTTCAATTTGACGATTGAACTTAAATGGCAACAGGCTTGCCTGCCAGTGTTGGCTATAACTGGCCAGTTGGTGATGAGGTCTAGGTCCGAGATAGAAGACATTGTCACGCTTGGGTAGCGGATTATAGTTAAGCTCGTTTGGTCCGATAAAAACAAAGTCCCAATGTGGCATCTTGGCACAAACATAGTTAATTAAGTCGTAATCCAACCAATTAGACAAGCTGCCATAAAATCCTGCGATAGGTTTTGAGCGGCTAGGTAAGTCTTTGGCGCGTATCGTTGGGGTGGCGAAGAGATCAACGTCAACGCCATGAGGCAATAACATGGTTTTGCATCTTGGGAACATTTCTGCAATTTTTTCGCTGGCAGCAAACACGACATTCGCCTTGTCGACCAACTTTGCTTCGTGATCTCGAACCGTGTCGTGGTCGACGCCTGCAAGAGCAGAAAAATCATCGCCACAGTAATAGACAACTGCGCTTTCGTCTAAGTGCCCACACAGATCTGCCGCAGTCGGCAGTGAACTCCAAAGGATAGGCGATTCTACGCGATGTTTATGCAGAATTGGTTTGAGTTGCTTGAGCATCAAGTTACGCGCTAGTTTGCGGCTTAACTTGCTGCTAGGTGCTGGGATTGTGCGTAAATTGACGACCTCAATTGAACAGGTTTTCTCGCCACGTTTGCGAATGTTAGACAAATGAGGCTGCGCGATGTTGCTTGAAAACAACTTGCTAAATGCCCTAGCAACATCGTGTTTGCTCAAACGAGGTTGGCGCAGCCCAATAGAATTGACCCAGATGATTTTACCCATATTAGGCAAATTTTTAATTAAGTGCTGAGTACTTGAAGGAAGACCACCGAAGTCTTCGCCAAAAACGATCATATCACGCATGTTAAGACTCCTTTAGATGGCGCACGACTCGCGCAGGGTTGCCAACTGCAACGACAAAGTCGGGCAGATCATGAATCACGACACTACCCGTGCCAACGATGGTTCCGCGTCCTATGGTTACATTTGGGCACACAGTAACGTTGGTTCCGAGCCAAGCGTCTTGCTTGATATGTATATCGCCGACATCTTGATCAAGATCCGGCGCGCCTTGAGCGCGGGCAGTAGCGTCTAACGAGTGTCCTGAGTAGCCAAAAAGAAACACACCTCCGGCGAGACGTACGTTATCTTCGATGATGATTTGATTGCCAATCGCGAGCGTGTTTTGCCAACCAATATCTACATTGCGACCAATGGTTAAACGCGGTGAAGAGGATTGGCTTCGCCCTGTAAAGGTCGTTTGACCTGAGATGCGGCAATCATCCCCAATTGAGATGGTCAAAGGACCCGCCACAAAAGGCACACCACCATATAGATACAGTCGTTTACCACACTGGCTCAGGCGTCCTTTGAACGCTGGCGTGTGGATCAACAGACGCAGTAACGTCGTCAGCGTCGTTTGAACAAGCTGGTAGCTGTGGTGCATTAATAGATTAAACAATCGCGGAGTTGGAATTTCCTGTGCTCTTAATCGTTTGAGCCAATGGAATAAACGACGATATTTGGGATTAGGATGGTTTTGTAACCAAACTTTGAAAGTAGCAACTGACATAAGACCTCTCTTCAACATTCGATGTTGAAAGTTTTAATCAGTCTTACTGTTTCATATTGCGTGCCATATTATTTATCTTTAAAAATCAGATGCTTGAGTTTTCTTGAAATGGTTTCCTAGCGTGATTCTTGTTTTGAGAATCACTTTGAATCACTCGATGACAAGCAACAGTCAGCGCTGCAAGGATGTAGATTGGCCAATTGAATCCTTGAGTTAGGAAAGTTCCGGATACTATGGTGCCGACGATTCCAGAAAATACGGCGTAGGTGGTGGCATGAATATAAGGCGAGAAAGCTTCTGGTGTAGCGTCAATCAGTGCAATGCTCTTACGGCAGGTTTTCAATAAGCAAACGATAAAGCCAATAAAAATTATCAAACCGAGAAAGCCAGTTTCCGCAAGGACTCCAAACCAGGTGCTGTGAACGGCGTGATTGAGTCCGTCCCAATGAGGGCTATAGTAGAAGTAGTTAACGTAAAAGTTATCTAAGCCCACGCCGCTGATTGGACGCTCAAGAGCCATCTTAAACGCCGCTTCCCAGGCGTAGAGTCTACCCATAGCAGAGGCGTCCAAGCCTTCTTCGGCTGCACCGCCTGATTGTCGGTCAGAGATTCCCGCGACGGCAAACAGAGCCAAAGCGGCGACCACACCGATGCTGATCAACAAGGCTTTTGAGCGGATGTGTTTTAGCCCTAACATACCGAGTACGGCGACACAGCCTAATAACCCGCCGCGACTTTGTGTTGCGATAACGGCGATAAGTGCGGCTATTGAACAGATTATGCCAAGTACGCGCACAAAACCCAGAGACCTAGTCATACTCAGGCTGAGGGAGAATGCGAGTGGAAACATCAGCACTAGTGAGAGATCGTTTGGGTCGCCAAGCATAGAGCCAAAGTCTCGACCAATAGTTACGCGCGTTCCTTCAACCAAACCGATGCCGTTGACGGAATTACTAATCGCGACACCAGCAATCAAAAGCCCAGCAAACATGATAAGGATGGAAATTTTCTTCAGGCTGGAAACTGTGTTCACTAGCCAGCAGATCGCAAGTGACATCACCATGATTTTCCAATAGATATTTTTAAAGTATTCAATGGCAATGCCTCGATTGGCAGCAAAAACAATTCCTACAATCACAAGTAACCAAAAGGCACTCATCCAAGTGAGCACGGGATGCCAAAATGGTTTGAGTTGCTGACTAATGAGCATATGCCATCCCAGCGCAGCGAGCGAGCCTAATGACAGCAGTAACGGAATGCGCAGATTATAGAGTGAAGGAATCGCTTCGTGGATTCTGAAAAAAGAGAAAACGACAAATAGGCTTACCAGCCAAAACGTTTGGTTTACGACAAACAACGCACCCAACGGAAGCAAACAAAGTACCACCAAAAAGCGAGGGTCAGGCACAGTTAACCAACCAATCGCTAACAGCGCACAGGTGACTAAAATAACGGTAAGGTGTGAGTTCGGCGTGGCGTATCTCATAAGCTCAACCTTACTATCGCACGACGCAGATTTTGATATGGCAGTTTGAGTAAACCTAGGTGGTGAGCGGCGGCAACAAGCAATATAGTTTCCATTATGGCAATTAGAATTGAGGTTACGATCGTATCGCTCATCCAACTTGAAGCAATCAAAGTAAAGGTTAGCAAAAGATAGCAAGTAAGTTTGCCAAGTTGATAAGGTAGCGGACAGGATTTTTGGCTAAACGTTAATATGACCAAACAACGTGTTAGCTGCGCTAATGCCACTCCGCTACATACCGTCCAAAGCGCAAGGTTTGGAAATTGGAGTACCACTAGCCACACACAGCCAATCGCAATCGTAGTAGTGACCAGGTTTATTGAGAATAACTGAGAGGTTTTTTGCGCTTTGAGAATACCGATATTGACGATCTCTGCGAGCTCTTTGCACAGCATAGCAACCACAGCGAGCGCCAAAATGTCGCTAGCAAGTTGGTATTGGCTAGGAAGAAACAGCAGAATGAACAGCTTGCCTAGCCACGTTACCAGCAATGCCAACACACAGGCATAGACGATGCCGTATTGGCTGATGTAGCTGGTGGTCGTTTCTCCTTGATTTTGCCAATATTCAAAGCGCTTTGGCATCCACCACATATGAAAAGGCTGCAATAAAATTCCCATCGCGAGGGCAAACTTTATTGCGATTGCATATTGCGCTAACAGGGCTAAATCACCAGATTGTGCTAAAAGCCAACGTTCACCACCATTTAAACCAAATGCAACCAGCGCTGATAGCATAATCGGAAGGCAATAACGCAGGTAATGCTTCAACTGCTCCAAAGAAAGGGTTTGCCAGCTAAAGCGGTTATAGAAGTGGAGCAACCCCATCTGGACGAATGCGCAGAATACACCAACCGCGAGTACCGCAGTGACGCTGGGTATTATGCTGACCACAGCTAAAATCAAACCGACTTGCAGGCAAGTACAGATCAAGCTGATTTTAAAAAAGATGAGTGCTCTATTTTGTAGCCTCAACCACGCAAGACTTATTTCTAGTGAGCCTTGAATAGCGATTGCACTTGCCATCAGTACCAATTGGCTATCACTAAAGTTTTGCAGCTTAACTTCGCCGTTTGAAAATAGATTCATCGTCCAAAACAAGCCACTGACCATGATGATTAAACCACAAGAAAGCAGTAGGCTGGTGGTGTACAGCCGGCTTGTCATCGCTTTTTGCTCGTTTGCATCTTGAGTTGTCGCGATAAAGCGATAGAGATTTTCATGCATCGCCAGTGCGATAAGCAGCGAAAAGAAAATTTGCGTGACAGAGATAAGCTCCAATTGCCCAATTTGCTCGATGCTAAGAAAGTAGGTCATTACCGGCAAAGTGATTAAAGACGCGCCTCTTAGCAGCAGCAACGCGCTGCCGTAAAGTAGCATGTCGTGATATGGGCGACTGGTATGCTTCATAAGCTTTTCTTTACGTTATGCAGTGATGAACTATCGTTAGATAAAGTCGTCGCGGCGCAAGATACACTCTCTACAATGTGTTGGTAACAGTGTTCGGCGCAGTAGCGCTTGGCAACGTGGCTGGCGTGTCTTTGCATTGCTCTGCGCTCATTAGGGTTGAGCTGCAAAAATAGCAGTGTTTTGTAAAGCGCAGATTCATCTTTGGCGGTGTACTTCATGCAGTTTTTGCCGTGGACTAAGGTTTGATCCCAGTAGCTGCCATCTTGAGGAATCACCACGCACATGCCAGCGGCGAGCGCTTCTAGGATTGATAACCCAAACGGTTCATTTTCACTGGTTGAAACAAAAACACTGCAATCACTTCTTAATTGATCGAAATTGTAAGGGTCGTGAAACCAGTTGGTTAGTGGCAATGAAACTGGAGCTTTAGAAATACCAAGCTGAATATTTTTAGGTTCAATGTAGCAAATGTTACTTTTGATTGGATGATGGCGCTGAGCAAGTCGCACTGCGGTGATGTAACGCTCCAAACCTTTCCATTTAAGTAACGACGCTGCCCACAAAAACTTACCTTCACTCGTTTGGCTTTGTGTTGGCCAGTTCGCAGCGGAGATCCCGTTGACAAATGACGCAAAGCGGTCGGAATTTAGACATGTCTCTGAGACATATTCGTTATCTGTAATGTGGTAGCGTTTATCTAGGTAGCGGGCGAGAGCAAGCTTTAAACTCTGTTTGGTCGAGGGTAAGTAAAATACTTTGTGCGCGCGTGTTAAACACCAACCGATGGCAGCTGAAGCGGCGACATTGCCATGTATCAGTTGAATGATTGGTTTGTTGAATAAAAGATTGACCAAGTAAACTGGCATATCGATACCAGGACCTGAGGCGGCGATAAAACCGTGGGTTTGACGTCTAAACATCAAGCAAAGTAAGAGCATGATCGCGAAGTAAGCTTGGTTGAGCCAAAAGGCTAACCCATGTACTTGTCTGCTTAGCCATGGCAGCGAGTAAAGTCGAACAATATTCACACTTTGTTGTTTTGCCAGCTCACTCTCTTGCCAAAAATTAGCATCGACGGTCATTACCGTAAACCGAGTTGATTGTTTATCGCAAAGCGCAAGGATTTCACTGGTTGCGATTTTCGAGCCACCTTTAAACGGAATAGGATCAAAGATGATCTTGTGCTGTCGAACCATAGCGACCTCCCTTATTGCTTCTATCTGCTAGCGCAGTGCAAATAGGCTTTAAGCTGTCTCTAAGCGGCGGAAAATTCGTTTGCTCTTGTTCTTCTATGCGTTGGTAAAGTTGCTCGATTTCTTCCACGTAGCGCTCGACCGTAAAGCTGCGTTTCACATGGTCATGCGCCCGTTGGGCGATGGTTTGGCATTCCGAACGATGGCTTTGAATGCAGCGCATCATTTCAAGCATGGTGGCATAGCCGTTGTTAGCAAATAGAAGGGCGGTTTCACCATGTTGAACGATTTCTGGAATTCCCCCTTCAAAAGGAGCAATGATCGGGACATTGGCAACAGCCGCTTCTGTCACCACTAACCCAAAGGCTTCTTCTCGCGCGGCGCTGACAAAGGCGTCACATCCTTTTAACCAGCCGACGACGTTTGGCTGCTCACCGACAAAATGAACGTGCCCTTGGAGGTGAAGCTTGTCACAAGCGCGCAGTAAATTAGCTCTCTCTTCACCCTCGCCAATCACTACCAAGTGACTGTCTGGGTATTCCAATAATAAATGGCGTAAAGCCATCAAAATACGGTCGACGCCTTTACGGTGAATCAAAGAGCCGACGGTTGAATAGACAATCGCATTGTCATCAAGCTTAAGTCGTTGACGCACGTTAACCTGTGGTTGAGCTTCTAGCCTTGCGACATCAATGCCGTTATGCACGACCTTAATACGTGATTGTGGAAAGCCATCTCTTAGAATGTTTTGTGAGATTGCATTGCTCGCGGTAATGACATAAGGCGAGAGATGAATGCCTAGCGTTGCGCGGTCACGGCTAAGATAATCACTGTGCAAATGAGTGATCATTGGGCACTGGCACATGCGAGCAGCAAGCGACATCCATTGGCATGGGGCGGCACTGTTGACATGAACAAGGTCGATTTGGTTTAGCTGGATCAGGTTTTTGCCTTTGTTGACTAGATTAACCCAACTGTTGATATCGGCTTTGGGTGAGTGCCATCCAAGCAGAATTGGGAAGTTGTCGATGTGGTAGTCGACTTGCGCCTCCTCTAAGTGAGGGATGAGCATCGAGTTGTTTGTCCAGACGATGGGCTCGAACCGCTCACTATCAAGGTGGGTAATGAGGTCCAGCAAGCAACGTTCACTGCCACGAATCCAATCCTCGCCGTAATGCACGAATAGAATTTTTTTAACCTTGTTCATAAGCTAGCCTTTTGAGCGTTGGAGTATATGCATCAAGGTTTGCAAGCGTAGTGCCAGTTGTTGCTTGGTTTTAATTGTATGATTTTTATGAAGTAAATCTTGTTGTGAGTAATTTTCTCAAAATGAGAAGCACAATGAAGCTAAGAGACACCATATATCTTTAGCATTTTGGGAATAATCGCTTGTTGAGAATAGTGCTGGTGGATGGTTTGAGCGGCTTGTTGGCGGATTAAGCTCTGTTGCTCGATTGGAAGGTTTAACCAGTCGTCAAGGCAGGTCGCTAATTCAGATTCATTTTGCGCAATAAAGCCATTTTCTTGATGGCGAATAAGTTGTGGTAGTTCACCAACATTGGTGGCTATGACAACAATGCCTCTTGCCATAGCCTCCAAAGCGACCATGGGTAACCCTTCAAAATGAGAGCAAATAACCAAGACCGAAATTTTTGACCAACACCTATTCATCTCTTTTTGATGACCGTGAAACTGAACATTAGACGAACCCTCTTTGGCTAGGCTCTCTGCCAGAGGACCGGTGCCATAAAGATGAAAGCTTTGATGTGGAAATTTACTCGCGAGAGCTATAAATCGTTCGGGTGCTTTTTCCGGGCTTAAACGACCAACAAAAGCGAGTTGCTCGCCGCCTGATGAGGCGATATTGCGAGTGTCGATAAAGTTTTCCAGATAGATAGATGCGCTTGGCAATTTTTTACCAATCGCGTGACTGACCACAATGGCATGGTTTGCAACGGCGGCGGTTATTCTATCTAACCAGTCGTAAAGCTTTACCTTGCCCGTTGGTGTTTCGCCGGCATGAAAAGTGGAAATAAGCGGCACTCCCGTTGCTAACTTGGCACACTTACTTAACAGGTTCGCTTTATAACCGTGAGCATGAAGAGCGAGTGGCTTTTCACTTCTAATCAGCGAGATAAGCTTGCTAAGTGCTTGTGAGCTGTTTTCTGCGAGATATTGAAAGGGAATCGCGAGTTGATCGAGCTTTTCGCGTAGTGGTGTTTCTGGTTGGTAAGGAGTTATCAATAACACGCGGGTTGGTTGCTGGTGAACAAGCAAGCCAGTGGCGAGTTGGGCGACATACGTTTCTATGCCGCCAAACTGCCTGCTATCAATGATAAGCCAAATCTCATTGCACGAAGTTTTGCTCATCTTCGGCTTCCCAAGCCTGCTTTTTGCGGTACACGGTCGAAGGGCTAAGTTCTAGTAGTACTGCCGCGTTGATCACGTTGCCGTCACAGTATTCGATGGCTTGTTGAATGGCTTCTCTTTCGATTTGCCACATTGGGCGAATGACGACATCTTTACTGGTTGCAGCAGGGTTGGTAGCTAATGGAGTTGCTGCTAATTGACCAGTCTCAGTATGGTTTTCCTGATTGGTTGAAGCATTATTCACTTCATTGCTTGCTGCCAATTCACTACTTGCGGCTATCGAGGATTTCGATACGTGACCAACTGTTCCCATTGATGGCTGGGTTTGCTGTGCAGCTGTTGCTCTTTTAGCTGTTCGCTGCTGCGTTACTTGAGCAGGTAAATGTTCTGCTTTTAGTTTACTGTCTTCATTAAGGACCACGATGTTGCGAATGATATTTTGCAACTGACGAACATTACCGGGCCAGTTATAGCGTTTGAGTAAGCTCTCTGCATCTTTGGCGATGGTGCGGAATGACTTACCATCCTCCTTGGCATATTGCTGCAAGAAGTGTTTGGCCAAAACAGTGATGTCGTTGCCTCGTTCACGCAGTGGCGGCATTTCGATTGGAACAACATGAACGCGGTAGTAGAGATCTTCTCTAAAACGTCCTTCTTCGACTTCTTGTAGTGGGTCTCGGTTGGTGGCGCAAATGATACGAATATCAACCTTTTGTTCTTTGGATGCGCCAAGTGGTGTGAAGGTGCCTGTTTGCAAAAAACGCAGAAGCTTTTTCTGCATCTCTAAGTCCATCTCACACAGCTCATCAAGGAATAGGGTGCCGCCATCGGCTTGGCTTGCTGCACCTTTACGATCGGTGGTTGCGCCAGTAAATGCGCCTTTGACATGCCCAAAAATCTCACTTTCCATTAAATCTTTCGGGATTGCGCCACAGTTAATCGCGACAAAAGGTTTATCACCTCTGCGGCTCTCTTTATGAATGGCATTGGCACACACTTCTTTACCTGTACCACTCTCACCAATAATAAACACACTGGCTGAGGTAGGTGCCACCGAGTCGATAATTTTGTATAAACCTTGCATCGCAATGCTGCCGCCGATAAATCCACGGAAACGTTGGCGGTCAAACTTGTTCTGCATATCATCAACAAGGTTCTCAAGCTTGGTTCGCTGGAGGTGCAAATTGATCGAGGTTTTTAATCGGTCAGACTTGATGGGCTTTTCGAGAAAGTCTTTGGCACCTTTTTGCAGGAGTTGAACCGCAACATTGACTGAGCCATGCGCAGTCGCAACAATCACTGAAGTGCTCAATTGGTTTTCCACAATCCAATCGAGGATTTCTTCGCCATCCATATCGGGCAATTTTAGATCTAATATCACCAGTTCCGGCATGTTACGTTCGATAAACGCTTTTGCTTCCTGCCCGGTCTCAACATGAAAAAGATCATAAGGCTCATCTTTGACATACTGTTTGTACAGTATTGCCAGTGACGTTGAATCTTCTATCAGAAGCACTTTAGGTTTCATTAGATACATCCTTGTATGACGTTGTCGCGTTGTTTTTGTTTTTAGCTAAATCCCATTTCTTTGCGATGTTGTAATGCCTCAATTGAGTGTTTTACAACCTGCAAAAGTTCTTGGTGATAGGTCAATACTGTTTCTAGTTGTTCGGTGACGCATAAATGTTCGATCTTGCGCGCTAAACTTGATAACACACGGTTACCTAGGGCAAGCGAGGTACTGCCTAGAGTATGACTTTCAAATTTAATCACCTCGAAGTCTTTATCAGTAAATGCTTGATCAAGTAGATCGGTTCGGTGACGAGTTTCTTCAATGTAATGGTCAATTAACATTGGCATCACTTCGCTATCGGTGTCTTCAATCATTTGTTGGATAATCGCTTCATCAACAAGTTCAATGTCCACAGTGTCCTCCTTGATCTTTATCCCAACTCACTTTCGTCTTCGCTATGAATTAAGAATAGATTAGTTTATTCAGGTAGTTGTAGTCAAAAGCTCTAATTGTGTTGTTGATCGTTAGTTTAGTCTTACCAAGCTATGCGATATGAGATAGCCACTCATTGTTGAGTAAGCGTTTAGTGAGCTTGTGGCGCAGCTTACTGGGAATAAATTGGCAACGATTGAGCTCGCGCACTATTTCTTCACCCAGAGAACGCTGAGTCATATTATTGAGAACGACACCCAATACTTTGGCTTCTGCACGTTGTAAAAGCTCGTGAGAAGCGAGCAGGCTGCCTTGGCTGGTTTCTCCGCCGAGTACCACGAGCACCGTGTATTGGCAGGCACTAGCGACACTTTGAGCAGGGATGTTGCCTCGGTTATTTTGTAGCAATGGAGAGGTATCAATCACTACTCGGTCAAATTGCTCAAGCCAATTCTCAATCTGTTGTTTCAAGTAGTTTGGGTTACGAAAGTTAACCATCACTGTTGGGTGATTGGGTAAGGTGATGCCTGTAAAAAGTTGCTCGCCCAGCTTTGGCTGCAGCCATTGGATGCTTTTTGGCTCACTCTGTTTGTCTGTGTTATCAAACTGACTGATGACGTCGTATCCGGGCTTAAACAAATTAAGGTCAACGAGCAGAGTCGAGAATCCTGCCAATAAGAAACGCTCTGCTAGTGCGGTCGCTGTAGAGGTGACACCGTCACCTGAATGACTGCTGGTGACGCATAGTGAGCGCGCTTGTTTAGCTTCTGCGGCAAGGAATATTTGTTCGATTTCATTGAGAGTTGCAGGGATCATCACAAGGCTCCAATCAGAACAATCGTGGTTGTTAAGCGCAGGATATCTTCCAATCCGACGCGCGCTTTTTCTAAGAAGCTATCTCGGCGATCTGGGATGTAGATAGTATCTCCAGCTCTTAATACGGGCAGTTGATAGATGTTGGCCGACTTACTAAATTCAACCAAATCGAAGGTGCGAGCTTGCCCTTGGCAACAGGACATATTGACCACCGTGATTTTTTCTACATAAGCGTTGTCACTAGGACCGCCAGCTTCGGCCATGATATCTAAAATTGTCATGTTGTCGTTGAACACATAGCGGCCCGGCTTGTTAATCGCCCCCAAAATTCGCACCGTGGATTCTTTCGAGCGGTCTAACCAGATTTTATCTTTTTCTGGGATATAAATTGTGTCGCCCATCGTCACTTTTGGTAGCAAAGATTCATCGCCGGTTTCAAAGTAGAGTGAGAGATTAAGCTTGCTGACTTGCGCATAGCTCTTGTCGCGATGAGTCACTCGTATGTTATGAATATCGGCTTCTTTGGTTGGACCGTCAGCAGCAGAGAGAATGTCGAGAAAGTGCATGTCTTCAGTAAATCGATAGCGACCGGGTGCATTGACCTGACCAAACACGTAGATTGAGGCATCCGAGCTTTGACGAACCCATTGAGACTTGTTGTCTGACGGATCTTGCGGCAGATCATGGACGCGAATAATCGTGCCAGCGGCGACAGGGGGTAATTCGCTTGGCGGAGCACCGTTTCGGATAAACTCATCAAGATTGAAAGTGATGAGCTTGCCGCTGCCATTAACTACTTCAATTTTAGTTGTATCGGCGCGCAGACTTGGACCACCAACATGGGCAAGTAAATCCATAAAATCCATTTCATCTGACCATTCGACTCGTCCAGGGCGGATCACTTCGCCAATCACTTTTACCGCACGATCTGGAGCAATTTTCAGCCATGATTTTTCGTTAAAATCGGTTTTTTCTGGGACAAAGATGGCATCTCCCGAGGCGATGCGTGGTGGTTTTGTGCCGGTTAATCCTTCGGTGTACGCGGTTAAGTCAAACTTAACCACGGAGCCGTTGGCTTTGATTAAACGTATTTGGCGCGATTCTGCATAACGCGTCGGACCACCAGCATTAGCCAGAATATCCATGAATGAGGCGCCTTGGCTGCCTTCATAAGCGCCTGGGCTGGCTACTTCACCCATGATGTACACCACATTGCCACCGGCACGGATCTCTTCTTCTTGTTTGGGAACAAAAATCGTGGTGCCTTCGGAAAGAGGTGGCAGCAGGCTAACATCGCCAGAGTCTAAGTAGCGTTTTAGGTTAAACAGTTTAGGCATGTTATTACTGATCACGCGGATTTGCTCAACAGAAGCGTAACGAGTAACGCCGCCAGCGCGCATGATGATATCCACTAAGTTTGCATCAGGTTTGTAGGTAAATGAGCCGGGCGCGTTGACCTCACCAAACACTTTGATTGCGGTGCGACTGTCAGCACTATCACCAGCATTGGCTTGTTTTGCTGCGTCAAATTGCTGCTCGATATTGCCAACTAAAGGAGAGGCAGGAACAAAGATACTGTCGAGAGAGCGCAGCTCCGGTAACAAGGCTTCGTCACCACTGTCTAAAAATGCTTTGTAGTTAAATGGGATTTTTTCGTTGCCGCGCTTGACCATCATATTATTAAGCTGGGCACCAGAGCGTAAGCCTCCGGCGGCATGCAGCGCGGTTTGGATATTTGCACTTTTCGGCAGAGTATATTCACCGGGTGAGTCTACATAACCCTGTACTGAGATGAAAAGCTGCTGCTCGGCGATGTAAACCGAGGCTGATGAGAGATCGCGAAAAACGGCTTTAAGCGCTGCGAGTACAGCTTCGCTGAGCTGCTCTTCGGAGTAACCCGCAACGTAAATGGTGCCGACTTCGGGCAGTTCGATTCGTCCGCGTTTATCAACTTGAAAACCGCGGTTGAGGCTCTCTTCGCCGGGTAGGTTAATCTGAATCAGGTCGCCGATTTGCACACGTTCTGCCTCGATCGCTTCTTGAGTCGCAAAGGCGGACGATGAAAACGCGAGAAACATGATTAACAGCAAGCGTTTAATTATTGTCATGATAGCCTCCTTGCAGTCTTTGCTCGGCAAACTCTTCGGTTGCAATAACTTCAATGCTGACGCGGCGATTGGTTAGCCTAACGCCATCACTAACCCCCTCGTAAAGTGGCAGCGAATCACCCAAAGACTGGGTAGTCATGCGATTGGGCTCTAGACCGAAAATGATCAAATAGCGCTGCACTTGTTTGGCTCGTCCCATGGCGAGCTTTTGGTTGTATTGAGGGTCGCCTTGCGCATCAGCATGACCAGTTATCGACAGGTTTAGCGAAGGATTATCACGCAAGATATTAGCCGCTCGCGCTAAATGCCCCATATACTTTGGATTTACCTCAGTTGAGTTAAAGGCAAACTGATTATCAACATTGAGTAAGTCGAACAGTTGATCGACTACAGCGAGTTGCGCGCGGAAGGAGTTTTCGTTTAACGGCGGAACGCAATTGGCTTGCGAGGTAACATAATCAAGTTGACGTTCAAGCTCACCAAGTCGCTTACGCTGAATGACTAAATCGTTGGCGGCATCGAGCAGAAGACCACCATCTAGTTCGCGCGCAATGCGATTTTGTTTTTCCAAAGCTTGCACAACTGCAGCAGGGAAGCACCAGCGTGCACCCTCACGGATCAATGAATCTAAGTGAAGTTTGGTTAATTGCCAGTCAAAGCGCAATCCGTGTTCAGGACCGAGCGGCTCATCTGGCATCACGGGCGCGAAACTATTGTCAATATGCTGCTCGGCAAGACCACCACGACCTTCAGGCGGATAACTTGTACAACCTTGCAGTACAAAAACGAGAATCAATATGCTCAAAAACGACATTGAGCCAAATAATGGTGCTTGGGTAATGTTTAGTTTTTGAGCTTGTGTATGTCCATATTCCTGTAATTTGGGGTCACCAACCATGCTGACTGCCTTTTATAGTTATGAATCATGAGAGTTCACGGGAATCGCTTGATCAATACGTAGTAGGCTAATGATTTCTAAAGGTTGCCCAGTGACGTGTTCGATTCTCATGCTGCGTTGCTTTTCAACTAGTCTCTTATATAAATAAACTAGTGCACCAACACCGGATGGATCAAGAAATTGGACGTTTCTAAAGTCGACTTTCACTTCGTTATGGCTTTGATTTGCAATTACATCGTCGATTTGAGGTTGCGCGCTGCGGCTCCCTGCTGCATCCAGATCGCCATTGATGATGAGTGTTAGTGTCTCGCCATTGGTTTCGATTTTGTGTAGTTCCATGATCGTACTCCTCGGTTTTTCAAGGACAATTCATGTAACGTGCCAATATTTATTTTTCTTATAAAACAGTGGTTTAAGCTTGTATTTTTGCTAGTTCTTATAATGAAACAACCTCATTCTCAAAATGAGAATCAAATCTAGAGCTCTGAAATATAGGGATTTTTCATGCTTGATATTAGGCGGGAAGTGTTCACAGCCCGTCAAAATGGTTGCTGTGAACACTTTGGAGCAATGATTTAGAATCTAGCTATCACATTATGTCGTGAAGGCGCTGATAAAGTTGTTGATATAGTTGATATTTAGCTTGATACCTTGGGTAAGTTTTTTCATCAGGCTTATGAATTTGCAGCAGTTCCGGTTTTGGGCATATCTCATCTAAGCTGGCTTCGGGGTGAACGCCAACTTGTGCGAGCCTTGCTGCGCCTAAAGCCGGACCGACATCACCGCCTTCACGGTAGGTTAGGGTGGCTGCGGTGATATTGGCGAGCATTTGTCGCCAAAACACGCTTTTCGCGCCGCCGCCAATTAGAGTGATTTCGTCTGTATCTAGCTCGGCTTGATCCATCGCGGCAAAGCCATCTTTAAAGGCAAAGCTCACCCCCTCTAGTACCGCGAGCACCAAATCGGCACGTGACGTTTCATGGCTCATACCAAAGAACACCCCTTTAGCATTGGGGTTGTTGTGCGGCGTTCGCTCACCAGATAGGTAGGGCAAAAACACCAGCTTTTCGTTGAACTGACCGTGAGCTTCAACATCCTCCAGCATGACTGCGACGTTGTCGTAGTGAGTCAGTTTTGCCACCCAATCTAGGCACGATGCCGCACTCAAAATTACCGACATCAAATGCCAGCTATTTGGCAATGCATGGCAGAAACTGTGCAGCGCAGATTCGGGGTTGGCTGAGTATTGGTTGTTGACAGCAAAATAGACACCAGAAGTACCCAATGAGAGCATTGCCTGACCTGATTTGATGATCCCCATGCCGATTGCGCCTGCAGCGTTATCACCAGCACCGGCAACAACAGGAACTTGCGCCATTCCCAAATGTTTGGCGAGCTCTAGTGTTAAATAACCGGTAACTTGGTTGCCTTCATACAGTTTGGGCATGTTGACGCGAGATAACCCACATGCCGCAAGTATTTCGTCGCTCCAATCGCGTTTAGCAACGTCTAACCACATGGTGCCTGCAGAATCGGAAAGATCTGACGCATAGTCACCGGTTAAGCGAAAACGAAGGTAGTCTTTTGGCAGTAGTACCATGGCGATTTTGGCAAAGTTTTCTGGTTCGTGATGCTGCAGCCACTTTACTTTCGGTGCGGTAAAACCCGGCATCATAATATTGCCAGTGATACCGCGACTGGTAGGGACCATCTCCTCGAGCTCATGGCACTCTGCTTGGCAGCGACCGTCATTCCATAATATGGCTGGACGAATAATGTCGCCATTGCTTGTCAGAGTTACTGCGCCATGCATTTGCCCAGAGAGCCCAATCGCTTTTACTTCGCTCATCGTGTGCTGACTGGCAAGTTGTTCAATCACTTGTAAGGTGGCTTGCCACCACTCTTGCGGATCTTGTTCTGACCAAAGTTCTTTAGGGCGAGAAATGGTGAGAGAGGCAGTTTTACTCGCGATAATATGCCCTTGCTCCGTCATTAGGACGGCTTTAATACCGGAAGTGCCTAAGTCAATGCCGAGATACATAATTGTCCCCTAGATGTGCATACAGTACGTAACTCTGCTTATAGTCATACTCAAATATCGTAAGCACAATTATGTTTTTTCACACTCGGATTTGTGTATTTCATCATTGTGTGAAAGGTCACATAGCCTGAGAGAGTCAAATGATAGTATGCCAATTCATTGAATCTTATGTGGTTATTTGATGTTCCAGAATGTACCTAAGCGATACCGAATTACACTGTTGTTTAATGCGAACAAAGTCTATGACCGAGAGGTGATCAAAGGCATTGGCGAGTACCTTCAAGCCACGCAATGCGATTGGGACGTCTTTCTAGAGGAAGACTTTTTAACCCGTCTGGAAAACATTAAGCATTGGATGGGCGATGGCGTCATCGCTGACATGGATAATCCAGAAATTGAGGCTTTCCTCCGTGAGTTGAATATTCCTGTAGTTGGGGTGGGCGGATCTTATCGTAACACTGAGGATTATCCGCCGTTTCCTTATGTTGCAACAGATAACTACCAACTCGTCAACCAGGCATTTGAGCACTTGAGAGGCAAGGGGATTGAGAGTTTTGCCTTTTATGGTTTGCCACAATCGTCGGCAAAACGCTGGGCGCATGAGCGAGAAATGGCATTTTTAGATATTGTACAAAAAGCGGGCTACAAAGCGGTTGTTTATCGCGGTAATGAAACCTCGCCGATGTCTTGGCAGTACGACATGAACCGCTTGGCTGACTGGTTGCAAAAGTTACCCTCCGCAACCGGCGTAATTGCAGTGACCGATGCGCGTGCGAGGCACATATTGCAGGTGTGCGAGCACGTTAATTTGTTGGTGCCAGATAAGATTGCGGTAATTGGCATCGATAATGAAGAACTGACACAGTATTTTTCCCGCGTTTCGCTTAGCTCGGTTGGACAAGGATGCAAAAAAATGGGCTTTGAAGCGGCGAAGTTGCTACACAAGTGCCTTAAACAGCAAACGCCATCGGTCAGTCACATTGTTGTCGAGCCATCCGGTGTTTTTGCCAGGCAGAGTAGTGATTTCCACGCACTGCGCGATCCTTATGTTATTCAAGCAATGCATTACATTCGACAAAATGCTTGTCGCGGGATAAAGGTTGACCAAGTTTTGATGGCTGTTGGTATTTCACGTTCTAATATGGAACAGCGCTTTAAAGACGAGCGTGGACACTCTATCCATCAAGAGATCCACAACTCCAAGCTTAATCGGGCTTGTCAGTTGCTTGATTCGACCTCTCTACCGATTGCTGAAATTGCGGAATTGTGCGGCTACCCATCTCTACAATATATGTACACTGTGTTTAAGAAAAACTTCGATACGACGCCAAAGGAGTATCGTAACGGTAAGCTCGCCGAAAGCGTTATAGATTAGCTCTTCTACGAGAGTGTTTGAATTCGTGTAGAAAGCTTAGCCTAGAGCACTTCATCAAAGCTGAGAAGTGCCCTGCATGATGGTTTTACTTGATGCTTAAAGCATGAGTTAGGCGTTGACAGGCAACGTCGAGCGTGGCTTTTGGGCAGCCGAGATTGAGCCTGACAAAACCCGAGCCGCCTTCAATAAAGGTATTGCCCATGGATGGGACGATACCGCAGTCGATAAAGCGTTGCTGTAACTGCTCATCACTTAAGTTAAGCGCTCGGCAGTCGAGCCAAACAAGATAGCCAGCTTGCGGCGGGTGAAAATGGATGTGTGGTAGATACGTTGCTAAGTGCTGCTGCAAGTAGTCGATGTTTGCTTGTAAATATTCCATCAATTCAGCGAGCCAAGGTTCGCCAGTTTGATAAGCGGTGGTTGCGGCATGCATAGCCAGCGCATTGTAAACATCTAAACCAAGCGCGCTCATCTGACGGGTGAATTGCTCGCGGATTTGTGAGTTGGCGATAACGAAATTCGAAATACGCAGTGACGAGAGACCGAACGTTTTACTTGATGAGGTGGCGACGATAAGGCGCTGATGAAAACGTTCATCTAAGCTAAGCGCTGAGATATATTGCTGTCCCGGGAGGCAAAGGTCTCCCCAAATTTCATCGCTGATTAACCAGGCGTTAAAACGCTCACATAGGAGTGCAACACGCTCTAGTTCCTCTAGCTGCCAAATACGACCCAGCGGGTTGTGTGGGTTACACAAGATCACCGCTTTCGCGCCAGCGTGCAAGCAACTCTCCAGATGGTCAAAATCCATTTGATAACCCTTTTTAGTTTGCACTAAACGGTTACCGATCACTTGTCTTTGGTTGAGATTGACGATATTAGCAAACGCGCCATAGCCGGGAGTTTGTAGTACGACACCATCATCGACGTCAGTGATTGTTTGCAATATCAGCGCGATGCCCGGCAGTACGCCTTGTATCGTCGCGATGCTTTGCCTCTCAATCGCAATCTTGTGCTTGTTTTGGTACCAATTAATAAACGCATCATAATACTCTTGATTACGCTCAGAATAGCCAAAAATGCCATGTTCGACGCGTTCTTGTAGGGCGTGAAGAACCGTTGGTGGGGCACGAAAGTCATAATCGGAAACCCACATAGGGATCAAGTCATGCCCAGATACTGTTAAAAATTGCTCCATGCAATCCCATTTAATACTGCTTGTTCCCCGTCTTTGAATGACTTCATCGAAGTTAAAGTTCATCGGATATCCTCTGTTTGTTTTTATATAGAGAATAAATCAAAGATAAATTAAATATGAGATATAAATAACATAAAACAAATTAGTGAAAGTCACTTTTAAATATCGTAATTGCGAGGTTGTGGTAATAAGTTGAATAGTGTTGCTAAGGAAAATGACAACCTTAGGACAGTATAAAAATGAGTGAATATTTTAAAGGTATTAATAAGATCCAATATGAAGGTGTAGAGTCTGAAAATCCGCTTTCTTTTAAATTCTATAACCCAGAAAAAATGATTTTGGGCAAATCTATGAAAGACCATTTAAGGTTTGCTGCATGCTATTGGCATAACTTTAGATGGCCAGGTTCAGATGTGTTTGGCGAAGGCACTTTTGCTTATCCTTGGCTCCAAGAAGGCGACCAAATGGCAATGGCAAAACTCAAAGCCGACGCTGCATTTGAGTTCTTTAGCAAACTGAATGTCCCATTTTATTGTTTCCACGACACCGACATTGCTCCTGAAGGCAATTCGATTAAGGAATACAGCAATAACTTCGCCCAAATGGTTGATGTGTTTGAGCAAAAGCAAGCCGAAACTGGCATGAAGCTGCTCTGGGGTACGGCGAACGTATTTTCTAACCGACGTTACATGAGTGGTGCTGCGAGTAACCCAAATCCTGAAGTGTTTGCATATGCTGCAACCCAAGTTTTTCATGCAATGAATGCGACTAAACGATTAGGCGGTGAGAACTACGTACTTTGGGGCGGACGTGAAGGTTACGAAACTCTGCTTAACACCGACTTGCGTCAAGAGCGCGCGCAACTTGGTCGCTTTATGCAAATGGTGGTTGAATACAAGCATAAGATTGGTTTTAGAGGCGCAATCTTAATCGAGCCAAAACCACAAGAGCCAACCAAACACCAATACGATTATGACACGGCAACGGTTTATGGTTTCTTAAAACAATATGGTCTGGAAAATGAAATCAAGGTCAATATTGAAGCTAACCACGCCACCTTAGCCGGGCACAGTTTCCACCATGAAATCGCAACGGCCACCTCGCTCGGTATCTTTGGCTCTGTAGATGCGAACCGTGGTGATGCTCAGCTAGGCTGGGATACCGACCAATTCCCAAATAGCATCGAAGAAAACACCTTGGTGATGTACGAAATTCTTAAAGCTGGTGGCTTTACCACCGGTGGTTTGAACTTTGATGCGCGCTTGCGTCGTCCGTCGATTGCCGCAGAAGACTTCTTCCATGGTCATATTGGTGGAATGGATACCATGGCGTTAGCACTGGAGAAAGCAGCAGCAATGGTTGAGCAAGATGTGCTCGCTAAACACGTGGCGAAACGATATGAAGGCTGGAGCGGGCAACTTGGCAACCGCATTATGCAAGGTGAGTTTAATCTAGCGACGCTTGCTGACCATACATTAAGTGCCAACCTTGACCCTCAACCAGTGTCAGGTCAGCAGGAATATCTCGAGAACTTAGTTAACAAATATATTTTCAAATAAAAATATTTATTCGTTACTACAAGTAATTGTGATGTGGTTGACCATTTATTTTGATGAAGTTTATTAATTAATAATGTGATCGTCTTCTTGTCTGCTTGATTTCATGTCTAGGATAAGAAAAAACGTAAATGGTAAACCACTTATCTTTTGTTAATTTAAATATCAGTTAGTTCGTTTTAATACCGGAGATTGAAATGGGGATTATTTTTGATGACAAGGTTTCTTTGCTTTGGCGCGGTAACAAACAAGAATTAAAAATAGAGGCGTGGGGCGAGGATAGCTTTCGTGTTAGAACAGGATTTAATCAGGTTAAAGATGGCTTTCCTGGTGCGCTAGAAGCGGTATCTAATAATGGCGATTTAACGATTCATCATTATGACGATTATTCGGAAATTATTAATGGTGATATTAAAGCCACGGTAAATAAGGGTGGTCTTATTCACTTTTACCGCGTTTCTGATGGCAAATTGCTGGTAAAAGAGGTGGCTTACCTCGGGGTTGATTTGCCGGGTCTACATCGCGTTCTTCGCCCTGCACCGGGTGGATTGGTGACCCTCAATCAGTATTTTTCGACCGATGATGAAGAGAAAATTTTTGGTTTAGGACAGCATATGAATGGCTGTTTCGATCAAAAAGGTCTGGTGTTGGATCTTTCGCAAGAAAACAGTGCTGTTTCGATTCCATTTTACTACTCAACCAAAGGCTATGCGTTCTTATGGAATAACCCGGGGGTTGGGCGCGTGGAGCTTGCACGTGACCGAATTCGTTGGGTAGCAGATGCTTGTCATCAAGGCGATTACTGGATCTCTGCCTGTAAAGAGCCAGCGGTAGCGATGAAGCGTTATTTCGAAGTAACGGGTATACCACCTGCATTCCCTGATTGGGCAAGTGGTTTCTGGCAGTGTCGCCTGCGCTACACCTCACAAGAACAAGTGCTGAATGTTGCGCGTCGTTACCATGAAATGGGCGTGCCTCTGTCGGTTATCGTTATCGACTACTTTGCGTGGAATACGCAAGGTGATTGGCGTTTTGATAACAAATGCTTCCCAGATCCGACCGCAATGGTCAAAGAGCTCAATGGCATGGGAGTGAAAGTGATGGTATCTATTTGGCCATCGACACACCCAGGTAGTGAAAACTACAAAGAGATGCGTGATCGTGGCATGTTGCTGGAAAAAGTGAGTGGCTTACCAATCGGTATGACGTTTGAAGAAAACAACATGCGTGATGGAAAACCGATGCCGGTATTTGTGACTTACTACGATGCAACCAATCCGGAAGCGCGTCAGTTTGTTTGGGACAAAGCGAAGCAACATTACTACGATCACGGCATTGAGATTTTCTGGCTCGATGCTAATGAGCCTGAGTGCTATCCAAATGATAAGTCTGACATCGTGTTCCATCAGGGTATGGGCTCGGCAGTCGCCAACCTATATCCGCGTGAACATGAAAAAGCATTCTATGATGGCATGCGAGCGGCAGGTCAGGAGCAAGTGCTTAACTTATGTCGCTCTGCTTGGGCAGGGTCACAAAAGTATGGTGCAGCGGTTTGGTCTGGTGATGTACCTTCCACTTTCCAAGCCCTTAAGAACCATATTCCTGCTGGTCTTAACATGATCATGAGTGGTATTCCATGGTGGAGCCATGATATTGGCGGTTTCCACAGCGGTAATATCGACGATCCGAAATTCAGAGAGCTGATGGTGCGCTGGTTCCAATTTGGCGCGTTCTCACCAATCTTCCGTTTACATGGTTTCCGTCTATCCAACTCTATGGTGTCGCACGGCGTGACGGGCGGGGCAGAAAATGAAATTTGGTCTTTCGGTGAACAAGCGCAAACGATTTTGACGGATTACATCCAGCTGCGTGAGAAATTCCGTCCTTATATTCATCAGCATATGGAATTGACCGCAACAACCGGTAAGCCGCTAATGCGCCCTCTATTTATGGACTTCCCGCAAGATGAAACGACCTACGAGAGTGCTCTGAGCTACATGTTTGGTCCGGACTACTTAGTCTCGCCAGTTAGTGACTATCAAGCACGAGAGTGGAGCGTTTACCTGCCTCAAGGCACCACATGGCGCAATGCTTGGACTGAAGAAGTATTCGAAGGTGGTCAAACGGTACAAGTGGCAGCACCACTTGAGCAGGTACCACTGTTTGTTAAAGGTGATGCACCTAACTTACTTAACTCATAAGCAGAATAAGAGACATTACAATGAAAAAATCCAATAACGTGAAACAAAAATGTGTTCTTGCTACTTTGATTGCAGCCAGTACTTTTTCAGTCAATACCTACGCTGAAACTGAACTCAATGTTTGGTGGATTGAGCGAGAGCAACGCCCGTTACTAGAAAAGCTTGATGAAGCCAACCCAGATATTAAGTTAAACATTCGTCTGTTCTCGATTGATGAATTGAACAATGAACTACTCAAAGCGGCTTCAACTGGACGCAACATTCCAGATATCGTGCAAATTGACAACCCATACCATCAATATTTCGCCAGCTTAGGTGTACTTGCCAATCTAGACCCTTATATCGCGAAGTCTGAAAACATTAAGATGGATGAGTATTTCCCAGGTCCTAAAGCAACCGTCATGCTAGATGGTAAAGTGTACGGACTGCCAAGTACCACCAACTCTTTGTATCTGTACTACAACAAAGATGCATATAAAGAAGTGGGGCTAGATCCTGAGCAGCCACCAAAAACTTGGACTGAACTGCGCGAGCATGCAGAAAAGCTCACTGATCACAGTAAGATGCGCTATGGCTTACGCTTCTCGTTCCCGCAATCTGAAGAGGGCGTATTCCAGTCACTGCCTTGGCTACAAATGGTGGGTGCGGATTGGAACAACCTTGAGCCACAGAAAGTTGATGAGTCGCTGGGCTTCTTGAAGAGCATGATCGATGACCGCTTAGTTTCTAAAGACAGCCTATCTACCGGTCAAACCGCTGCGCCATTTATGTCGCAAACAACCGCAATTTTGGTTGGTGGTCCGTGGATGATTGGCGAAATTTCGCAAGTAGATTTTGAGTGGGGCGCAGCAGTTCTGCCTTACAACGAAAAGTACAACATTCGCTCTTCAGCTTTAGGTGGCATCAATACAGCGATTCCTGCCAAAGCGGAGAATATCGAAGCAGCCTTTGCTCTGCTGGAAGATATACGTGATCACCAAGACGAGCTATGGAACGAGTATGGCAACATGTCTCCTGTGGCTACCATCTCTTCTGAAAACAAAACACATCAAGTCCTATTTGAAGTGCTGAGCAATCAGCTTGAATCTGCCAAACCTCGTGGTCCTCACCCTGAGTGGAGCAAGATTTCACCAGTGCTATCTGATATGACGCAGCGCATCTTAACAGGGCGTACTGATGCTGAAAAAGCTGCGGAAAATGCAGAAAAACGCATCAACAAAATCATTGAGAAAAGCTAACTAGGTCAGCACTGGCACCTACAGGTGCCAGTGCATGACTCAAGGATAGAGTTATGAATGTTATCCGCAAAAAACTTTTAGATTCCAAGTATTTTGATGTCGCTCTGATATCAATCCCGGTGGTGTTCTTGTTGTGTTTTTCCGGTTTACCACTGCTTTACAACATCATTATCAGCTTCCAAGAAGTGAGCCCACTTTCACTGGCGGATGTCTCGCGTCCATTCGTGGGGTTAGACAACTTTTGGGTGGTGTTTGATGATCCTGATTTCTGGCTAATTCTACAAAACACCCTCGTATTTGTGCTGGTATCGGTGTTTTTCCAATTTGTGATTGCCTTTGCTATCGCGATGATCTTCTTCAAAGGTTTTCCTGGCAGCGATGCGATACGCGGTTTGTTCCTTGTGCCTTGGATTATGCCGCAATTAGTTATTGGCGCCGTATGGGGATGGATGTTCGCAGGTGATTCGGGAATCATCAACTATCTATTGATGAGCCTTAACATCATCGACCAACCGATATTCTGGTTGTCTGACTTTGATAAGTCACTGACCAGTGTGATTATCGCCAACATTTGGCTGGGTATCCCTTTTAATATGATCATGTTGAGTGTGGCATTAAATGACATATCAAAAGAGACATTGGAAGCCGCTCACGTTGATGGTGCCAATCCATTTCAGCAGTTCTTCTACATCATTGTTCCGCTGATTAAGGTGCCAATCATTTCGGTTATTTCACTCGGCATTATTTTCACTTTGCAACAGTTCGACTTGTTTATGGCGCTTACTCAAGGTGGTCCGTCAAACAGCAGTAATGTACTGCAGCTTTGGTCGTGGACTGCGTCATTTAATGAATTTGAGTTTGGCAAGGGTGCAGCAATCTCAGTGATCATCCTGCTGATCATGTTGGTCTCTTGTGTGACCTATGTTCTGTGTTCACGAAACGATATCGAGTAGGTGACTGATGAAAGCAAGTAAATACAACCTGACCATTATTGCGGTGCTGACACTGCTTGTGTATCTGTTCCCACTTTACTGGTTATACATTTCTTCTTTTAAAGGTATGGCGGAGCTATTTGCCTTTCCACCGACCTTTTTTCCAGAAGATCCGCAATTCAACTTTAAGAGTGTTTTCCTCGATAACGAGTTACATCGTCACTTTATCAACAGTGTCATCATCGCGTCTGGTATGACGGCAATCGTATTGGTTTTCAGTGTGGGACCGGCTTATGTGTTGTCGCGCTATAACAACATTGCGGTGGATATTGCATTGTTTGTGATACTGCTGATGCAGGTTCTGCCGCCGGCGATTATGTCGACTCCGATGTACATGATGTTTTTGCCACTTGGGCTTAACGATACCTATCTTGGCGTGATTATCGCCGGTGCGAGTAAAGGTATCCCTTACAGCATTATTTTGTTCCGCTTTGGTTTTATGAACATTCCTAAGGTATTGGAAGACGCCGGTAAAGTCGATGGCTGTACCCGAGCCGGGGTGTTTTTCCGCATTGTATTACCGCTATGTCGTAACCACATCTTGGTGATTTCAATGCTCAACTTCTTGCAAGGGATGGGGGAGTACGTCTACTCAAAATCTTTGTTGTCATCAACAGATACTCTGCCAGTAACGGTGATCATCAGTAACTTTGTTGGACCGAACAGTGTCGATTGGACATCAGCTCTTTCGATGTCTGTTATGTATGTCACCCCAATTATTATCGTATTTGTCTTTATGCAGAAGAAGATCGTGGCAGGTCTCACCTCTGGTAGTGTGAAAGGATAAGCAGAATCATGGCTAAATTAGAATTAAAACAGATCAACAAAAAGTTTGGGCAAGTGCATGTTCTGCATGATATCGATCTTGAGATTGATGATGGTGAGTTTGTCGTATTCGTAGGTCCCTCAGGTTGTGGTAAATCGACCTTGCTGCGCTCAATAGCGGGCTTAGAAGAGATCACTAGTGGCGATCTCTCGATTAACGGGTCAGTGGTAAACAAACTCTCACCTGCAGAACGTGGTATTGGCATGGTATTCCAAAGCTATGCGTTATACCCGCATATGAGTGTGCGTGACAATATGACTTTTAGCCTACGTTTAGCTGGCAAATCGAAAGCTGAACGTAATGAAGTTGCTGAGCGAATTGGTAAAATTCTTGAGCTTGACCATCTACTTGATCGTAAACCGAAAGCACTATCGGGCGGTCAACGACAACGCGTTGCGATAGGGCGAGCAATAGCAAAAGAGCCGCAAGTATTTTTGTTTGATGAACCACTATCAAACTTAGATGCCAAATTGCGTGTACAGATGCGCATGGAGATCTCCAAGCTGCATGAAAGACTGGGCTCAACCATGATTTATGTTACCCACGATCAAGTAGAGGCGATGACCTTGGCGGATAAAATTGTGGTGCTTAATCGTGGTCACATCGAGCAGATCGGTGCGCCGATGGAGCTGTACCATAATCCTGCTAACTTGTTTGTCGCTGGTTTTATCGGCTCACCTAAGATGAACTTTATTCCTTGTGAAGTGATAGAAACTCTCGACGATGGCTACACAGTAAAAACTGAGAGTGGATATCAGTTTAACGTTGGCATCACGCAAAGAGCTTTCAAATCAGGAGAGAAAATCACGGTCGGCATTCGTCCTGAACATGTGCAGCTTCGTGAAGAGCAAGGGCTAAAGGTCAAAGTGCAATTTGTTGAAGAGTTGGGTAATGAAAGCTTGCTTTATACCGAACTCGATAAATTGGACGAATGCTTGATTGTTCGTATGGACAACAGCCTAGGGCACAAGACCAAAGAAGTGAGTTTGTGGTTTGAAGGCAAAGATTGCTACGTGTTTGATGAGCAGGGTTTAAATTGCAGTCCACGCCGAGAGCTATAACAAGAAGCGCTTAGTGGTAACGGTAACCGATGTTACCGTTTTCCAAATGATAGAAACAACAAAGCCCGCGAAAGCGGGCTTTGTTGTTTGTTCCGAAGAACTAATTTGGTGGGTCTAGGCGAACTCGAATCGCCGACCCCTACCATGTCAAGGTAGTACTCTAACCAACTGAGCTATAGACCCAAATTTTTTGTTCTCGATAAATCTAGCCAAGCTAGAAGATATGGTGGGTCCGACCAGATTCGAACTGGTGACCCCTACCATGTCAAGGTAGTACTCTAACCAACTGAGCTACGGACCCATACCTTGAGAACGAGATGGATATTACCCAGAGTTTTGGGAGGGCGCAAGGGTAAATTCTTGGTTTTTTAATCGTTTGGCGGTCTTATGCTCGGTTTGTTTGAATTTTATTCTATGCGGACTGAAAAGTGTGCGGCTTGTCACGTCAAGCAATTCCCGAGCAATAGGTTTTCAAGATAGTTTCGACATACCTTCCTTTTGCTTGCCAGCTGTCGCTAAATACGATGTCAGCAGAACTTTTCTTTTCATAGGCAGCGTAGTTTAACGCTTCGCTCATTTCATGCGCAGATTCGACAAAGTTAATGTATTTTTGAAAGCGTACAGATGAGTGTTTATCTGAAGATATGATAGGTGCGCCAACAGCGAGATACTCCAATATTTTGCTTTCTACACTCGCTGAAGTTTTATAGCTTGCTTTTATAGGTAAAAGGCTCGCTTGCCAATGCTGACTATAGTGGGGTAATTGGTGGTGCTGTTTCGGCCCGAGATAGAACACGTTGTTAAGTCTTGGTAGTGGGTAATAGGCAAGGAGGTTTCTTCCAATGATAACGAAATCCCATTTAGGCGAGCTTAGAGCAGTGTAGAGTAATAGTTTGTAATCGAGCTCTGTGGTTAAATCTCCATAGAAACCTGCGATTGGGCGTGCGCGATCTGGTAAGTCGGTTGCTCTTGTGCTTGGAGTGCAAAACAGTTTTAAATCGACCCCTTGAGTTAGGAGAAATGTTTTGGACTTGGGTAAGGTCGGTGATAGCTGCTCATGTGAAGCAAAGACGACATCGGCTTGCTCTATCAGTTTTCGGTGCTGATCAAAAGCAATGCTTTGGCCGGTAGTGGTCGCAATGGGAAATTCTTGAGCACAGTAATAGATGAGATTGCGTTGCGTGAGTGCCGCGCATACATCCGCCATGCGATGATCAGAAGCCCAAATGATCGGATTTTCTATTGTCCAAAATGAGAGTGCTGGCGCAAGCTCTCGCATCAACGATTGTTGTACATGGCATCTCGCTCTTTCTGATTCAATCGTATTTGGTATGTGTAAATCTAAAGTGATATCGACACTTAATTTGCCAAACTTTTCACGACTTGAATGTGCGTTGGCTGCTGACATTAGGTTTCTTGTGCCATCAGATGCTGATGAAAAATGTGTTGTGTGCAGCTTTACCCAAATGATCCGCTCTACGTCGCGCAAGCTTTTCATCATGGCGATCAAACCATTAGTCGATGGGTTATTTGGGGCAGCAAACAGCAGCACATCACTCATCGTCAGCTCCTCCAAGCAATATCGAAAGCCCAGAGAAACTGTAAGCAACCGCGCTGTCTTCAATATTCTCGACTAGATGTCGTGGACGTTTAACTCTGACAATTCCCCTTTTTTGTATCGTAATACCTAACTGGCAATTGCCAACGACGCTGAGACGAGGGACTGATTGCTTGTTCGGTATAGCTTCGATATGGGCGTATTTTATCTGACTCGACATAGCAGACCTCCTTGGTCACTGCTGTCTAAAATAAATCTTTTCCATAAATCGTGCCAAATTTAGAATTAATTAAGATCAATGACTTAGCCTTGGTTTTTGGTTGTTTGCATTTTCCTAATCGTGAGTTCTTATTTTGAGAGTCAACTTGGGAGGCGGATATAACACGGAGATTGAACGCTAAACTGGGATCTGAGTAGTTCAGTTTCATACTTTTTAATTGGTTATTTTCGTTATGTTAGCTCTGTGTATAAAGAGGACTTGGAGTTAACCATGCATTGCAAATTGACGCTGCTCGCGACGAGTTTACTCATGTTTGAAGGTGCAAACGCCACTGATATCGATGAAATCACACTGCCGCCACAAGTCGTTTTAGCGGAAAGCTTTGAGCTAGGTATCGATATTACACAGTACTGGCAAAGTGAAAAACTGGATGGTATTCGAGCGTTTTGGGATGGAACGCAGCTGAAAACGCGTAGCGGTAAGTTGATCCATGCACCAACTTGGTTTACTCGCGCGTTGCCTAACATGAAAATGGAAGGCGAGTTATGGGCGGGCAGAGGTAACTTTCATGTTGTGCAACAAACGGTACTTGATCGCAAACCTATCGATGCTGCTTGGCGAGAAATAAAATTTATGTTGTTTGATTTGCCAGAGACTGCGGGGGATTTTAGACAGCGCTACTCTGTACTAAGCGATTGGGTCAATCGCGTCAGTGAGCCGCATATCGGTTATATAAAACATGTTGCGACAACGTCACAAGCACAGCTTTTTACCGATCTCGATGAGGTACATCAAAATGGCGGTGAAGGTCTGATGCTGAGAAAGTTTGACAGCGAATACACCGCTGGACGTAGCCATGATCTGTTAAAACTTAAACATCATCAAGATGATGAAGCGGTCGTAATTGGGTATAAAACAGGCAATGGCAAATATGCCGGCATGTTGGGTTCACTTTTAGTCCAGTGGCGAGACGGTAAACAATTCTATCTTGGTAGTGGACTGAGCGATAGCCAACGCATCCAACCACCGCCAATCGGAAGTGTGGTGACTTTTCGCTACAACGGTTTAACCAGTAGCGGCTTACCAAGGTTTGCGCGCTTTGAGCGCTTTCGAGTTGATTAACCTCAACGTGAGACTTTTTTACCGCAACGCTCAAAAAGCTGTTGCCAATATTGAACGTGCTCTAGGCTCGCACTGCGAAATGCATTATGAGCATCTCTTATCGGATAGCGATAGTTTGGATGAGCGTTTTCAAGCATCGCGATATAAGGCTCAAGCTTAAAGTAATGGGCATCGACACGCGCAATATAAGGTTGAATTTGTTCAATATAGATAAGGTTAAAGACATTATTCAGATAGCGAAATTTGGTGCTGTCTCGTCCCGCTTGGCAGACAATCTTGCTATCAAATTTATACAGCTGTTGCGTGATCAATTGCAGTTTTAAGTTCGCATTGTGCATCGAAAACCATAACTGACCCATGGCATTGTTTTTATCTAACACCTCTTGATGCGGCGTGATGGTGACAGCATCCGCTGTTTGTTCGAATTGTTGCGCCAAGAGTAAAGCGTGATAGCCGCGCAGAAGTTGATTACTGGTGATTTGATTTTCGATTGCGATCCATTCTTGGCTGCTCAGTTGATTGCGCATGGTGGCACTGGTGAAGAGCAGGTTGGCTCGGTAGTGTGCAAACTGGCTTTGTTTTTGTGAATAGATGCTTGCAAGGGTTTGTCTTAACTCAGGTGAGACTACTTCAACCGTGAGGCAGTGCTTTAGCCCTTTTAAAAGGGCAATTTGAAAGTCAAACTCGCGGAACTCATCTTGCACTTTTCCAAGTACTGAGTTTTTCTCTGCAATCAGGTTGAACAAACCGCATTTGCGTAGCTCATAGCTGTCTAGCAAACCCAAGGTTACCGGCTCGATATCTATTATGAGTTCTCTTTTGTCAGGTAGTGTGACGGTTTGATTTTCTGGCAAAACAAGAGGGCTTTCATCTTGCACATTGGCAATACGAGACAGGTAATCAGCAAATAAATTGTCAACGGGATGCTGGTACTGTCCACATCCGGTCAAAAGTAGCAATAAAAACGTTAGGTATCGCATAGGCGCAAGTTTTTGGGATTGATACCAATAGTTTACGCAACTGCTAGCAAAAAGGTCAGCATTGCTGACCTTTTGTTGGAAAATCTGACTAGCGCTCTAGTGAGCTAAGTTGAAACTCTTCCGGTTGTTTGTGCATCCAGCGAAGACGAGCACATAACATCACAGCCGCTGCTGATAAGCCAGTTAAGAAGCCATACCAAAAGCCGTGTACGCCTAAAGGCTCAACAATCCAATCTGTCATGCCAAGAATGTAACCGCTTGGTAGACCAATAACCCAATAGGCGATAAAGGTACGTTTAAATATCGCTGCCATATCTTTATAACCACGCAGAGCCGCGGCACCCACTACTTGCAGCGCATCAGTACATTGATAGATCGCAGCAAGCAGGAGTAATTGCAGAGCAATATTGATTACTTCAAGGTTATCGGTGTAAAGCTCGGCGATGTGCTGACGCATCACGATAGTAAATATCGCGGTGATAAGTGCCAGACCAAGTGCCACAAAGAGTCCGACGCGAGAAGCAACGCGCGCTTTGTCGACATCGTGCTCGCCCAAGCGATAGCCAACGCGAATACTAGTCGCAACGCCGATACTCATCGGTAGCATAAACACAAGCGATGAGAAGTTAATCGCGATCTGGTGCGCGGCAACAATCATTGGACCAAGCGGTGCAATAAGTAGTGCTACTACAGCAAAGAGCGTTACTTCAAAAAATAGTGCTGCCGCGACAGGGAAGCCCAACTTGAACAGGCGAATTTGCGCTTTTAGCTCAGGCTTGTGGAAAGTGGCAAACAGTTTTACGTAGGCAACACGTTTAGCAGTGAGCACATACAAAAGCATCATTGAGAACATTAACCAGTAAACAATAGCCGTTGCTACGCCACAGCCAACACCACCGAGCGCTGGAGCGCCAAACTTGCCGTAAACAAAAATCCAGTTAAGTGGAATGTTGCACAGCAAACCAATAAAGCCGATAAACATTGCCGGTTTAGTTAGTGATAAACCATCGGTAAAGCAACGTAGCGCTTGGAATAGCAGATAAGCAGGCACCGCGAACATAACAGCATTCATGTAGCCAATGGTTTTGTTACCCATGGTCGGCTCAACATCCATCATTTGCAGGATGTACTGAGTTTGGAAGAATACGCCAATAATGGGGATCGAAATTAGCAAAGCCATACAGATGCCTTGCTGCACTTCATAAGGGATATTTTGGTACTTTCCCGAGCCGTTTAATTGCGCAACGACAGGGACAAGAGCCATTAGCAAGCCAACACCAAACAGAATTGATGGTAACCAGATACTTGAAGCGATTGAAACGGCCGCCATGTCGGTAGCGCTTACGCCGCCAGCCATTACAGTATCGACAAAACTCATGCCCGTCTGAGCGACAGAGGCAATAAGTACCGGGGTTGCCAGCTTAATTAAAGTATGGGCTTCTTGTTTATAACGATGCACGAAAAGGAACTCCAAAAAGGGAAAAGTACAACTGTTTCTTTCATCAGTAGGAGCGAAAGACAGCGCATTATACAGAAACTATTCGAATCGTCTTTTGTTTTGAGCTAGTTTAGGCACAGTTGGGTATAAAACAAAAAATGTCGAATAGGAGAGACCATGTTTACGGGTATTGTCGCAGGGATGGCAAAAGTCGTTTCGATTGATAAGAAAGAGAATTTTCAAACTCACACGCTTGAGCTAAACGGTGCTCTTGGTGCGAATCTTGCGATTGGTGCGTCGGTTGCTCACAACGGTTGTTGTTTAACTGTCACCAGAATTGAAGGCAACCAGGTAAGCTTCGATTTAATGCAAGAAACATTGCGACTGACTAACCTAGGCGCGTTGCAAGTGAGCGATTTTGTCAATATTGAGCGAGCAGCAAAGTTTGGTGACGAGATTGGTGGACACAGCATGTCGGGTCACATTGCTATGTTGGCAAAAGTGCATGAGGTTGTGCGCAGCGAAAATAACCGCACGCTGTGGTTTGAATTACCAGATCAAGCAATGAAATACGTACTTGCCAAAGGCTATATTGGCTTAGATGGCTGTTCGCTAACAATTGGTGAAGTTAAGGGCAACTTGTTTAACGTCCATCTGATCCCAGAAACACTGGAACGCACCTTATTTGGTGAGCGAGTTGTGGGAGATTTGATCAACGTTGAGATAGACCCGCAAACACAAGCGATTGTTGATACGGTAGAGCGAGTACTGGCAACAAAACAGCTGTAATGAAAAAGTCCGATAGCCAAAAAAGGTTATCGGACTTGTCATTTCCGTCACGTAAAATTCAGGGTTAAGAATTAATCAGTAATCGATTTTGCACTTTGCTTTGGTAAGCAACGTTTTACTGCTTTAACTAGCACAGGGCTAAATAGAATCAATACCGCTAGAGAAGTAAATGCCAGAGTAATAGGGCGCTCCCATAAGAAGCTAAGTTCTCCATCACTTATCATAAGCGCTCGTCGCAAATTCTCTTCCATCAATCCACCTAAGATAAAGCCCAGCAGTAATGGGGCTAGCGGGAAATTCGCCAGTCTCAGAGCAATTGCCGCCATGGCAATCAACAACATGATGAAGACATCCATGGTATTGAATGACACCAAGTAAACGCCTGTGATAGAGAAGAACAGGATCATCGGCAATAGAACGGTTCTTGGCACAGCAAGCAGTTTCGAGATGTATGGGATTAGTGGTAGGTTAAGAATCACCAGCACAATATTGCCAATGTACATTGAGATGATCACTGACCAAAATACATCAGGGTGCTCAACAAATAGACGTGGTCCCGGTTGAATGCCATAGGCAATAAGTGCTCCAAGCATGATTGCTGTAGTACCAGAGCCAGGAATACCGAGAGTTAGCAGAGGAACAAATGAGCCACTCGATGCCGCATTGTTAGCTGATTCTGGAGCGACCAAACCTCGAATACTGCCTTTACCAAATTCTTCTTTCTTCTCTTTTGGCGCAAGGTTTCTTTCCATGCCATAGCTTAGGAAAGCGGCAATGGTCGCACCAGCACCTGGCAGCACGCCAGTGAAGAAGCCTAAAATAGAAGATCGGATCGAGACAGGCGCGACTTCTTTAATTTCTTCCTTGGTGACTTTCATACTGCCGATGTTTGAGAGTTTGTCTTGTTCTTCACCACGCGTATCATTACTTGGCTTAAGAATGCCCATTAGGGTCTCACCCAAGGCAAAAGTCGCCATGGCTAGCAGAAGGAAACTAAAGCCGTCCATAAGATCAGTCAAACCAAAGGTAAAGCGCTCAACACCCACACCTTTATCGATACCAACAGTAGAGAGCATTAAACCCAGAATCGTCATCATCCAAGCTTTTAGCACCTGTCCTTTACCTGCAAACGCTGCTACGGCAGAAAGACCCAACACCATCAATGCAAAGTAATCAGATGATTGAAAGCTCAGAGACACTTTTGCGAGCGCTGGGGCGGCGACAAGCAACATAATTGCCGATAGTGTACCGCCAGTGAATGATGAGTAAGCCGCCAGTGCTAAGGCTTTACCTGCCATCCCTTTTTGTGCCATCGGGTAACCATCAAACGCCGTGACTACGGTAGAAGAGCACCCCGGAGCGTTGATCAGAATAGAAGAGGTTGAACCTCCGAACACGGCGCCGTAATAAACGCCAGCCATCAGGATAAGACCAGAAGAAGGCTCAAGACCATAGGTGATAGGGATCATCAATGCGATCGCAGAAATCGGTCCGAGACCTGGTAACATGCCAATAAAGGTACCGACAAAACAACCGACGACAACCATCATAATGTTCATCGGCATTACCGCAGTCGATAATCCTTGTAAGATTCCATCCAACATAATTTAAATCCTATCGTCTATGACCACATTATAAACAGCAAACCCGGCTCAAGATAAATATCGAGCCCTTTAGTCAGCAGCAAATAGAACGCAATAACAAATGGGAATGATGCGCCAAACAGAATGCTTTTGCGGCGCTCTCCTAGTAGGTAAAAGCCTGCAAGCAAAAAAGCACTGGTTGCTAGCACAAACCCGAGGTATGTTAGCCCGATACCGTATAACGCCATCAAAATTAGAAAGCCACCTAGCAGTTTCCAATTGAAAGTGCCAACGTCGAGTTGCTCGTTGTCACTTTTGGCTGTGAGCAACAACAGCAGAGACAACGCAATCCCGATAAAAGTTAGAATGGTTGGTAAGGTACGAGCAGTGAAAGGTTCGTACTCATCACCAGGAAAAAGAGGGATCTGGGATGTTTGATAACCGTAACATAAGCAAACGACTAAAAAGATTAGAGCGCCAACTCGATCACGGCAAAGTAGATTCTTTTTGCTAAAAAAAGAGGCAGAGTTACGCGACGGTAGATCCGACATATCAAGCTCCATTTTTGTTCGGGATTTTCACTACACTTGAATCTAACGCGTTGAGACGCGATATGATTAGACCAGCACAGTGGTGGAAATTGGGCTAGAAGACTGCTAGCCCATACAACTTTCCAAATAGATAGCTAAGAGGGGTTATTTAAGAAAACCAAGTTCACGCATGAGGTTACCCATTTGGGTTTCTTGATCTTCTAGGAAGGCAAAGAACTCTTTGTCCGCTTTGTAGTTATCGATCCAACCATTGCGGTCACGAACTACTTGCCATTGTTCAGTGTTGTACATCTTGCTAAATGCTGCATTCCACTCATCGATTTTCTCTTGGCTTACCCCAGGAGCTGCAAAGAACCCGCGCCAGTTAGCAAATACCGTTTCATTGCCATATTCAGTCAGTGTTGGAATATCTGGCGCTGCATCAAGACGTTTTGGTGCCGTTACCGCAAGAACTTTTACCTGACCGGACTTTGACATCTCTAGCACTTCACCAAGCCCTGTCGAAAGTAGTGGCGTTTCACCTGAGAGTAGTGCTGCCATTGCTTTACCACCAGCGTCATAGGCAATGTAGCGTACTTTGCGCGCATCAAAACCTTCGCCTTTAAATGCCGCAGCGACAACAAGGTGGTCCATGCTGCCGCGAGCGGAACCGCCTGCAACTTTTACATCACGAGGGTTTTCACCAAAAGCTTTTACGACGTCTTCCCACGAGTTATATGGCGAATCTGGTGTCGTTACGATTGCACCATAATCGGCAATAGTTGCGGCAACAGGGGTTAAATCACGGAAAGATTGTGGGAAAACACCAGTAAGAGAGCGAACAACAATCGGTGTTGAGTTAACCATTAGCGTGTCTTCTTGACGCTTCGCTGTTTCAATCAGATGAGCAATGGCTTTACCACCGCCACCGCCAGAGAGGTTTTGAAATGAGACGTTGTTTACCAACTCTTCTTTAACCAGTACATCACCCGTACCGCGAGCAGTCATGTCCCAACCGCCGCCAGCGCCACCTGGAATAAGAAAGTGTATTTTCTCAATGTCTGCCGCTAAAGCACTAAACGAAAATGATGCAGCAATTACCGAAGCTGCTAGGGTGGTTTTCATTCCCTTAAACATGGTTCACGTTCCTTCTATTGACGCGCAAAGCGCGAGAGGTAATCTAAATGCAACATATTGAATAACATGTCCCAAGTTATCTTATGGTGAATTATTCATATGTCCAGATTGGCATGTAAGAATAAAATAATCGGTTTATGTTAATTGCCAATATTTACAAGGTTACGAAAGTGTTAATTTAATGTCTTTAAAGCATAGATAAAGGAATTATTACTCATTGTGGCTGTTATGTTCATATTGTTCACAGGTCGAAATGGCTTAGATAAGAATTAATAAAATGCGGTGATGTTCATTGAATCAGACGCTTTCCTTTCAGGCTTACATGAAATAATGAGAGTTAATCTTGACGTGGATGTTAGGTAAGAAGAGGGCTTTGAGACAATAATCGGTTGAAACCCTCTGCGCTTCCAAGCAAACTTGAGCAAATTTGTAAAACGTGAGTAAAACTGTGCTGGCTATTCGTTCCGCTAAAGCATCGGATTTAGAACAATTAAATGATCTAATGTATCAATTGCATGATGAACACCATCAGCAAGCACCTGATAGTTTCAAAACGGCTGAAGAGATTGAGCAAGAAAAAAGTATTGCTCGCTACTTAGATAATCCAGAATGCTTGGTTTTCGTGGCCATAAAAGACGAGACAGTTGTCGGTTTTATTACCGGGCATTTCTGCGAGCTTATTTCGACAGTGAGTAAACCTGTGCAGATGGGCAGTGTAGATGAGTTGTATGTTCTACCTGATTGCCGCAAACAAAAAGTAGCGCAGCGTCTATATCAAGCGCTAGAAACTCGTTTTGAAGAATATGGCGTGAAGCAGGTATTTGTTGAGGTTTGGAACTTTAACCAAAGCGCGTGTGAATTCTATTTTGATAGTGGCTTTAACCACCATATACATTGGCTAAGAAAAAACATAGAGCAGTAAATAAATGACAGGGATATGGCGTAATTACGTTTTATTAAGCAGTGTTGTGCTGCTGAGTGTTTTATTTTCGATAAAAACAGTACATGCCGCACCTAAAGGGGCAGTGTGTCTAGTTCGCGCCGATAACAGCTTGGTGATGGTTAAAGAAATACTTACTGAAAAGTGGTCGTTACCTGCAGGGACTATTGCCGTTGATGAACCGCCTCAACAAGCTGCTCAGCGTGAAGTATGGGAAGAAACGGGGTTGGTGGTGACCGTTGGTAAAGAACTTGGGCACAGCGAATCTGCGGTGTTTTTTGATTGTGTGGCTGATTCTGATCTGATTGCCTTTGGTCAGCAAGATAAAGATGGTGGGCATGTATTGCCAATTTGGTTTGCCCCTCATTATGGCATCGAGATTGCTCATGCACATTTAATCGACCCGTTTAGTATCGAAGCGGAAGTGTACCGTTATCCTGCCGAGTGGCATTTTATTCAGGATCTCTACCTTAAGGCGACGGAGCAGCCGGTGAGTTATGTCGAATCACTCGCCGAAGCGGCGCCGTCGTTTCATCAACTGGAATTGCCATGGATCGCTAAATTTCAGTCTTGGTTAAGGTTTAGTGACTCACCACCATTAACCCTTATTAGCTCATTGCTGTTAGGGGGCTTAATGCTTTCTTCTCCTTGGTGGTTATTGTTACTGCCTATTTGCTACTCGCAACTTGGGCGCGATTTTGCGTTTAAGCTGATTTTTACTTTGATCTTTGGAGCATTAGTGGTGCAGCTTGGTAAAGTGGGTTTTCAGCTTCCAAGACCATTTGTCTACCAGCCAAGTTTGAATTTGGCACAGCAAGTTGGCTATGGGTTACCAAGTTTGTCTGTGACCTTGTGGACTATCGGCTTTGCTATGGTCGGCAATCAACTTGGTCTAAAGGGTTGGAACCGATTCTCGTTTATCAATACCATCGTTCTACTTTGGCTAGTGGTCGCGCTATTTTACAGCGCCAGTACCTTTTTGATTGATAGCTTAACCGGGCTTTTATTTGGTTGGCTCTGTGCTTGGCACATGTCTCGTTTAGACACTAAAATCGGTGAGAAAAGCCAACAGCTTTTTGTGGGTAAAGGTGTGTGGTTAATGCTAAGTGTGCTTTCTGGCATCTTTGCCTTTTTATGGCAAACGCCACAGTTACTTGGCTTAGCCTTGGTATCGTGCGCATTTCTACTGAGTGTTTTTGCGTTTGAACTGCCAAAAATTATCAGCGCCAAGGCTGGAGTGATACTAAGTGCGGTTCTGGCGGCAGTCTGCTTTGCTTTTGTATTGCTTCATAGCATGGTGGATACCAGCAACTTTTACTCTTTGCTGGTTAAGGTTTTGCTTTTGCCATCACTAGTTATCGTCAGCACTGTCTACCTAAGAATGGTTAATATGTCCAAGTAACCGAGCTTGGTTTAGTGGTTCTGCTTTGAGCATCGCATATTGGGCTTATTCACAATAAATAGAAAGAAAAAGACCTAGCATTTGCTAGGTCTTCTTACTTACTGCTTATGTATTAGCATTTGAACTGAGATACTAATCGGTCTAGTTGTTCACATTGATGGTTCAAACCACTTACTCGTACTTCGGCTTGGCTGACACTTTCAACCACTTCAGCACTGTTGCTCGCGATACGAACAATATTACCAGATACTTCTTCACTTACTGCGCTTTGCTGTACTGCGGCAGAAGCAATATGAGTGTTCATGTCGTTCATGCTAGACATTGCATTAAGGATCACTTGCAGTGATTGGCTTGCTTGACCAGCTGATTCGATGGTGCCTTCGCTACTGTTGCGGCTTGATTTCATTACTTCAACCGCTTGATGTGCGCCTTGTTGTAACTTTTCAATCATCAACTGAATTTCACCTGTACTTTGCTGAGTGCGGCTTGCCAAAGAGCGCACCTCGTCAGCAACAACGGCGAAACCACGACCTTGCTCACCAGCGCGGGCTGCTTCAATGGCTGCATTAAGGGCAAGCAGGTTAGTTTGCTCTGCAATGCCTTTAATCACGTCAAGCACAGAGGCGATGTTACCCACGTCAGAAGATAGGTGGTTGATCACGCGGCTTGCTTCATCAATCTCTGACGCTAGCGTACGGATTGACTCTACGGTTTCAACCAGAACGGTATTGGCTGATTGAACCTCTAAGTCAGCACTCTGGCTTGCACTTGCCGCTTCACGAGCGTTGTCGCTCACAACTTGGCTAGTTGCTTGCATTTCATTAACCGCTGTTGAAACCAATTCACTCTCTTGACGTTGTTGAATGGTCTGCTCGCCGATACTTTGCGAGATCTCGACTAAGCCAACTAGCTCACTTTTCACGGCTTGGTTGGTGGCAACAACTTGCTGAATCGTTGCACGAATCTTGGCAACAAATTGGTTGAAGCTGTTCGCCAGTTTACCGATTTCATCGTTTGAGTTAGTCGTAATTGTTTGGTTTAAGTCACCATCGCCAAGAGCTATTTCTGCCATAGCATTTTGAATATCTTCCAAAGGCTTAACAATGGCACGAATTAATAACCAGCAGGTTAAGCAAGCCAATAGAATGACGACCAAAGTGCCGATTTCCAATGCCAGCTCAGCTTGAGCCGCCGCATCGCGGATTTCTTGCTGTAGCGTTTTGCTTTTTGCTTCTAATTGGTCTTTAACTACGTTGAGCTGTTTACGCACCGCAACGAACTGCTGATCGTAAAGATCTTTACTCGCTTGGTAATTTGAAACCCACTGATTTTGCGGAGTCGCCAACAATGACTCATAGCTTGCTAGCCACTGATTCGCGAGTGTTTCCAGCGCGCGAATGTCGTTTGCTAGAGAAAGAGGCATCACGCCACTGTCTACTGCTTGGTGAATCTTGTTCATACGTGGAATGGCTTTGTATGCATTGTCCTCGTATTCAAACTTGTTGTAATCAATGGAGTCTTGATCATTCTCTGCTAACGCAAGACCTTGAATAGCGGAAGTGGTCTGATAGAGATCGCGATAAGCATCTTCAATATTAAACAAGGTCGGAACTACCACTTGATTCAGTTGGTAGGTAAGTTCACTTTGCTTTTTCGATGCGATGACGTTCACAAACGAGCTGATCGCAAAAAAAGTGATGATGGTGATTAAAGGCAAAATGATTTTTTGTTTAACGGTTAGATTTCGAAACATCCTATGTTTCCTATTTAGCTGTTTTGAAGTAACGGTATGGTAACTGCTTTAGCGGCTACTGTGTTGTAGGAAAAGGGCGTATATAGCCATAAATTATTTATCGTTACGATAGATGTAATTAATTTAATTTATTAAGTTTTATATATGCCGCATAACAAAGAATATAACTTGATATTTGAATACATTCTTGGGTTTGAAACGGTAAAAAAGTAGTCGTTTACGCGTAGCATCATTTGACCTGTTACCCTTCCTCTTATATGGTTTGCAGCAAATTTCAAAAGATGGACTGTCATGTTGTACAAATTGAATGAGATGTTTGAAACCATTCAAGGTGAGGGAGTGTTTACCGGTGTGCCATCGGTATTTATTCGTCTTCAATATTGCCCTGTTGGCTGTGCTTGGTGTGATACGAAGCACACTTGGGAAGTGGATATAAAAGATGAGTGCGAAACTCAAGAAATCCTGACCAAAAGCCGAGAGTCTTCCAAGTGGGCAAATGTGACAGCACAAGAGCTGGTGGCGATTTATCAGCAAAGATTTAATGCTAAGCACATTGTTATCACTGGTGGTGAACCATGTGAGTATGATTTACGACCTTTGACGGCGGCATTTGAAGAAGTTGGTTGTCAGTGCCAAATTGAAACCAGTGGAACGTGCGATGTGCTAACCTCAGAAAATACGTGGGTGACGGTGTCACCTAAGATTGCAATGAAAGGTCAACGTGATGTCATTGCAAGTGCAATGGCACGTGCTAACGAAATCAAGCATCCAGTGGGGACTGGCAAAGATATCGAGCAACTGGATCAATTGCTTGAACAATGTCCAGTAGCGAAACAGACTATTATTGCCCTGCAGCCGATAAGTCAAAAAGCCCGCGCCACACAGCTGTGTATTGATACGTGTATTGAACGCAATTGGCGTCTTTCCATTCAGACACATAAATATTTAGATATCGCATAAAGGACAGAACGTGAATAAAGCAGTAGTAGTATTCAGCGGTGGTCAAGATTCGACGACATGCTTAGTGAAAGCGTTAACTGAGTATGACGAAGTGCATGCCATTACGTTTGACTACGGTCAAAGGCATAAACTCGAAATTGAAGTGGCGCAGCAATTGGCAATTGAGCTGGGCGTTAAAGCGCATAAGGTGATGGATGTTAGCCTACTAAATGAATTAGCAATCAGCTCCTTAACACGAGACGACATAGCAGTTTCACATGAACTCCAAGAAAACGGGCTACCAAACTCGTTTGTTCCGGGACGAAATATTTTGTTCCTAACTTTAGCGGGGATTTATGCCTATCAGATCGGTGCAACAGCGATTATCACCGGAGTATGTGAAACCGATTTTTCAGGCTACCCAGACTGTCGCGATCAGTTTGTAAAAGCGATGAATGGTGCACTAAATCAAGGGATGGATAAGCAATTTAGCATCGAAACTCCATTAATGTGGCTTAATAAAGCTCAAACGTGGGCTTTGGCTGATCACTATAATGCACTGTCGCTTGTAAGAGAGAAGACTCTAACTTGCTATAACGGCATTCTTGGCGATGGTTGTGGCGATTGCCCTTCGTGCGACTTACGCAAAAAGGGCTTAGACGAATACCTTAATAACCAGTCGGAAGTTAAAGCTGAATTGCTGACGAAGATGAGTGTAGATAAATAGGGTCATTGTAAGCATCGATAATGGTGTTTTTACCATTTTGCTTTGCTTGGTATAAAGCTTGATCCAAGATCGAATATAGCTCGTCAAAATCATTGAGCGCTTTTTTGGTTGCTAAAAACGCGATACTGGCGCTCAGTGATATTGGTTGCTGACATTGAGAGTAATATACCGTGTCAGATATGGTTTGCTGAAGTTGATTAATGCGGTCTTCAACATCCAATTCATCGACATCTTTCAATAACACAATAAATTCTTCACCACCAAAGCGGCCAAACACATCTCCCGGATTGGCGTGTGTGCTCATCAAACTAACGATCTCGGTTAGAATTACATCACCTGAACTATGACCAAATTTGTCATTAATCTGTTTAAAATTATCCAAATCAATCAAGGCCAACACGTTAACATTGTCACTATTTTTTAACGCTGGCTGCAGTTTGATATGTCGAATAGACGCCGAGCGATTATAAATACCGCATAAGCCATCAAGTTCTAATGAAGATGCACGTTTGCGCTGATGACGCATTTGTACAAGGATTAACAGCAAGAGTGCGACCATAACAAAACTAAACAGATTTTTATGGCGTTCTAGCGTTTGCAGTGTTTCTTTTAAGTTCTGATTTTCTTTAGTTAAATTTTCAGTTTTTATCTGGTTTATGTAGTCACGACGGGCTGCATCAAGGGCGATAAACGCGCTTTTATTTTCTTTATCTCGTTTGTTAAGCTCAGAGCGCGCGTATTGACGATAATGCTCAAGTGCGGTTTGGTAATCGCCTTTCTGCTCAGAGATATCTGCCAGTAGTTTTAAGGCTTGTCCGCTTAATCGCTCACTACGAATTGAAGTTGCGAGGTTTAGCGTTTGTTCTGCAAAGTTAGTGGCAGCAATATATTTATCCTGAAGTAGGTGAGCTTTCGCCAAGGCAAGATAAATTTCGCCTCGGATCTGGGCATTTTGCTGCTTTGTCGCACTATCTAATGCCTGCAGTAAGTAGTCGGTGCCGAGTTTAAAGTCTTTCGCTCCAATGTATGCTTGTCCCAAACCTAATTGAGCGAAGGTTAAACCATAGAGATAATTGAATTGCTCAGAGATAACTTTTGATTGCATAAAGTGCGAGATCGCTGATTCATAGGCATGCTCTTTAAGGTTCACTTTGCCCATGCTGTGGTGAGTTTGAGCCAATTCTAGCTGTTGATTGGCACTTTTGCGCATGGTTAAAGCTGTATCTAGATAGTTTTTAGATTGCTCAAAATTGCCTAACGTTGCCAATAGCAGCCCAGCGTCGTTGTAAACACCAGACGAATCAACATAGCTTGGAATGATACTCAGTAGTTCTTGATAGGTATCGAGCGCTTTTTGATAATAGCCAAGGAATTCTTGGTTGTTGGCTATCACTCGCAGTGCTTGGTGTTTGGGTAAAACCGACGCTTCACTATCTTGAATGTGAGTATGCAAAGATGAACAATACATGTCAGCTTGGTGGTAGAGAGCCTGGCGATTAAGCGCGCGGCACAGGTGGTATTCAAATAGGATTTTGCCATCAAGTGTTCCGCTGCGGTCCGCTTCTTTTAATAGGCTGACATAGGCGTTGCGTGCTGAAATAAAATCGAGCTGTTCTTCACTATTTAACCCGCCAACAAAGAGTTTTTCTTGGTCAGCAAATTGACTGTTAAGTACTTTTTGGTTGCCGTAGTATGGCTGTCCATGAAGAAGCATAAACCCATGTAGTTTGCTACTAATGTAAAGTTTTTCAATGCCAGGAGGCAGGGCGTTGTAGCGGTCTTGCAACAGCGACAAGGCGCGCTCTTTATTACTGTTTAGCGCTTGCGAATATGCTTGCTCCCAATCGGATTTGTCTGCCAAGGCGTTGACATTCAGTGATACCGACAAAGAAGCGAGGGCAAGTAATGGAGCCAAGAGATGTTTCATTTCCAACGTTCTTGAATTTATATTCTTATAATTAAGGACTTATCATAGGCGAGGGCGACTTATGTCACAATCGCTAGTGGGCAGAAACGTCGCAAATGTGAATAGCATCTCGCTTTAGCTGTGAAATTGAGGTAATAAAAAAACGCCCTAAGGCGTTTTTTTAATAATTAGGTAAGCGCGTTTAACGGCTTATAGGTACATCTTAGCTAGCGTTGAAGGCTCAACTTCTTTGCCGTCTAAGGTCGCGTTCCAGTTAGTTCCAACTAGTACACCATCTTCGTCAAGCGTTAGTAGCCAATCTTCTACAAAAATATCTAGTGGAATTTCAAGAACTTCAAAGTCAGCCCACTCTTCAACATTGTGTGCTTGTGCGTCTTCTTTTGAAGACCAGAATGGCATTACTTCGCTTTCTTCAAACTCAGTAGAATCGCAAGATAGCCAACCTTCTTCGTTGCGAAGACCCCAAACCAATTGGTTTTCTTTGGTTTCTTCAATAAATAGAGCTAGGTTAGCATCGATATCAGCGGTTAATTTGCTCATTATATATCTCTCATATTTACGATTGCCGTAAGGTTAGCACTGCGTTCACGAGATACCAAACAAAAAAGGAGCTTTCGCTCCTTTTGACGGCAATTTAATGGCTTATTTCGCTAGGCGGGTGAAAATTGTCCACTCTTTGACGATGTCTCCTTTGTGACCAACCACGCTGGCGGTCACTTTACGGTTGCGAGCATGACTTATCTCATCGTCACCGCCATCTTCCAACTGTGTCTCGCCATAACCAACGACGTTAACGCGGTCGGTATTTATGCCGTAAGACTCCAGTCGTCGTTCAACGGCTAACGCTCGTTGTTTTGAAAGCGCCAAGTTGTAATCGGCTTGGCCCACTTTACTGGCATAGCCTTGAATTTCGATTGAGGTATCAGGGTAGAGCTCAAGAAACTCCGCCATCTGTCGAATCTGCTCGTTATAAAGTGGTAATACGTCGCTTGAGTCATTTTCAAAAAGAATGTGCATTGCCAACGTATCGGATGATTGCACCATTCGCTCACAGCCTTCGTTACTGATTTCAGAGCCTTTTGGTGTGCTGCCACAAAGATCACGAGCGTTGATTACTCCGTCGCTATCATCATCCGTTAAATCCGCTACTTGATTGGGTACCGGCGTAGGGATGTAGTCGTATTGGTTATTGCCTACGGTGCATCCAGAGAGAACAAACAACGCAGTAGCTGTTAGGATCAGACGATTTTTCATTTAGTTATACTCCACTGCTTGATGCCATTCTTGTGGGCTATCGACTCGTAGCGCATCGAGAAGGGTACCTGTTGCGTTAAAGACACGATACTTAGCAAACTGCTCATCATATTTTGCGTCGATATAACCTTTGCGCGCCTCAAACAGTTCATTCTCGGTGTTTAACACATCAAGTAGGGTACGTTTACCTAGCTTGTACTGCTTCTGATAGGCAATGACAGTATCTGATGCAGAATCAACGTGGTCGGCAAGAAACTCTTTTTGCTGCAGTGTTAAATCTAGTGCGCTCCAAGACAGACGTAGTCCTTCTTCAACCGAACGATAGGTACGATCGCGGAAATCTTTCGCTTTATTGAGTTGATACGCTGCGCTTTCCGCTAAGTCTTGATCGCTGCCACCATTAAACAGGTTGTAACGCAGGCGAAGCATCGCACGGAACTCATCAGAGCTGCCTTCATCGCCATTGGCGTCATCACGCCAAGACTGAGAGGCTTCTAGTGAGATGGTAGGGTAGTAATTGCCTTTTCTCTGCTGGTATTGGTAGCGAGCCGAATCGATATCCACTTGGGATATTTTGATCACTGGGTGATGTTCGTTCGCAAGTTCAAGACCTTCTTCAAGGGTTAAAGGTAGTGCCTTTTCATCTGCCCTTGGGAAAATCAAACCTTGCGGAGATTGGCCGACTAAACGCTTAAATTGCGTATGGACATCGAACAAATTGTTTTGCGCAGCAATGAGGTTACCATGCGCTTTCGCAATTCGCGCTTCCACTTGCGACAGGTCAGCCGTTGAACCAATACCTGACTCTACACGGCGTTTAATATCTCGGTGGATTTCTTTGTGTATGGCTAAATTGGATTCAGAAAGCTTGAGAACTTCATACGCTTTTGTCGCATCAAGATAAATACGTGTGACTTCTAGCGCCATGTCGGATGCGTCAGCAAGTAGCTGGTAACGCACCGATTCTGCATCGGCAGCGGTACGCGACATATCGTTAATGGTGCTGTTGCCATCCCACAATAACTGCGTCAGGCTCAAGGTTGCTTCTTTTCTATATAAATCTGAGTCCAGCGCCCCTGACGATTCAGCAGGACTGATATCTTCGTAGCCAATTCCTGCGTCTAAATCTAATTTTGGCAAATAAGCGCCTTCCGACGCTTGTGCGTCGTAATACTTACTTTTGAACTCGTTATATGAGGCTTTAATTTCTGGGTTATTGGTTATGGCAAGTGAAACTGCTTGTTCCAGTGTTTGGCTGGCAGCGTTAAAACTGAAACCCACCAATAAAGCAACCGCACTTAGCTTTATTCCTTTCACTTTATTTCTCCTAGATATGCTCTGAGGCATGAGCGACTTATTTAACGAAAATAGTAGCGAACGCTTCTAACAAAAGCGTCTAATAGAAATTTCGTTGATAAGTTGTTACTCGAATAAACCAATCATACCGACTAAATGTCCGCTCAAACATATGAATAATATGAAAATTGTGACTTAGCTGTATTTGATTTGTTAACTGTATCAAAAGTGAGAATCAAATGTTAGGTGAAACTGAGAAGAACGAGAAATATAATTGATTGGAAAGGTAAGCAAACGTTTATTTGACTATTTATTGCGCGCGGTTGTTTAAGTGGTGGAAATTAGAATGGAGAAATCCTACCGGGGTTTCTATCTCTCTATGAGTCTATTGGAATAGAATTCGATATTGAGGTTATAAAAAAGGACCTTGCGGTCCTTCTTATAGAGTATATTGCTTACTTATAGAACTTTGCAGGCAAAGCCTTTGAGGTAGAAGCCTTCTGGGTAAGCAGTGTCGGTTGGGTGGTCTGCTGCTTGTTCGAAGCGTTCGACGAATTTCACCTGACGACCAGCATCAACCGCTGCATCAGCGATGATTTTTTGGAATAGTACTTGGTCCATCAAACCTGAGCATGAGTAAGTCAGCAAAGTGCCACCTGGTTTGAGGATCTGCATGGCAAGCATATTGATGTCTTTATAGCCACGACAAGCGCCATTAAGTTGTGCTTTGCTCTCAGCAAACTTAGGTGGGTCCATCACAACTACATCGAATTGCGTGCCTTGGTCACGGTATTCGCGCAGCAGTTTAAATACATCGGCGTTTAGGAATACGGCACGTTTCTTAGAAATATCGAATTGGTTCAGTTCTGCGTTAAACTTTGCGGTATCCAGTGCAGGTTGCGATACATCAGCGTTAATAACGCGCTTCGCGCCACCTTTAAGTGCGTACAGACCAAAACCACCTGTGTATGAGAAACAGTTAAGAACTTCTTTGTCTTTCACATATTTCATCGATTGCAGACGGCTATCTCGCTGGTCAAGATAGAAACCTGTTTTGTGTCCACCGACGATATCAACACTGATTTTTACGCCATTCTCTTCAATCACTACTGACTTCGGTGGCATTTCGCCATGCAGAACACCGGTGGTCTCCTCAAGACCTTCTTTTTTACGCACCGCGACATCCGAGCGCTCGTAAACATTGCAGCTTGGGAAAACTTCAATTAAGGCATCAACCAAGTTTTGTTTGTTGTACTCAGCGCCAGCGCTCAGTAGTTGGCAAACTAGATAATCTTGATATTTATCAATGGTAATACCTGGCAGACCGTCAGATTCTGCGGCAATTAGGCGATAGCCTGTTAGACCGTCACGCTCAATAATATCTTCGCGCAGCAGTTGTGCATCTTGAATGCGTTTAACGAAGAACGCTTTATCGATAGTTTGTTTCTCGAAGCTCCAAACACGCGCACGAATTTGTGAGTTTGGTGAGTAAGCCGCTTTGGCTAACCACTGACCGTCATTGCTGTAGACATCAACAGTTTCACCTAGTTGAGGTTCACCTTCAACGCGATGGATACCGCGTGAAAAGATCCATGGGTGCTTACGGCGAAGTGATTTGTCTCGACCTTTGGCTAGGTAAATTGATGGTGTCATTGTGATACTCAAATGCTTGTCTTGAAAGGGGGAGTATTGTCAGTGAAGCGCTGGGGAAAAGCAAATATAAAAGAGCTGCTAATTTAGCAGCTCTTGGTAGGTGGTTAAAAGTGTATCAGGAGCTTACGCTTTTAATCCGGTTAGCATATCTTCCATGGTGGTGCTTTGTGCACGGAGCTGATCTACATGAGAGCGCGTTTCCTCAAGCATTGAGCATACCATATTCGATTGGTTACGAATTTCATCAACACTTGCCGCAATATTGTCAGCTACCACGCCTTGTTGTTCTGCAGCAGTAGCGATTTGTGTTGAGCTGTCAGAAATACCTAGGTTTTTCGCAGCGAGTTCACCAATCTCACTGTCCACTTCTGCCATCAGGGTTTGACCTTCGCTGGCGCTTATCACAGTGGTTTCCATCAGTTGCGTCAATGATTGGCTATTGCGTTGCAATGATTCAATCATCGATTGGATCTCTACGGTCGCTTGCTGGGTTCTTGCGGCTAGTGCACGTACTTCATCTGCAACTACAGCAAAGCCACGACCTTGCTCGCCGGCGCGAGCCGCTTCAATTGCTGCGTTTAGCGCCAACAGGTTAGTTTGCTCAGAAATACCATTGATCGCTGTCACGACTTGGTCGATCTGAGCGGCGTTTGCATCGAGTTCTGCAACGGCTTGCGACGCAGATTGAACTTCGTTGGAAAGGTGAGAGATTGAACTTAGCGTATGTCCAACTTTGCTTTGACCTTGCTCGGCAATGCTGCGCGCTTCGATGGTTTGTGTGCTAGAGTCATGGGCAAGGGTCGCCACTTCGCGGATGGTACACGCCATTTGTTCAGTCGCACTGGCTAACGAGCTTAGGTGCTCTTGCTGCGTGGTTGAAACTTGGGCACTTTCTTGCGTGGCAAGATTGAGCTCAGAGCTGATTTGCTGCATTAGTGCGATCGACTCTTGAATAGATTTGACTAAGTTTTGCTCACGGTCGGCTACCTTGTCGATGGTAATCGCTATTTCACTAAACTCATCACGCACTTTAAAGAAATTCATACGCGAGGTGAGATCGCCATTTGCCAGAGTATTTAGCGCTTTATTCATGGTGAACATGGCACCACCAATAAAGGTCATAATGTAATAGACACACAGTGCAATAATAGAAAGTGTGGCAAAAATAACGATAACTTGCTGCGTTGAAAGCGCAGTCCACAGATTTTGATCATGAGTGGCAACAAGGCTGAATTGACCATTATTGACGGCAACGGCATCTGCTCCATAGCCGATACGGATGGTATCTGATGAACTAAGGATTGCAGCAACGTCTGATTGAGAGAGATTGCCAGCTTCGATGAGGTGTTTCATCAACAGCAATTCTTCTTGGTAAAGCGTGTGCGTCATCGCACTGGATGCGTTGTTGAAGATGAGGGTAAGGATAACCAAAGCGGTAAGGGGAAGTAAGAAGAGGAGGTAAAACTTCTCTTGAATCTTCAAATGAATGAGATACTTGTCAATCCAACGAAATGGGATTTCTTTCATAATTATATTTCCTTAAAAACAGCCCACTGAGTCCACAAGTGGGTAAAGCGGTGGCACTATATCACCGCGCTACAGCAAGGGGTACAGATATGAATCAACAATGTGTGAAATTTGTCGTAGAGGGCAGAGTTCAAGGAGTTGGCTTTCGCTATCACACCGCTTACTTTGGTCTAAAGGTTGGTGCTACTGGCTATGCTAAGAATTTGTATGACGGCAATGTTGAGGTTGTGGTTTGCGGTAATGAAGAGCAAATCGACAAAATGCATCAGTATTTGCGAAAAGGTCCGCCAAGTGCACGAGTTGATCAATTAAGTAAGGAAGAGGTGAGTTTCAAGCATTATCGTGGGTTTGATATCCTGTAGCGACTAGCTACAGGATAGGGGCGATCTAACTAGAGGCACTTCGCTGGCTTTGGAAGACCAGCAAGTTTGGTTGCCTGTTTCGCAGGACCTTCTTTAAATAGTTTAAAGAGGTATTTGCTATTACCTTTTTCAGGTCCGTGTGCTTTTTCCATTGCTTTGACTAGCATGCGAACCGCAGGTGAAGTATTAAACTCGTCGTAGAATTCACGAACGAACAGCACAACTTCTAGGTGCGCATCTGATAGCTCGATACCTTCTTGCTGTGCCAAAACTTCAATCATTCCTTCATCCCACTGAGTGTGGTCGAGAAGGTAACCCTGAGCGTCAGTTTCGATTTGTTTGCCTTTGTATTCAAACATCATGATTGTCCAACCGATTAGAATACCGTTAGGTTAGCTTAGCTCAATGTGACTCACAATAAAAAAGCCCGAAGGAAAGATTCCATCGGGCTTTTTTTAAACAATTTTGGCAATTAATCGTCGTTCATGATACCTAGAATGCTTAACAGGCTAGTAAATAGGTTAAGAATGTTTAGGTACATTGAGATAGTTGCGCTCACATAGTTAGTCTCTTCACCGCGAACAATACGGCTAGTATCGTAAAGAATGAAGCCAGAGAACACGAGTGCTGACATGCTGCTAATCGCAAGCTGACCTATTGTCGAGCCAACGAAGATATTAATGATTGCTGCTACGATAACAATGATCAGACCTGCCATTAGGAAATTACGCATGAAAGAGAAGTCTTTCTTGCTGGTAATTGTGTAAGCAGATAGACCCAAGAAAACCATGCCAGTTAAGCCTAAAGCTTGTGCAATGATTGATGGACCGTTAGCAATTGACGCGTAGTAAGTCAACATTGGACCAAGAGCACCGCCCATTAGAGTAGTGAAGACAAATGTCCATACGATACCCATAGATGAATTGATGCTTCTTGGCAGCGCGAAGAAAAGAATACCGATAGCTGCGATTTGCATCACTAGCGCCATGATAGGAGAGATACCGATAGCCATAGTAAACATTGCTGCGATAGCACTAGTTACTAGCGTCATCGATAGCAAGAAGTAAGTATTCTTTAGAGTTTTGTTGATCTCAAGTGTGTTAGAAACACTTGAAGAACGGGTAAACATCGGACTGTTCATAGTCTTCCTCATTGGAGTGTTATGCTCTATCTACATTTATGAGGTTGTTTGGTCAAAAGATCAAGCCTCTTGGAGTAGTTAGCAAAATAATAATAGAAATAGCGGTTTAAGTAACTGTGAAGATGTAACACAATTTAACCAACTTACTTTTTATAGTGACATCTTATGACAGATGGCGCTGACGTGCCACAGCTAATATTCTATAAAATACAGTATGTTATTATTTGGCATAACAAAGGGCACTAATTAGTGCCCTTGATTACTCAGCTTTAGTTAACTTTAGTGATGTAAGATCTGTGCTAAGAAGTTTTGTGTACGGTCAGATTGAGGATTCTCGAAGAAATCAACTGGGTTGTTTTCCTCAATAATCTCACCCGCATCCATAAATATCACGCGGTCTGCCACTTCTTTCGCAAAGCCCATCTCATGGGTCACACACAGCATCGTCATACCTTCATCCGCTAGCTCAACCATTACATCAAGTACTTCACGTACCATTTCTGGATCGAGCGCTGAGGTTGGTTCGTCAAACAACATAACTTGTGGGTTCATGCACAGAGAGCGAGCGATTGCCACACGCTGCTGCTGACCACCAGAAAGCTGACCTGGGTATTTATCGGCTTGATCTGGGATCTTAACGCGTTCTAAATACTGCATCGCAATCTTTTCGGCTTCCTCTTTTGGCATCTTCTTTACCCAAATAGGCGCCAAGGTACAGTTTTCGAGAACCGTAAGGTGAGGGAACAAATTAAAGTGCTGGAAACACATGCCGACTTCGCGGCGCACGGCTTCGATATTTTTCAGATCTTCTGTAAGTTCATTACCTGATACGAAGATATGACCTTTTTGGTGCTCCTCCAAGCGGTTAATACAGCGAATCATGGTTGATTTCCCTGAACCAGAAGGGCCACAAATAACGATTTTCTCGCCTTTTTTCACTTGTAGATTGATGTTCTTCAGTACGTGAAACTCGCCGTACCATTTATTCATGTCGTTAATTTCGATCATGTAATCTTGTTGTTGCGTCATAATACGTCCTTGAATACAAAAATTATCGTTTGTGGCCGGTATGGAGTTTGTTTTCTAGCCATATCGAATAACGCGACATGCCAAAACAAAATACCCAGAACACTAACGCGACAAAAACATAACTTTCGGTAGCAAAACCTAACCATTCAGGATCGGTGTTTGCTGATTGACCAATGCCTAATACATCGAACATACCGATGATCAATACCAAGCTGGTATCTTTAAATAAGCCGATAAAGGTGTTTACGATCGATGGGATGGTGATTTTCAGCGCTTGCGGCAAAATGATCAGTCCCATTTTTTTCCAATAGGTTAAGCCAAGTGCATCTGCGGCTTCATATTGCCCCTTAGGGATCGCTTGTAAACCGCCACGAATCACTTCCGCCATGTATGCAGAGGCGAACATCACCACACCAATAAGGGCGCGGATTAGCTTGTCGGTTTCAGAACCTTCAGCCATAAACAACGGCAACATAACAGAAGCCATAAACAGCACGGTGATAAGTGGAACGCCACGCCAAACCTCGATATAGACAGTACAAATACTGCGAATGATCGGCATTTCTGAACGTCGACCAAGTGCAAGTGCCACACCAATTGGTAGTGAGACGACGATACCGACTAATGCGATAATCAAGGTTACTAACAAACCACCCCATTTGTGGGTTTCGACGACTTCTAGACCAAATACACCACCGTAAAGCAAACCTGCTGCAATAAACGGGTAGATGTTAACAAAGAACAGCCAAATCCATGTGCGTTTCGGTGTTTTCTCATAGGCAAGAAGTACAGTGAAGATGGCGAGTGTCGCGTAAAATAGGCGTGGTCGCCACAACTCTGCTTGCGGGTAGAAACCATACATGAATTGTTCCCAACGCACGCTAATAAACACCCAACACGCACCATCACTGGTGCAGTCATTACGGGTTGAGCCAACCCAGTCGGCATTAATCAACGCCCATTGAGCTATCGACCACAAACCCGTGAAGGCAAAGTACCCCAATATTAAGGTAACGATTGAGTTGATTGGACCATTAAATAAGTTACGACGTAACCATCCGACCACTCCAACCGTGTTTGACGGTGGCGGAAGATCAGGTTGAAATTGATGGGTACTCATACTATCTCTCCACTAATGCTACTTTACGGTTGTACAAGTTCATCAGAGCAGAGGTCACTAGACTTAAGGTCAGATAAACACCCATGGTCATCGCGATGATTTCAATCGCTTGTCCGGTTTGGTTGAGGGTTGTACCAGCAAATACCGACACTAAGTCCGGATAGCCGATTGCCATGGCAAGAGAGGAGTTTTTGGTCAGGTTCAAATACTGACTGGTTAGCGGGGGAATGATAATTCGCAGCGCTTGAGGGATAACCACCAACTTCAATGTTTTGGAACGAGGCAAGCCCAAAGACATGGCAGCTTCGGTTTGTCCGTGGCTAACCGCGTTAATGCCTGAGCGTACGATTTCTGCAATAAATGATGCCGTGTAGATACTAAGCGCTAACAGCAGAGCGGCTAATTCAGGAATAATGCTTATCCCGCCGCGGAAGTTAAATCCTTTGAGTTCAGGGTACTGGGCAGAAATTGGCTGACCCATGATAAAGTAAACCACGACCGGTAAGACAACAATCAATCCAAGCCCAATACGGAACATTGGTGTTTGCTGACCGGTGAGTTTTTGACGATTTTTAGCCCAAATACTAATAATAACCGTCGCGACAATGCCTAAAATAAGCGCTGCAATCACAACCATCGCGCCTTGTTCTAGAACCGGAGCGGGGAAGAACAGACCGCGTACGTTAACGAAGATCGCTTCACCTAAGCTGATGCTTTGTCTTGGTGAAGGCAGGGCTTGAAGAACCGCAAAGTACCAAAAGAAAATTTGCAGTAGCAAAGGAATATTTCGGAATACTTCGATATAAACGGCAGCTAAACGGCTAACTAGCCAGTTTGACGAGAGTCTGGCAATACCGATCGCAAAGCCGAGCACGGTTGCAACGATAATACCCAAAACAGAGACTAACGCGGTGTTCAGTAGACCGACCCAGAAGGTTCGCCCATAAGAGAAGGTTTCATCATATTCAATAAGCGTTAGGCCAATCCCAAAGCCTGCTTCTTGATCAAGGAAACCAAAACCTGTGGCGATGCCACGGGAATCTAGATTGGTAAGTGCATTGTTAACAATAGTGTAGATAAAAAAGCCTAGTGCGCCTACAGCGATGATCTGAAACGCAACTGAGCGGAAAGTGGGATTATAAAGAAGGCTGGTTTTTGACGATGGCGCCTTTTCAGCCTCACTAATAGTAGGTTTCATACAGCAGTAACCTCTAATCCGTCGTTATTAGTAAAAGGGCGGATTACTCCGCCCATTTATTAGATTGTGAAAGTTGGAATTAGCGAATAGGTGGCGCGTATAGGAAGCCGCCTTGATTCCAAAGTGCGTTAACGCCGCGAGAGATCTCAAGAGGAGAGCCTTCACCGACCGTACGCTCGAAGCTTTCACCGTAGTTACCGACTTGTTTAATTACTTGGTAGCCCCAGTCATCTTGGATGCCTAGGCTCTTGCCTTTAGGACCATCAACACCAAGAATACGTTTGATGTTTGGATCGGTAGACTTAACCATCTCGTCAACGTTCTTCGAATCAACACCGTATTCTTCCGCATTGATCATTGTGTTTAGCGTCCACTTAGCAACGTTAAACCATTTGTCGTCACCTTGACGTACTACAGGACCTAGAGGCTCTTTAGAGATGATTTCTGGTAGAACAACCGCAGAGGTAGGATCGGCAAGGTTTAGGCGAAGTGCATAAAGACCAGATTGGTCAGTGGTTAGCACGTCACAACGACCTGCGTCGAAACCGCTAGATGTTTGCGCCGCAGTGTCGAATACAACAGGCTTGTAGCTCATGCCACTGTTACGGAAGTAGTCAGCAAGGTTAAGCTCAGTCGTTGTACCAGACTGAACACATACCGATGCGCCATCAAGCTCTTTCGCGCTCGAGATGCCAAGGTCTTTCTTGACCATAAAGCCCTGACCATCGTAGTAGTTTACGCCAACAAAGTTCAGACCTAGCGCAGTGTCACGGTGAAGAGTCCAAGTTGTGTTACGTGAAAGAACGTCAATCTCACCTGACTGAAGTGCGGTGAAACGCTCTTTTGCAGTAAGTGGTACGTATTTAACTTTAGTTTTGTCACCAAGAACTGCAGCGGCAAGAGCTTGGCAGTACTCAACGTCAATACCTTCCCATTCACCTTTTGAGTTCGGGTTAGAAAAGCCTGGCAGACCGGTACTAACACCACATGTTAGCTGTCCATCTGCAATCACTTTATCAAGCGTGCTACCTGAAGAAGCAGACGCTGGCGCAGCAGCAGGCGTGCTTCCTTTTTGAGACAGTTGAGTTTCTAGCTCAGCAATTTTGCTTTCTAAACTAGCAATCTTTGTTTGATCGCCAGAAGAGCTACCTTGTTCGCCACAGCCGGCAAGAAAAAGTGCTGCAATAACACTTGTGCTAAGAAGTGAGAGCTTATTTACCATGTGTATCCTTCCTGTAGAAATCCATGTTAAACCAGGTGACACCTGATACAACGAATCGAGTAATGTTGTGTTTACTGTTATTGTTGATTTTATAGATATGTAAAATTTGACACGCTATAAATCAACTAGTTATAAGACTAGGAAAGGATCTGCATATTCTCAAATATATAATTTAAAATGATTTTTGATTAGAATCACAATCCTAGACACAAATAGAATGACGAAGTGTTAATAAGTTGTAAATACCACCAAGTTCTCAATTCTATCAATGCAGGCTGGGATCTAAGAGAAGTGCAACGTTGCTAGCGTGATAGACTTTAATTATAGTTTTAACTCTAAATATTATGTCGATCTAGAGATTAAATTCAGAGCTATCTTTTGTGTGATTGACAGTCAAGGAGTGAAATGCAGTACTTTCCAATGTTTTTAGACCTCAAAGATAAAGAGGTTTTAGTCGTCGGTGGCGGTGAGGTTGCTTGTCGAAAAGTTGAGACTCTGATCAGGGCGGGGGCAATTGTGACGATTGTCTCACCGGCTATCGAGAATTTTCTGCATGCTCTGGTTGAAAAGGGTGAGTGCCGATGGGTACAAAATTTCTATTCAAAGGAAATGATGGATGCTCGCTTTATCCAAATTTGGGCAACCACTGATAATCCTGAACTCAATCATCAAGTATACAGAGACGCAAAAGCGCTCAATATTTTGGTCAATGTGGTTGATGACCAACCCTACTGTGACTTCATTACCCCTTCGATAGTTAATCGAGGGCGTTTTCAGATCGCAATATCCAGTGGCGGTGCTTCTCCGGTATTGGTACGTAATATTAGACAAAAGTTGGAGTATATCTTACCGCAGAACCTTGCTCTGCAAGGTGAGTTTGCTGCATCTAAACGTCGAGATATCAAAGAAAAATTACCAAGCGTTGATCTACGACGTAAATTTTGGGAAAGATTTTTCGAACAATCTGAGGTGGAGCATGCCACGCTGCGTAGTGAACTTGAGCAATGTTATCAACGACTACTGAGTGACAATGTCACCGAAAATGGTCAGGTAACGTGGCTAGAGTTTGGCGATGATATTGAACTGCTGTCACTTAAAGCCCTAAGGCTCATGCAGCAAGCTGAATTGGTGTTGCATCCTCATAACTGCCCATTTGTCTTTATCGATAGCGTGAGACGCGACGCAGAGCGTGTGGCTTATCAAGATGAAGGTCAACTGAGTGAGTTACTCGCTAAAGCAAAAGAGCAACACTTAAGAGTGGTAGTCTTTATCGAAAAAGGTTCTGCGCGATACGATCTGCTGATTGGCGCTGATTTAAGGCTCGCTCCCGCTGAATAACAAAAAGCCCGCCATAAAGGCGGGCTTGTCAATTGGGCGCGTTGATTAATCGCGGAAGTTCTCGTATTGGAATGGCTGACCCAGTTCAGCTTCACGAATAAGTGCGATTGCTGCTTGTAGATCATCACGCTTTTTACCCGTTACGCGTACCTTCTCGCCTTGAATAGACGCTTGAACTTTCATTTTTGCGTCTTTCAAAGTTTTCACAACTTTCTTAGCCATTGTAGTATCAATGCCTTGTTTGAAAACAAGTACTTGATGCCAATTTTTACCAGTTGCTTCAGGGTCTTTGGCTTCCATTGAGTTAGCGTCAACACCACGCTTAGCTAGGTGGCTGCGTAGAATGTCACGCATTTGTTTTAGCTGGAAGTCACCTTCCGCGCTGAGTTTTACAGATTCATCTTTTTGTAGCTCAATCTCTGCTGCTACATTTCTAAAGTCGAATCGAGTAGAAAGCTCACGCTGAGCGTTCTCAATTGCGTTACGAAGTTCAACGCTGTCGATTTCAGAAACAATATCAAAAGATGGCATGTAAATTTCCTCTAAATTATGGGCGAGCTTTAACAGCGTCCGCCAAAAGTTCCAACATGTACGCAGTGTCTTCCCAGCTTAGACAAGGGTCAGTGATAGATTGACCGTAGGTTAGGGAAGTAATGTCGTCCATTGGTTGATTGCCTTCAATTATGAAGCTCTCAGCCATTACGCCTGCTACATATGTGCTGCCAGATTTAATTTGTTCGCAAATGTCTTTCGCAACATCGATTTGTTTTCTATGTTGTTTCTGGCAATTAGCGTGACTGAAATCTACCACAAGTCGCTGTGGTAGGTCGAACTCTGCAAGCTGTTTACATGCTACTTCGATTGATTGTGCATCAAAGTTTGGACCTTGATCGCCGCCACGCAGAATCACGTGTCCGTATGGGTTACCAAATGTGCGGTAAACTGTCATACGACCGTTCTTGTCAGGCGAGTAGAAGTAGTGCTGTGCTTTCGCTGCGCGGATGGCATCAATCGCGATTTTGATATTGCCGTTAGTGCCGTTTTTAAAGCCTACCGGGCAAGATAGAGCAGAGGCCATTTCACGGTGGATTTGCGATTCTGTTGTTCGAGCGCCAATCGCACCCCAAGTGATCAGATCGGCAATGTATTGGCCAGTGATCATATCAAGAAACTCGGTAGCCGTTGCCAAACCAAGTTTATTGATATCAAGCAATAGCTCGCGTGCTTTATTCAAACCAGTTTCAAGCGCGTAAGAACCATCCAAGTTAGGGTCGGTAATCAAACCTTTCCAACCTACAACTGTACGTGGTTTCTCAAAGTAGGTACGCATGACTATGAAGAGTTCATCTTTATACTGTTCTTGAATCGCGGCTAGGCGCGTTGCATAGTCAAGAGCTGCGTCTGTGTCGTGCACAGAACATGGACCAACGATAACAAGAAGGCGTTGGTCGTCACCTACCAAAATACTCTCGATCTGACGGCGTGATTTCGCGATACGAGCGGCAACATCGTCAGTGATAGGGTAAGTGTGGCTCAACTCAGCAGGAGTTGGCATTGGACCCATCGGTTGGGTTCTTAGTTCGTCGGTTTTAAGTGGCATACTGCAGCCTATTCTTTAATTACGAAGCGCTAAAGATAACGGAAAGCCAATAAGGAATAAACTAAATATACAAAATCTTAAGCTTTAACTTATAACCAAGTAAATAAAGTAACCTTGTTGGAGTGACATTGTAACTGATTGGGCGCGCTCAACTCTCATTAATGTTAATGGATTGTTGACTTGTTATAAAAATCATATACAACTAGATTAATCAAACAGATAAGACCAGTTGAAATGGAAGTCACTATGCTCTCACCACTACGCCAAGCGAATTTTTATCTGAATTCTTTCGGTTTTTTTAAAGTGCCGCTGATTTGGCTGTGCCGTCCGAAGATTCTTACTTTAGATGAAGAAAAAGTGGAAGTGCTCATCCCGCTTAAGCGCCGCACCAAAAACCACCTCAATAGCATGTATTTTGGCGTTTTAGCCGTTGGGGCTGATGTTGCTGGTGGCTTTATGGCAATGAGTAAAGCTCAGCAGCGCGGAGAGAAAATTTCACTTGCATTTAAATCAGTGAAAGGTGACTTTCTTAAGCGACCTGAAGCCGATGTGATTTTTACCTGCCAAGATGGGCGGGTTATCGACCAAATGTTGGATGAGGCGATAGCCACTGGTGAAAGGATTAACCAGCCAGTCGTTATTACCGCCACTTGCCCATCTCTGCATGGCGATGATCCAATGGCGGTATTTGAACTGACATTGTCAGTTAAGTTATCCAAACGCTAAAGGCTTGGATAACTGCTAGGGTTATGGCAGAGGCGTATTAGGGTCGACTTCCACTTGTTCAATCGCGACGATTTTGGTTCGGTTGAGAATGATTTTCCAACGGAAGTAACGCGGCTTACCATCAAAGCGATTTTCTTTCGCTATCAGGTTAATAAGGTGGCGCTTTTCTACCGACTCTTTACTCACCTGACCATTGTTGAGCAGATAAACTCGGTTCGAACCTTTGTCCATCAAGCGGGTTAATGCTCTCATACTGACAAACATGGTCTCACGCGTTTCCTCGTAACCACTCATAAATCGTGAGGTCGCCATCTCGACTTCTGAGCGGTAGTGTAAGATTTGCTCTTCACGTTGCGCGGTGCGTTTTTTACGAATAAACATGATGCGGTCAGGCAATTTGCTGAGGCTTTCATAATCGAGCCATTCGGTTTTTTGTCCAACCACTTTATTGGTGGTTGGATCGCTATAGCGCTTGCGCCAACGCGGTTTGCCTTTCCTAAACCAGCGCCAGAGTACATCGCGTAAGTCGTCTTTGAAGATCTCTCGTAGAGCATAAACAAAGGACATTGCGATGATAAATGACGCGGTGATTTCACCCCAGTAATCGCGCGCAAGAATGGCAGTAATGGTTACAAAAACCATGACAAAACCGGTCGCCAAGCCTTTGACGATTCGCTTCATATTCTTACCCAGCGAAATCGTCTTTTCTTTAAGCACAATAGGGTGCTCAATCAAGCGGCGTAGCAAGCGCATTTTGTTACTCATTCGCGTTACATCGTCACGTGTGGCAGGTGAGTTGTAATTATTGAGCTTACGGTGCGCTTTCTCTTTTTCGACGATAATAATCAAACGCTCTTTAAGCGTTTTGTAGTCACCGTCTCGCGGCATGTGTGAAATCAGAGACAAAAACTTCTGTTCGGTATACCAAGACAGGTAGTTATCAATGTTTGCATAGTAACGCTTAAGGCTTTCCTCATATGGAATACCACGACGAAGCTTTTTCAAGATGTCGATAGAGAGTTCAATAACAGCATCGATTTCTTCATCTGTGACGACTTCGGTTTCGTAGCGATTGAGTTGATTTACTGCTTTATCAAGTGCAATAACGTATTGATAAGCAAACAAACTCAAACTGACACGGTACTGAGTGGAAGACAATCGCCCGCGTTTTGCTAAACGGCTATGGATCAGTGGCAAAAGGATTTTGTCACTGTAATAGGCTCGTTTTTGAACGATCGATTCGTAATAGAATTCAGTTTCTTTTAAAACATCGGGGCTAAGTCCGAGTTCGCCGGGAATGAAAAAATAGAGGTCAAGATTGGCCTTTTTGCTGGATGCCATTGAATGGGAAATCTTGAGCGTGATGCCGTCCTGCTTGTCAACGGTAATCAAGAGGAACTCCAGAAGGAAAAAAGTTCGAATTATCTGGCGCAAGCATAACAGAGTTTCGCTATAATCGCCCCAAATTAAGTGTTACAGAGATAAAAATACAATGATTAATGTTGGTCAAGTAAACCACCTAGAAGTAGTAAAACAAGCTGATTTCGGCGTTTTCCTTGATGCGGGCGAGTTTGGCACCACTCTTTTACCGAAACGTCACGTACCAGAAGGAGTGGAAGTAGGTCAGTTTATTGATGCATTCCTGTATTTTGATTCTGACAACCAATTGGTTGCGACGACAGAAACTCCAATTGCTCAAGTTGGCGAATGGGGCTTAATGAAAATCGAAGGCATCAGCAGCACCGGCGCGTTTGCGAACTGGGGTATTAAAGAGAAAGATCTGCTGGTTCCATTTAGTGAGCAGCGCGGGCGTTTAGCTGCGGGTCAAACAATCTTAGTTTATGTCTACACCGACCGCGCTTCTGGTCGTATTGTGGGTACAACTAAGTTTAACAAACTACTGGATAAGACTCCGGCAAACTACACGCGTAACCAACAAGTAGATCTACTTATCGCAGAGCGTAGTGATCTTGGTTATAAAGCGATTGTAAACGGTGAGCACTGGGGCGTGATCTTTAACTCTGACGTATTTGGTAAACTGTTCATCGGTAAAAAAATGAAGGGTTACATCAAAGCAGTTCGTGAAGATGGCAAGATTGACCTATCGCTACAAAAAGTGGGCGTAGCTAAAATGGATGACTTGAGCAGTAAAGTGATTGAACTGCTCGAGAAAAAAGGTGGCTTCTTACCACTTAATGACAAATCATCACCAGACGAGATTTTTGCTGCGTTCCGTACCAGTAAAGGTACGTTTAAAAAGACCATTGGTGGTTTGTACAAGCTAGGTAAAATCACCATTGAAAAAGACGGCATTCGTCTGAAGTAATCGTCACCATTCCTAAGGACATTATCTTGCCAGATAGCTTGCTTTGGTCAGTTAGAGGATGAGATAAAAGTCGGCCCAGATCGTCCTGATCCGGGCCTAGGGGAATGGCTCAATTATGAGCCTGCGCTAACCGTATAAATACGATTAATTACTTTTTATTGTAGTATATCGTTCGGCTTTTGCAGCGCTCATATAGGGTTTAGCACTAATCTCATCCCGGATTAAAATAGATTTTTATCTCGTACTAGTTCGCGCGGTAAGCCATTTTTTACGCGATTGCCGACCCATTTACCTAATCCAATCACATCGTTACCGAATTCACTGGCAAATTTAACGATCACTTCGCCTTTACCAGTTTGAGCTTCTGGTCGTACATCTCTTCCCATAAACCATTCGCGAGCTTCCTCAATAGAAAGTACTACGCTGTTTTTCTCATTACCATTCGATAGTGCTGTCGCGACTTGGTGTTGCCAGCGATAACCTTTTTTATGCGCTTCAGCAATCTTGATGCCCATACGAGAAAACTTAAATTCACTTAGCATTGGTTCCAGTGCGTGTGGGAATAACCAAACATCGTTGTCGCGTAGCCAGATGTCCATATCTGCGGGCAGATCGACATCAAGCGCTTGTTTGAGTTGTTTTGCGATATCAAGCGCTACTTTGTTGGATGCTTTAGCAAATGGGAATTTACCTAAACGCTTTTTCACTTCTGGCGCTGGCGCAGAACCGAGCTTGCGGATGCGAGCGACAAAGAAGCCTTCACAATCGTAAACTTGTGGGAAGATATGCAGGAAGCCTTCCTCAGTAATTGCTTTTTCCGCTTGAGGGAACAGATGGGTTAAATTATCGAACTCTACCAATTCACCAAATGTCTCTTTAAGATGCAGACAAACCTCTTGGTTTTCTTCGCGACTCAAGGTACAAGTTGAGTAGACCATGACGCCGCCGGGCTTTAGCGCATGAAAAGCACTTTCGATAAGGTCTTTTTGGGTCTCAGCAATGGAGATAACCGATTCTTTGCTCCAGTTTTTCATTGCATCGGCATCTTTACGCAGAGTACCTTCGCCTGAACAAGGCGCATCAATTAAAACTGCTTCAAACTGTTCTGGTAACCAACCGCCAAACACTCTACCATCGTAGTTACTTAGCGCGGCATTGCGCACACCACAGCGTTCGATGTTTGCGTGCAGGACTTTAACTCGGCTTGATGAGAACTCGTTTGCCACCAGCACGCCTTCGTTATGCATACGTGCAGCGATTTGCGTTGTTTTAGAACCAGGCGCAGCGGCCATGTCCAAAACGCTTTGGTATTGATCGTCAGCTTGGAACAGCGCTGAAACAGGCATCATTGAGCTTGCTTCTTGGATGTAGAAAAGACCACTCATGTGTTCAGCGGTATTACCAAGTGGGACGATAGATTCATCGGCTTCAATCCAGAAACCTTCCTCACACCATGGTACTGGCTCGAGTTGCCAGCCTTTTTTTTCTGCACGTTGTAAAAATTCAGCAATCGATATTTTCAGCGTGTTTACGCGAATACTCTTACGAAGTGGGCGTTGGCAAGCAGCGACAAAGTCTTCCATTGAAAGTGTACTTGGCATGATCTTAGCCATTTCGGATAGGAATGCTTCAGGGATAAATACGTTAGCGTGCAAAATAGAAACTCAGCGATAAAAATTTGCTGAGGATTATATACCCAAAGCATAGGGTGAAGCGAGAAGCGCACGAGTGTGATTTTAAAGATGAAAAAAACGCAGCGGAGTCAGCTGCGTTTTTAGGATAGGGGATATATTGTCTTTATTCCGGTTTAGGAATTGGTGTGCGCCATTTCTTCCAACTCTCTTCAGGCGCTTTGTGCAGAAGGAAAGATTGTCCGTTTTTGGCGATTGGCAGCAACTGCGAATCCTCAGGCGTCGCGAAAGTTATCCCACCACGCAATAGGCTATCGACGGTTCCCGCTTTAATGTCAGCACCGGTCAGACCAATCGAAACATCAACGCCTGAGCTATTCCAAAATACGCTGTTTTGACGCACAAGGTAGGCATAGTCGGAATCGATCGCGATTTCAGTCACTACTCTGTCAGCAAACTCACCAAGCTGCACGCTGATCACTTTGCCCACTTCCATTTCACGATAAAGAACCGGAGTGCCATTAGAGATTGAGCCGCGCACTTCACTTTGTAAGGTAAAATGTGTTGCTTTTGGCTGATATGGTTGGCTATGCAGTTTGAAGTCATCTTTCACATCACCAAAACCCACCTCCACGCTGATCGATTGACTGAGTAGGTTCTCTAAGTTCTTAACCCCAGAGAGACCAACTTCAGCTTGTGGTAGCCAGAAATAAGAGCCCTCTCGCGCGATATGCTGGGCATAATCAGGTAAAATACGCGCTTTTAGCTCAACGTCATCGCGGGCAAAGTCTGGCAGGACCGCGCTAATTTCACCCACTTTTATGCCGTTGTATTTGATTGCTGTGCCAACAGAGATTTTACTGCTGCCACTGGCAAGTAACGTGACTTCATAGCCGGCTTTTTTCGCCTGTTTGAAACTGTTGTAGAGCTTCCAATGATCACCTTGTTTGTTTTCCACTCCAACCATGGAGTCAAACGCGATTCCGCCTTTGATCAGCGTTTGCAGTGGAGCAGCTTTAACATTAATTCCAGCTAATGTCGCATCAACTTCAACACCAGAGCGATTCCAAAATACCGTTTGTTCGTTCAACAAGTGCTTATATTGATTTTCAATACTGATAGTCACCAACACTTGACCGCTTGAGAGCTGATAATCGGCAACGCTACCAACTTTGAGGTTACGGTAAAGTAGTGGGCTACCTTTAGAGATTGGCGGCAATTCATCTGCGGCTAGCACAATTCTTTGTGAACCAGACAGGTTGTATTTCGCTAACTCAGCCAAAGACTTACTTTGATAGAGTTGGTATTGCGCGCTAGCTTTGCTGTCTCCCTCGCTAACAAAACTGATTGAACCAGTAAGAAGTTGTTTCGCCGGCGGTACGGTGATGTTTAATCCCGATTCTGTTAGTTCAGCACTGGCACTACCAGTAACAAAGAAGCGGTTGTTGGAGCGAATCAAATCACGGTATTTTTGATCAACCAACAAGTCGAATTTTACCTTGTCTTGGCTTAGGGTTGTTTTGGTTACTTCACCAACACTGACACCACGATAGAGCACTTTAGCTCCGGCATCTAAACCAAAAGAGTTGTCAGCGACAAGCTCAACCGCAAAAGATTGTGCTTGTTGTTTTTTGAACTCATTCTTGCGAATAGCGGTAAATTGGCGAGCTTTATCGCCCTCGCCAGGCACCAAAGTGAGAAAATTGCCTTTAACTAAATTCGCCAGGTTCTCAACACCAGAGAGTGACACTTCCGCTTCTTCCAAAATAAAACGACTGCCATTAGTGAGCATATCGCTAAAAGCTGGCTGGATGGCGGCAGATGCGATGATCTGATTACGCTCTTGGTTGAGCTGTAAGTCTGTGACTTGCCCAACTTCAAGACCTCGGTAAATGATTGGCGCACCAGAGGGACTGATTTTGTTGTTATCAGGAAGAATGATCTTAATCGGAATACCGCGTCCGGCAGTTTTTAGATCTGGGTAGAGTTTAAACTGAGTGTTTTCTACTACTGGCTGTCCGCGATCTGGGGAATCCACGGCAATAGACCCACCAATTAGGGCGGTCAAACTTTCCAGACGAATATCGACACCTGAGAAACCCACATTAGCGCCAATACCGCTTACGTTCCAAAAACGGCTTTCATCGGTAATGATGTGGCGATATTCGTCTTGAATCGAGGCTTGGATGATGACGTTTTTACTCTCTTTATCCAATTGGTAGTTATACACTTCGCCGATTGGAATTTTGCGATAAAGAATTTGGGAGCCAATTGAAATTCCGCCTAAATCACGAGATTTAAGCGTAATGTTGAGTCCTTCATTGGCAAGCAGGTCCGCCGGCGCACGCTCCAATGCGACAAATTTTGTTTTTAGATCGCCTGGCTCACTACTCGGTTGTATCGCGATATAGTTGCCCGAAACAAGCGCATCTAAACCAGAGATGCCTGACAATGAAGCGGTCGGTTTAACCATCCAAAAGCGGGTTTTGTCTGTGAGCAGTTTCGTCGCTTCAGGGTAGATGTCGGCACTGACATAAATACTTTCTAGATCTTTAGAAAGATTAATCGCGCGAACCATCCCGACTTCTAAGCCTTGGTAGCGAATGGTGGTGCGTCCAGCTATCAAGCCTTGCGCATCTGAGAATTGAATTTCTACTCGCTGACCGGAATCATGGATTGCTTTAAAGACTAACCAACCTGCGAGTAGCATCGTGAGGATAGGAAGAATCCATAAAGGCGAGATGCCACGATTGCGTCTCACATCAGGAGAGTAGGAGTTTTGCGACGACGTTGAATTACTCATTGAAAGACTCTTGTTGTTTTATTTTTTTCTTAGGACCCTTATCTTCACGATAGTTGTCCCAGATAAAGCGCGGGTCAAAGCTTTCTGCAGCCAACATGGTTAATACCACAACAACACCAAAAGCAACAGCACCGTAGCCCGGCGTAAAATCAAGGATTTGACCTCTGTCAACCAAGGCCATCATGATAGAAATAACAAACAAATCCATCATTGACCATTTTCCAATCCACTTAACGACGAAATAGATCATCATTCGTTGTTTATGAAACACGCTGCGTTTAAATTTGATCGCCAGCAGGATATAAGCCAGCCCCAGTATTTTGGCTACTGGCACGACAATACTGGCAACAAAAATAATTACGGCGATGCCTGACATGCCATTTTTAATCAGCGCTGCTACACCAGAAAAAATGGTGTCCTCTAAGCGTTTGCCATTGGTGAGCAAGATTGAGATTGGAATAAGGTTTGCCGGGAATATCGCAATAGAAGCCGCGAGCAAATATGCCCATGTTTTTTGTATAGAGTTGGCTTTGCGATGTTCAAGCGGATTTTGGCAGCGAACGCAGCGATGACCATTGGGTTGTGACAGGTGGCAATGAGTGCAGTGAACATCTTTATGTTCAAAAGTGTAATCAGTCTCGTGTTGATAGGCTTCCCAATAGCGACGGGTACTGACTCGGCTAAGCAGCAAAACGGTAAATAGCTGCAGCAGGATCAAACCGTATAGCCCCACACCGACGAAAATATCAGAGTAGTCTTGTAGCTTGAAGCAAGAGATTGCCACGCTGATCAAAAAGACATCGATCATTACCCAGTGCTTTAGGTGTTGAATAACCCAAAGCGAGCTTTTGAGTAACTTGAACGCATTGAGTTTGAGTGCAATATGCGCAGAGACGACCGAAGCGCAGACCATAAGCGGCGCAATTGATGCACAAAAGGCGACAAGAAAAGCAAGGAAGATAAAGCCTTCATTAAATAGCGTGATGATGCCTGAGGGTAATGTAGCAGGGATCATTTGCCCAAATAGGCGAATGCTTAGAAAATTGAAAAAGTGCGAAGGAATGAAAAGCAAAAGGCAAGTTAGCGCAATGGCTAAGTTGCCTGAGAGTGAAGGCGTACCACCTTGATAAAGTTGGGTTCCGCAACGCGGGCAATAGGCGCTACGTCCTTGCTTAACATCAATGACATCGACAGGTAATTCGCAGCCTTGGCACAAACGCACTTTGGTTAGTTGCGATGGATGAGATTGCAAACTCACGATGCCTCCACAGTAACGAAGGCAGAGTGATTAACCGTGTGATTGAACAGCCCCATATAGGGTTTGATATAAGCCTTGTTGTTCAACTAATTCTCCATGTGTCCCTGTTTGGGTCACTTGACCATCTTCTAAAACGTAGATGAGGTCTGCTTGTCTTACTGCTGATAATCGATGCGCGACGATCAAAGTCGTACGCCCATTTAAAAATTGGGTGAGGGCACGGTGCAGTGCCGCTTCTGTGGCAGTATCGAGCGCGGAAGTCGCCTCGTCTAAAATGACAAACTTAGGGTCACTAAGCACCATTCGAGCGATTGCTAATCTTTGCCTCTGCCCACCGGACAGACGAATACCATTACGACCAATTTGAGTTTCAAGCCCTTGTCCCAATTGCGCGATAACGTCCTGCATTTGAGCAATTTCAAGTGCCTGCCACAATTGTTCGTCACTGTAATGGCTGCCAAGCGTGAGATTATGCCTTAAGCTGTCATTAAATAGTATAGGTTGTTGTAAAACCACGGCTATTTGATCACGAATTACATCAAAACTAATGTCGTCCGTCGTATGATGGTTAAACTTTATCACGCCAGAGTCTTGGCGATAGACGCCGATGAGCAATTGAATCAAAGTTGACTTGCCACCACCACTAGCCCCCACTAAGGCGACTTTTTTACCTGCCGGAATATGTAGGTTGAGGTGGTTGAGAACGCGCGTTTCTTCATTATAAGAAAAAGTCACATCTTCAATCAGCACATCGACTTCTTGATCTTGGCTAAAAGGATTGACTTTGCTAACGGGGCGATACTCTTCTTCAAGATCCAGTAAGGTGTTGATACGGGTCAGTGCGGCTTTGGCGCTATACCAAGAAAACTGAATCCCTAGCAGCTCTTGTACCGGAGATAACATAAACCATAGATAGCCAAACACCGCAAATATTTGACCAATGGTTAAATCACTAAAGAGAACCATTAACATCGCGACCGCGCGAAACAGCTCAAAGCCAAGTAAAAATAATAAAAACGACACGCGTCCAGCCGCTTCAGATTGCCAAGCGTACTTATCTGCATCAAGACGAACTTGGTTAGCGTTAATTTTCAGCTCATTGAGAAATTCGCGTTCGCGGTTAGCCGCGCGTAGCTGATAAATGCCATCGAGCGTTTCCACCAGACGGTTTTGAAAGCGTTCAAAGGATTGGTTTTCACGCTTTTTAAGGTGTTTTACTTTACTGCCTAACAAACGCGAGAAATAAATCACGATTGGGTTAACAAGTAGGATAAAAAGACCAAGTCGCCAATCGATCCACAGTAGCACGCCAGCAGTACCAATCACTGTCAGTAAACTGATGATGAATTTACTTAATGTAGAGCCAATGAACTGGTCAATGGTTTCAATGTCAGTAATTAAGTGCGCGTTGATGCCGCCGCTGCCGCGAGTCTCATATTGACGAATGCTGATTCGACCGAGCTTGTCGATCATCTTGCTGCGCATTTGATAGGTAATGGTCTTGGAGACCAGAGTAAACTGACGGCTTTGTAAAATGTTAAGTATTTGCCCAACCGTGCGCATTAAGATAACTAACAGAAGTGCGAAGAAGATGTAACCTGTTGGCGTATGGAGTGAGACAGGCAAAACATCATTCATTAGCTCAAGCCCAGTGCCGGGTTGATTGAGCAATACTTCATCGACCATTAAAGGCAGTAGGAGCGGGATAGGGACACTAACCAGCGTTGCGACAATAGCGATAGCATTTGCAGCAATCAGTTTGGATTTATGTGTTTTTACTTGTGAAATCAACCAAGAACGGCTAATAGTGTTATGGTTTTCGGTCATGCTGCTGATAATGCTTACTATTTATAGTTTTTCTAATTGTACGTAGATTAAGCATATAAGTCTCATCTTTTAACCGAAATAACGATTTGTCATTTAAATGGAAGTGATTATGAACCCAGAATTTTATCAAAGACTTACTAAGCAAGCTGTCGCTTTGATTGAGTCAGAACCAAATATGATCGCCAACTTATCCAACGTCAGTGCTTTGCTGAATATGGAACTAGAAGAGATCAATTGGGTTGGTTTCTATTTAATCGACCAAGAGCAATTGGTATTAGGTCCATTTCAAGGTAAACCAGCCTGCGTGCGCATTCCGTTAGGTAAAGGGGTGTGTGGCACGGCAGCGGCGACCAATCAAGTTCAACGCGTTTATGATGTTCACGAGTTTGAAGGGCATATTGCTTGTGATGCGGCAAGCAACTCAGAAATTGTGATTCCGTTTACTATCAATGGTAAGATCGCCGGAGTATTAGATATTGATAGCCCAAATATTGGTCGATTTAGCCAAGAAGACGAAAATGGGCTGACTAAATTAATGGCAGAAGTGGAAAAGCTGCTTAATTCACACGCTATCAAGGCATAAATTCGCGTTAGAGTGTGGTTTTTCCTATACAGGTCACTATAATGGCTGAAATATTTATCTTAACGCTCGCGGATAGTCCGCTTTAACCAGGAACCCCCATGGAAAACACTGAAAAGTTAAAAAACAGCAAAGAAGTTATCGCATATATTGCTGAATGTTTCCCTAAGTGCTTTACTTTAGAAGGTGAAGCAAAGCCACTTAAAATTGGTATTTTTCAAGATCTTGCGGATCGTCTAGCAGACGACCAAAAAGTAAGTAAAACTCAGCTTCGTGCAGCGTTAAGACAGTACACTTCATCATGGCGTTACCTTCACGGTGTTAAGCCTGGTGCAGAACGTGTAGATTTAGATGGCAACCCAGCGGGTGTGCTAGAAGAAGAACATGTTGAACACGCTAAAACAGCACTAGCTGAAAGCAAAGCGAAAGTGCAAGCTCGTCGCAAAGAACAAAGCAAGAAGACTCGTGAAGAAGGCAAAGCAAAAACTGCTAAGCCAGCTGGTAAAAAGCCACAACAAGCACGTCGTCCTCAAGCTAAATCTGCGCCGAAAGCAGCTAAGCCAGTCGAAACACGTCCACTAACTGCTGACGAAGTAAAAGTTGGTAACGCCGTAAACGTGAACATGGGCAAAGGAAACATGGCTGCAACTATCGTTGAAATCAATAAGGAAGATGTGCGAGTTCAACTGTCTAACGGCCTGCAAATGGTTGTGAAAGCGGAGCACTTACGCGCATAAAGGAGAATCTCCTACGCATGAAATGCCGTTTAAACTTTTCGCTGATTGCTGCTAGCGTTATGCTAGCGGCAACTCCAGTTCAAGCACTTGAAGCAAAAATCGAACTCACTGATTTACCGGCGCTTGAGCAAGAAGCTCAGCATAAAACCGCCAGTAAACGAGTAACGTCCCGCTTTACCCGTTCTCATTACAAACATTTCTCTTTAGACGACCAATTCTCGCAAGCGATTTTTGACCGTTATCTTGAAATGCTTGATTTCAATAAAAATATCTTTACTCAAGCTGACATCGATAATTTTTCGAAGTGGGCAAACTCGATTGATGATCAGTTAAAGTCAGGCGATAACCAAATCGCATTCGACATTTACAATCAGTCGATGAAGCGTCGTTACGAAAGATTTGATTACGCCTTATCTTTGCTCGATAAAGAGATGACGTTTGATGTCGATGAAAGTATTGAACTTGATAGAAGCGAAGCTGATTGGCCGAAAACTCAAGCCGAGTTGGATGAGCTTTGGCGTAAGCGAGTTAAGTACGATGCTTTAAACCTAAAACTCACCGGTAAAAACTGGGATGAGATTAAAGATATTCTCGGCAAACGTTATAACAATGCGTTGAAGCGTTTAAGCCAGACCAACAACGAAGATGCTTTCCAGCTTTATATGAATGCATTCTCGCGTGAAGTTGATCCTCACACTAGCTACCTATCGCCAAGAAATGCCGACCAGTTCCAGCAGGAGATGAACCTTTCTTTGGAAGGTATTGGTGCCGTTTTACAAATGACGGACGATTACACCGTTATTCGTTCTTTAGTGGCTGGTGGTCCAGCGGCGAAGAGCAAAAAACTTGGCGAAGGTGATCGCATCATCAGCGTTGGTCAAGAAGGCGAAGAGATGGTGGATGTCATCGGTTGGCGCCTTGATGATGTTGTGCAACTGATCAAAGGTCCAAAAGGGACGACCGTTAAGCTTGAAGTATTACCTGAAGGTAATGATGCTAAGAGTGAAGTCATCTCAATTGTTCGTGACAAAGTTCGTCTTGAAGATCGTGCAGTAAAATCGGAAATCATTGAGCAAGACGGTAAGAAAATTGGTGTATTAGAAGTACCAAGTTTCTACGTCGGTCTATCAAAAGATACAGACAAACTGATCACCGAACTTAAGCAGAAAAACGTTGATGGAATCATTGTTGACTTACGCAACAATGGTGGCGGTGCATTAACTGAAGCGACTGCGCTGTCGGGCTTGTTTATTACCAGTGGTCCAGTTGTTCAAGTACGTGACAGTTATGGACGTATCAATGTCAACGCCGACACGGATGATCAAATCAGCTACGACGGTCCATTGATGGTTTTGGTTAACCGTTACAGTGCTTCGGCGTCTGAAATTTTTGCTGCGGCGATGCAAGACTACGGTCGTGCGGTGATTGTCGGCGAGAACTCATTTGGTAAAGGCACGGTTCAGCAGCACCGTTCGCTAAATCATATCTACGATTTGTTTGATAAAGAACTGGGTTATGTACAGTACACGATTCAGAAATTCTATCGAATTGATGGTGGTAGTACGCAGAATAAAGGTGTTGTGCCAGACATCGCTTACCCAACGCCAATTGATCCGGCTGAAACAGGGGAAAGTGTAGAAGACAATGCCTTGCCTTGGGATAGCATCGAGAAAGCAGATTACAAACAGTTACAGCGTAACGATGAGCTAATCGCGCGACTTGATCAGCAGCACCAAGCGCGTATCAAGAGTGATTTAGAGTTCAACTTTATTGCGGAAGATATCGCGCGCTACAACTTAGAGAAAGAAGATAACTCTCTTTCTTTAAATGAGAAAGAGCGCAAACGTATTAGTGATGAAGCAGATCAGCGTCGCCTTGACCGTATCAATCAGCGTCAAAAAATTGCGGGTCAAAAGAGCTATAAATCGCTTGATGATTTACCTAAAGATTATGAAGCACCTGATGCCTATTTAGATGAATCAGTTGCTATCATGGTTGATATGATACGTTAAGCAATGAACTATTATGAAAGCGGGCTCGAGTAGCTCGCTTTTTTTTTGCTAAAAACTAATGTGATCTAAGTCAAAAAATTTCGCATTCTCGTACGTATGTGCCTACGCTTAAAGAAAAAGTGAGGGGAACAGATATGAGATGGATCGGGATTTTATTAGCCTGTTTTAGTTTTTCAGCTTGGAGTTCTAGCGCTACTGGCGCGAAGCAGTCAGACATTCTTAGTTACTTTGATCACCCTTTTTTGCTTGGCGATTGGTATTTAGTTAACCCTGATCCAGAAAATTCAAAAGAGAATTACATTGCCATAAAGTTGACGCTCGACTCGAAATTTAATTTCGCAATCGATATTCAAAAGAAAGATTATACGATCGATCGTTGGGAGGGTATGTACACCGCTAACGAAGATACGATAATTCTTGGTTTGAATACCGACCATCCTCAAGTGTATGGCTATGCCAGCAATCACAATATGCTTAACCTTAATGGTGTGATGTTTCGAAAAGCTCTGTCTAATTCTCTTGCGGGCATGTGGTCAAGCCAACATTTAGCGGGTGATGATCTGATGGCTAGCGAAGTAGATAGAATGGATTTAATTTTGCAGCCAGATTTCGTGTTTCTGTTTAAAGTGAGTAACCCTGACGGTGATGAGGCGGTAAGACGTGGAGTCTATTTTACGGAAGGCGAACACTTGGTACTTCTTTATGAAAATGGCGAACACAACACACGCTACAAACTTAACCGCGATACCCTAACTATTGAGTCCAACGAAGGCGGCATGTTTGCTGTTCTAAATCGAATAAGATAAAGGTCGGCGGCTTGTGTATAAAGTAGGCATATTGTTCTAACAGACAAAATTTATTGGTAAAAAAACGAGGTAATGTCTGACAATACCTCGTTTTTTTATTGTTAGAGATGTAAGCTAGTTAATATAAATGCCAGCCAATTTAGTTAAATGATCAGCCGGCAACTTTCGACACTATTCGTTTAGAAGGATTTAGAAATGGCTCAAGCTCCTCAAGCCAAATATCGCAAAGATTATCAGTCACCATCTCATACTATTACTGATATCGATCTGACATTTGAACTGCACGATAGCGCAACAATCGTTACTGCTGTCTCTCAAGTTAAGCAATTAAAATCAAGCTCGACGCTCGAGTTAGATGGTGATGGGTTGGGGCTAAAGAGTCTATTAGTCAACCAAGAATCATGGACAGATTATGAGTTGGTTGAAGATGGCATCAAGATCAACCAACTACCAGAAGAGTTTACTTTAACCATCGTGACTGAAATTAACCCAGAAGCGAATACCGCATTAGAGGGTTTATACAAATCTGATGGTGCTTACTGCACTCAATGTGAAGCGGAAGGTTTCCGTCGTATCACTTACTACCTTGATCGCCCAGATGTATTAGCGAAATACACCACAACCGTTATTGCCGACAGAGCACAATACCCATTCTTATTAAGTAATGGTAACCGAGTGGATCAAGGCGAAACTGAAAATGGTCGTCATTGGGTGAAGTGGTTTGACCCACATCCAAAACCATCGTACCTGTTTGCATTAGTTGCGGGTGACTTTGATGTTCTGCGTGATAACTACACCACTAAGTCTGGTCGTGCAGTAGAACTAGAAATCTTTGTCGATAAAGGCAACTTAGATCGCGCTAATCATGCGATGGTTTCACTGATCAATTCGATGAAGTGGGACGAAGAGCGTTTCGACTTAGAGTACGACTTGGACATCTACATGATTGTCGCGGTTGATTTCTTCAATATGGGCGCAATGGAAAACAAAGGCTTAAATGTCTTTAACTCTAAGTTTGTTCTCGCGAACGATCAAACGGCAACCGATACAGATTACTTAGGTATTGAAGCGGTAATCGGTCACGAGTACTTCCATAACTGGACCGGTAACCGCGTGACTTGTCGTGACTGGTTCCAACTTAGCTTAAAAGAAGGTTTGACTGTTTTCCGCGATCAAGAGTTTTCATCTGATCTTGGCTCACGTGCAGTAAATCGAATTAACAATGTTCGTATTATTCGTGGTCCGCAGTTTGCCGAAGATGCTAGCCCAATGTCTCATCCAATTCGTCCAGATAAAGTGATTGAGATGAATAACTTCTACACTTTGACCGTGTATGAAAAGGGTAGTGAAGTCATTCGTATGTACCACACCTTGTTGGGTGAAGAAGGATTCCAAAAAGGCATCAAGCTTTACATGGAGCGACACGATGGCACCGCAGCAACTTGTGAAGATTTCGTCAAAGCGATGGAAGATGCTAACGGTGTTGACTTAACTCAGTTCCGTTTATGGTACAGCCAATCGGGCACACCGACCGTAAAAGCAAGCAGCGAATACAATGCTGATGCTAAAACGTACACATTGACGCTAGAACAATCAACAGAGCCAACTCTCGATCAAAAAGAGAAGCAGCCTTTGCATATTCCGTTCGATATCGAGCTATATGATGAGAAGGGTGATGTTATTGAGTTACGCTGTAACGGTGAAAAAGTTTCAAATATTCTGAATCTAACTCAAGCTAAACAAAGCTTTGTGTTTGAAGGTGTGACAGAAAAACCCGTACCATCACTTTTAAGAGAATTCTCTGCACCGGTAAAACTTGAATATGATTACAGTGATGAAGAGCTAACGTTCTTAATGGTTCATGCTCGCAATGAATTTGCTCGTTGGGATGCGGGACAAATGCTGTTGGCGAAATATATTCGTCGCAACGTTGCTAACTTGCAAGCGGGTGGTGAGGTATTACTTCCAAATGAAGTTGTCGATGCATTCCGTGGTGTATTGTTAAGTGAAGAACTAGAACCAGCGTTTATTGCTGAAGTGCTTTCGTTGCCAAGTCACAATGAAGTATCAGGTTGGTATAAGACTGTTGATGTCGATGCTGTCGCTGCCGTACTAAAAGCAATCAAAGTTCAATTAGCATTTGAACTACAAGATGAGCTTTCTGCTATTTACCACAGCTTGAATCAAGCAGAGTACAGCATTGATCATGCTGCAATTGGTAAGCGTGCTCTACGTAATACCGCTTTGGCTTACCTTGCTCATACCGAACAAGGTAATGTTTTGGCTGAGCAACAATACCAGCAAGCCAACAACATGACCGATACGATTGCCGCAATGTCTGCTGCAAACCAAGCGCAACTTACCTGTCGCGAATCTTTGATGGCTGACTACAGCAACAAGTGGAAACACGATGGCTTGGTTATGGACAAATGGTTCGCCCTGCAAGGCAGCAACCCTGCAGATAATGTACTTGAAGTGATCAAACAAACCATGCAGCACGAAGCGTTTAGTTTGAAAAACCCAAACCGTACTCGTAGCTTAATTGGTTCATTCCTTAATATGAACCCGGTTCACTTCCACGCAGTCGATGGCTCCGGCTATAAGTTTGCTGGAGAGATCTTACGTGAGCTTAATAGCTCAAACCCGCAAGTTGCATCGCGTTTGATTGACCCACTGCTAAAATTGGGTAAGTACGATGAAACGCGCCAAGCGCTGATTAAAGCTGAACTTGAACAGCTTAAAGCGATGGATAATCTAGCGAAAGATCTATTCGAAAAAGTGACTAAGGCGTTAGAGTCTTAATCACTGTTTTGCTTAGGTTAGTATTAAATAGCGGCTTTTGAAGCCGCTTTTTTTGTGTGCGGATAGTGGGCTTTTTTCAAAAAATAGTAATAACTGTATAAATATACAGTTTAATTTGGTGTGCAGTAAAAGTGAGACTGTAGAAAATGAGGGTTATATTTAAGTGATTGATTATTAATGATTAATTTGATTTTTCTGCTTTTGGTTGTATGTCCCGCTTATTAGTGAGAAGATCCATTTGATCTCTAAAATAGTTCCAGCACTATTAAGCGGAACAAAAATCAATTTCGGTTTGGGTTACGGAGTGCCTAGCCACAGACATAAAATATAAAATGAAAAGGAAAATTCATGATAGCCAGAGAATGGAAAGCCACTTGCCCAAAACAGCATGCAGAAGGCTTTATTGCTTATCTTTATGAAACAGGAATCAAGGATACTTCATCAACGGCAGGTTTCGTTGGCGCGCAAATTCTCAATCGAGATTTAGATGAAGAAGTAGAAATTACCTTAATCACTTATTGGCAAGATCTTGAATGCATCAAAGCGTTTGCGGGGGAAGATATTGGCGTTGCTAAGTTGTACCCGGAAGATGACAAATACCATCTAAACCCAGATCGACATGTAAATCACTATGAAGTGCGTGAGAATATGTGGTTATAGCCGTTATAGAGTATTGTCTGTATCGAGCATTGCCACGGCGCTCACAATTCTATTAGCAGAACTATCAGCGACAGTTTCCTGTGTCCCAGTTTTTCCCGCATTGTTTGATCTTCGTAACGGTATGCTACACAGTTTATTTAGGTGATGGTGATAGACGCATTTATCGATTTCGTTAAACGCGTTACTGGCTAGGAGCTTTATATCAAGCATTGCTACAGGATAGACAAGGATGGGTTATGGCGGAAAAGACAGTTGCGATTGTAGGCGCCGGTATTATTGGGATGACGTCGGCGTATTTACTGAGAAGAGCAGGTTATCGGGTTATATTAATTGATGCTGAAGATGGTCCCGCATTAAAGAGTAGTTACGCCAATGGCTGCCAGCTGAGTTATTCCTATATTGATGCGATGTCCTCACCAAGTTTGATTAAAAAAGTACCAAAGATACTCTTGGGAAAAGATCCGGCGTTTCGCATCAAACTCTCACCTGACTTAAACCTCATCACCTGGGGTAGTAAATTCTTGTTAAACGGACAGGCAAAACAAGAGCAGTTGAATACGCGCTCTCTGTTGCGATTGGCACTTCATTCTAAACAGGTGCTTGATACACTTTTGTCTCAGTCCGATTTTGTATTTGATCATCGCGTTTCCGGCAAGCTGCTTATCTACACCAATCAAGTTGACTTAGACAAAGCCGCCACAAGAGTTGGGCAAAAACAGCAATGGGGTTGCAAACAAGAGATCCTTAGCCAGCCACAATGTATCGAGTTAGAACCGTCGCTACGGCATCTATCTAAACCTATTATTGGTGGAATTTATTCAGCCATTGATGCCGTTGGTGATCCATTTCAGTTTTCTCATCAGTTGCTCAAGTGTATGCAAAGCGAACAAGGCTTTACTGCACAGTTCAATTGTCAGGTGACTCGAATCATCAAGCATCAACATTCAATTACTTCGCTTGAAACCACTCGGGGAAAAATTGAGGCTGATGCTTATGTTTGGGCGACCGGATCGGAGAGCCTAAATCTTCTCAAGCAGGTTGGGGTTAAACTGCCCATTTATCCAATCAAAGGTTATAGCATTACTGTGACAGCCACTGAGTATGCGCCTCGAGTTTGTGTAACTGATGTGGATAATAAAGTGGTGGTCAGTCGCGTTGGTGACAAACTTCGGATTGCAGGTTGTGCGGATATTGTTGGTCACAGTCGAGATAAAGACCAAGCTCGGACTGAACACCTATTAAGTGTTGCACAGCAAAATTTTCCTAAAGCGGGACGTTATAGCGAGATCCTGCATACTTGGGCAGGCATGCGTCCGGTCACGCCAAGCAGTGTGCCGATAATTGGCAAAGCGGGCGCCGAAAACTTGTTTGTTAATATCGGGCATGGCATGTTGGGTTGGACATTGGCATTGGGTTCAGCATCTCTATTAACCTCACAGATCGAACAGCAACAACCTCCGATCGATAATCACGGCATGAGACCAACTGACCACGGAATTGGTAAATCTTACGAATAACTGTATAAGTATACAGTTATTTTGCAGTAGCAGGAAAATCGATACTTTGAGCCAGTGAAGCGGTTGTTTTGTCGCCAATTTTTACTCTGTATCACTCGTTTTCTCGGTTTTCTCGGTTTTCTTGGTGATTGATAGAGGTTTGCAGTTCTCTCTAATACCAATCAGGATAAGTAAGTGGTCAGAAAATTGCGCAAGGAAAATCGCTTAGAACTAGGCGCAGATTGCCGCTAACTAGTTATTCTAATTACAAAATCTGCAACAACGTTATCAGCGATTTTAATCAGCAAGAATGATCAAAGACTTATGCTGATTGGTATAATAGGACGTTAGTGCAACTGCTGATTGGTATAATAGGACGTTAGTGCAACTTGGTTGGTTTGCGGTATAGAATAGCTTCGCGACCAATATATTTGTGATTATTAGGACTAAACTCAATCGCTCATGAATCAATACTACTTTTCCCTCAACATTCCTTATCAAACCTTTCTTGCTCACTACAATGGCGCCGCGAGTAGTGTCATGGTGACGACCGATAATGGCTTGCGTATTCAATTGCCCGCGACACGCTTTCGTCCGTTCTTAAGCCAAATTGGTTTAAAAGGACGATTCAGGTTAACAACTGACCAGAATAACAAGTTTCTAAAGTTAGAAGTTCTGTGAGCGCTGTAATTTGCAGGACTTTAAATAGAACCTTAATCACATTATCAAACATTTCGTCTCAAGATTTATAAAAAGAGTTAACCGAGAGGTAACATAATCGATACAATGGTACGGCATTACTAAGATTAAGCACTATGCTTACAACAACCTATAGTGCTTAGACGACATCCCAACAATTTAGAATTCTAATAGTGGAGTGTGATTATGACCGTGCGTGAACCTCTAATGCCGGTTCTTCTTGAAAAGGTATACCAGCTGATTCAGGACAAACTCGAACTTGCTCAACAACCTTTAGTTAACCAGCTTGCTCAACATCTGTTTAGCAATATTGCTCAAGATGATTTATTGGAGCGTAACGAATCCGACTTATATGGTGCCGTGGTCAGTTTATGGCATCATCTCAACGACAAAAAACCGCAAGACATTTCTGTCCGAGTCTTTAATCCAACGGTCAGTAAACAGGGTTGGCAATCGACCCATACTATCGTCGAGATTGTTGTGCCAGACAGTCCTTTCCTTGTCGACTCGATTAAGATGGCATTAACACGCCTAGATCTTGCTTCCCATTTGATGCTACATGGTCCTACACAAATAAAACGCGATAAAAAAGACCAGATTGTTAGTATCGAACAAGGTGAAGGTGACTTACTTTCTATTTTCCATATTGAGGTAGATCGTTTAAGTGACAAGCAAGCGATGGCGTCACTGAAAGAAGAGCTGCTTGATATTCTATCGGATACCCAACTTGTGGTGACCGACTGGAGACAGATGGTTGATAGACTGCAGTTTGTGACAGATCAGGTCGAGAAGTTACAAGGTAAAGTGGAGATCGAACGTGATCATTATGATGAAACAATCCAGTTTTTACGTTGGTTGGGCGATCATAACTTTACCTTTATGGGGTATAAAGAATATGACCTGATCAACGATAACGGCGAGATGGAGCTAAAGCCGACTGAAGAGAAAGGCTTAGGTCTGTTCTCTTGTGAAAAGCGCGTGCGCAGCGTTAAGCTTTCTGAATTCCCCGATTCGGCGCGTTTAGAAGCGGAAAAACCGTTTTTACTGATTGTGACGAAAGGTAATACGCCTTCACGAATTCATAGACCCGCCTATACCGATTACATCGGGATTAAGAAGTTTGATAAAAATGGTAAAGTTGTCGGCGAGCATCGCTTTACCGGGCTTTATACCTCTGCGGTATATAACCAAAGCGTCGCAGGTATTCCTCTGATCCGTGAAAAAGTTCAGCGTATCCTAAAGGCGAGCAGTTACAGAGAAGGCTCATACTCCTACAAAGCACTCCATAATATATTAGAGAACTATCCGCGCGATGAGCTACTACAAGCAAGAGAAGAAGAATTGCTGGAAGTGGGTATGGGCGTGGTGCAGATGCAAGACCGTGATATGTTGCGTTTGTTTGTGCGCAAAGACCCATTTGGTCGCTTCTTTAGTTGTATGGTGTATGTCACTAAAGATCGTTATAACACCGAGCTACGTCGCCAAACACAACGGATCTTTAAACAGTATTTTGGTTGCGATCAAGAAGTGGAATTTACCACTTACTTCTCTGAGAGCCCACTCGCCAGAACTCACTATATCGTACGTGTAGATAACAATAATATGGATGTTGATGTGAAGACCATTGAGCGCAACCTTGTCGAAGCCTCGTCAAGTTGGGATGATCGTCTATCGGACGCGATCGTTGCCAACTTCGGTGAAAGCAAAGGTCTGCCACTATCGAAAGAGTACATGCGCTCTTTCCCTCGTTCATATAAAGAGGATGTATTGCCTGCCTCTGCTGTGGCAGATATTGAGCGTTTAGAATCTCTCAATGATGATAATAAGCTGGGTATGCTGTTTTACCGCCCGCAAGAGCTTGCTAGCGATTCAAAAGCGGTGCGCTTTAAACTCTATCATCGTGATGAACCAATCCATCTTTCTGATGTGATGCCAATGCTAGAAAACTTGGGTTTGCGAGTCATTGGTGAATCGCCATATGAGATCCACAAAGCCAATGGTCAGGTGTATTGGATCTTAGATTTCTCAATGCTGCATAAGAGTGACAATAGCGTTGATTTAAGAGAAGCACGTGATCGTTTCCAACAAGCATTTGCGGCGATTTGGCAAGGCGAGTTAGAGAGCGATGGCTTTAACCGTTTGGTGCTTGGTGCATCTTTAACCGGACGAGAGATTTCAATTCTTCGTGCTTATGCTCGCTATATGCGCCAAGTTGGCTTCCCATTTAGTCAACAATATATTGAAGATACGCTCAATCATCATCCAGAGTTAGCCGGGGATCTTGTTCAATTATTTAAGAAGCGTTTTGATCCAAAATCGAAAGGTAGCGAGAAAGGACAGACAACGCTAATCAATAAGATCACCGCGCAATTAGAGCAAGTAGAAAGTCTTGATGACGACCGTATTATTCGTCGTTATATGGAGATGATCACCGCGACACTGCGCACGAACTACTATCAACTGGATCAAGATAAGCAGCCTAAACCTTGGCTTGCGCTCAAACTGAAACCAAGTGATATTCCAGAAATTCCCCAGCCGGTGCCGGCTTTTGAAATTTTCGTTTACGCGCCAGATATTGAAGGTGTGCATTTACGCGGTGGTAAGGTTGCACGTGGCGGCTTACGTTGGTCAGATCGCCAAGAAGATTTCCGTACGGAAATACTCGGTCTGGTAAAAGCGCAACAAGTGAAAAATACTGTGATTGTTCCCGTTGGGGCAAAAGGCGGATTTGTTTGCAAACGTCAGGCTACGCTCAGTTCGCGAGATGAAATTTTTGCTGAAGGGCAACGCTGTTATAAGCGTTTTATCCGCGCATTATTGGATGTTTCAGATAACATTATTGATGGCGAAGTGGTGCCACCGAAAAATGTGATTCGTCATGATGAAGATGACCCATATTTGGTTGTTGCTGCGGATAAAGGCACGGCGACATTCTCTGATTTGGCAAACTCAGTTTCGGAGGAGTATAACTTCTGGCTAGGGGATGCGTTTGCTTCCGGTGGCTCGAATGGTTATGACCACAAAGCGATGGGTATTACCGCTAAAGGCGGCTGGGAATCAGTTAAACGTCATTTCCGTGAAATGGGCATTGATTGTCAAACTACAGATTTTACCGCAGTTGGTATTGGTGATATGGCGGGCGACGTGTTTGGTAATGGTATGTTACTGTCTAAGCATACTTGTCTTGTTGCGGCGTTTAACCACCTACATATCTTTATTGATCCAAATCCAGACTCCGCCAGCAGTTGGCAAGAACGAGAGCGTCTGTTTAATCTGCCGCGTTCAAGTTGGGAAGATTATAATGCTGACCTGATTTCTAAAGGTGGTGGCGTGTTCTCTCGCCGGGCGAAGTCAATCACGCTAACGCCGGAAATACAGAAATTACTCGGAACGAAGAAGAGCTCTCTTGCGCCAAACGATCTGATTAAAATGATCTTATCGATGCAAGTTGATCTGCTTTGGAACGGCGGGATCGGTACTTATGTTAAAGCATCAAGCGAAACCCATATGGACGTAGGCGATCGAGCTAACGACGTATTGCGAATTAATGGTAAAGATCTCAACGCTAAAGTTGTCGGTGAAGGCGGTAACCTTGGTATGACTCAGTTGGGACGTATCGAATATGCTTTAGCTGGGGGTCGAGTCAATACCGACTTTGTGGATAATGTTGGCGGGGTAGATTGTTCGGATAACGAAGTTAATATCAAGATCTTCCTTAATAGCCTGGTCGCCAATGGCGATCTAACGGTTAAGCAACGCAACGTTATTCTTGAATCGATGGAAGATGAAGTTGGTGAGATTGTACTGGATGACGCGTATTGCCAATCTGAATCAATTTCTGTGACCGACTATCAAGGTGTTTCTTTAGTTAAAGAACAAATCCGCTTTATTCATGCGATGGAAAAAGCAGGGCATCTTGATCGTGCACTGGAATATATTCCAGATGATGAAACTTTGCTTGAGCGTGAAAAACAAGGACTTGGTTTAACTCGTCCTGAGCTCGCTGTGCTGGTAGCGTATGGCAAAATGGTGTTGAAAGAAGAGTTGGTTCATGAGGATATTGCCAATGATGAGTTTCATGCCAAATTACTGCCTCAATACTTCCCATCTGAGTTACGCCGTAACTATTTGTCGCAAATGGAAAACCATCCACTACGTCGAGAAATCATAGCCACAGCCCTTGCTAATCAAATGGTTAATGAAATGGGTTGTAACTTCGTGACTCGTTTGCAAGAAGAGACTGGCGCGTCAGTGGTTGATATTGCAAATGCTTATGTGGCGTCACGCGAGATCTTTGGCTTAGGCAAGGTACTTGAACAAATTCGTGCGCTAGATAACACGGCAACGACGAGCGTTCAATATGACATGATGTTTGCGGTAAGAAGAACATTACGTCGAGTGAGTCGCTGGATTCTGCGCAATCGTAAGGGACGCCAATCAGTAACGGCATTGATTGATCTATATCGCGCAGATGTGGATAAAGTGAGACAGGATCTTGATACATTATTGGTTCCTCTGGAAGTAGAAGATCACAATCAAGAAGCGCAAGCTTGGGTTGAGCAGGGTATGACAGCTGATTTGGCGAATTATGTCGCACGTTTGTCTAGCCTCTATTCAGTACTGGATGTATCCACAGTGTCCACTGAAAAAGGCATTGCAGTTGATAAAGTAGCTCAACTTTACTTCAATCTGGGGGACAGACTGTCTATCCATTGGTTCTTAAACCAAATTAACAATCAAGCGGTGGATAACCATTGGCAAGCGCTTGCGAGAGCCGCGTTTAGAGAAGATCTCGATTGGCAACAACGATTGCTTACCGCACAAGTGTTAAGCTGTGGATGCCAGTCAGCGGATTTGGATGTGATTCAATCACTTGATGATTGGATTGCCAATAATCAGCTATCGCTAAATCGTTGGGAAAGCATCTTAAATGAGTTCAAAGTGGGATCTGTGCATGAATTTGCAAAATTCTCCGTCGCTTTACGCGAATTGATGCTTTTAAATTTGAATTGTTCTGCAAATGAGTAAATAATAACGCCCCGTTTATACGGGGCTTTTTTCTATCGGAGGCAGAATGCTTTACCGTCTAGCCAGGACTGGCTTTTTTCAACTTGATGCCGAAAAGGCACATGATTTAGCAATTCAAAACTTCAAGCGCTTTACCGGCACTCCTATTGATCTTTTCTACCGTCAACAACTTCCTCATCGTCCAGTTGAATGTATGGGTATTACATTCCGTAACCCAGTTGGTCTTGCAGCTGGCTTGGATAAAAACGGTGAGTGTATTGAAGCGTTTGACGCAATGGGATTCGGTTTCGTCGAAGTAGGTACAGTAACGCCACGCCCACAATCTGGAAATGATAAGCCACGTCTTTTCCGTTTGATCGAAGCTGAGGGCATTATCAACCGTATGGGTTTCAATAACCTAGGCGTTGATAATCTGATTGATAATATTAAGAAAGCAAAATACGACTGCGTTCTCGGTATCAATATTGGTAAGAACAAAGATACACCAATCGAAAAGGGTACCGAAGATTACTTGATCTGTATGGAGAAAGTATATGAGTACGCCGGTTACATCGCGGTAAACATTTCTTCGCCAAATACGCCGGGACTTCGCACGCTGCAATATGGTGAAGCGTTGGATGAACTGCTTGGCGCATTGAAAGAAAAACAAGCAGAGCTGCATGAAAAGCATGGTAAGTACGTACCGGTTGCACTGAAAATTGCCCCGGATCTTACTGATGATGAGATCAGCCAGATTTGCCAATCATTGATTAAGTTTAATATCGATGGCGTCATTGCAACCAACACAACTCTAGACCGTACGGTAGTGGAGGGCATGAAGCACTCGACAGAAGCTGGTGGTCTAAGTGGTCGCCCAGTTCAGTCACGTAGTACTGAAGTGGTTCGTCTTCTGCATAAAGAGCTCGGCGAGCAACTGCCAATTATTGGTGTTGGTGGTATTGACTCATTTGTTGCAGCAAAAGAGAAATTGATGGCAGGTGCGAAACTTGTTCAAGTTTACACTGGCTTCATCTACCACGGTCCTGGTCTTGTAAAAGACATCGTGAAGAATATCTAGTTACTACGCAACTTGGAGTGACGCCGTCACAAAGAAAGTAACAGAAAAATAGAGTGATTTAGAAGAGGAAATGAGATTTCATTTCCTCTTTTTTTTTGCATCTCAGTGCATAAACTTTCGCATAAAGAGGGGAAGGTAATTAGGCGGTATACCTCTATTCACTTAACTTGAGATTGGATTGATGCTTAAACCTAGCGACAAATGGACTTGGTACTATGACGATGCTAACCAGCATTTGATGCTGGATCTGGGCAACGAAATGGTTTTCAAGACAAATCTATGCCGAAAGTTGATTGTAGAATGTGCCATCGGGGTTAATGAATTTACCGTGGATGACGCATCCGCCTTTCAAACCTATAAAGAACAGATTTCCCACCTTGGATTCAGCGAGCCACGCCAAGCTGAACTTGCACTATATTGCGTGGCTGCAAAACGTTTTCACAAGCCCGTTCAGCCCAAGAGTTGGTTCTTTGATTGCCTATCTGATGGCTCGATATTACCGGAAGAAGGTGACTTCGTTCGTTTAGAAAACACTCACGGAGCAGGGGTGTTTATTGTCCTGGAAGTAGGTGACAGTGCCAGCTTGTGTGCGTCAATTAATTTGGACGAGTTTAGCCTCAACGGGATTAAAGCGCTCGCTTTTGGACAAGCGATTAAAGTTATGCATGACCGCATGCAGATCACCAATCACAGTTTCCTTACTCAGCCTATGCGATTAGTAGGCTAACTTATATTGTTTCGTTCCTTCAATTTTCATTTCCGGCCAGCTTTATAGCTGGCTTTTTTTTGCCTGTTAGCGAGCCCAAAAGCAGAAAATTTCATCGGGCTAGTGTGATTTCTCCTACAAAAATCTACTAGACTAGCTAGTTTTTGCACAGGAAATTCCCCAATAAAATCCACCGTTGGCAAGATTATTCCTCTATTAATGTCATTCAGTAACTAAATTACATCTATATTTAGTTACTGGTATAGACCAAAATGACGATGCATAAGCATTCACTATCGCTTTGGGCTCTATAAACCGGTGGATATTTGAAATGATGAGTTTTGTAATAAAACCAAAGCATCGCTTGATGAATTGCTAGGCGAACAGCAGTAACTTAATGAGAAAAGTGAGATTCAATTAACGAAAATGCTCTGTGGTCGGGTATAATGCGGGGTCATTTATTACGAACATTAGAAGACTATGCATCAATATCTTGCGGTAACTTCAAACGGGTTAGAGAACCTGTTAGTAGAAGAACTAACAAAACTAGGCATTGCCGACGCTAAGCCAGTGCAGGCTGGGGTAAGGTTTAAAGCGACCAACGAACAAATCTATCGCTGCTGTTTATGGAGCCGTTTGGCTTCACGTTTTGTCCGTATCTTGTCTGAATTTACTTGCCAAGATGACATGGATCTTTATCTAGCAGCGTCTTCGGTTAACTGGGTAAACCATTTCCATAGCTCGAAAAAGCTAGTGGTGGACTTTAACGGTACTAACCGTGAAATCCGCAATAGCCAATACGGCGCGATGAAAGTGAAAGATGCGATTGTTGATTGCTTCACCAAGAAGAATCTACCTCGTCCATCGATCAGTAAAGATCAAGCCGATCTTCGCATTCACGTTCGCCTGCACAAAGACAAAGCGATTCTTGGTATCGATATGGTTGGCGGCGGTTTACACCAACGTGGTTACCGTGAACAAGCGGGTAAGGCACCGCTGCGTGAAACACTCGCTGCAGCAATCATTCTGCGCAGTGGTTGGGATGCAACTAAGAACTTCCTAGATCCAATGTGTGGTTCAGGTACTTTGGTTATTGAAGCGGCAATGATGGCTGCCAACATGGCGCCAGGTGTTAAGCGTAAAGCATGGGGTTTTGAAGTACTGCAAGACTTTGATGCAGAGCTTTGGGCTGAGATTAAAGCGGAAGCTACCGTACAAGCGCGTCGTGGTGTCAATAAAATTGACATCAAATTCTACGGCTTTGATAACGATGAGCGAGTAATCAAAACCGCTCGCGATAATGCGCGTCGTGCAGGTGTAGAAGAGTTCGTATCGTTTGAAATTGGTGATGCGGCATTGGTTAAGCGCCCAGAGGGCTTTGGTAATGGTGCAGTTGTGTGTAACCCGCCATACGGTGAGCGTTTAGGCACCCATCCTGGTTTGATCGCGTTATACACGGCATTTGGTGCTCAGTTAAAATCACAGTTCGGTGGTTGCCAAGCTTCTATCTTCTCTAGTTCAGACGAGCTACTAAGCTGTTTGCGCATGCGGGCAGACAAGCAATTTAAGTTGAACAATGGTGCGTTACCGTGTCACCAAAAGAACTACCAAATATCTGAACGTTCAGGTGAGGTAGTGAGTGACAATGTCACTGAAACAGTGATTGCGCCTGATTTTGCCAACCGTTTGAAAAAGAACATTGGTAAGATTGGTAAGTGGGCACGTAAAGAAGAGCTAGATTGCTACCGTATTTATGATGCTGATCTGCCAGACTACAATGTTGCAATCGATGTTTACCTTGATCACCTTGTTATTCAAGAATACGCAGCGCCTAAGAGCATTCCAGAAGAGACCGCAAAACGCCGTCTAACCGATATTATTCGCGCGGCTATTCAAGTAACGGGCATTGAAGCAAACAAAGTGGTGCTAAAAACTCGTGAAAAGCAGAAAGGTCGTTCTCAATATCAAAAGCTATCTCAACAGTCTGAGACTATGCAGGTAAACGAATACGGTGTAGACCTTATCGTGAACTTACATGACTACCTTGATACCGGTTTGTTCTTGGACCACAAACTAACGCGTCGTCGTTTAGGTCAAATGGCACAGGGTAAAGATTTCTTGAACCTATTTGCTTATACGGGTTCAGCAACGGTACATGCTGCTTGTGGTGGTGCGCGTTCAACAACAACGGTTGATATGTCGAATACTTACCTTGAGTGGGCAAAAGAGAACATGCAGCTAAACGGTCAAGTGGGTCGCCAGCATCAATATGTTCAAGCTGACTGTCTGCAATGGCTTGAGAAAGCGACGGGTAGCTACGATCTTATCTTTATTGATCCACCAACGTTTTCTAACTCAAAACGCATGGAGCAGACGTTCGACGTGCAACGTGATCACATCCAATTGATGCGTAATCTTAAGCGTCTGTTGAAATCAGAAGGTACGATTGTATTCTCAAACAACAAACGCCACTTTAAGATGGATTTAGCAGCGCTAGCAGAACTTGGTTTAGAAGCGAAGAACATCTCTGCTCAAACCTTGCCTTTGGATTTCTCTAGAAATAAACATATCCATAACTGCTGGTTAGTGACTCACAAAGGTTAATAGGACGACCATTGATTACCTTATATAGCACGGAAGGGTGCCATCTCTGCGAGATGGCACTGGCTTTGACACAACAATTAGACATTTCACTCCCTATTGAAGTGGTCGATATCGCATTCGATGATGAATTATTTTCACGTTACGGGGTAACTATTCCCATCTTGTCTTATGGTGAAAATGAGCTCAATTGGCCATTTGAATTAGAACAATTACAGGTTTGGTTAGAAAACAATGGCATTACTTACCATAAATAACGGCCTTTTAGGTTTTGGCGATCGTCCACTATTAGACAACGTTGATTTTGCGCTACAAGAAAATGAACGTGTCTGTTTGGTAGGGCGTAATGGCGCGGGTAAGTCGACATTGATGAAAGTGTTGGCTGGTGAGGTAATCATGGATGACGGTAAGTTAACCGTAACCCAAGATGTTGTTATCTCGCGTTTAGAGCAAGATCCACCACGTAACCAAGAAGGTACAGTATTTGATTACGTATCGGCTGGCCTTGCAGAGATTGGGGAGCAGCTTAAGATCTATCAAGATCAACTCGATCTGATTGAAAAAGACCCAAGCGAAAAGAACATCAATAAGTTGGCCCGTGTTCAAGAGCAACTAGAACACTCTGGCGCATGGCGTTTTGAAGACCGTATTCAGAATGTAATGACCGCGCTTAAACTAGACGGTCACACTAAACTAACGGACCTTTCTGGTGGTTGGCAACGTAAAGCAGCTCTTGCTCGAGCGCTCGTGCGCGATCCTGATGTATTGCTACTAGACGAACCAACCAACCACTTGGATGTCACTACAATTGAGTGGTTAGAGAACTTCCTTAAAGACTTCCGCGGTTCAATCATTTTTATTTCCCACGACCGTGCGTTCATCAAATCAATGGCAACCCGTATTGTCGACCTAGATCGCGGCAAATTAGCCTCTTTCCCTGGCAATTACGATCAATACTTAGTTGATAAGGAAGAGTCATTGCGTGTTGAAGAGATGCAAAATGCAGAATTTGACAAGAAGCTTGCTCAAGAAGAAGTGTGGATTCGCCAAGGTATTAAAGCGCGTCGTACTCGTAACGAAGGTCGTGTTCGTGCGCTGAAAAAATTGCGTGAAGAGCGTTCTGAACGCCGTGAAGTGCAGGGCAAAGCCAATATTCAAATCGATGATGCTAACCGTTCAGGCAAGATCATTTTTGAAGCGCAAAATCTTAGCTATTTGATTGACGGGCAAAAAATCGTTTCAGATTTCACTTTCAATGTGATGCGTGGTGACCGTATTGCACTTATTGGTCCGAATGGCTGCGGTAAGAGTACGCTGCTTAAGTTACTGCTGGGCGATCTAGAAGCGAGCGAAGGTCGCTTGCACTGTGGTACCAAACTCGAAGTTGCATACTTTGACCAATACCGTGAAGTGCTAGACCCTGAGAAATCAGTGATTGATAACCTTGCTGATGGTAAGCAAGAGGTTACGGTTAATGGCCGCCAGCGCCACGCATTAAGCTATCTACAAGATTTCTTGTTTCCACCGCACCGCTCACGCACACCGGTGAAAGCGCTATCAGGTGGCGAGAAAAACCGTTTACTCCTCGCGCGAATCTTCCTGCGTCCAAACAACTTATTGGTGCTAGATGAACCAACCAACGATTTAGATATCGAAACTTTGGAACTTTTAGAAGATTTGCTTGCCAACTATCAAGGTACGTTATTACTTGTAAGCCACGATCGCCAATTTGTAGACAATACGGTTGCGACTAGCTGGATCTTCGAAGGTAATGGTGTCATTGAAGAGTTTGTCGGCGGTTATCATGATGCACAGCAGCAACGAGAGCAAGTGAAGCAGTCTCGAGCGGTGGAAAAACCAGCAAAAGAGAAAGAGGTAGTTGAGGTAAGTCTCAAATCCGCGCCAGTGAAAGGAAAGCCGAAGAAGTTATCCTATAAACTACAGCGCGAGCTAGAAGAGCTCCCAGCGAAACTCGAATCGCTTGAAGCAGAAATTGAATCGCTGCAAGAGTTGGTAAACAGTGCCGACTTCTTCACTCAGGCCGTTGATAAAACTCAACCCGTATTAGATAAGCTAGCTGCTGTCGAGCAGGAGCTAGAAGTTGCTTTCGAACGCTGGGAAGAGCTCGAAGCAATGCAACAGGAAAGTTAAGATTTTGATGAGAAGTAACGTATTTAAATTATCGGCTATCACAGCAACTATCGCTGCATCATTTGGCGCGCATGCAGCGGTTTATAATGTCTATCCGTATGAGCCGCAAGCCGCTGACGCAAAGACATTTGGTGTGGCGATTCAGCCTTCCGCTGACGGTATAAGTTGTTGGTCAACCAATAATTGTAATTTGAGCACTGATCCTGAGTTTCATGAGGATAAACAGAAAATTGCCTTCGAAGAACAAGTCTATAATCAAGGCTTTAGTTACCGTGATGAATCACCGTTTCGTCTGGCCAATGGCTACGAATACTTAAACCAAGGTGAACCAGGATTTGACGATTATTGCCGAGACCTCCTTAGATATGAAGATAGCGCTTGTGACGAATGGGCTGCTGAGCAATACTCGAGAGGTTATGGAAATGAAGGTGCAGGCAATAATTCGATCGCGTATATAGAAAGTTATTTAGATAAAGTCACTAATAAAGATAACGTTGTTGTTAATTCGTTTACCGACGGGGCGGATACTGCTCTTGGTAATTTCTATGGTGGAAGCCTAACAGATCGTTCTTACGGTTATATCAATGGTAGTGATACTCCAATCGATCGTGAACTCAGTGGTACAACTTACGTTCAAAGTAAAGTTTTTGCCAAGGATGATACGTATTTTGTTGGTAGTGTAACTAAACCACAAGGCTCAAATGGTGACTACATTTCTTATGCAGCGCTATGGAATAACTCGGGTGATTTAGTTGATATTTATGCCCACAGCAAAGAAACAAATAACCGCTGGATGGCACAGGGCAGCTTGCGTGACGTTGTGACGTTTTCCAGTGCGAAATATATTGTTGGCTATACAAGTGATAATGAACCAAGACCAGTAGCGTCGGTTTTTAAGATTGATACGCCAACAAATAGCCTGAGTTTAGTTGGGCAAGTATCTCGTTTTTCTGATAACTCGTATGCTAGCTCTATTTTAACCAGTGCAAATAAAAATGGTCTTGCGATTGGCGAAGTAAAATATGCGACGGGTTTAGAGCGCGCATATCCTAATGCGTTGTTCTATATCAGCGACCTTACCGACCCAAATGATAGCTATAACACTTTCAGTGGCTCAATATTTTTTAGTGGAGCCAATGGTAAAGCCGGTGCTATCAACAACAATAATGAGGTTGTAGGGCAAATCGATTATAGTCGTTTGGCGGAAATAGAAGGTACTGAGCGAGACAGACGAGCATTTGCTACGGTAATTGTTGATAAAACTAAATCTAACGCTCCATTTAAAAACGGCGCTTACTACCTAGACGACTTAACGAACGGTGATAATGCGTTGGCTAGTAATAATGATTTCAGAATTATCGATGCCACCGATATCAATGATGCTGGCGTTATATCAGGAACAGCCCAATATTGTGCTGGAGGTTATAGCTCTGAAGCGATTAATGCATCATGTAGCCAAGCGCTATCTTTAGTCGCAGTCAAGCTGGTTCCGATTCAAAATGCCGATAGCTCGAAAATTCAGCCACGTACTGTTGAATCAACATCAATCTCGCGCAGCGGCGGCTCTCTAGGCTGGTTAGCCCTTGGTCTGTTAACTATGTTAGGTTTCAGACGTAAGCAATAAACAAAATTGTAAACTAGAGCACGATCTCACATTTTTACGATCGTGCTTTTTTTATAGCTTGTGAAAGGCGAGGTTTTGTTCGATTCTTTAATAGTGGAGTAATAAAAGCGCCACACTATTTTAATAGTAGTACTTAGACACACCCGTATTGTATGAGGACGACACTATGAAGAGACAAAAGCGTGACCGCCTAGAACGTGCACAATCTCAAGGTTACAAAGCAGGCTTAAATGGTCGGTCGACTGAGGCTTGCCCATATCAACAGATGGACGCTCGTTCGTATTGGCTCGGTGGTTGGCGTGATGCCAGAGAAGATAAAACAGCTGGCTTATTTAAGTAGTTAACTCTCTTCACATACAACATAAGGACATGAGCCCCGAAAGGGGCTTTATACTAATCATCTAATGCACTATAACTAAACATATTAGATAAAAATAAACGACTCGATTGAGTCGCTTACCGTTAAAACTTGAATTAAAACGCAGATGTGTCTTGGAAGAGACCAACTTTGAGGTCTTTCGCAACATAGATTTCTTTTCCATCTACCAGTACGCGACCATCCGCTAAACCCATTACCAGTTTACGATTAACAACACGCTTCATATGAATTTCGTAAGTCACTTTTTTCGCAGTTGGTAGGATTTGACCAGTGAACTTAACTTCGCCAACACCAAGAGCACGACCTTTACCTTTGCCGCCAACCCAACCAAGGTAAAAACCAACTAGTTGCCACATTGCATCTAAGCCTAGACAACCAGGCATTACTGGATCACCAGGGAAGTGGCAATCAAAAAACCATAGGTCCGGAGTAATATCTAATTCAGCAAGGATTAACCCTTTGCCAAAATCACCCTCAGTTTCAGACATCTTAGTGATGCGATCCATCATCAGCATGTTAGGTGCTGGTAGTTGAGGGTAGCCTTCACCAAATAGTTCACCTTGGCTAGACGCTAATAGATCTTCGCGATTATATGATTCACGTTTATTTTGCATTATCAATTACTCCAATTTTTGATAGCTGCATATTAGAGAACACGTGTACGCTAAACAACTCCGATCAGTGCTAGTTAAACCAGTTCCTGATACGTTCAATCCATGATTCCGACTGCTCATGTCTCTCAAAGTTTTCAATACGTTGAGCGATTTTGCTGATCACGCTTTCATCATCATCACCGCGGAATGGTTTACCCATGATGATCGGGATTGCTTGGTCGACCGTTTCAACAGACCATATATGAAATTCATTGTTTTTAATGCTTTCGACCACATCTTTGTGAAGTGCTAGGTGTTTTAGGTTGGTTTTAGGTAGGATAACCCCTTGTTCGCCAGTAAAACCTTGGTATTTACAAACGTGGTAGAAGCCTTCGATTTTTTCATTTAAACCGCCAACTGCTTGCACACGACCAAACTGGTCAACTGCACCGGTGACCGCAATTTGCTGATTGATTGGGTATTCCGACAAAGCACTCACGAAAGAGCACAGCTCAGCTAATGTTGCGCTATCGCCATCAACTTCACAGTAAGATTGTTCAAAAACAACCGAAGCTGAGTAGGGTAATGGTTCATCCAATTTCAGCGCACTTGCCACAAATGCTTGCATGATCATCATACCTTTGGCGTGTAGGTTACCGCCGAGCTCGGCTTTACGTTCAACGTCAGAGATATCGCCATCACCAAAATGGATCACACACGAAATACGTGCTGGCTCACCATAAGATTGCGGATGACCAGAGACATCAATCACAGTCAGACCATTCACCTGACCGACGCATTCGCCTTGTGTTTCGATAATCACCTGACCATCGAGAATATCTGAACGAGCACGTTCTGGCAGGTATGCTTCACGGTAATATTTGGCATCGATTGCTGAATCAATATTGTGCTCGGTTAACTGAACGCCATCAGAAGTTGAAAGTGATTCAAAGAAAATAGCGAGGTACCACATGATATCGAGTGGCATGTAACGTTGATCTTCGGTTAGGCGTGCGCCAGCTACCATTAAGCGATGAATAGCGCTTGGAGTAAGGCTTGGTAGGTCATTGGTTTGCAGTATCCAATTTAGGTGACCTAAGAAAAGCTCAATTGTATTCTGAGACAAAGCAAGCTCAAGTTCTACCTCGCTGTATAAGGCAAAGCCATTGTATAGATCAGGCTCTAAATATTCGAGTTCAGCAATCTGGTCACGGTCACCAACCAAGATAATCTTACTTGAAACTGCATAAGAGAGTTCATCGGTAGCAAAGCGCGTGGGATTGACATTGATAGGAGAGCTTATGCCGCTAAGCAGTGCTGCTTTTAGAAGCAACCAGCTCGCAGGGTTTGCCAATAGGGTGTTGATTGGTAGAACAATAAAACCTTGTTGCGTTTTTTCCAGTAAACCATAGCTGCGTTGCAAAATTGTGCCATCTTTATCACAGCTATACGAACCAAACAGAGCCTTCATATCAATCGATTCAGTAGTTAATACTGGCTGCGCTGTTTTGTCTTTGACTACAGTTGCAATTTGCTTACGGTAAAATGCATTGTCAGGGGCGTTCAGAACTAAGAGTTGGTTAAACCCCTGTAGTAAAGTGAATGTATCGATCGTTTTACTTAGACGTGGCTGAGCTGAAGCAAAGTCAACGCAGGGCAAAGTATTGATAGTATTTATAAAGCTATCGTATTCATTATATTGCGGCGTGACGGCTTGCCATTGTTCTTGGATCATTTGAGACATTCATTTATGCAAAAAGGAGACAAATTATATAGGAAAACACTCTCACCATATAGCATCTATCTGAATTGAAACGTTGACTTGCACGTTTTATAGTCGATCTGTGTCGATATTTAGATAGTGGTGGATTGTGAAAAATTCCACTTTGGGTTACGCTGTCACCAGAATGCTAACGGGTCATATAAAATGAAATATCAACAACTTGAAAACTTAGAATGTGGTTGGAAGTGGAAGTACCTTATCAAGAAGTGGAAAGAGGGAGAAAAGATCACTCGCCATATTGATAGTAGTGAAGACAAAGTCGCGGTAGAAGGTCTTCTGAAGCTAGAGCATGAACCAACACGTGTACTCGAGTGGATCGAAGAAAACATGGCGCTTGAGTTAGACAACAAGCTAAAGCAAGCTATTCGTGCAAAGCGTAAGCGCCACTTTAACGCGGAACAGATTCATACCAAGAAGAAGTCTATCGACCTTGATTACCGGGTTTGGGAAAAGCTTTCATACCGTGCCGGTGAGTTGGGTTGCACTCTATCGGATGCGATCGAATATCTGCTTTCTGAAGCGTCCCGTAGTGAGAAAGCGTCAAAAACCGTGTCTAGTTTAAAGGAAGATTTAAGCAAGTTATTGGCTGATTAGGGAAGAGTAAAATGCTTTATGTCATTCTTATCGCAGCATTGGTGATCTTTTGGTTGGTTGCCGTTGATAGACCCGTCCTAAAAGTGACCTTTAAGCAAGGACATATAGAGAAAGTAAAAGGGCATTTTCCTAGTAAGTTCCAGCATAATGTCCAAGAGATTGGAGAAAGGAATCCTTTTGATGGTGAGCTTAAAGTCTATCAACAACGTACCGGTCCTAAGTTAGTATTCTCAAAACAAGTACCGAAAAAAGTGCAGCAACGCATCAGAAATGTGTTCCCACACCAAGGCTTTACCTCCAAATCGGGTAAGAAAGCAGGCTAAACAACCATCCTATACCCAAACAACTTGGAGATGCAGGTAGGCGACAAAGGAACAAAGCCTCTGAGCATAGATGTTCTATGTGATGAGGTTTGTGAGTTCCAGTCCCTTTTTAAACCAATAAAGCGCTGTAACTTCACGTAGGACGGGTATAATCAAGCATCATCGCGCAGCTTATACATAACATAGTTATGTTAAATAAGGGCGCGATTTTTTGTATCTGCTACTATGCTTTTAATCTCACACGATACAACAATAGGCGAGTTCCAGCATTGGCTGCATAAGAATAGCTAGAGTTACAGGGTAACAATAGCTAATGTCATTGCAATCAATACAATGCGCAGAATCGTTTGTCAGTTGATACTGTTAATTGACTGTTCGGTTAACAACCCAGTAGTCTTAGCGAAATAGCGAAAGGATTTTGTGTAGGTCTTAGAGTCATAGAATGCACCGCATTGATACCGCTAGGCGTTATAGATAATTCCGGTGAGATAGTCGGGTATGTATTTTATCTCCTCGAATACCATTAAGTGACGACGTAACACTTTCTCTAAATTAAGAAATGTCACGTGTCATCCGATTTAAAATAAACTCTTTCGTATTCATCGTTAGCAAATCAAGCAAGTCATACTTTCGTTGTGATTCAGTGGAGCCAGAAGCAAGTTGCTTTAGATAGTGCAAATAGCCAAAGGTTTTTTGGTCGTGAGGACGCGCAAATCTATCTTGATTGTGTAAGAAGCGTTTAGCATCGAGTAATTACACAGATAAACGACTAAGTTTTAAATCCAATGGCTATCACAGACGGTGCTCAGATAAAGGCGAACATCAAAAAGCAATCCTGATAGATACCACAGCACCCAGTTGAGAGCATAGAAACCAATTTGAAAGTCGACGTAGCAGTTATAGGTACAAACGATGGAGAATTTTTAGTAACTAGCTAATATCAGTGTTGGGTAAGTTTAAGATGAAGAACGTTAGATTAATTAACACTGAAGCTGATAACAATCTCAACGTACCGTTTTGGATTGGTATCGAGGAAACATCTATCAAGAGGAAGTGATACTGATTAGCGGGAACAATCACAGTTGACGCAGTCGCTAATAACTATGTTCAAAAAACACAGAATGCGAAGAACGGCGCATGACAGTAACACTTAACCGTATTTATAACGCAGAAACCGACAATTTAGCGCTAAAGCCATGGTCGTATTTCAATACACATTAGTGCGCATTATGTATATTATGTTAAATGTAGTATTTATGAGTTCAAGGTTACAGTGTAATGAACTCTCTTCTACTCTCTATGCTGGGATTTGTACTTAACATAATTGATTTACCATAAAATACTTAATAATCATATTTACTATCTATCGATATTAACTCTGATTATTAATAAGCCCTAAGCTTCTATATTTAGCTCAGGGCTTACTGATTATTTGTTTGTTATTTCCAATCGATATGTTTCTTCTTGAGCATTATTAGTCAAAGAAATCTGTTGTTTGTGTTTGAATGCTATTTGCCAAGTCATCGGCTTTTCTTGGGTTAAATTCGCTTCGTGAATCGTCCAACCTGAATTTTGAGTACTAATCGATAACATTTCTGCCTCAAATTTGGCTGTGAACTCGGTCTCATTAACCTTAAAGCTACATGTGTTTTTTCCTTCGCAATCGACCTTTATTACATCTTGATACGTTATTGTTCGCCAGAAAAACGCCACAATTAGTAGTGTTAACATGATGATTATTTGAACAAAACGTCCTTTCGTGAGCTTCTGAGCTGCCATTTCGGTGTGTTCTCCGTGTAACAAACTTCAAAGTTTTAAAATAAATAACAAAATCCAGACCAAGTGTAAGGTTACTTCCCTGTCATTGAATTGTTAATTGAAGTATTATTTGGCACTGAAAATGCCACTTTTATTAAAGATCGCTAAGATTATTTAACCTTACTTAGAGGTCAAGTATTTCAAAGCAATTTTGGGTGGCATTACGACATGTGTCGTGTTGGAAGTAAAGTGTAGTAATTAGAATTGGAAGCATGCAAATATGAGCCAAGAAAAGCAGCTTGAACAAAACTACAACTATACCGTCGTCCGTCAATTTACTTTGGTGACAATCCTTTGGGGTATTGTCGGGATGGCAGTTGGTGTTTTGATCGCCGCTCAATTAGTATGGCCACAGTTAAACTTTGATACGCCGTGGCTGACGTATAGTAGATTACGTCCACTGCATACTAATGCGGTTATTTTTGCGTTTGGTACCAGTGCTCTGTTCGCAACATCTTATTATGTTGTGCAGCGTACTTGTCAGACGCGTTTATTTGGTGGCCCTCTTGTTCCATTTACATTCTGGGGTTGGCAGGCAATTATCTTAGCCGCAGCCATCACTTTACCTTTGGGTTACACCTCAGGGAAAGAGTACGCAGAATTGGAATGGCCGATTGATATCGCAATCGCTGTAGTATGGGTGTCTTACGCTATTGTGTTCTTTGGAACGCTGATTAAACGTAATACCTCACATATCTATGTAGCAAACTGGTTCTTCGGTGCGTTTATTATCACCGTAGCAGTTCTTCATATCGTAAACAGCATGGCGATTCCTGTTGCCCTAGGTAAGTCTTACTCGATTTACTCTGGTGCCGTCGATGCCATGGTTCAATGGTGGTACGGTCACAATGCGGTAGGTTTCCTTTTGACAGCTGGTTTCCTAGGTATGATGTACTACTTTGTACCTAAGCAAGCTGAGCGCCCTGTTTATTCTTACCGTCTATCTATCGTTCACTTCTGGGCGTTAGTTTCTCTATATATCTGGGCTGGTCCTCACCACCTACATTACACAGCTCTACCTGACTGGACTCAGTCACTTGGTATGGTAATGTCGTTGGTACTATTCGCACCATCTTGGGGTGGCATGATCAACGGTATCATGACGCTATCTGGTGCATGGCATAAGCTACGTTACGACCCGATCCTACGTTTTCTAATCGTATCTCTATCTTTCTACGGCATGTCGACTTTTGAAGGTCCAATGATGTCGATTAAGACAGTTAACGCACTATCGCACTACACAGATTGGACGATCGGTCACGTTCACTCTGGTGCACTTGGTTGGGTTGCAATGGTTTCTATTGGTTCGGTTTACCACTTGATCCCTCGCCTATTTGGTCAAGAGCGCATGTACTCAGTGGGTATGATTAACGCGCACTTCTGGCTAGCAACTATCGGTACCGTTCTGTACATCGTTGCAATGTGGATCTCAGGTGTAATGCAAGGTCTGATGTGGCGCGCAGTTAACTCTGACGGCACGCTAACTTACAGCTTTGTTGAATCAGTTCAAGCGTCTTACCCGTTCTATACAGTACGTTTCATTGGTGGCTTTATTTTCCTAGCCGGTATGTTCCTAATGGCGTACAACGCGTACAAGACAATCACTGCACCAAAGCATAGCTTGAAAGCTATTGCTCAACCTGCATAAGGAGATTGAAGAATGAGTTCAAATTCTAATAATCGCCATGAAATTGTCGAACGTAATGTCGGGTTACTCGCGATTCTAATCGTGTTTGCGATCAGCTTGGGTGCATTAGTAGAGATCACTCCACTAATTTTCCAAAAGCAAACCACTGAGCCTGTAGAGAACTTACGTCCTTATACTGCGCTTGAAATGGAAGGTCGTGATATTTATATCCGTGAAGGTTGTAACACTTGTCACAGCCAAATGATTCGTCCTTTCCGTTCAGAAACAGAGCGTTACGGTCACTACTCTGTAGCTGGCGAAAGTGTTTGGGAACATCCATTCCTGTGGGGCTCTAAACGTACTGGTCCAGATCTAGCTCGCGTAGGTGGTCGTTATTCTGATGAATGGCACCGTATCCACCTGATTGATCCGCGTGAACTGGTTCCAGAATCAAACATGCCTGGTTTCCCATGGCTTGAAGAAAACGTTCTTGATGGCAAAGACACTCAGAAGAAACTCCAAGTGTTCCGCGATCAATTTGGCGTTCCTTATACCGATGAGCAAATCGCAAATGCGGCTAAAGACGTAGAAGGTAAAACAGAGATGGATGCAATCATCGCTTACCTACAGTCTCTTGGTCATTCAATGAAGTAAGGAGCTAATTATGGATATCGGTACTATTCACAGTATTTGGACCATAGTGCTATTTGTTAGCTTTATTGGTGTGGTTTGGTGGGCTTACGGTAAAGGCCGTAAAGCACGTTTTGACGAAGCCGCTAACCTTGTATTTGCCGACGAAGAGCAAACGCCCATGAAAGATCAAGGAGTGACCAAGTAATGACGACGTTTTGGAGTCTTTGGATAATCATCATCACGGTCGGCACTTTGCTTGGCTGTGCAGCCCTTCTCTATTGGTGCCTAAAAGATAAAATGGGTGTTGAAGAAGGCGCTGACATGGGGCATGAATACGATGGTATTCGTGAATTAAACAACCCATTACCTAAATGGTGGACTTACCTATTTGTTGGTACGTTCATTTTTGCTGCGATTTACCTTGCCCTGTACCCAGGTCTTGGTAACTTCAAAGGCTTTTTAGGCTGGCAAAGCTCGAACCAGACGGTTCGTTCGCTTGAAGAGTCTAAATTGGCGATTGAAAGCGCTCAGCAAAACAAACAGTTAAACCAGTATGCAAAAGAGTTAGACGATGCTGATGCTTATTTCGGCGAAGCATTCCGTCAACTGGCGTATGTTGAAGGGACAGAAGAGCTAAAATCTATTCCTGATATCGCGCAAGACCCTGAAGCAATTAAAGTAGGTCAACGTTTGTTCCTACAAAACTGTTCTCAGTGTCACGGTTCTGATGCTCGTGGTATGACTGGCTTCCCTAACCTAACGGATAACGCTTGGCTATACGGTGGCGAGCCAGAAGCTATCGTCAACACAGTCATGAATGGTCGTGTTGGTATGATGGCAGCTTGGAAAGATGCCCTAGGTGAAGAAGGCGTTCGTGAAGTAGTAAGCTACACATTAAGCTTATCAGGACGTTCAGTGAACGCTCGTGAAGCAGAAGCGGGTAAAGCTCGTTTCGTAGTGTGTGCTGCTTGTCACGGTACTGACGGTAAGGGTAACCCTGCTCTGGGTGCTCCAGATTTGACTGACCAATACTGGCTATTCGGTGGCAGCCGCGCTGCAGTAACCGAAACAGTAATGAACGGTCGTTCTGGTGTGATGCCGGCGTGGAAAGACATTCTGGGCGAAGATAAAGTTCAGCTTGTTTCTGCGTACGTGTGGAGCCTAAGTAACTCAGATAAATAGTAACATTTCTAAAACAGCCCCTTTCGTAGGGGCTGTCATTTCGCTAAATTATTCCTACTTTCATTTTCATTCGAGAACTTTTTTATGGTAAAGCCTTGGTATAAGCAGTTTTGGCCGTGGTTTCTAATCGCTCTTCCAGCAACGGTTGTAGTGGCGGCGTTCATAACCTTGTCTATTTCTATTAAAAACTCCCCATCTTTAGTGACCGAGGATTACTATAAAAAAGGTAAAGGGATCAACATTGATATTTCCAAAGTCAATGCCGCAAAAGCACTGGTGCTAAAAGCCAATGTGGTTTCTGATGGCTCAGATATCATTATTCAGTTTGATAAAGGCAGCATGGAGCATTTCCCTGCTCTTTCTGCAATGTTCGCTCACCGTACACTCGCGGATCAAGATTTCAGCCAACTAGTCACGTCGGATGCTTCAGGTAACTATCGCATTACACTTGAACAACCATTGGAAGGTCCTTGGTTTATTGAGCTTAGTCCGCACGATAAATCTTGGCTTATCCAAGGTCGTGTTAATTTCCCATCTGAGTCAGCTACTGTATTAATGGACTAGAAGTATTATGTGCAAAGCGTGTTATCACTGTGGTGAAGATGTACCAGTCAACACGGACTTTAACGTTGAAATCCTAGGCGAGATTCGTGAGATGTGCTGTCCTGGTTGCGAGACCGTAGCACAGACCATCGTCGATAGTGGTTTAGTCTCCTACTATCAATATCGCACCGCGCCAGCTGAAAAAGCTGAACTGGTACCTGAACAGCTGCAAGCCTTGATCCACTACGATAACCAAGAAGTACAAAACGAGTTCGTACGTAACAGCGATGACATTTCTGAAGTGACATTGTCACTGGATGGTATCTCTTGTGCTGCTTGTGCTTGGTTGATTGAGAAACAACTCTCCCACACTGATGGTGTTGTGCGTATTCGCGTCAATACTGCCACCAATCGCGCTTTGCTTTCTTGGAACAACACTAAAACCAAACTCAGTGAGTTGCTCTCGACTATTCATCGACTCGGCTACAAAGCAGCGCCATTTGAAGCTGATCAACAAGAAGCCGCCTACCATCAAGCGATGAAGCAATACCTTTATCGTTTAGGTATCGCCGGTCTTGCCACAATGCAAGTGATGATGCTGGCAGTTGCACTTTACCTTGAAGTGTTTGGTGACCTTGATGCCGAGTTCAAAAACTACTTCCGTTGGGTGAGCTTAATCTTTGCTACGCCAGTCATGCTCTACTCTGCACTTCCTTTCTATATTAATGCCTGGCGCAGTATAAAAAGCCGTACACTAGGTATGGATGTGCCTGTCTCCATCGCGATGATCTTTGCTTACGTTGCCAGTATGGTGGCAACGATTACCGAACAAGGGGAAGTATTCTTTGAATCGATTTCGATGTTCGCTTTCTTCCTCTTGGTTGGGCGCTTTCTTGAAATGCGAGCTAGACGTAAAGCTGCCGCGGCAAGTGGTAACTTGCTCAAATTGATCCCAGCAATGGCGACGACCATTGAGGGCGAACAGGTGCCAGTAAAGTCCTTAACCGTGGGTGACCAAGTCCGTGTACTCCCGGGTGAACATATCCCCGCAGATGGCGTGATTGTCGAGGGACGAATTCACATTGATGAATCGATGTTAACAGGCGAGTCTGTGCCGGTGGTAAAGCAATTAGGCGATACAGTCTATGCGGGTACATTAAATGGTGAAGAGTCGTTCGTGCTGGTAGTTCGCTCATCAAAAGCAGACTCCATGATCTCTAATATCGTTCGATTACAAGACGAGGCGCAGCTATCTAAACCAAAAATCGCAGAAATTGCAGATATTGTTGCTCGTTACTTTGTTGCGGCGATTCTTATTATTGCTGCCGCAACTTGGTTCTACTGGCAACAACATCAACCGGAAGACGCTTTTTGGATTATGCTGGCGGTGCTCGTGGCAACCTGTCCATGCGCCCTATCCTTGGCTACGCCAACTGCCTTGACGTGCGCTACATCTCGTATGGGTAACTTTGGTATTTTGCTGCGTAAGAGCCACGTGTTTGAAACACTGTGTAAAGTAAACCATCTTATCGTGGATAAAACCGGAACTTTAACCCACGGCGATATTGTAATTAGCGATGTTTCTCTGCACGGTGATCTAGATAAACAAGACGTGCTGAAACTCGCCGCAGCTTTAGAAGCGCATGCCAATCACCCATTAGCCCGCGCTTTTCGCCCTTACCACAATACTCAAGTGGTTGTTGATGAGATCGAAAACATCATCGGCTCTGGAATTGTTGGTCAATATAACGGTCAACCACTCAAAATCGGCAGTGCTGGTTTTGTTTTGGGTAATGCTAGTGCCGCTCAAGCCAACGCGATTTATTTATCACTCGCAGATAAACATATCGCAACGTTTATTTATCAAGACCCGATCCGTAAAGAGGCACAAACCTTCATTAAGCAATTTCAGCAAGCTGGCGTGAAAGTGACTCTACTAACGGGTGATTCGAAAACCAATGCAGAACTAGTAGCTAATGCGATAGGTATAGATGACGTTGTCGCCGAAGCGAAACCACAAGATAAGCTTGATTACCTTCAATCCGGTGATAAGCACGACATCACAATGATGATTGGGGATGGCATAAACGACGCACCAACCCTAGCAGGTGCTCATCTGTCGGTTGCGATGGGTGGTGGCACTGATGTGGCAAAAGCATCAGCCGACATGGTATTGCTTGGTGATAATTTAGACCGAATTCTAAAAGCTCGTGAGCTAGCTCTTAAAACGCGCAGAATAATTGCAGAAAACTTAGCTTGGTCGTTAGGCTATAACCTACTCATTTTGCCACTCGCCGTTGCTGGTTTAGTGGCACCTTATTTTGCGGTAGTTGGTATGTCAGCCAGCTCGATTATTGTGGTATCTAACTCGCTTAGATTGCTTAAGGAACAAGGTAAGTAATCCATGGAAAGCCTCTATATATTGATCCCTATTGCGATTGTGCTAGTTTGCGTTGCTGTAGGTATTTTCCTTTGGGCTGTTAAAAGTGAGCAGTTCGAGGACCTTGAGCGCCAAGGACACAACATTTTGTTCGATGAAGACGAGCAGGATAACAAGCGTAAATGAGTGCCGATTTTATTGCCGCCTTCTTTATCGGTCTGGTCGGTGCCGGTCATTGCGTTGGCATGTGTGGCGGAATCGCCTCTTTGCTTTCCATGGGGAAAACAAACCCATCAGCTTTGATCCCTATCTATTATAACCTTGGGCGTGTTTTAAGTTACGCCTTAATCGGGGCAATCGTTGGCGGTGCAGTTTCGACTGTCGCCGATGTCGCCAATTTAAATCATAGCTTTGCTTGGCTTAGATTGATTGCTGCTCTCTTTATGGTGTTACTCGCCTGCTATATCGCGCGTTGGTGGCAAGGCCTTCTCGCTGTCGAAAAACTTGGGCAGTCTCTATGGAAGTTTATCTCGCCACTTGGCAAAAAGTTGCTGCCGCTTAGAAATCCTCTCCACGCTATTCCATTTGGTTTTATCTGGGGTTGGCTTCCATGCGGTCTTGTTTATTCCACGCTAACTTGGGCGGTGGTTTCTGGCAGTAGCCTCAATGGTGCATTAATTATGGCAAGCTTTGGTCTAGGCACTTTGCCAGCGATGGTTGCCGTTGGTTATGGCTCGCAGTATTTACATAAGTTGCAACAATCTTCAGTTTTTCGAAACATCGCTGCGCTGCTAATCTTAGCTTATGGCATTTATACAGCCTATGGATCGCTCAATATACTCTTGGCTGGTTGATAGATTACTGTTTTAAAGCGCCTTTTTTCGCTACCTTTTATCTTTGAGGGGTGGTAAAATATTGATGTATATCAAATAGTGAAAGGTTGTTATGATTTCTGAAAAGCCTGCAAAACGCATTCAGTCGGGTGGTTGTGCTATACATTGTCAAGATTGCAGCATTAGCCAGCTTTGCATTCCATTTACTCTAAATGAATCTGAGCTGGATCAACTGGATCAAATCATTGAACGCAAGAAGCCAATCCAAAAAGGCCAAGAGCTATTTAAAGCTGGTGACGAATTGAAGTCACTCTATGCGATTCGTTCTGGAACCATTAAGAGCTACACAATTACCGAGCAAGGTGATGAGCAGATCACTGCATTCCACCTCGCTGGTGACCTAGTGGGCTTTGATGCGATCACTGACGACAGTCACCCTAGTTTTGCGCAAGCGCTAGAAACTTCGATGGTATGTGAAATCCCATATGAAATTCTTGATGACCTATCAGGTAAAATGCCAAAACTTCGTCAACAGATCATGCGCCTGATGAGTAATGAAATCAAAGGCGACCAAGAAATGATTCTGTTATTGTCGAAAAAGAACGCTGAAGAGCGTCTAGCTGCATTTCTATACAACCTTTCTACGCGTTTTTCTCAGCGAGGCTTTAGTCCGCGTGAGTTCCGTCTAACCATGACTCGTGGTGATATCGGTAACTACCTCGGTCTAACCGTTGAAACGATTAGCCGCTTACTGGGTCGTTTCCAAAAATCGGAAATCTTGAGCGTTAAAGGTAAATACATCACTATTATTGACCATGACGCACTAATGCAGCTAGCTGGTGTTTCAACAGAATCGTAATAACTTCAATGATGTAGCTCTTTAATGAGCTACATCATACTTTCCTCTTCTTTCCCGCATATTTTGCTAATAAATCTCATCGAACTACGCTAAAGTGAAATTATACCCAAGCATTTTAATTACATTTGGGTAAAGGCCGGTTGACTTAGCGATAAGTCTCCTCTTCACTAAGGAGTTAACAATGAGTATTTATAATAACATCCTAGTCGTTGCCAATATTAATAGCGATGAGCAGCCTGCACTTGCTCGCGCTATGCAATTAGCTGCCAAAAGCCGCTCTCGTAGCCACGTCACGTTTTTTCTTTCTATCTATGATTTCTCATACGATATGACATCTATGCTCTCGATCGACGAGAGAAACGCAATGCGCAAGGGTGTCATTCATCAACGTGAACAGTGGATGCGTTCTGTTGCGGAGCCCTATCTTAATGATTCAATTGACTTTGATGTGGTCGTTGTTTGGCATAATCGCCCATACGAAGCGGTGATTGCTCAAGTCTTCGCTGGTGAACATGATATTGTTATCAAAGGCACTCGTAAGCACGATGTTTTAGAGTCAGTTATCTTTACCCCAACAGATTGGCACTTGCTGCGTAAATGCCCTGCACCTGTTTTGTTGGTTAAAAATTCAGATTGGCCAGAGAACGCCAGTATTCTTGCCTCTGTCCATGTGGGCTCAGAAAACGAAACGCATCAAACTCTCAATGACTCAATGGTTGATCAGTTGAATAGCCTATCTGAGCGACTTGGTGCGCGTCCTTATTTGGTTAATGCCTACCCTGTTACGCCTGCGAATATTACTATTGAACTGCCAGAGTTTGACCCAACAACCTACACAGATGCTGTCCGTGGCCATCACCTTACAGCGATGAAAGCGCTGCGTCAGAAACATGGTTACGACGAAGAGCAAACAATTGTTGAGCAAGGTTTACCTGAAGATATTATTCCGGAAGCTGCGCAAAAACTTAACGCAGCCATGGTCATCATCGGTACAACGGGACGAACGGGTTTATCAGCAGTCTTTATTGGTAATACTGCGGAACACGTTATTGATAAGATTAACTGTGACGTAATGGCACTGAAACCTGATGGTTACATCAGTCCATTAGACCCAGCAACTGCAATTTAGTAAGTTTGAAGCTTTGTCCCCTCGATATCGAGGGGATTTTTCTATCCAGCCACCGAAAGCACTAGCATCTCAGAGATTTATCCGTATTATACGCCCTTCATACCTTTCTTAGGGCCGTTTTGCCCTTGTTAGAGTATCGATGTGTTTTAAGATTACAGATAAGACTGCGAACTAATGACCGAGCAAACTCAAGAGCTAACTAAAGCTCAACAATATAATTTCAACAAACTTCAAAAGCGCATCCGCCGTAACACTGGCCAAGCGATCCAAGACTTCAACATGATTGAAGATGGCGACCGCATCATGGTTTGTCTATCGGGCGGTAAAGACAGCTTTACCATGTTGGATATACTGATGAGCCTGCAAAAGAGCGCGCCTATCTCATTTTCGCTTGTGGCTGTAAACCTCGATCAGAAACAACCGGGCTTCCCTGGTCACATTCTGCCTGAATACCTTGAGTCTATCGGCGTTGAGTACAAGATTGTTGAAGAAGACACTTACTCTATCGTGCAAGATAAGATCCCTGAAGGTAAAACGACTTGCTCACTATGCTCTCGCTTGCGTCGTGGTATTTTGTACCGCACAGCAAAAGAGCTGGGTGCAACTAAGATTGCTTTAGGTCACCACCGTGACGATATCCTAGAAACATTGTTCCTGAACATGTTCCATGGCGGCAAGATGAAAGGCATGCCACCTAAGTTGGTGTCAGATAACGGTGAACACGTAGTTATTCGCCCACTCGCTTACTGCCGTGAGAAAGACATCATCAAGTATGCAGATATGCGTGAGTACCCGATCATCCCTTGTAACCTATGTGGTTCTCAGCCAAACCTACAGCGTCAAAACATTAAGCAAATGCTAAATGATTGGGACAAGCGTTTCCCTGGTCGTATTGAAAGCATGTTCCGTGCGATGCAAAACGTGGTACCTAGCCACCTAGCTGACTTCGAACTGTTTGATTTTAAATCGATCAACCGTGATTCAGGCGTGATCAATGGCGGCGATATCGGTTTTGATAAAGAAGAAATGCCAGTGCAAAACTTCGTAGATGAAGATGTGGTACAAGAGTTTGACCCTAGCCTTAAGCTAGACGTGACAAACTTATAAGCTGCAGTGCGCAACGCATTAACAAAGAAAAGGTCGCTTGAGCGACCTTTTTTACATTTGCTTATTATAACTGGCGTTATTTCGCTTTAGGCAAATACGGCAGTACTCGCGCTGTAGGCTCTGGCAGCATCATTGAACCGCCCTCACCAATTTCATTTAACGCGATTTGTACTTTGCCATTAACGATTGGCTTAGATGTACCGTTGGAGAAAGTTACTTTAGAATTTAGCTCGTTGGCAAACTCTAGCGTGACACCTTCAACATCTGGCGTAAACCAGCTCGCAAACATACCGCCGAGTTCGACTAGAATCGCCTGCATTTGAGGCAGTAACGTCTTCACTTGGTCGTAGTTCACTTGACCTGAAAATGGCTCTTTGGTCATCACAACCATTGAGAAATCGCAGCGCATATCCTGCGGCGTATCGACAAACACTAAAGGATTAGCAGACTTTAAGTTGTCATCAAGTGGTACCATAACCTCTTGATAATCCGATATCTTAAGCTCTTCGTAATGTTCTTCTTTTTCCATCCAAGCTTTCTCGATATTGCAGAGCTTCTTGGTATCGGCGTTAACAAAGAAGAAGCCAACTTTCACATCATCATGCCCTTCATTGGCATTCTTTTTCATATGCGAATAGAGCTTGGAATAAGTGAACATGTATTCTTGAGCTTGGCTAGGTAAAGCAACAGCGCCTAAAAGCGCTGTTGTTAAAAGTGTGAGCGTAACTTTTTTCATCAATTCGTTTGATCGTTATAATTTGTCCAGAACTTGTCATTATGTCTGATCATCGCCTGTAAGTCCTTGACGTACGCCTCACCTCGCTCAGAATACTTGAGTAATCCATTGGTTAGCGCGATTGCTGCTTGCGTATCAATCAGGCTTTGCTCACTGTTTTGACGATCAAATCGAATCGCTCTCAAATCAAAGTAAGCCTTGTTTCGGTTTACATTCATAAAGTAGCGATGAATGGATTCTTGTACCGAATCAAACTTAGCGACTTCATGAAAAGAACCTTGGTTACGCTGTAACGGAACAAGACCGCAACCTTCCGTGTAACACCATTGCCCAAAGTAGTTATTGCCTTTAGTTGCAAATCTCGAAGTGCCCCACGCTGATTCATTCGCAGCTTGAGTCATAACTAACGCTTCAGGTAACACGTTAACACGGTGCAGCATTTTATCTAACCATGCTTCTGTTACACCCTCCGTCGTAAGTTCAACGTCATAAAGTTTACCCAAACGCTTCGCATAGCTTGTGTCTTCACTCGTTAGCTTATTAGCGTGAAAGTTATTCTCAATGCGAACAAGACGAGCACGCTCTTTTTGTACTCGTTGATTCTCTAACTCAACCCCGGGTCTTAAATAGTCAAAAAATGCCTTCTTCTTGAGGTTCACATCCTCAAAGCTGGCAAAATCAGGCGCAGCGCCGACCGCCTGTCCAATAAAGACAATATTGTTAGTTGAAGACTGTTCTTCGTCTTTTGGTTGAAATTCAAAGCGGTACCAACCAAAAACAGCCACTACGAGAGTGGCTGCTAGGGCGAAAAAGTTACTCTTACGCATTAAACACCTGCGGGTTATGGTCATCGTCATCTTTTGATTTTTCCGACGCGACAATTTTTAGCTTAATACCGAACATATTTCGGTAAATAATGCCTTTTACATGGAAAAAGAATGGTAGAACAAAAATCAGTCCTAGCCCGTAGAACATCGCCCCGGCGATAAACATCAACATAACCATGATGTAGATACCCGACAGAACGAAAATTTTCTTGTTAACTGCACGAAGTGACAACAGCAGAGACTGCATCGGCGGCACTTGCTTTTCACAAATCAACAAAATTGAATTACTAAACGCCAGAGAAAGATACATCGACAGGAACGGCAACAGCATACCTGCAACGCCCTGCAACATCAGGCTAAACAAGGTCGCTAAAATAACCGGGATTGTGTATTGCAACCCTTTACCAATATGACGCGGCTTTGTAGTTAACCCAGCCGAGTGACTCATAGCCATTAAACAGATACCGGCATAAATCGGCGCACTGATCACTTCATAGCTGAAATTCGCTATATATATAGCTTGTACGATAGACGGATTAAAGGCTTCTGGGTCAGTAATCGCGTCGAAAATCATCGACGGGTCGCCAAGCTGAAGCTTAAGCGCAATATAGAACACCCCTACTTGGACAAACATCAAGATGATGATTGCCGGTGAGAAAGAGAGGAAGTTTTTGACCGTTTGCGACCAAGCTTCTCTAAACACATCCCCTGCTTTTAACTCATAGTTACCGGAAATCGCACGTTCGATGCTTCCGCCTAGGTTAAAGTCTTTTTCAATATCATTACTCATTATACAGTCCGGCTTGGTTTACTTTGATCGCTATTTCTTCGTTACATTAAAAGTACCGTGAATGACACTCACTAAGCAATCTTAACGCTGTAAGTAAAAATTGCGACATTGCGCATTATACTGAAAGCCCCGCAACACTCACACGGAAACTACATCACACTCTTGCTTTCTTGTTTATTTGGCTGATAATTAACCAACATAGTTAACAATCATCAAATGGTTACGGTAAAACAAGCGATTTCTTCTACACGCTTAGAAACTTGCAAGTCCCTTAAAAACAGTATGGTAAAGAATGTTTAGTTTTACCTGCGAAAAATTTTCTATGATGAAGAAAGAAAATGCTTTGAATTCACACTATTGGTGATTATCATGCGCGCCTCTATTTGTGTAACTGCGGGTCATTTCCAATTTTGAGCTAAGAATGACCAATGTGGGAGAAAAACAGACGTTGAATAAACAAACAGCAGAGCAACCAGTTATCCGTTTAACTGGGATTAGTAAGAGTTTCGATGGCAAGGAAATCATCGGTAATCTTAACCTTGATGTTAACCACGGTGAATTTTTAACAATTCTAGGTCCATCAGGTTGTGGTAAAACCACCGTTCTTAGGATGATTGCAGGTTTTGAAACCGCAGATAATGGTAGCATTATCCTTGACGGTCAAAACGTCACTCAGGTTCCTGCTGAGCAGCGCCATGTAAATACTGTATTCCAAAGTTACGCCCTATTCCCTCATATGACCGTGTTTGAAAACGTGGCATTTGGTCTGCGTATGCAGAAAGTAGCTGAAGCTGAGATTGAACCTCGCGTAATGGAAGCACTACGTATGGTTCGCCTTGAGAAAATGGCACAGCGTAAGCCGCACCAACTGTCAGGCGGTCAACAACAGCGTATCGCGATTGCGCGTGCCGTTGTTAACAAACCTAAAGTTCTACTATTAGACGAATCTCTGTCTGCTCTTGATTACAAGCTGCGTAAGCAGATGCAAATCGAGCTGAAACAGCTACAGCGTCAACTGGGTATTACCTTTATCTTCGTTACTCACGACCAAGAAGAAGCCCTTTCAATGTCTGACCGTATCATCGTTATGCGTGAAGGTGTGATTGAGCAAGATGGTTCACCACGTGAGATCTACGAAGAGCCGAAAAACCTGTTTGTTGCTCGCTTTATCGGCGAAATCAACGTATTCAACACGACAATGCTAGAGCGTCTAGACGAGAAGCGCATCCGTGCGTCAATCGAAGGTGTTGAATCAGTGGTTTACTACGATCAAGAAGCCAACCCAGGCGATAAACTTCAAGTACTACTTCGCCCTGAAGACTTACGCATCGAAGAGATCAAAGAGTCTGAACAACGCGGAATTGTAGGTCACGTTGTAGAACGTACTTACAAGGGTATGACTCTTGATTCAGTTATCGAACTTGAATCAGGCATGCGCGTAATGGTAAGTGAGTTCTTCAACGAAGACGATCCAGATGTGGATCACTCTCTTGGCCAAAAGGTTGCTATTACTTGGGTTGAAAGCTGGGAGGTTGTACTAAATGATGAGCAAGAAGTTTAATCTTCAGAACGCTATCATCGCTCTGATTGTCGGTTGGCTAACGCTATTTGTGTTAGTACCAAACCTGATGATCATCGGTACCAGCTTTCTGACACGCGACGAAGCAAACCTTATCGAAATGACCTTCACTTTCGATAACTACCTGCGCTTGATGGATCCGCTATACGCAAAAGTGCTGATGCACTCTTTCTACATGGCGATCGTGGCGACGGTTCTGTGTTTGATTATCGGTTACCCATTTGCTTACATCGTAGCGAAAATGCCCGAAAAATGGCGTCCGTTCATGCTGTTTCTAGTGATTGTTCCTTTCTGGACCAACTCACTAATCCGTACTTACGGTCTAAAGATTGTTTTAGGTACACAAGGCATTTTGAACAAATCGCTTATGGCGATGGAAATCATCGATAAGCCTTTGCGCCTTATGTACACCGAAACAGCGGTTATGATTGGCTTAGTATACATTCTGCTGCCATTTATGATTCTTCCGCTTTACAGCGCGATTGAGAAGCTTGACGGTACGTACATTGAAGCGGCGAAAGATCTTGGTGCGAACAAATTCCAAACGTTCACTAAAGTTATCCTGCCGCTAACTATGCCTGGCATCATTGGTGGCTGTTTATTAGTACTACTTCCAGCGCTTGGTATGTTCTACATTTCTGACCTTCTGGGCGGAGCGAAGAACCTACTGATTGGTAACGTGATTAAGAGCCAAGTATTGAACGCACGTGACTGGCCATTTGGTGCGGCAACCAGTATTGCCCTCACCTTTGCGATGGCTGTGATGCTTTATGCCTACTACAGAGCAGGTAAACTATTGAACAAGAAAGTGGAGCTAGACTAATGGGACGCACAGTTAGATTTAGCTTTATGACGCTAGTGTACGCGTTTCTATATCTTCCTATCATCGTTTTGATCGTTAACTCATTTAACGACAACCGCTTTGGTATGAAATGGGGTGGCTTCACCACCAAATGGTACGAAACGCTGATCAACAACGACAGCTTAATGCAAGCTGCGTGGCACTCATTGAACGTTGCAGTGTTTTCAGCAACAGCTGCTACACTTATTGGTAGCTTGACCGCTGTTGCCCTATTCCGTTACTCGTTTAAGGGTAAAGGTCTAGTAAACGGTATGCTTTTCGTAGTTATGATGTCACCAGATATCGTAATGGCGATTTCGCTACTGGCACTGTTCCTTGTAATGGGTGCACAGCTTGGATTTCTCACTCTTTTGGTAGCACATATTACATTCTGTCTACCTTTTGTAGTGGTATCTGTTTACAGCCGTTTGAATGGTTTCGATGTGAAAATGTTGGAAGCGGCAAAAGACCTAGGTGCAAGCGAATGGGTGATCCTAAAGCAGATCATTCTTCCTCTGGCTAAGCCAGCAGTTGCAGCAGGTTGGTTGCTAAGCTTTACGTTGTCACTGGATGACGTAATCATCAGTTCATTTGTAACTGGTCCAACTTACGAAATTTTGCCATTGAAGATTTACTCAATGGTTAAAGTGGGCATCTCACCTGAAGTAAATGCCCTAGCGACAGTCATGTTGATTATTTCTTTAGCTCTTGTTGTAACTTCACAGTTGCTTGCAAGAGAGAAAGTGAAGTAGAATCGCGGACTTTTCACGAAACAGAATGGTTATACCATTCTGTTTTTCTATAAATCGCTCAGTTATTTATGTTCTGAGCAACGTTTGGTTTGGAGACTAACGTCGATGAAAAAATGGGCTACTCTATTAGCTGGTAGTGCATGTGCGCTTTCTCTGTTCTCTGGTGCAGTGGCAGCGGACGAAAACAAAGAATTGGTATTTATGAACTGGGGTCCTTACATTAACAGTAACATCCTAGAGCAATTTACCGAAGAAACAGGCATTAAAGTAATTTACTCAACTTATGAGTCGAATGAAACTTTGTATGCAAAGCTAAAGACTCATAACCAAGGTTACGATCTAGTAGTTCCTTCAACGTACTTCGTTGCGAAGATGCGTGATGAAGGCATGCTACAAAAAATTGATAAGTCAAAACTGACTAACTTCAAAAATCTAGATCCTAACTACCTAGACAAGCCTTTTGATCCGAAGAACGACTACTCTATTCCACACGTAGTTGCGATCACAGGTCTAGCGGTTAACACTGACATGTACGATCCAAACGACTTCCAAAGCTGGGCTGACCTATGGAAACCTGAGCTTGAAGGTCAAGTAATGCTAATGGACGATACTCGTGAAGTATTCCATATTGCACTACGCAAACTAGGTTACTCTGGTAACTCTACGGATCCAAAACAAATCGACGAAGCGTACGCTGAGCTACAAAAGCTAATGCCAAACGTTCTACTATTTAACTCTGACAACCCAGGTGCTCCATACATGTCTGGCGAAGTTGGTGTTGGTATGCTTTGGAACGGTTCTGCAGCAGCTGCGCAAAAAGAAGGTCTACCTCTTAAACTTGTATTCCCTAAAGAAGGCGGTATCGGTTGGGTAGATAACTTTGCAATCTCTTCTGGTGCGAAAAACGTAGAAGCGGCTCACAAGATGATCGACTTCCTACTACGCCCTGAAATCGCAGAGCAAATTTCTGGGGACACTGGTTACCTAACTGCTGTTAAAGCGTCTAACGACAAATTCCAAGATGTGGCTCCACTATTCCCATCTCAAGAAGACCTAGACCGCGTTGAATGGCAAGACTCTGTTGGTGATCTAACCGTTAAATACGAAGATTACTTCCTAAAGCTTAAAGCAGGTCAATAATCCGCTTAATAGCATTGAAAAAAGGCAGCATTCGCTGCCTTTTTTATTTTCGGGCTGATATAATTGCGCGCTGCTAGATTGTTCACAATCTAGTAATAATCACTTTTATACTTTTATATGCTGACTCAGAGAATATTATCAGGATTGGTAATGTGCTGAATTGGTGAGATAAAACGGAAATATAATGAAAAGTAAATTCTATGCAGGCGCATTATGCGCAGCTGGCTTATTCGCGTCTTCAGCGATGGCTGCTGATCAAGAACTGTATTTCTACAACTGGTCGGAATACATCCCTAACGAAGTTCTTGAAGACTTTACAAAAGAAACTGGTATCAAAGTAATCTACTCAACGTACGAATCTAATGAGAGCATGTACGCGAAGTTGAAAACTCAAGGTACTGGTTACGACTTGGTAGTACCGTCTACTTACTTTGTATCTAAGATGCGCAAAGAAGGCATGCTCCAACAAATTGATAAGTCGAAATTGTCACACTTTGCCGATCTAGATCCAAACTACCTAAACAAGCCTTTTGATCCAAACAACAACTACTCTATCCCATACATTTGGGGTGCGACAGGTATTGGTATCAACTCGGAAATGCTGCCTAAAGACACTGTGAAAAACTGGTCTGATTTTTGGGATAGCAAGTGGGCTGGTCAGCTAATGCTAATGGATGATTCTCGCGAAGTATTCCACATTGCGCTGTCTAAACTAGGTTACTCACCTAACACGACAAACCCAGAAGAAATCGAAGCTGCTTATGAAGAGCTGAAAAAACTAATGCCAAACGTATTAGTCTTCAACTCAGATTTCCCAGCGAACCCATACCTAGCAGGTGAAGTATCACTTGGTATGCTATGGAACGGTTCTGCGTACATGGCTCGCCAAGAAGGTGCTCAAATCGACATCATCTGGCCAGAGAAAGGCGCAATTTTCTGGATGGATAGCTTATCAATCCCGGCGGGCGCGAAAAACGTAGAAGCGGCTCACGAGATGATCGACTTCCTACTACGCCCTGAGAACGCAGCTAAGATTGCACTAGAGATTGGTTACCCTACACCAGTGAAAACGGCTCTAGAGCTGCTACCGAAAGAATTTGCTAACGATCCAAATATCTTCCCACCACAAGAGATTATGGACAGCGGCGAATGGCAAGATGAAGTTGGTGAAGCAAGCGTGCTTTACGACGAATACTTCCAAAAGCTAAAAGTACGATAATTTATCTTACTTACTAGAATTGAAAAGCGGCTACCCAAGGGTAGCCGCTTTAGGTTAAGCAGATTTAGCCTTTTTTACCGCTAAGATCTCATCGACCAGTTTTGGCACTTCCACACTCGCCTTGCCGTAGCGTTTTTCTTTAAACTCACTTTCTACCGCGCTTGGCTCTAAATTGATTTCAATCGTGTGCGCTCCATGCATACGCGCATCATGGACAAATCCCGCTGCTGGATAGACAACGCCAGAAGTACCGATAGAGACAAACAAATCTGCTTTTTCAATCGCTGCATAAATATCACCCATACGCAGTGGCATTTCACCAAACCAAACAATATGCGGGCGCATTTGTGCGGGCATTTGGCAGCAATGGCAAAGTTCACCGGTTTGAATATCTTCGGTATGCTCTATCACTTGATTGGATTCACTACAACGCGCTTTAAGAAGTTCACCGTGCATGTGAATAACGTTTTCACTTCCGCCTCGCTCATGCAAATTATCAATGTTTTGAGTGATAATCGTGACCGTACCATCAAGCTCTTGCTCCAAGCGTCCTAACGCATTGTGAGCAGCATTCGGTTGGATAGAGTCTCCTTGCAGTTTACGACGACGTTGGTTGTAAAAATCTTGCACAAGATCAGGATCACGAGCAAAGCCTTCCGGTGTGGCAACATCTTCTATACGGTGATTTTCCCACAAACCATCTTGGGTTCGAAATGTCTGGATCCCCGACTCTGCCGAGATACCTGCACCTGTAAGTACTACAATATTTCTATAAGGGAATTCCATAACCTGTCCTTGTCATTCTTTTACTCAAGCTTAACACCGAAAGAATAACAACAGTAGTAATATGGATTAGACCATGGTCGTAATGATGGTCACGAGAATGAAAAATTGAGAGGAAAAGCAATGCTGAGATTGCCTCTAGTTGTTGTATTACTAACTACACTGGCAGGCTACCAACTAACGCGTGTTGAAGGTGAAATCGATGACGTGGAAGTGAAAGTGAGCACCAAAGATGGCGGCAGTAAAAACAACGAAGACTATAAATTTTGCCCTCCGGGACAAGCGAAAAAAGGCAATTGCTAGTCATCAGTCTTAATAAAAGCGGCTAGTGCCGCTTTTAATCGAACGCTTGATTAGCCAATCTACCTTAACTTAGTCGTCATTGGTCGAAGAAATACGGTGAATGGTTAAATCTGCGCCGTTGTATTCTTCTTCTTCAGAGAGCCTTAATCCCATCATAGCGTTAATTGCCCCGTACACAATCAAGGCGCCAATCAGCGCAACAGAAATACCAAGCAGAGTTCCCATAACCTGCACAGTAAGACTTACTCCACCGAGTCCACCTAACGCAGACTGACCAAAAATACCTGCCGCAATTCCGCCCCAAGCTCCGCAAACGCCATGCAATGGCCAAACGCCCAGTACATCATCAATTTTGGTTTTGTTTTGTAGATAGGTAAATAGATAAACAAACAGCACGCCAGCAATTGCACCGGTAATCAAAGCGCCAATTGGGTGCATTAAATCAGAGCCTGCGCAGATAGCGACAAGCCCAGCTAATGGTCCGTTATGGATAAAGCCCGGGTCATTTTTACCTGCAATAAGTGAGGCGACAATGCCTCCGACCATTGCCATCAATGAGTTCATCGCGACTAAGCCACTGATACCGTTTAGGCTTTGCGCTGACATCACGTTAAATCCAAACCAGCCGATACATAAAATCCATGCACCGAGCGCAAGAAATGGGATGTTTGACGGCACAAAGTTAGTGTGTTTTCCCGCGCGGATACGCCCTTTACGCATGCCTAAGAAAATCACCGCAACCAGTGCTATCCAGCCACCTACGCCATGTACTACAACTGAACCTGCAAAATCATGAAATCCCGCGCCAAACTGCGCTTCAAACCATGCTTGAACGCCAAAATTACCATTCCAGATCATGCCTTCAAATAACGGGTAAACAAGACCTACGGTAAAGAATGTCGCGATTAAGATTGGGTAGAAACGTGCGCGCTCAGCAATACCACCCGAAACAATAGCAGGTATCGCAGCGGCAAAAGTGAGTAGGAAGAAAAACTTCACTAATTCATAGCCATTACCTTGCGATAGCGTCTCGGCATCAGCAAAGAAGTTGGCGCCATAAGCAACCCAATAACCAATAAAGAAATATGCGAGGGCTGAAATACCGAAATCAGCAAGAATCTTAACCAAAGCGTTTACTTGGTTCTTTTGGCGCACCGTTCCTACTTCAAGAAACGCAAAACCCGCATGCATCAAAAAAACCATAATGGCGCCTAGTAATAAGAAAAGCGTATCAGAGCTTTGAGTTAGCGTTTGTACAGCTCCATGTACCTGACTAGCAGTTACACTCATGATTCATTGTCTCCGTGTGTTGTAGCGCACTTATCCTGTGCATCTAGTCGTTTATTTCACCATTATGGTGAATTCAATAATTAAGCGACTAACACAGCAAAGAGTGTTCCAAAATTAAGTCTTTTATCAGATTTATTGTAAGTAACTGAATTTATGAAATATATCTGTAAACTTTCCAGTTAGGTGAAATACCTGAACTACTATTGATTGCACTAGCATGGGGAATTTGCACTGCGCTGATGCACGTCGAGCATGCAGTACAGTTTGTGCATGATGATAAATGACGGGATCAAAAAAGGTCTCCGAAGAGACCTTTTAAATTATAGGTTTGGACCTGTTGAAGGTCGGTGCGGTTTATTTGCTTTAAGCTGTTGCATGCCTTGGAACATACGAACAAACCACACAAGGATTGCTAAAATCGCAAACACGCCACCAATTACTGGGATTGAGTAAGCGATTTTATCCAGCAGTGTATTGTGGAACCAGTAACGTTCGATACCCTCTAATACACCATTGGTCGTTGCTACCGTTACGATAAGCACGACAAAGAAAGTTAAGTACAAGAAAAATGTACGAATCAACCCGTAGTAATGCGAGTTAATTACTTCACCATCTTCACCTTTATCTAAGCGATAACCTGCGTAGATAATCGCAAGCACGCCAGAAATAAGGAACGTGAAAGGCGTAAAGCAGCTTAGGATGTACGCAACCCAAATACCATTATGAGGTTTGTTCATCAGCTTTTACTCCTTTTTGCACTGTTTCGCTCGGCTCAGCCTCGCCCATCGCTTCTTTTGCTTTAACTTCTTCATACCACAAGTCGTGGTGTTCTTTTGCCCAAGTCTCGTCAACTTCACCAGTTACCATACCTTCAAGTGCACCTTCCATACCGAATAGACCGATATAGATGTGGAAAATGAAACCACAGATCAGGATCAGTGCAGAGAACATGTGCACTAAGTTAGAGATTTCCATGTCGCGACGTGTTTGACCAAAGATTGGGAAGTCAAGGATCAAGCCACTTACCGCAGCGATAGCACCAAAACCGATTAGCAACCAATAAATCGCTTTTTCACCACCGTTAGAGAAACCTGCAGAAGGATGCGTACCCTTGTGCTTACCAACCATACCACCCATTTTCATAAACCAACGAACGTCAGTCATGTTAGGGATAGACTTGCGCCACCACTTCAGCAGAACAAAAGTAAGTAAAACAAAGAACAATGGACCTACGTAGTTGTGGTATTGCTTGGCTAGCATGATCACAAAACCCCAGAACTCACTTGGAACATAAGGCTTTAAGAAGTGCTTACCATAAACCAGCATCAGACCACTGAACGCAAGCGTCAGGAATGTAAACGCCATGCTCCAGTGCAACGCGCGGTCCCAGCGAGACCAACGCTTCATCTTCTTACCGGTACGTGGTTTGCTCAGCATTAGCGGGCCAACAAATACGTACGCCATGATAACCATCGCGATACTACCGAAGATCGCTACTGCACCAGCCGGAGACATCCATTTCTCTTTTAGTACAAACCAAGTCTCGCCTGGTGTACTAATAAGAACACCGTGCTCTGGGAACTTAGACGTTGTATAGCCAGACTCACCTTCACGTACTTCTTTCCAGAATTGTGTACCAGCAAGCTGCGCCATCTCTTTCTGTGCAGTTGGCACTGACTCTTGCGCTGCCGCTGGCAGTGAAAGAGCCATTGCCAGTGCTGCCAAAAATGGCAGCACTGCAAGAGAGAGACGTTTAAACAGATGTGTCATATCTCTCTCCAAACCTTAGCTTTTTGTTGCGTCGAAAGACAGATCTTCACCATTTGTCCAACCCGCGTTTTCAGCACCACGCTGAACCACACGTTGACGGAAGATGTCTGATACTTTCTCTGCATCACCAGCTAGTAGTGCTTTAGTTGAACATAGAGAAGCACACATAGGTAGTTTACCTTCTGCAATACGGTTAGCACCGTACTTCTCACGCTCTTCTACTGAGCCTGGTTCAGTGTTCGGACCACCTGCACAGAATGTACATTTGTCCATCTTACCGCGCTCACCAAACGAAGCTTGTTTAGGGAACTGAGGCGCACCGAACGGACACGCAAATAGACAGTAACCACAACCGATACATAGATCTTTGTTGTGTAGAACGATGCCATCTTCAGTGTGCTCGAAACAGTCTGCAGGACAAACCGCCATACAAGGCGCGTCTGTACAGTGCATACAAGCAACTGAGATTGAGTTTTCACCTGGTTCGCCATCGTTAAGTGTTACTACGCGGCGGCGTTGAATACCCCACTCTAGCGCGTCGTCGTTTTCGTTTTTACATGCAGTCACACAGCCGTTACATTCGATACAGCGTTTGGTGTCACATAGGAATTTCATTCGTGCCATTTCTTGACTCCTTACGCTTTACGAATGTTACATAGGGTTACTTTAGTTTCCTGCATCAAAGTAACAGGGTCGTAACCGTAAGTGGTTGCAGTGTTCGCTGCTTCACCAATCACGTATGGGTCAGTACCTTCTGGGTACTTGTGACGAAGATCTTCACCTTCGAACTTACCGCCAAAGTGGAATGGAATGAACGCAAGACCTGGTTTAACACGACGAGTAACCATCGCTTTAACCTTGATGCGACCTTTCTCTGCACCTTCAACCCAAACGTCATCACCATCTTTAAAGCCAAGATCATTAGCGTCTTTAGGGTTCACTTCTACAAACATCTCTTGTTGCAGTTCAGCAAGCCATGGGTTTGAACGTGTCTCTTCACCACCACCTTCGTATTCAACCAGACGACCAGAAGTTAGGATAATTGGGTATTCACCTGACTTATCTTCTTTCTGAATTGACTTGTACAAAGTTGGTACACGGAAGATCGCTTCTTTGTCATCCCAAGTTGGGTAATCAGCAACAAGATCGCGACGTGGTGTGTACAGTGGCTCACGGTGTAGTGGTACGCGGTCTGGGAAAGTCCAAACGATCGCGCGTGCTTTACCGTTACCAAATGGGATACAACCGTGTTTAATCGCAACACGTTGGATACCACCTGAAAGGTCAGTCTTCCAGTTTTTGCCTTCAGCTGCTGCTTTTTCTTCAGCCGTTAAGTCATCCCACCAACCAAGTTGTTTTAGCAGCTTGTCAGTGAACTCTGGGTAACCATCTTGGATCTCACAGCCTTTTGAGTAGCTGTCTTCAGCCAGTAGGCTTTGACCTTCAAATTCAACACCGAAACGAGTACGGAAGTTACCGCCACCCTCAGCAACCGTCTTAGACGTATCGTAAAGGATGTGAGTACCTGGGTGTTTCATCTCAGGCGTACCCCAACATGGCCAAGGCAGACCGTAAGTTTCACCGTTTGCAGGGCCACCTTCCGCTTCAAGCGTTGTCTTGTGGAATGTGTGCCAGTTTTGTTGGTGCTCTTTTAGACGCTCAGGGCTTTGACCTGTGTAACCGATTGTCCACATACCTTTGTTGAATTCGCGTGTAATGTCTTCGATTACAGGCTGGTTGTTTTCAACTTTGATGTTTTTGAACAGTTGATCAGCAATACCTAGTTTTTGTGAAAGTAGGTAGATGATTTCATGGTCAGGTTTTGAATCAAATAGCGGTTGGATAACCTGATCACGCCACTGAATTGAGCGGTTAGATGCGGTTACACTACCGTGAGTTTCAAACTGAGTGGTTGCTGGAAGCAGGTATACGCCGTCTGTACGGTCGTTCATTACCGCTGCAACTGTTGGGTATGGGTCAACGATAACCATCATATCCAGCTTTTGCATCGCTTTCTTCATCTCAGGACCACGAGTCTGAGAGTTTACTGCGTGACCCCAGTAGAACATTGCGCGAATGTTTTCACGCTGACGGATCTTGTCTTTGTCTTCAAGAACACCATCAACCCAGCGAGATACAGGAATACCTGCACTGTGCATTGGTTTTTGACCGCCGTATTCATTGTTGTCGAAACGGTTTTGAACCCAATCAAAATCTACGTCCCAAACTTTCGACCAGTGACGCCATGCACCTTCAGAAAGACCGTAGTAACCAGGTAGCGTATCAGATAGTACGCCAAGGTCAGTTGCACCTTGTACGTTATCGTGACCACGGAAAATGTTTGCACCGCCGCCAGATTTACCCATGTTACCTAGCGCAAGCTCAAGTACACAGTAAGCACGTGTGTTGTTGTTACCAGTAGTATGTTGAGTACCACCCATACACCATACAACACAGCCTGGGCGATGTTCAGAAAGAAGTTTAGCCGTGTGGTACACGTCTGCTTCGCTTACGCCAGTTACGCGTTCAACTTCTGCTGGGTTCCATTTCGCTACTTCTGCACGGATTTCATCCATACCGAATACGCGTTGTTGGATAAACTCTTTGTCTTCCCAGTTATTCGCGAATACGTGCCATAGTACACCCCAGATAAACGCAACGTCTGAACCTGGACGTAGTGATACGTAATGATCCGCTTTAGCCGCTGTACGAGTACGACGAGGGTCTGCTACTACGATCTTACAGTTGCTCTTCTCTTTCGCGATAAGGATATGCTGCATTGCTACAGGGTGAGCTTCTGCTGGGTTCGAGCCGATAAATAGCATCGATTTACAGTTGTGCATATCGTTGAAAGAGTTTGTCATCGCACCGTAACCCCAAGTGTTTGCTACACCGGCTACTGTGGTTGAGTGACAGATACGTGCTTGGTGGTCAACGTTGTTGGTACCCCATAGCGACGCCATTTTACGATACAGGTATGCCTGCTCGTTGTTGTGCTTAGCACTACCTAGGAAGTAAACCGCATCAGGACCCGATTGTTCACGGATCTCTAGTGTTTTCTTACTGATCTCTTCTAGCGCTTGATCCCAAGAAAGCTTCTTCCACTTACCGTTTTCAAGCTTCATTGGGTACTTAAGACGACGCTCACCGTGACCGTGTTCACGCAGTGCTGCACCTTTTGCACAGTGACCACCAGCATTGAACGGGTGATCGAATGCTGGCTCTTGACCAGTCCAAACACCTTGTTGCACTTCAGCGTAGATACCACAACCTACAGAACAGTGTGAACAGATAGTACGTTTTACTTCTGTCTTTGCATCTGGATCAACAGGTTTAGCTTGTGCTTTCTTCATCATGCCAGGAGCGAATAGGCTTGCACCTACAACCGCGCCACCAGCAGCTAGTGAAGAGTTTTTCATAAATGTACGACGAGAAACACCAAGTTGGTTTTGCTCTTTGCTCACTGAATCAGAGCGTTTCACTAATTTCATGCGTAATGCTCCTAGTTACAGTGTGTCGTAGTAATCGCGAATGTGCTGAGTTTCACGATAGCCAGTCTTCTTTACGTCAGGTTTAATTTCTGCAGTTTCTGCAGCGGTTGCCACTTTGCTTGTCCCAGCGACAACTGCACCAGCAACGGCAGCAGTTGTTAAGCCTTTCAGGAGATCCCTGCGGCTTGTGTTTATTTCATTATTATCTTTCATGGTTGCTTCCTTACCCTCTTAAGGTAGTGTTGTGGAGGCTTAACGCCCCTCTTATCGATGCTATTACTCGTACTCAGTTACGTTTTTCACATCAATTTTTAAATGGGTTTTACTCTTAATGTTTTGACTAAATTGCACCTGCTCTACCGTGCCAAAAGCACGTAACAACTGAGCAACTGCCAAATAAAACTTTGCGTGTTGTGCTTGTTCGATCTGCTTCGCTAGTGACTCGTACCAAGGTGCAATGTGTTTATTGAAAAACACTTGTTGGGTGCACTCTTGCTCGCTAGTTAGCATCGCCATCACTTCGCATAGCGCTGAAATATGATCTTCTGGCTCTTTAACGTTCTCTTCACGCTCGAAACCGAGGATCTCTAGATCGTTGCGGATCTCTGCCAGAGGTTTTTCCATCAGTGCACCAGCCATATGCCAAGAGCCAAATGGAACCACTTCACCACGACCAATACCAATAAATAAGTCTTGGAATTCATCTTCTAGCGCTTCTGGCTCACTTTCTTGAGCCGCGACTTTTAATGCTTGCCAAGCTTGTTGCATTGCGCTTTCTGCAGACTCAATTTCCAAGTCGGCAAGAAAAGCAACGAGGTCTTGTGAAGGCAATTGGCGAAACAGAGAAGCCAGAAGTAAATAGATATCTTGGCGCAGTGTCGCTTGTTCGTTATTGTTTTCCACACCTGACTCCTAGTATTTCAGTTGTTTCATTGGGTCATCAGCCATTGCTTCGAACATGTCGATAACACGGCAATCTTCACACATTGCAATACGGTTAATCGCGGCTTCATCAGAGAAGTGAGAGTGACCGCGTAACTTAGATTGCAACATATCAATCATAGACTGTGGTGCGAAAGGTTTGTGACAACGGATACATTCCGCTGCTTTTTCTTCATGAATTACGCGAGCGTTTTGACGAGAATCTTTATCCCAGTTCATGCGTGGTGTTAGCGTTAGAACCTTTTCCGGACACGCTTTCACACATAAACCACATTGAACACAATCTTGTTCAACAAACTTCAATGAAGGTGATTCACCATCGGTATGCAGTGCACGTGTTGGACAAACCGCCACACAACTCATACAAAGCGTACAATCATTCGATTGGCATTCCACATTACCGTATGGCGCGTTAGTCGCGAGTTCTACCGCGTTCTCAACCGGAATACGTGAAATAGCTAGTGCATCTAGAGCAGTAAACAAACGTTGACGTTTGTTACCTTCAAGATCACCAAGCGCAAGATCAAATGAATCTGTACATAGTGTTGGAGGACCTTCACGTAATGATTCTAGGTAAAGGATATCGATGCACTCTTTTTGGATACCAAGTTGACTTAATAGCTCTTGAGCAATCGCCACTTCGTTATTCAAAATGCGGATAATCGTTGCTGGCATAAAACGGCTAGCAGCAAAAAGCACTTGAGTCGCGCCATTAACCAGCGCTGCAAACCAAGTATCAATGCCTACTGATGGCAGCTCTTCCACCACCACAGGAATAACATTGTCTGGTAATGCTTTTAGTGCCATCACGTTGTAGCTTTCATGACGAGAGCTACAAATTAGAACGATAGGATCTAGACCGCCCGCTTTCTCATAGTTAGCTAGCGTACGCTCAATGAATTTTTGAGTATCTTGCGGATTTGGCAGTGCGTAATGAATCGCTTCTGTTGGACAAGCCGTTGCACAAGTACCGACACCTTGACATAGGTATGGGTTGATCTCGATACGGTGACCAGTTTTATCACTACCTTGACTTGATAGTGCGCCAGCAGGACATGCATCGACACAACGCTCACAGCCTTTAACGCCACGAGAGCTATGCGCACACAAATCTGTATTTAAACGGAAGAATTTTGGCTTATCAAATGTGCCCATCAGAGTCGGAATTTCTTCTAGAGCATCAGCCAATTTTGGATAACCGCGACCAACTGGGTAATAACCTGGTACAGGCACTTCTTCAGTCATGCAGCTGTTCAGACATAGATCGAGTACGACATCAAAACAATCATGACCAATTGCCACTTCTGCTAGGTTACTGCGAATTAAGTTATTGACTGTTTGAACTTCGAAAGCACCGAGAAAACCTGATACTTCAACTGCATTCGCAAAGTAAAGATTTGCGTGTGTCCCCTTCTCACCATCAGTTGATAGAAGAGTTAGGCTGTTCATCTGCTCTAGTTGTTGCGCCGCACTTTCAATAATCGCTGTAGGACCAACAATTAAGGTGTTACCGCCACTTTCATAGCTCACTGTTGGTGGAATTAGGTTAGTCAGCTCAACCGTGTTTTCAAACGCGTAAAGTCTTGCTTTACCATTGTTTGATGTTGCTTCTTGTAGTAGTTGTTTAAGCATTGCTCTATTCCGTTTGCAACCGGATAATTTATCTAGATGCCGTATTGCAAAAGGCGTACCAACTTTTATATTTTTACTTTTCAACAACTTAACTAAAAACAAAGCAAGCTAACGAGACAAAAAAGCCGACTGAGACAAATTGTCGCAATCGGCATCTTAATCATTTAGTCAAAATGTACCTAATTATTGTGTGGTATATTTTGTCTCACCTTCCCCATTTAGGTCGTCAGTATCAGCGTTGGCAGTCTCGACATTAAGCTCTTGGCTGTCGCTAATGGATTCTTCCATCGACTCGTCTGCCACAGAAGTATTTTCATCTGTGGCACTGTCCGTAACTTCAGCGTCTTCTGCTTCAGGCGCAGCGGCAATAGCTTGTTCTTTCTCTGACGCTTCTTCTGGCTGTTCTTTTACCCAATCACGCAAGGTTTCTGCCACGCTCTGAGATAGGGTCTTAAGATTGCTGTAGTCTTCGTCATAGTCATCTAAACCATCACGCACGTTAAACTCTTCTGATAGAAACAGTTTACGCAGTGCCGCTTTCTTAACACTTTGCTCTGCTTCTGAAACCAATAGATTCGCAATCGACATCTCTTCCGGCTTGTCAGCATCATTCGCTGCCATCGCTCCGGTCTCAGTTTCCGATGCAGCAATCGCTGGTTGCGATTCATCAATAGGCGTTGAAAGCTCAGCGTTTATCTCATCGCTATTTTCATTTGCTTTAACCGCAACTTGAGTCTCTTCTGTACTCAATAACTCTTTAGCTTTTTCGTCTAACTTTCGCTTAGACCAGCGGCTAATAAAACTAGTTACCATTTGATCGACCCGCTCCTGCGCGTTTTTTACGTCTTACTTCTAATAGCTCACCATGACGCCCTATAAAGGCTTCCATCCAAGCATGAATTGCTAACGGCATATCATTTGATAGTACGAGATAATCGCCATCCATATAACGCGATGCAACGCTCTGAGAAGCCGTTAATGTCACGATCTTTGGATTATCTTCACCGTCAAAGGTGTCCAGTACTAAGAAAAGCTTAGGCTGTTGTGAGCTTAAATTAAAGCGGTACTCGGTACGCTCGTCTTTATGCAGTTGCAGTAACACTAGACGATCACTTTGCTGCTCAGGTTTAAGATTGAAACCGGTTAGTTGCTGTTGAATCGTCGTCCATTTTCCCATAGACACTTCTTTTGCCGTCAGTTCACACTCTATCGGCCAATGCTGTTCTGTTTTTTCAAGCGTTATAGTAGACATAATTCACCATGCTCAGAATTTGATTCTCGTTTGAGTCGTTTCTTTTACGCTCTGTTAAGCAATTTTCATTCCCTAATTATAGGCATTTTATCTCTAAGCAGGATTTCTGTAACGATTAGGAACGGTTATTGCTAGTTTAATGTATTATGATGACAGTAACTTCATTCCCTCATCGCTTGTCTGATGAACGAACAACAATAGGAATAAACGTGGTTAAACCAAATATAATTAAAACCAGTGAGAATCCATTACAAACTATCGAAGTTGAGGTATACGACGAATACGGCGAAAAGCTTACCAAACAGATCGCGTGTGAGCGCCCTCTTACGGTAATGTTGAACTGGAAAGAAGTGGTTACGTTAATGACTTTGGGGTCACGCCCAGAGTCTTTGGTTTTAGGTTACTTGAAGAACCAAAGTTTCCTATCGGATCCAAACGCGATTGAGTCGGTGATTATCGATTGGGAAACCAGCAGCGCTGCAGTCATTACGAAAGAGAACACCGAGCATGTTGAAGGCGCGCTCAAAAAGAAAACCGTTACGTCCGGGTGTGGTCAAGGCACTATGTACGGTAATGTAATGAAGCAACTTGAAAATTATCAAGTCCCGCAAACACCACTTAAGCAATCAGAAATCTATACCGCGCTTGAAGCATTGACTCATTACAATGATACCTACAAAAAAGCCGGCGCTGTACATGGCTGTGCGGTGTGTAAAGGCGATCAAGTGCTGTCATTTGTCGAAGATGTCGGTCGTCACAACGCAGTTGATACTCTCGCCGGTGAAATGTGGATTAACGAAGAAAGCGGTGAAGATAAGATTTTCTACACCACTGGTCGCTTAACCTCTGAGATGGTGATCAAAGTCGCACAGATGGGGATTCCTGTATTGCTTTCTCGCTCTGGCGTAACACAAATGGGGCTAGATTTAGCGCGTAAGTTTGGTATTACCACCATTGCGCGCGCTAAAGGTTTACGCTTCCAAGTGTTTACTGGCGCAGAGAAAATCACTTTTGATGTCAAAGGTGAACAAGCAGAATAACCCCAAAGCCCCTAGTTATCTAGGGGCTTTTCATTTCACACTATCATTGCAAAAACGCGCCCTAATGCTATTAGTTTAATATCCGCGATCACAAAAATTTCCAAAGCGGTCATTAAACGTCAGACTCTAGGGGGATATCCATGTCTCAAGAACATCTTGCGCTACATAATCAATCCAGCAACACCAGTCTACTTAATCGACTCACGATAAAAGCAAAACTGCTTGCCATTAATATCATCCTTCTCATTGGTGTTGTCTGTTATGGTTTATTTGAACAGCAAAGTCTCGACAACATGCACGAGCTTGAACTTGCTTCGGTTGAAAATGCTGAAGCTGAAGTTGACTTGCTGACGCTAAGACGCCATGAAAAAGATTTCCTCGCTCGCCATGATACCAAGTACCAAGCACGATTCGAGCAAACCTATAGCAAGCTAACCAATCGCCTGACCGATTTAGACACGCGAATCAAACAGCATGGCTTAGAGCTTGATGGCAGGCTGAACGTAATTACCTCAACGCTACAACAATATGGGAATAAATTTGAACAACTCGTCGCACAAATTGAGCTTATCGACTCAAAAACCAGTGGTAGTTCACTGATTGATAATTTGAATACTTCACGCAGTGCACTACGTGAAGAAGTGGTCGCGCTCAATAGTCTTGAAGCCAAGATAGCGTTATCAGAACTGCTAGAAAAAGATTTCCACTATCTCGCCTATCCATCTAATCAAACTGAACTAGAATTGGCGCAGTCATTACAGACCTTTTACCAGCAATTTGGTTATGTCCATGTACTTCAGACTGGATTTAATCGCTACCAAGATTCACTGGTGGCGCTTTTTGAAGCCAACATCAAGCTCGGGCTGACACCTAATGAAGGTCTACGAGGTGAACTTCGTTCTGCTGTACACAAAACTGAGGAAGAGATCCTTGCTATGCAAGGTGATATAGAAGCTGCGATTCTGGTTGCGGCAGACAAAGTAAAGATGCAATTGCATATCTTTGGCGCGCTATTAGCTTTGGTGTTGTCTGGTCTACTGATGGTCATCGGTCGAAGCATCATCAAGCGCATTGCACATATCAACAATATGATGCGTGATATCGCCAGTGGCAATGGTGATCTTACCGTGCGTATGAATGCCTCTGGTAATGATGAATTGGCACAATTAGCAAACTCATTTGATACCTTTACATCCAAGCTGCATATATTGATTAAAGATGTTGCTTCAGCCAAAGAAGTGTTGAGTGAAAGCTCGCAACTCAGTACAGAAGCGGCATCGAAAAGTATGGATAACGCCGAGCAGCAAAAGCTAGAGTCCGAATCTGTTGCTACCGCAATCAATGAACTGGTGCAAACCAGCAATGAGATCACCTCTAACATTGAACACGCAGCTGTGAGTGCCTCACATATGAAAGACGCGTCAAGCTTAGCGAGAGATATCACTCAGCAAGCAAGCTCAAGTATGGAGACGCTGGCAAGCGATATAGCTAGTTCACAAACGTTAATAGAGCAATTGGAGGAGCAAAGCCGCGAGATAAATACCGTTATGGCGACGATCCAAGGTATTGCCGAGCAAACTAACCTATTAGCGCTTAACGCAGCGATTGAAGCGGCGCGCGCAGGTGAGCATGGCAGAGGATTTGCTGTCGTTGCTGATGAGGTGCGTGATCTCTCAATGAAGACCGATAATTCCACCAGACAAATTGAATCGACAATCAACAACCTGTCAAATCAAATTCAATCGACGGTGTCGCGTATGGCGGATAGCCAACAGCAGGCAGAGTCAACCATGCAAGATACGCAGCAAGTAGTCTCGGCGATTGATACGGTTAACCAGCAAATTGAAGAACTATTTAATATGAATACTCAAATTGCAACGGCTTCAGAAGAACAGTCCATGGTTTCGGGAGAAATCGATCGCAATATTACTCATATCGCCTCTCTGGCAAGCGATACCTACAATGAAGTGCAAGATTCGGTCAAGTACAGCAATCAAGTGCAAGATGTTAACCAGAAACTAGGACAACTTGTCGCGCAGTTCCGTTACTAGTCTTTACCAATCAACGCATACAAACAACGTGTACAAAAAAGGGCTAGTCGTAAAACTAGCCCTTTCGATTTGTGCGTTACTTAATTTGTTAAAAGCTAACTAAGATAATTAACCTTGAATACCGCGCGCTTGTAGGAACTCTGCGTATGTACCGCGGAAATCGTGGATCTTACCGTCACGGATTTCTAGGATGCGGGTTGCGAGTGAGTCTACGAATACACGGTCATGCGATACGAAGAATAGCGTACCTTTGTACTGCTCTAACGCCGTGTTCAATGATTCGATAGATTCCATATCCATGTGGTTAGTTGGTTCGTCCATTAGCAGCATATTTGGTTTTTGCATCATTAGCTTACCAAGCAGCATACGACCTTGCTCACCACCAGACAGTACTTTTACTGACTTCTTAATGTCGTCTTGACCAAATAGCATACGACCTAGGAAGCTACGTAATACTTGCTCGTCGTCGCCTTCTTGGCGCCATTGACCCATCCAATCCATCAGTTTCAAGTCTTCTTCAAAATCATGTGCGTGATCTTGAGCGTAGTAACCGATATTAGAGTTTTCAGACCACTTGTATGCGCCTGTACGTGGCTCTAGCACACCTGCCAGTGTGTTAAGCAGTGTCGTCTTACCAACACCGTTCTCACCGATGATAGCAACACGCTCGCCCACTTCGAAAATTGCATTGAAGTTAGCAAACAAGTCTTCTTCAAAACCTTGGCTTAGGTTTTCAACTTCTAGAGCGTTACGGAATAGCTCTTTAGATTGTTCAAAACGAATAAATGGGTTTTGACGGCTAGATGCTTTTACTTCGTCTAGTTGGATCTTATCGATCTGTTTCGCACGTGACGTTGCTTGTTTTGCTTTTGATGCGTTTGCAGAGAAACGCGCTACGAATGTTTGTAGCTCAGCAATTTGTGCTTTCTTCTTAGCATTGTCAGAAAGTAGACGTTCACGTGCTTGGCTCGCCGCAGTCATGTACTCGTCGTAGTTACCAGGGTAAAGACGCAGTTCACCGTAGTCTAAGTCAGCCATGTGGGTACATACTGAGTTTAGGAAGTGACGGTCGTGCGAGATGATGATCATCGTGCAGTTACGTTGGTTTAGCGTCTCTTCCAACCAACGGATAGTGTCCATATCCAAGTTGTTGGTTGGTTCGTCTAGTAGCATGATGTGTGGGTCAGCGAATAGAACCTGTGCCAGTAGCACACGCAGTTTCCAGCCTGGTGCCACTTCGCTCATAAGACCGTAGTGCTGTTCTAGTGGAATACCTACCGCTAGTAGCAGTTCACCCGCTTTAGATTCAGCCATGTAACCGTCCATCTCAGCGAACTGAACTTCTAGGTCGGCAACCTTCATACCGTCTTCTTCGCTCATTTCAGCTAGAGAGTAGATACGGTCACGCTCTTGCTTTACTTCCCACAGTTCTTTGTAACCCATGATTACAGTATCGATAACTGTGTACTGCTCGTAAGCGAACTGATCCTGGTTTAGCTTTGCAACACGTTCATTTGGGTCGTAGCTTACGTTACCGCTGGTCGGCTCAAGCTCGCCACTAAGAATTTTCATAAACGTTGACTTACCACAGCCATTCGCGCCGATAAGACCGTAACGGTTACCTTCGCCGAATTTAACTGAGATATTTTCAAATAGTGGCTTCGCGCCAAATTGTTGCGTGATATTAGCAGTAGAGATCAAAACCTGTACCTTAGCTTAAAATGAATAAAGGGGTAAAAACCGCGCAACGTTACTGATAAAGCGCCTCTACTGCAAGTGTTGTTTTCATTTGCTTTGCTTTAAAGGTCAAGATGTTCGTTCAACTAGAGCTTAATCTCCATTCCGGTTAACCGTCTAATCCGTCAGAAAAATCGCTCAATCGAATAGTGTTTTTTTAACACTCCCCTGACATTGCGCAACATCTAGTCTCTAGAATTCGACGCCCATCCTTGGGCGCGGAACAACCACTTCCGCCAAAACAACTACAATAAATCCAAATAACTAAAATTTAAGAGTGTTCTATGCGTTATTACTTACGCGACGTTTATTTGCGCGTATTAGTCTTAGCTAGCTTGCTTATTGCAACGCCGAGCTTGGCTAACGAGTACGGCTTTCAATCGCAACCTCAGAGCTCACCTGAAGCGGTTAAAATCGCCCAACAGATTTCCGAATTACCGGAACCCCTATTTATGACGCCAAAAGATAAGCGACAAGTGAATCTTTTGTTGGCGCGTGTGCTGCGTATTCAACGCGAGCAAATCACTAGCTTTTCGGAGCATCTTGATGCTTACCGCGCAAAGAATGCGGATCAAGAGTGGAATAAAGTTCAGAGTGCTTATTTCACCCTAACCAGCCTAAACCAAAGCAAACAGGTGTTGTTGGATTTAACCAATCCTGCCAATCGCGACCGTTTGACGGGTTTTGGTCCTTATGGCGTTACTCAGTTTAAGCAAGAGTGGCAGTTAACTAAGTTAAACGTTGAGTATTTGGTTTACTTCCAAATCCGCAGCTTTAAATCTCTGTTTGCTGAAATCTTTATTTCGCCGATTCCAGTTATTTGGGCGGCAACCAAAGTCTTGTTTATTTACTTTGGTTTAGTGTGGTGGCTAGCAAACAGCAAACGTCTGATTGATCTCTTCCGTGTAAGCCAATTAGAAAGCAAATCTAACCCGCCATTATGGGTGAGATTAATTTGGTACATCAGCCGTGCTCACCGCGCTATCGCGTGGCTAATCGCGATTACCCTATCGCTCCGCGTGCTTTCGCAGATCCCAAGCTTGCAGCATTTGATCCTACTGGAAATCTTTACTTGGTGGGTATTAGGTGGCTCTATCGCGATTAGCTTTATCCTTGAGTTTGCTTACCGCAATAGCCGCAGTTCATCTCGTGCGGTCATTGCCCTGCGCTTATCGACCATTCGTCGTTACGTATGGAGCATCATTATTGCCGGTGTAATCTTACAGATCTCAATCCGTACACTGGGTAAAGGCACGATTTACAGTTGGATCTACAGCGCGCTGTTTTTCTGGTTCGTATTAGTTACTGTATCCGTATTGCGCCTATGGCGAGAAAAGGTATTTGAATCTCTCGCGAGTCATACCGAACGCCCTGTCTGGGTAAACTGGGCGGTAAATCGTCAAAACACCTTGCTATTAAACATTCCAGCAACCGCACTGGGTATTGTTTGGCTTAGCTTAGACAGCGCTAAACACCAATTGATGGGACTGCTATCGCGTTCGACTTTGTTTAGTCAAGCGTTGGCTTATCTATTCCGTATTGAAGTGGCGAAGCAATCTGATATTGATAAATGCCAGCACAACCTAGTGCGCATTAAAGGCGAACAAGTCTTTGACTACGTGCTGCCGGGCAATATCGACAGCACGCTGATTGGTTATGCTAGCGATGAGATTAAACAACTTTCACGCTACTTAATGTCTGATAGCCCAGCTATCTGTGTGGTGTCCGGTGAGCGAGGAATCGGCGCAACGACGCTTTTGAATACCATGCTCAATAAAGTATCAAATGCCGAGCCAATCTATCTAAACTGTCCATACGCAGGCTACTCCGAGCTATTGTCGCTATTGGCTTTAAGTATTGGTCTAGATGAAGAAGCGAGTGAGATACAAATTCTGGCTCATCTACGTAAGAGCGAAACGCCGTACCTGATCGCAATTGACAATGCGCACCGCTTAGTAAAACCGATGGTTGGTGGCTTGAGCGATCTGATGCGCATTACTAATTTATTGCGTCGTTCGAAGAAAAATCACCGCATCGTGTTCTCGATTGTGAAATCGAGTTGGCGCTTTGTCGATCGTGCTCGTGGTGAACGCCTGCTGTTTGATTTGGTGTGCTTCCTGCCACGTTGGAACGAAAAACAGATCGCTGAACTACTTAATAGCCGAATTAACAAAGAGCTAGAAAAGCCTCTCTCATTTGAAGGCTTGGTGGTTCCAAAACAGTGGGATCAAGACGATTTAAGTGAAGAAGAGCGCGCTAAGCTTGGCTTCTATCGTATTCTTTGGCACTACTCAGATGGTAACCCAACGGTGGCACTACGTTTCTTCCGCTTGTCGATTAATCGCAACAAAGAGACCGATCAAGCGGTGGTTCGTTTGTTCCATGTGCCGGAATCGCAAGAGCTGGAAAACATGCCTAAACCAATGTTGGCAGTATTACGCTCTATTATTCAATTGGAGATTGCGTCGCCAGAAATTCTTTCTGATTGTACTCAGCTCAGTATTGCGGAAATTACCGGTATCCTGCGCTACTTCCAAAGCCGAGGTTACATTGAATGGAGTGAAGATCAGGCTCGAGTGTCCGATCACTGGTTCCGTCACATTACTAACGTTCTTGACCGTCAACATCTATTGGTGAAGTAAGATGAAAACAATAATAACTTTACTATTTTTGGCATTGTTCTCGTTGCCAGCGATGGCAACAGAAGAGATCGCCAATGTAGAGAACATCTCTAAGATTGCCAGCCTGATCCGCTGGAGTGGCGTGTTCTTCTCACTGTTTGTGGTCGCCGGCACTTGGATTCTACTTAAGTTCATCAACTCAATGGTAGAGAGCTTTGGTAGCCAATTTGTTCAGTACCGAATGCTGCTACAAAAGCTGCAATCATTTATGCAATTTTTCATCTACATGACCACAGGTGTGGTGGTGTTTATGATGAGCTTTCGTATCAATGACCAAATCCTTGCGCTTATTGGTGGTACGCTTGCAGTTTCGGTCGGTTTTGCACTGAAAGACCTTGCGGCATCATTTATCGCGGGTATTACGGTAATGGTTGACCGTCCGTTCCAAGTTGGTGACCGTGTCACGTTTGAAGGAAACTATGGCGATATCATTACTATCGGTTTGCGTTCTGTGCGTATGCGTACGTTGAACGATGACATCATTACTATCCCAAACAACAAATTCTTGAATGAAGTGGTGGTGAGTGGCAACTATGGCGCGCTAGACATGCAGGTAGTGATTCCGTTTTATGTCAGCATGGATGAGGATATCACCCTCGCCCGCGACCTAATCCAGGAAGCTGCGTCATCAAGCCGTTACATCCACCTGCCTAAGCCTGTTACGGTTCTTGTTAAACAGACTATGGCGGACAACTACTTAGCCATTCAGCTCACCTGTAAGGCTTATGTGGTGGATACCGCTTATGAGAAACTGTTTGAAACCGATATTACGCTGCGCGTAATGAAAGAGTTCCGTAAACACGGTATTAAGCCGCCTAAGATTGCGGTTAACGCTGGCTAAGCATGGCAACTGTTCACAGTAACAACAGATAGCAAAACGCCTTCATAACGAAGGCGTTTTTTATATTGAAGTGCAAAGCTTACGCTTTGGTGGAAATCAGCAAATCAATTTCCGCTTTCTTAGGTAAGCGAATGGTAAAGCAACTGCCTTGTCCATATTCCGACTCCACGGTTAATTCACCGCCCGTCTGGCTGAGAATACTTTGCGAAACAGACAGTCCCAAGCCTGTACCATCACGTTTAGTGGTATAAAACGGCGAGAAAATACGTTTTAGGTTTTCCGGCTTAATCCCCGTCCCTTCATCTTGAATGTGAATTAACGCGCCGCGTTCCTGCCCATCTTCAAGCCAGTCTTCACTAGACACTGTTAACTTACCTTTGCCTTGCATCGCGTGAATACCATTCATCTGTAAGTTAACTAGAATTTGCAACAGTTGGTGGCGGTTAATTTCCACTGAGCTATGCGCTTTAAGATCGGTTACAAATTCAACATCGCGCTTTTTACTGCCGGTTTTTACCAACGTAATGCTCTCTTCAATGATTGGGTTAACATGCTGCCAAGTAATTTCATCCTGTACGCCGCCCTGACGGCTGTATTGCAGTAAACTGCGGGTGATATTACGGATACGGTCAATCTGGGCGTGAATCGCATCAAGCTCTTCCTGCACGCGCTGCGCGTCTTCGCCAAGCTCAAATTGAATCAGCTCCACGTTACCCAAGATCACCGCACTTGGGTTATTGATCTCATGAGCAATCCCTGCGGTTAGCTCACCAAGCGCCGCTAATTTTTCATGCACCACCAGCTTATTGCGCGTTTGATTGAGCAATTGAATATGCAGCTCTAATTCGGCAGTCTTTTCTTCCAAACTCGCCGTACGCTGCTGAACCTTGCCTTCTAACTCAATCGCTGCAAATTTAAGTTCGTTTTTACGCTGTCGCAGCAGATCCAACATATTGTCGAACTGTTTGGCTAACTGAGCCAATTCATGTTCATCATCCAAACCCAATGGACCAATGCGGGTCTCTTTGCCTAGTTGGATCATTTTGACCACGCGGTGAATGTGCTCAATTGGATTAAACAAATCCCTTGAGCCACGATAAACCATCACACCAGAAATAAGCAGCAAGATAATCGTGATAAAACTGATTTCAACAATGTTAGTGACATAAGCCTTTAAAAACGGCCACATCAAATAACCGGTATACAGCATGCCAATCACTTGGTCGTTTTTGTCAAAAATTGGCTGGTACGCACTGATGTACCATGCATCATAGACAAACGCGCGATCTACCCACTGCTTACCATCGTTAAGCACCGTTTGACGTACTTCTTCTGATACGCGCGTACCAATCGCGCGACCAATATGCTCTTTGCTATCAAGAGGCACGTTGGTACTGATGCGCAAATCGTCGAGAAATAGCGTTAGCGTACCCAGTGGGCGTAAATAATCTTTCTCACTTGGGTAGATAAGATCGCGAATTTGATCGACCAAGATCGTGCTGTTGTTAAGCAGCAATCCGCCGTCCATATATCCAACCAATTGGTCTTGATTGTTATGTACTGGGATAACCGTTCGACTCACTAAGCCGCGATCTTCTACGCTGCCAGAATCGAGCACGGCAACTTGTGCACGTGAAGCCAAGTTTTTATCTAACGCTTTTAGTTCTTGATGACTAAGCAGTTCGAAAAACGATTCGCTTTTACTCAACTTTGAGTAATTAAACTTATCGTCATGCTCTCCAACGCGATGAAAGCATAGGAAATCTAAGTTGTAGCGCTGCTTCTGTTCCGTCACCCATTTTTTCAACGCCAGCTCATTGATGCCACTTTCTAAGCGGATACGAAAATCATACGACTCGGCAAAGGCTTCCACATGGTTCGCTTGCTTTTGCTGGATCAGCTCAATACTGTTATTGGCAACTTCCAAACGTTCCGAAACGTCAATCAAAGTGCTCTGCCAAGTGTAATGAATAGACCAATAGATGGTGATGCCAATCAGAGCCATCAAAGTCAGAATAATCGGCGCTGAAGTCAGAAACATCAGCCTATAGCGCACCATGGTCTTGAATCGGTAGCGCCACTTAGCAATAAAACCGTGATAAGAATTAGTGCCACTATTCGGCATAATCAGAATCCTCAGCATCCCACTCTTTGTATTTACGCTCTAGCGTCTTACGGGCAACCCCGAGATCACGCGCGGCCGCAGATTTATTGCCATCATGAAAATCAACCAGTTGCTGAATATGGGATTTTTCAACATCTTTCAGCGTCCAAGAATTTGGATAGCCATTACCTTGCTCGCGTACTGGCTCAGCAATATCGATAAGCTGTGAACCGGTTGTCACGGTCATCGAAATCTTTTGCTGCGGTTGATTAATGTTTAACTCACGCCAATAGTGCGCTGGTGGTTTTGCCAGCAAAATGCAGCGTTCAATTAAGTTTTTCAACTCACGGATATTACCCGGCCAATCATAGTTGTTGAGCGCTTCAATATCTTCATGCGCCCAGTGAGGATCAGGCATACCCAGCTCAGCTGACAACATCTTGGTAAAAAATGGTACTAGCTCATTAAGATCTTTTTTACGATCTCGTAGCGGCGCTACATCAATCTTAAGTACATTAAGGCGATAGAATAAATCTTCACGGAAATTGCCTTTGCTAACCTCTTGTTGCAAGTTACGGTTGGTTGCCGCTACGACACGAACATCAACGCCAATCTCTTTCTCACTACCGACAGGTCTAATCGCTCTTTGTTCTAACACGCGCAGCAAAGCCGATTGCATTGAAAGTGGCATCTCACCAATTTCATCAAGGAAAAGGGTGCCGCCATTCGCGACACGAAATAGACCTTCTCGACCTTTCTTCGCGCCAGTAAATGCCCCTGATGTGTGACCAAACAGTTCGCTTTCCAGCAGCTCTGGCGCAATCGCGCCACAGTTAACGGGAATAAAAGGACCATTACGACCACTGGCTTCATGCACGCCACGAGCGACCAGCTCTTTGCCCGTGCCGGATTCACCTTCAATCAACACCGAAGCGCGTGATGGTGCAAATTGGGTAATCAACTGACGCAGCTGCCTAGTTTTCTCTGAGCTACCGGCGATCTCGGTTACAATGTGACGCTTTACATCGCGGCGCAGGGCAAACTGCAAACGCTCATTAAGGCGTTTATCCATACAGCGCTGCACCGATTGCAACATTTGGCTCAAGTTGAATGGTTTTAAAATAAAGTCTGTCGCGCCAAGTTTTAGCGCCGAAATTGCCGTTTCCAAATCGGCGTAACCGGTCATAAAGATAATGTCAGCTTTGCGCTCTTCATCATTAAACGCTTCTTCCCATTCGATACCCGAGCGCCCCGGCAAGTTAATGTCTAAAATTATAAGATCATAGTGATTGGCGAGACGGAGCGTTTCTGCTTGTTCAATGCTCCCTGCGGTATCGACTTTAGAGAACCATTTGCTGAGTGCTTTTTGCAAAATAGCCTGCATGCCTGCCTCATCGTCAACAACTAAGACGGAGAAAGCTTGGTATTGAAGGGATTTATTTGCGTCTAAAGATGTAGACATATTTTATCTCAATTGATTTCAACTGTTGGGTCAGAGTGTACCAAGGTTTTGTTACTGGGATCGAGCAATAGTGCGACATTTTGTCGCAAAGCCCCTTTTTGTCCACAAATCAGAGCGGAATAGCTTGAATTTTATGCAAAAAAGTTGGCATTTAGTTTGCTAATGGCTACTGACCATTTTTTGGTAGTAGCCATACCCTACTTGGTTATTAACCAAAAAAGCCTTTTGGCCCACAATATGGAAAATATAACAATGAAAGCATCATTTAGTATGAAAGCAACCGTTAGTTACACTCTAGCAGCCACTGCGTCTCTAGCGCTATTTAGTTACTCTGCACACGCAGAAGATCAACAACACGTTCGTCTAGCGACTACAACCAGTACTTACCACTCTGGTTTACTTGACTACCTACTGCCTGAATTTGAAAAAGACACTGGTTACAAGGTAGACGTTATTGCTGCAGGTACCGGTAAGTCACTAAAAATGGGTGAAAATGGCGACGTAGATTTGGTAATGACTCACGCGCCTAAAGCAGAAGCCAATTTTGTTGAGAAAGGTTACGGCGTTCTTCCTCGCAAATTAATGTACAATGACTTCGTACTTGTAGGTCCACAAGCTGACCCAGCAACAGTGGCTGATGACAAAACCGTTGCAGAAGCGTTTAAAGACATCGCAGGTGTTAACGCAACATTTATCTCACGCGGCGATGATTCTGGTACTCATAAAAAAGAGCTAGGTATTTGGGCACAAACGAAAATGGAACCAAACTTCACTGGCTACCGCTCTGTAGGTCAAGGTATGGGTCCAACGCTAAACATGGCGTCTGAAATGCAAGGCTACACTCTGACTGACCGCGGTACTTGGTTGGCGTACAACAACAAACTTGATCTAAAAATCTTGCTACAAGGCGACAAAAACCTATTTAACCCTTACCAAGTTATTCTAGTAAACCCTGAGCGTTACCCAACAATCAATTACCAAGGCGCGAAAGTGTTTAGTGATTGGTTAGTTAACCCTCGCGGTCAAGAACTGATCAACAGCTTTAAACTAAATGGTCAACAACTGTTTGTTGCGAACGCGAACGAGAAATAATCGCCCATGAGCCTTTGGCAGACAACATTAGACGCATTAGCCCTATTAGTAGCCCTTGACCCCGACCTATTAGCTATAGTCGGTGTGTCATTTAGCGTATCTTTATCAGCGATTTCTCTGGTGTTGCTGCCAGCGATTCTATTTTCGTTCATCCTCGCCTACACAGACTTTCGCGGCAAGTGGATGTTCCTTTCAATTGTGAACACATTGCAAGCCATCCCAACGGTGGTGATTGGCTTGCTGCTCTATATGCTGCTGTCTCGTGCAGGTCCTTTGGGTGACTGGCAAATGCTATTCACCCAAAAAGCAATGGTACTGGGACAAATGTTAATTTGTTTCCCAGTGCTCGTAGCCATGATGCATGGTGCGCTTCAATCAAGTGACCGACGCGCTGTCGAAACGGCGATTACACTTGGCGCTTCTATGCCTCGTTTAGCAGCAACCATGATTTGGGAAACTCGCTTTCCCCTGCTTGCCGCTACCATTACCGCGTTCTCACGTATCGTGACTGAAGTGGGCTGTTCAATGATGGTCGGTGGTAACATTATGGGCGTTACCCGCAATATTCCTACTGCAATTTCAATGGAAAGCCACAAAGGCGCGTTTGCGCAAGGTGTTGCACTTGGAATTGTTTTATTATCTCTCGCATTGCTCCTAAATTTCTTGCTTAGCAGCATGCGCGGACGTGGTTACTTGAGAACTTAAGGGCAACTTATGACAATAAAATTAACTGCTCAACAAGTCTCGATGAGGTTTAAAGACCGGGTACTGTTTCACATACCTGAGTTAACGATCGGTCCAAATGACGCGATCTATTTACGAGGCGACAATGGCGTGGGTAAAACTACCCTGCTTAAGATCCTTTCTGGCTTGTTAAAACCAACAACCGGACGAGTCGTCGCACCTAATGACAACTTTATTCAACGCCTTTTCCCTCGCAGTGGTCGTCGCAATGTGGTTTACCTCCACCAATCTCCTTATCTTTTTGACGGTACTGTGTATGAAAACGTGGCTTATGGCATTCGTTTTCAGAAAATTTCAGGGCAAGATAAACGCGCTAAAGTGATCAATGCACTGCGACGTGTTGGGCTAGAAACCTTAGCTGACGAGCACATTTCGGTGCTTTCTGGGGGGGAGAAGCAGCGTGTGGCTATGGCGCGTGCATGGATTTTAACGCCTTCAATCTTATTGATGGATGAGCCAAGTGCCTCTCTTGACCAAGAATCAATTGATCGCCTCGTGATACTCGCCAAGGATCTGCTTAAAAAAGGCTCAAGTATTGTGATTACCAGCCACCAGAAGAATGCCCTCACTGATTTGTGTCGCAAACAATGGTGGATAAAAGAGTCAACTCTGATAGAGTCTCCACTGTTACAAATCATAACTGATAAAGAACAAGAGAATACCTATGCTAAGTCCAACGCAAACTAGTTGGGTCATTTTGGCTGGCGGACAAGCCAGCCGCATGGGCGGCAAAGACAAAGGTCTTATCGAACTAAATAATAAGCCGCTAATTCAGCACGTTATTGAACGCTTGTCGCCACAAACCCCAACAATTCTTATCAACGCTAATCGTAACCAGCAAGCTTATGCGCAATTCGGTCAAGTATTCAGCGATCATTTCTCTGACTACCCAGGACCTATGGGTGGCATTCATGCCGGTTTGGTTCACGCTGAAACCGATTGGGTTGGTTTTGTGCCATGTGACAGCCCGCAGATCAGCACGGATTTGGTTGAGCGCTTTTGCAACCAAGTAAAAGCCGATAGCGATATCCTTGTCGCACATGACGGTGACCACCAACAGCCAGTATTTACCCTTTATCACAAGCGCATATTACCAAAGCTGACCGCCTTTTTAGAGCGCGGCGATCGTAAAATCATCCTACTATACAAAGAGTGCAATACCTCTTATGTCGACTTTAGCGATGAGCCTAACTGCTTTGTAAACCTAAATACTCCCGAAGAGTTGGCACAATTTGGAACATTAGAATCATGAAATCACGCCACTTAGTCCCTATTCTCGGTTTTGCTGCCTACTCTGGTACGGGCAAAACAACCTTGATTGAAGCGTTATTGCCAAAGCTGACTGAAGCAGGCCTGCGCATTGGTATGCTAAAGCATGCTCATCATAATTTTGATGTCGATAAACCGGGCAAAGATAGCTTCCGTTTGCGTAAAGCAGGCGCAAGCCAAATGTTGATCTCTTCGCGCAATCGCTACGCTTTGATGACTGAGACGCCAGAAGAAGAGTCAGAGTTTCATTATCTTTTGACCCGTTTTGACCAACAAAAACTTGATGTGATCTTAGTTGAAGGCTGTAAAAACATCGCCTTCCCGAAAATTGAGTTGCACCGCGAAGAAGTTGGCAAGCCTTGGTTATACCCAAATGATGACAACATCATTGCCATCGCCGCGGACAGCAAAGTTGACGATACCGAACTACCTCAGCTTGATATCAACGATTTAGAATCCATCAAGCAGTTCGTGTTGGACTTTGTTGCACGTAAAGGCGAAATCGGTAACGAGATCACTGGCGCGGCATGTTGTGACACCCTATCACCTGCATTTTTATCGGTTGCACAAGGTCAAGAAAAGATCTTGTCGCTAGTCAATACCGTGGCAGAAACCGAAGCTTGCCCAATGCAAGAAAGTTACTACCGCGTATTGGCAAATAACGTCGTTTCTCCGGTCAATGTCCCACAATACACTAACTCGGCAATGGATGGCTTTGCGATCCGTGGTGATGATTTAGAGCGCGACAGCTACCAAGTCGTAGCAGAAGTGATGGCAGGTCATGCTTATGAGCAAGAGCTGCAATTAGGACAAGCTGTGAAAATCATGACTGGCGCGCCAATCCCACAAGGCGCCGATACTGTGATTATGCGCGAGCAAGCAACTCATACCGATGATGCAGTTTCTTTCGCTGGTGCGAGCATTAAAGCTGGTCAAAACGTACGCCAAGCTGGTGAAGACTTGTCGCTAGGTGCTGATGTGTTTACTCAAGGTACACGCATTGAATCGGCAGAAATGGGAATGTTGGCATCACTTGGTTTTGGTGAAGCTAATGTCTATCGCAAACTTAAAGTCGCCCTATTCTCAACCGGCGATGAAGTGCAAGCACCGGGTAGCGAGCAGAAAGCCAATACTATCTACGATTCAAACCGCTTCACTATCATGGGACTACTAGACAAATTAGGCTGTGAGATCATCGATTTCGGCATCTTAGAAGATAACGAACAGGTGATGATTGATGCGATTGAAAAAGCGAGCCAACAAGCCGATGTGGTGATCACTTCTGGTGGCGTTTCTGTTGGTGACGCAGATTACATCAAACTTGCGCTAGATAAATTGGGTCAGATTGATTTTTGGCGTATCAATATGCGCCCTGGTCGTCCTTTAGCATTTGGTCAAATCAACAACAAGCCATTCTTTGGTTTACCTGGTAACCCAGTTGCGGTCATGGTTTCATTTGTGAACTTTGTTGAGCCTGCACTGCGTAAGATGCAAGGTGAAGTGAACTGGCAACCATTGAAAGTGACTGCGATTGCTACTGAAGATCTGCGCTCTAAGCAAGGCCGTACTGAATTTAGTCGCGGGGTTTACCAACTCGATAGTGCTGGTCGTCTGACGGTGCGTACAACGGGTAAACAAGGCTCGGGTATTTTGCGCTCAATGAGCGAAGCAAACTGCCTAATCGAGATTTCTCCTGCTGTCGATACAGTAAAAGTGGGAGAAAGCGTGACAATCATCCCGCTTCAAGGCAGAATCTAACCCATTCTAGGCCAGCGGATACGCTGGCCTTTCATTTTATCGTAAATAAGTAACCTAATATGGCTCGTACAATTCTTTATACCTACAAAGACGTTGAAAAAGAACTGCTGTTCTCATACCAACAACATCGCAATATTCATGAAGCGGTAGCGGAAGCAGAAGGTATCGACCTGACTGAGTTTCTGAAAATGGAACTGCAATTAGAGATGGTGTCTGACACGAAAGCGGTGCGTAACTACCGTGATAACCACTTTAAAAAACTTGGATTCGGTAAAATCACGCTTAAGCCTAAAGAAAACTTAGGTGTAGGTAAAAAAAACAAGTAGTTCACTTGTTGCGATAGACAATCGCGAAATCGGTTTATATGCAAAGGGCTTCCGACTGGAAGCCCTTTGTTTTTAATTCAAACTTAGCTGTTATTTGATATTCAGGAACGCCGCGCCGCGAACACCGCCTGAATCGCCATGTTTGGCTTTCACGATCTTCGGACATTTCGCTACAGAAAGCAGATGCTTTGGAATACGTTTTGGCATCTCTTCATAGATAAGGTCGTAGTTAGAGAGACCGCCGCCAAGTACCACTACATGCGGGTCATTCGCAGTAAACAGATTAGCAAAGCAAATCGCTAGCAGCTCCATAAAGCGCTCAACATGTTCAACTGCTTTCGGCTCACCTTCTGCTTGTGCTTTGATAATATCAATCGCTTTCTTCTCTTCGCCATAGTAATGCGCGTACAGCAGCTCAAAACCGCGACCAGACAAGTAATTGTCGATACAACCTTTTTTGTCACAACCACAACTTAATAGCGGCGCATTTTCACCTAAATGGAACCAAGCATCAATCGGTAGACGCATATGCCCCATTTCACCAGCAACGTTGTTGCGACCAGAGAATGGCTTACCTTCATAAATTAGACCGCCACCAAAGCCAGTACCGAGGATCAAGCCCATCACCGATGGTGAATCTTTCAGTTCATCATCCCAAGCTTCAGAGAGAGCAAAACAGTTTGCATCGTTGTCGATACGCACTGAACGACCAATTTTAGCTTCAAGATCTTTACGCAGTGGTAACCCTTTCGCCGCTGGGATATTGACCGTTAGGATTGCCCCTGTATCCGCATCTTCCATACCCGGTAAACCTAAGCCAATCTTGCCTTCGCAATTGAACTCTTGATCGTATTTATTCACCAAGCCTGCAATCACAGCTAACAGCTCTTGGTAATCACTGGTTGGTGTTGGAACGCGTTCAGTTGCGACACGCTCTAACTTTTCGTTAAACGCGCCAAATTCAATCTTGGTGCCACCAACATCAAAACCGTAGTACATCTTATTCTCTCCCAGAATGTAATTCATAAATCCTAAACACCAACTCAAAGCCACAGCCTTGAGCGGATAAAACTGCCAATATTATCTATGACGACTGAGCAATATTCCGTGACCTAGCTAGCCAAATATCGCCAACGTCCTGAAAAGCAGTAATTTTTATAATCAGCGTTCAAACTTTGCTGAGCGCTCTACAAATACAATTACTTCGACTCTAGACAATCTGTAATTGAATCGATTTTATTTCACAATATCAATCAGTAGGTTGTGAATTTTCGAGCTGCGTTGTCAAGTAACGCTTGAGCTCTGGTCGAGTTTGGTCGGGTTTGATGCGAGTTTTACTGAGCATGTAGGCTTCTCTGAACACACAAAACCAACGCTCTAACGTGGTCGATGCCAGCGTTTCACCAAGTTGCTCTAACACCATAATCGCTACTTCCGCAGTCGCTAAGTGCTGATCATTGTCCGACTTTCTCATCATATATTGTGAGATCGCCTGAGGCTGAATCGAGACTACTGGCAAATTGTCCAAGTATGGCGATTTTCTAAAGATTCGACGTGCCTCGCGCCAACTGCCATCAAGTAAAATAAGTAGTGGCTTTTTACCATCACAAAACGGCTTCAATTCACTGCTAACCACTCGTGCTTTATTGTCGACATAATCTGCTGGAAAAACCACAAGCGGTTGATAGTTAGGATCACTCAGAAGTGCCAACATTTGCTCATCTGGCTCTGTGCGACTCCATTGAAACGCATAGCCTTCTTTCACCGTATCAAGGATCAAACGACCTGTGTTGCTCGGTTTAAACACTTCGTTGTCCGAGACAATCAGCATTACTGCCACGTCGCTGTCGATATCTGGCTGATAGTCACAAATGCAGTGTTTGCTTGCAACTTGGCAGTGGTTACAACGGTCTACTTTACTACCACGAGCGTTAAATACTTTGGTCGACAAGGCTTGGCGCTGCTGGTACAAATGGTGAAAAGCGTGGATTCTCATGCTGATTCGATGATAATAGTGTCAAAGGCGACAGATTCTACTCACCTCGTTGTAGGTTGCAAGGTCAATCAGTAAGGAGACTGAATGCAAAATCCAGATATGATCCGCTTAAGCTTTTTTATATCGGTTTTAGTTCTCTGTGCGATTTGGGAATGGGTTACGCCGCGAAAAACGCTCACTCAAAGCAAACTCACCCGCTGGATCAACAATCTCGGTCTTGTTGGGTTCAATTCCTTTTGCCTAACCCTACTGATGCCTTATCTGGCAATCGAGTCGGCGATTTGGGCGAACAATCACCACATAGGTCTGTTTAACTGGATGCAGTTACCAAGCGCAATCGAAGTATTACTCGCGGTACTGCTGCTTGATCTCGCTATATACGCTCAGCATCTTGTTTTTCACCGTGTACCATGGCTATGGCGACTGCACCGCATGCACCATGCTGACCAAGATATCGATGTCACCACTGGCGCGCGCTTTCATCCCATCGAGATCTTGCTTTCAATGTGGATTAAGATTGCCGTCGTGGTCAGCTTAGGCATCTCTCCTTTGGCGGTATTAGTGTTTGAAATTATTCTGAACGCCAGTGCGATGTTTAATCACAGCAATGCGAAACTACCACTAAAACTGGATGATAAGCTGCGCAAATTTGTTGTGACCCCTGACATGCATCGCGTGCACCACTCGGTCATCCCGCAAGAAACCCATTCCAACTTTGGTTTTTTCCTATCGATTTGGGATCGAATGTTTGCCACCTATCGTGCTCAGCCACAACTTGGACACGACAAAGTGCAGATTGGGCTGCCGCTATTTCGCCAGCATCGAGAACAGTGGTTAGATAAAATGCTCAGCCAACCATTTAGGCAAAAATAGCGTGACGCAAAAATAAAGGAGCCAATTGGCTCCTTTATTTATGGTGGCATTTAGCATGCACGTTTAATAACGATGGCACTGCCCATTCCTCCGCCAATACAGAGCGAAGCCAAGCCTAGTGTTGTGTTTGAGCGAATCAGTTCATATACCAAGGTGGTAAGCACTCTTGCTCCTGACGCGCCAATGGGGTGACCAAGTGCAATTGCACCGCCATTAAGGTTAGTTTTGTCCTCAAACCAGTCATATCCAACATCATGCTGTTGTGACAAGCCTTTCATTACACCAATCGCCTGAGCGGCAAACGCCTCATTGAGTTCAAGTCTCTCAATATCTTGCAACGATAATCTCGCTCGCTCTAGTGCCTGCTTAACGGCGGGAATAGGACCAAGCCCCATAACTTCTGGCTCAACTCCGCCCTGACCAACCGAGACTATTTCCGCCAAAGGAGTGAGGTTGTTTCGCTGCAAATACTCTTGGCTTACTAGTACCAACGCTGCTGCACCATCGTTTAAACCCGATGAATTGCCCGCCGTTACGCTTCCGCCTTCTTGAAATGCAGGTCGCAGCCCGGCAAGTGACTCGATTGAAGCATCTTTTCTTGGGTGTTCATCAATAGAGAACTCAAGTGCAGCTGTGCGGGTTTTGATACTCAGTGGAACGATCTCTGTAGCAAAGTGACCATTTTCAATTGCGTACTTGGCTCGGTGCTGACTGCGCAAGGCAAACTCATCTTGCTCTTGTCTGGATATGCTGTAGCGTTTGGCGATATTTTCTGCAGTCACGCCCATATGGCTGTTATCAAATGCATCGATTAAACCATCTTTTAGCATCGTATCAGTGAGCGAGATGTCGCCCATTTTGTTCCCTTGGCGACACTTACCCTCCATAACAAAAGCGGCATTACTCATACTTTCACTGCCCGCTGCCACTACGACTTCTGCGCTTTTTGAGTAAATCGCATTGTAGGCATTGATGACACTTTTCATCCCACTGCCACAAATCATGTTCAGCGAATATGCTGGCGTGGTATGCAAAATCCCAGCGTGCATGGCCGCTTGCCTTGCGACGCCCTGACCTAAACCAGCACTCAGTACATTACCCACAATCACTTCATCAACATCTTCTGGTGAGATACTTGCCTGTTGCAAAGCGCTACGAATCACATTGGATGCAAGCTCAACGGCAGACAATGACTTCAGTCCGCCGAGAAATGCCCCCACAGCGGTGCGCTTGGCCGCTACTATATAGACTTTACCTGACATCTTAGAGTACCAAGCCACCGTCTATTTTCAGCACTTGTCCGGTAATAAAACTGGACTTATCACTGGCAAGAAACTCAACACCATTGGCGATATCATCAGGCGTACCCATACGACCCAACGGAGTCTTCCCTTTCATCATATCGAGTACTTTTTCCGGAAGATCGGCAGTCATAGGCGTTTCAATAAACCCAGGAGCGACGCAATTTGCGCGTACCTGTGCTCCTTTACGAGCAAACTCTTTTGCCCAGCTTTTCGTCATCGCAATCACGCCGCCTTTAGTTGCTGCGTAGTTGGTTTGTCCAATGTTGCCATCTGTCCCCACTACCGATGACATAGTGACAATCGAGCCTGCATTATTTTCTATCATCAGGGGCGCAACAGCCTGAGTCAGGTTAAACACCCCTTTGAGGTTAACATCAATCACCAAATCCCAATCTTGCTCAGTCATTTTGTCAATCAGCGCATCGCGGGTAATGCCCGCATTATTGACCAGTACATCAACTCGACCATAGTCACTCTTAATTTGATTTATAAGGCTAAGAATCGCCTCACGGTCACAAATGTTAATTACGATAGGTTTGACATTATCCTTGCCCATAAACGCTTTCGAGAGTACCTCGGCATTCATGTCTAAGGCATAAACCATAGTCGCGCTTTGTGAAGCAAACCTTTCTACAACGGTACGTCCAATTCCTTGAGCTGCGCCTGTCACTACGCAGATTTTGTTGTTAAACATATCTGTTTCCTTGTTGGGCTTTGCAAAATAAATCATATCGATGACAACGAGTCATCGGGGTTAATTACTAGTTCAAATTGTGCTTTGAATATCGCTTCGTCCATCACCTTAAGATTTGGTGAAATATTAGGTGTAAACGACATCTGTTTGAGTACATCCGCTTGCAAGTCTATACCTGGCGCTATCTCGATAAGCTCAAGTCCGTCTAATGTCAGCCTGAATACTGCGCGTTCCGTAATGTAGAGAACTGGCTTGTTTGCTATGAGTGCTTGCTTAGCGCTAAATGTAATTTGTTCAACCGCTTCAATAAATTTGTGTTGTCTGCCTTCTTTGAGAATACGTAATCTTTGCTCTTTGACATCAATAGATAAGCCTTGCGCAGTGAAAGTTCCGCAAAAATATACATGCTTGGCATTTTGGGTAATGTTGATAAAACCACCACACCCCGCAATTTTGCTGCCAAAACGAGAGACATTGATATCCCCAAATTGATCGCATTGCGCGAGACCTAAAAATGCTTGGTCGACGCCACCACCATCGTAGAAGTCGAACATTTGATCCTGACTAATAATAGCCTGTGGTAGACGAGATGCACCGAAATCTAGACCGCTTTGTGGCTCACCACCTACTGCTCCGGGTTCAACGGTGAGCGTAAAGTGTTGCAGAACAGATGCTTGCTGAGCAACTTGAGCAATATATTCTGGTGCACCAATACCTAAATTTAGTATTGAACCCGGAATTAATTCCATTGCAGCTCGGCGCGCAATAATGGTTTTGGCGTCCAATCGTGCCGTTGAAGGCTGACAGCATGTTACCGCGTCACCTGTTGATTCTTTTCTACCGACAAATTCGGGATTCATCTGCGTGGCGAATGTCTGCATATGCTCATGCTCGCTGTCGCATACCACTACCGCATCGACAAAAATGCCTGGGATTTTCACCGCATGAGGGTCAAGCGTTCCCGAGCCGACCACACGCTTAACTTGCACAATGACTTTGCCACCGTTGTTACGAGCAGCTTGAGCCGCCGCGAGGCTTTCGACGATGAGGCACTCATCTTCCATGGTGACATTGCCATTTTCATCGGCAGTTGTGCCGCGCAGTATCGCCACATCAACCGGTAAACGGTGATAAAAGAGGTGTTCTTCGCCCGCAATATTGATAACTTCAACCCAGTCTTTGTCAGTGACTTGATTGATTTTGCCTCCCTCAATGCGAGGGTCGACAAAAGTACCGAGACCAACCTTACTAATTGTGCCCGGTTTACCTGCGGCAGTATCGCGTAATAAGTGAGAGATGATGCCTTGTGGGAGGTTGTAAGCTTGAATCAAGTTATCCACGGCAAGCTGCTGCAATTTTGGCACCAATCCCCAGTGACCACCAATTGCCATCTTAACCAAACCTTGTTGCGCCAAATGATTAATCGCACGAGATTTGCCATCGCCTTGCCCGGCAGCAAACAACAGTGTTAGATCTTTCGGGGCTTGTGTCCGGCTAAATCGCTCGCCAATCGCACGCTCAATCGCTTCAGGGACCACGCTACCAATAAATCCACCGAGCAATACAGCATCGCCATCATTTATCCAAAGTGCAGCTTGTTCTGGTGTAAGTTGCTTAACCACTTTTATCCCTCCATAGAATTCGCGATATGCGCCAATTATCTTAGGAAGAATTCACCGGCTTGTTAATTGCACAAATAGAGATTGTGAATTGCAGATCAGCAATTATCGGCAAGTGACTGAACACGATTAATCAAATACTGCTTAAACTGGCTACACCGCTCCGGCATTGGCGCTCTCGGGCGATAGTACATATCAATGTCAAAACTAGCGCATTGATATTCTGAGAAGATCTGTTTTAGCTCACCACTCGCCAATTGTTTGTGAACCAAAGAATGCGGCAAATAGGCAATACCAGCATGCTCTAAACAGAGATCGAGTAACATTTCGCTGTTGTCACACTCTAACGTGTCGCGAATGGTCACCACTTCTTGTCTACCTTCAATCTCAAAACTCCAGTGATTGCCACCCAGGAGCGTTCTTGCGTAAAGGCAGCGATGATCATTGAGAGATTGTGGTGAGCGAGGTGTGCCTTGCTGCGCTAAATAGGTTGGTGAAGCACATAGATAGAGCGGCTCTTGCAACAAACGACGACTAACTAATAAAGAATCGGGCTTATTTTGATCGTCAAAGTTACCACTGGCGCGAAAAGCAAAATCAATATTGAGTGGATCAAATTCACCCGCTTCAATAAAAATCCTAAAGTTGACGTTAGGATACATTTGAATGTATTCCGCCACCACTTTAGTTAGATACTGCCTAGCAAAAAGCGGCGTTGATGAAAGACGAATCTCACCCATTTGGCGCTCGGAGAGATTTTGTACTTCTTCGCATAAGCTACTGATATCGGGCAGCATGGGAGAGAATCGTTCATACAGCAGCAAGCCAGCCTGAGTCGCCACCAGCTGACGAGTGCTACGCTTGATAAGCTCAACACCCATAATTTCTTCTAGCTCTTTGATCCAGCGACTGCCTGCTGCAGGCGAAATACCCTGCTGGATTGAGGCTTCGCGAAAAGATCCTGTTTGGATCACCGCGCAAAACAAAACGATTTTATCCAATATTGGCTGACGGCTAGAGAGCAAATTATTGGTCATCAGTTTACAAGACCTTTTTGCAGCGCCAATTTGACCAAAGCAGCCGTCGAGGTAGCGCCGAGTTTCTTCTTAATTCTCAAGCGATGAGTCTCAACGGTTCGCACGCTGATGTGTAAGCTGTCAGCGATGTCTTTATTGCAAGCGCCATTAACAATCGCTTTTAGTACATCGGATTCGCGTTTTGACAAGGTATCGTCTTGCGGTTTCGGCTGTTCGGTGAGCTGTTCAAGTAAGCGATCGGATGCCTGAGGACAAAGATAAGAACGCCCCTCTGCCACTTGATTTATCGCCATCACCAACTCTTCAGAGCTAACATCTTTTAGTACATAACCTTTGGCTCCGGCTTTTACAGAGCGCACAACATAATCACGCAAGTCATGCATTGAAAGAATAATGACGGCTGTGTTGCAGCGGCTCTTTTCAAGCTTCTCCAATACTTCGATGCCATTTAAGTTAGGCATATTGATATCAAGGAGCAGCACATCAGGCTTTAGTGTCAGAGTACTTTTCAGCGCTTCTGTTCCGCTACCAACACAGTCCACAATATCGAGGTTATCTTCCATTTCAAGACGAGACTTTAAGCCGTCTTGCATAATCCGATGATCATCGGCCAAAACCAGCCTTATCATATAAACTCCATGTTTAACGTTACGCGCACTTCCGTTCCCTGTCCCTGCTCACTGGTTAAGGTAAATGTTCCACCAATAGCTTGAATGCGCTCTTTCATGTTTTGTAGTCCCATCTTGCCTTGTACCAGCTGATGCGATTTGTTGATACTGTTAGGAAAACCCACGCCATCATCACTAATGGTCAATATCAAGGTGTGTCCTTCTCGCTGCAAGATTACGTCCACGCCTTGCGCGTTAGCATGCTTTTCAACATTGTGAAGAGATTCTTGCACCACACGATATAAGGTTGTTTCCACCTCAGGGATAAACTCCTCACCATCAATATCATGTTCAAAAACCAGCTCTAACTGAGTTCGCTCTCTTAACCCATTAATATAGAAATCAATGGCAGCGACCAAACCAAGATCATCCAATTGTGGTGGTCTTAAATCTTGCGATATTCTTCTTAGCTCGACAATCGCCTGTTCCATCGCATCTCGACTGGCATCAAGTTCTTGCATCTTTTTCGTACTATTTTGTTCTTTCGTCACGTTATCAATACGGTATTTCGCAGCCACTAACAGTTGGTTCACCCCATCATGCAGATCTCGTGACACTCGCTGACGTTCATTTTCCTGTGAATCGATGATCTGCTGATTAAGCTCACTAAGTTGCTGGTTAGCCAGTCGACGTAAATTCAAGTTAAGTGATGCGCCAAGCCCAGCAATCACAGAGACCGCTACAAACATCACACCAAACAGTGCCGTACTGGTTTTTGCGATATTCTGGTCGAACCCTGTTTGCATATGAGAAACTTGCCGTTCAATATCGTCAAGGTATACCCCGGTACCAATCATCCACCGCCATTTATCCAAGGAGATGGCATAACTCAGTTTGGGCAAAGGTTCTTGTGCGGAAGGCTTTTGCCATAAATAATCAACAAATCCACCGCCTTCTCGACTAACGTTGATAAGCTCTTGCAGCAGTTTCTTTCCTTGGACATCTTCCACTTCCCACCAGTTTCTACCGATGCGTTCTTCCTGATATGGCAATACCAGCGCATCGCCTTCCCAAGTATAAGCAAAGAAGTATCCATCTTGCCCATAAGTGAGCTGGCTCAATTTTTGAGCAACAATTTGTTTGGCAAGCTGCGGGGTTAAACTCGGATCACCGTAGTAAGGCTCAATACTTTTGACTGCCATTTCTACGTATTGCTTCAGCTCTTGTTTTTTCACCGCCATGATGTTGTTGCGCGTCAGCGAAACTTGATCGTTAAGCAACTGTTTTGCCTGACTAAATAGAATTGTCGCAACAATGATAACCACAATAATCAGTGGCACGATCGAGAGCAATATGATGTTGATTGTCAGCCGTCTATTGCTTGCAAATCCCATATTCGCTCCCTTTTAACTACGTAGTATTACTGAATGCTGCCTGAGTAAGTTGCACTTACTACCGACACAATTTGCGCACTTATCCCAATAGAGACCAACTTCCCTCGCCTCTAGACTTAACTTCAAATGTAACATCGCATTAACATCAATTACCCTGCGACGTTCACATTTCTTGATATTAAAAAAGGAATCCCCTACAAGGAGTTAATCCAATGAAACTAAAGAAAGTTGTCCTCGCCTCTACCATCGCACTAGCTACGACTCTGTCTGTCTCAGCGCAAGCAGCTGATAAAAAAGTGCTGTTAAAAACCCCAATTGCCTTTGGTAGTCACTTACCAGCACTTGGAACGCCAATCAAATGGTATGCAGACCACATTACGCAAACCTCGGGCGGCACTATTAAGATGAAAATCTATGAGCCGGGTAAGTTGGTCAACCCTGCGGAGATCCTCGATGCGGTTTCTACCGGTAAAGTGAACTCAGGTTATGCGACCGCGGGTTATTGGCAAGGCAAGCTGCCGGCGTCTGCTCTTTTCTCAGCAGTACCTTTTGGTCCGGAAGCTGGCGAATACATGGCGTGGCTATTCTTTGGTAATGGTTTAAAGCTGTATCAAGAAATGTATGACCAAGGCGGTTACAACGTTAAAGTTATCCCTTGTGCCATCATCTCTCCTGAAACATCAGGCTGGTTCCGTAAACCAATTGAAAAGCCGGAAGATCTGAAAGGTCTAAACATGCGCTTCTTTGGCTTAGGCGCATCGGTAATGGAAAAACTGGGCGTGGGTACAGTACAACTGCCAGGCGGTGAAATCTTTGGTGCACTCGAAAAAGGTGCTATTGATGCATCTGAGTTTTCTCAGCCTGCCATTGATGAGCGCTTAGGTTTCCACAAAGTGGCGAAATACAACTACTTCCCTGGTTGGCACCAACAATCCACGGTATTTGAGCTACTGATCAACAAAGATACCTGGGGCAAAATGAGCCAAGCGCAACAATCTGCGGTAACGACTACATGTATGGCGACCATGACTTACTCGATTGCTGAAGGTGAGGCAATGCAGTATTCAGCAATGCAAAAAGCCAAAGAGAATGGTGTAGAGATCCGTTACTGGAACGAAGAAATGCTTAGTCTGTTTGAGAACACTTGGATGGAAGTGGTTGAAGAGAAGAAAAACTCTGATCCGTTCTTCGACAAAGTATGGAGCGACCTAAACGAATTCCGCAATGGTTATGCGCTCTGGGAAGCAAACGCCTTCTTACCTCGCGAAACTCAAAAACAATAATCCACGTCACATTGGAGTGGTCGGCACTGATATAAGTGCCGACCCTTGGCAGTAAGGAGTTGCCAATGAGTAAGGTTTTATATTCAACCCCAAGTACCCCATTCTATGCGCAAATTGATCGTGCCATTATCGGTGCCAGCAAAGCACTGGCATGGACAAATCTGGCATTGGTTGCGGTGATCATCATTCAAGTTGTGTTACGCAAAGTATTTTCTAATGGCCAAATCGCCTTAGAAGAGTTGCAATGGCATCTTTACGCCACCGCAGTGATGTTTGGCACCGCGTATGCGCAAGTTACCAACCTCCACGTGCGTGTCGACCTGTTCTTTCACAAATTTTCTGACCGCACCAAAGCTGCGGTTGACTCGTTTGGGCTGCTGTTCCTCGCCATGCCATTTGTGATAATTGTCATCTTGCACTCTTATGATTTTGCCTATGAATCATGGCGCGTTAACGAAAGCTCCGCATCACCTTCTGGCTTGCCTTTCCGCTGGCTAATAAAAAGTGTCATCCCGATCAGCTTCACCATGTTGCTGTTTTCGATGTTAGCGACACTACTAAAGAACCTAGATACCCTATTTAAAGGAGCAAACCATGGAAGCAAATGAGTGGATTGTCATTGCCATGTTTGGCTCATTTATCGCACTGCTGTTTACCGGTATTCCCGTCGCGTATGTGCTCGGCGGCATCGGCATTGTTTTCGCGGCAGTTGGGTACTTTGCAGATATTTACCTCGATACCTTTACCGGGCTTGATTACACCAGTCTTGGCTTAGTAGTAAACCGAATCTACAAGATCATGGACAACTGGATCTTGGTCGCCCTGCCAATGTTTATCTTTATGGGCAATATGCTCGATAAATCAGGCATCGCAGAAAAGCTAATGGCATCGATGCAGGCACTATTTGGCAAAGTGCATGGCGGTCTTGCCATCACCGTAATGGCAATTGGTATTATCCTCGCTGCATCAACAGGTATTATCGGCGCGTCTGTGGTGTTGCTCACCGTGATGTCGCTACCGAGTATGATGAGACAAGGTTATCACCTGCCTCTAGCACTCGGCACAGTTGCCTCAGCCGGTACACTGGGTATCTTGCTACCGCCGTCAATCATGCTGGTGATCATGGCAGACCAGCTTGGTCTCTCTGTCGGTGATCTATTTATGGGCGCAATTATTCCGGGACTACTACTAGGAAGCCTGTATATTTTGTATATCTTGGTGATTGGTAAAATGAACCCGCACCAAGCCCCTGTCCCTGAAGATGTTGAGCCAGTCGATTGGAATTTGATCCTGCAAGTGTTCAAAGATATCACTCCAACCGTTGTACTTATTTTTAGTGTTCTAGGGTCAATTTTTGCGGGTATTGCTACTCCGACCGAAGCCTCAGGTATTGGCGCGCTAGGGGCGACCTTACTTGCGGCTTACAATAAGAAGCTCAACTTAAAAGTACTGAAAGAAGTGCTGCTCGCCTCATATGGCACCACCGCCTATATCTTTATGATTTTCCTTGGCGCCTCATGTTTTGCATTGGTATTGCGCGAACTGGGTGGCGATGAAATGATTGAGTCGTTCTTAAGTGGCTTACCATTTGGACCTTACGGCATTATCGCCTTTATTCTGTTGATCGTATTCCTACTTGGCTTCTTCCTTGATTGGATTGAGATCACCCTTATTGCCCTACCTCTGCTAGCGCCGGTTATCGCCAGCTTAGGTATTGAGCTTGACGGACACGGTGTGGTGGATAATCCAAGCCTAGTTTGGTTTGTTATGTTGGTTGCAATGGCATTGCAGACCAGCTTCCTTACCCCGCCTGTTGGCTTTGCGCTGTTCTATTTAAAAGGAGTCTGCCCTGACGGTGTGGCGTTAAAAGACATCTACCGTGGTGTTATGCCGTTTATCATTATCCAGTTGGTGGCACTCGTGGCACTGGTGATGTGGCCGCAATTGGTTCTGTGGTTCCCAAGCGTTGCCTATGGCTAAAGCGATGCGCTAACCAATCACGTATCCAACCACGCAACCAACAGCGTCTTAAACACAAAAGGAGCCCAAAGGCTCCTTTTCTATTGTTAGGACTTCACTACTCTAACTTGTGGCCAACTGATATTTGTGTAGCATCGATTGCTGATCACTGGCAATTTGGGATACCTGCTGTGAGCTCTCCACCATAGATTCCAGCTGAGCTTTTGTATCATCACCTTGCTCGGAGACTTGCGATATTGAACGGCTTACATCGGCAGTGGCCCGCTCTTGCTGTTCTGTGGCAACTGATATCTGCTCAAAGCGGCTGCGGATCAGGCTAACCGAACGCTCAATGTCGACAAAGGCATGTTTCACTTGTTCGCTCGATTCCAAGACAAATGCCATTTCCTGTCTGGTATCTTCAACCGCACGGCGCGATTGTTCAGCCGACGCCACCAGCTCATTCATTCTCTCGCGAATATTAGTTGTTTGCTGCGTGGTATCACTAGCAAGCTTGCGGACTTCATCGGCAACCACAGCAAAGCCTCGCCCTTGATCGCCTGCTCGCGCAGCTTCTATCGCAGCATTTAATGCCAGTAAATTAGTGTTGTCAGCAATACCAGAGATCATGTCCACCATCTCACGGATCTGTTTAACGCGACCATCAAGTTCAATCATCGACTGCTCATTGGCATTAAAAGTGGCTTCTAGTGCCTCTAAACGGCTGCGACTTTCATCAACTACAACCACGCCTTGGGTTGACTGCTCCACGGCTTGTTTGGATTCATCAAAGGACTCACTAGTCACTTGCGCAATTTCACGTATCGACGCTTCTAGTTGGTTTATTGTCGTCGCCATATTTTCTAACGCTTGATTTTGCAGATCCAAACTTTCATTGGAGCATTCCGCGGCATCATGACTAATCTCGGCGGTTTGGTATAGGGTTTCACAATTACGCGTCACACTAACCAACGACTCACTGGTTGAGGCAATCAAGCGATTCAACCGCTCAGCGATTTGCTTCATCTCATCCGGACCTTGCAATGGAACGGTCGATGTTAAGTCATGTTCAGTGACGCGATTCAAATTAAGTAAAATTTTCTTCAAGCTCGACTTAATCCAACTGCGTAATACAAACCAAAGAAGCATCACCAATAGCGCGATAATCCCAGTCGCAACAACCAAAGTAGTATTAATCGATGAAATGGTGTTTTTAACCACCAATTCGCTGTGGCTAATTAGTGATTGCGCCGAATCTGACACCTGATTAAGGGTTGCTATCGTCTGATTGGCAAGCAATTGCACTTCTGCAACTTGGCGTTGCTGCTTTTCCATCAACTCCAATTTGGCAAGGATTTGTTTTAAGACGCCATCATCTTTAAAGCCCGCTTTGACCATTTCGTAGGGTGCGGTGAGGCTGGCAAATTCAACGATTTCTGGGTGCCAATGAAGAAAATCGTCGTATGCTAGATTAATACCTGCGATGCGGTTGCGCATCTCTTGATACTCTTGCTGAGCCTTCTCCAGATCATGCTGCATCATGAGCATTAAAAAGGTGCTTTCCATCGAACTTGCGCTGGCACTAAATCGGTTCGCCGCATCGGAAGACTCAGGGTTATCCAGCGAAAGAAATGAGCTAAGACGATTCATTTCCGGACCAATCGAGCTTATGCCATAGCGAAAACCTCCCACTTCAGCATCAATCGATTCTTGCATTTTTAGCAAGCGCGTTTGCGTTGCAAGAACGTGCTCTGTCAGTTGGTTTAGACGCGTTAGGTTCGTGTTTAAAAGCCCTTGCTGCTCCGGTGAAATCGCATCTGAATAATCTTGGGTGATATTCGCAACATCCTGCTGATATCGCTGAGTTTCCTCGATAACTTGTTCAATCTTGTCTACATTGTGCTGTAGCGCTTTGGCGCTGGTTACTTGCGTGGCATAACTTAGCTGCTTGGTCTGTTCTAACAAAGATTGTGTTAACTTGGCATTTGTTGCCGAAAGCGGTAAAGCTTTGTCTGATAAAGTAGTAAACTGCGTTCCTACTTGCTCTAAGCCTCGATTACTGAGCACAGACAGGCCAATCATCAAAATCAAGAAACAGAGAAATACTGCACTGATCGACTGAATAAGTGACACTGACAACTTGGTATTATTTGAATTTATCATGGCATCCTAGCACTGGGTCATACGAAAGTTTATCGCAGGCAGTTTAGGAAGTTTTTATTACAGTAAAATGTCAATAACAGGCAGAAAAATTCTATGATTTATAAGGAAATTCTGGCAAGTGGTTTGAAGACAGCAGCCTGCACAGCTTTGCTTGTTGGGCTTAGCGCCTGCAGCTCAAAACCAAGCACTAATGGCTATCAACAGCCAAAGCCTTTATCGGTTTACGAGCAAGATCAAAGAAATGCCTTTATTGGTTTTTATAACAAGTGGCAAGGCGTGCCTTATCGCTTGGGTGGCACTTCATTTAACGGCATCGACTGCTCAGCACTGGTGCAGATAGCGTACCAAGAAACAACGGCGTTAAATCTTCCGCGTACGACTGCATTACAATCAAACATCGGTTATGAAGTCGATTATGATGAAGCAAATGTCGGCGATCTGTTTTTTTTCAAAACATCACGTACCACCCGTCATGTAGGCATTTACTTAGGTAACAAGCAGTTTATGCACGCGTCTACATCGAAAGGTGTGGTGATTTCTAGAATTGATAACCCATACTGGGCGGATGTATTTTGGCAAATCAGGCGAGTTGATCCTCGCCTGTAATAAAGAACAGACCGAGGTTAATCGTACTTTGCTACCGCGGTGTCAAACAGGTTTTTTACCAGCGCAACATATTCATCAAGAAAGGCGATTTGCTCGTTGGTTGCGTGACGAGTCCACGCTCCAGCAAGAACCTCACCTAAATCGGCGACAACCGAATCTGCTTCTTTGAGCAGTTTAAAACGAACACTAGAATGCATTTCAGGGTTTTGTTCGAAGATCGCCATGATGTTTGAAGCCACCATATCGGTCACTACATCTTCAATACTCTCTTCACCCGTGTCGCCGTCTTCGCTAGAAAATACATCGAGATTGGATGCTAGATACTCGATTAGAGCCAAGTATCCTTCTGTCTCAACAACCATTTTCTCTCCAAATTCAAATGTGTTATTAACGCTATTTATACTAAGGTATTAGAGTCATAAATAACAACGCTTACGTTGGAAACTACCTATTATTGTTGCCTGTCCGACAAATTAACACGATTTTTCGCTCTAAAAGCTCTTCAAAGCACACCGGGTAAGCCGAACTCAGCCTTACGTGCCTACCTATTAGCCACGCGTTAAAACAAAGACGGTGTTCACAAAATCAACGATTATTAATTGTTGATCTAGCAAATGGTTGAAATCTTTGCTGTGACAATCGGAATTACGCTCTGCTATCTCCTACAATGAAATAAGAGTGTGACAACGTGCAAGGGGTTGGTTATGTGGCAAGCAATTACAGAGCAATTGTCAGAGACACTAATGTTCTCTTTCGTTATCCAAGAAAAAACCAAACTCACCGGAGGAGATATAAGCGAAAGCTATATGATCGGCGATGGTGAACAACGCTACTTTGTTAAGGTCAACTCGCGAGATTTCTTAGCTAATTTTGAAATCGAAGCAGAGAATATCCGTACCCTGCGCAACACTGGCACTGTTTTTGTCCCTGAACTCGTCGATATCGGTCATTCCAAGCACAACTCTTTCCTGATTCTTAACTACCTTTCCACCAAACCATTAGAAAATGCGGAAGCCAGTTACACCTTTGGTAGACAATTGGCTGAGCTGCACTTATGGGGTGAGCAGAAAGAGTATGGGTTTGATAACGACAATTTTATTGGTAACACCATTCAACCTAACCAATGGGATAGACGTTGGGGACGTTTTTTTGCTGAACAACGAATTGGCTGGCAACTTCAGTTGATTAAAGAAAAGGGTGTGACGCTAGTTGATATCCCTGAGTTTACCCAACTTATTCAAGAGCTCTTGTCTCACCATCAGCCACGCCCTGCGCTTCTTCATGGCGACCTATGGCATGGCAATGTAGCCAATACTGCATTTGGCCCGATTTGTTACGATCCTTCTTGCTACTGGGGTGACCGTGAATGTGATATCGCCATGACCGAACTGTTCGGTGGTTTCCAACCTGAGTTTTACCAAGGTTACGAAAGTATCGCCCCGCTACCTATTGGGTATGACGAGCGCAAACGCATCTACAACCTCTATCATGTATTAAACCACTATAATTTATTTGGAGGGCACTACTTGGATGAGGCGCAACAGCTCATAGAACAGATACAAGCTTATTAACTTTTAGTTACAATCACTTTAAATTACAAAAGGTTATACTAAAAATAAGATTGTCAGTTTGTGTGTTAGCGCATTGCATTTGGTTAATAAATGCGATCTTCACCCAAAATATCTGCCCACAGTCAAACTTTGTACTTAATTTACAACCATTACTAACTTCGACACTTAACATGAATATTGAACATCAATAAGTAACCGAAGTCTGTTGGTTACGAGAAGTAAAATACGAGGTAAGTCTATGCGCAATTACACAGATAAAATGGTTTCTTGTCCTCATTGTGGGCACTCCATCGGCATTACCCTCGACGCATCAAACGGCAATCAAGATTTCTATGACGATTGCCCTGCTTGTTGTAACGCCATCCATTTCAATATGGTGGTTAACGAACAAATGGATGCCATCGAACTGACGATCGATGCTGACGATGAGCAGATTTTCTGAACATCACTGACATATCGTTACTCGCCAAGTTAAAAAATCCGATATCGTGGTAAGCAATATCGGATTTTTTATCAGGTTTTTTCTACATCGCGTCGGGACACGCGCTCAGCGTTAAGCTGGTTCAGACTGCTTTAGATACTTGTCCAACTTCACTTCATCAATTTGGCTTGCAGGCAAAAACTCTCGCGCATAGCGCTCAAACCCACCACTGGTTAAAAACAGCATAAACAGATCGTAATCAATATGCTCATTCATCGCCATGCTATGCATGATATCAACAGCAACGCTGAGTGGTTTTGCTTTCTTGTAAGGTCTATCTGCGGCCGTTAATGCTTCAAAAATATCCGCAATCGCCAGAATGCGCTCTGGAATTGATAGATCCTTCGCGCTTAATTTACGCGGATAACCACGTCCATTTAATGTCTCATGGTGAGTCGAGGCATAACGTGGCACTTTGGCAAGCTCTGGTGGGAACGGCAATGCCTCGAGCATTTTGATACCGCTGGTCATATGCTCGTTGATTTTAAAGCGATCCTCTGCGGTCAATGTACCTCTAGAAATGGTTAAGTTGTAAATTTCGCCCTGGTTATATTGATGCTCTGGAATATCGATATTGAAGTTAAATGCAGGATCAAACTCAAGCGGACGCACGCGATGAATAATATGTTCTGGTTTGTCCGCCAACAGTTTCTCCGTTGTTGGCAGTTTTTCTTTCGCTGGCATCTTACTGAGTTCCTCGAAAGGAGAAAGTCCGAGTCGATTATCAAAGTGCCTTAACCAAGTCTGCTCAGCGATCTTTTTGACCCGTTCAATCTTGTCATCACTCATAAATTCTCCGCCGACATTGGCGGTCGCGATAAACTCATAATCCTGCTGCAGTTCAGCATGACGATTATGTAAGGTCTCAAACGCTTGGCTCTTAGACTCAGGGTTGTTGATAACCGTATTGAGATACTCTATCTCCGCATCTCGCCACAACACTTCAAATCGTGTACGGATCTCATGAATGCGGTTGTAGTTCGCCTCCAGTTTGGTTCCTTTATCAACGATATGCTCTGGCGTTGTGATCTTACCGCAATCATGAAGCCACGCTGCGATTCTAAACTCGCGTCTTTCATCATCGTTTTTAAACTTAAACTCTTTGAATTTCCCGCTATCGGTTTGCTCTGCGATTTCCGCCAACATGATGCCTAGCTCCGGTACACGATTACAGTGACCAGCGGTATATGGCGATTTATCATCGATCGCTTGCGCAATTACGTAGATGAAGGCATCAATAAACGCTTCGCGCTCTTTGTGGTATTTTTCAATTTCATCAACCATTTCGAGCATAGACTCTGACAGCTCGTGGACTTCTTTTATACGACTGTCGACCAGTTGAACTTTTGAAAACTTCCTTGCTTTAATAAGTTGCGTTTCGCTCCGGAGTGTCGTTATCGGTTTCACGATTGGCGTACCGAAGATCCAAGCGATTGGCAGAATAACGAACATCGCCAGCGCGGTAATCGCTATCGATGTCACCAAGCGGTCGAGCACTTGTGCGGTGATCACCTCTTCTGGGACCACAACCGCAAAGTATTCATTGCCGCCAATGCCCGAGACTGCTGAAACATAAAGATAACCATTGCCATCTTGAGTCGGCACCATCTGCTTTAGTTGCTCGCCACTTATCGCTAGTTTAAATAACTCCGGATAAGGGACAAAACCGCCTTTGGAGACATTTTCATCTAACCATTTTAGTTCTAACGCTTGATGCTGCTCAGGGGTAATCTGTCTTTGCGCAGCCAGTAAGATCGGCAGCAAATCGGCATGAGTTTGCTTGAGCATCAGGTGAAAAGGCACACTCTGTAGATCAACTAATGGCTCAACGGCAATATCCTCAGCACTACCTAGCCCTTTCATTTCATTAAGCGCTAAATAGCTATCAATAACGACATCGACCTGACGAGCTTTCAATTGCTGTTTAGCCTCGGCAAAACTCTCCAATAAGACTAGTTTCGCGTTAGGTAAAACTTCACGTACAAGCTCCGCTGTGCCTCGACCTGCGATGACGGCGACTTTCTCCTTACCTAATTGGTATAAATCTGCGGGTAACGTTCGCCCAGTTAAGCCTGCGATACCTATTGGCGCGGAGTAAAATCGCATATTCGTTTGACTATCGCGCTGCGCCACTTGGCTTGTCACCGAGTGTAAAATGTCAAGCTTGCCCTGCTTAAACATCTCGATCAGTGTTTGCGAGTCAAAGCCATTGACAAACTCCAGCTCCACTCCTGCCATTTGCGCAATCAGTTTAAGTTTGTCAATCGCATAGCCTTGCGGTTCACCCGCCTGAGCAAAATCATATGGTCCCCAGTTGTTTTGATTGGAAACAATAAGAGTTGCGGTGTTATCCACCACCGACTGTTGCTGCGCAGAGAGTTCCATTACATCGGCGGCAGGGATTGAAATCTGGGTACGCTCTGGCAAGTTTGAGGCAATCACTTCACCGTTTTGGTTGAAAAGGAAAGCCTCAACGTTATGCCCCTCACCAATACCAATGGCGTCGGCAGAAATTCGAGAGCTGACTGAAGAAAGAACAATATCAACGCCGATGACCGAGGTTTTACTGCGAGTTGAGTAGGTTTGACCGGTGATTTTAAGATGCTTAAACAGATATGGAGCGGTTTTGTATACCGAGTTTCGCTTCGCGGAATGATACCAAGGTCTTTGTGACGGGAAATAATTACTGCTCTCTGAGATTAACCTTGTCCGACTAAGGTTAGCGGTAAAGTATTCGGTGGTTCTTATTCTTTTGTTCGCTGCCCCGCGGATCTTTATCACTACCCAACGCTCTGTTTCATCGGCGCCAATACGCTCTCGAACAATGGGCGAAGATTCTAGATTAATGAGCTGATAAAAATCTTCCTGTTCATTCCCATAATAAAGGCTGTAAAACAGCGGATTATCTTTAAGAACCTGAACAAAAATATCGCGGATTTCGCGCTCGCTAAACTCTTGATTTGCCGCAGTGGAAACGCTGCGTAAAATCTGCGCGCTGCTGGTGGCATTGACTTCAATCTGTTGGATATATTCACTAATATCTGCGCTGGCTGCACTGAGTTTATTAAGCACATGCTCTTGAGACATTTGTTTAGTGAAAAAATACTGTAAGCCTATTGCAATCGCCGCAGTGAGCACGGTTGCAAAAATAAACATACTACCGACAGTAAAGCGAATTGAAAATTTCCTAGCCGACGTTAACGTTCCTGTCATCGTACTTTGCCCTCCTTTGGCAAGCTAAGCGGGAGGTGATTGAATTGCTAGTTTGATTTTATAGTTGTGGCAATATCTATTCTGCGCATCCCCCACAGAACAATCGTATTAAATACTAAGCCAGTATTTAACTTGATGCACAAAACTTCAATTCTGCATACCGTATAAAATCCTATGTTGTGAAATAACAAGCACTTTTGCGCAATTTTCAATTAGAGTATATACTCTAATTTATTATACTTCTGACCCAGTGACGCGACGCGTGATGAAAATTCGACCACTTTCACTACTTCTTAGCTGTCTGGCAGTTTCGCCAGTCGCATACAGTGCCGCCATCAGCTTTGATGAAGCTTGGCAGTTAGTACAGCAAGATAACAATTCCATTGCAGCATCACGCGCTAATGTTGAACGCTATCAACACCTTGAAAGCGCAAGTGACGCGTTAAATCTGCCAAAAGTTACCCTTGGAGCCAATTACACTCGGCTCGATCAAGATGTCACGGTTTCAGGAAAACAGTTGTTTGATAGTACAGGGGCTCATCTACCTGCTGTTCCCCCTCCTTTTGACCAACTAATTGCAGGACTAGGGTCTGTCACTTCCACCATTTCAGAAAGAGATATTTTTACCTCATCGATTCGTGCCGTTTGGCCAATCTTTACCGGCGGGCGCATCACTGCCGCGCAAAATGCTGCTGAAGGCAAAACGGATGAGGCTCGTAGCCAACTGGCTATGGAGACTCAAGCTCGCTACGAAGATTTAAGTAAGTACTATTTCAGCGTTGTGCTTGCTCAAGAAGTCGTTGCAACGCGCCAACTCGTCGAACAAGGCTTAACCAAGCACCGTAACAACGCACTAAAGCTTGAGCAACAAGGACAAATTGCCCGAGTCGAACGCTTACAAGCCGAAGCCGCTTTAGATAAAGCGATCGTTGAGCGCAAAAAGGCACAAAAAAGTGTCGAAATCGCACAAGCCGCTCTTAGCGAGATCCTGAACCAAACCACGACAGTTGAACCGCGCAGTGCGTTATTTATTAACCAAAATCTGCCAGCGCTTTCAGCTTTTGTTGAACAAACCCTTAATACTTATCCCGGGCTTGATCTGCTCGATGCCAAAGAAAAACAAGCATCTAGTCTTATCAAAGCGGAAAAAGGCAAATACTACCCAGAGGTTTACCTCTATGGTGATTACAGTTTGCATGAAGATGATTCACTAGCCAGCCAAATGAAGCCAGACTGGCTTGTCGGTTTAGGTGTCAGTGTGCCGCTGATAGATAACAGCGGTCGTAGTGAAAATGTCCAAGCAGCACATAGCGCAGTCAGCCAAGTTAGGTATCTAAAAGCACAAGCTAAGCAAGATCTTTCTGTGCTGGTAAAGAAAACCTATCTAGAGGCGCAACAAGCGCAAGAAGAGGTCACAGGGCTTGCTTCGAGTATCGAATTGGCACAAGAGAACTTACTGTTAAGACAAAAAGCCTTCTCACAAGGTCTTTCTACCTCAACTGACGTTGTGGATGCACAGCTCTATTTAGCAAGCGTACAAACGCAACGCGCTGCAGCTAGCTTTAACTATATAATTTCACTAGCGAAATTGCTTGCTCTCTCGGATCAAATGAACAGTTTCACTCAATATCAACACGATGCAATTGCAACTCACAGCCTGTAATAAGGAAACAACATGAAAAACAAAAAAACATTATTACTTTCGGCCACTGCAATTGCTCTTGCTTCTTGGGTGGGATACAGCTTTTACCAAGCGTATCAACCTAAGCCGCACCATCTGCAAGGACAAATTGAGTCACAACAATACACCATTTCCTCCAAAGTGGCTGGTCGTATCGATCAAGTCTTGGTGCGCAAAGGTGACGAGGTTAAGCAAAACCAACTGATTTTCACCATCCATAGCCCAGAAATTGAAGCCAAGCTAGAGCAAGCTAAAGCGGGAGAAAAAGCAGCTGACGCACTTGCTCAAGAAGCAGAAAAAGGCGCGCGTATTCAGCAGATCCAAGCCGCAAAAGACCAATGGCAAAAAGCACAAGCGGCTGCCGATTTAATGGAGAAGACCTACCTGCGTGTCAATAACCTCTACAATGATGGCGTGGTCGCTGAACAAAAACGTGACGAAGCTAAAACGCAGTGGCAAGCGGCTAAATACACTGAAAGTGCCGCGTTCCAAATGTACCAAATGGCAAAAGAAGGTGCGCGCTCTGAAACCAAACTGGCTGCGGCAGAAAAAGCACGTATGGCAGCAGGTGCGGTAGCAGAAGTGGAAGCCTTTGCGGCTGACACCCAAATCACGAGCTGGTTCAACGGTGAAGTTTCTCAAGTATTATTGCAAAGTGGTGAGTTAGCACCGCAAGGTTTCCCTGTGGTGACAGTTGTCGATACGCAAGATTCATGGGCGGTGCTCAATGTTCGTGAAGACTGGCTTAAGCATTTCAACAAAGGGGCAACGTTCAGCGCCTACTTACCTGCGCTAGACAAACACCTTGAGTTCAAAGTAACGCATGTGGCTGTAATGGGCGACTTTGCGACTTGGCGCTCAACTGACGCGTCACAGGGCTTTGATCTGCGTACTTTTGAGGTCGAAGCGCGCCCTGTCACTCCAGAGCCAGCACTGCGCATGGGGATGAGTTTGGTGGTTGAACTGTAATGAGTTCTGCGCCAAGCACTCGCGTGCACTCAAGTAGACAATGGCAAATTGTGAGACGAGATAAATGGCTGCTCTCTTGTCTCACATGGCTGCCTATTGCGCTCGCCATTTCAATTTGGGCAGTCTTTTCCCAAGGTATCGCGCGTGATATTCCGATTGCGGTGGTTGACCTATCACACAGCGAAATGTCACGTACACTAACGCGCTATTATGACGCCACTTCATCAATGGCAGTCACCAAACAATTGCAAAGCGCAAATCAAGCCGAGCAAGCGCTAATTGAAGGCGACATCTATGCCTATGCCGTGATCCCCCATAACTTCGAGCAAGACGTTTATAAAGGTCTCAACCCTCAAGTTTCCGTGTTCTATAACAGCCAATTTATCTTAATTGGTAAGCTGATTAATTCTGCGTTTGTTCAAGCGCAAGGCACTTTTAACGCTCAAGTTGCCACGCTAGCGAACCTCTCTCATGGCAATCAAACCTTCAGCAGTGCGATGGGAAAAGCGCTACCTATCCGAACGAAAATAACGCCGCTGTTTAACAAAAACAGTAACTATGCTCAGTTTCTCGTCTCGGCCATTATTCCTGCTCTTTGGCAGATTGTGATTGTGGTGAGCACAATTTTGATCTTAGCGGCGAATCATCGTCAACAAGGCTTAAATAAATGGCTCGTAAGTGAGCCTTTTGAACGCCTACTGGTGACATTGTCACCTTATATACCCATTTTCTTACTGCAAGGCTTTGCTTTTCTCTGCTGGTTTTATCTCGGCTTCGAGTGGCCAATGAATGGCAGCTTGTTCGTTCTGGTCGTCGCCCAACTATTTACCACCATTGCGTGTATGATCATGGGTAGTTTTTTCTTCTTTATGACTTTAGACCCAGCACGAGCGATGAGTTTTGCTGGTGCTTTTACTGCGCCCAGTTTTGCGTTTATGGGTATTACCTTCCCTGTCACCGATATGAATACCCTCGCCCAATTTTGGCGTAGTTTGCTGCCTATTAGTCACTATATTGAAGTGCAAGTTAGCCAAGTCAGTTACGGTGCTGATTGGCATGCTTCTATTCAAGAGTTGCTACCAGTGCTTGGTTATTTGTTACCGCTGGCACTCACAGTCCTGTTAATTAAGAAACACCTGCATGCAGCGAGCTTAACCGCACAGATTCAACAGCAGGAGCAGCAATCATGAACCTGTTCGACTTAATCAAAGCAGAGCTTAAAGCTTTGTTCACCAACCCAGTCGTCATGCTAACGGTGTTTGGCGGTGTGGTGTTTTACTCCTTTCTCTACCCGCTGCCATATAGCCATCAAACGCCGCGCGAGCAAAAAATCAGTGTGGTTAACTTAGATAATAGCCAAACCAGTTTTCGTTTAGAGCGTATGGTGGATGCTACGCCGCAAGTGCAGATCGTTCAGCGTGACTTTAGCATTGCTGCCGCAAAAGAAGCGTTCTTGGCTCGCGAGATCAGCGGCATCTTGGTGATCCCTGAACATTTCTATAAAGACTTATTAATGGGTAAAAGCCCTACGCTCTCTTACGCCGGTGACGCCTCTTACTTTCTCGTTTATGGCACCATCGTCGAAGGTTTAGCTCAAGCAGGTGGTACATTGGCGGCGCAAACTACCGTCAGTCGCTTAGTTATGGAAGGTATACCCATCGAAGAAGCGTCCAAGCAATATGCGCCAAGCCAATTGAATATGAAGCCAACATTTAACCCTCGCATGGGTTATGTGGACTATGTTGTGCCCGCAGTGTTTGTGCTTATCTTACAGCAAACATTAGCCATGGCATCCGGTCTGATGGGTGGCACACAAAAACATGGTAAAGGCTATTGGAATAGCGCGCCGACCTATCAACTTATCACTGTGCGCTGTTTGGTGTTAGTTGCGATCTACTACCTGCTTAGTATGTATTACTTTGGTTCCAGTTTTACCATGCACGGTATTAGCCAGTTAGCTCAAGCCAGTAGTTTGTTAACCATGTTGCTGCCATTCCTACTCGCATCCTGTGCAATTGGTATTTGGCTCGGGGCAATTTTACCTAGACGCGAACTTGTCACCCTAGTAGTACTGGTAAGCTCTATGCCATTGGTATTTAGTGCCGGCTTTATTTGGCCAACAGGCTCGATTCCAGAGATTATCGTGTGGATTGCCAACCTCTTTCCTAGTACACCCGGTATTCAAGGTTTTCTGGCATTAAACCAAATGGGCGCAAGTTGGCAACAAGCTGCGCCTTACTACACTCAGTTGTGGCTTCAAGCCATTGTATGGTTAGCCATTGCTGGTTGGACAGTGCAGCGCCAAAGCCCTCGCACGCAAGCATACTAGATGCTTGCATAAACAATCAGGGTGACAATCGTCACCCTAAAATTTCGCCGCAGTTTCTCTCGATTCTTAGAGTTCTTAGCTCTCTATTCTCTATTCTCTATTCTCTATTCTCAGCTCTTTGCCCTATACCCGCCACTCTTGCCATTTCGCGCGCATCTTTTCAATCACGCTCTGCTCGACGCCATGGATGCTACCAAACTCGCCTTTGCATTCGATGATTTCAAATTCTGCTTTGAGTTTTTTCGCCAGTTGGTAATACGGTTGGATTTCCCAGCGTCTAACAAACGTGTTCGCCACAACCACATCTTTACCCGCCTTTAAAGCTTGCTCGGTTTGTTGCTTACACCATGCGTGTGCTTGCTCGAGCTTGATCGGGTCAAACTGGTAAATACCTTGCGCATTAATGAAAAACATATCGGCTTCAAAATGCTCTGCGGTGTAAGTTTTTGCTAAGGTACTTTTTCCCGAGCCAGGTAGCCCACGAATTAGAGTGAGTTTTGCCATAAAACAGAATTTAGAGTGCGTTTACCCATTCGAAATAAAGATACAGAAGCTTTGTTCGCTCATCGCCCAACGGCGTCTTCATCTCTTTTGAGTATAAATTAAATTAGACAGCGCTAATTATACTGAATTTTGTTATCGACATCTCAATTTGATTAAGGTAAGTTTGGATGTATAGACGTCCGTAATTACAGCTTTAGGGAGAAAGCCGTGCCGATCAAGATCCCCGATCAATTACCCGCTTCTGACGTATTACGCCAAGAAAATATCTTCGTAATGTCGGAAACTCGTGCTTCGACGCAGAATATTCGTCCATTGAAAGTTTTGATCCTCAACCTAATGCCGAAGAAAATTGAGACGGAAACTCAGTTTTTGCGCCTGTTGTCTAACAGTCCATTGCAGGTTGATATTGAACTGCTGCGCATTGACAACCGACCAAGCAAAAACACACCAACTCAGCACCTTGATACCTTCTATCGTCAGTTCGAGATGGTGAAAGAACGCAACTTTGATGGCATGATCATTACTGGTGCACCGCTTGGCTTAGTGCAATTTGAAGATGTGATTTATTGGGAACACTTGCAAAGCATCATGACGTGGGCAAAGCAGCATGTCACCTCAACACTGTATGTTTGTTGGGCTGCGCAAGCAGGATTAAAGCTCTTGTACGATTTGCCTAAGCGTACCCGTAAAGAAAAGCTCTCGGGTGTATACAATCATCAAATATCTAACCAATATCACCCGTTACTGCGTGGTTTTGACGACGAGTTTTTAGCCCCACATTCGCGCTACGCCGATTTCTCCTCTGACTACTTAAGCGAGCACACTGATTTGGACATTCTCGCGACCTCTGACGTGGCGGGTGTTTACCTTGCTGCCACCAAAGATAAGCGAAATGTTTTCGTCACCGGTCACCCGGAGTATGACTCACACACTCTGCACAACGAGTATGTGCGTGATTTAAGTGAAGGTATGGAACCGAGCCTGCCAATCAATTACTACCCGAACAACAACCCGGACAATACCCCAAGAGCAAGTTGGCGCAGTCATGGACATTTACTGTTTTCAAACTGGCTGAACTACTGCGTTTACCAACAAACGCCATTTGACTTGGAGCACTTTAGCGAAGCCAATTTCACTAAAGATGACTAATCCCAAAGGCCAACCATGTTGGCCTTTATTATTTTTATTGAACCTCATCCAACCTGGTCATGCGATAGCGGTACTTACCAAATTCGAGATAGTTTTACACTACCCTTAAATCACTAGTGAGGGCTCGGTATTGAAGGTTCTTTTGGCATTGGTTACGTGTTGGTTTTTGGTAGGCTGCGTCTCTAAGCAAACGCCGCATTCGCTCTCTTCTCAACAGGCCAAAGCGCATGCACGAATTGCGTTAGCGGTAGGTTATTTGAAGCAAGGAAATTTCGACAAGGCACGAGCCAACATAGATAAAGCCGTTGAGCACGCACCGAGTTATTTTCATACCCAATTAACCCAGGCACACTACTTCGAATTGGTAGGTGAAGTCGATAAAGCCAAGCAGCTGTATCAAGATGCCATCACTAACCATCCCAATAATGGCGATGTGCTCAACAACTACGCTGCCTTTCTTTGCAAACAGCAAAAATACCCATTAGCCGATAAGTATTTCAACCAAGCGATCGCGCTACCCCGATATACCCACCTCGCCGACAGCTATGAAAATGCTGGGCTTTGCGCATTGAAAGCACAGCAGCTATCAAGCGCGACATATTATTTTGAGCGAGCGCTAGATTATCGACCGAACAGTGAAAAATCCTTGCTGCAACTGACCCAAATCCATCTATCACAACAAAGCTGCTTTCAAGCTCAATCACTTCTCACTCGCTATCAGCAACTTTACGGTGCGACGTCTTCTGCACTTGCACTAAGCGATGCTTTGGCATCCGAGTGTCACTAGCCAGTTAACTTCCTGAATTGGACCTAAAGCAAAGCCCGCTCATTGGCGGGCTATAAACTCTGGGTGGGTGTAAGGTAGTTAAGCGATCAGCTTGATTTGACTGCCAACCATTTTGCACGATCGGCTTTATCTTTAAAGCTCCACGCCACAAAGCGGCTAATCTTCTGCCCTTGGCTCATCTCGACAATCACTGCCTCTTTCGCACCGGCTTTTTCGAGATTTTTGCGCAACCAACGAACATTGTCTTTTTTCGAGATTAAGGTCGTAAACCAAAGTACCTGAGTAGCAAATTCTCGGCTTTCAAATGCCATGTTTTTCACAAATGCCGCTTCGCCGCCCGGGCACCATAGTTCTGCTTTTTGACCACCAAAGTTGAGGGTCGGCTTACTCGCTTTAGGCTGAGTGCCTTTTTCAACCTTCACCTGACCACGTTTGGCTTTGTGCGCATTGAGGTTATTCAGTTTGCGCTCTGTACCCTGCTGCGCTTCTTCAAGCGAGGCATGAAACGGTGGATTACAAGTCGTCACATCGTAAAATTCATTCGGCTCAATGATGCCCTTGAAGAAATGGCGACTATCGCTTTGTAAACGGCACGCCACTTTACCTGTCAGCATCGCATTGTTTTGCGCGATTTGGTTTGAGTTGTCTACCGAGATAGGATCAACATCACTGCCGATATACTCCCAGCCATATTGGCTTGCCCCGACAATTGGGTAAATACAGTTAGCGCCGACACCAATATCAAGCGCTTTAACTAAGCTATGGTTGAGTTTTGGCGCTTCATTGATTAGCAATTCCGCTAGGCGGTGAATATAATCCGCACGCCCAGGAATTGGCGGACAAAGGTAGCCTTGAGGAATATCCCATTGTGTGACACTGTAATGTTCAGCCAACAGTGCTTGGTTTAATAGCTTGACTGCCATAGGGTCATCAAAGCGAATGGTTTGCTCACCTTTGGGATTAAGTACCACATGCTTTTCAAGTGCTGGTAGTGCTTTTACCAAACGCTCAAAATCATAACGACCTTGGTGTAGGTTACGCTTATGCAGCCCTGTTTTTCCCGCCACGATCGTCACCAGCATAGCACTAGTCTGCGCTGGGCTACCCTGCTTAGGATTGCTCTGCTTCGCGGCACTCTTAGACTCTCTCGCTGGCTTAGTTCTCACTGGTTTGGCTTTCTCAGCACTTTTTTTTGCACTGACAGCGTTGCCTTTTGGCTTACGTGTCGGCTTATTTAGAGTGCTGTTGTGTGGCTTGTGCTTTGAGCGCGCCGTCTCTCTATTACTCATAAGGGTCGTTACTTAATATCTTGGTAAATCATAAACAGGCGAGCATCCAGCTCTAATTGATGATAGTCCGGTTCCATATGACAGCACAGTTGGTAAAAAGCTTTGTTATGATCTTTTTCTTTTAAATGCGCTAATTCGTGTACAACAAGCATGCGCAGCAAAGGCTCAGGCGCGTGTTTAAATACGCTGGCAATGCGGATTTCATTCTTCGATTTGATTTTTCCACCATGCACTTTGGCAGCGTAAGTGTGAAGCCCCAACGCATTGTTGATCAGATGGATCTTGTTATCGTAAATCACTTTACTCAAAGGCGCCGTTTTCTTCATATACTGGTTTTTCAGCGCCATGGTGTATTCATACAGCGCTTTTTCACTTTGAATCTCGTGACGCTGTGGGTAGCGCTTTTCAAACCACGCGCAAAAACGCCCCGCCTCAAGCATCTGCGAAACAGGAGTCAGAATATGTTCTGGGTAACCTTGGATATAACGAAGTACAGGATTTGAATTCATAACCGAACAACAAATAATAAAATCGCGCTAAGTCTACCTTAATCATGGCGTCGCTTCACGGGAATCGTTGTCGAAAGTGCCCTATTCGCCTATACTCCAGCCACTTTAAAGTTCCAAAGAGCCTAGACAGAGAATGAGACGACTAGTTTTATATGTAAAAGATAAGTGCCCGCACTGCAAAGATGCTCAGCGCTACCTTGATTCAAAAGGTTATCCATACCGTCTAACCAATGCAAAAATGCAACGTGGTCGCAAAGAGCTCGATGCGATTGGCGCACGTTCACTGCCGGTATTGAAGATTGGTGATCGCTATATGATTGGCTGGAATGCGGCTAACTTTGAGAAGATGTATAAGAGCTAAATCTCGCTGAAAATATTTGTCAAGAGCGTTTCTCGAACAACGTCACACAAATTTATTCCCTTTCGAGAATAGTTGGTATAGAGTTAATCCGTTGACAAGAAAAAACCTCTAACGTCTGCAAACGTTAGAGGTTCTATTTTTAAGACATCCTCGTTTTTATTCTGATAGGAAAAATGAAGATGGATGAATCTTGTAGCGCTTCTAACAGTGTTTTTAGATTAACGGACAAATCTGCTAGTATTGATACAAATTCAATCAGTAAATGAATTAACTCGAATATTTGTTCTGTATCTATAATACACCTCCACCTTGTGGTTTGATGATGCCCTGATAGGCTGCGCTCTATCGGGGCGTTTTCGTTTAATGTGATCCACTGATGAATCATCCATTTGATTTGATGCAATTTGCATATATATCTCCAGTTAGTATTTTCGCCGAGCACAACATATAGGCATGAAACTTACTCATACAATACTATATGTACTCAATGGCTCATTATCTGAGCGTATTAGACTCTAAAGCGCACCCTAAAAGTATTGATTTAAATCAAAAAAAACAGGTTAGATTACTATAACGAAACGATCTTGTCGGCATGGCTCTCAGATACAAATAAAACGGTGAAAATTATAGAAACGGTCCTTTTAAACTTGATTTTTCTCAAAGGCTTATCACGTATACCCTCAAAGTAGATAAAGAATCTAAGGGTGTTTTTAACGTACGCAAAACCTCTCATTTTAATATACATATTGGCATTGGCTGAGGTCCAAACACTGATATACATATTGTTCAAAACCTAAATACATTAATGAAATGTAAGTTTATTCCCTTAATCGTCACTAAACGCTGGAAGTTGTATATTTGCCAACGGCATTTAAGTAAAAAAACAGCCAAAGCATAATACTTTGACTGGCTAGCTATAGTGATTATGAGAACCATGTGGATTAAGCGCGATATCCCCACACCGCATCAATCAGTTTCAGCATTAACTGTTTAGATATGCCCTGCTCATCTAATTCTGGCATGTACTCGACAAAATCAATGCCAATGAACTTGTCATGGTTTGCCAAACCGTATATCAAATGAATCGCCTCTCTGGCACTTAATCCGCCAACATTTGGCGTACCGCAGGCGCGGAAGATACTGCCATCGAGTGCATCATAGTCAAATGACACATAAAATTGATCGTATTCATTGTCGATAGTTTTGAGTAATTGAGTTAGCACATGGTTGATACCAAGGCTCTCGATAGCTGACATGCCGTAGTTGATGATCGAGTGCTGTTTAATGATGGCATCTTCATTGGGCATCAAATCACGCACTGCGACATAGTAAAGATCATTAGGTTTTAGAAAAGCCTTAGGTTCACGACACTCCAACTTTTCATGAGAGTTGCCCATCAGCATAGTCACCGGTTTACCGTGTAAATTACCCACATTTGAGTCATTGCAATCGGCATGGGCGTCAATCCAAATTAGTGCAACCCGCTTGCCTTGACGCATCTGATAATGATCCAGCGCAGCTTGCACCGAGCCCACTGCGATGGAGTGGTCGCCACCAATGGTAATTGGGATTCGTCCCTTATCGTAACTTGCCAATACTTGCCGCTTAAGCTGTTCTGTATAGCTACTCAACCCTTGCGCTTGTTTTTTGGTTGCAATCAAATCAGCGATAGTTGGACTGAGCGCGATATCACCGCGATCGACAATATCCGCTCCCCATCGAGCATTGCGAACTTCGATCCATTCGCTCAGCCCAACTTCGCCATTGTCATCATTTTGGCGCAGACCATTAACAGTGTTTTGTTTTGTGGGTCTGCAGCCCAACAAATTAAACGGAGCGCCAATAATATCAAACGCTTTTGCCATACCGACTCCCTAATCGTAAATCCTGTAATCATTAGATTAAGTTAACGATTTTTAAGCGAAGAGGCAGTTAATATGGCTAACAATTCGACAGATCACACAGTTAACGCTCTGTTTGAAAAAGCTAAAGGATTATCACAGCGGACGCTGCATATAGACAAACTGCTCGGTTTCGGAGGTCACTTCAAAACCGTGACGACAATAAAGTTCACCGACACGGTTACCTTGCAGATAAAGCAGACGGATTGGTAGACGCATCCGTTGTGATAGCGTGATAATCTCGCGCATAATCGCGCTACCAATACCCTGACCTTGATACTGGGGTAAAATAAAAAAGCGCCCGAAGTAAATATCATCGCTATTTTGTTGAACCAAGTAACTGCCTATCGCTTGTCCATTGTGAGTAATAATGCTCGGTTTAGCTTCATCCCACTCCTCTTGATGCATCTGCCACTGCACGTTTTCGTCCCAACCGAATACCTGTTCAATGGGTCCCTTTTCAGCAGCCTTCTTTAGTTCAAACAGGAACTCGAAATCCGACTCCAGCGCTTCTCTAATACAAAATGTTATAGTCATTATTTTTATCATTCCATCTAGACGTATAGACTGCTGCGGAATATAAATGAGTTTATCAAATTTAGCGATAATAATTTTATTAATAAACAATAGTTGACAAGTGGTTGAGACCTCTTTAAAATCCGCCGCCAGCAAGTAAGGACAGGTTTGAAATTACTCGTTTTTACAATAAATTACGAGCATAAGTTCAGCTGATCTTGGTCAGTTGTCTTTCTATTTTTTTAAAGATAGAGACACAACATTTTGAGATTCGGCATGACAACACAATCTTCTACCGCGACCATCAACGCGACTGCTCCAATTAACAGCGAGACTTCATGGCAAAAGAAAGCCATTCTTAGCGTTGCCTTCCTAATGGCAACCACGTCTGTTGGTCCTGGCTTCCTAACTCAAACCGCCGTTTTCACTAATATCTACAAAGTAGATATGGCATTCCCTGTATTCGCTTCGATGTTTATCACTTTCGGTATCGTGATGAACCTATGGCGAATCGTTGGCGTATCTGGTCTACGCATCCAAGACATCGCAAACAAAGTGGCACCTGGCATGGGCTATGTGGTTGGTGTTCTACTGGCACTTGGTGCGGTAGCGTTTAACTTCGGTAACGTCAGTGGCTCAGCGCTGGGTATCAATGTGCTAACTGGCATCGACACCACTTGGGGCGCCCTATTTACCGGTCTTATTGGTAGCTTACTGTTCATTGTCCATAATGCTTCTAAACGCATGGACCAAATGGCGCGCTACCTTGGCTTGTTTATGATTGTTTTGATTGCTTATGTTGCAATGACAAGCCTTCCTCCAATGGGCGAAACGCTATCTGCAGCCGTTATGCCGAGTGATTTTGGTAGTCTGCTACTGCCAACACTTACCATCGTTGGTGGTGCTGTCGGTGGTTACTACACTGGTGCACAACGTCTAGTTGATATCGGCCTGCAAGGTAAAGAGAACGTTCCATCAATCAAAACGGCAGCTTGGGCGGGTATCTCAATTGCGGTTGTGATTCGAATCCTACTGTTCCTTGCGGTATTTGGCGTAATCTCAGCTGGCGCGGTACTGGACTCATCAAACCCAGCAGCCGATGCGTTCCGTCAAGGTGCAGGTGAAACGGGTTACTTCATCTTCGGTCTAGTACTGTTTGTTGCATCAATCACCTCTGTAGTTGGCAACTCATACATGGCTATCTCGCTTATCAAAACGCTGTTCCCTGTGGTAGCACGTAATGAAAAAGCATGGTGTGTGGCATTTATCCTAGTAACGAGCCTTGGCACAGTAACCATGAATATGCCAATCCTTCTGCTGATGCTAGCGGGTCTAGTAAACAGCATTATCCTACCTATCGTATTGGGTATGGTACTGGCGGCTACTCGTCGCAAAGACATCATCGGTGATTACAAACACCCGGTTTACCTAACAGCAATTGGTGCGGTAATCGTGGTAGTCATGGCAGCATCAAGCGTGACTAACATCAGCAACTTTATCGCCAAGTTTATCGGCTAAAGCCGCAGGTATATAAGCCGAACGATTAAGAGCCGCAACTAGCGGCTCTTTTTTATTACATTGATTTGGTATATCTCTCAATGAAAAGACTTAACGAACTCAATAAAGGTTCGATCCGCAATAGAGAGATAGCCTCCCTTTCGCCATGCCAACGCTAAATCGAGTTTTACCGGTTGTTCAAATGGCACACCGACGATATCCGCTTCATGGTGAGTCACCAAGTCGAGCAGAGCTGTAATCGCAAACTCGCGTCTTACAATACTTAATATTAAGGGCAGTAAGTTGGTCTCAAATGCGCACTCGAGCTCAAGCGCATTCTCCTTCGCCTTTGCTTCAATATAGTCACGATGAAAGTAGCCCTCTTTAAACATCACTAAGTCCTGCTCAAAGAATTCATCAAACCTTACCGATTGCTTACTGGCAAAGGGATGATCTTTTCCCACCACGGCGACCATTTCGGAATGCAGTAGGATGTCGGTCTCTAAGTCATCAGGCACCTGTTTATCAAGGTTGATGACCCCTATATCTAATTCACCATTAAGCAACATGGTGCGAATTGAACCGGTACCCGCATCTACTAAGGTAAGCTTTAGATCTGGATAACGGCTTTTAAATGCCATCAAAATTTGCGGAAAGAAATACGAGCCCATCATGCTTGGTGCGCCCAGCCTCACTTCCCCTTTTTCTAGCCCTTTAAGCTCATCCATTGCTAGCTTGGCATCATCAATTTGTTGTAGCACCCGCTTGGCATGTTTAAGCAACACCTTACCTTCATCGGTGAGCTCGACCTTGCGCTCAGTGCGACGAAACAACGTCATACCAAGTTGCTGCTCAAACTTTTTAATCGAGATACTTAACGCAGGCTGAGCGATGTGTAGCGCTTTAGCCGCTTGTGTGAAGTGACCATACTCGGCAACAGTGACAAAATGTTTGAGATGTTTAGAGTCCATACAAGTGTCCATTTTTGCAGCTAGAAATTACGACTATGATATAAAAAATATATTAGGTTGATATTTTTAATATATTTTATTAATTCGCATTCCACTGATAACTTGATCACATCTGTTATCTTTGCGTGCGTGAACCATGATTGAACTTGGCACATCCCAATACAAGCGCGTTACCTTGAGTTTAGCTTTAGGTTCATTCTTAGTATTTTGTAATCTTTATCTTTTTCAGCCAATGCTGCCATTTATGGCGGACTACTTCTCGGTGTCAGAAACCCAAGTTAACTGGATTTTTGCTGCTTCAACACTGGCGTTGTCTTTCTCATTATTACCATGGGCTATCAGTTCAGAAACGGTGGGACGACGAGCGATAATGCTCACCGGCTTATTCGCGATGCCCGTGATTGGCGCGCTAATGTTACTTAGCGAATCGCTATTGACGCTAGTCATTCTGCGCGCTCTGATGGGTGTTGCGCTGGCTGCCTTTGCTTCAGTGGCAGTGGCTTACATGGTCGAAGAATTAAGCGCCAAGGCGTTTCGCCAAGCGATTGGCACTTATATCGCCGCGAACTCTCTCGGTGGGATTTGTGGTCGAATCGTCGGCGGAACCCTAACTGACACCTTAGGCTGGCAGCAAGCGGTTCTCGCTATGGTGGTGTTTACCATTATTGGCGTGCTTTTAGTTGCTTGGTTACTCCCCGCACAACAACATTTTAAGCCGCAAAAGGGGTTGCTGCGCTATCACAACCGCGCAATAGTTTCTCATCTTAAAAACCGCACCATTTGGCTTGCGATGCTGATTGGCTGCTTGAACTTTGCCCTGTTCGTTAACCTCTACTCAGTTATGGGGTTCCGCTTAGTGTCAGCACCACATAGCTTGCCGATTGGGTTAGCATCACTTATCTTCCTGTGTTACCTAGCTGGGACACTAAGTTCAACCTTAACCTCTGCCTGGACCAACAAGCACAACGCAATTTCCGGTATGATGCTCGGCACAGCTATCAGTCTAGCCGGTATGCTGGTCGCCTACTTCGATCATCTATTGTGGATGACGCTAGGATTATTGTTGATTAGCTTTGGGGCGTTCTTCACTCACACCCTCGCCTATGGCTGGGTAAGTCAAAAAGCCAAACGCGCTAAAGCAACGGCGACAGCGCTCTATCTAGTGCATTATTATGTTGGCGGCAGTATTGGGGGGTTCTTCCTGATTTATTGCTGGCAGCACGGCGGTTGGCAAGCTGTGATCTTAGGTGGCAGCGTACTGTACATGGCGATTTTTGCCCTATGCATGCGCCTTGAAGCAAAAGACAAACTTCTCACTACAAACTCTGTTATTATTGACAGTAAAAAATAACACTTTTGTATCAATAAACAGCTTTTTGTTGTTCATTTGGGAAGCTCTATGAATTGTCCACGCTCAACTATGCAAGTGCCTGAAATCAAACAGCAAGTAAATCAATGGCTGAATGATGTTGTTATCGGACTTAACTTGTGTCCTTTTGCCGCCAAACCTCAGCGAAATAAACAGATTGAGATTTTTGTTAGCCAAGCAACCGATGATGAAGCACTGCTAGAAGATATTTTTAGCCAACTGCTTCACCTTGATCACACCCCAGTCAAAGAGCTTGAAACGACACTGGTTGTCGCACCTTACATGCTTGACGATTTTTGGGATTACAATATGTTTATCGACTGGGTTGAAGGCCTTATCCAACAGCAAGGCTGGGATGGTATCTACCAGGTTGCCACTTTCCATCCCGATTACTGTTTCGCTGACAGCGAACCGGATGACGCCTCTAACCTTACCAACCGTGCACCATACCCTGTGTTTCATTTGATCCGTGAAGAGAGTATGGAAAAAGTACTCAAGCACTACCCTAATCCAGAAGCGATCCCTGAAACCAATATTGCCCGTGTCGAATCGTTGACACCAGAAGAGCGCTTGAAGTTGTTCCCTTATCTTTTCGCTCAATGAGATTGAGTGAATAAGGTTTAAGCAACCACTTCACTATCTGTGATTTCTTACTCGAACAACAGACTAATTGGCGTGAATCCATAGCGAGCAAAGCTCGGCTTTGCTAGTATTGCGCGATATTTAAATTTGGCGGACACATTCCATGTACCTATCAAAACTGACTCAAGAAATTTTCGATCACCTATATCGTGACATTAACGAATTCCGTAGCACTTTCGACCTACCAGTGGCTTCACCAGAAAGCCTTGACGAGAAAGCGGACACGTTACATACATCACTGGCTATCGAAGAGTTGACTGAGCTTGCTGAAGCAGACAATAAAACTGAACAAGCTGATGCGATTGTCGACAGCGTTTACGTACTAATGGGTCGCCTAGTGCACTTAGGTCATGACAAAGTTGAAGATAACCTAGCGATTAGCTACCTAATCGACCTGCTACTTAATGTCGCGGTTAACCGTGGTATCGACTTTATTCCTTGCTGGGACGAAGTGCATTCAAGCAACATGAGCAAAGTATGTCGTAGCGAAAAAGAGTACGCAGACACTGAAGCGCACTACGCAGAGCAAGGCATCAAGCTAATGGCGGTACAAAAAGGCGATTACATCATCGCGAAATGTGCTGAAGATTTCGTCTCTGAAGCAAAAACTATTCGTCAAGGTAAGGTACTAAAATCTGTTTACTACCGCCCTGCCGATCTAGCGCCACTAACTCGCTAATTTAGTTGTTTTAAGACCGCCTGCTGGCGGTCTTTTTTTTGCCATAAGGATGTTGGCTTGAAACTTACCCCTTTAACGCTTGAGCATGCTCTGCCATTACTTCATTTTGAACTAGAAAACCGTGACTGGTTTGAACAAAACATCGAACCACGCGAGCAAGACTTTTACTCACTCACTGGCGTGCAAACCCACATCGCTGAGATGCTACTCGATAAAAGCTTAAACAAGGGGCTACCGCTACTCATCACAGACAGTAATGAACAGATCATTGGACGGATCAACTTACACAACATCACCTGTGGTAAAGCCTTTCTCGGCTATCGGTTGTCAGCGCGACATACTGGTAAAGGGGTCACTAAAAGCGCCATCATCAAACTGCTTCCTATGGCAAGAAAGCTCGGCATTAAACGCCTGGTCGCAATGGTGGCAACAGAGAATATCGCCTCACAAAAAGTCATTGAAAGCCAAAACTTTACTGCGGTAAAAAAACACCGCAACTTTGCTGTTGTACAAGGTAATCCACTCGACTGTATCGAGTATTGGCTTGAGCTAACCAGCGCAGAGAATTAATCAAACAGTAGAATCTCTTTACCGTTGACACTCACTCGTTCTACATGGGTGTTAAATACTTTTGTAAGTTTGCTTGGGGTTAGAACTTCATCGACCTTACCGACAGCCTGCATTACACCCTTATCGAGCAAAATAGCATGATCAGCATGTTTCAGCGTGCGGTTAAGATCGTGATTAGACATGATGACACATAACCCTTTAGCCGCAATCATATCAATGAGCTGATATAACATCGCTTCTTGCCCAATGTCGAGCGGAGCAGCAGGCTCATCAAGGATCAGCAGCTTGGCAAAAGGATTGAGCGTTGGCCAAACCTGTAAGCAAATCGCACACAAACGAACGCGTTGCCACTCTCCTCCTGAGAGTTGGTGCACGCTGCGATGAAGCTTATCGTTCACCTGCAAAATTGCAGTTAGTTGGCTAATCGCGTCTTCTATCTCTTGCTGAGCGTTCAGAGCATGTTTAGGAATAGATAACGCGAGATAATGGGCAACTTCAATATTGAATGCTGGTCTATCTGACTGAGATAAGAACGCGCGATGATCCGCCATTTCCGCAATCGAAACTTGTTTAAGACAAGTCCCTGCAAGTTCAACCTCGCCGGTGTAATCCAGCAGTCCTGCAATAGCGCTAAGCAGCGTGCTTTTACCACTGCCGTTAGGACCAATCACATGCACCACCTCGCCTGCTGAAGCCGAGAAAGAGAGTGGCAGAAGTCGAGAACCGACGCCAAGAGACTTAACGTGCATCATGATTTTTTACCAGCATCCATACAAAGATTGGGGCGCCAAGCGTGGTGGTCACCACACCAAGCGGTAACTCAGCGGCATCGAGTGCCGTGCGAGCGATAATGTCAGCTAACGCCAGCAAGGTTGCACCTGCAATAGCTGAAATTGGTAGTAAGTAACGGTTTTCGCTACCCAGAGCTAAGCGCAATAAATGCGGGACCACTAAACCAACAAAGCTTATAACTCCGCCAAGTGCCACTGCGCCTCCCACCAAAACAGACACGGCAAGAATTAACTTCCAGCGAATCGATTCGACATCCAGTCCTAATTGTTTGGCGTGGGTTTCTCCCATCATTAGCTTGTCTAAAATGGTTCCCTGACAGCAAAGCCAAATCACCACAGGAACAATCACTAATGTGAGAATATGTTGATACCAACTCGCACCACCAATACTCCCCATCAGCCAATACATCAAGATACGTAGACTCATGTCATCACTAAAATAGAATGCCCATGTGACGATAGAACTGGCCAAGATCCCAAGCGCCACGCCAATTAAGAGTAACCGTGTTGTGGTCAAGCGCAGTGCTTTGGTCAACGACACCAGCAGCAAGGTAAACAACATCGCCCCCGCAACCGCTGCCACCATAAAGCCGACTGGCGTAGCTAAGAGTGGAAAGAAAAAGAGTAAGATAACCATCATCACACTAGCGCCGCCGGAAATGCCCAGCACACCAGGTTCTGCAAGCACGTTGCCAAGCAGAACTTGTAGCACAGCTCCAGAAACGGCTAGTGAAGCCCCTATTGCCAAGGCTGCCAGTAAACGCGGTAAGCGTAATTGGGTGATCAATTGTTGTTGCAACGAACTAAGTTCACCAAACGGATTGATAAACAGTTCGCCAACCATAAGATAGACACTACTGACTATCAGTAAGGCGGCCAGCATCCATAAAATTGTTCGTTGCCAACGCTGATTTTTGCGAGCAATGAGCTGGGTAAAATCCATAAACGACTGTCTATCTTATAAATTGAAATTCAGATAAAAATAATGGCTCAACGATACCGTTAAGCCATTTGAATATAAAGAAAAATTAATCGACGACAAATCAATCGTACACGATTTGCCCATCTTCATAGCGGACTTGAACCGGACAAATCATCAAGGCCGCGCGCTGTCCAATTTCAACGTTTCGGTTTGGAAATACAATCGCCTCACCTTCGTTTTTCGCCATGAGTGGCTTATCCCCATCATGCCCAAACACTTCGCCGTGTTTGAACGAAGTAAAGTTGGCGATATCGTCATCAAACAAGAAATCAAAGTCTTCGTGAATACGCACAATCGTTCGGCTAACTCGATACATCAGCGGCTTGCGTGGCAAGTGCTCAGGCTCACTATTGGCGATCAAATCTCGCAGCGCCAAATCAAACGCCACCAGCTTGTTTAAATCGTTATCACCAAATTTGGCAACGCGTCCGAGCTCAATCGTCAACGCTTGAGCTGCAAATTGCTCGCCGGAATACCAACTGAATGTGCTCGACGGTGCATTAGAAAATAGAATCGCTTCCATTTGAGCACTTTGGACAAAGTTCATCAGCTCTTTGCTGCGCACTGGATGTCGGCTTTTAGGGCTAACCGCAAAAGTATAGAAGCGCGAGTCACGAATCGCGCTATGCAGATCGAAATGCCAACGCTGCGATGGCTGCGTTCCCAAAAAGAACTCAGTTAAACGTCGCTTAAGCATGTCAGCAATCTCAAGCTCTTTACTTGGTACATGCTCTTTTGCATCAAACAAACGATTAAGATTTTCTTCAATGAAACGTTGGTGTGCAATGGTTGCTTCTGGGTGTGCAACAATCAGTAATAAACGCTCTTTAACTGGCTGAAACCCTGTCTCGATATCGACCAAGATTTTCTCTAACAACTCCATAGGAGCGGTTTCATCACCATGGATCCCACATGAAATAACGATATGTTTGCTGTCGTCATTCAAATGGGCTGGGATCACTTCTAACACACCACGTTGATGAAGTTTCAAGCGTGTGCCTGAAGCCACCACGACCTCTTCGCCCTCAGGCATTTCTTGGCTAAGGTCTAAACTGTCCAAAAGAAAAGATTGGCGAAATAATTTTTTCGTCATGCGCTACTCCTTTATTGCACAGCGGTATGTTAATGAAATGTTCGGACAAATTTTGTTGTTATGATCGCACTTACGAATAGAAAATACGTGCTTCATTAAAAAGCCAAACCTTGTCACACTACGTAACCTATTGGTATTCGTAGGAAAGAAAGCAAGAGCTGTACAATTTACACCGAAAAAACTCGGAGACGCGATATTAGCATAAGATTCAATAAATGTTTTTTGATCTAGCACGAAATGACTAGTGACTTTGCTCATGGAGCGAGAGCAATGCCTCAAATTGTGCAAGTTTCTGTGCCAACATATCGATACTTTGCTGCCAAAATTCAGCTTCGCTCAGATCCATGCCTAAGTGTCGCTCAACCACATCTTCCGCCATCATGCAGCCTGTGTCGCGCAGAAGTTGTACATAATCACCGTAGAAGTTTTCACCTTTTGCTTCACGCTGTGCGTAGACGCCTTTACTGAATAAGTAACCAAACAAGTAGGGATAATTGTAAAAACTGATTTCTGAGATTGAGAAATGCAGCTTGCTCGCCCAAAAGTAAGGATCTGGCTCACTCATTGATTCGCCATACCACTCTTGCCATGTCTCGCTCATAAGCTGGCAAAGTTGCTCTGCGCTCAGTTCACCTTCTAAGCGACGTTGATAAAATGCTTTCTCAAACTCATAACGCACTGGGATATTAATCATCAACGCGTAAGCAGAAGAAAGCTCTTCCCATAACATTTCCAATTGCTCTTGGTCAGATTGTGCTTTGGAAAGTAGATAATCACGCACAATGTTTTCTGCAAAGATCGATGCGGTTTCAGCTAATGTCATTGGGTAGCGCGTTTGACAGAGTGGCATATCACGCATTACCCAGTTGTGGAAAGCATGCCCTAGCTCGTGCGCGAGCGTTAGCATATCCGAACGACTGCCGCCCCAAGTCATAAACACCAGCGGCGTACGCGTGGCTGCAAACTTGGTGCAATAGGCGCCCAAACGTCTGTTCGGTGTTGGCTCGGCATCAATCCAACCGTTTTCAACCATAAGAGTGACAAACTCCGCCATTTCTTGATCAACTTGAGCAAACGCCTCGCGAATCAAGCTTATCGCCTCTTCAAAGGTATACACCTTAGGCTCTTGTTCGGTCAGACTTGGCATCCCCGCCATATGATTCCACGGTTTCATTTCACTCAAACCATGTACGCGCGCCATGAGTTGACCGGCTTGCTGTCCAATGTGGCGGTTACGTTTAGTGGTCTCAATCATGGTATCGAGCGTACTCGCTTGGATACGGCTCTGATGAAGGCTGGAATCTAAAAAGTGCACATCACGGTGCAGCGAGCGTTTTTGGTATTCGCTATGACGCCAACCAGATAAGGCATTCAAAATCGCAGCGAAGCTTTCTTGATGAGTTGCCATCGCCTTTTGGATACCGCGCCAAGCCTGCTCTTGCTCGGTAAATTTAGTCCCGTAGAGCAAACTCGCGGCTTGTGAATAAGCGAGGGTTTCGCCACTCTCCAACTCTATTTGCAAAGAGCCAGTGATGTTGTCATACATACGTCCCCACGCATCACGACCATCAACCGACATCGCTGAAAGCAACTGTTCTTCTGCCACACTTAATTTGGTATCCGCGACTTTGCGCTCACAAGCAATTTGAAACGCTTGACCATAAACATCACCACTCTCGTGGTCGAGGATCTCCTGAATATCTTCAATTGGCGCAAACGCCAACGTTTCTTGATAAGGGGTGTAGGCTTGAGATAACTCTGAACGTAGCTTGGCAAGTTTGCCTATCAAAGCTTTGGCTTCACCATTGGTTGCATCACGCGAGGCATGGCACAGAGCAAATGTATCAATGGTCGAAAGCAGTTTGCCTGCCGCTTCTTTGGTTTGAATGGCATTTTGCATCACGCTAGTATTTTCACGACGCGTGACGTGCTGCTCCAATACCAAAATACACTGCTTAATTAACTCGATATCTTGCTCAATTTTGTCATCTCTAAGAGATTGGTAAGCAATTGATAGGTCCCAACTTGGTGCCGTCATAGTCTTTCCTTTAGCCAGGCTTAGATGGTTTCCAGCGGTGTGCCAATTGCGCACACTTGCGGATAAATAGTATCTAACTGAGTAATTTTAATATGGGTAAGTGATTGATTGCCAATCTGCAATACTGAAAATAGTTTCGCGTCAGCCCAGTTCAATCCTAATACATACGCGAGAATCATGCGAATCGTCCCCCCGTGGCAGATTAGCAGAGTATCGCCCTCAGCTTTCTCAACTAAAGTTTGCCACGCAGTTGAGATACGCTGATAAAACTGCGCCAATGGCTCTGCCTCTGGCAGAGGATGTTGCGCCGGATTTTGCCAAAATGCTTCAAGTAACGGCCATTGTTCCTGCAACTCTTCAAACGCAACACCGTCAAACTGGCCAAAATCTATTTCTTGAAAGCCCGGATTGGTTTGCACAGCTAAATCGGAGCAACGTTGGCTAACAAGATCTGCCAAATCCGCGCAACGTTTCAGTGGCGAAGTAACAACAAACTTGATATTCAGATCTTGCTTCAACAGCGCTTGGCATATTGCCTGCTGTTTTTCCGGTGCAACGCGCACGTCTGTTCGACCATAGAGCGCAGGCTCACCATTTACTTTGCCATGACGAAGTAGGTAAAAGTTGACTGTTCGCATCACTTAACCTTTTAAGCTCAGTGGAAGACCCGCTGCCACGAAGGTAACGCGATCGGCTATTTTTGCCAGCGCTTGATTCATCCACCCCGCATGGTCGACAAATAGTCGCGACACTTCTCCCATCGGCACAACGCCAAGCCCCACTTCATTGGAAACAAGAATCACCTCCGCAGCGCAATGTTGCAATGCTTCGATAAGCGCCTCAACGCGCAGATTGATCGCTTGCTCTGATGCGGTCTCACCACCTTCAAAAATGACGTTGCTCATCCAAAGCGTTAGACAGTCAATAAGCACCACATCTTTGTCAGACAAGCGAGCAAGTGCCGCACTCAATTCAAGCGGAACTTCGTGCAATTGCCAATGCTCATCACGTCTTGCTTGGTGATGGGCTATACGCTGCGCCATCTCATCATCGGTGACTGTCGCAGTTGCAATATAATGGCGAAAAGGCTTGTCACTCCCAAGAGCCAACGACTCAGCGTAGCTTGATTTACCTGAGCGTGCTCCGCCTAAGATAAGATGAATTGTCATAGTTAGTTAATCAACCAAGCGAGAATAATCAGGTAACTTATTAGTTCGAACAATTGCTGCGCAGCGCCTAAGCAATCACCAGTAAAACCGCCAATGCGCTTGATTAGCCAAGTTTTAAATGCGCTGCGAAAAACGATGGCAAAGAGTAATAGCATCACTGCTAACCCCGTTGGCATCAGTAAACTTACTACTACGGCAGTGGCAATCAGCACCGCGAGATCGCCTTTGGTTTGGCGGTTCGCAAGCGGCTTACTCTTGCTGCTGTCTAAGTCGCTAACATACGGCATATCGTAGATAAGTGATGCCGCCACACAGCGGCTCAATGTGTAAGCTACTACCAACACAGCAAGCATCTGCGTAACAGAAGCAAGTTCAGTTAAAAGTACATACTTGGCAAGTAGCGCCATTACCAAAGTCGCAGCGCCATAAGTGCCAATACGGCTATCTTTCATAATGGTTAAGCGACGCTCAAGCGTCATTCCACCACCTATTCCATCCGCCATATCGGTTAAACCATCTTCGTGAAATGCCCCAGTCAAGAGCAAGCTAAAGACCATGGTTAATATCACTGACACAGAGACGGGAAATAGCAAAGAGAAAAGAGAAAAAGAGCCTGCACACGCAAGCCCTAGAAGAAAACCAACCAAGCCAAAGTAACGTCCAGCTTGGTTCATCCGCTCTTCACTATAAGGGGTATTCTTAGGGATTGGCACGCGAGAGAAAAAACCTAACGCGAGCCAAAACAGTTCGAGTTGATATTGCGCGGACTTACGCATTACATCTCTACTCCAGCATCTTCAAAACTAGCCATGTTATTGTAAAACTCAGCGGCTGCCTTTAATAGCGGTACAGCCAAAACGGCGCCCGTTCCTTCTCCAAGGCGAAGCGAGAGATCAAACAGCGGTGTTGCGGCTAGTTCTTGCAGCATAAATTTATGACCGGACTCATGAGACTGATGAGCAAAAATCATATATTCGCGACAACTTGGGTCAATTTTAGTTGCAACATAGGCAGCAGCGGTTGCAATAAAGCCATCTACGATGACCGGCGTGTTGTATTTAGCTGCTCCAAGATACGCACCCACCATTTGCGCGATTTCAAAACCGCCCACTTGACGCAAGATCTCCTGAGCGTTGTGACCACGGCAACGATTAACGCCAAGTTGCACTAGTTGGCGTTTCTTGCGTAACTGCTGATCGTTAATTCCTGTACCAAGACCAACACATTTTTCCACACTACGACGTGACAATGCCGCTAAAATCGCTGCCGCACTGCTGGTGTTACCAATGCCCATCTCACCAAACATAATCAGGTTCGAACCTGCATCAACCGTTTGTTTTACGATCTTCTCACCTAGAGACAGACCTTGCTCAACCTGTTCTTTTGTCATTGCTGGCTTTTGCGCAAAGCTCTCGGTCGAATCGCCAAGGCGCTGGACAATTAACTGGCTAGAGTCTGATTTAATCGCTTGTAAGATGCCGCAATCAATAACTTTGATATCGACTTTGTTTACCTTGCAAAAGCAGTTTATCGCTGCGCCGCCAGCAAGGAAGTTGTACACCATTTGCTGAGTCACTTCTTGCGGGGCAATGCTGACCCCTTCACGAGCGATTCCATGATCGCCGGCAAAGACTAAAACGGCAGGTTTATTTAGCTTAATTTCGGTGACAGCATCACTTTTGCCTTGGCTTTGAATCAGTGCCAATTTGTGGGCAATGTGCTCAAGTTTGCCAAGCGATCCCAGAGGTTTAGTTTTTTGATTGATACGGTGCCAGATCGCTTCTGAATATTTTTTCTCTAACATGCTACTACTTACTTCGGTCTTGCTACGGAAAAGGTTTTGTCGAGCATGGCGTAATCAGAGCCACCTAGTCGACACAGAGGGTTAACTGCCATGGCGTTAACTTGCAATCGATCGTCGCGGGCATCTATCACTTGCGGATCGACATAGACTTGTTCAATTTCTGCAAAGACAAGTCTTTGCGGCGCATCACCAATCTCTTTCACTTCATACAAAGTACAGGCAAAAGCGATAGGACAACCTGCCACTCTTGGCAACGTAAAGCCATCCATTGGTTCCAAGCTAAGCTGTGCCGCTTCTACTTCAGAATCGCCATGAGGCAATGTCGCAGAGGTTTGAGTGACTTGCTCTGCAAAATCGACATTCGCGATATGGATAACCATCTTGCCCGTTTCTAAGACATTGCGCACTGTATCTTTCATCTCTCCTGTAGGTTTGTTGCCTACCGAGAACATCAATAATGGTGGATTACTCGACACTGCGGTGAAATAAGAAAAAGGAGCAAGGTTAAAGCTCTCTTTTGCTGATTCCGTCAATACCCATGCAACCGGTCTGGGTACAATGGTTTGCGTCATTAGATGATACGCTTGCGTTGGGGCAAGTGTACTCATTTTTATATTCATAAACTTCCTTGTGTTGAGATATTTAATCACTCTCCTTGAACGCTATAAGCCACTGAGTGCATTGATATATATGGTTCAAAAGTTTAGATTTGCCAAGAGTGTACCCCTAGTTCAAGTTGCTTTTCTAGTAACACTTCTCAGTTCGTGCTCTAACTGAATAAATATTGCAGTTTTATTGATCTTAGTAATGCTTAACTCACTGGAATGAGATCGTGTTGGTGTTTTGCTCAACAAAATTGGCTTATTTTGAAAAGAGCGTAGCATGTTACTTGTTAATCTCGGGTTCTAAATCGGCGGCTTTATGGAGGCTCTGGTAATGAAACAGCAAATTGTGATGATCGCGGGTGCCACTGGCTTAGTGGGTACTGAGCTCATCAAGCAACTTTTAGATGAAAATGCCATTGACCATATCTACTCTATCTCCCGTTCACCATTGGTATTCTCTCACCCAAAGCTGCAATCGCTGGTCGACTCGCAACTGAGAGTCCTTGATTGGGATGAGTCCCTGCCCGCCCCTGATAAAGGCTATATTTGTCTCGGCACAACCAAAAAACAGGCAGGTTCAAAGCAGGCACTGGAAGCAGTCGATTACCATCTGGTTTGTGACGTTGCCAAAACAATGAAATTAATCGGGGTAAAACACCTTTGTGTCGTTTCAAGTTATGGCGCGAACCCTCGTTCGCTCTCCCACTACTTACGCTGTAAAGGCAAGATGGAGATGGCGCTTGAAAAGATGGGCTTTGAAACGGTCTCTTTCTTTAGACCCGGTCCTTTAGTTGGGCTGCGAGATAAACCGCGCAATGATGAAGCGGTTGTTCAATGGATATTTAAGCTGCTGCGCCCACTGATGATCGGTCGCTTGGCTCGCTTTATCCCTATCCCTGCCGACCTTGTTGCAAGGAGTATGTTGTATACTTCCTTTGCTTCACAATCACGCCCGGTGCAATTTCTTGATAGTGTCGAGATCCGCGCATCGGTCAAAAAATATCAATAGCAGTGGCTCTTTCGACACTTTCTGCACACTTTACAGACAAGCATTTCATTTAAGAACTAAACGTCATAATTCATAGCCTTTTTTTATTTCATTTCGACATGCGAACTGATTAAGTTTGCAATCCACTTATGACCGTGACGCAGATCAAATATTTGTTTCACCTCTGCGCATTAGAAAATAAAAGAAGGTCTTCATTATGTCTTTAGCGGTTTTCGCTTCGCTTGCGATTTTTATCGGTATGCTCTTTATCTTGTACCGTCAGCAAAGCAAACAAGGTCCACTCTCACGTTCGGTATTGTGGGGACTGATCCTGGGTAGTACATTTGGTTTTGCGTTACAGCTGGCTTTTAGCCAACAAAGCCAGATTATTTCGCAAACTCTCGAGTGGGTGGATATCGTCGGTCAGGGGTACGTCAACCTGCTTAAGATGATCATTATGCCTTTGGTTTTGGTCTCAATGATCGCAGCCGTAGTCAAACTCGAAAAAGGTGGCTCACTAGGCAAAATTTCCACGGTAACCATTTCAATCTTGCTTCTCACCACGGCGATTGCGGCATTAATCGGTATCGCGGTTACCACGACACTTGGGCTATCTGCAGAAGGGTTAACCGAAGGTGCACGTGAAACCGCTCGCCTTGCGGATTTGCAATCACGCGCTTCAACAGTCAGCGATTTAAGCATTCCACAAATGCTGCTGAGCTTTATGCCAAGCAACCCTTTCGCCGATCTAACCGGTGCGCGCTCGACATCCATTATCGCAGTCGTGATCTTCGGTGTACTTGTCGGTATCGCTGCTCGCAAAGTGATGCTTGAAAAGCAAGATCTCGAAGCGCCAATCCGCAGCTTTGTTGAAGCGATTCAAGCGGTCGTTATGCGTCTGGTTAAGATGATCATGGCGCTGACACCTTACGGCATCGCGGCATTAATGACCAAGGTTGTAGCATCATCAAGCCCAGCTGACATCATCAAGTTACTTGGCTTTATCGTCGCTTCATACATGGCGATTGGTGCAATGTTCCTCGTACATGCGCTCTTGGTTTCTTTAGTTGGTATCAGCCCGAAAACTTACTTTAGCCGCATTTGGCCAGTGCTTACCTTTGCGTTCTCATCACGAAGCTCGGCAGCAACTATCCCACTAAACGTAGAAGCTCAGATCACCAAACTCGGTGTCCCTCCCGCCATTGCTAACTTATCAGCATCTTTTGGTGCGACCATTGGTCAAAATGGATGTGCGGGTATCTACCCTGCGATGCTGGCAGTGATGGTGGCACCAACCGTAGGCGTCAATCCGCTTGATCTGCACTTTATCGTGTCATTGGTGGCTATCATTACGGTGAGCTCGTTTGGTATCGCGGGCGTTGGCGGCGGCGCAACGTTTGCTGCGTTGATTGTACTCCCGGCTATGGGGTTGCCAGTTACTATCGCAGCGCTATTAATTTCCATTGAACCACTTATCGATATGGCAAGAACCGCCCTGAATGTTTCAGGTTCAATGACTGCTGGCACGCTAACTAGCCGCATCCTACAAAATAAAGACAAGGTAGAACCAAGCACCGAAGCGGCTTAGCTAAAGCTAGGTGGTCAACACTGCCCTTTCTTAACGTCAATAAAGCCAGCCTAGCTGGCTTTATTTATTCGGTGCAAACCTGATTTCGCCCTTGATTCTTGGCGCTATACAAACGTGTGTCAGCTAGTTTTATCGCCTGAGCAAGGTTACAAGATAAAGGGCAAACACCTGCAGAAACGGTCACCTTAGGCTGGCTATCAATCGTTTCAATATCACGACGTATACGCTCAAAAATGCGTTTTGCTACATCTGTTGAGTCGGTTTTTATCACCACCAAAAACTCCTCTCCTCCCATGCGAAAAGCATAGTCACTAAATCGGATGCGACTGCGTATCACACCTGCGACACGTTTGATGACCTGATCGCCAATATCATGCCCAAACTTATCGTTCACCGACTTAAAATGGTCAATGTCGAAGATGCCGACATAATACTGATTCGGATTGAGTGAGCTATTCAGCAGCTTGTTTAAGTAGTGTCGATTATGTAGCCCAGAAAGCTCGTCAACATAGGTGATCTTACTTAACTCTTGTTTGTCTCGGCGTGTTTTATACAGAAAGTAACTTACCCCTATGGTTAAGGCAGATAGCACCATTACCAAGTATATGTAACGTGGAATAAGTTCATCATCAGCCACCAGCTTAATTAAATAAGTAGTCTGATTGTTGACCGATATACTGCGCCGGTATACGCCAGTATAATCGCCGACTTCAATTTTCCCTGACGCTCTTTGTATCCGTTCAATTTGCTCTACCAGCCCACTGTATTGCATTGGCAGCGATTCAAACGCATTAATACCGGGCTTTGTGCTGGAATAGACATAACCATCACTACTGAGCATCACCATATTGTCACGCATGTTTTCAGAAAATTTGCTGAGGTTAACTTCAATCACCAAATAGCCAACTAAGTGGTCAGCATCAAAAATAGGTGCGATTTCGGTAAACAAGTCGAGGTCAGGGCGAAATACACTCTGGGTCATATCTCGGTTGGAAAGGTTGTGGTAGAACTCATTGTAAAATTGGATATGTTGTGAGTAGCGAAAACGCTTTGCCGGCTGAGTCGAAACGATCGTAATCGAGGAAAGTAAACTCTGCTCTTGCATCAAATGAGCAACGGTGTCGGTAAACAAGTGCGGGTTAGTAAAGTAGTGCTTTGCTATGGTCGAATCTGACAAGGAGAGATAGCTGCTCACCAAACTCTTTCTCAGTTTGTACGTCTCTTCTACTACATAAAGCTGTTTAGCAAGGGTGTCGACGCGCTCGTTTTTAATCATTCCAATCGGCGTGTTGACCGCAAAAACAACCACCAACATCAGTAGTAAACTTCGAATTTCTACCGTCGCTGATGAAGTTGACACCTTGGTGTAATGTAAAGCCATAGCTAACCGCAATTTCCTTGTTACACAACACTGATTCCCTAATACTTGTTTCACTTATGCAACAAGTGTGTAAGAAACAGTCTCCCATAACACTCTGTTTTATTGGGTTAATTTTTTATTACAACTATACTCGTGCAAACACTAGCTATCTTACTAGCTCATCAATTCACATAATAACGGATTGATTTTTAGTCAAAAAACTCGACTAAAGGTGACAGAACATACGATTTTGGTAAGAAAACCAAGAAAGTGAAAAATAACGTTTGTTATTCTTGCTGTTGAGTGTATAGTGTTCGCGGCTCATCGGATACGAGCTATTTATAAAGATTTAGAAAAAGTGTTCTCTCAGTCATCTTTCGATACCTATCGTTTAGCTCCTGCGATTGCTTATCTAGAAAATCAATACAATAGCTTTTGCCATCAGCTTTTATACATTACAAATTTATATAGGTATCTATCATGTCTAACAAAATGACTGGTTCAGTAAAATGGTTCAACGAAACTAAAGGTTTTGGTTTCATTTCTCAAGACAACGGCGGCGCAGACGTATTCGTTCACTTCCGTTCAATCGTTTCTGAAGGCTTCAAAACTCTTTCTGAAGGCCAAAAAGTTAGCTTCGAAGTAGAACAAGGCCAAAAAGGTCCTCAAGCTGCTAACGTTGTAGCTCTATAATTTAGTTTATCCGTAACACAGTTTGGGATTACCCATCTGTTAACGTATAAATATAAAAAGCGACCATTGGTCGCTTTTTTTGTACCTCTCGATTCGCGACTTCCTCATATTCCCCCTACCCTCATCGTTGTTTCGTTATCTGCACGAAAGTACTTCAAACTTCTGTCATGCCAAAAAATCGACTAATTTCATGTCGATGTAACACTTTTAAACCTATCAATTGCAACAATATTGACCAGTATATTTAACATAGCTAGAGTAATAACCATATAAAAAACACTGATAAAGGCTATTGCAGTGCAGTAGGTTGCGAACCCGAATGTTTAGCACCCGACGCTCTGCCTTTTTGACTTAAGCCAAAGCAATCATCGCTCCGGAGCCATCGATGCTGGATTTTCATAAGTTAGATTTAATCGCGAATAGAAATAAAAAGTTTACCTCCCTAACCAAAGATATCTTTGAGTACGTTAGAACAAGTTACCCATGTTTGGGTCGCGTCTCTTTGGTGGTCATTGATGGCAACAGCTTGTCGACTTACCACACAGAAGATATCACTAGAGATGAAATTCCACTCGAATTTGAAGAGATCGCGATTCGCCAAGGTTCTAGTATCGACCAAATTATTTCGCAATCTCAGTACCGCATTATCGATAACTTAAACAAACTACCGGAAACCCGCCATATTCAGATGCTCAAAGAGTCGGGTTACCTCAGCAGCCTTGCTTACCCAGTGGTGCATCGCGATAAGGTGATAGGCATTGTCTTTTTTAACTCAAAAACTCCTAACCTATTTCAAAGTGAACAAGTAAAGAAAGATTTCTTTTATGTCGCACATATCATCGCGACCTTGAAGATTATGGTTTTTGAACGCCAGAGCCACTTTAATAAGCTGCTGACCATCGCCTTGAAAATCGGACATGAACGCGATCCGGAAACCGCTCAGCATTTGGTGCGCATTGGTCGCTACAGTGAAGCTTTAGCAAGGTTACTGACTCGATATAAACCAGAGATCACCACTCAGTTTATTCATCGGATTAAGTGCTACGCTCCCTTCCACGATATTGGCAAGTACCGGATTCCAGATGAAATCTTATTCAGCACAAACACATTTACACCACAAGAAAGAGCGGTGATGAATCAGCACACCATTTATGGCGAAGAAATCATTACTAATGTCGTCAGCATGGCAGACCTCACCAATATTCCTTCCGAGGAAGTGACCTTCCTAAAAAATATTATTCGCCATCATCATGAAGCATTCGACGGCACAGGTCATCCGGATGGGCTAGCACACGCTCATATCCCATTAGAAGCACGTATCGTCACCCTTGCTGATGTTTTTGATGCTCTTCTGACAAAACGCCCTTATAAGGAGCCGTGGAGCGTAGAGGAAGTTGTGAGCTTTATTAAACAAAAGTCTGGCTCACTGTTTGATCCACTTTGTGTTGAGGTACTACTCAACAATCTCGATGAGATGATGCATATTCGCCAAACCTTTGCCGATGAGCCAAGCGAAGAGCATAAACTGGCAATGACAGTATAACCACCAGCGTGAACAAAACTCAGCTAGCGCTTAGCAATCGAACAAAGTATCGCTAAGCGCCTTAACGCCCAGCTTCAACCATTTGGACAATTTTTATTGCCTTCTCAAAGTGGTCAAGTTGGTGAGTTTCAATCCACCAGGTAGCGGCTTCCATTAGTAGCTCCGGGTTGTCATTCTTATTAGCAAAAAACGCATAAAACGATACGCCAACGTTGTCGCCTTTTTGCGCAATCTTTTTATTACAGACCGTAATTATCTTGGCGCGCAGGGAATTTCGCATCAAAACCTCTCCATGTGTTGTTTTACGTTCACAAGGTATCAGTTTTTACCATAACTGTATATGTGTACAGTTATGGTATTTTGGGGCACTTAGTCTCTTTGAAGGTGTGAAATTTAGGCTATTGATGCTTCCCCGCATTGCTTAGTAAAGGTTGCAGTGTTCTAATAGCTAACTAGTTTTCATGTATTTGGAATAATCAATGCAACAAGAGCACCAGCCTACGTTTTTCTTTTTTGACTATGAAACGTGGGGCACTAGCCCAGCCAAAGACCGCCCAAGCCAGTTTGCTGGTGTGCGCACCGATATGGACTTCAACATTATTGGCGAGCCTCTTGTTATCTATTGTCAGCCACCATCTGACTATTTACCTTCGCCAGAAGCGGCGTTAATTACCGGGATTACTCCGCAGCTTGCAGCGAGCAAAGGCTTACCAGAGCCTGAATTTATTGCCCAAATTCATCAGCAGCTTGCAACGCCTAATACTATTAGCCTTGGTTACAACAGTATCCGTTTTGACGATGAAGTGACGCGTTACACTTGTTACCGCAATTTTATCGATCCATATGCGTGGAGTTGGCAAAACGGTAACTCACGCTGGGATCTGCTTGATTTAATGCGTGCATGTTATGCGCTTCGACCTGAAGGCATTGAATGGCCAGAAAACGACGAAGGCTACATCAGTTTCAAGCTTGAACATCTGTCAGTGAAAAATGGCATTGAGCACAGTAATGCGCACGATGCGATGGCAGATGTTATTGCAACCATTGAAATGGCAAAAAAAGTTAAAGCGGCGCAGCCAAAGCTCTTTGATTACTTCTTAAATATGCGTCATAAACGCAAGCTCAATGAACTGATTGATATTGTTAATATGACACCACTTATGCATGTTTCAGGCATGCTAGGTAAAGAGTGTCATTACACCAGTTGGATTGTGCCTGTCGCTTGGCACCCTACCAATCAAAACGCGGTTATTGTGGTGGATCTAGCCAAAGATCCTCAAGCGATCTTGGAGCTGGATGCAGATACACTGCGCGAGCGCCTTTACACCAAACACTCGGACCTAGCAGAAGATGAGCTGCCTGTACCGGTTAAGCTGGTTCACATCAACAAGTGCCCGATTTTAGCGCCAGCAAAAACGCTTACGGCAGAAAACGCCGCCAAGATTGGTATTGATCGTGAACAGTGCCTGCAGAACCTACAAATTCTCCGTCAACATCCGGAGATCAGAGAAAAGCTAATTGGTGTCTTTGGTGTTGAGCGTGAGTTTGAAAACAACCAAGATGTTGATTGCCAACTGTATGATAATTTCTTCTCGCCAGCAGACCGCGCAGCGATGGATATTGTTCGCCAAACTCCGCCAGAGCAACTTGCCGACCTTGATATCAGCTTTAATGACTCTCGTATCGAACCTTTGCTCTTCCGCTATCGTGCGCGTAATTTCCCATGGACATTGAGCGAACAAGAACAACAGCGTTGGATGAACCATTCTCGTGACTACTTCCAAAGTCGCATAGACGACTACATGCTAAATCTTGAAAACTTAGTTCACGAACATGAGAGTGATACTAAGAAAATAGCACTATTAAAATCTGTCTATCAATATGTCGAGAAACTGGTCTCTTAAGCATGAGATAGCACTCGGCGTTTTTCGCTAATGGCGCAGTACAATGGCTAACAACTTACTTAAATACGCAGTCTCAATGGGGTTGATTTTGATCTGCCTCTGGGCTGGCGTAAATATTCAAAACCTTCTCGGTACTTCTATTCCCGGCAGTATCATCGGCATGCTGATCCTGTTTGGTTTAATGGCAAGCGGACTGGTCTCTGGCGATTGGGTCAAACCCAGCGCAACCTTGCTGATCCGTTACATGATTTTGCTGTTTGTCCCAATCAGTGTTGGTTTGATGGATCATTTCGACACCCTGATCAGCAACGCATTACCCATCCTCGCCGCTGCTGTGGGTGGTACCTTTGTGGTATTGGTCGCATTGGGTTTGCTGCTTGACCGATTATTGAAGCGAGGTAATAAGTAATGTGGATGCTCGCTACCATTGTGGCTTTCTTTATAGCACGCGCCATCAGCCGCAAGTTAAATACCCCGATCATGAACCCTTTGTTAATCTCAATCGGTATCCTGATCCCAATACTGACCTATTTCAAAGTCCCCTTTGAAACCTACTATGCGGAAAATGCGTGGTTAAGTTTTGCATTGCAACCTGCAGTCGTGGCGCTTGCTTATCCTCTGTATGAACAATTGCCACAAATTAAGTCTAATTGGCGCATTGTGATGCTTGCTTGTAGCGTGGGCAGTGTGATGTCGATGTTGACCAGTACACTTATCGCGGTTGCGCTGCATACAGACTTATCGTTGATTGCTAGCTTACTAGGTAAATCAGTGACTACCCCTATCGCGATGGAAGTTTCACGTAACCTAGGTGGTGAACCCGCAATTGCGGCAATCTTAGTGCTGTTAGTCGGTTTGTTTGGCGCAATACTCGCCTACCCGATTTACAACATGCTGAACATTACTCACCCTGTGGCTCGCGGTCTGACTATGGGGACCGTTTCTCACGCTTTGGGCACCGCAACTTGTGTTGAGAAAAATGCTGAGGATGGCGCGTTTAGTTCATTAGCTTTAGTACTTTGCGGCGTTATTACATCAATCATCGCTCCAAGTTTCTTCGCTTTTGCGCTGTGGCTCAATGCATAGGTGATAAATTCACCAACTGAACCTCTCGAGGTTACACAATCTGTGTGACCTCACTCTAACTATGTAATAATGTAATCTATTGCATTTTATATAATGATCTTCGTCACAGTTAATTCCTTAGACCATCATAGAATGTAAATTCAAAGACAACGATAGCTCACTCTCAAACTATCGCGTACGAATTACTGAAGGATTTCTTATGAGAAGCCGTATCGAGCAGGCACTACAAAACCTACCGTCCGACGTTGCCAATTATCTAAGCCCTATTGTAATGGCAGAAGGCTTTGATGCGACATTAAGCGCTGAGCAATACAACGAGCTTTTACAACTGTCTGGCATGCAAGACGCCGACTTGCGTGTTGCACTACTGCCGTTAGCCGCTGCTTATTCATACGCGCCTATTTCAAACTTCTATGTTGGTGCAATCGTGCGCGGCTTAACAGGTCGCCTATACTTTGGTGCAAACCTTGAGCTATCAGGTGCACAGCTTGGACAAACGGTTCATGCTGAACAGTCAGCGATCAGTCACGCGTGGATGAAAGGTGAACAAGGTCTTTCTGATATCACGATTAACTTCAGCCCTTGCGGTCACTGCCGCCAGTTTATGAATGAGCTAACCACAGCAGACAAACTGATCGTGCAGCTTCCTGAACGTGATGAAATGACGCTGCAACAATATCTGCCAGAATCATTTGGCCCGGCAGATCTTGGCATTGAATCGGGCTTAATGTCGACCGTTGACCACGGTAAAACCACCGACGATCAAGATGAACTGGTGAAATCAGCGCTAGCGGCACTAAATCGCAGCCATGCGCCATACACCAAGAACTTAAGTGGTGTGGCACTTAAGCTAAAAAGTGGCAACGTATATCTTGGCGGTTATGCAGAAAACGCAGCCTTCAACCCAAGCTTACCTCCACTGCAAGTGGCGCTGTGCCAAATTCGCCTTGCGGGCAAAGAATTTGATGCTATCGAATCAGCAGCTCTGGTTGAGATGCGTGATGGCAGTATCAGTCACCTAGCGGATACCCAAGCAACGCTTGAAGTGATCAACCCTGATATTCCGCTGACCTATTTGGCGGTTTAACAACGTTGGCGTTGTAGTAACGCTAACCTCTGGTGATTAAAAAGGCGCCAATGGCGCCTTTGTTATTCGTTACAAATCAAAAAATGGGGTTGGGTCAATTTCCAAATTATGCGGTGCGATTGCTTTATCAATTTTCAGCGCGCTATGTTTTAAATCCACGTAACTCACTTCAACATAGCGTTTGTATTTACGTGAATAGAAACACTTCACCTCGGGTTTAAGTGGCTCGTCTTGGTTCGATGACCAAACAATTCCCACCCGTCCATCACTAAGCTCAACAATTGAACCCACTGGATAAACACCAATACAGTTAATAAACTTATAAACCAGATCTTTATCTAAGTGATGCCCTGCTAGACTTAGCAAAATCTTAAATGCCTCAGCAGAGCTCATGCCACGTTTGTAACAACGATCTGCCGTCAAAGCATCATAGATATCGACAATGCTGCTCATTCTGCCATGCACAGGTAACTGCTGAGCGGTTAATCCTGAAGGATAGCCAGAACCATCCAACTTCTCATGGTGCATAAGGCACACATCGCGCGATACGTCACTGAGCCCTTTCACATTAGTGATGATTTGCTTTGCATACACCTGGTGCAGCTTCATATGCTCAAATTCTTCAGGCGTTAGTTTGGCTGGCTTGTGCAACACCTTATCATCGACTTTGATTTTACCCACATCGTGAATAATGCCACCTATCGCCATTTGTTTGAGCGTCTCTTTAGACAAACCTAAATGCTTGCCAAAGCTGACCAACAAACATGCGACGTTAACCGAGTGCTCAAGGAGATACTTGTCTTTATTGCGTAAAGCTGAAACGCAGTGAAGTGCGTCAGAGTCAACCAAAACCGATTCAATTACATCGTCTGCCCATTGCTCAATTTCATTGACATGGATGACCTTACCTTCAAACGTTTGGTTGATTAGCTTTTGTGCCAGTCCCTTTGCTTCTTGAATGATTTTTGACGCTCGTTTTTGCTGAGCATAGCGACTTTGTGTTTTTGGCTTTACTGTTGATGCGCCGAGCGTGTCTGTTGCGGGAGCAGGAACAGCCCCTTCATCGACCGGTTTAAAAATACATTCTTTGGCTGACAGTGATTGATCAACCCAAGCGTATTTAACACCACTACTTATAAGTTGTTTAAGCGCATTGTTATTAGATACACGCCCTGCATGAGAGAGATTGACGCGCTCACTGTGTTCGATTGCGGTAACAAACATACCGATCGTAAGCGTATCAATAGGAATTTTTATCGAATTTTTTGGATCGTACTGCATCGTGATAACAACTTCACATCCTTAAAGGCTGACGCGATTATATTATGCTTGAATGAGTATTTCCTTAACTCAAGTTTTAATTGCTTTATTTTTGTTCAAACCAAACCAAGTTAACCAATCTAGATCGAAATATTTTATTAAATTTGCCATTTTGATAGGTGTTATATAAACCCGAAATAACCTTAATTATTTTCAGGTTTATATATTCATAGCGTTGAACGTCGCTTTACGCCTATCTCAACCGCTCCAATACAACTTGCTGATCTAAGTATTGATGATATTGTTGATAATCCAAACCCGCATCGAAGATATACTCAGTAGCAAGACGAGTAATCGACTCTACTAATAAATCCGCCTGCCAAGGTTTTTCAAAATATTGATTAATTCCTGCAGTATTAATCGCTTGAATGGTGTCGGTATGCGTCGCTTGACCGGTTAAAAGCACCTTCTTAGTCAGCATAAAACGACGGTCTTTACTCACCTCAGTCAGAAGCTCAACGCCGGTTTTACCCGGCATCACATGGTCAGAGATTAGAACCGCAATAAACTCACCTTCCGCATCAAGTTCATCCATCAACGACAACACTTCATCTGCTGACTCACAATCTTCAATATTTAGCCAAGCGGTCAAAGGGTCTAAATCATGCAATACCGCACTAAGTACCTCTCGCTGGTCGTCGACACAAATAATATTTAGTTTGTCCATGTTAATCCTCGATAGGTAATTTAATTCTAAATATGGTTTGTTGAACATCGCTTTTAACCGCAATACTACCGCCGTAGCCAGCGACGATTCTTCTTACAATTGAAAGACCTAGTCCTAAACCAAACGATAAACCACCTTTTTTAGTGGTGAAATTTGGATCAAATATACGGCGTCTGGTTGCAGGTTCTATTTCTGGTCCATTATTGGTAATCGAAACTAAAATACGATTACGATTAAAACGTGTTTTTACCTCAATTTTCGCACCGTTACTGTCGATCATTGCGTCGCACGCATTTTTGATGATATTCACCCACACTTGCACCAATTCCGTTTGCGAACATTTGTAAAGAGGCATATCTCCGGGGCTGAATCTCACTTCGACAGGGCGTAAATCACTCTGTAATAGTGCTAAAGCGCGGTTAATACTTTCATTGATATCGACCCATTCCAACGTATCGACGTCTGCACGCCCAAGCTGTTTGACCGAACGGACAATACCAACGGTATGCTTTGAAGCTGAGCGTAGATCATGTAAATCACGCCCCATTTTCCAGTACTTGACCGCTTCTTGTGGATTACGTAACCAGTGTGAGGAAACCGTATCACTTGGAATGGCGCGAGCGAGATCTTTAGCGGTCGCTCTATCGATGCCATAACGCTTTTCAAACTCTTTTGCTCTCAAACGAACATCACTTGAGGAACTTTTCTGACCGTAAAGTAAGCCATGATCGAAAAACTGACTCGCCTCCGGATGAAGCTCTTCAAGCAGCGTAACAATGACATTTTCAAGCCGCTCTGATTTACTGCTCACCACACCGATGGCGTTATTTAGTTCGTGGGCAATGCCCGCCGCGAGTTGCCCAAGCGTTGTCATCTGCTCTGCTAAGTTCAGTTTTTGCAGAGCTTTCTCTTTTTCAATCGCCTCTTGAGATGCGCGCCACTGCCGGCGTGACAACTCATTGACAATCACTGGTGTAAACTGCGCCGTGAGCGGTCCAAAGGTTGACTCCTCAACCGCAGGTATATTGCGGTCGATCCACGCCAAACGTGCATCGGTTTTCGCGATAACTGTAGAAGAAGCAATCCACACACCTGAGAAAAAACTATGCACGCCAATAAAGGCACCTTGGCTGGCAGAAAACACTTTCGCCGTATTTTCGCCGTGCTCAGAAACATAACCTTCAAGTTCGCCTTCTAGCACATAGTAGAGGCGCTCATTACGCCCATTTTGTTCCAGTAGTGTCGCACCTGCTTCAACCAGCAGAGTACGCTCTGGCTGGCTAAAGTAACGGTTAATTAAACTGGTTAAATCCGGTTGATACATGCCTTAGCCAATATGCCCCACTGAATGAAGAACCCATACCAAAACGAAACTGAGCGCGACACCCACAATCCCAAGGATGACACCAACTTTAGCCATTTGATTGCTTTCTACATTGCCTGTGGCGTGAGCCAGCGCATTTGGCGGCGTACTGATTGGCAGTGACATCCCCAAAGAAGCGGCGAAGGTAACAACAAGGATAAGCGTTACTTCACCACCTAAAGGCGCCAGTGAAGTCATTGACGCACCTAGCGCTGCCATAATTGGCATCAGCAAGTTTGCCGTTGCGGTGTGTGACATAAAGTTCGCCATCAACAGACACAAGAATGCCGCACCAAAGAGCACCACATAAGGTGAATATTCATCAAACGGAATACTGTGCACGACTAAACTGGCAAGCCCTGTCTTGTCGAGTGCCAAACCTAATGCGATACCACCAGAGACGAGCCATAAAACATCCCAAGAGATCTTCTTTAAATCTTCTTTGTTGATAATGCCCGTTAGTGAGAACACCGCAACTGGAATAAGTGCGACAGTGTAAGAGTTCATGCCATGCGCAGAGCCCATCAACCAAAGTAATATGGTTAAGCCAAAGGTGATATACACCACGATCGCTTTTGGTGTTTTAAGGAACTTACCTTTGATCGATAAATCGATGCTCTTTTGTTCTGCGCTAAACAATGCATTAATCAAAAACCACGCAAGTGCCATCATCACAATCACAAACGGCACACCAAACGCCATCCACTCACCAAAAGAGATATAGTTATCGCCTACCAAGTATTTCAGCGCTATCGCGTTAGGCGGTGTACCAATCGGAGTACCAATGCCACCGATATTGGCAGCAACGGGAATACAGAGTGCAAACGCTACGCGCCCTGGGTCTTTAGGACCGAACACAGCAATAACCGGAGTTAAGATCGACAGCATCATTGCCGTGGTGGCCGTGTTTGACATAAACATAGAAAAGACGGCAGTGATCAGCATTAAGCCCAGCATCACGTATTTGGGATCATTGCCAAACGGCTTGAGCAATACGCGAGCTAAGTTGACATCCAAACGGTATTTGGTCGCGGCCATTGCAAGGAAGAAGCCACCCAGAAATAGCATGATGATTGGACTGGCGAAAGTCGCCATAATTTCGTTGTATTTAAGCAATTCGCCGAAATGCGCCTGACCTTGGTCTAGGCGGAAAAAGATCAAGCCTTTATCCGACAGCATCAAAAGCTCAAGTACAATTATCACCACCGACGTGGCATAAATCGGGATAGGTTCAAACACCCAGCATAGGGCTGCCAACAAAAAGATTGCGATAACCCTTTGTTGTAAAATCGTTATTCCTTCAAATGGAAACGCACTTAATGGCATTAAAAGAATCAGCAGTGGGATCACCACTGGTATGATGTATTTCAAATAAGGACGCATTACGCTACTACTCTTCCTGAGATTTCAAATTGTCTTCCGCAATCATCCTCCTGTTTTGCTTGCTAAATTTGGCGTTAGATCAATGAATTCACATTCACAGATCACGCTGTTAAGAAAATGTGCTTCATATCTTACTTTGTAACTATTAGTCAGTTATCACGCCCTTGCGCAAACGTTTGCTTTTTGTCTTTATTCCAGTATGATTCTTCGCAGTTTTCAATGTCTTTAGAGAAAAGGGTGTGTATGTTTGGTACAGCAACTAGTGAAAATTCTACTCGTGTTCTGTTGTTAGGTTCTGGCGAACTCGGCAAAGAAGTCGCGATTGAGTGTCAGCGTCTAGGCTTGGAAGTCATTGCCTGTGACCGTTATGAAAACGCCCCTGCAATGCAAGTCGCACACCGCAGTTACGTATTGGACATGCTCGATGGCGATGCACTAGCAGAAATCATTGCCAAAGAAAAACCAGCTTACGTCGTACCAGAAATCGAAGCCATTGCGACTGGCAAACTGGTAGAGCTCGAAGCTAAAGGACTAAACGTTGTTCCGACAGCGAACGCGACCAAACTGACCATGAACCGTGAAGGCATTCGCCGCCTTGCTGCTGAAGAGTTGAAGTTAACTACCTCCCCTTACCGCTTTGCTGACAACTATCAAGACTTTACTGCGGCTGTAGAAGCGGTTGGCATTCCATGTGTGTGCAAGCCAGTAATGAGTTCATCAGGTAAAGGGCAAAGTGTTATCAAAAGTGCAGACGATGTCGAAAAAGCATGGCAATACGCACAAGAAGGCGGACGTACTGGCGCAGGACGCGTTATCGTTGAGGGCTTTATCGACTTTGATTATGAGATCACTCAGTTGACTGTACGTGCCGTCGATGGCGTGCATTTCTGTGCACCCATTGGTCATCGCCAAGAAGATGGTGACTACCGTGAGTCATGGCAGCCACAAGTGATGTCAGATAAAGCTCTGAGAGCGGCACAAGATGCGGCAGAAAAAGTGGTTAATGCGCTTGGTGGTTATGGCATTTTTGGTGTTGAGCTGTTTGTTAAAGGTGACACTGTCATTTTTAATGAAGTCTCTCCTCGCCCACACGATACTGGTTTGGTTACACTGCTTTCACAAGATATGTCTGAATTTGCGCTGCACGTTCGTGCTTTTACTGGCATGCCGATTTCTGCGATTACCCAATACGGTCCTTGCGCCTCTGCGGTCATTTTAGGGCAAGGCACTTCAAGCAATATTCGTTTTGAAGGCTTGGCTGATGCGTTAAATGCACCACAGACTCAAGTGCGCCTATTCGGAAAGCCTGATATTGATGGTCGCCGCCGACTAGGTGTGGCGATTGCACAGCGCCCTACCACAGAGCAAGCGATCGAAGATGCCATCACTGCGGCAAACAAAGTTAAAATAATTTACTAGACTCACCCTATTATCCTAAGCACTTAGGGTAACGTGAATCTATCAAAAAACGCTTGGCGACTTATCATCACCAAGCGTTTTCTACATTTTTATATATACCGAAAAGTGGTCAGGGATTAACTCTCAATCAAATACACTTCTTCGGCAAATCGACTTAAACCATTGCGTACGATACGTGGGTGGTTTTCATCCCCTTCGTCACGGTAAAGCTTGGTAATTTTGTAATCGGCAAAATGACGACGCACTTCAAGCTCAGGTACAGAGAATGGGGGACCTGCCATTTCCTCTTGTACATAATCTAGTGTGACAAGCAAAATACGCGCACCGGGGTTTAGTAAACTCTTAAGACGGGCAACATAATCATTACGCATCTCTTCCGGTAGCGCCACCAGCGCCGCGCGATCGTAAACAATGTCGACAGGTTTGATCGGCGCGGTGAAGTAGTCACCCACGTAAATCGAGAGCTCATCAAATTGGAACAACTCATGCTGACCATTGATTGGCATCACCATTGGTGTATAGAAATGTTCGGCGAAAAACGCACGTACGGCAATGTTGCTCAGCTCAACGCCCTGCACATCTTCATGCTTGGTTGCAAGCCATACCAAATCTTCTGACTTACCACACAACGGGACAAACACTTTGTCACTGTAGTTCGGCTTAGTCTCTTGCCAATAGTTGATCAGCAGCGGATTCACGTCTTCAAGGTGGAAACCAATCTGGTTGGCAGCCCATTTGTTGTGCCAAAATTCACTGTGAGCCATAAAAGATCCTGTTTCAAAATATAATACTCTTATGGTACATCAAACACGGGCTAGATACATAGGAGGGATAGGTTTACTCCGTCCTTAGCTTTTTAGTTCATTGTATGAATCACATTCATCAGCCCACCTTTCAGACTCGGAAACAGCGGAAAAGCGATCTGAGCATGTTCTAGTTCAATATTAAAGTATTACGCCAAAGACCTCGCCCCTTTGTAAAGAAAGCACACCAACTTGGATCTGTATCAGGGCTATTCTTTAAGAATGGAGCAAACATTGATTTATTCACAGTAAATGATGAAATTTCAGTCAACCCATAAAGCCCCCATGGATGAGCTAAGTTCATGCATTTTTAGGAGTAAATCAGTGCTGAACTATTGCTCCTTCCTACCGCACATAAAAACTGTAAAAGCAGTATTTGAATACAACCAGTCTACCTATTGGCTCACATATTTTAGAGCCATGATTTGACTAACTTTTTTTGCCTAAGATCAAGATATTTTTTTTTCGTTATGGTTAACAAAGAACCGAATCCAAAACTGATTAAACATACAGTCTTAGTACGTCTCGCTCCATCAATTAGTATTCACTTACAGATTTTTTTAAATTCACTAGTTATCCACAGGAACTGCAAGATCTTGAGCTTGAAAACCTCTGTTTATACCACTAATCTGGCTTCCGGAGTGAAAACAACCGCTTTGAAACCAATTGTTGTATTTACGTTAATAAACACACTAATAAGTATGGTGTATTTGAGAGCTACGCAATAAAGATCGCCTAATGTTTAAAAAAAAACATTCAAGCGAGAAAAATGCTTGTAAGATCAAATCAAACTTCAGGAGGGACAATGTTAAAATGCAGATAAACAAAAGCCTCAAGTGATACGCCAATATCAAATGAGGCTTAGATGAACAACTCGGCGCTGCGTGCTGTCCATAACTGTCATGTGGTAATATAGCACCCATCGTCGATTCTCGTAACCACTAAAAGAAAAAATGTGACCTAATAGTCACTAAGGAATATTTATGAATCGACTAAAAACACACCACTGGGAAGTTATCAGGCTTGTGGTTACAGCCTTAATCCAGTTGATTAGATTATAGTTACGAGGGGTGTTCTCACCCCTTTTACTTTACCCTACTAGCTACCACGTAAACCGAACTCATTCCCGTCTGTAGGATCTGCTCGTTCTTGATGTGCCCCTCCCCCCAAAAAAACTCGCCACACTTGTCAATTTCGAAACACAGTTTATATACATCTCACCCCAACTCCATTTGTTCGTTCTTAAGAACTGAGTTGCCACTGTCCGTATACAGCCCAACAAAATTAAACATAAATTCAGATTAGGTTCATTTTCGTTCGATATACTTAGTTACATCTTAAGGGTGAACTTCTGCAAATAAAGCCACTCAAAATCAGTACCAATAGTAACAACTGAGATCTAGTTAAAACTTTTGAACTACGACTATTTGCTAGGATTGAGTTTGCTCAGTCAGCCCCCATAACTAGGGTAACGAACTGTTTTGTTTAGGCGTAATTACTTTTTTAATTCCCTTTTTTCTAAGCAACGACAATTCTGAGGAGAGTGAATGAGCTTATTCCTACGCACCACGGCACTAATGCTTTTGATGCTGAGCCGTTCTCCAGCTTTTGCCGCGATGCCGATGCCATCTCCAACCAATGATGGCAGTCGAAGTGCAAACCAAGATCAGGTTTGCTCTAAAGCCTTCAAACACAATTTAAGTGGTTTGTATGGCATTTCTTCAACCGATACTCAACCACTACAGCCTTACTCTGATTTCGATGTGCTTTACAGTAAAGCGCACCAAGCTCAATTCGAGCTGGAAACTATCTGTAAAAGTACTGCCCTACTCACTGGCACCGACGCTTACTTTGCAGGCGTAAAATCTTCGCTGCGTGCCCAAGAAAAAATTGCCTTAGAACTGGACGGTCAAGTGAACCGTATCACCGACTTGGCTCGTGCAACGATTGTTGCTGATGATGTAGCGAGTTTAATGGAAGCGTACGAAGTGTTAGACCGCGAAACCACTATTGTTAAGGTAAAAAACCGCTTTAAGAAACCAGCACAATCAGGCTACCGTGACTTGAACGTGTTAGTAAAATTGCCTAAAACCAACTTAGTCGCTGAAGTACAACTGCACTTAAAAGCAATTGCTGATGTTAAATCAGGCCCTGAGCACAGCCTATATGAACAAATTCAGCGAATTGAACGAACTGCCGATACCGAGCAGCGCGCCATGACTGAATTTGAAACTGCGCAAATTGAGAATATGCGTCGTCAATCTCGTCAGCTCTATCAAGATGCTTGGCAACCCTACATAACAACGCACCTAAGCGCTGCATAATCCAGAATCAGGCTGATCACTCAGCCTGTTTTTTTATCTGCGACATTCCACTCTTTTATCTTTACTAAACTATAGTTTTATCAAGAACAACAATAATAAGAATGATATGGATAAAACTCTACTCTGGGCGGGCGCGCCGTTAGTTTTCGCACTCAATGCATGGGCAAGTCCCTCCCAACAAGCGCAATATGGACCGTTACAGACCTATGCTCAGTCGCCGTTTATCACCAATGGGCTCGCACCGCAGCTTCGTTCTGGTTTTTCTTTACCACAAGAGCAGATTGAATTGTCCGCCGCTTTAACCGCAGCAAGCATCTGGGCAAAAAACGGGCTTTATGAACTTGATTATTACCAAAACCAATTACATCTTGGTGCCAAATGGCAAGTGAGTGCACATTGGCAATTTGAATTAGGTTATCGCTGGAATTACGCCGCCGATAATGGTCTCGACTCACTGACTATCGCATTTCACGATTGGTTTTCTATCGATCAAAATGGGCGCGATCAGGTCGACAATGATCGCTATATCATCGATGCACCTGAGTTTGGATTTGATGAGCGAGATTTTCGCAATGAGATGCTCAGCCAAGGGCTTTACAGCTATCTACAATACCAGCTGTATCAAAGTGAGCGCCACGGTTTATCTGCGGGGCTAAGTCTCTACTACAGTGACATCGGCAGTGGTTTTTTCACCCATAGCGATTGGGAACAAGCGTTACAGCTCAATTATGGCTACTTGAATGGCAACCATGGTTTTGATGCAACCATTAGCCAAACCTTTCGTGATACACCCACCAACTTTGAACAAATGCCCTATCGAGCCAGCAATTGGTTTGTTGGTAGCAGCTACCGCTATCAGTGGTTAAGCAATCATTATCTGGTTTTACAACTAGGGATTTACCAAGGCATTTCAACAGAGGAAGATGATTTTTCGAAAGTCGCGACAGAAGTAACGCTTGGCTATCGCTATCAGATGGAGCAATCTGCGTTGGAGTTTTCCGTAATTGAAAATATGATCAACGCAGACAACAGTACCGACATCGCGTTTACTTTCGCTTACCGGTACCGTTATGGTGCTGGGGGTAAAGATTAGATAGACAGTACGCGAGCTACCGCCGATTTTACTTCAGCGTCTGATGCGCCGCGCGATAGCGTAAATGAAACATACTGATCGCCACGTAAACCAAGTGAACGGTCAACTTCCGCTAAACAATGAACCACGCTGCCTTCCAGCACAAATGACAACTCAATCTCTTTTTTATTGATAAAGCTGCCGCCTCTAAACTCGATCTCTTGGTAACAGCCCGATTTCGACGCAAAGTTACTGCCACGTAAATAGCCTTTTTCTACATCCGCCTTAACCATTTCAAAGCCATTGCTTTGGATCATACCAATCACTTTTGCCACTACCGGCAATGGCTGCACTTCGACATAGTCGCGATCTTTTGGGTCAATCGCAAAGTCGATGTCCAAAGTGGTCTCAACCCACACGTGACACTGGTTTTTAATTGCATTAAGCGCGGTTACCGGCGTTTCGTCATGCAGTTTAAACTCAAATGGGACCTGCTTATTCTCGTTTGGCGCGATAACAAATGGTTGCACTGCTTGTAACTTACCAAGGATAAACTCTTGGTAACTCACGCCATTGTCAGACTCCACTTTCATTTCGGTACAAAGTTTTAAGTTAATCGCATCGATCTGCTGCTCTACATCGCCGCCTTGGATATGCACTACACCCTTGATGCTCTCGCCCTGCATAACCGCCATGCTATCTAAAACCGTATCAACTTTTGCTGCACCAATACCCAGCGAAGCTTTTAACTTTGCAAACATTCGAATTTCCTTTTGTGACTTTTTATTCTGCCGCTTAATTGACTGCGGCACTTATATCATCGGTATCTCATATCCAACGCTTATCTATCAAGTACTTTACTTACAGATTGCGCCCTATCTCATTCGTTTGCTTGGATTTTAATCTTCCCTTGCAATTTTAGCGCTATTGCCATTACATTTGTATATACCTAAATAAGTTAAGATCCTCTTATGACTGCAGCTCCGCTCTATCAGCAAATTAAGCAATATATCGTTGACCAAATTGAGTCGGGCAAGTGGTCTGTTGGACAACGTATCAGCACCGAATTAGAGCTGACTGAACAGTTTAGTGTCAGCCGCATGACGGTAAACAAAGCCATTCGCGATTTAGTAACGCAAGGAAAGCTTGAACGAAAACCTCGCTTAGGAACTTTTGTTTGCCAGACGCAAGATAAAGCCGAGTCACCACTGCTGGACATTCGCAACATTGCACTGGAAGTTGCAGAACGAGGTAAGCGCTACAGCAACAAAGTATTGGTACAATCACAAATCAGTGCCGATGAGAAGATCGCGACTCAGCTTGGTGTGATGCGTGGTAGTAAAGTGTATTACAGTGAAATTATTCACTACGCAGACGAAATGCCAATACAGCTTGAGTTACGTTGGGTAAATCCGGAGCATGCTCCCGATTACCTCAAACAAGATTTTAACCAGCAAACACCAACCCAGTATTTGTTTGAAGCTTGCCCACTGTCGGCAATTGAACACAGCGTAGAAGCTGTCATGCTCGATGAATCAAAGCGACAGCAACTCAATCTACAAGAGTACGAACCATGCCTGCTGCTCAATCGTCGTACTTGGAGTGGCAATTATTTAGTCAGTAGTGCGCTGCTTTACCATCCTGGCTCTCGCTACAAACTCAGCTCAACGGTTAACCTTTAACCCTGCATTTTCACGCTATAGTTCCGCATTGTGGTAAGCGAGCAATAGTGCACCATCAAACCCATATAAAAATCAATTAGTTAACCCTCTAACCTAAAATTCGCGACTCTTTTGACGTCGCATTTCAGATAATAACTCCATAATTTGATCACAATTCCATTACATAATCGTTGATAAATCACCCACCACCAACCATTATTTGTATATACATTAAATAATGGATTGTAACGATGACCCTCTCAACACAAGATTTTGCATCACCTCAGTACGACTTACATTTAGCCAATGTACGTTTTGTTTCTATGATGCCTAATGATGAGGGCTATCAAGTTCAACAAGGTCATATTTATATTACGCAAGGTAAGATTGCCGCGATTTGCTCATCTCCTTTGCCAGACAAAGCCCAACACTCTCTGGACTGCCAAAATAAGTTGGTTACTCCGGGCTTGATTGATTGCCATACCCACTTAATCTACGCTGGTAATCGCGCCAATGAGTTTGAGATGCGCCTTAACGGCGTTCCGTATCAAACAATTGCCAAGCAAGGCGGTGGTATCCTCTCGACGGTAAAAGCGACCCGTCAAGCCAGCCAAGAGCAATTAACCGAACTCGCCCTACCTCGTCTTGATGGTTTGCTGGCGAGCGGTGTGACCAGCATAGAGATCAAATCTGGCTACGGCTTAACGCTAAAAGATGAAGTCAAAATGCTGCGCGCGGCAAAAGCATTGGAAAGCTATCGCAAAGTGCGTGTCTCGACCACATTATTGGCTGCACACGCGGTACCACCTGAGTTCACCCACGAACCCGATCAATACATTGATTTAGTCTGTAGCGAGATTATCCCTTATGTTGCGCAAGAGAAACTTGCCGACAGTGTTGATGTGTTCTGCGAATCAATTGGTTTTGATCTTGAGCAAACTGAGCGTGTATTCCAAACCGCTCAGCAGCACGGGCTCGCTGTCAAAGGTCATACTGAGCAGCTTTCTAACCTTGGTGGTAGCGCGCTAACCGCTCGCTACGGCGGCTTGTCTGCCGACCATATCGAATTCCTTGATGAGCAAGGCGTTCAAGCGATGGCAAAAGCAGGCACCGTAGCCACCCTCTTGCCTGGGGCATTTTACTTTTTACGTGAAACGCAATTACCACCGATTGACTTGTTACGCCAGCACCACGTGCCTTTGGCTCTCTCCACCGATCTTAACCCAGGGACTTCACCGTTCGCAGATTTGACTATGATGATGAATATGGGCTGCACCTTATTTGGCTTAACGCCAGAGGAAACGCTCAGAGGCGTCACCTCGGTTGCGGCTCAAGCACTCGGAGTGAGCAATAGTCGCGGGCAAATCGCGCTTGGTTTTGATGCCGATCTGGCGATCTGGGATATTGAGCACCCCGCTGAATTAAGTTACCTGCAAGGCGTAAAACGGCTCTACGCTCGACTCATTCAGGGAGAAGTCAGTTATGTCTAACTTACCGATTACCCAGCAAGATTTTCACTGGCAAGGTCGCATTGACGAAGAAGATGGCGCAGCGGGTAAACGCGTGCATAGCGTAATCAAAACCATGCAAGTGAGTGAGCTGCAGCCCTATCGCAACGCCGTCAGTCTACTCGGTTTTGCCAGTGATGCAGGGGTTGCCAGAAATAAAGGACGCATTGGCGCACGCAAAGCACCAGATTTAATTCGACGTGCGCTCGCCAATATGGCGTGGCACAAAGAGAATCATTTAATAGATTTAGGCACTGTGGTGTGTGATGACGATTTGCTTGAACAAGCACAATCTGATTGCGCGAAGATCATTGCCATTGCATTGCGCTCAACCCCAGTTATTACTCTCGGTGGCGGGCACGAAGTCGCTTGGGCATCGTTTCTTGGCTTGGCGCGCTACTTTGAGCACATCAACCCAGCTCAGCCCCCACGGATTGGGATTATTAACTTCGACGCCCATTTTGATTTGCGAGCTTTTGAGCACAGTAGCATCAATATAAAACCCAGCTCAGGTACGCCATTTAATCAAATCCAACAGTATTGCGAAGAGAAACAGTGGCCATTTCACTACGCTTGTTTGGGCGTCAGTCGCGCCAGTAATACTGCTGCGCTGTTTGAGCGTGCCGATGAGCTCAATGTTTGGTATGTAGAAGACAAAGATCTTTCTCATCTCAATCACGTTTACCACCTCACTCAGTTACAGCACTTTATCGACAATTGTGACTACATCTACCTGACCATTGACTTAGATGTATTTCCAGCAGCCATCGCACCGGGGGTGAGTGCCCCCGCAGCCCGTGGTATCAGCCTAGATACCATCAACCTCTTTTTAGAGCGCATCTTGCACTACAAAAACAAATTGGTGATCGCTGATATCGCCGAATATAACCCGACATACGATGTCGATAGCCAAACCGCTCGGCTTGCCGCCCGGTTGTGTTGGGATATCGCCAACGCATTTTCAGAGAAATAGTGAAACACAAGGAGTCTTCTTATGACGGAACGCAGCAGTAACGACACGCGTCTCGACACTCAACGAACCATTCGTGCTCCCCATGGAACGCAGCTGCGTGCTCGTTCTTGGTTAACCGAAGCACCTTTGCGCATGTTAATGAACAATTTAGACCCAGAGGTTGCTGAGCATCCCCACTCACTTGTGGTATACGGTGGAATTGGTCGTGCAGCGCGTAACTGGGAATGTTTTGATAAGATCGTTGAAGTGCTTGAACGTCTCGAAGAAGACCAAACCTTGCTTGTGCAATCAGGTAAACCTGTTGGCGTATTCCCAACTCATAAAGATGCACCTCGCGTGTTGATTGCTAACTCAAACTTAGTCCCGCACTGGGCAAATTGGGAGCACTTTAACCAGCTCGATAAACAAGGGTTAATGATGTACGGTCAGATGACTGCCGGTAGCTGGATCTATATTGGTTCGCAAGGCATTGTCCAAGGTACTTATGAGACCTTTGTTGCGGTCGCTAAACAGCATTTTCAAGGTGAAGCCAAAGGACGCTGGATTTTAACTGGTGGGCTTGGCGGTATGGGCGGCGCACAGCCGCTGGCGGCAACTATGGCAGGTTTTTCAATGTTAGCAGTTGAATGTGATGAATCACGCATCGATTACCGACTACGTACTGGTTATGTCGACAAAAAAGCCACCAGCTTAGATGAAGCTCTAGAAATCATCTATAGCACAGAGACGCCGGTTTCAGTCGGTTTACTTGGCAATGCCGCGGATGTATTCGCCGAATTGGTCGAACGCAATATCACCCCAGATGTGGTTACCGACCAAACTTCTGCCCATGACCCGCTTAATGGCTACCTCCCACAAGGCTGGAGCATGGAGCACGCGGCAGATATGCGCGCCGTCGACGAAGCTAAAGTGGTTGCTGCAGCAAAGGCGTCAATGGCAATTCAAGTAAAAGCAATGCTAGCACTACAATCTCGCGGCGCAGCTACACTCGACTACGGCAACAATATCCGTCAAATGGCGCTCGAAGAAGGCGTTGAGAACGCGTTTGACTTCCCTGGTTTTGTTCCTGCTTATATTCGCCCGCTTTTCTGTCAAGGCATCGGGCCATTCCGTTGGGCAGCACTGTCTGGCGACCCAGAAGATATCTACAAAACCGACCAAAAAGTCAAAGAGCTGATCCCTGATGATCCGCATTTACATAATTGGTTAGATATGGCTCGTGAACGGATTCAGTTCCAAGGGCTACCCGCGCGAATCTGCTGGGTGGGGTTAAAAGATCGAGAGCGCCTAGGTCAAGCGTTTAATGAAATGGTGAAAAATGGCGAGCTAAAAGCACCAATCGTAATTGGACGTGACCATCTCGATTCTGGCTCGGTAGCCAGTCCAAACCGCGAAACAGAAGCCATGATGGATGGCTCGGATGCGGTATCCGATTGGCCATTGCTTAATGCGCTGCTCAACACCGCTGGCGGTGCAACTTGGGTTTCACTACACCATGGTGGTGGCGTCGGTATGGGCTTCTCACAGCACTCAGGTATGGTCATTTGTTGTGATGGCAGTGATGACGCTAGCCGTCGTATTGCACGCGTACTGCACAATGACCCTGCAACTGGCGTGATGCGCCATGCCGATGCGGGCTACGATATAGCCAAACAGTGTGCAGCCGAGCAGCGCCTCGATCTGCCGATGCTTAATCAAGAACTGGCTAAACTGCGTTAGGAGAATAAAGATGTTAAACCTCGTTTTAAAGCCAGGTCATTTAAGCCTGAACCAGCTGCGCCAAATTAGCCGCTCACCAGTCAACCTCAGTTTAGACAGTGCGGCATTTGAGGGTATTAACCAAAGTACCGCTGTAGTCGAGCAAGTTATTGCCGAAGACCGCACCGTATACGGCATCAATACTGGTTTTGGGCTGCTGGCTAATACACGTATCGAGCCGCAAGATCTTGAAGTTTTGCAAAAAAGTATTGTCTTGTCTCATGCGGCAGGCATTGGCAAATTTATGTCCGATGAAACCGTACGTTTGATGATGGTACTAAAAATCAATAGTCTCGCTCGCGGCTTCTCAGGTATTCGCCTCTCTGTGATTCAAGCATTGATTGAGCTGGTTAACGCACAAGTGTATCCATGTGTCCCGCAAAAGGGCTCGGTTGGCGCCTCCGGCGACTTAGCTCCCCTCGCCCACATGAGCACCGTGCTGCTTGGTGAAGGTCAAGCGCGCCACAATGGCAAAATTCTCTCAGGCGTTGAAGCATTGGCGATTGCAGGGCTAAAGCCGATTACACTCGCGCCAAAAGAAGGCTTAGCGTTGCTTAATGGCACGCAAGCCTCTACTGCCTTTGCCTTAGAAGGTCTGTTTGCCGCAGAAGATCTTTATGCCTCAGCCACGGTGTGTGGTGCGATGTCGGTTGATGCCGCCCTCGGCAGCCGCCGCCCGTTTGATCCTCGTATTCACCGTGTGCGTGGTCATCGCGCACAAATGGACGCAGCAAGTGCCTATCGTTACATGCTGGATAACACCAGTGAAATTGGTGAATCACATACTGAATGTGAAAAAGTGCAAGACCCTTATTCACTGCGCTGTCAGCCACAAGTGATGGGCGCATGCTTGCAACAGATCCGCAATTCAGCAGACATTCTTCAAGTCGAAGCCAACTCGGTATCTGATAACCCGCTGGTGTTTGCCGATGATGGTGACATTATCTCCGGCGGTAACTTCCATGCAGAGCCCGTTGCCATGGCAGCTGATAACCTAGCCTTGGCGATTGCTGAAATTGGCAGTTTATCAGAGCGTCGCATGGCGCTGCTGATTGATAGTGCACTGAGTAAATTGCCGCCATTTTTAGTCGATAATGGCGGGGTGAACTCAGGCTTTATGATTGCTCAAGTGACCTCAGCAGCATTGGCGAGTGAGAATAAAACGCTGGCACATCCAGCATCGATTGATAGTTTGCCAACATCAGCGAACCAGGAAGATCATGTATCGATGGCGACATTTGCGGGTCGGCGCTTAAAAGATATGGCAGAAAATACTCGCGGCATTTTGGCGGTTGAATATTTAGCGGCTGCGCAAGGTCTAGATTTTCGCGCACCATTAAAGTCATCAGGCAGAGTTGAGATTGCCAAGCAAAGACTTCGTGAGAAAGTGCCGTTCTATGATAAAGACCGTTACTTTGCACCTGATATTGAACAGGCCAACAGCTTACTCAAACAAGCAATCCATAATGACTTGATGCCATCTGGCACCCTAACCAGTATTTAAGGCTGAAATCAGATAACCAATTAAATTAAAAACATCGCGCAGTGAAAGCTGCGCTTTGTTGTTTTTGTCAGACGGTAATTTTTGAATTGCATAGACCTATCAATAACCACTTACTGAGATCGACGCTTTCCTCGTTAATTGCGTTTTCTCACCAAATGCGCCGCCACTCTCCTCGCGCAAGCGTTGTCACTGGATTGACCAGTCAAAAAAATAACTCATATATAATCGCTGGCAGTTTTGGCTACTAAGCGAAAGATATGTTTCTAACACCTTATTTTTCTTCACAAGAAGAACAGTTCCAGTTCACTCGTCTACAAGCAAGTCACTTTGCTAAAAAGGTCGCAGGCGATTTCAACCCAATTCATGACGAAGACAGCAAACGCTTCTGTGTACCGGGCGATTTACTCTTTGCTGTGCTTCTTAGCAAGCAAGGCATTAGTCAAAAAATGCGCTTCGATTTTTCTGGAATGGTCAGTGATGGTGTTGCTCTGCATGTGGAAAATAAATGCAGTAAAGAAGCCTCTGTAGTCGATGCCAACGGTAAAGAATACCTACACATGAGCCGTGAAGGTGAAGTTAACCTAAACCCTGAGTTTATCGAGCATGTTGTGACTAACTATGTTCAATTCTCTGGTATGAACTTCCCACACATCATGGTACCGCTAATGGAAGAAAAGCAGATGATGATTAACTGCCAACGCCCACTAGTGATCTACGAAAGCATGGAAGTGGAATTTTCTCGCTTAGATATCTCTGCACCAGAAGTAAAATTTGCTGGCGCAACGTTTGATGTTGAAGGTAAACGCGGTTTGGTTACGCTTAACTTTGACTTTATTCAAGATGGTGAAATCGTGGGTAACGGTATCAAACGCATGGTGGCAAGTGGCTTAAAGCCATACACCCAAGAGGATATTGACGACTTAGTTAATCGCTTCAATGAACGTAAAGACAATTTTCTAGCCCAGTTTGATAAAGCGGCTTGAAAGTAACGTTCTGCCTCACACAGAATATTAGCGCCCCGCAAAATGCGGGGCGTTTTTTATGTAGCAACCGGTCACTTAGCTACAAATATCAGCCGCCACACTAAGTAGGCAGCGCTGAGCTGATACGCTAACCGCGCCGAGTTGGAAAAAGCCGTGAATCGTCCCTAAATAACGCTGACAGTAGACCTCGACACCTTGTTGACGCATAAGACGATAGAGCAGCTCTCCCTCATCGCGCAAAGGATCAAATTCCGCAGTAATTATGCTGGTTGCGGGCAGCCCTGAAAAATCGGCTTCGAGAAGGTTGAGCTCTCGGCAACTACGCAAAAGGACATCATCGCCTGCATACATCTCAAACCCAGACAATAACATTCGTGCAGTAATAATGTAGTCCGAACCATTATCCTTGTAACTTTGTGAAACTCCTTGAGTATCGAGCATCGGATAAATCAATATCTGCTTTTTCGGCAACCAGGTTTGATGCTGCTTTAAACGTAAAGTTGTCGCCAAGGCAAGTTGCCCTCCCGCGCTATCACCGACAAAGTAAATCTTGCTGTTATCGCCACCATACTTGTATCCATGCTGATGAATTCTCAGTGCCGCTTGATATACATCGTCGTGCGCACACGGATAAGTGTATTCAGGCGCTAAACGATAACCAATACAGAACACGATTGATTGAGATTGATGCGCAAGATTTCTCAACTGAACATCATGGGTATTAAATCCCCCACTAATAAAACAGCCCCCATGAAAATAAACCGTAATTGGAAGATTCGTTCCAGCTGTCGGTTTATAGATCTTCACATTAATTCCATCGAGGTCTTCAACGAACTCTTGATGCATTTTTACATCATCCCCTGCCAACACAGTGCTAGCGACATAACCTTCGCGACGACTCGCTATATCCATATTCGCAGGGCACAAGGCACCATTGGCAACAAACTCTTCTACTAGCTCTTTTATGCCTGACTCTAAGCTATTTATCATTTCATCACTCGACCAATACTAAACCGCGAACATAATAGTTAGCAGGTCAGAGCTGTATATAAAAACAGTCCAATTATGTGACTAAAAATTAAATTAGCTATTTCTTATACACAAATTATCGCAAGCAAAGTCACCCCTACAGACTCTCGCCTTCAAAAAAAACACATAGTTGCATATCATCGGTCAGTGAGATCTATCGGTTCAACGCTCAATAATTATACATAACTTCGACAAAATAAATTTATATACATTTTTATTGCATAATTCGTCAGTTTAGGTAGTATGAATGCCATGTGGTAATTAATGCAGTTTTTAAGCATGAGTATTCAAGTAAAACAAATCAATAAATCTTACGGTACGACCCAAGTTCTGCACGATGTGAGCTTCGAATGCAACAATGGCGAAACCTTAGTACTGCTTGGTCCAAGTGGTGCAGGTAAAAGCTCACTACTCAGAGTACTGAACCTGCTTGAAAGCGCTGATAACGGACAGTTGTCGATTGCAAAACATGAGTTTGATTTCGCGGCACCAATTGCTGAAAAGCAACAAATGGAATTGCGTCGTAAAGTCGGCATGGTATTTCAACAGTACAACTTGTGGCCGCATATGACCGTAATGCAAAACTTAATCGAAGCTCCGGTTAAAGTTGCCGGCATGTCTGTTGAGGATGCTAAAAGCCAAGCGATAGAAATACTTACCACGCTCCAGCTTGCAGATAAAGCCGACACGTGGCCATTGCAACTCTCAGGTGGACAACAACAGCGTGTGGCGATTGCTCGCGCACTGATGATGAAACCCGATGTGCTGCTGTTTGATGAGCCAACTGCAGCATTGGATCCAGAGATCACCACACAAGTGGTCGAGATCATAAAAAAATTAAGTGCCACTGGCATTACTCAGGTTGTCGTAACCCATGAAGTCGATTTTGCTAAGAAAATTGCTTCACACGTACTTTACCTAGAAAAAGGTCGCATCGTAGAACACGGCACTCATGACGTATTTACCAATCCGCAAACCACACAGTTTGCTGATTATTTGAAACACTAATTATTCATTTTTAGTCACACGTTCGCTGCCCATTGACGGAGTCAGCAATTGTAATTTTATGGAGTAATACAATGAAAAAAGTTCTTCTCGCTTCGTTAATCGGTTTAGTTTCTACTCACGCTTTAGCTCAAGATGAAATCAAGTTTGTGATGGAAGCGACCTACCCTCCGTTTGAGTACATGGATGAAAACAACCAAATCCAAGGCTTTGACGTTGATCTTGCTAATGCGCTTTGTACTGAGATGCAGGCAAAATGTACTTTCCATAACCAAGCATTTGATAGCTTGATCCCTGCACTGAAATTCAAGCGCTACGATGCGGCAATTTCAGCAATGGACATTACTGATGCGCGTCTTGAGCAAGTGGCTTTCTCTAACGCTTACTACGACAACGCAGCAGCGTTTATTTCGCTGAAAGGTAAAGTGGCGGATCAAGCGGCATTAGAAGGTAAACGTGTTGGCGTACAAAACGGTTCTACTCACCAAAGCTTCCTTATTGAGCAAATGCCTGGTGTGACAGCGGTGCCTTACTCAAGCTACCAAGATGCATTTATTGATATGAAAAACGGTCGTATCGATTCTGTCTTTGGTGACAACGCAGTCGTTGCTGAGTGGTTCAAAGGCGACAACGGCAGTGAACTGGCTTACGTAGGTGACAACATCACTAACGCTAAATACTTCGGTAATGGTTTTGGTATCGCGGTTAACAAAGATAACCAAGCGTTGGTTGAAAAGCTGAATAAAGCGCTAGAAAAAGTGGCTAGCAACGGCGTTTATCAGCAGATCCACACTAAGTACTTCGGTAACTAATATGGCATTAACGGGTTATTCTCTATCGCTCGTTCAGGCAAGCTGGATGACTATCCAGCTCGCTTGCGCAAGCTTAGTTGTTGGGCTAGTCCTTGCGGTTCTTTTTGCCACTGGTGAAATGTCTCGTCGAGTTGCCTTCAAATGGCCAACAACTGCGTTTGTTACCATCGTTCGTGGTTTACCTGAACTGCTGGTGGTTCTGTTTATCTATTTTGGCTCAACCCAAGTACTGTTTCTTATTACTGGTGAGTTTATTGAGATAAGCCCGTTTATCTCTGGTGTAATTGCTCTTTCGCTGATCTTCTCTTCATACGCCTCACAAACTATTCGTGGCGCATTAAAAGCAGTCAATAGAGGACAAAGAGAAGCGGCATTAGCCCTTGGCATGGGACAAACCCATACTTTCTTTAGAATTGTATTACCGCAAGCGGTACGTCATGCCCTTCCGGGTTTAACCAACCAATGGCTAGTACTGCTTAAAGATACCGCACTGGTATCATTGATTGGTGTCACTGACTTGCTTAAACAAGCTCAGCTAACCTCCGCGTCGACCCATGAAGCCTTTACGTGGTACGCAACCGCAGCTGCCATTTATCTAGTGATCACTCTGATTACTCAATATTTGGTCAAAATCATCGACAACAAATTTGCCATCAAAGGCATGGGTGAACTGAAAGGAGCCAAAGCATGAATCAAGCGCATCTAATGCAAATGCTAGACGGGTTGGTCACCAGTTTCCAACTTACCGTGGCTTCACTACTTGTTGGCTGCTTACTTTCTCTTTTGATGACGGTTATCTTGGTGATGAGCACGCCAATACTCCATTGGCTCAGCCGTGGTCTCATCATCCTATTTACTGGCACACCGCTATTAGTACAAATTTTCCTGGTCTACTACGGTCCCGGTCAATTTGAATGGATACGTGAAAGTATACTTTGGACTTGGTTAAGCCAACCCTGGTTCTGCGCGATGTTCGCATTGGCACTCAATACCGCGGCATACAGTACGCAACTGTTTAAAGGCGCGTTTAACACCATTCCAAGTGGTCAATGGCAAGCGTGCAAAGCCCTTGGCATGAGCAAAGCACAGAGCTTGAAAGTACTGTTGCCTTACGCTCTGCGCCGCGCCGTGCCAGCTTACTCAAATGAAGTGATCTTAGTATTTAAAGGCACATCACTCGCCAGTACCATCACGATTATGGATTTGATGGGTTATGCGCAGCGTATTAACGCGCAAACCTACGATACGTTAACCGTATTTGGTATCGCTGGTTTGTTTTATCTAGTCGTCAATGGCGTACTTACTTTGTTGTTCCGCCAACTGGAGAAAAAAGCCCTCGCATTTGAAGCGGCATAACGCTGCTTATTTACGATGCATCGCTTTTTAAACCACCAGATACGAGAAGAGCCGCATAATGCGGCTCTTCTTATTAGCAATCACTATATCCAGCGCCTGACGCGCTTTTTGTAGTCGAGATACTGCTCACCAAATAGATCTTCCAAAGCTCGCTCTTCAGGTAAAATCTGAAAACGATTCATATAGAAAACAAAGCCAATTGGCAGCAGTAGACAAACCATATTTTGCTGCCAGTAACCAATACCAAACAGTAAAATCAGCAGCGCTAAATACATAGGATTACGGGTATAAGCGAAAATACCCGTATCAACCACTGTGCTCGCACTATCAACTTTAACCGGGTTGACCGTGGTTTTCGCTTTGCGAAACTCGTTAACACCAGCAAGTCCGATAAAGCCGGACAGCAATATCGAAGCTATCAGCACCCACCATGGAAAAGGCAATACCGCCGCAAAGCTCAAGAGCAAGTGATCAAATCGCACCATCACCACAATAAAGATGATAAATAGTGCGACCGGTGGGATTTTCCTTTCCAATACTTCCATTAAATAATCTCTAGCAATGCTTGCAGTGGATGTTTAGTTTTAATGTGTTCGAAACGTTTAACCTGACTACGGCATGAGTAACCCGTAACTAAGCAGCGCTCAGCAGGCAATTCTTCCAAGCGTGGTTTCCAACTTAATCCATAAATATCTTTCGACATTTCCAGTTTATCTACTTCATGACCAAAAGTACCCGCCATACCACAACAGCCAACCGGAACCGTATTTAGCTTAGCACCAAAGTGAGTAAAGATAGTGCCCCACTCTTTCTCTGCATTCGGCAATTTGGTCTTTTCTGTACAGTGCGCTAATAAATGCCACGGCTCGCCTTGCGTTTCGATTTGTTCAAACTCACTCAGTCTTGGCAGTAGCCATTCATGCACAGTTAAAACATCGAATTCGCCGCGCTTATCACCCAGTATTTCGCTGTATTCATCGCGATAGCACAGTACTAAGGCAGGGTCGACCCCCACCATTGGAATTGACAGATCGGCAACTTGTTCAAGGAACATTGCGGTGTTTTTCGCACTTTTCGCGAACTGCGCCAAGAAACCTTTGATGTGTTGCGCTTTACCATTTGGCTTAAATGGCAACAGCACTGGAGTTTTGCCCAGTTTGATAATTAACTTGGCAAAATCATCAACCACATCTGCGTCATAATAGGAGGTAAATGGATCTTGGACGATAAGTACATGATCCGCTTTCTCTTCTTTCGACATCGCGGCTAATGCTTGCATGTCGAATGGCTTAAGCTGTTTAACACGTTTGGCTAACGTAGGCACCGAAAGCAAAGGTGCGTCAACATAACCAACGGTTGATGCCGTCAGGCTCTGTACCCATTTTTGCTTTAAGACCCCATTCACTAACGTTGGCGCTTTTGCCATCATTGGCAGCATGGTTTCAATGTTTGCCACCAAGTAATCTTTTGCCGGACGTTGATAACGGCTGTAATAGATATTTAAAAATCGCGATCGAAAACTTGGCACGTCCACTTTAATCGGACACTGGCTTGCACAAGCTTTACACGCCAAACAGCCGTTCATCGCTTCATAAACTTCGTGCGAAAAATCGTAGTGATGGCGTTTATTAAAGCTATTGCGCACACGATCAAGCATGGTTTTTACCGACGCCGTTTTAAGTGCTTGTTGCTCTAAATCGAGAATATCAATGCCTTGCTCTGTTAGTTGGCGCAACCACTCACGCACCAGCCCCGCTCGTCCTTTAGGTGAGTGACGGCGATCGGCTGTCACCTTCATCGACGGGCACATTGGTGAAGCCGTGTCATAGTTAAAACACAAACCGTTGCCGTTACACTCCATCGCTTGCTTAAAGCTATCGCGCACCTCAACATTGATTTGACGATCGTAGAAACCGCGCTTGGTGTCGGTGACTTTAACCAACTCATCGCCACTTTCTAATGGTGTACAAATCTTGCCCGGGTTCATTTTGTTGTGTGGGTCAAAGGCAGACTTCACGCGGCGAAGCTCGGTAAACAACTCTTCACCAAAGAACTCAGGTCCATACTCAGAGCGGAAGCCTTTACCGTGTTCGCCCCACATCAGACCTCCATATTTTGCCACCAGCTTGACGACTTCATCAGAGATCTCATGCATCATGCGCTCTTGCTGCGGATCGCACAGATCAAGTGCCGGTCTCACATGCAGTACCCCAGCATCAACATGACCAAACATCCCGTATTGCAGTTGCTTGGCGTCTAACAGCTCGCGAAACTCAACGATAAAGTCAGCCAAATTCTCCGGTGGCACACAAGTATCTTCCGCAAACGCCACTGGTTTCGCTCGACCTTTTGCCGCGCCTAATAAACCCACCGCTTTTTTACGCATGTTGTAGATCTTGCCGATGCTGGCAACATCGCTGCAGACTTGATAGCCGATAATGCCAGCCTCTTCTGCTTCAAGCATTTGCTCCAAACGGGCAGTTAACAGCGATACTTGCTGCTCAACTTCTTGGATATCTTGTCCAGCAAATTCGACCATATTGATACCAAGCATTTCTTTGCCCGGAACATCAGTTAACAAATCACTGACCGTGTGCCAAACAATGTCCTCTTTGGCAAGGTTTAGGACCTTTGAGTCAACTGTTTCAACCGATAGCGCGTTAGCCTCAACCATTAATGGTGCATTACGCAGAGCGGCATCAAAGCTGTTGTATTTGATGTTCACTAGCGTACGCGCTTGCGGGATTTTGGTCAGATTGAGCTTCGCTTCAGTGATAAACGCCAGTGACCCTTCCGCGCCGCAGAGTACGCGGGTGAAATTGAAACTATCATCTTGTTCATTAATGGCATTTTTTAGATCGTAGCCCGTCAAAAAGCGGTTAAGTGGCGGGAACTTATCACAGATTTGCTGACGCTTATCGCGGCAAACTTGCTCAGTCACCTTAAGCGCTGTCGCGGCATAACTGCCTTCATCCGGTATGCCATGAGACAAGTCACTTTCCAAAATCGAGCCATCGGCAAATACCGCTTGCAGAGACAAAACGTGATCAGAAGTTTTACCGTATTTCAGTGAACCTTGCCCAGATGCGTCAGTATTTATCATACCGCCCAAAGTAGCACGGTTGCTGGTAGAGAGATCTGGCGAGAAGAAATACCCGTAAGGGCGAACAGCGTCATTAAGTTGATCTTTGACTACGCCGGTTTGTACCCGTACCCAACCTTCTTGCTCATTAACCTCAAGCACCTTATTCATATGGCGCGACAAATCCACCACTACGCCTTGAGTCAGTGACTGACCGTTAGTACCAGTACCGCCGCCGCGAGGAGAGAATTTTACCCGTTCGTAAACCGGTTTAACTGCGATTTTGCCAATCAACGACACATCGTGGGTATCACGCGGATGAACCACCGCCTGCGGTAATTGTTGATACACGCTGTTATCGGTCGCGACAGCAAGCCTGCTTGAGTATTGAGTTTCGATATCGCCGCGAAAACCTGCGTTTTTCAGTTCATCTAAAAAACTCAGTACAACATGGTCAATATCTTGATGAGAATGAAGTCTTGGTAACATTGCGTCCTGCCCCTACAACACTGATCCAATCAGCTTTGGGTTGTTATTCTTTTGAATTTCGTCACTTTACAACATTTAAAAGCGTGATTAAAACAGAATTACAGTGCCAAAATAGAATTTATGGCGAATACTTATGCCCAACTTTTGTCGCCTTGTATTCAAAGGACTTTCAAACTAACCGCAATGACCTTTTTTGTGAAAGCTGCTCCAAAAATCAGGGAATTAGATTGCGGTTGGGTAAATCTTCAGCAGCGTTAGAACCGAGCAAATGAAAAAGAGCAAAATCGTTACTACAGAAGACATCCTTCTTAAGCTATGTCAGTCGGTGTCTGGGGTGCTAAGTTCAGCAACGGACTCCAACGTTTCCTACTCTGCAATGGTACAGAAAATCAACAAAACCAGCCTGAAACCTGACTTTGGTTGCTTTGTACTATTCGATGGTGGTTTCTCTGGCTTGGTTGTCATTAACTTTACTGCCAAAGCTGCCTTAGAGTTATATACGAAGTACATGCAGCATATGGGCATCCCAGCAGAAGAGTTAGCCATCGCCCATACTTCTGACGAAGTGGGTGATGTACTTGGTGAACTGATGAATCAATTAGTTGGCGATTTCACCAATAAGATCCGCAAAGAATTGCAAACGCATATCACCCAGAACCAGCCGAAGATGCTATCACTGAACAAACAAGTGATTTTGTCAGTCGATACCAACTTAGATCGCCCACAGGCGCGTCGCGTTACTTTCTCAACCGAAAACCACAATATCTTCTACCTTGAACTGGCGATGGATAAAACCGAGTTTATTCAGCTAGAAGACTTTGAAATGGACGATGAGAATCCTGATGAAATTCTAGAAAAAGCGCAGCAACAAATGCGCGAAAAAGAAGAGAAATCTAAAGCAAGTAGCCACTCTGATGCCGACGATCTTCTGAGTGAACTTGGTCTGTAACCCAACTAGTTCTTTTCCTAAGCCCCTATTTTTTGGGGCTTTTCAATTCTTTGCTTCCTACCTCTTTAGCTATCCACAAAATAATCATTAATCCATTAATTGATCGGCACTAAGGTTGCGACTGACGGCAAGAACACGGTAAAATAGCCGACTTTGTTATTTTTAATGAGTTTTGTCGCTGTCAATGGATAAACAAAAAGCCCTTAAAAAGATTGCTAAGTGTCTAGAACTTGGTAACTCAGCCAACGTAAACGAAGCTGCGAATGCGATTAAAATGGCGCACCGCCTTATGCTCAAGTATGGCTTGGATAAGGATGATATTGAGTTTATCAAGATGGGCAAAACCCAATCGACTCACCTTCTGCCAACGAACATTAGCTCAACCTTACTGCGCGTTATTCGCGGTATTAACACCCGCTTTGGTGTAGAAGCTGTGCTGCTTAATCACAAAGGCTTAAAGCGTGTCGAGTTTATTGGCGAGGCAGATCGCGCCATCTTTGCCGCGTTTGCGTTTGATATCGTCTATCGCGAACTCAATGAACATACTGGGAAATTCCGCAACAGCTTTGCCGGCAGTGGTACTTCTTCGATGGAAGTAAACCGCCGCGTTAACTCATTTGTTTCCGGTTGGGTGGAAGGCGCGCTTGAAAAGCTGCCTGTTATCTCACCAGATGAAGAATCAGCTAACAAAATTGAAGATTACATCGATAAAGAGTTTAAGAACATCGATCGTGAAACCTTCAAACAGCAATTGCGCGAAGCGATGAAAAACCTGACCGACGACTACGAAGTCGGACTTAAAAAAGGTCGAACTCTGTCTGTTAGCCGTCCAATCGACGGTGCGCAAGCGCCAAAACTCCTGCGTTAAGTTACCCTCTACCGCTTTCAGTTGGCAGGCAAATTTTGTCTGCTAATTGTAGATTTTTGATTTCTAAATGAACACTTCATTCAGCACTTGTTAATCTTACGTCAAATATAGTGATAGCTGTTTGACATAAAGCACGCCATGGGGTTTATTGGCACCCATCAATTTTCCATATGTATAAACAAGCTTTTAACCTTTCTTGTGCTGAGCATTACGCTCGAAAAGAAACGCTAAATTACTTGGGAACATGTAACACTTTCACACGGAGAGATTTTCTGTGAAAAAACTTACTCTAGCACTTGCACTAACAGTGGCTCTAACTGGCTGTCAGGCAACTCAACGTCAAAACGCGACTACTGGCGAATCTGAAACTAACTCTGCAACTAAAGGTGCGCTAATCGGCGCTATCGCGGGTGTTGCGGTTGGTCTAGCAACGGGTGACAACGCAAAAGAGCGTCGTAAGAATGCTCTTATTGGCGCAGCAGGCGGCGCAGCCATCGGTGGTGGTGCAGGTTACTACTTTGACCAACAAGAAGCTGCTCTGCGTAAGCAACTGTTAGATTCTGGTGTACAAGTTGAACGTGTGGGCGAAAACCAACTGCTACTTCGCCTAGAAAATGGCATTGGTTTCCAATCAAGCTCATACCAACTAGACCCTACGATTCACCGTACTCTAAGCGGCGTGGCACGTATCTTAGTTGAATACCCAGATACTAGCTTAGTGATCGAAGGTCACACTGATAGCACGGGTAACGAATCGATGAACCAAACGCTGTCAGAGCGCCGTGCAGAAGCGGTTCGTAGCTACCTTGTTCAACAAGGCGTAGCAGCAGGACGTGCAATTTCTCGTGGCTACGGTGAGCGCTTCCCACTGTGTTCAAATGACACAACTGCTGGACGTGCGTGTAACCGCCGCGTTGAGATTCAGATCCTGCCTCTGAAATAATCATCCTGTTCAATATACCCAAGTAATCTTGCTGTTACTTGGGTATACTTGTCTCCTCTTTTGGATAGGATTCCGCGAGTTATGATCAAATTACTCTCTACCTTGTTGATGGTTGTTTCGTCATTCGCCTTTGCACAGAATTCTCACTCGTCATTTTCTGACTTACTCAGCCAAGCGGAGCTCAATAATCCTCGCGCTCAATACCAAGTTTCGCAAGCCTATCTTTCAGGTGATGGCGTCAAGCAATCTGAACAAGAAGCCTTCTACTGGCTAGAACAATCCGCACTGAATCACTACAAGCTTGCCCAGTATGATCTGATTGAGCAATATCTTATTGGTGGACTTATTGAACCCAATTTAGATAACGCCATATATTGGTTAACTAAGTTGGCGATCTCGGGTGATGACAAAGCGCAGTTTGAACTGGGACAGCTCTATGAAAAGCGTGCTCAGCTTGTCGATACACAATCCCAAGCCAAACTCTGGTATCAAATTGCCTCTGCAACCAACCCAGATGCCGAACAAGCCTACACCAAGCTGCTAGAAAAAGAATTTAACCAACAAAGAGCTAAGCAGCTCGCTCAGTTTGAAAAGCTTAATCAGCAAAGTGCAGATTCAGCAGCAAACAATGCGGTCTCTTTGAGCACCTCGACGCTATTTGGATTAGTGGGGCTTGTGACATTAAGCTTAAGCTCGGCAATGTGGTTTGGCTATCGCAGTAAGAAGCAGCAAGTGTCGGTCAACAATGCTGCTACAACGCAAATCGACCATCGTTTGGAAGAAAATAGAAAGCTTAAATCTCAACTTGCGCAGCAAAGCCAAGCAATGCAAAAGCAAAAACAGCAACTCGAACTGCTGTATAGCGAGTTTAAGAAGCAGCAAGCCGAAAACAAACAGCCACTACAACCACAAGTCAGTGCCCCCTCTTCACTAGCGCTGGCTTGCTCGATGTTTGGCTTTGAAAGCCAACATATACCTGACGTCGCTAAGGTGAAACATCGCTACAAGCAATTATGTAAGATCTATCATCCTGATCTTAAGGGAAGTGACGATGAAATGAAGCGACTCAATCACGCACTGAAAGTTATTCTTGCATACAAAAAACAAGGTTAACATTTTGTTGCAATTTAATCTCAACCCCTAATGACATCGGCGACAAAGCAGACAAACACTTACCTGCGCAATCGATAACCCTCTCGCTTCAAGTAACAAATAGTTAACGTCTAATAACTATATGTGTCATAATGCACCCATAGAATAACTCTTGGTGATAACGGTAGGAGCGTTACATGTACACGATTGAAGGCATTTGCGACTGGTGTAAAAAACCAAGCTTACTAACCAAACATGAATATGTTGATGGTTTGTGTCACCACTCCTGTAAAGAGTGCTATGACTTCGCAGTAATGGATGTACGTGAATTTAATATTGGTGAACTACAACAAAGAGAACGTCAATCTCAAGCAATGCGCTAAAAGATTCTCGTCTGCATTTAGTCAGCATCACCAATATACCAAGGACGATAACTAAACCACCTACTCAACTAGGTGGTTTTTGTTTTGTGGCGAGTCAGGTTGATGCTCCGGAGCAGCAAGATTAAACGCCGGATGCTCGTTGAGCGAAAAATAGAGCCTTTCGATTGTTGGATATTGGCTAATATCAACATCAAAGCGCAATGCATTATAGACCTGTGGCACGAGACAAACATCCACCAGCGAGACCTCAGAACCCACCGCATAAGCCCCAGACGTATCACGTAACTTGTCATCTAAAGCCGCAAAACCAACGGTGATCCAGTGTCGCAGCCAATTAATTTCATCTTCTTTATCAAAATCGTATTGATTGATTAAGTACTGCTGCACACGCAAGTTGTTTAATGGATGAATATCAATTGCGATATCTTGCGCGAGTTCTTTGATTTTATAGCGCCGCTCGCCACTAAGTGGCGTTAACAGTGGCTCTGGATAATGGTCATCTAAGTAGTCAATAATAGTCAAAGACTGACTAATGCGATTTGAGCCATCGAGCAAGACAGGAACGAGCTCATTAGCATTGATACGGTGAAACTCTTCAGTGTGTTGCTGACCGCCATCTTTCAATAGATCGACCGCGAAGTAGTCATAACGAATCTGTTTTAAGTTGAGTGCAATTCTTACTCGGTAAGCTGCTGACGAACGCCAATATCCATATAGTCTCATCGTTTCTCCACCACTTTCTGTTGTATGGCACCAAATAAGCTATTGCCCTGCTCATCAAGCATTTCAATTTTGATCGTGTCACCAAAGCGCATAAACGAGGTGCTTGGCTTGCCATCTCGGATGATCTCTATCATGCGTATTTCCGCAATACACGAATAGCCAACGCCACCTTCAGCAATAGCGGTACCAAAATCGGTGCCTTGTTTATTTGATACCGTACCTGACCCAATTATAGTCCCTGCTGACAATGACCGAGTCTTCGCGGCATGTTGGATAAGCTCGGCAAAGCTAAATGTCATATCTTGACCCGCGTTAGGAAAGCCAAAGGGAGTTTGGTTGTAATGGCTAATCAGCGGTAAATGAACTTTGCAATCGCGCCAGGCATCGCCCAATTCATCAGGGGTAATCGCAACCGGTGAAAATGCCGAAGATGGCTTAGATTGATAAAAGCCAAATCCTTTGGCGAGCTCTGCCGGAATTAAATTTCGTAGCGACACATCATTGACTAACATCACTAAGCGCACGCACTGCGCAGCTTGATCTGGAGAGCAGCCCATCTGCACATCATCGGTGATCACCGCTACCTCAGCTTCAAAATCAATGCCCCACTCTTCACTCAAACACTCGATGTCATCTGTCGGTCCGATAAAGGTATCTGAACCACCTTGATACATGAGTGGATCAGTCCAAAAGCTCTCTGGCACTTCTGCACCTCGCGCCCTGCGTACCAACTCAACATGATTCACATAGGCACTGCCATCCGCCCAATGGAATGCTCTTCGAAGCGGTGATTCACAGTGGCTCGGTTCAAACGCCATCCCCTCAATCACGCCTTGGTTTAAATCTTGATAGATCGCTTCCAACAAGGGAGCGCAGTGCGCCCAATTATCCAAAACATGCTGCATCGTGTTGGCAATATTAGGCGCAGCGACACAACGCGTCATCGCACGGTTAACCACTACAAGCTGACCATCTCGGGTTTGATTTTTTAACGTCGCAAACTTCATCTTGCCTCACTTTTTCTCTCGCCAACTGTAGACATACTCCGCCCACTCAACTTGCTCTGCCTGCTCAGAAAATTCCAGCGCATGTCGCGTATCTATCATTACTGCGACTTCGTCGGTTTGCTTTTTCTTGTGGGCAAGACCTGCAGCAAAGGCTTTGGGATGAGGACCATGGGTAAAGCCAGCCGGGTGAAATGTCACCATGCCTGCTTCAATATTGTCACGGCTAAAAAAATCCCCTTGGTGATAAAACAGCACTTCATCATAGTCATCGTTGTTGTGGTAAAACGGCACTTTCAACGCGCCGGGATCACTCTCTATTGGGCGCGGCACAAAAGTACAAACGACAAAACCATCACCCACAAAGGTGGTATGTGCGGAAGGCGGCAGATGATAACGGTGCGACATCAGCGGACGGATATCTTGCCAATTCAAACGCACCACGGAAAGATCACCATGCCAACCAATCGCATCAAGCGGATTAAATGGATAGATAATGGTACTTATCTCACCATGACGTTTAACCTTAACTTGAGTCGTTCTCTCGCTGTATTGCGCTTGAAACTTTGCATTAATCGCAGGAACATCAAGTGCAGCTGGGTCAAACACGGCATGCTGGCCGACGATGCCTTTGTCAGGGAGGTTATACTCGCCGTCAGTATTTTCAATCATCAGAATGAACATCGGCTGATGGGGTTCTAAACGCCAATTGGTTGAGCGCGGGATCACCACATAGTCACCAGTGACTAAAGTTAAGTGCCCATAGTCACAAAACAGTTCTGCACTACCTTGGTGAATAAACAGCAGCTCATCACCATCAGCATTGCGGGCGAGAAATTCCATCGATTCATGCAACTGCCAAACGCGGATTTTGCAATCTGAGTTAGAGAGTAAATCCGGCACATCCCACGGCGAACTTTGCTGGCTAGCATCAACATGATTGAAGTTAAACGCGCGTGGTCTGAGTTTTCCCTGCCATTCACTCCAGCCGGTCGGCGCATGACGATGATGAAAGTGACTCGCCGGTCCAAAAAAACCAGCACGCCCAGCCTCTCGCTCATAAATTCCTTGCTCAGGAAAGTCAGCGTGAGCTTGTTTTGAACAGGTACCTTCACGATGAGGGTAAGTGATCCGTCTACGCATCTTTTAATACCCCGCGCCTGATCTGATCTTCCTCTATCGATTCAAACAGCGCTTTGAAGTTGCCCTCGCCAAAGCCTTGATTCCCTTTGCGCTGAATAATTTCAAAAAACACCGGACCTATCACCGTTTGAGTAAAAATCTGCAGCAGGATGCCATCCTTCATTGGTGCGCCATCAATTAAGATCCTAAGAGCCTTAAGATGCTCAAGATCTTCACCGTGACCTTCGACCCGTTGATTGACCTTCTCATAGTAAGTATCCGGCGTTGGCATAAATTCCATGCCCCGTGCGCGCAGCGTTTTCACCGTGTGATAAATATCATCGGTGCTCATCGCGATATGTTGGATGCCTTCACCGTTATACTCGCGAATAAACTCTTCAATCTGCGATTTGTCATCAGAGGATTCATTGATTGGAATGCGTATTTTGCCGCAAGGTGCAGTCATTGCGCGGCTGACAAGCCCAGTTAGTTTGCCCTCGATATCAAAGTAGCGAATCTCTCTAAAATTACCGATACGCTCATAAAAGCCCGACCAAGTATCCATATGACCTTGCTTTACGTTATGGGTTAAGTGGTCAATTTCGAGCAGCCCAACTGAGCACTCATCCCGCTGTTTTTGTGCGTCATCATAGAAGCAAAAATCGACATCATAGATGCTCTGTTCACCATAGCGGTCAACAAAATAGATCAAGCTGTCACCGATCCCATAAATTGCCGGTATCGAAAGCTCCATCGGTCCCACCTCAGTGACGTATCTGCTTGCACCATTCACCAGTGCATGTTCCATCGCTTTCCCACTGTCTTTGACCCGAAACGCCATGCCACACACCGAGGGACCGTGCTCTTTGGCAAACGCCTCCGCTTGGCTATCAGGCTGTGCATTGACGACAAAACTAATGTCCCCCTGCTGATAGAGCCACGCCTGTTTTGAGCGATGTTTTGCCACTTCAGCAAAGCCAAGTGACAAAAACAGATCCTTCAACGCAGCAATACCCTGATCATCTGCCGCGGTATATTCCACAAACTCAAAACCGTCAGTCCCTAGTGGGTTTAGGTACTCATCCATAATCACTCCTTGCGGTGTTGCTTGATATGCCAGTAACGCACAGGTACTGATATAAACATGAGCAATAACAGCCAATAAGGGTAATTTTCGGGCAAAAAAGCAGCGCTATTAAAATCTTATCTCTGTGTAAAACTGCGCGTTTAATTTTTATAAATTTATACTAAGCATCTCATTATTAAGCTAAAGCTCAATCTGAGCGATGTAACAATTATTTTACATTTGATTTTTGACTATCTCGTTCGTCGAGAATCTAAACGCACAAGGATTAACCAATGGAACAGGCTAGTTTGCTTTTACACGTGAAAATTGATTTACCGCAGGTTTGAGCTCAAGACTTAGCGGTATGTTAACCGCCTCTGTTCCTACAGTAAGGTATAACAATGACACAAATTAACCGTGAGCGATTGGTCGAGCACTTCTGCGAACTAATCAAAATTGATAGTGAAACTGGCTTTGAAAAAGAGATTGCTGAGACTCTTGCTGAGCAACTTGGCGAGATGGGTTTCACTGTGCACAAGCTGCCAGTGCCAGAGCAGTACACCAACGGCTTCAATGTTTACGCTCGCCTCGATGGTAAAATCGAAGACAGCGTTGTACTAAGCTGCCATATGGACACGGTAACGCCGGGTAAAGGCATAGAGCCTGTTATTGAAGACGGCATTATCCGCTCAAAAGGCAACACAATTTTAGGTGGTGATGATAAATCTGGCATCGCAGCTATCATGGAAGCGGTTCGTTGTATCCAAGCTGAAAATCTTGACCACAAGACCATCGAAATCGCGTTCACTGTTCATGAAGAAGGCGGTCTACACGGCTCTGAACACTTCGATATGAACATGATTAAATCAAACAAAGCCATCGTGCTGGATACCGGTGGTCCTATCGGCACTATCGTTAATGCCGCGCCTGGTCAGCAAAAGATCGTTGCGACGATCAAAGGTCGCCCTGCTCACGCAGGTCTTGCACCTGAAGAAGGCATTAGTGCGATCAGCGTAGCTGCAGACGCGATCACGCAAATGAAACTACTACGTATCGATGAAGAAACCACCGCCAACATCGGTATTGTCGAAGGCGGTAACGCGACCAACATCGTTATGCCTGAACTAAAAATTGTTGCTGAAGCGCGCTCGCTAAACGATGACAAGCTGACTAAACAAGTTGATCATATGATTGAGACTTTCCAAGCAGCAGCGGCAAAACATGGCGCAGAAGTGGAAATCGAATCAACCCGTGCTTACAACGCATTTGTTCTTGCCGACGATCACCCGCATATTGAGCAAGTAAAAGCGTCGTTTAGCGCAATCGGTGCAGAGCCATTCACCAAAGCAACTGGCGGTGGTAGTGATGCGAATAACTTTAACAAGCTTGGCTTAACCACAGTTAACATCTCAACCGGTATGGCAAAAGTGCACACCACTGAAGAGTTCATCGCTATCGATGACATGGTAAAAGTAACTGAGTTTGTTAAGCATTACTTAACGCACTAATACGCTTACAACGTATACGAAAAGCCTGATAGATTAATATTTATCAGGCTTTTTTATTGACCTTACCCCAGGGGTAAGGATTAAGCTTAACGCTCACACTCGGTTAATTTTTCATTTGAAGTAGAATTGGTATCCATATGCACGCGACCTCTCTGCGTACAATTTGGTTAGTCTTGCTTACGGCTTTGGCGCTGGTTGCGTCAAATATGGCGTCAAGCAAAACTCTCATGCCACTTCAAATGCTGCAAATGAGCCAGTCAGCCAGCAGTCATTGCTCAGATGAAATGATGCCTAATATGGATATGGCGGCTATGTCTCACCATGTCTCTGGCGAAAAGCTGGCAAATATTGAGATGGATTGCGCGAGCGGAAGTTCAATGCAGCACGAATGTTGCGATACCACTTGCGTGACCGTAGTTGCGACGCTCACGGCAGATCTACCAAGCTTTAGCCCTTCATTTGATATCCAAACCTATCCTATCGAACCAACCCGCGATACTGTCGAGATCTTGAGTTCGCTCTATCGCCCGCCTACTGCTTAACTTCAATTCATACATTAGACATTTAGCAGCACCCCTTACCTGCTAATTACTATCAGCCTGATAGCGACTCCTCGCATCAGCAAGATCAATATTCCAACCGCTCGCTTAGCGATGAGTCGGCGTTTGGTATTTGAAAATGGATTGTAATGTGAAAGCAAAATACAACTTCCTCGCGCTCAGCCTATTTTTGGCTTTCAGCGCACCTGCGTTGGCACATAGCACACTTGAACCAGCGACAAATTCAGCTCAATCAAACACTGCGTTGCAAGACTCTAGATTGACGCTAGAACAAATCATTTCGATTGCTTTGCAACAAGATGCGAGTCGCGAGCAACTATTCGCTCAGTCTCAAGCGACCCTCAGCAGTGGCAAAGCAAAAGCAACACTAATGGACCCGACAGTAAAATTTGGTTTTGGCGGTGTGCCTGTCGATAGTTTTCGCCTCGATCAAGACCCTATGAGTAACATCTCATTAGGCGTGATGCAGAAGTTCGATCGTGGCAATACCATCGAGTTACAAGCATCTCAGGCAGAGCAGCAATCTCAAGCGGTGCTGCAACAAGCTAAAGCCCGCGAGCACGAAGTGATTACAGCCGTGACCGCTCTGTGGCTTGAACTTGGTTACAACCAGAAAGCCAAATCACTGCTACTTCAGCAAGAGAAATGGCTGACGCAACTCATTGATAATCAAGACTCCAACTATGCGCTTGGTATTGGCGAGTCCCAAGATGTGATTGCCGCACAGCTTAAGTTGAGCCAATTACAACAAAAGCTGGTTAACAACTCGCAAATGCAGCTTAAATTAGCCGCCCAGTTATCTGAATGGTTGGGTAATGCGTGGTTTGAACAAAATGGTGCTTTACACGCTTCCAATCAATTGGATTGGCATGAGTTACAACAAACGCTAGCAAGTAACACAACGTCACAGTTGCGTTATCAGTTACTAATGCGCCACCCAGTGATTCAATCTTTAGATTCATCGCTGCAGAGCGCGCAAACGCAAGTCTCCATTGCTGAAGAAGCATATGCGCCTCAATTTGGCGTCGAGGTGATGTATGCGCACCGTGAGGCAAACAATATGCGCGGTGACCCTGCTCCGGATATGGTGAGCGCCTATTTAACCGTCGACATCCCTCTTTATACCGGTAGTAAACAAGATAAGTCACTAGAAGCGGCGCAGTATCAGGTTGGTGCAGCGAAATCCCAGCGGGATGCATGGCTTGCTCGCATGGGTGCGCAATTGACTGGGCTTATTTCTGATAAAGACCATCTCCAACAGCGTATCTCCCACTATCAAAGTCAGTTACTCAAGCAGGCAAAAGCACAACTAGCGGCGGTTGAGCGCGGGTATCAAAATAACAGCGCCAGCTTTGGTGACATTGTCACGTCATCCATTACTCAGATCACTATCGAGCTAGAGCTTGAGCGCCTAATCACAGACCTCAACCTAACCAATAATCAGATCGCTAACCTGATTGGCGATTATGCAACAGACAGCCTCAATAAAGCCCAGCGCTAGGAGAAAAATAATGAAAACAATCAAAGTTGCGACTGTTGCCCTTGTTGTGGGCACGGCTTTAGGTTTTGCGGGTAATCAATGGCTTATGCCTGCCCATACTATGACGTCATCGCCAGCAACTAGCGCGGCATCTGATGAGCCTTTGTATTGGGTTGCACCAATGGATCCAAACTATAAACGTGATAAACCGGGCAAGTCTCCGATGGGGATGGATCTTATTCCTGTCTACGCCGAGGACCTTGACGGCAGTGTGCAAGAGGCTGGCACAGTGACCATTTCAGCGGCAGTAGAAAATAATCTTGGCGTAAAAACCGCTCTTGTTACCAAACAACCACTACAACCCATCATTGATGCGGTTGGCTACATCGCCTTTGATGAAAGTACGCTGTGGCAAACCAACGTACGCACCAGTGGTTGGGTCGAGAAGCTCTACGTCAATGCAGTGGGAGAGAAAGTCTCGCGGGATGATGTCTTGTTTACCTTCTATTCACCGGATCTCGTCAAAGCACAAGAGGAGCTGCTCAATGCCAAGCGCACTGGTAGAAAAACGCTCATCCAAGGGGCGAAAGAAAGGCTGTCATCACTGGGCGTTGACCAACAGCAAATTGAACAAATTTATCGCTCCGGTCAAGCCAAACAGCAAGTCGAGATTAAAGCGATTGCTGACGGTGTCATTGCGAGTTTGAACATTCGCGAAGGTGGTTATCTGTCCCCTGCTCAAACCGTGATTAGTGCAGGTCCACTTGGTCATGTCTGGGTCGATGTTGAGCTATTCGAACGCCAATCTCATTGGATTAAAGCTGGTAGTGAAGCGGAGATGATTCTTGAGGCATTACCCGGCAAAAATTGGCAAGGTCAAGTTGATTACGTCTACCCTATCCTTGACCCACAAACTCGTACGCTACGCGTACGCCTGAAGTTTGACAACCCTAATGGCGAGCTGAAGCCGAACATGTTTGCCAATATCAAACTTAAACCTATCAGCGATCGAGCGGTTCTTACCATTCCACGTTCGGCGGTGATCCGCTCAGGAGGGATGACTCGTGTGGTACTCGCTTTAGGCGACGGCAAATTCCGTTCAGCACGCATTGAAGTCGGTCGAGAAGCTGGTGAACAGGTTGAAGTTTTACAAGGACTCACAGAGCAAGACCGAATCGTTACATCTGCGCAATTTATGCTTGATTCAGAATCTAGCCAAAGTGCCGACCTATCACGGATTAATGGTGTTGAAGGGCCAACCGAACGCGCATGGGCATTTGGCACGATTAACGACGTTATGGTCGATCATCGCATGCTGACTATCAACCACCAGCCAGTGCCCGAGTGGAATTGGCCCGGTATGGTAATGAACTTTACTTTAGCCAACGGTGTTGAATTGCACGCATTTAAAGCGGGTGACACGATTGAATTTGAAATGGAAAAAACCGACCAAGGTCAGTATCAAATCACCGAGATTAAACCAGCGGTAGCTGCTGCAAGTGAAATGTGGATAGAGGGTGAAATCACAATGCTGATGGCTGATTTCGGTATGGTCACGCTTTCTCATCAAGCCGTTCCTGAGTGGCAGTGGCAAGCCGGCGAGCAAAACTTTTCTGTTAGCGATAACTTTGAGCTTTCACCTTTTAGTGAAGGGGAAAAAGTCCGGTTTCTAGTCGAAAACCACGCTGGTGAATGGACTCTCAAGCAAATTGAGACCCTAGGAGGCGAACAATGATTAGCGCGATTATTCGTTGGTCAATCAACAATCGTTTCTTGGTCTTAGTCGCTTCAGTTTTGCTGACGTTAGGCGGTTTGTATAGCGTGAAAAACACGCCTGTTGATGCGATCCCCGATCTGTCAGACGTACAAGTGATCATCAAAACCAGCTACCCAGGACAAGCGCCGCAAGTGGTTGAAGATCAGGTCACCTACCCGCTTACTACCGCGATGCTCGCCGTACCTGGTGCTGAAACTGTACGAGGCTACTCGTTCTTTGGCGACTCCTACGTTTACATCATCTTCAACGATGATACCGATATGTATTGGGCTCGCTCACGTGTATTAGAATACTTAAGCCAAGTTGCGCCCAATCTGCCCTCCCAAGCCAAACCAACTTTAGGACCAGATGCAACAGGTGTGGGCTGGATATACAGTTATGTTCTGCAAGACAAAACCGGACAGCATGATTTAGCGGAGCTACGCAGTTTACAAGATTGGTTTTTGAAATATGAACTGCAAACGGTCGCGGGTGTTTCGGAAGTAGCAACCGTCGGTGGTATGGTCAAACAGTATCAAGTACAAATTGATCCAGCCAAGCTACGTGCATACAACCTAACGCTGCAACAAATCAATGCCGCGATTAACAATGGTAACCAAGAGACTGGCGCATCGGTTATTGAAGTCGCTGAAGCGGAACATATGGTTCGCACCTCAGGGTATCTAACCAGCATCGATGATCTGCGCGCTCTGCCTTTAAAAGTCACCAAGAATGGCACACCATTGTTGCTGGGTGATGTAGCCGAGATTAACCTTGGTCCACAGATGCGCCGCGGTATTTCAGAGTTTAACGGCGAAGGCGAAGCTGTCGGCGGTGTTATCGTGATGCGCTTTGGCGAGAACGCAAGCCAAGTGATTGATAACGTCAAAGCCAAGCTAAGTGAACTACAACGTGGTTTGCCTGCCGGCGTTGAAATTGTCACTACCTACGATCGTTCGACTCTAATTGACTCAGCCGTCGATAACCTGTGGCAAAAACTCGCTGAGGAATTTTTGGTCGTTGCTGTCGTTTGTGCCCTCTTCCTATTTCATATTCGCTCTTCACTGGTGATTGCGATCAGCCTGCCGATTGGCATTCTATCTGCATTTATCGTCATGCACTGGCAAGGCATTAACGCGAATATCATGTCGCTTGGCGGCATCGCGATTGCGATTGGTGCCATGGTCGATGGCGCAATTGTGATGATCGAAAATGTCCACAAGCACATTGAACGCACACCACTTAATGATGACAACCGCTGGCAAGTGATTGGCAAAGCAGCAGAAGAAGTGGGTGCGCCGCTGTTCTTCTCACTGCTTATCATCACATTGAGTTTTGTGCCTGTGTTTGCGCTACAAGGGCAAGAAGGCAAGATGTTCTCCCCGCTCGCCTTTACTAAAACCTATGCCATGGCTGCGGCAGCCGGGCTTGCCATTACGCTGGTTCCCGTATTAATGGGTTACTTTGTACGCGGTAAGATCCTACCTGAGCACAAAAACCCAATTAATAAAGGGCTGGTTGCGCTTTATCGTCCCTTGCTAAACCTTAGCCTTCGTTACCCGAAAAGCATGATTACGCTCGCGTTGCTGCTTCTGGCGTCGTCTTACTATCCCGTCAAACAGCTTGGTAGTGAGTTTATTCCTCCCCTAGATGAGGGGGACTTAATGTATATGCCAACCACCTATCCGGGTATTTCGATTGGTAAAGCGCGAGAATTGCTGCAACAAACCAATAAGCTAATCAAAACCGTACCGGAAGTGGAAACGGTATGGGGCAAAATTGGACGTGCCGAAACGGCTACCGACCCTGCGCCGCTGACAATGATTGAAACCACAATTCAATTAAAGCCTCGAGATCAATGGCGTGAAGGTGTCACCACAGAGTCATTGCGTAAAGAGTTTGATGAACTGGTGCAGTTCCCTGGGCTAACTAACGCGTGGGTAATGCCCATTAAAACCCGCATCGACATGTTAGCTACCGGTATCAAAACGCCTATTGGTATCAAGATCGCGGGACCAGATCTCAAGCAAATTGAGAAAATTGGTGCGCAAATCGAGCCGATCTTAAGCCCAATTAGCGGCACAACGTCAGTTTATGCTGAGCGTGTCGCTGGCGGGCGTTATGTCACCATTGATATTAAACGTCGCCAAGCCGCACGTTATGGTCTCAATATCAAAGATATTCAACAAGTCATTGCCACTGCGGTCGGCGGCATGAAAGTAGGTGAAACCGTTGAAGGTTTGGAGCGTTACCCGATTAACGTTCGCTACCCGCAAGACTACCGTGATTCCGTGGTGAAATTACAAAACTTGCCACTAGTGACACCGAACGGTGCGCGCATTGCCCTCGCGGATGTGGCTGATGTGCGCTATGAAGACGGTCCGCCAATGATCAAAACCGAAAACGCGCGTCCAAATGGTTGGGTATTTGTTGACATTGAAGGTCGCGATCTCGGCTCTTATGTAGTGGAGGCACAACAAGCAGTCGCTGAACAATTGCAGCTACCGGCTGGGTACTCACTCACTTGGTCTGGTCAGTATGAGTATATGGAACGTGCCAAGCAGCGCCTATCCGTTGTGGTACCAATTACCCTCGCGATCATTGTTCTGCTGCTGTACATGAGCTTCCGCCGAGTTGGCGAGGTAATGATCATCATGTCGACCCTGCCGCTTGCGATGGTTGGTGGTGTATGGCTGATGTACGCACTTAAGTTCAATTTCTCTATCGCCGTCGGCGTTGGTTTTATTGCCCTAGCCGGTGTTGCTGTTGAAATTGGCGTAATTATGTTGGTTTACCTCAACCAAGCATGGGAACAACAAAAACAAGACTCGCGTGATAATCAACAAGCGCTTGCTAGCGCCGAACTTGATACTGCCATTAGCCAAGGTGCAGGCTTGCGTGTGCGTCCAGTGATGATGACGGTTAGCACGGTGATCATTGGTCTAATTCCAATTATGTACGGTCATGGCACCGGTTCTGAAGTGATGCAACGTATCGCCGCGCCGATGATTGGTGGCATGGCGTCTGCGCTTGTGCTGACTTTATTAGTTCTGCCCGCCATTTTCAAACTATGGAAGCTACATGAACTCAAACGCTTAAGTACAAAACATTCAAATAGACAACTAACTGATTTAACGATTCAAAAGCCAGAAAAGGAAATTTAGACAATGAAAAAATCGCTGATTATTACCCTAAGCTTAGTTTCAAGTATCGCGTTCGCCGCGAAGGACATGCAGCACGACAATATGGATCATGACAGCATGGGACATGGAAAAATGGACCATAGCCAAATGGAGCACGGCAAGATGGACCACAGCATGATGAATATGTCTGGGATGTCAGCCGTCGGCATGCAAGCTAAGGGAGCAAAAGCCGATAAAGTGGTCCACGTGATCTTAAGCGATGACAAACCGATTCAATTTAAGAAATCGCTCGATATCAAGCCAAATGATGTGGTGCAGTTTGTGGTCATGAATACCGGAAGCAAAGCGCATGAATTTGCCATTGGTTCGGAAAGTGAATTAGCGAAACATGGTGAGATGATGCAGCAAATGGCGGGGATGGAGCACGACACCAACAGCTCCATCATCGTCGAACCTAAGAAAGCACGCCAGTTTATGTGGCATTTCCATGGCGACAATCAAGTGCGCATAAATTGCAATATTAAAGGTCACGACCAACATGGTCAGCCATTAGAACTCACGCTCTAGCTTCCCGCGAAAGCATTCAATCAAGTAACGACAAACACCGCCAACGAAAGAAGGCGGTGTTTCTCAGATGAACAACTTGGATACGAAGCCTATTTGGTAATACTGCCTACTCATAGCAATCATCCCGAAGCGCTACCTTCAATCACATAAATAAACTAAGTTATTGATTTAATGCATTGTTGAAGCAGCTTAAACCCCGTTTTTTCACCTTCACAATCGAATGCTGGTGAGCAACGATTCATAAATCCATGTTGATACGGCAATACATGAGTACGGACTGCTGGTAGCAAAGAAATCTGCTGGCTGATTTCTGTCACATCAAAGCTCATCTCACTTTGCGGGAAAACCACCTGAGTGGGAACTTTGGGCTGAACACTGAGATAGTGCCTTATTCTGGAGGGATAAAAACAGAGGATTTGTTGAAGATTATCGCTGGCGTGATTTGAAAGCCGCCACACTGCGCTAGCACCCGCACTAAAACCGATTAGTAGCTCAGGTTTGATTTCTTCCACTCGCTCCTTCAATAGCGTGAAGTATTTTTCATGCCCACATTGATCAATAAATGCAGAATAAGCTTGCTGCTCATTATTGAATTCTTGAGCAACACCTTGGTATGGGTCTAACACTATGACTTGCTCTATCGCCTCATTGAGTAGCGAGACCACTCTATCCATCGACGAACATAAACCAAAGATATCCGTAACAACAATCGCTCTCATCAATCACCTCGTTATATTCCCTAGCGCCAAACCTTATAGCGAGTAGTCGTTACGCTCTGCCGCCACATCGGAAATGTATTCGACAAACTCGATTTGAATGCCGTGTTTATCCATGTAATAAGCGCTTTTTCGATGTGGATGTTCGCTGCCCCAGTGGTCCATATCAAAGCCAGCCTGTGTTAGCCGCTCAATCGTCTTATCAAGGTTTTCAACCACAAAGCCCAAGTGATTTAAGCCCGTAAAACGTGAAGTCCAATAAGGGGCATCCCCTTTACCCAAACTATCAATTGCGATGTAAAACGTCTCATCACCGACGTGAAACCACTCAATTTTTTCATTTTGAGCATTGAGGTACTCACCTTGTCCACGTACAGACCAATTTGGCATTGCTGATAAGATCAATTGAATCGTGTTATGCGGTTCGACAACCGAGATGTTGGTGTGCTCTAAGTAGTTTTTCATCACTTTACTTCCCTGTTTGAATTAATCAATTCACTGTAAAACCTCAAGTAAGGTAGAGGTAAAGGGAAATATTACTTATTTGTTGGATAAAAATTTGTTTTGGAAACACTGCACACTTTTTTGCTACAAATACGAGGCAAACAGATAATCAAAACGTGTCATTTTTAAAACGCGCGACTCTTGCCTGCGCAATTTCACACGAGGTCGCTTCCATCATTTCAGCCAGCGTTATATTGGGACTATCTTGTAAAAGCTGTTGTAGTTGCTCTTCAATAGACAAAGGTGGCTGGATTTTTGTTAAAGCCGCTGAGAGTCGAGACAATGCAAATTGATGTGTTAACGAGTCCCTTACCTGCAGCTCATCACTTAACGATCGTAACCCATGAAAGTCGCCTTGCAGCTGCCAGTTTCTTGAGCGGCGAATGCGTTTACACTCACAGCCAAAGTTCGCTGCAAGTTGGCGAAGCTCAGCCGCTTGCTCTCTGCCGGTTTTTTGAATCAAAGAAGGTAACGGTACGGAAATTAAATCGTCGGACATAACATATCTGCTAATGATTGAAGCGCTTACTTTACTTCAACGCAGATAAAAAAACACCGAGCAAATCGCTCGGTATCTCGAATTTGATATGTTTACGCGCAACTATCTAACAGTTGACGTTTTTGTGGTTCTTGGATCAGTTTCCAGTGAATACCGTCGATTGCACCGGCAAACTTCCACAATAGTTTGACATCAACATCACTACCGTATGTCTGCTTAACGCGCGAGAATACTTGCGCTGCGCCCAATTCAATGAACTCATCGACGTCATCAATACCCGCTTTCTTAACCATGCGCTCCAAGGTTAATTGCATATTAGGTAGATCTCTCAAACGACGGTTAGCAGAAGAACGTTTGAACTTACGCTGTGACACAGAATAATCGATAGATTGCTTTACCAAGCTATCTAACATGTCATCACGAGAAACAAAAATATGCGTAATATCGTAATAGTTCACCGTGGCTGTCGTTTGTTTTTTAACATGACGGTATTTTTCACATCCTAGGTCGCATAGCTCTTCGTCTAAATTATCACCACCACGGATAAATACACGTTCGTTACTAATTAGCGCGAACATTGCGTCATCTTTGAATAAACCAGTGCCACCGAACATTGAACGTTTTTGGAAGTCACCGAACTTAGTCACGTACTGAATAAAAGATTGCTCTGTCATATCCTTTGATCCTTTCTAATCTTCCCCGATTATTGGTGATCTCCAGACTGCAGCGTATAAAGCGAAAAATAAAAATTTTTTGTCCTGCCAATTATCTAATGTTATGCAATGCGGCAGTGATTTGTTATCTCAAATGATAGTTAACGAAACGAATTAAGTCTGGTCAAAGTTCACATCAATCGAGCGAAAAATCGGCTTTTATGAGACCAGTATCACACACAAAGAAAGTCATGCCATACAAGCCGTCAAAATTTTTACTTTTCGGAGCAAGGTAAAACTATTTATTGAAATATCACTGGATAACATTCTCCCATTGCTTGATTACTCATAGAAACGGTACACTGGCGAGTATAAAACACATTATAAATTTGCTATGACCCATTTATCTTTTTACTGGCTGCCAGAAAACCGTGCTTTGATTGAAAAAGGAATTGAGACTGAGTTCGCATCCTTCCTTGAAAGCTCAATTGAGTCCGGAAAAATTGCTCTCCCACCCATTCCAGAAGTTGTCACCAAAATTCAAAGACTTTCTACGCAAGACTCCACAACCGTGATGGATATTGCCGATTGCCTTGTCGAAGACCCAGGCTTAACCGCTGCCGTTATCCGCGTAGCAAACTCAGTCATCTTTAATCGACGCAACATACAATGCACCGAAGTGGTCACCGCAGTTTCACGCCTTGGTATTATTCGCGTTCGCGATATCGTGACAGCACAAGCGATTGAACAACTAAAAAATTCGGTTAACTTGTCCAAAGAGTGCGATCGTATTCTTCGTCAAAGTGCGCACTCTTCTAAAGAGCTTGCGGCGACCATGGTTATGGTCACTAAACAGTTTCGAGAAACGAAATCACCGGACTACATGCACCTCGTGTCTGATAAAGCCCTTCTTACTGGCTTATTAGCGGATATCGGACTGTTTTGCATTATTAATGAATATTACCTCTATCAGGAACGCGGTAATTACCTTGATAGCGAGTTGGCACTACGAATTTTTGACGCCCTTTGTCCAGCCGCTAGCAAAATGGTGCTTGAAAAGTGGGGGTTTGACGCAGACTTCATCGATATTGCGATGAATGAAAATAGTCAAACATCGAACGTAGAAGTCTCTTATTTAGACGTAGCACGTATCGCCAACCACATTTTAATGTTCCGCAGGCAAGACGAAAACATCGATGAACATACTGTTGAAGTCGATATTACCGGTGCAGATATTCTGTACAATCTGACTAATTTAAGCGATAGTGAGTTCAACACAAAAATACAAGAATTAATCAGAGCAAGCGGCTTATAAACCGTCAGGAAGTTGTATGTTTTCAGGGATGTTATTTATCTTTGCCCCACTGGTTGTGGGGTACTTAATTGCTGTTTCCAACCAAAAGTTACTCGACCAAATTAACGCAACGACTTCTCGTCTTGTGTTCGTTATTCTTGCGTTGATGGGGCTAAGCCTCGCCTCGTTAGATAACTTAAGTCAGAACTTACAAACCATTTTAAGTTACACCGCGACCTTCTTTGTCTGTCTTGGTGTTTGTAACATTGCGGTTCTGCCGCTAGTCGATAAATTTCTTCCGTTAGAAACCGACGCTAAGCAATCTAACTTACCGCTTTCTACCATGGCGATGGAATCGCTCAAACTCATTTTAGTAGTGGGCGGTGGTTTGGTTATTGGCTTAATGTTGCCGTTTGATCTTTCATGGGTTGATACAGCCAGCGAATGGATTCTGTTCGTGCTGCTGTTCTTTATCGGTATCCAACTGCGCAACAGCGGTTTAACTCTCAAGCAAATCTTAATCAATAAGCAAGGTATGTGTATCGCGGCACTGATTATTGCCAGTTCGATGCTTGGTGGTGCAATCGCGGCGATGATTTTAGATATTGATATCTATCGCGGCTTTGCCATGGCCTCAGGGTTTGGTTGGTATTCTCTTGCCGGCATTCTGATGGGCGATGCATTTGGTCCGGTTTACGGCGGCGCCTCATTTATGCTCGAGTTACTGCGTGAGTTGGTTGCACTGGTACTGATCCCTCTAGTTATTCGCACCCGCCCTTGCACAGCCATTGGCTACGCTGGCGCTACTGCGATGGATTTCACGCTACCGGTTATCCAAACCACTGGTGGTGTGCGCTGCGTACCCGTTGCGATTGTTAGTGGCTTTATCCTTAGCCTGTTAGTCCCTGTACTGATGCTGTTCTTTGTCTCACTTGCGGGCTAGATCGCGGGAATAGATTTAAAATTCTCTTAAACTACGCCGACAATAAATAACAATTAGGAAGTTCTTATGAAACGTACGTTGCTTGCGCTGCTTTTGAGCGCGACATCTACGGCGGCTCTAGCTGCAGATAATGTTTGCCTATCAGAAAAATACGACGCTTACGTCGAAGCCTCAATGCATTGGTATGAAGATTTAACGAGCTTAACAAGTGAGCAGTACCCGGAATTAAAAGAAGTGAGCCAGTGGTTTCTTGATGGTCGCCGCAATCACTTCGATCTCAACGCTGCCGCAGTGAAATACTATTTAGATAACGATCCTGCTAAAATTGCACTGCAAAAGCCGGTTGAAGCTTGGCTACAGCTCGAGCAAAAAGAGATCAAAATACTGGCCTCTCGCTCAGATGAACTTGGACAAATCGCGGCTAAATCATTTGCCGACCGCCAGTCCAAACAGCACCCTAAAAACTATGAACTGCGCTCTGCCTTTGCTGATCTTCTCAGTCACCCAACCAAGATTGATAGCGCACTAAAACGCTACAACAGCTCTATTGCTAAAGTCGAATCAATGACTTGCCCTTAGGTTTAATATGGTTAATTGGTCAATTTCGACCAATTAACCATCACTTAAGCGACATTTTCATCAACAGTCGAAGTTACAATCTAAGATTCTTGAATTAAGACGGGACATTGCTGGTATTTTCGTTTAGATTGTTCGGCTGCAACAAACTATGATAAGAGCAATGTTATTGCATGGTATCGGAACAAAAAACGGCCGACGCTAGCTTCGAAAGTTTACTTCGAATCTTTACCGTCCCAGAAGGCCCAGACTCAACACTTACTCAAATCGAAGCTGAATTGTCACGCAACTTAAATAAGTTCTTGCGTGAGCATATCGTCGCGGAAGAAAAACCTCTTAAAGAGATCGAGAAAGACTTCTCCTCTCCTGCTATTCCAGAACAGCCAGAGTTCGTCTCCGATCACACGCAACATTTACTTGATACCTTAGTGTCTCACTCCGTGCATACTTCTGCGCCGAGCTTTATCGGTCACATGACCTCTGCACTACCATATTTCTTGATGCCGCTATCTAAGATCATGATCGCGCTCAACCAAAACTTGGTAAAAATCGAGACTTCTAAGGCATTTACCCCACTTGAACGCCAAGTGCTGGGTATGCTTCATAGATTGATCTATTCGCAACAAGATAGTTTCTACAGCCAGTGGATGCACAGCGCTAACCATTCTTTGGGCGCATTTTGCTCTGGCGGCACGATTGCAAATATCACTGCCCTTTGGGTTGCGCGTAATAACGCACTGCGCCCACAAAACGGTTTTCGTGGTGTAGAAAAAGAAGGTCTTTTCAAAGCCATGAAACACTATGGCTATGAAGGCATGGCGATTCTTGTTTCTGAGCGCGGTCACTACTCGCTGAAAAAAGCCGCTGACGTTTTGGGCTTAGGTCAAGATGGTTTAGTCGCGGTCAAAACTGACAGCAACAACCGTATTTGTCCTGACAGCCTAAAAGCGAAGATTCAAGAGCTTAAAGCAAAAAGCATTAAGCCATTTGCCGTTGTCGGTGTGGCAGGTACGACTGAAACTGGTAACATCGACCCGTTACGACAAATTGCTGCAATCTGTGCAGAAGAGAACTGCCACTTCCACGTCGATGCGGCTTGGGGCGGTGCGACTTTGATGTCGAACAATCATCGTCACCTTCTAGATGGTATTGAGTTAGCCGACTCAGTGACTATCGATGCGCACAAACAGCTCTATATTCCAATGGGTGCTGGTATGGTTCTGTTTAAAGACCCTAGCGCGATGAAATCTATTGAACACCATGCGCAATATATTTTACGTAAAGGTTCTAAAGACCTTGGCAGCCACACGTTAGAAGGTTCACGCTCAGGCATGGCGATGTTGGTTTACGCTGCAATGCACATTATCAGCCGCCCGGGTTACGAGCTTTTGATTGATCAAAGCATTAGCAAAGCGGCTTACTTTGCTGACCTTATCAAGCAACAAAAAGATTTTGAGTTAGTCTCAGAACCTGAACTTTGTTTGCTGACCTATCGCTATGTACCAGAGCATGTGCGTCAAGCACTTAGCATTGCCTCTAGCGAGCAAACTGCTGAGCTTAACAAGCTGCTCAATGAACTGACCAAGTTTGTACAAAAGCGTCAACGAGAAAATGGGCGTTCATTTGTTTCCCGTACCCGACTTAACCCAGAGCAATTGAATGGTTTACCAACTATTGTGTTCCGTGTGGTACTGGCGAACCCATTGTCGACTTGTGAGATTTTGCAAAGTGTTCTTGAAGAGCAAAGAGAGATAGCGCAAAACGGCGCACCGACCTTGCTGACCAAGATTAATCAACTTGCAGACAACATTTTGGCAAACTGAAATTTTCTTTCTTTTTTAGTGTAATTTGTTATCAGTAGCGGCTAGATTAGCGACAGATCGCGCCAATATGAACCGAATTTTTGTAGTTTTCACAAAATTTTGTTTGATGCCTGTCATATTCTAGCCAATTAGCCTGTGTAAAAATTACTGTAATACCAAAGCTTAGGTTTATACTGGTCCAACGGCGCTATCGTGCGCTTCTCGTAGGTTTAGTGCCAATATCTAGGTTTAAAACTTGAGAAGCCCGTTGAGCGAGTTGTTCTCTATACCCTTGTGAACACTATGAATACATTAGAAAAAATACAGAAAAATTTAGAGAATTTCAGTAAGTCTGAGCGTAAGGTCGCAGAAGTGATCATGGCATCGCCACAAACTGCAATTCACTCTAGCATTGCTACACTGGCAAAAATGGCCGATGTAAGTGAGCCTACCGTTAACCGTTTCTGTCGCCGATTAGACACCAAAGGTTTTCCTGACTTTAAACTGCACTTAGCGCAGAGCCTTGCTAATGGAACTCCTTATGTAAACCGTAACGTCGAAGAAGATGACGGTCCTGATGCTTATAGCCACAAGATTTTTGAATCAACCATGGCGTGTTTGGATGTGGCAAAAAATAGCCTAGATCCAATGCAAGTAAACCGTGCGGTTGATTTGTTAACGCAAGCTAAGCGTATTTCATTTTTTGGTTTGGGCGCTTCATCTGCTGTTGCTAAAGATGCACAAAACAAGTTTATTCGCTTTAATATTCCAATCACGTGTTTTGAAGACATCGTGATGCAACGTATGAGCTGCATCAACTGTACTGACAATGATGTAATCGTCTTAATTTCTCATACGGGACGTACCAAGAGCCAAGTTGAAATTGCGAACCTAGCACGTGAAAACGGCGCAACTGTTATCGCAATTACCGCGAAAGACTCACCGCTCGACAAAGCTGCGTCTTTAACTATTTCTCTTGATGTTCCTGAAGACACAGACGTATATATGCCAATGGCAAGCCGTGTAGTACAGATGACAGTGATCGACGTACTGGCAACCGGCTTTACTCTGCGTCGTGGTACGGGTTTCCGCGAAAACCTACGTCGCGTCAAAGATGCGTTGAAAGATTCTCGCTACGACAAGCTATCGCACTTCTAAAAAAAGAGGCTATCAAGCCTCTTTTTTATTGCTCAGCGTTTATAACAACATCAGGTTTGCTGAAATAGTGATGCGCCGCCCTGCCCTGATTCTTCGACCACCGAAACTTGAGTTTGATTGTCAAAGTAAGATTCATCTTCGCAGCTACCATTACACTGACAAACCTGCTGTAAAATGTGCATTAAGCGATCTTTGGTTAACGGTAGAGGGTTACCCTTTATCGCCACCGATTTAAGTGCGTCATCTGCCACTTGCTCAAATGAGGTGCGACACACGCCAAACTCATTCAAGTTTGGCAGTTTGAGCTTCTCTAACATCATATTGACCCACAACACCGAATCATCTCGACAGGCATTGGTTCTGCCAGTAAGTAGATAAGCCATTTTACGATAGCGCGACAACACATCAGCTCTGCCCGCTTGCTCGGCTGAGCGAATGTTTTCCTGCATCACAAACGGCGCAAGACGTGCAGTAATCACGCTGTGAGGAGCCGCAAGTTTACCCCCCAAAGCAGACGCTAAGCCGTGCGCAGCGCCCAGTTTGGCATTGGTAATTGCCATACCACCTAACATCGCCGCAAATGAAAGATCGGCGCGAGCGTTAAAATCGTCTTCTAGGCAACCAGCAATAACGGAGCCACTCAGGCGTCTAAGCCCCTCTTCACAAATCATATCGGTAATTGGATTTGGCTCCCCGCATACATACGCTTCCATTAAATGGGTAAATGCATCCATTGCTCCGCGCCCGGAAGTATAGGAATCTGTGCCATAAGTCAGCGTTGGATCAACAATAGCAACATCAGCCAGCATCTCGGGGCTACGAAGGCTTACTTTGACTTTATCTTGTCCTGAACGCAGCACTGCGTTGCGGGTTACTTCAGAGCCAGTACTGGCGGTAGTGGGAATGGCAATAAAAGGAATGGGTTTGGTTTTAAGGGGAACATTTCTACCAACGACTTCGACATAATCATAAACGTCGCCTTGGTTGGGGATGATGGCGGCAAGGGCCTTGCCCATATCGATTACACTGCCTCCTCCGATTGCAATCACCATATCGGGTTTAAATTTGCGCCCGTTAAGAGCTGTCTCTTCGACCATGGTAATATTCGGTTCACCAGAGATAGCGACGTGCTGATAACGCATTCCCTGCATTTTTATGTATTGAATTATTGGCGAGGCGCGTTGGGTGTTCTTCCCTGACACCAACAAAACACTGTAGCCAAATTGATTGATCACTGAGAGAGAAGATTGCAGCGCACCTTCACCAAAAATTATGCGCGTGGAGGTCATAAACTGGAACATACATAGGACTCCATTCTATTTTTCACCCCTTTTATTTCAATGATTTATGACACTTTCACTCTTACTACACAAATCAGTGGCGGCAAAGTGGCGACAGATTCAAAAATATTCATTGCTATGCACTAGTGAACAGAATAGCAGCGAATCATTCCTTGTCTTAAATCATTTTGTTTTGGCTTATGTGAAATGAGTTGATTAAATTTTGAGTGGGTGCACGGATTTTCTCGTGGTTTAGAGACATTCTCTGCGTGGACAAAAGAAGCATTCTAGCATCAATGTGTTGTCATGATTTTTGACAAAGAACTCAGGATCTTTGTTTCATTTGATAAAAAGCCACTGATTAGGTGGCTTTGGTAATCGCTTTAAATGTGATTAGTCTGCGGCTTTAAAGCATCTATGAATTTGACCGTAGTCCTCTATACACATTTTAGAGTCAGAAGAAAAGACATAATGCGTGTTTGGCCACTTTGGATTGTAAATTGCAAATTTATCATCTTCACGTTCTTGAACTGCCCAGGCAATAACCTTTCTCTCATATGATGATGTACTATAGTTGTACTCAGTAAAACCATCATCATGGAATGTCCTTGTTACTGCTTCTGGATTCGCTTCAAACAGTGCCTGTTCATTTGCCATCCATGTGTCAGTGGTGTAATCGGGTTCGAATGTTTGACCATCAATATCGCTTAAAGACGTACCTCCTGTTCCAAACATCAACCCCAATACAAGGACAGCGGCTACAGCAATACCACCAAGAACTTTGGGATCTTTTGCTCTAACACCAGACTCAACAACATTTTTTAGTTTTTTTGCCTGCTCTTGTGCTTGCGCTGCTTTCTCTGATGCTATCACCTTAGCTTTGTCAGCTTGATCTCGCAGCTCTTCTTTATTTAATTTGTTGTCACTCATTAAACTCACCTAAATAGCTAATGATATTCGTCGATATGACTAATCTTAGTTATGATTTACATTTCGCGTTTTGAGCTGCTTTAATAGACTCTTTTGTTGCATTTAGTGTGTAAACAAAAGGGTTTTCAACATTTGGGTTACGGAAAACTGGTAGAGGTAGAGTAAACTTAAAGGTTTTTGTTACTTCATCATATTCCTCACCATATAGACGGAATTCAAATCGATCATCAGAGATTTGTGTGAATTCAAACATTTGACCACCACGAGCATCACGATGAGCACGATGAACTCGTTCGTGGAAACGAGTAACATTGTCTTCAACACTTGTGTCGACCATTTGAATTGTGCCTACAAGTTGCCCTTGGCTTCGAACTTCCAATGAAAGGTTGTGGTACGGTGCAAAAGTAATGTGTTTTAGCATTCCTTTTGGATCTTCTGTTTCAAGGACTAACCCGTTTAGTGGGCTTGTGCCAAGTTTTTCTGAGTACTTCGCTAAATCATCACAAGTGATTTCTGGGTATTCAAGAGCTGATACAGAAGTAGCAGAGCATACCAATACGGCTGCAAGAAAGGTTTTTGATATATTTTTCATCACTGAATTACTTATCCATGTTGTTTAATAATTAATCGAAATGTACTGGCAGTTAATCTATTTGCATAGCTTATATTTAGACTGTTCTTTAAGTTTTGTGACGACAAATGCAAAATGTTGCATTTACAAGAATCCTACTCAAACATGGTACCCATAGCTTGATAAACTAACCCTTCGTTTTCTTATACACGCACTCAAATAGCTCAGAAAGAAGTAACTGCTTTAGATATCAGAAGTTGGATAAAAGTAACTCTAATGGTCGAGAAGTTCATATTCATGTACGCTATGCAGTCAATAGTGATTCCAGTATTTAGATAGTCCAAGGCACCAATGGCGAAAATAACAGCGCAAGAAAAAGAGAGAAAAAAAGCGATACTCGATGCCCACATCTATGAAGTGTTTATCAATGAAGGATGGGATGCACTCTCGTACGAAAGAATCGCAAAAGACTTTGGCACTCGTAAATCAAGCATTCAGCGCTATTATGAGAAACGCTTGGACTTTGGCATTGCGTTACAAGGTAAGATATTCCCTATCATTGTCGACCTACTCGATTTTACTGATGAAGCAAGGTTTATTGCGTCTTGGGTCAAGGCATTAGAAAACCAGACGTTTCGCGAAGTTAACAAATTATTAATTGAAAATGCTACTGGTTCAGGAACAGGGGGAAGAATCGGTGTTAGCAAGCTACTCAACAAGATGCAAGCAACAATGTCCAATGACGAAGCGAATGCTGCGTTAAAGACATGCCTTGGTGAATCTGTTTTGTTTTTCTTAAACCAGTCACTTGCTGAAAACTAGATTCAAAAAACACATTGCGAACTGATATGCAATAATTTAGGATTCCTAATGTGCCACAGGGAATGTTTATATTCCCTATTCTTTTGCCATCAATGCGTACACGTATGCATTATATAAGCAGAGAAGCACGAAAAATAGTGACGATAAAAAGGACAATAAGGATATTTAATATGAACTTAAACGCTTGCAGGATAGTACAAAATAACTTTCAGAAACTCGACTTCGCCAGCGTCGAAGATGCGCTAACTTGGCTTGAAGATAATCAAGATGTTATTCGTGTCGAAATAGATGCTATCGATTCTAAGTCGACCATTTATACATACACCTTCACCTCTATCGAAGAGTCGATCGAAAATTTGATGCACCTTTGAGCAATAAGAGGAAATGATGGAAAGAACTTACCGTTTGAAGTTGTACTCTAAAGTTAACCTTGGCGAAGGTATTGAGTTAGGTTCATTAGAAAGAAAATGTAACGCGGACGTCATAACACAGTGGCTTCTGACCCCCAGAGCAAAAAGAAAATCACGCTTCTTCCTCGTGTTAGTCGATCAGGAAGACAATTGTATCGATGCTAAATACATATCCAAGCAAACGATGTTGGTCTGCCTAAATCAATATCAAACGGTTAACTGACCCATAGATAGCGATATACAGGATATTACTCGATAGTTTTGTTCATTTTTTTAGCGATAGATTTTCCCTATTGAATCAAGAGGTAATTGGCTCTTTATTTTCGATAAGCTTTGCGGCATAGTTGCTACATCAAAATAAAGGAGAAAGATTCTATGTTCGTAGTTATTTTCGGTCGCCCAGCATGTCCATACTGTGTTCGCGCTAAAGAGCACGCTGAAACTCTTAAAGCAAAGCGTGATGATTTCAACTACCGCTATGTTGATATTCAAGCAGAAGGCATCTCAAAAGCTGACCTAGAAAAAACTGTTGGTAAACCAGTTGAGACAGTTCCACAGATCTTTATTGATCAAACTCATATCGGTGGCTGTGATGACTTCGAAGCATACGCAAAAGAGAATCTAGGTCTGTTTGACTAATTCCTCATAAAAGCTCAACGAAAACCGCTGTCTACCAGCGGTTTTTTTATATCTGCCAATTAGTTAATCTCAGCTAAGACGATTGACCGCTAGCGATAAAAATAATAGTAGTTTCTGCTTAAGTTTTTTTATTAATCAGTTACAATTTGCAAAACTTAACCCGATACTCAGTATACTGAGTATATGGCTGGCATTGATACAAGAACTGCCCCTGTGAATATTGACGTCGTACTCTTGCTCCAACAAAATCCTATCCTGCTTATCTTTGTGGTATTGGCCATAGGTCTTGCCATCGGAAAAATTCGTTTCGGTAACCTGCAATTAGGCAACTCGATCGGGGTGCTTATCACCTCGCTGATTATGGGTCACCTTGGCTTTACCTTTAACCCTGACGCATTAACCATCGGCTTTATGCTGTTTATCTACTGTGTCGGTATCGAAGCGGGTCCAAACTTCTTTGGTATCTTCTTTAGAGATGGGAAGCACTACTTTGTGCTCGCCTCTGTCGTTCTCGGTACCGCTCTGCTTATCACGCATTTCAGTAGCGAACTGTTCGGGCTCGATTTTGGTCTGGCTGCAGGCATGATGGCGGGTGCATTAACGTCGACGCCAGTGCTGGTCGGCGCGCAAGACGCGCTTAACTCAGGTTTAGCAGAAGTGCCGCGCAATATGGATTTCGGCTTAGTGCTGGAAAATCTGTCGGTTGGTTACGCGATGGCTTATTTGATTGGTTTGATCAGTATGATCATGTTCGCCAAACTACTGCCGAAACTGCAAAAAGAAAACCTGTCCGATTCGGCGCAGCAAATCGCTCAAGAACGAGGCTTAGGTGGCTCAGGTCAACGCAAGGTTTATCTGCCGATCATCCGTGCTTACCGCGTAGGTCCGGAGCTAATTGACTGGACAGACGGCAAAAACCTACGTGAGTTGGGTATCTACCGTCAGACGGGTTGTTATATCGAGCGTATCCGCCGTGGCGGCATCTTAGCGCACCCTGATGGCGACGCCATCTTACAAGAGGGTGATGAGATCGCATTGGTTGGCTTCCCTGATAGCCACGCACGTCTAGATCCAAGCTTCCGAAACGGCAAAGAAGTGTTTGACCGCAACCTACTTGATTTGCGTATCGTTGAGGAAGAAATCGTCGTAAAGAGTGACGCTATTGCTGGCAAACGCCTATCGGATCTCAATCTATCTGAATATGGCTGTTTCCTTAACCGCGTAGTACGTGCGCAAATTGAAATGCCAATGGATCTCGATATCGTGTTGGCTAAAGGTGACGTACTGCAAGTCAGTGGTGAAAAGAGCCGTGTCCATGGTCTGGCTGAAAAAATCGGTTTTATCTCGATTCACAGCCAAATGGCGGATTTGCTCGCCTTCTGTAGCTTCTTCATTCTTGGTATTTTGTTTGGCTTAATTACCATGACATTTGGTCAAGTCTCTTTTGGTCTTGGTAATGCGGTAGGCTTACTATTATCCGGGATCACCTTGGGCTTTTTGCGTGCCAACCACCCTACTTTTGGTTACGTACCGCAAGGTGCGTTGAATATGGTCAAAGATTTAGGTCTGATGTTTTTTATGGTCGGCATTGGTTTGAGTGCTGGCGGAAAAATGTTTGAACACCTTGCCCAAGTCGGTCCTCAGGTGATCGGTTTAGCATTTATCGTCAGTGTGGTGCCCGTTGCACTCGCTTACTTAGTCGGAGCATATGTTCTGAAAATGAACCGTGCACTCTTGTTTGGTGCGATTATCGGCGCGCGTACTTGTGGTCCTGCAATGGATATTGTGAATGAGTATGCGAAGTCGACCATCCCTGCTCTGGGTTATGCGGGTACTTACGCCATTGCCAATATCTTGATGACGCTTGGCGGTACGATATTAATCATTCTTAGTTAATCGCAGTCCAAATAGAAATCCCCACTTGGTAGTGGGGATTTTTGTTATGTATTTAAACAAGCGTCGCTGTTAAGCAAAGAGATTTTTGCCAGAAAGTTTCTAAGCGAATTCTTTACGCAACTTCTTCGCTGCCGACACCATATTAGCCAGTGACGCCTCGGTTTCAGCCCAATTACGCGTCTTAAGACCACAGTCTGGATTAACCCACAAACGCTCTGCCGGAATTTTCTTCGCCGCGGTGTTGATTAAACCTTCAATCCACTCTTCGGTAGGAATGTTTGGCGAGTGAATATCATACACACCCGGACCAATTTCATTTGGATAGTTGAACTCTTCAAATGCTTTTAGCAATTCCATGTTTGAACGCGATGTTTCAATGGTGATCACATCTGCATCCAATGCGGCGACGGATTCAATGATCTCATTGAACTCTGAGTAACACATATGGGTATGAATCTGAGTTTCAGGCTTGGCACTGGCCGCAGAAATCTTAAACGCATCAACTGCCCACTCTAGATATGCTTTGTGATCGCGTTTTTTCAGCGGCAAGCCTTCACGGATAGCTGGCTCATCAATTTGGATAATATTGATGCCGGCATCTTGTAGATCAGACACCTCATCACGCAGTGCAAGTGCTAACTGGTTCGCGATTTCTTTACGCGTGATATCTTCACGGGGGAATGTCCAACATAAAATAGTAACAGGGCCGGTTAGCATCCCTTTCATCTGTTTAGTTGTCAGTGACTGCGCGTACGTTGACCAACCAACCGTCATTGGTTTCTCACGCTCAATATCCGCCACTACGATAGCTGGTTTGACACAACGTGAACCATAGCTTTGTACCCAACCAAACTTGGTGGTTTGGAAGCCCGCTAAATTCTCAGCGAAGTACTCAACCATATCGTTACGCTCTGCTTCACCATGTACCAAGACATCCAGATCCAACGCTTCTTGGCGCTTTACTGCATCTTCAATGTGCCCTTTTAATGCCGTCTCGTATTCCACTTCGCTTAGCTTTCCGCTGCGAAAAGCACTGCGCTGCAAACGAATTTCACTGGTTTGAGGGAATGAACCAATAGTCGTGGTTGGAAACAGCGGTAAGCCCAGCACTTCAGCTTGATGTGCGGCGCGCTCTTTGTAAGGTGCACTTCGCTCGGCTAGTGCTTTATTAATGCTATTGAGGCGCTGCTGAACTTGCGGTTTGTTTACATGGGTCGCACTCTTACGCGCCTGAATTGGCGCGCTGTAGGTTTCGCACGCCAAAATTGCATTCTGATCGCCATCAAGTGCTTTACCGAGCAATGCAACTTCCGTCACTTTTTGTTTCGCAAAAGCAAACCAACTACGCACTTCTTCACTCAAAGCAGGCTCTAGATCTAGATCAACCGGACTATGAAGTAGCGAACATGAACTTGCCACCCATAACTTATCGCCAAGCTTAGCTTTTACAGACTCAAGCAGTGCTAGCTGTTTGGCAAGGTCGGCACGCCACACATTGCGCCCATTTACAACACCCGCCGAAAGCACCCACTCTTGTGGCAGTTTCGCCACAATCGCTTCTAACTGCTCTGGCGCGGCAGAAAGGTCAACGTGTAGACCATCAACATTCAACTCGACAATACGGTCTAATGACTCTTCTACTGAGTCAAAGTAAGTTGTTAGTAGCACTTTTACATCGCTGCGAATCACTTGGTATGCAAGCTTAAATGAATCAGCCCAACGTTTTTCGAGTTCTAAACCCAAGATCGGCTCATCAATTTGTACCCATTCAACGCCATGCTTAGCCAGCTTGGCTAAAATAGCTTGATAAGCCGTCAATAAGCGAGGCAACAAGGTTAAACGGTCGAAACCTTCATCAACTTCTTTACCCAAGTATAAGTAACTAAGCGGTCCTAATAATACAGGTTTAACTTTGTGCCCCGCTTTGGTCGCTTCATTTACTTCTTCGAACAGTTGTGGCCAGCTCACCTCAAACGAATCATCTTTAGTAAATTCAGGTACGATATAGTGATAGTTGGTATTGAACCACTTGGTCATATCCGACGCAGCACTGCCCGAGCAGCCACAGTTGGCTTGTGATTGGCCGCGACCAACGCGAAATAGTGTATCTAGATCCGGAAAACCCGTGTTGTGACGTTTAGGCACATGCCCGAGTAACAGCGTTGTCGTGAGCACATGGTCATACCATGCAAAATCACCCGCGGTTACAAAGCTAAGCTCGGCATCAGCCTGTGTCTGCCAGTTCTTGCCGCGCAGCTCTGCCCCTACTTGCTTAAGCTCTTTTTGCTCAATTTCACCGCGCCAATATTTCTCGAGAGCGAATTTAAGTTCGCGTTTCTCGCCAATGCGTGGGTAACCTAGAATGTGCGTTGTCGTTGTCATGATACCTAGTCCTTGTAATTAGTTAACGTGTTGGACAGATTAAGATGTCCAGATGGCTAAACTATCTCGCTTCTCGGCATCATGAACAATGTCCAATTATTCAACTTGTTTATTAAAAAAATTCATGATTACGCTGCAAACGCGCAGTATCCCTGCGGTTCATCTTGCACATTTAGCCATCTAGACGTTTACATTGAGCTAAATTGACGTTACGTTAATATCATTCATGGATTGAATCGAGAGATGAAGGGAACTCATGATCGAGCTTAAACATCTACGTACTTTAACTTCTTTACGCGATACCGGGTCGTTAACCGCGACCGCAACTGCGCTGCATTTAACTCAGTCAGCCCTCTCTCACCAGATAAAAGATTTGGAAGCTCGCCTTGGCGGACAGCTTTTTTTACGTAAGACGCGCCCGGTTAAATTCACCTCAGAAGGTGAGATTTTGCTGCGCGTTGCAGATGATATATTGCCGCGCCTTGCCAAAGCAGAAAATGAACTGGCAAGCTTGAAAGAAGATGTTAACGGACGTCTACACATGGCGATTGAGTGTCACTCTTGTTTTCAGTGGCTCATGCCCGCGCTTAAAGAGTATCAAGTCACTTGGCCAAGTGTGACTTTAGATTTTTCATCCGGTTTTGGCTTTGAACCTCTCCCGGCGCTAATGAGTGGTGAGTTAGATTTAGTGATCACCTCTGATATCCAAGCTCGCTCGGAAGTCCATTTTGAGCCGCTGTTTGATTTTGAAATGCGCTTAATCACCGCCGTCAATCATCCTCTGGCGAACCAAGCAGTGATTGAGCCGCAAGATCTGGCGGCGCAAACCATGATTTCCTATCCAGTGCAAAAACAGCGCCTCGATGTAGTTAAGCACTTTCTGCAACCTGCCGGCGTTGAACCGGCTAAATGGAAACAGTGCGACAATACACTGATGCTGGTGCAGATGGTGTCTGCTGGGCTTGGGGTTGCTGCACTGCCTAATTGGGCAATCAGCGAATTTTCGCGTCAGGGATTAATCACCAGTATCCCTCTTGGTGAAGGGCTATGGCGGCGTTTGTTTGCTGCGACACGCAACTCGGATAAAGAAAAACGCTATTTACAAGCCTTCTTCACTACGGCGAAGCAACAATGTAAAAGTCATTTAGAAGGGATTAAACTGGCGTAAAGAAAAAGCCCCATCAATTACTTGATGAGGCTTTAGTATTCTTGTCTGCTAGCGCTGATAAGCTTTAAATTGATTGGTCAATGGATCGTATTGATAACCAAGTAAATCGAGTTTTCCGACTACTTGCTCCACATCCATTTCATACATACTGACTAACTCGTCAAAGCTATCACATTCTAAGCGCAGCTTCTCATTGACGATGCCTAGTAGAATAATGCTATCTAGGCTACGAACATTGCTCAGATCCATATCTCCACTCCAATTTGAATAGGCTTACTACAAGCCTAGACGCCATTGAGTGAATTAACAGTGAACAAGATCGAATTCGTGAGAATTTACCCTATCAGCAATCTACTTAAGCAAAAATCGGCTGACTTATCACCGTCGCGGCAACTAGTAGCAAAGCTGCTACGCCTAATTGCACTTTATGTGCAGGCTTACCGCTAAACATGTGCCAACACCAAACCACCACACCGGTGATCATAACCGCAAATGCGGTAAGCAGCGGTGCAACCAGCAGTTCTAATTGCGCTTCTGGTAAATCGTAAACGTGCAATAACACCGTCACGCTAGTGAGCATCGCTGCAATCACGCCAGTCACTGGTAAAATACGTTGAAACGCTTGTAGGCGCGAGCGAGCAATAAGCAGTAAAAACTGTGCAAAACAGCCACCTAGCAAAAAGATCTGCATAAAGACGTTGGCACCTGCAGCAATAGTGCTCTGCTCGCCAATCATGATTGCGACGTACGCCAGTGCAAGACCGTTCGCTAGGTAAAGTACCCATATAGGACCTTGTTCACGGGTCTTTTTGGTTTGTACTTGAGAGAAGAAATACATTAATGCTGCTGAAACCATAAAGGCTTGGATTTTTAGCGAAGCGACCGCTAACCACATTACCGCTAAAGACGGCAGTAGTTTATGTACACGACCACGCTGCCCTGGGCAGATTTCGCCCTTAACTAATACTAGCGTCAAAATAATTTGCGTACCTAGCAGCATAGGCGCAAACGTGGCTAACAAGTTTTGAATCATAACAATGTTACTAACGGGAAGTTGAATTGGTACGGATGATACCAAACTGACGCGTTTTCGCTATCTTAATCAAAGCATAACCAAAGCAATAAATGTAAAACTTTCCTGCCTAGCCAACCTTCTCTAACCCCTGTATTTATTGGGGTTTAAGTAACTCGCCCCCTATTGACAGAATGGCAAAATAACCCGGTAGAGACTATAGATAGATAGTAGATAAGCCGCTATAATTCGCGCTCACTGGATCTAAGAGCAAAATATGTACAACGATATTACCCCTATTCACGAGCATAAAAAGTACTGGGCTGAGTGCTTTGGTACTGCGCCTTTTTTACCGACTAGCCGTAAGGAAATGGATGCCCTAGGATGGGATAGTTGTGACATCATCATCGTGACTGGTGATGCTTACGTCGATCACCCAAGTTTTGGTATGGCGATTATTGGTCGTCTACTGGAATCACAAGGTTTCCGCGTGGGTATTATTGCTCAGCCAGACTGGAACAACAAAGACGCCTTCATGACGCTAGGTAAACCAAACCTATTTTTTGGTATTACCGCGGGTAACATGGACTCTATGATCAACCGTTATACGGCAGATCGCAAATTGCGCCATGATGACGCCTACACGCCGAACAATGAAGGCGGCAAACGCCCAGACCGCGCAACCCTCGTTTACTCACAACGTTGTCGCGAAGCCTACAAAGGCGTGCCAATCGTTCTTGGCGGTATCGAAGCAAGTTTACGCCGCCTAGCGCATTACGATTACTGGTCAGACAAAGTTCGCCGCTCAGTATTGTTTGACGCTAAAGCTGACATTCTGCTGTTTGGTAACGCAGAGCGTGCCTTAGTGGAACTGGCGCACCGTTTAGCGGATGGCGAAGACATTTCGACCCTAACCAATATTCGCGGTACGGCAGTAAACCTTGCAGAAGCACCAGCGAATTACAACGTTATCGATTCATCCCGTATTGAAAAACCACGTAAAGAGGCGTTTATTCCGCCAAATCCTTACGCGGTCGAAGAGCAGTGCGAAACAAAAACAGAAGAGAAAGCGGAAGCTCAGCCAATTACGATTCGCCCTTCTCGCCACGATGCAGCAACCACTGCGGTACGTTTACCTCCGTTTGAGAAGCTAAACAACGACCGCATTTTGTATGCTCACGCGAGCCGTATCATGCACCTTGAGACCAACCCATACTCAGGTCGTGCATTGATCCAACGTCATGGCGATCGTGAATTGTGGATCAACCAACCACCAATCCCTCTTACCACTGAAGAGATGGACTTTGTATTTGGTTTGCCTTTTGCTCGTGTACCACACCCTGGCTACGGCAAAGCGAAGATCCCTGCCTACGACATGATTAAAACGTCGGTCAACATCATGCGTGGTTGTTTTGGTGGCTGTTCATTCTGTTCTATTACCGAACACGAAGGTCGCATCATTCAAAACCGTTCGCAAGAATCTATCTTGAATGAGCTAGAAGAGATCCGCGACAAAGTACCAGGCTTTACTGGCACTATCTCCGATCTTGGTGGTCCGACTGCGAACATGTACCGTCTTGGTTGTAGCGATCCGAAAGCAGAAGCGAACTGTCGTCGTCCTTCATGTGTGTTCCCGGGCATCTGTAACAAACTCAATACCGACCATAAACACACGATCGATCTCTATCGCGCAGCGCGCCAAGTCAAAGGCGTGAAAAAAGTGATGATCGCATCCGGCGTGCGTTATGACTTGGCAATCGAATCGCCAGAGTATGTGCGTGAACTGGTCACCCACCACGTTGGTGGCTACTTGAAGATTGCGCCTGAGCATACTGAAAAAGGTCCGCTCGATCTGATGATGAAACCGGGTATGGGCACCTACGATCGCTTCAAAGAGATGTTCGAAAAGTACAGTGCTGAAGCGGGCAAGAAACAATACTTGATCCCATACTTTATTTCAGCGCACCCGGGTACTGAAGATGAAGACATGTTGAACTTGGCGTTATGGCTAAAGAAAAACAACTTTGAGTGTGACCAAGTACAGAACTTCTATCCATCGCCAATGTGTAACGCAACGTCGATGTACTATTCAGAAACTAACCCGCTTAAACGCGTGAAGTACAAGCAGCGTGAAGTAGTGCCAGTTGCTAAAGGCGAACGTCAACGTCGTCTGCACAAAGCGCTATTGCGTTACCACGATCCAGCAAACTGGCCGATGATTCGTGAAGCACTAATTGAGATGGGTAAAAAGCATCTGATTGGTGATAAACCTAACTGTCTAGTGCCTTCTGAAGACCAAGATGTACTGACTCCGGCAGAACGTCGTAAGTCAGGTCGTCACGGTTCACAACGTTTTGCTACCAAACACACCAAGAATCAACCGGGTTTTGGCAACCAAAACCATGGTAATCGAGGTGACAACGGCAAACGTGGTGAAAGCGGTAAGCGCGGTGAAAGTGGCAAACGCTCAGGCGGTCAAGCACCAGCAAGCAAAGGCGGTTTTATCAAACCAAATGGGAAAAAGCCGGGTAATGGCAAGCCTGGGCAGCGCAGCAATGAGCAGTCATCCAACGGTTCGAGAGGCACTAACCAAAGCAACAATGGCTCTCGTAATCAACGCGGGCAATCAGGTAACGGAGCTAATAATCAAGGCTCGCGAAAACCTAAACGCCGTTAAAGCATAATAGAGGTGGGGGGCCTTCCCCCTCACCTTTAAATATATTACCCAAACGTAAAGTGTTGAATTTACGTTCTTATATAGTTAACTCCCCCTATCAAACACTCGCCATAAGGCTTTCTAGAGTCATTACTTCATTAATCTGTACTTCATACGCTAAAAACAACCAGCAAATCCAATTAAATTAGAAAGTTACATATAGATTTATAATTACCAAACTGGAGAACTCAATATTTATAACAGCGCAACAGCTTGCTGTTTATACATAACGATCCAAAGCAATTAATTTAAATGCAACATAATGTATACATTACTTTTATGATTTGTATCATTTGTGTTCATGGTGAACTTGCTAAAGTGGCTCCGAACAAAAATAAACTAATAAAGAGTCGGTTAGCCATGAAGTTAAGTAATTTAAGAATTAAATTTAAGCTCGCTTCCATTGTCATTTTATCGGTCTTTTTGATAGCAATGGCCTGCTTATTCAATCTGCTACAACAAAAGAATTCATCCTTACAAGAGCGTCAAGATAAACTCAGCGCACAAGTCGAAACTGCAATAAACCTTGCTCACTACTACTACGAGCAGCGAGAAAACTTAGGTGACAGCGTCGCGCAAGAGCAAGCCTTACAGGCAATCCAAGCCCTCAGATACGATGACACAAACTATTTCTGGATCTTAGATCAGCAATTACAAGTAGTGATGCACCCACTCAAGCCCAATCTCAATGGTAAAAATGCCGAGAACTTTAAAGATGGTGCAGGCAAATATCACTGGCGAGAAATGGTTTCTATCGCCAAAACGCCCGAGCAAAAAGGCTTTCTGGACTATCAATGGAAGAGCCCGCAAGGCGATCTAAAAGATAAAATTTCTTACGTTCAACTGATGCCCGAGTGGGGATGGATTATTGGTTCGGGTATTCTGGTTACCGATATTCAAGAAGCGTTTTACGCACTAGCAATCAAAGAAGCCATCGTCGCGACTGTATTGTCTGCGCTCCTTTTTGCTTTGGGTTACGCTATCTCCAACAATATCCTTATTCCGCTCAATAAGCTGATTGATAGCACGCACAAGATTGCCGGTGGTGATTTACGAGTGCGCATGAATATGAAGCGCAAAGACGAACTGGGTGAAATGAGCACACAGATAGATCAGATGTTGGATAAGTTACAAGATACCCTCGCTACAGCGAATGATTCAGCGCTGCAGTCGAGTAATATGGCAAGCAACATCGCTCAAGCCAGTGAAGAAGCCGCCACCAGCGTCAACTCACAACATGCTCAACTTGAACTGCTCTCTACAGCTATGACAGAAATGAGTGCCACTATCTCAGATGTTGCCTCTAACGCAGAAAGCACCTCAATGAGCACGAATAAAGTGACTGAACATGCGCATCACAATGATCAAACCATGGCGCACACTTCGCAAACTATTGCGGAAGTATCAGAGAATACCTCTACCGCTAATCAACTGATTCAAGAGTTGCAGACCGGAGTGAATGAGATCAGCAACGTTGTCGATGTGATTCGTGATATATCCGAGCAAACCAATTTACTCGCGCTTAACGCAGCCATTGAGGCAGCTCGCGCAGGAGAACAAGGTCGTGGTTTTGCTGTAGTGGCCGAAGAGGTACGTAACCTTGCTAGTCGTACACAAAACTCCACCGATGAAGTTCAACACACCATCGAAAAGCTAACTGACCAAGCAGAGAAGACCTTTGCCGCGATGCAAAATAGTCACGAGAAAGTCAGTCAAAGTGTACAAGCCTCTGAAGAAACGCGTGCTCAGCTCAACGTGATTGTCGAAGAAATGCAAAAAGCCAATGATATGGTGGCGCAAATTGCAGCTGCATCTGAGCAACAAAGCACTGTCGCCAATGAAATGAACCAGAATGTGGAAAGTGTGCACCTATCCGCGACTGAGATCCTGCAAGCTTCACATTCACTCGCCACCGACAGCCAAGAAATGGCTAACACGGCGGAGCATCTGAGTGATCAACTCAAATATTTTAAAGTGTAATTGCAGCGTTTAACGCCAATTAAACTAACGACTAAAACAACAAAGCCCCAAAGCGTCTACTTTGGGGCTTTCTGCTCTTTAAGATAGAAGGAGTGCTATTACGCCTGAACGGCTTTTTTCATTTGCAAGCCTAAGAAGATAAAACTCACACCTTCAAACAACAGCGAGATACCAACGAATGTTCCCAACAATGAGAGTGAAAATGCAGGATCATCAAGTAACGAGAAGAAATAGCCGCCAATAAGCAGTGATATCAAACCACTGACAATAATCCAGCTACTACCTGGAAGCGCTCGACTACGTAAGCCAAAAATCATTCGAGTCGCACCGTTAAACATCATCACTACAACCATCAACATGGTCATGGTAACTAAGCCTGCAAATGGCTTAAACAGAATGAATAGACCACCGGCGATATAGAGCACCGCGCTCAATACATACCAAAGTTTATCTTTCCAAGCAGGAATGCTAAAGGTGTGATATGCCTGCACTAAACCACTAAATAAGAATACCCCACCCACAATAGTCGTGATTGTTACGCCTGCTGCTACGGGTAAACTGAGCGCACCAAAACCTGCTAGCGCGATCAACACGCCAACTATGGTGAACCATTTCCAACCTTTTGAAAGTAAAGTTTGTACCGCTGCTTGAGGAGAATCTTGTTGAATATTACTCATATTGATTTCCTAATTTGTAATTTGTTTTTAAGTCCAATGACTTAGCTACTTTTACTTTAATCTACGCCTTTAATGAAACCTCGCAAGCATCGATTGCAAAAGCAAAAATTCCATTATTAATCGTTGATTATTTGTAAGCACCCAACCATCGCTACAAACAAATAATGAACTTAAAGAACCTTAACTACCCTATTGCTAGCCAATGTCTCTTCGTGCGCTAAGTGTAGTTGATGAGTAACAAACAGAGACAAAAAAGCCGGCTAAGTGCCGGCTTTACGCAAAATCAATCGCTACTATTACGCGTTTTGTGCTTCAAACTCACGCATAAAGTCAACTAACGCTTGTACCCCTTCTAGCGGCATCGCGTTGTAAATTGACGCACGCATACCACCAACAGCGCGGTGACCTTTCAGCGCAACCAAACCACGCGCTTTGGCTTGCTCAAGGAACAAGTCGTCCAACTCAGGCTTAGCTAGCTGGAACGGTACGTTCATGCGTGAGCGGTTATCTGAGTGGATGTTATTACGATAAAAGTCTGAAGTATCAATGTAGTTGTAAAGCAGTGATGCTTTTTCACGGTTAACTTGTTCAACCGCTTCAACACCACCTTGCTGCTTCAACCACTTAAAGACTAGACCCGATAAGTACCAAGCAAACGTCGGTGGCGTGTTAAACATTGAGTCTTTTTCTGCCAAAATTTTGTAGCTTAAGAAGCTTGGCAGAATATCGCTTGCAAGATCTAACAAGTCATCACGAACAATCACAATGCACAGACCTGAAGGACCAATGTTCTTTTGCGCGCCAGCGTAAATTACACCGTACTTAGAAACATCAATCTTACGAGAGAGAATGTTTGACGACATATCCGCGACAATCGGCTTATCCGTTTGTGGTAATTCGCTAATCTCAATCCCGTCAATAGTTTCATTTGGGCAGAAGTGAACAAATGCCGCGTCATCAGCATATTTCCATTCGCTGACTGGCTTAACCGCAACTTTACCGTCAATTTCAGTTTTCGCATCGAAAACATCCACTTCACAGTATTTTTTAGCTTCATCAATCGCACTTTCCGCCCAGTAACCTGCATCTACGTAACTCGCTTTGTTGCTGCTACCTAAGAGGTTTAAAGGTACTGCGGCAAACTGGGCACGCGCACCACCGTGGCAAAACAGTACTTTGTAGTTATCTGGGATGGATAGCAGATCACGTAAATCTTGTTCTGCTTCTTCTGCTACTTGAATAAACTCTTTACCACGGTGGCTGACTTCCATCACTGAGGTTCCGAGTCCATTCCAATTGATCAATTCAGACTGGGCTTGCTCCATTACCGCTTTCGGTAAAGCCGCAGGTCCGGCGCTAAAGTTAAAAACGTTGTCCACGGTTTCTTTCCTTGCTCATGCTATAGATATGACTGGTATACCGAAAAAACCTCAAGCAACTAATGTGGCTGGTGCTCGCCGTTGGAATCGTAAACCACGACTTTGCCTTTGAAGCGCCGCGCCGATAAACACTCAGTTTCTTAAAGTCATTTGGGTATCATTCATTAATAACACTTTTTCTTAGTGAGCAAAAGTGACAAAAGAGGTCTTAAGACCTCTTTTTTATCGATAGTGTAAATTTCTTTATACTAAGGAAGCGCTACGCTACATCATAAAAGGCAGTAGCAAGCTCATTAGTGGCACTTTTTGCCCACCTTCAAAAACGATATTGCCTTCTTTGATTTCCGCTTTTACTTGGTAACCTGTGTCAGTCTGCTTAACAAACTCCATGATCATCCCTTCATCAATGGTCTGTTGGATGGCTGGGTATTGTTCAACCAAAGCATTAGAGATAAAGCTATCAAAGTGACCTTCTAGGGCTGGCATCACTTTCATCGGGTTTTGCGAAACATTGTCTGTTCCCTGTGGCACGGTAAGTTTCCAGTTCGATGTAAACTCACCATCACCAACATTTACCACCATTTTATCGCTAGAGAGATAAAAGCCTTTAGCAAACAAGGTATCAACGTGCGGGATCATTTGTTGCAAATCTTGCGCAGTCAACATTGGCGAGTTTTGGTAAAGCGTAACAAGCTGTTCAAAGGACACCGCGTCCAGATCGCCAAAGGCAAAATCCAATTCTAGATTGTCTAAGCTTTCTTGTTCAACCGCGACCGCACCGACGCTAACTGCATGTTTGCTGGCTACGCGCTGCGTCGCTTCTGCGTATTCCGCTTGGTACTTATACTCGCCGTTAACGAAGTTAAACATGGTCGTTTGATCTGCTGCGTAAACAGAGAAATCACCTACCTTCATCGCTTGTTCGCCAATCCAGAAACTGTTTACTTTCTTGCCATTACCTTTGCCTGAGATATTCTCGATTAGCAGTTTCTCGCCACTGTTAAAATCAACTTCAACCGATGGCACGCTCAATTGGTAATCAACTTGACCAAGTACAGTCACATGACCTTTCAAACTTGAAGGCGTGATCAGCATCATTGCTCCGCCCTCGCCTTCTGTCGATTGGCGCCACGTATCCAGTTTAAAATCAAAATCGGTATTGCCATTTAACTGCGTCACCGTGTGCAACGTTAAAGGCAGCTCTTGCCAGTTGGCGAGCAAAGAGTCCGCAGAAATGCTGAATAAACCGTGTGATAATTCACTTTCGACAATAATCTCATCTGGCACACCGTCAGCTTTCAACTGCGCCGCCATTACAGGATCTTTTACTACATAACGGGTAGTAACACTCGACGATAGGTAGCCGCGATCATAACTTACGATCTCAGCTTGCAGCGCAGCGGAATTGAGATTAGCAACACTGTCTTCAATTACATTTTGACCAATTTGTCCTACTGCCAGTGGCCAACATAAAGCCAAAGACACAGCGCCACCAATAGCAGCCATTTTCTTAAGTTGTTGCATCGAACTCATTCTGTAACTATCCGTCTTTTACAAATTATAGCGTTTGCACAAATCCCTTCTTGCGAGGGATGTTTATCACTAAAGTCTACACTAAAAAAGCTTGAGATAAATCAGAGTATTGGCTGAATTAAAATTTGTTGGGAGTTTCTCTAACTCAGCTCTCAGCACATTGGCTTCTAACTTGTTAGCCTAACGCTTCGGCACGATAACACTTTGGAAGCGAGCTTGAACCAATACGCCATACTCTGCCTAGACAACAACGTTGAGAGCATTGAACAGATAAGCAAAGAACTGAGCATTTTTGCGGCTAAATTTGATATTCATAGCGCGCAAACCATCGAAAGTGCTCACGCCTCTCTTTTACATTGTTTGGAAAAAAATCAGCCCGTTGCACTAGTCATCGCCAGCCATGACGAAACATTTAATGGCGCTGAGTTTTTGATTGAGCTCGATAAATCCCCTATCACGCAAAAAGCGCGCAAAGTGTTGGTGAGTTGCGGTCAAGACATCCACGCGATTTTAAATGCGGTCAACGAAGGGCGTCTTGATCACTGTTTAACTAAGCCGCTGCAAAACAATTTGGTCTTTAAAACCGTACAAAACGAGCTAACCAACTTTGTCGTTGAAGAAGATAAAGACAACCTACTGAACTACAGTTTAATCCTCGATCAGCAGCGCCTTTTGCGCGCTCACATCGACCAAAAGATGCGTAGCTATCAAGCGGGCTTTATCACTGATCACCACAAAATGTCAGATGCAGACTTAGCAGAGCAAGTGATCAGTGCCTTAAAACAATTTTTTGCCAAAGGCGATGAAACCCAAGCGATCCGCCATTACTCCAGCGACCATCTGTTAACCGTCGAAGGTGAAGATAACCACTTCCTGTGGTTTATCATTTCAGGGGAAGTCGCGCTGTATAAAAAAGATGAGCTTGGCATACAGCGTGAGGTGGTTCGGCATAGCAAAGGTAACTTAGTCGGCGGGATGTCATTTGTCACGGGCGAGCCTTCCTTTTCGACCGCGTTAACCCTAACCAACGCCGACGTAATCAAATTGGATAGAGAAGTGTTCAGTAAGGTCATGTATTCCGACACCGCCTTGCTGCCACTATTTACCAACCTTTTGCTGCGTCATTTTAACCGTCGCTTGCAACGTAATATCAACACCAAGCTTGAGCTGCAAAAAACCTTAGAATCACTCGAATCTGCCCACCATCAATTGATCGAAAGTGAAAAGATGGCGATGCTCGGGCAGCTTGTTGCGGGTGTAGCTCACGAACTCAATAACCCTATTGCGGCAATCTTGCGCGGCACAGAGACGCTTAACGATAACATTCTTCACTTAGTCAATGGCGAGCGACACTGTGCCCCAGAGTTAAGCAGTCAAATTCTCAACCGCGCTCTCGCGTCGCGACCAAGTTCCACCGCTGAAGAGCGGCAAAAAACCAAAGCAGTTGAAAAGATTGTCGGTGACCGAAGAGTGGCAAAAAAATTGGTCAAGCTTGGCTTAAACCAAGATGAACAGTGGTTACAACGGGCGCGTGCAAACAAAGACCAGCTCAATACCCAACTCGCAGAGCTGGAAAACTATCATTTGGCAGGCGCCACACTGCGCTCTATCAATGTCTGCGCCCAGCGCATTGCTGACATGGTCAAAAGCCTTAAAGGCTATGCTCGTCAGGATGACGAGACTTTCCGCTACGTCGATATCCATGAAGGCATTGAAGACACCCTAGTGATATTTGAAAACAAACTTAAACTGCACCAAGTTGAAAAACATTACGCTAACTTGCCTGAGGTACGTTGCTTACCCATCGCATTGCAACAAGTGTGGACCAATCTTATTTCCAACGCGATAGACGCCTTTCCCGCCCAAGGTGTGCTTGCGATAACCACTCACCTAACCAAAAAAGACAATCAAGACTGGGCAGTTATTGAAATTAAAGACAATGGTTGCGGTATTTCGCCGGAGCTACAAAAACAAGTGTTCGCCTTAAATTTCACCACCAAGAGAGAAGGAAACTTTGGACTAGGTATCGGTTTATCGGTTTGCCAGCAGATCATTCAGCAACATGGTGGCATGATTGAAATAGAGTCTGAAATTGAACGCTATACCAATATGCTGGTTTGGCTACCCCTAGAATTTCCATCTGACAACAGCGAGGAATAAACCATGAATAAGTACCTCATTTTATGTGTAGACGACGAACGTGAAGTATTAGACAGCGTTATTCAAGACCTCGACTGTTTTGAAGAACATTTTGTGTTAGAGGGTGCTGAGTCTGTCGCTGAGGCGAAAGAGATCATCGCTGAAGCGGCGCAGGATGATATCCCACTCGCGCTTATTTTGTGTGACCATATTATGCCTGAACAAACGGGCATCAGTTTTCTGATTGAGCTTCACGAAGATAAACAAACCGCCAAGGCTAAGAAGTTGCTGTTGACCGGTCAAGCGGGGCTCGAAGATACCGTAGAAGCGATTAACCACGCTAGCCTCGATTTTTATCTATCAAAGCCGTGGCAAGGGGAACAAATTCGTGCCACCGTCAAAGATTTGCTCACACAATACATGATTGAACATGAGCCAGAACTCATGCCGTGGGCTCAAGTGCTCGATACGGAAAAGATTTTCAATGCTATTGCGGAAAATCGCATCAGTTTTGGTGAATAAACGCACAGTTTGAGCGTAGGCTTAGGCATGTAAATTGCTTAAAATAAAACTATCGACAAAACAATGACATTTTTACCTAGTGATACTGGGCAAGTATCAGTAATATGCACTAGGTAACCCGGCTTAATGTCGCCAAAATACAGACTAAATAACTTAAAGGTTCTTTTCCTTATGCGTAAAACAATCTTAGCTGCAGCGCTAGTGCTTGTATCTGGTCAATCTTTTGCAATGACTGATCCAAACAGTCCAACCGTTATGAGTAACTTTAGCTACGATTATCTTGAAGCACGTATTGGTGCTAGCCCTGGTACGTTCGGTGCGGGTATGAGCAAATCAATCCACCCTAATGCACACGCGGTAGCTCGCATCGACTCAGAATTTGAAGGCGATTTTGATTCAGCAGCAGGTGTTGGTTTCCACGCACCAATCAACAACTGGGCTGACCTAACGGGTGAAATCCTATTCCGCATGGTTGACGCTGACAACATCGGTACTGAAACTGGTATGGAACTAAACCTTGGCGTTCGCCAATGGCTTGGTCCACAACTAGAAGTAGGCGGTAAAGGCGGCTACGTTTCAATCGATGATAACGAAGATTGGATTGCATCTGCATACGCTCGCTTCCACGCAACTGAACTATTCTCTCTAGGCGGTGAAGCTCGCTTTAACGAGTTCTACGGCGACCAACTAATGTTCAGTGCTCGTTTCAAGTTCTAATTGAAACTCAGCTAACAGACATAAAAAATCCCGGCACTGCCGGGATTTTTGTTTGCATAAAATCTTTGGCTATTCGAGCCCAAGTTGCTCTGATATTACCTTTATCTGCTCAAGATCCATCTCATGCACGCGGATCATTTGATTGATTTGGCTAACACGTGAGTTGGCTTCATCTTGTCTATCACACGCATCAGATTTCGCATCCCAAGATGTGCCGTCTAAATAAGCGTCACACTCTTTTTTAAGCGCCTTAAGCTTTGGCTCTAGTCCATTTAGCTCTTTGTTCAGTTGTTCAAGCTCTTGTTTAACCTTAAGCTCGTGCTGGAATAGCTCGCGCGAACGCTCCAATAGCGAAACCTGCATATCTGCTTGTCGATTTAACTGAGTATTGGCTTGTGCCGCTTGCGACAACTCACTTTGCTGTGACTCAATCTGACTAGCCAATTGCTTATTCTTGTCGGTTAACTGCCCTATCTGCTCATTCAACGCTTGCAACTCTGCTTGATGGTTTTGTTGCACTTGCGCCAATTTCGCTTCCAGCTTTTGCTCAACTTCGTAATCTACGTTGGCAACGCGCTCTTCAACCTTAGTAACTAATTGCTTCTGCTCTTGTTGAGTGGCTTGATACTGTTGTTGCAACTCGATATAAGTCGCTTGCCATTTGTTTGCGGTAACTGACGAGCCAACCAGCCCCCCAAGAGCAAGACCTAAAACACCAGCAATAGCGATATAGAGGTAGCTGCGTTTATCGCGCTCCTCAATTACTACTACATCATCTTCGCTGTTATCTAAATCGGGCGATTTGTTCACTGTTGGCTCCTAAGACAGCTAACGCATAAGTTCGGTAACCATGATGCTGGCAGTGTAGACTAAAAAGCCGGAGAGCAAAGTAATCACGACATACTTTTGCAGCTTTTCGTTGGTTCGGTAACGAACCAGCACAAATGCAAGAGCAATAAGAAATACAATCGCAATCAATCTTGTCATAACTTCTCCTTAGCTAGACTCTGCGCTAGGCACCATTAGTTCTGGATTCTAAACATCTCTTTTATACCATTTTTTTGCCATAAAAGGTCAGAGCAAGGTAGTTTTCTCCGCTTAAATATAGCGCACTCAACAATTAGGCTGGGCGATTGCTTAAGATCCACACGATCAAATCAAATTATTGGTATTATATTTGGGTGATGACAATATTTACTGTATAAACAGGTTGTCCTAATTATTCGAGGCAGAATCATGAAACCATTTAAACAAGAAAACAAAAAACGTCGTATCTTAAAGAAAATGTACCTTGGCGAGTTTGCGATGCTAGGTTTCGAAGTAAGCTGCAAAACTAACATTGCAGACTTCGACCGTTACGACGTATTCGTTGACGAGTTCATCGACTACATCGACAGCCTAGGTCTATGCTTTGGCGGCGGCGGTCTTGAGCTATTCGAAGGTTTCATCTGCGCATCTAAACGCTACGTAAACGTAACAGAAGAGCAAAAGGCGCAAGTAACAGCTTGGCTAGAAGCTCGTGAAGAAGTAACTGAAGTAATTTCAAGCGAACTAGTAGACGCTAACTACTTCTAAGCACACGCATATTTATGCTGCAAACGCCCCTTCTTGGGGCGTTTTTGTTTGCTAAACCTCCACTTTTCTTCCACTCAACCACGATTTAAAACCAAGCAAAGGTTTTCGTTAATTTTCTGCTTAAAAACCTATTGAATTGTTCAAAAAAAGTGATAAAGTCCCACTGTCGATAGCAACCAGTGCTAACGACTAGCATTTACTCACTATATGAGTAATTGTTCCGATGAAGACTGCAGGAGAGTGGTTATTAACCAAATTTTAACATTTGGTTAGATTAACCTACCGAAGAAGTAAATCTTTCAGGTGCTACCTAGGTAGCGGGGACTGTAGTTGGAGGAACCTCTGGAGAGAACCGTTAAATCGGTCGCCGAAGGAGCAAGTTTTGCGCAAGCAAAGTGAAACTCTCAGGCAAAAGGACAGAGGAGTGGAAAGAAACATCCTGTCACTTAGATTCGTCTAAGTGCTCTATCTATTGATCGTCCTTTTTCATATTGGGCTGTCATGCCTTTCCCTCTTCTCCTTAAAGCTTTATTAATTAAGGGGAAACCATGGATAACCTTCATACATTACTAAAAACTATCGACGACTTTGTCTGGGGTCCACCACTACTGATCTTATTAGTTGGTACCGGTATATACTTCACTTTTCGTCTCGGTCTACTGCAATTTAGATACCTACCAACCGCGTTTAAAATGATCTTCAGTAAAGAGGATTCCGACAAACAAGGTGATGTATCAAGCTTTGCCGCGCTGTGTACTGCACTGTCTGCCACAATCGGTACGGGTAACATCGTAGGTGTTGCGACTGCCATCAAACTTGGTGGTCCTGGTGCGCTATTTTGGATGTGGCTTGCTGCCCTATTCGGCATGGCAACCAAATACGCTGAATGTCTTCTGGCAGTAAAATATCGCCGTATTGACGACAACGGTGAAATGGTTGGTGGTCCAATGTACTACCTGCAATACGGTGTCGGCTCTAAAGCACTCGCGATCATGTTTGCCATCTTCGCACTGGGTGTGGCTTGCTTTGGTATTGGTACTTTCCCACAAGTTAACGCGATTCTTGACGCGACTGAAATCTCGTTTGGAATCTCACGTGAAATCGCAGCCAGCATTCTGACGCTACTAGTGGCATTTGTAACCCTTGGTGGTATTCAATCTATTGCCAAAGTAGCAGGTAAAGTGGTTCCAACCATGGCGCTATTCTATGTGTTGGCGTGTTTGAGCGTGATCATCATGAATGCCGACCAATTGCTGCCTGCGGTTGAACTGGTACTGACTTCTGCGTTTACCTCAACAGCAGCAACGGGTGGTTTCTTGGGTGCAAGCATTATGCTGGCAATCCAATCCGGTATTGCGCGTGGTGTGTTCTCGAACGAATCTGGTCTTGGTAGTGCGCCAATGGCAGCAGCGGCAGCGAAAACTGACTCTTGTGTAAAACAAGGTTTGATTTCGATGACGGGTACATTCATTGACACCATCATCATCTGTACCATGACAGGTCTGGCTCTGATCCTTACTGGCGCATGGCAAAGTGATTTCGCAGGCGCTGCAATGACGACTCATGCGTTTGCAGTTGGCTTGAACATGGACACTTTTGGTCCAATGCTGATCTCGATTGGTTTGATGTTCTTTGCTTTTACCACCATTTTAGGTTGGAACTACTACGGTGAACGTTGTGTGGTATTCCTACTTGGCACTAAAGCGGTACTGCCATACAAAATCATCTTTGTCGCACTCGTTGCATCAGGTGCTTTCCTTCACCTCGATATGATTTGGATTATTGCAGATATCGTTAATGGCTTAATGGCAATTCCAAACCTTATTGGTCTGATTGCTCTGCGCCAAGTGGTGATTGAAGAAACTAAACTATTCTTCTCAGCTCGCAACGAAGAAGCACTAAATTCTGTTAAAGCCTAAGCGCTAGCAACAAGCTCGATCAAAAACGCGGCTCTTAAGCCGCGTTTTTATTACTACTCTTTTTGCAAATCAAGTTCTGCGCTATTTGTCATCCAACAAAAGCTTAACGCCTAAAGCCACCAGCACAACGCCAGTTGTCGCTTCCATCCAAGTCATAAAACGGCTACTTTTCAGTAAGCCTTTGGCAGTATCTAATGCCCCAGCTAAGCCGCACTGCCAAACCATCGCAATAACAAAATGGATTGCTGCCATTAGTAGTGATTGGGCAAACGCCGAACCTTCTGGGTTAATAAACTGCGGCAAAAAGGCAAGATAGAACACCGCAGTTTTCGGGTTCAACACGTTGGAGAGAAAGCCTTCACGTAGCGAACGTTTTAAATTCAAACTTTGCTGATTTAAAGTAAGCTCTGAGGGCATCGCCTGCCCTTTCATTAGCGCACGTAAGCTAGAAAAACCAAGCCAGATCAGATACGCCGCACCAACCATTTTCACTGCCGCAAATAGCTGCGCAGATTGTGCCAACAGCGCAGAAATGCCCACGGCAGAAAACGTTGCGTGAACAAATAGCCCTAAACAAATACCTAAACTGGTTGTCGCGCCATCCACGACACCACCTCGCGATGAGTTGCGGATCACCAACGCGGTATCCACCCCCGGGGTTAAAGTTAAAATAGTAATCGCGATTAAAAATGCTTCAAAATTGACAATCATACTGCTGCGTCCTTGTAGTTGTTCTTTCTTTATACCGCCAAGTCGATATTGCAACAAACAATTTATCTTCCTCGTCGCTATTGCTAGACTGATCTTTCCTAACATTATCAGAAGGCTGACTTGGATGAGCGCATTCGAAAAACTGGTTTCCCACTCAAAGAAAATTGCCCACTTTAATCACCTCGCTGCTATTTGTGGCTGGGATCAAGCCTCCATGATGCCAAGCGGCGGTAATCAAGCCCGCTCTGAAGCCATGGCTGAGCTTTCTGTTCATATTCATTCGCTGCACACCCAACCGCAACTAGCCGATTGGTTTGCCCAAGCTGAGCAAGAGACGTTAACTGCCGAGCAAAGCGCTGGGCTACGTGAACTAAAACGACAATGGCAACAAGCAAACTTACTGCCTGAAGATCTCGTGCAAGCCAAATCACTAGCTGGCTCTAAATGTGAGCACGCATGGCGCTCACAACGCAAAGAAAATGACTGGCAAGGCTTTGAGAAAAACTGGGCCGAAGTGGTTAAGCTCTCTCAAGAGGAAGCGCAACTGCGCGCAGAAACAAACAACCTTTCGCCTTATGATGCCATGCTCGACATCTACGAGCCGGGAACTTCCTCTGCATCATTAGATACCTTGTTTGCCGATGTAAAGACTTGGCTACCTGAGATGATTGACCAAGTGATCGACAAGCAAAAATCTGAATCCTTCATTGAACCAAGCGGACAGTTTGCCACTGAAAAACAAAAAGCGCTTGGCTTGGAAGTGATGCAACTGCTGCAGTTTGATTTTGAACACGGTCGACTGGATGAAAGTGTTCATCCATTTTGTGGCGGCGTACCAAGCGATGTGCGTATCACGACTCGATATAACGAAAATGAATTTGTCCAATCACTGATGGGCATCGTGCATGAAACAGGCCACGCTCGCTACGAGCAAGGCTTACCGAAATCCCTTGCTGGCACACCAGCAGGTGAAGCGCGCTCAATGGGTATTCACGAATCACAATCGCTATTTTTTGAAATGCAGGTCGGTCGTAGCGATGCCTTTATCGCCCATCTTGCTAACCTAGCCGGCAAGCACTTTAGTGGCGCAAACCCCGAGCTTTTCTCTCAGCACAACTTCCAAAAGCTCTACACCCGAGTGAAAAAAGATTTTATCCGCGTTGATGCCGATGAGCTTACCTACCCTGCCCACGTTATTTTGCGCTACGAGATTGAGCGCGATCTGATAAATGGCAACATCAAGCACACTGATGTACCAGAACTTTGGAACCTAAAAATGCAGCAATACCTTGGCTTATCGACCGAAGGTAACTACACCAATGGTTGTATGCAAGATATTCACTGGACAGACGGCGCATTTGGTTACTTCCCTAGCTACACATTAGGCGCTATGTATGCTGCGCAATTTATGGCAGCAATGAAAGCAACGGTAGATGTAGATAGCGCGATCCGCTCAGGCGATCTCTCACCAATCTTTGCATGGCTGTCAGAAAACATCTGGAGCAAAGGCAGCCTTCTCACCACTAATGAATTGGTTAAAGGCGCAACCGGTGAAACGTTAAATGCCAAGTTCTTCCAAGAGCATTTAAGAAATCGTTATTTAAATAACGCGTAGGCGGAAAGCTTGAAAATAAATTGCCTGATTGATAAATACTTTCAGGCAATTTTTATCTGGTATTAGCAAGGTAGGTGAAACCTTGGGCTCAGGCTAAATACTACTTATAAACCAACTCGAAGGTTACTAGTACCAACTCTGTCGAGTCGTTAAATTCAATGCCGTAGGCCGATTCGCAGTCTTTAGTGAAGAAATCTTTGTGAGCGCTATACCACCACTCATAAGTACCGTCCCCCTCACCTTCTGATTCAGCGAACTCTCGGCTCACTTCACCAAACGGACAAAACTCCACTTGAGTTATTTTGACGATACAAACGGGATTTTTATCCCAGTCTAAGACAATTTGGTGCAGACCTACTTGGGGGAATTCTTCACCTTCAATTCGGTATGCTTCTTTAACGCTGCAAGTTGCGCGTTTTTGACCAATCGAGACAAGCCGAGCACACTCATTGGTATTGTATTCATCGTCACAAAAGTATGTCGTTTCAACGCCTTTCACCAGCTCCAATTGAGTCTTAGGTAGTGTACTTAGGTAGGCTTGAAAATACGCCTCATACCTCGTATCCATGATAACTTCTCCATTCATTTCAATACCACACTAAATAATGCGGTAGTACTACCCTGCGAACCACGCTGACAAGCGTTAAAACTTGCTGTTGAACAGTTTGTATGTGCTTTTACTAGAACAGATCAACTTTTTTAGATGCCGAGTTAGGAATATTGTCATCAGAAAACTTTCCACATATAGATGCCATTCCGAGCTTTCTAGCGTCATTAGGTAAACCGTATCTAGCGGAAACACGACTCACAGCATCATCACATCTATGCCACTCATCTTTATCACCGAGTAAATATGCCATACGAGCGTAGAATAGATCATATACATAAGGGTAGTCTGGCTTTCCATTTTTACCGACTGGCAACCCCAAAGTTAGAAGACTTTGATTTATCTCTGTTTCTTCTATTTCCAATCTAGATCTTGTAACACCATCTTTTTCTTGAACGACAAAATTAAATGCGTATGCATCAATTTCATTTGCTACTACGTAATAACCAAGTGATGTTCTTGTTGCATTAAATCCATCCCTTGTATTTTCAAAGTTGACATCGCTTGGATCTGAAAGGCGAATAACTTCTCGTGCAGCTGCGATTATTTCCTCTTTATTGTGGTTCTTATATTCCCTTAGTTTCCACTCTTCCAGTGAAAGATCTGGACGTTGGCTCGCACAGCCAACTAATAAAATAACTGATGCAGCTGCTAATGTTCTAACCATTTACTACTCCTTGTTTTTCTTGGTCATTATAAAATTCCTGATTGTATATCCGTGCCTTAGCACATAACGCCTGCAATAAGGTGCCCCACACTTAACCAACAAAGCGCACCGAACTCCATACCAAAACCGCCGAGTGTAATGGGTCACCTTGATTGCTTTGTTAGTTGTCGGTCCGCAATGCTTGCTTGTACATCCTATTTAAATGTGCCCATTATTTCGATAATATCCGTTACTTCAGCACTTTACGCAAAGCGCCGAAACAAAAATATGACATCATAAATTCCAGAATATTACACAACTGACAGAAGCCTCCATATCAAACGACTATTCGAAAGAAAACTGATGGAGGCATCTAGTTCATGTAAAAAGACTAAGTACTTAGTTTAACGAAATAGACTTAAATGTCATGATAGCGTCTGGACTCATGCAGCCACTTCCAACAGCAATTTTAAGAGCAGACACCCCAGTTATATCATTGCTTGGAGAGGCGAAAGAATATTTGAATTGGGTGTTTACACCTTCAATAAGCGGAAACTTGATGGAGCAGTAGCCGTCTGGTGAGATCACTTTTCCGTTGCTTGCAACATATGATTTTACCCTAGCATTGTTTCCGAAGTCGTCGAAGATTTCGGTTTGTGGTCTGACATGAACAGTTCTATCACCTTCGACAGATCTCATTATAACGTTACAGTCAATTCGTGAACCATTTTTCTCGCAGTCTTTTACACTGAATGCAACGCCTTTGTATTCCTTTGCTTCTAGTTTTTCGAAACTTTTATTTAACTCTAGGCGAGCTTTCCGCGCTTCATTTTCACGCGTTAACTCCAGCACTCTTTCTCTTTCTGCGTTCAGAAGCCCTTTTGCCAATTGGTTATCTTCTTCTATTTTTTCTAATGTAAACATTAAAGATTCATTCTTAGCGCGTAACTGAGAGCTCTCGTTTTTTAAGGCTGCCACCTCCTTCTGCAACACTTCAAGCTGTGCAACTTGTGGCGAGTAAAACTCCTTCATAGTATCTTGACCCGTGTCGAATGCTAACTTCATTACACCACCTACGGTTCCAACTGCCACTACAAAACCAACCCCTTTAATAGCACCACTTAGTAAGCTCATTCATTTAGCTCCTTCATTGAAATTTTTGTTTAAATGACAATATCATAGCTTTATGCTTATTTATTTCTTAAGCACATCACTCAAATTAATTAATGTGAGTACATTTAAAAAGTTAGTTAAACCCTAACTCTCATTGACAACTAACAGCGTATTAGGCTGAATTCTCGATAAAGCACCTCAGCCTTTACTAACTTATCGAACAATTTTCCCGCAATAGATTTTGATAATCAACACGTTGCACCTCTGTACTCTACACTTTGTGACTAATGCCTAGGAGTAAAAACGAGAACAGCGATTTATAGAGTTCTCATATAAAAACTAGCATTCGAATATACGCAAAACTTTTCAATTACTTAAATAGCATGAGGCATATAAAAGTAAGAATGAGTTAAACGGTAGTCTATTCTTTGTGCATGGATTACTTCCTATCAAACGCATGGAGATATCAACGATGATCACACCACCGAACACCAACCATACCTATCCGCGTTCTTTTAGCCATATCGGCATTTCCGTCCCTGACTTAGATGCAGCAGTAAGGTTTTACACAGAGGTGCTTGGTTGGTATCTCATTATGAAACCTACCGAGATTCTTGAAGACAACTCAGCGATCGGTGAAATGTGTACCGACGTATTTGGCGCTGGATGGGAACGGTTCAGAATTGCTCATTTATCTACTGGTGATCGTGTCGGCGTGGAGATCTTCGAGTTTAAAGATCAAGAAAACCCCGAAGATAATTTTGAATATTGGAAAACGGGTATTTTCCATTTTTGCGTACAAGACCCTGATGTAGAGGGGCTAGCCGAAAAGATTGTTGCCGCAGGTGGTAAAAAGCGTATGAAAGCGCCGCGCTACTATTACCCAGGAGAGAAACCTTATCGCATGATCTATATGGAAGACCCTTTTGGTAACATTCTAGAAATCTATAGCCACAGCTATGAGCTGCACTATTCTGCCGGCGCGTACTAACCTCTCTCCGATAGAACAAGCCCCTAAACAGGGGCTTTAGTTTGATAAAATAATATGAAGCGTTTTCTAGACTTCAAAACGCCCGACAAGCTGATCCAGTCGAGCTATCGAACTTTGCATCAATGACGTTCTGCGCGCTAACTGCTTAGATTGATACTGAAGTGAACTTGTGGATTCTGCCGCCAGCTCAGCCGTTCTTGAGTTTGTACTACTCATGCCTGCTAAACCTGAAATCGCATCAAACAGTGAATTAACTGACTGCTGCAACTGCTCACTCTGTTTAGAGCTATCCGTGATATAAACATTGCTCTCAACATTCTCTATGCCTGTTTGCATTGTAGCCACTGCGCGTTGAGATTGTTGTTGTAACTGATCCATAAGCTGACCGATATTTTGAGCCGCTTGCGCTGTCTTATCGGCTAGCGTTCTTACTTCATCCGCTACCACGGAAAAGCCTCGCCCGTGTTCGCCAGCCCTTGCAGCTTCAATCGCGGCATTTAACGCAAGCAAATTGGTTTGCGCAGTAATATCAGTGATAAGCGTGGCAATGCTGCTTATTTTTGCCATTTCTCCGTTGATGTCATTCACCGTTTCGGCAGATGCTTGAACCGTTTCTTTGATAGTCTCGGCACTGTTTCTGGCATTTTCGTACTCCTCTCTGGCCTGACTCACAGACTGCTTCATTAAATGGGGCATTTCATGAGCATTGTCGTTAGCTAGCTGGATTTCGCCGACTTGCTTGTCTGAAAGCCCAATCAACTTTGCTATCGACTATGAAGTATCTTGGCTAGATTGAGATAGGCGTTGACTGCATCTGAACATTGATTCAGACACTTTATTCACTTCTCGGCTGGCGAATACTAACTCTGACACCACCGTTTCTAAATTGTCTATAAAACTGTTGGTCCAGCGCCCCAAATCCCCCGTTTCATCAGCGATAAACTTTGATGCATCGAGCCGTTGCTTTAGATTTCCATCGCCTTCTGCCAATACTTTCATCACCCCAGTCATCTGCTCTAAGCTGCGAGATAACGGTTTGGCTGTGACTTGGCGAAAGAAGTAAGTGATTAAAAAAGCAAATAGCAACGAAATGCCAGCACTAGTAAACGCGCTGAGTTCTAGAAAATACTGAAGTGCTAAAGGCAGCGATGCCACCATCAACGCAGACGCCATAAAGCGATTCGTCAACCGACCAACCAATGAACGATGTCTATGAACTTCTTCCAGATCTGATTCACACATCATGCCCCAGCGATCTATCGAACCGGGAAGTTGAAAGGTTACACCTTTGCCTATTACCGGAATGTGTCGATAATCGGAGTAGCCGGGGTAATCAACAAAGATATTACTGCCATTTTTTATCGTTTCTCTAACGCCCGGGTGAAGTTGATTGGTCGCTGGATCATTAAACAACACTTCAAACTCCGTGTGATTGCGGATTTTTACCGTTCCCCAATCAGTCGATATTCCCTGCTTCAAATTCTCTCCATGAGAAAACGTGCTGTCTTCAAAGCGGGAGCGTGATAGCGCCACACCTTGAGATATCGAAGGATCAAAGTTCGACTCCACCATAAATAGGTAGTTATCTCCAGACTCACTGTAAATGTGTCCCGCTTCTCTTTGTATTAAATCCCCCAGCACATCGTTTGGCACCCGACCACATAGCACTAATGTCTCTTTAGACCCAGCATCAATTGGTTGGTAAAACATAAGAGTCACAGCATCATGAAATTTTGAGGAAGAAGCCCCCAGCTCTAGAGTCTTGTTGTCGATATATGGTCCATGAAGAAACGGCTTTGACTGCGCCATTTTGAGCGATTTCTCTGAGAAAACAGGTCGCCCAACCTGCTCTTGGCTAGTCGAACTTACAATAGTACCTGACGTTTCAACCAAAAAGAGTTCTGTAAAATCTTCTCCTCGTTGCAACAGTAGATTTAACGATTCAACACGCTCAGTTTCCGACTTAGACGATAAATAAAATGCAGCATCTTGGAGAAACTGCCATTGGTTACGCGTCCATGTATCCAACAGTTTCACTCGAGTTTGCGCAATACTTTCAAACGTTAGCTCTAGCTCTCTTATTCGGCGTCGATTAGCAAAACACGCCGCACGCATCGCTAATTTCCCCGTACTACCAAACCATGGTAACCACCGCTTTTCTTGAGATGTCAACTCCATTTTCAATCCTTCTAACTTATTATTATGTTGATATAAAAGGCAATTTACGTACCAATTTAAAAATTGCTGTCATCGACTCAGCGCTATCGAGCTTTTACTTTATTATTCGACCAACTAATCAGAAAACACGCAGCTCATGCGCACCAATAACGTGCAGCGAGAGCACCAAAAAGGAGAAATGCATTCTGTTTGGGCTGATGTTTGCTCTTGATACTTCTTGCCAAAAAGAAACGTAAAAACAAGTAAATGTTTTTAACTTAGTTCCTACTTGGATTGACTTAGATGTCGCATTCCCTTTATTTTGTGACGCTATGTTTAACAAGCGATCTAAAGATAATCTAGGAATACGAGATAGCCACTGATGGATTCGATCACTCAAGCTGCGCTAGGCGCAACTCTTGCTGGTGCGATTGCAGGAAAACGCTGCAATGCAAAAGTTTTATTAGTTGGTGCCGCACTTGGCACATTACCCGACCTTGATGTAATACTCGATTATGGCGATGCGGTGAGTAACACAATCAAACACCGTGGGTTTAGCCACTCGCTTCTTTTGCTTCCCCCTTTTGCACTGCTGATTTCTTGGATTTATGCTCGCTTGCGACCTGATAGTTTTTGGAGTTTTGGGCGCGTTGCACTTCTAACGACAGTTGTCCTTGTTACCCACCCTCTGCTAGATGCGATGACAACTTACGGCACGCAACTGCTGTGGCCAATAACGGGCTACTTTGAAGTACGTAACATCTTTATTATCGACCCGCTTTATACTCTGCCTTTATTAATCGCGATTGTGGTTGCTCTATTTAGCAAAAGCCGTGGTGGAAGATGGTGCCAAGCTGTGGTTTTGCTTTCAACGCTCTACCTAGTATGGGGCTATGCGGCGCAGCAAAGCATTACCGATCGCACCGAACAAAACTTAATCGCGCAGAACTTACCAACCGATCGTGTGATCGTAATGCCTAGCCCATTTAATACTGTTTTATGGCGAGTGGTTGTGTTAGATGACGGCAAGTATTGGGAAGGATTAGCTTCACTTCTCGATAAAGATGAGCGCATTGATTTTATCTCACATCCTTTGGGGCAATGGCCGTTAGATAAAGAGCCGCAAACGCTTGTTGGGCTTAAAGCCTTTTCACATGATTTTCTCAACTACCGTGAAGAAGGTGACGCGTTGATCGTCACCGATCTACGTTTAGGCATGGCGGACAATCTTGCTTTCCAGTTTGTCTTTGCTGAAAAAGACCAATCAGGTAACTGGCAGCTACTTAACGCGCCGACTCGCCATCCCACTGAGCGAGAACTTGAACAACTCAGCACGCTGTGGGAGCGATTAAAAGGCGATCAGAGCATTGATGCTAACCTGCAAAGATTAACGCTTAGCGCTTCAGAATAAAGAAAAGCCAGTGGTGTGTTTGCACCGCTGGCTTTTTACCTAGGTAGCTAAGAGGTTATTCGCTTTGCAGCTTGATAAGTTGCGAATCAACTAAATCTTGCAACAAACTATTGCTACCGCTATCAATGCCATTGGGGCTCTCCAATACAATGGTTTGCACCACATTCTCATTGTCATCTCTAATATCAATGTTGATATTGTCACCTCTGACGTTCGCTAATATGTCATCCATCGTGATTTGATCATCAAAGATTTCACTTAGATCAAGAATGTCTTCCGAGGCATCAAAGTCTAACACTTTATCTATCGATGGCTTCCCTTTTACATCACTCACATCTTCAGCGTTCCATTTAAAGGTATCGCTACCTGAGCCGCCAGTCAGAATATCATTTCCTAGCCCACCGATAAGTAGGTCGTCACCAGAACCACCTTCAAGCACGTCATTACCCGCACCAGCAATAAGTTCATCATTGCCTTCGCCGCCCAGCAAAATATCGTCTTTAATGCCGCCAATCAAAATATCGTTGCCGTTACCACCAGAGAGCGTAAGGTCATCAACGTCGAGCAGATTGTAAAGGTAGTCATCATCGCTAGAACCGATAATCGTCCCTTTGTCTTCTGGTGACTCTGTATTAACGGTAATCGTGACAGGGGTAGAAAATGCAGGTAATGCACTGCCATCGACTGATTTCGCAGTCACGGTTAGATCAAATGAGCCAAGCACTGAGTTTTCTGGTAGCTCTAATGATACCTCGGCGTTACTGGTATCCACATTTTCTACAATATATTTGCCGTTACTACTGTCAAGTGTCGCCGCAACACCGCCGACTTTGATGATCGCGCCATCTGGCACACTATCAAAGACCAGAGATAGCGTTTCTTTGCTATCAGTCAATGCCGGAACTAACCCTAAGAGTGGGATACTCACTGTGGCACTATTATCCATCGCCACATAGAAACGGTTCTTATCCACCTGCAAGGTCGGCTCATTACTTATCGGTGCCACATTGACTGTAATTGTCTCTGTAGTTTCACCGCCGTTGCCGTCACTGATGGTATAAGTGATGGTCTCAGTGCCACTAAAGTAGTCTGCCGCGGTATAAGTCAGTTTTCCGTCTACAATAGAGAGCGTTGCACCCTTGTCACTGCTAAAACTCGATACGACAACATCTGCCGGAGTTTCCACATCGCTTACGCCACTTAGCAGGTCAAAGATGTAAGTGCCCTCTTCATTAATATCAACAGCTTCAATTTTAGGTACGCTAGGATCATCGTTGACCGCATTGATGGTGATATCGATTTCCTGAACCGTGGTGTGTGAGGCATCTCCTGTACCGATGTTACCAAGATCGTCGACCGTAACCGTTATTTTACCTGCCCCTGATTGGTTTTCCGTTGGCGTATAAATAACGCCATTAGCCAGCATGGCATTGATATCGGCAAGCGTTCCTGTCAATACAACGTTGCCGGCAACTGTCGCTTGTGCAACATCATCGTTCGGTGACTTAAACTTAATCGCGCCAAGCACTGTGGCAAGGGTCACTTCTATTTCTGAGGAGCCATCTGGCAGAATATCAACATCACCCACTTTGATAGTGGTAATGATAAAGTCTTCTTGATCTTCGTTGATGGTAAACTTTGTTGGAGCACTCACTGTTGGCGTATCATTCACTGCCGTGACATCAATGTTTATGGTCAATTCATCGCTAATGGATGGCTCATCTAGCAATCCATTATTGCCATTATTACCGTTATCATTCACCACAACGGAAATTGAAGCTTCTCCAACATAATTATCGTCAGGCTTAAATTGCAGGCTACTATTTAAGTCCCCTGCTGCACCTTTAAGCAATTGATTAATTTGGGCAATAGTTCCTGTTAATTCAAGCCCGCCATTGCCTTGGGCTAAAACAGCAACAAGGCTGCCGTCAAGTACGCTTTGCGCAAAGCTTAAACTACCATTGGCAGTGGTCAGTGTAACGGTAACCAAAGCATTCGGATTATCACTTTCATCCTTGTCCGATATTGTAATATCAGTGATCGCGACTGCCGTATCTTCCTCGATACTTCTCGTCGCGGTGTCAGCAATAACCACAAAGGGTTTATCATTGATAGGAATAACATCTAAACCCACCGTCTGCTGAACAACTGATTCACCCAATGCACCATTATCATTTGAGCGCACTGTCACCGTCACATCCGCGTCTCCTCCGAGCCAAAAGTCTTCGTTGTAATCCGTGTCGGTCAAATCTAAACGAATCGATTCAACGGCTTGAACTGTTGTAGTCACTACCCATGTGTATTGACCTGTAGCGGTCATTGTTTTGGTCGCAGTATATTGATCATCCTCAAGGTCAGGGATGGCAACTTCCACGCCTTCAGGAACATTGTCCACTTGGATATGTACTGTTTCAGCACTATTTTCAGTGTGTCCATCTGCCGCATTGATTGATAACGAGCCATCCAAAATGCGGGCATCGAGAGTGATGTCTACATAACCTCCCTCAACTCCACCAGCCCTCTCAGGGATTCGCGTATCGACAATATCGCCTTGCGGCGTAACGGTTAAGTTGATACTACCTTGCTGACCAATCGGTGTTTGCGTATCTTTCTCTTGAGTAAAGACGATATAGTTGATTGTTGTAGTGCCACTAAAACCTTCCGCTGGAATGATATTAATTCCATCTAGGGTCGCCGTTTCATCTAGGCTGCCTTTGATCTTAATGCTCCATTCACCATCACCATTGTTACTTACGGCGAAATTTTGAGAGGTAGATTGAACAAGAAAATCTTCCGGTAAACCCGTCAATTTAAACGAGACAAACTCTTCAGAGCCATCTTGATCTTGTAACTCAAAACTTAAGCTAGATAGAGAAAGCACCGTATCTTCTGGCGTAGAGAGATTTAACTCATCTCTCATGTCACCCGGAGCCATTCCTTCGACAACATTGTCGTGATCAATCGTGCTGCCAACTACACCATCGACTTGTGAAGCGATATTCACCACAACTTTGGATTCAAAACTACTAGCTTCTGATGTAACACCAACTGTTGAATCAACCACCTTACCCGTAACACTGAGTTCAACTTGACCAGAATAATGCTCTGGCGGGTGGTAAGTAATGCTCGCCAACACATCATCGATAGTGACGTTATCAGGTAATTGACTCGCTACGATATGAATCACACCATCGACAAATGTCACACCCGATGCGTAGTCACCACTAATATTTCCAAGGTGACCAATTGGCTGGCTCTCGTCATCTAAAGGAGGGGCAATCGTGACTTCTGTAAACGACTCAACACCACGGTTTGCATCCGTGTCTTCGTCCTTAAAGCCAAGCTGGTTGATATCGATTGAAATACCACCAGCCACATCTTCAACGGCATTAACTTGCATTTGAGCATTAACGCCATCGACCTGCGGGGTAACTTGAACCTGTATTCCATTCAAACCAAAATCAGTCACTAACTCATGACCAGATTTTATGTTGGTTGTAACTATACTAACTGGAAGAGAAAAATTCCCCGAAAAGTCTACGTCAGGTCGAAGTGTAATAGCAGATAATGAGTCATCCATTAATAACTTACCATCACTACCAAACTTCAACTCAATAGATAGTTTACCATTAACAAAATTTAGATAACCATCCGCTGCTGTTATAGTTACTGGCAATGAAGAATCTGACAAATCAAGCACGAGAATATATTGATTATCAACTCGTGAGTTAGGTTCTCCGAGAGTAAGACTCGATTGTAAATAATCTAATAGATTATAAGTACCATCCTCATCAAATACTATTGGTGTCTGTGATTCAATTATAGGAGCGCTAGCCTTGTCATCAGTTTCGACATATTTTTTAAATTCCAAGATCAAAGAAGTCGTTTTTAAGACAACCACACTTTTTTCAGACTCATCGTTCTCGCTATTATCGATATTGCCTCCGTCCTCGCCAAAATCGACCACCTTAGCAGTGATATTTACATTAAGTGGGTCATCCAAACCGTTCGGCGCTTTAATCGAAAATTTGGCTTGATCAACTACAGTCCAAGTACCATCACCATTGTTAATCGCCCCTGTAACCAATATTTTACCAAGGATATCGATTTCCGCGTCTGATAGGTTTTCTCCAAATCCAAAATCCACGACAAGTTGCGTGATAATTTCGTCTTGAATTAACTCGCCTTGGGAATCTATGTCTAGATCGCTAAAGCTCAATGAAAAATCTGAAGCCCCATAAGTATCGGATAGCGAGTCAGAATTTATATAGAAGGTCGCCGTATCATCAACTTTCTGTATTTCTCTATCAAAAACTATTTTGTTCTCATAATCCCTAGTTTGCAATTTACCATCGACTTCCACAACCGGCTTAATAACAACACTCAATTGACCATCAAATTCCTTTGACACTTTAACGCTAGGGTCATCCACATCGATTTCATTGACCGTAGCCTTACTATTTAAAGAAAAGTCTGCACTTGAGTCTTCCGGAACTTTCGCACTTAATATAAAGTCATCGGAGCTTAGTGCTTGACCATTTTCTTTTGAAATCGCGATTGATTGAGTGCCATCGAATATATAAGTTTCACCCGCCGAATACGTTACCCCATTAATAATGATAGGATTGACAACTTTGAGCTCTAGCGAAACACTACTGTCAGCGCCACCAAGAAGTTTAAACTCTGTAATATATTCGCTATCAAAGCTATCCGTTTGATCTGCTAGAGTATCTGGATACCAATTTATTATAGAAATCTCATCTTCAAATCTAGTTAAATCATCTTCTAGTACGTTCGTTCTGACATCAAACCTGGAGTTCTCTTTATCTTCAGAACCCCCTGAACCATCACCGCCAGATCCGCCGCCAGAACCTCCCCCGCCGGTCCCTCCTCCAGGATTTCCACCATTGTCTTCATCAGTATCGTCATCTTCTTCAAATCCCGTGATTTTCGGTGTGACTTCAATAGTGATATCCGTCTCCGTGATCTTTTCATTGCCATCACTTTCGGTAACTACGACCTTTGCCACAAGGTGGATATCTTTGGTACTGTTCTCAGCAGGAACAATCTGAATACCACTTAGATCGAATTCATGTCGTCTATCTGGGCTTGTCTCATATTCGAGTTCAATTTCATATTGGGCTTGACCATTTTTGATACCAACATAAGTCAATTTCAACTCATTACCTTGAGTATCTACGATGGAGTAATCCCCTTTATTTTCAGCAGCGCTATATATTACTAAAGTGATTATCTCTGACTTATCAGTGAGATCAATCTCACCCCCAATGATTGAAAAATCTAATGGAACCCCATTTGAATTCTCCTCAACTGACGTTTTAATCTGCGTGATCAAAGTTGTATCTGTTGCGTCACCTTTAATGATTTCCCACCCAGAACTATCACTTTTTTCAAATTTTGGATTATCAGCCACACCTTTGATATCGACGGCAATACTTTTTCCATCAACTACCTTCATATCGTATACGGGTGCAGACTCGTCGCCATTAATGTCGGTATATTTAGCTTCATCAATGACAATAGCTGTTACGTCAAAGTCAAAATCAACGTTGCTGTCTTGGGCTGGAATAATGCCCGTTTGAGCATTTTCAATGAGTGTGTAATCAATCACCAGAACAGTATCGTCTGGCAAATCTATTTGACCATTGGTTGGGTTAAACAACTCTAAAGGCGTTGCTACATAGCTGCCATCATCATTCATTAGATGCGCCAAGCCATCAACAATAATGACGCTATGTCCAAGGTTATTGATATTAGTAACAATTGTCCCGTCAGGTAAACCTTTTAAGCAGATAAATCGAGACTCTGAATTATCACTATCTCCTAACTCATTTACTTTAATATGTTTTTGTAACTTAAACTCGGTATCTTCTTTTACGCGTACACGCTCAACGTTAAGCTCAAATTTTCCCGTCGCAAACTCATCAACAATGGGGGCAACATCAACAATAATTGAACTTGATTGCGATGCAGTATCATCACTGTAGCGTTCATGCGAAGTTGCGGTCACATCTACTTCAACTGAGCCACTGAAGTCCTCAATTGGTTTGAGATAAACTTCTGACAAGTTCTCAAGCTTATTAATGCCAGCAAGGTTTTCTGTCGGATCAAATAGGGTAATTTCACTATTTTTTACAAATAGGTAATTACCGTTAGCATCTTTACTGAACTCTACACCGCTGGCATTGACTAAGATGTGTCCATCTGGCACTGACAGCGTATAAACGATAGTTTCTGGCGTGTCGTCTGTGGTGTCATTGTCGGTGTATTTTGCTTGGTCTTGAGTTTCGTGAGCAAAGTTAAGTTGGATTAATGTATCCTCATCTCCAGATTCTTTATCTCGGTAATATGGATCATTATCATTGGTTGGATCATCATCCGTTTTTGGATCCGCGACCTTAGTTGGGTCATCTGCCACACCTTGAACCACAATATTGAGGGCGTCGGTGATATCATGTTTTGTATGATTCTCGCCGTTCATCGTGACCGTTACAACAGCGTCAATTCCTGTATTATCTGTCGAGAACTCGGCATCAGGCTTAAAGTAGATGTTAGTTATTTGAATTGGGTCGCTATCTAGAGTAAGGTCCAGTTTTTCGGCAAGAACATTCGTGTTCGGAGTAATCTCAACATAACTATTGCTTTCACTGTCGAGGTAGTAGAACACCCCTCCCTCAACTGGTCCTATTTTTAGTGATTGTACTGTTTCACCATCTTTATCTGCCAAGTCGACTTTAATAACTACTAAGCTGTGTCCGGCATCTTCTAGCACCGGTAGTAACTCAACCTCCAAATTCGCTTTGGCGTCTTTAATCTTAATCTGGATCGAACTGGTATCTGTATCACCATCTTTGTCAGTGGCTGTAACATTGAAGTCTACATTGTAAAGACCCGTATCATGGGTGATAAAGTCTTCGGCAGTAAACTTGACCCGCACCTGCTCATTCCACTTAATCAGCTCTAAGATGCCGATAGCAACTGCGGGATCACTACTGGTATCCCAAACGATCTGAGACGATATTACACCTTTATTCGCCGTTGCCGCTATGTCGTCACTATCAATTGTTAACGAATCCACTAAGCTCGTGTTTGTCTCACCAAATGCCCACTTATCACTAGCGTCAGGCACTTCGATTTTTAATTCTGCTAACCCATCCCCGTTGGTGAAGTTAACGATATCTCTTTTGGCTGAGTCTCCCTCAAATTTATTAAAGTTGAAGTCTTTTAGTACCGGTACGGTATCTTTAATTTCAATGTCGAGGTACTGAACTTCACTCACATCACCATCATAATCGGTAGCAGTGATTGGCAACTTGATGGTTAGCCAATCTTTTCCTAGATCGCCTGACCCCGCCACTGGGTGATCGATAGGTTGTTGCAAATCAACATCAATTTTACCGAACTCGCTACTGGCAGGATCTGAATCTATCGTAATGGCAATAATCGTTTTTTCATCGCCATTATCAGAAATGTAACCTTCATAACCCGAATCGGTCTCTCGCCACTCAATTTCGTGACCAGCCGACTTCAACGGCATAGGCAGTTCCGCCCCATTACTCATCGCTTGGATTGGATCATTACTGTCCTCATGAACAACCTGTATTGATTCAATCTCGTCAGTTCTATCTCCAAATTGGATCTCTATAGAACCGGATTCTGATTTATTTTTATCACTATCAAGCCCAACTTCATTTACCGTGACCGAACCAATACTAATTTGAGGGGCAATACCATCTTTAAGTACTACGTTGATCGGCTTTTCGACGTGGTCATTGTCAGAATCAGTTACAGCGACATTAAGAACAATTGTGGTTTGATTGTCATTACCATCACTATCTGAGTTATTGTCAATTGGCTTATATTGCTTAACGGTTAATTCCCCGTCATTTTCAACCGTGATATTTAGAGCTTCTTCACCTAACTCTCCTGTAGCAGGGTCTTTTAAATAGAGAGAGAAACTAGAGTCTTGAACGACGGCGACTAGCTCTTGTCCACCGCTAGTGAGTCCTTGTGGCAAAACAATGTTATCCATAGCAAGGGCAACATTTGTAACCACATCGCTACCATCAGCGATAACAATTGAGCCAGTTTGTACCAATGGATTACTCGCTGACATAGCAACGGTTTCTGTTATAGGTCCGAAGCTGATACCCTCAATATTTGGGGTCGCACCATCTATTAAGATGACTGAACTCGTCGCTGATGTCTTGTCACCATCGACATCCTCTGCAATCAAAGAAAGCTCTAGAACATCACGATCGCTATTGGTATTGTCGATTGGCAAATATTGAGTCACGGTATACTTGCCGCTGTTATCTGCATTAAGTTCAATCTTTAATACATCAACCTTTTCGTTGTTCTCGTTGTAAGTGAAGACATGTATCGTACTATCACTAAGCTCAAGCTCGACAGATTGACCGTTGCTTTCAATAGAACGTAACGCGTTTTCTAGTTCTGTAGAAACCTCCCACTTAACGGAACGGATCGCATCTGACTCTTGCGAAAACTCAACACTTGTCGATTTGCTTATTGCATTGCCTGCCGTACCATCTAAATTAACGGTTTCAATCAACTCTACTCTTGAGTTTTCATTGCCGACGCTAATATTGTTTCCATCAGCAATCGTCACATTGATATTAGTTGGTGTTACATCACCATCGTTGTCGATAGCTGCAATGGGGAAAACGAGCTGAACTGTGTCGGTATTATTGTTGTTATCAAATGACTGATACTGCGTGATAGTATATTCGCCATTGCGATGACCTTGAGCATCCTCGACAAATTCTGCCTTCAATACATAAGAAGAACTATCAGTCGGATCAGAACCCAAGTAAACGATATAACTCTTGCCGTCATCAGTAACAAATGAGTTTGTAGCAACACCTGCAACCGTAATACTGTTCAATGCTGATGAATTTTGTGTATCTTCTACAAAATAGACACTCTTAATTTTGTCGCTGCCCTGCACTAAGCCGACACTAAGCGGTTTACCATTAACGTCTTGGTTAATTATCTGAGTATCTTTTATTTCTTTAAATGCCACATCTAATTGACCATTAAAGCCAATATCATCACCATCTTTAATCTTTAGGGTAACATCCGTGGAGGCAACATCACCGTCGCCATCTTTGGTAAAAATTTCCAGTTGTGCAGTAAGGATATCTTCCGCTAATCCGGTGTGATCTACGTCGGAATTCGGCTTAAAGGAAATGTCACCATCTTTGTTAACGTAAAGCGTGCCTATTTCATCCCCTGCCTGATTCGTTAAAACAAAATCATATAGGTGATCGGCGTCTTTACCATCATCACTTGGCATTCGATACTCGGTGCCATCATAGATAAAGTGCGTAACTTCCGAGCCATCTTGACTCACATCAGTGAAGACATTTTGCACTGGCGTTGTATCGGCAGATTGCCCAACAATTGGCTCAACAACGGTGTCAAATAGCACTTTATCTTTCAAAGTCGAGACATCATCCACTACTTGAATCGTTAGCGTGGTAGCTTGATCGCCATCCAGAGATGTATCTGAATCAGACTTATCACCATCGGTATCAACTGCAAAAATCGGGAAATCAAGAGCAAACGAGTTGTTGTCAGAAGTGTCGGGCGTTTGCGGCTCTAGATGATCAAGCGGTTGAAGCAGCTCAAAGGTATAGTTACCGTCAGGCTTAAGAACAATTGTAAAAATCGTCTCACCGTCACTGTCTAGGGCTGTATACGAACGAGTAAAGCTGCCTGCCTCACTGGTATCAGACAAAGTCACTGGTTTGCCATCACTTGTAAGCAAGCTTTTGTAGATTGCATTAAACTGAGCGGTATCGATTTCAAAGTGCTGTACCTTATCGACGCTCTCCGCCCCTAGTTTACCCCCTACTATGGGCTTATCATTTTGATCCAACTTGCTTTCGTAAACTTCTTTACTGGCAGGCTTCCCAATAGATGGTACGTCACCATCAAGTACTGAATAGTTAATTACATTAGTGACAACGTCGCCGTCATAATCAATTGAGGTAACAGGAAAAGCGAATTCCAATGAGTCAGCTGAATTGCTCTGCTCCAAAAGCAAGTTTTGGGTTATCGAGTAGGTGCCATCTTCGTCTAGCGTTACTTCGAGGATAATTTGGCCTGGACTGCCTTTGATCGATAAGGTTAGTGTTTTGCCATCATCAGATAAACGAGCTTCAGTCTCTTGGTTATTTGACAGCAGCCCATCAAGTTGCTCCAGCGCACTGCTGTCAAAGCGAACCGTTTCTAGGGCATCTGAGCCAATTTCAAACGCGCGTCCTTCCACTTGATAGGGGTTTTGTGCACTTAAATTGTTTGATTCTGTGTATTGCTCTTTCACTTCGAGCGCAGCTTGATTGATTCCATCAACAATAGAAACCGTCACCTCAACTGGTGATCTTAATGGCTTGCCGTTGCTATCCTCACCTTGGATGGATAGGTCGATTTGCAACAAGTTGTCGCTAAAACGAACTAGTCCTTGGCTTCCTGTTTCAACATCGTGATCAATCGGCTTCTCAAGCGTAGTCGTCAACGTCAGAATAACGTCTTTACCCGATGAAATAGCGTCAATATCGATGGTGAGTACTGTTTCTCCATCTTGCAGACCAATGATAGTATTTGTGCTGCTGTCATAACTAAATACAACGGGTTTTCCTGAAGAAGTAACTTCAGCATTAAGTTCATTAAGAACTGCATTTAGGCTGGAAGCGATAGGTGCAAATGAACCGGGCTGCAAACTTAATGTTGCCGCAACAACTCGCGCTTCTGTGACCGTTTGTTGTGGGTAGGTTCCATCGGTTTGATTGCCTTCGGAAACCGTCGTATTAATAACCTGTCCACCTAGAGCATCATAGACACGCGAACCACTAAAAAACTCGAACTCTTGCTCTTCATTACTTTGTCCTTGAGTGACAAAGCGAGTTGCAGCAATGGTTTCCGCAAGATTAAGCACTACCGTGGCAGTGGTTCCAATCGCTGACCCTTGAGGCCCGGCACCCGCAGCCGTTGCTTCTAAAATCTGGGTAGGATCGACGCCATCTAGAATTGCGGCTTGAATCGCATCAATATCCAGTATGTCGTCGCTTGGGTCGTTGCTAAATTCCAATTCAGCACTCAATTGCGCAACCGCTAAATTTGGAGAACCATCAAATGGCACATCTATACAACCGACACAGTTTTCGTTAACTGCAATGATTTGATCGTTTAACGACACCGCCATTTCTGCGCCTGCCGGTATAAACAACAGATCGTTAGCTTGCAACGGCAAACCAGCTTCTGCTTTTATCGGTTTCTCACCGTTTCGTGCGACGACGGCTTCTCCAGTTACGCTTGTGATCGTTCCCGGTTCAGAAATGGTTTTATCGTTCATGTTTGAGAGTCCCTAGCCAAACTTTTGTTATGTAATTGTTTCTTATATTTACATTTCGAATGATAGGCTGGATTTATAAATACTTATATTGGTCATGGTCAATTTTGTGACTTTCGTAACGTCAATATATCAACACTAGTCAAACTGTGGTTATTCAGGCTTACAGATCAAGTGCACATCCAGCTATTTACAAATACATCAATTAAATTGAGTGGAATAATCTCATACACTTATAAACATTCATGTATCAATAAGGAGACATGGCGTCTAAGACTACTGATTGATTTGAGGGAAATACATTTAGAAATAGAGCGGCAACGTTATTTATTTGACGCTCATAAAATGGAATAAACGAGTAGATAAACAGCAAAAAACACGTCTTGCTACCGCTCAGACAATACGACTTTGCCAGCTAAAGAAATGAGTAAAATACCGGAAAAACCTTCCATTATCCTCATATAACGTTTGGATTTTTTCCGACCAAATAGCCAACTACCAATAATTGCATAAGCAAGATTACATAGTGTTGCTAAGCAACTAAACAAAACACCAAGCGCTAGTAACTGGTATGACACTGACGAAACCGATGGGTCAATAAATTGTGGCAAGAATGATAGATAGAACAGCGCAACTTTAGGGTTAAGTGCGCTTACGATGATCCCTTGCAATAATATATTTTTGCTCTCTTGTTTTAGTTCAAGGTTGGGTTGCTCACCAGCTCGTGACATAGAGACAAGTGCTTGCACCCCTAAATACAGCAAGTAAGCAGCACCAACCCATTTAACCACGCTAAAAGCGACTGACGAGCTTAGCACAATTGCTGACAAGCCAAGTACCGCTGCCAATGTATGCAGCAAATAGCCGACGCCCAAACCTATCGCTGCTTTAATACCCGCCGTCATTTTTCCTTTCATTGTATTTGAGACAATATAAACCACATCAGGTCCTGGGATTATATTTATTGCAAGGCAAGCAACCACAAATAGCATTAAAGTTTGGGGATCCATTTCCTTTTCTCTCCTTTGATTGCAGTAAATAAGCAATATCAATTCTAATTATTGAGGCGAGGAATTGCTGTAAACAAATAGATAAAACCTGAGCATCCTCCCACAGGCTTGTAACTATCACTGTAATCTCAGGAGATATGGATCTATTTTATTATGCCCCCGCCCAAAAACACTCAATTCGAACTCCACTTGGGTCATAACACATCATATGTTTTGCCGGACTCTCCCCAACATGTTCTGGGGCAAATTCTATTTCGACACCCGACTGGAGAAGTTGTTGATAAAGTGACAATAGTTCAGCTTCTGTCTTAACCACCAAGGCAATATGATGTAATCCGACATTACTCTTTCTATCAAAGCCAATCGGCGTTGGGACTTGAGTCGCCCATAGCGTTAACATAATATTTCCATCACTCACGAATATCGCTGGATAATCGGGCTTACGCTTGATTTCACGCCAGCCTAATTGCTGCACAAAAAAATTGGCGCTCTCCTCAAGCTTTGAAACCGTTAAACCAATATGGTGTATGCCACTTGTCATTACCGTCATGTCTTCCCTTATCCTTGTGTTTAATCACTGCATTTGATAATCCGTGTTTAATATTCAAACATTAAGCAAACACCTAATAAGCAACAACACACATAAATTGAACAAGTTGTTCGAATTATTTGTGGTTTAGAAGCGATATGAAATTTTTTACTACAGCAACGCTACAACGAAAATTGACACTATAATACCACCAGCAAAACTTGGCATATGAAAGCTTTGTCGACGACTTCTGTAATACTCTTTTTGCAGATCTTCTTGATAGGTTTTAATGGCTAACTGTTTAATATAGATATTTTGCATATTCACTCTCCTTGTGTTTGAAAGAGAGCTTAGAACCTCAAGTTACATTGAGGTCAAGATAAAACATCAAAAAAAAGAGAACTACCCCACACTCACCAAGGTAGTTCTCAAGCACAATCCTACTGCCAAAGACAATGGATCACAGGGAGCTAGTCATTAACGCGCTCACGTAAAACGTATTTCTGTACTTTACCTGTTGAAGTTTTTGGCAGCGCAGTAAAGATAAATTTCTTCGGCACTTTAAAATGCGCCATTTGACTACGACAAAATTCGACAAGTTCGGCTTGAGTTAACTCGATATCGTTTTTGGTTTTGACAAAGGCACAAGGCACTTCACCCCACTTTTCATCAGACATCGCAATAACCGCGACCTCTTCGATGTCTTGATGGCGATAAAGTACATCTTCAATCTCAATACTAGAAATATTTTCACCGCCTGAGATGATGATATCTTTTGAGCGGTCTTTGATTTCAATGTAATTGTCTTCATGCCAAACCGCTAAGTCGCCAGTATGGAACCAGCCTTCAGCTAACGCTTCATCTGAGGTGGTCGGGTTTTTCAGATAACCTTTCATCACAATGTTGCCACGTAAGAAGATCTCGCCCATCTCTTTGCCATTTTTCGCCACCGGTTGCATCGTGATTGGGTTTGCCACCATCAATTCGCCTTGCATTGGTGCGCGCACCCCTTGGCGCGCTTTCATTCGCGCACGCTCGGTATTATTCAAATCATCCCAATCACGTTGCCAATCGCACACTACGCATGGTCCAAAGGTTTCGGTTAAGCCATAAACATGGGTCACTTCAATACCTAGCGCTTCCATTCCTTCAATCACCGATGCCGGAGGCGCAGCACCTGCGGTCATTGCCTTGATCTGATGGTTGATATCCGATTTCAAATCCACATCAGCGTTATTCATCATATTAAGCACGATAGGTGCGGCGCAGAAATGCGTCACTTTGTTCTGTTTAATTGAATCAAAAATGGCATCAGCACGCACATGACGCAAGCTCACGCTTACGCCCGCAGCAGCTGCAATCGACCAAGGAAAACACCAACCGTTGCAGTGAAACATCGGCAATGTCCAAAGGTAGACAGGGTGAGATCCCATGTCCCATGACATAATATTGCTCACCGCATTAAGATGCGCGCCACGGTGATGATACACCACCCCTTTTGGGTTGCCTGTTGTACCTGATGTGTAATTCAGTGAGATAGCTTGCCACTCATCACTAGGCGGCCAATATTGATATTCAGGATCACCATCAAGAATAAACTCTTCATACGTCAGTTCGCTGATGAGCTCTCCCTCTGAATAAAGTGGATCATCAATTGAGATCACAATCGGTCTATGGGCGATCATCTTTAACGCCTTCTTAACCACTTCAGTAAACTCTTTATCAACGATAACGACTTTGCTCTCGGCATGCTGAAAGATAAAGGCAATCGCATCAGCATCTAAACGGGTATTGATTGCGTTTAGTACCGCACCAGACATTGGCACACCAAAGTGCATCTCAAACACTTCAGGTAAGTTTGGCGCAATCACTGACACCGTGTCGCCTTCACCGATGCCTTGCTTTTGTAGTGCAGAGGCTAACTTACGACAACGCGTTTCTGTCTCACGCCAAGTCTTATGGATATCACCATGCACAGTTGCGGTGTAGTTAGGATAAACACTTGCCGCCCTTTCAAGAAAGCTCAGGGGGCTCAAACTCTCATAGTTAGCCGGCGTTTTTTCTAAACCAATGTGATAGATATTATGTTTACTCATAGCCATTTCTCCTTAACGCCCAGCCAAAAGCCGGGCGAACACATTCCTTGCTTGATCAATCTTCGAGAACTTCAATGGGCTCTTCAGCTTCCATCGGTTCGGCATTTTTACGGCGGTATTCAATAAGGAAATACAGAGCAACACCCGCCAACAGACCGTAACCTGCACCATAAACAGCCAGCACGACCCCCATAGTGCCTGCAACGCCCATTTGAGTTGCATTGCGCACTTGCTCCACACCCACTGAAATACAGAGGTAACCCGTGATGAGCAGTGTGATAGAAAGAGCAATCGGCAATACAGGTTTAAACAAGGTGATCAAAGGTAGTGCAAACAAAGCGATAAAGCCCACAATCCAGAACACACCCGCACCACTGTAAATGCTATCCATTGCGCTGCGACCATGGCGGTAACGCTCGGCAATCGTCGCCATCGCACCGGTGAATAAAGGACCAGCAAGTCCTGGATATGGGGCAAAGAATGAGTGAATTAGGTTACGCAGTGCGGTGACTAAGTGAACTCGGTCAACGTTAACCTCAATCTCTTCGTCTGGGCGCAGATGGTCAACACGGTCAAGCAGGCTTTTGCCCACAATGATGTCACCAAAGGCAATCACGTAAGCGATCAACGCCGTCGGAATCGCCATCCAAAGCATCTCCATGCTCGGTAGACCGACGGTAAATGGTAGGTAGTTGATCATCTCACCAAACGCAGGCGCAGAAACACCAAATTGAATATCAGGCAATGGGTACTCGCTTACTGCCCAGCCAACAGCCATAGCGACCAGTGTGCCCGGCACCATGCCGTAACCCGCGATCACTTTTGCCCACTTATGGCTATTGACGTAATCGCGAAAGTTGAGCGAGAAAAGCACGTAAGCCGTTACTAAAAATCCAATAATCAGTGACACCGGAGTATTAGCTAGACGCCCGCCTTCACTGATTTCGCCGGTCAATGCGGCGATACCTGCACCGATCAAGATACCGGCCTTGATTGAGTCAGGGAAAAGGTCGACCAACTTACTGCCTAAACGGGTGATGCCAAGAATGAAAAAGATAGCAGTAACGATCAGTTGGAGCCCCACCAGTGCACGAATCGCTTCAGGTCCTGGCTCAAAATTGCCTAAAAACAGCAGTACCACTGGAATCGCTGGCGTGATCCAGCCGGGAACCATAGGCACACCCAAGAGGTTTGGTAACATAAAGCCAATACCACACACCACGACATAAGCCAGTGCGACGTCATAAGGCAGACCAAGGTATTTCTCAAGTAGTGGAATCATTGCCATCCCGACCACAAACATGATCATTCCTTGGATGGTTTCCGCCATTTCCCAGCGGTAATGAATAAATGGCAAGCGAATCTTAAAAGGTCCAGCAGGCCAGTATGGCTGCTCCTTTCCATGAGAGCGTTTAATGACTGACATAGGTACTCCTATTTTTAGTTGGTATTACTTGTAGGTATCAGTTAGTAAGTTTTGTTCTTGCAACTCACTTACAGCAACCGCAATGCCAGTGTTAACAAAAGGTATCCGTTAAATTTTGTTAGTTCTAAAAATAGCAAGCACCCTCGTTTTAAAATCATCACAACCTCATGTAATAATTAAATTAAAACAAGAAATCTCGTTAAATTAAAACGTGGTACGACCAGAGTTAAATGTTAACCAAACGTGAATTTTCACTTGCACAGATTGGCTAAAACATCGCCTTTGAGCGCCTTGCGCTCATTGCCTTGAGCGGTTTGCGCTCGGAGCGCTCACTTTATTTACTGTGTGCTGGTGGGTAGGTGTACCAATCACCTAACATTCGGGTCGCCGGAGCAAAGCCCGTGGTATGTTTGGTTTTACCAATCGCTTGGTATTGCATGATCTTGTGGGTCTTTGGGTCAATGTAGGATTGGAATCCTTGCGGATCTTCTGGTAGTGACACCCTTAAACCGGGTAAGGCTTGTCTCAGTCCTAACAAACTTTGCGGTTCAGCCTGTCTCCATGCCGCATCAAGAACTTTCATCACGGTATAGGCGTCTTGCGCTATAAATGTGGGAAAGCGTTTAGTTCGCTCAAAAAACGCCGCAACATAGCTGTGATTGCGCGCAGTTTGCGGCCAATTGAGATGTGATCGCCCAGAGAGTACAACGCCTTCAGGTAGTGTATCTCCCAACCGAGAGAGCACAAAATAGCCACCACCGGTATCAAAATTTACAAAGTGAGTTTGCTCAAGTAGTCCCGCGCGTGCGGCTTGCTCTAAAAAGCTAACCAAATCACGCGTCCAATGCCCACTTATCAGTACATCTGGCGGATCAGCCAACAAGGCTTCGATATATAGGCGATAGTCGGTTTCACCAAGCAAGCTATAAAATTCATCCTTAATTTGATAGTCGACCCCATGCTGAGCAAGACTCGCCATCATGGTTTGCCAGATCTGATGACCATACTCATAGTCAGGTCCGATATAGGAAATGGTTCGCCAATCCAACTCTGGTTTAACATCGCGCAGATAGCGCGCACCGGCATCACTTGACTGCGAGGCATCATTGTTCAAATGAAAATACCACGGGTGTCGCTCATCTTGCGTCAGCCTTGCTGAGCTATGGCCCGCGCCGAGAAACAAGATCTGATGTTGCTTAGCAAGCAAAGAGACCTCTAAGGCGATATTGGAATTGACCACCCCACACAATACATCGACGCCTTGGTCTACAAAATTAGTGGCAATTTCACGCGAGCGAAACTGCTTACCCATGGTATCGGCTACATACACGCGCATTTTCGGCGCGCCGGGTAAAGCATGAATTTCTTCTAGCGCCATCTCCAACGCCACTACTGCATCGTTCCCCCACAAAGCAGACGGACCGGTGAGTGGATACATGCACCCGACTTCAAAATCCGCCTGCGCCTTGCTCACACCAAGGATTACTTGGCTTTGGGTTGCAAAACTTGCTAACAGACATAGCAGTAAAGCCAGCTGTCGCGTCACTGAGCTTGTCATATCTCTATACCCAGTTTTTGTAACCGCCGCTTAAGCGCGTGGCGTGAGATATTAAGCAACTTCGCCGCGTTCCCTTTATGACCGCCGCTCTCCTCTAGTGCATTGAGAATTACACGTTTCTCTTCATCAGCAAGTCGAGCAGATATTGCCTCTAAAGGTTCTTCTTTAGGGTCCTCACAGATAAAAGAGTTAGCCGTGATATTGTGCTGCTGGGAAAATTGCTGTGACGATGAGCTTTGGGGTGATCTTGGCGAGCCAAACTCATGCGGTAATTTATCTGGCTCAATCTCGCCAGCGCTATACAACACCGACAAACGCTCGACCAAATTTTTAAGCTCACGAATATTTCCGGGCCAAGTGTAATCGATCAGTCTGTCTAGCGTTGCGGGTTGAAAGCGAATCGCATCACTCTTGCCTGCATACTGCTTGGCAAAGTGATTTAATAACAGAGAGATATCTTGCTGCCTCTCTGCAAGGGATGGCAAGGTGAGCGGCATAACATTAAGCCGGTAATATAGGTCAGCACGAAAGCGCCCTTCTTCGACGGCACACGCTAGGTCGCGATTGGTCGCCGCAATCACTCTTACATTGGCTTGTCTCTCTTTGGTTGAACCTACTGGGCGATAGCGCTGACTTTCAAGAAATGAAAGTAACTTTGCTTGTAGTGCCAAAGTTAACTCTCCCACCTCATCAAGAAACAGCGTGCCGCCATCAGCGCTATCAATTAGCCCTGCTCGCGACTTATTCGCCCCAGTAAACGCGCCTCTCTCTACCCCAAATAGCTCTGATTCGAGCAGACTTTCCGGCAAAGCGGCGCAGTTCACTTCAACAAATGCCTGCTTGGCAAGATCACTTTGGCGATGGATTTCATGCGCCGCAGCCGTTTTACCCGTTCCTGACGCGCCAAGCAACAACACTGTTTTCGCTTGGCTTTTCGCCACCAAAGCCAACTCACTGACTAACTTATCCATAATCGCGGTTTGCCCAATCAGACCTTGAGATTCTGCCTTTGAATCGATAAGAAATGGGCGCAACTGCATTTTTAGCTCAGTAATATCAAATGGCTTAGTGATAAAGTCTTTCGCCCCGTTCTTGACGGCTTCAACCGCCGTTTTTATATCGCCATGCGCCGACATCATAAACACAGCGCTATCTGGCAGCATGGTATTGAGTCTTTGCAGCGGTTTAAGATCTTCGCAATCGGGTAGTCTCAAATCGAGCAAAATCGCACTTGGGCGCATTGCATTGGCTTTGCTCAACCCTTCTGCTGCATTGTGAGCAATCTCGACATGAAACTTGGGATCACGTAAGGCAATTTGCAACGAACGGGTTAGCGCCAACTCGTCGTCGATAATCAAAAGCGTTGGCTTTTTATCAGCAAGAAAATGATCAACTGTTTGATTCACAAAGAGACTCCCTATCAAACCTTAACACTGCCTGAGTGCCCATCCCGGGCTGGCTGTAGAATTCCAACCTAGCTTGGTTCATCTCAGCCAGACGCTGTGAGACTGAAAGACCTAAACCAGTACCGGTTGTTTTTGTTGTATAAAATGGTTGGCTAATGGTAGAAATTTGCTGCTCGGTCATGCCACACCCTTGGTCACTGACTACCAACGATACGCTGTTACTCGTTACCTCAATAGCCAACTGAATCTCACTGCCTGATTGAGAAGCTTCTAGCCCGTTAATCAACAAATTCATCACTATTTGTTGCAGTTGGTTCTCATCGGCTTCAATACATAATTGGTTTTGCAAGCAAGTGTCATCTAACTTAACGCTTACCCCGCGCTCTTTTGCCATCGGTGCAATCAGCGACGCAAGCCGCGTTACCAAGTTAGCCAATTGGACTTGTTTGGTTTGTGGATCTGGCGGGCGAGCATAATTTAGCAAACTGGAAATCAATTGATTGATACGGTCAATCTCGCCCACCATCAAACTTTGCAGCTCTCTATCTTCGGCTTTATCTTGCGACAGGGTTTGGACACAAACTTTTATCGTCGCCAATGGATTACGGATTTCATGTGCGATACCTGTAGCAAACTCACCCCAGACCGCTTTGCGCTCAGCTTCACCCCGCGCAAGCATTAAGGAGTCTAAGTGAGAGGTCATCCGGTTAAACGCACTCGCAAGAAGAGAGATTTCATCATTTCCTGACACAGGGATCTTAGCCGCCCAGTTGCCCGTTGAGACAGCATTGGCGACATCAATCAAAGGAACCACCCGGCGGCGAACTCGTTTAACGAGGAAATAAAAGAAAGTGGTGACTAAAGAGAGAACTAACACCGCCATAAGTAACACCAATAAACGCTCATGCTCTCTAGCGAGTAGCGGCTCACTGCGAGTGGAGTTAATTAAACGCCAATCCGCAGTAATACTCTCTGTTGCACCGACAATACTTGGCTTCGCAACTTCTCTACCAAGCGCGTCAAAGCAAGGCTGATTAGCACTCGCCAGAGGACAAAGCATGGTTTCGTCATAACCGTTTGCCGAAAGATAATAGGTCAAACTGGCGAGGCGCAATTGAAACGCCAGATAGCCGACTAACTGCGGGTTGCTGCCGGAGGCATAAACAGGTTGTGCCATTAAATACCAAGCTGATTTTCCCGGAGTCGCCAATTGCGGTCCGATTAAATACGCAGAACCAAACACCTGCTTGCTCAATGGTGAAATATCAAACTCACCTTTTCCCCAGTAAGGGTATCCACTCGCGCTTTGCCCTGGCAGCGCATTCACCAATTGCCAGTTTGCATCAAAGAACAGCGCTCCGTAGATTTCAGGTCGGTCAATATCAAAATGAATTAAACTCAATGTGGTTGAGGAATGACGGCTACTTTGTTGTGATTCGAATAGCTTTGTAATTTCGGGGAGTTCAGAAAGCGCTTCTAGCGCATGCAAATGCTGTCTGCTGTAGTGATAAATGCTGTTTTTGATTTGCAAAAGATTTTGCTGAGATCGCTCGGTTGCCATCTCAGTCACCAGCCCAGCGGTTAAGCGATCATACACCACTATCGTCACCAACAATGGCAAGCTGGCAACCAAGAGTGATAGCAGGAAAAAGCGTCGAACGAGGCTATTTTTCCAAAATCGGATCGATTGTCTTCTGGTGTAAGCCATAATGCCGCCTAGCAAGCCTAAATTAGGGACCTCTCCTGCTTAATTGTTGTTTGATAAATGTTCTATGCAGGTTCATGGCTAACGTTAGCATATTGCAAACAGACCGTTAACACGACTTATGTCGAACATATCACTGTGTCGCTAGTTGGTTGATAATGGCTAAATGACTGTCTAAAAAGAGACAAAGCGGTGTATCCTCAAGCTATTATTGTCCAATTCATCAAGGAAGCAATATGGCTAATCCTGAATACCAAGAAACGCTCGATACCCTCGATAAACTGAGTGTTTGCCTCTATCGCACTGGCATCAGTGTGTTTTCTCTGGCGCTAATTGGACTAGCAACAACATTAAGTGGCTTAGTACCAATTGATTGGTTGCCAATAACCTTGTTAGTGACTTGCGTTGCAACGGCAATGTCGGCGGCTAATCTGCATGTTTACAACAAATTGGTTCGCACTATCATCGTTTGGGCAGCTTGGATTGGGATTCTATTAATGCTAAGTGACGGGCAACAAAGCCATATTTGGCTCTCGCTGGGCTTTTTGTTTATTACCTTTTCCGGCATTGCACTCAAAGAGTCGTTTTGTTTTAAAGTGATGGGATTGAAACTAGTGCCACTTTTGCTTGCGAGTACCGTGCTGTTACTTTGGCTCGATTTAACCTTGTATGCAGCAATATTGATGATGGTTGCCAGCTTAATAATAGGTTATCTGTCGTATCAGAAATGGCGCATGCCACTGCACTTTGATATCGGCATTAAAGCCAATTATGAAGTTTAGAAAATGCATCTTTCTAGAAAGATGAAATAGCAAAAAGCCCACTAAAAAGTGGGCTTTAAAATTCTGAGTGTAATGTACATTACAGCGCGATAAATAGACCCGCTAGTGCTGCACTCATCATGTTAGCCAGCGTTGCCGCCGTTACAGCGCGCACACCCAGTTTCGCTACATCTTGGCGACGTTCTGGCGCCATTGCACCAATTGAACCTAATTGGATTGCAATTGAGCCAATATTAGCAAAACCACACAGAGCGAAAGTAATGATGATTTGGCTGTGTGCTGATAGCGTCTCTTTCACTGCAACGAAATCTAGGAATGCAACGAACTCGTTCAATACAGTCTTTTGACCGATAAGTGCGGCTGCAGCAAATACTTCATCCATTGGGATACCAGCAAATAGCGCTAACGGTGCAAATAGGTAGCCGAAAATGGTTTGCAGAGTTAGGTTTTGCACGCCAACCAATTCGCCAAGCATTTCAAAACCAGCGTTCACCATCGCAATCACACTGACAAACGCAATGAGCATCGTACCTACTGCAACAGCAACACGCACACCATTCATTGCACCTGAAGCAAGCGCATCAATAATGTTACTGTCGGTACTCTTTTCTAGCTCGATTTCATCTTGCGCCGCTGATGCTTCACGCTCTGGCACCATCATTTTAGCCATCAATAGACCACCAGGCGCTGCCATAAAGCTTGCTGCAATTAGGTATTTTAGCTCTACACCAAGTGCCGCATAGCCACCCAGTACCGAACCTGCAACCGATGCCATACCACCAACGATAACCGCAAACAGTTCTGAACGAGTCATCTTCGCAAGGAAAGGACGCACAATGAGCGATGCTTCGCTCATTGATAAGAAGATGTTACTTGTTGCTGCCAATGACTCAACTTTTGATGTGCCAAGTGCACGTGAAATCGCACCACCAATCACTAAGATTAGCTTTTGCATGATGCCAAGGTAGTAAAGAAGAGAAATGATCGCAGAAAGGAAGATAATCAGAGGGAGCACGCGAATCGCGAAAATAAAACTGCCTGATGCTAGTTCACCAAACACAAAGCCAATGCCTTCGTCAGCGAATGCCAAAATACCAGAAACGCCGTTACTGATAGAGCCGAGTAGTGATTGACCAAGAGGGAAATAAAGGACCAGTGCGGCAAAACCTGCCTGAAGTGCGAATGCGCCTAAAACAGTGCGCCAATTGATGTTCTTGCGACTTTCTGAAAGTGCGAATGCGCACGCTAAAATCGCGAAGATGCCAGCCAAGCTGTAGATGATTTGCATTTTGTTACCTTGCTATGTATCTGTGCTAAATATCTGTATTAAGGCGGAACCAAAAATCAGACGCGCACGCGCGCAGGCAACATCGCAAAATGTTGTCTCGCCCGATAGCGGATTTATGGCCCGTAAACGCTCACAGTTACGCTGGGCCCTGTTCCTTGGGGCAAGTTTCCATTTTGCAGCTGATTGAAAGCCGACTAGGTAAACGTTTTCGTCCCCAGTCGAGCGCGGAGTATAGTGACTCCAAATAGATGTGACAATGATCACTTTTGTTAAATTTGCCACTTTCAAGTTCGTTTAGTCAAAAAACAATCAAATCGATAAATTAAGTGTGCAATCTTAATGTTTGATTTTGCATGCTGGCTTAAACAGAACATGAAACCATATACTAACAAGCGATAAATCCTGGATGTTTACCTCTATCAACACGGATTTAACCTCTTAAATGGAGAAACCCGAATGCCCTATTTACCACTTTCTCGCTTAGCCAGATTTAGCCTTCTTACACTGTTCACTTTTTCTGTACATGCAACAGAGCCACTCCCCCTCCCTCCAGAACAGATAGCTCAACCTTACCCAAAAGCGCAACTCACAAAACTAGATTCAGCCAAACAGCTGATTAGTGATTTTGAGCATCACCATTATCAACTGGATAAAGTCGCCAGCAGTCACACCTTGCCTAGCTATTTCGTTGAGAATCTACCAACCGATTTAAATGCTCTTCCTGTCGAGCAGAAAACATCGGGCTTTATTCGCCTGTTGCTGCCAACGATTAAAGCGGTCAATCAGCAAATCCTTACCGTTCGCAGCGAAGTGGAGCGCCTAGCTGGTAAACCTAAATCCGATTGGACAGTGCAAGAGCAAACTTGGCTGGATAAGTTAATGCTCTCTTACGATGTAAAATCCAAAGACATTAACGACCTACTGCTGCAAGTCGACATCATCCCAACTGGCATGGTACTCGCTCAAGGTATTGATGAGAGTGGTTGGGGCACCAGTCATTTCGCGGTTCAAGGTAACAGTTTGTATGGTGAACACCTTCCTGCTCATGGCGGGAAATTCCTCACCACACCAGGCGGTCATGTCAAAGTTGCTGCGTTTGACAACCTCTATGCTGGCACAGCAAGTTATATGCACAACCTTAATACCACTCGCGCTTACCAAGAGTTATGGAAGATGCGCAAACAACTGCGTGCACAAGATGACCTTAATGGTTACCAATTAGTGGCGGCACTTTCTCACTACTCCACACGTGGCGAAGCCTATGTGGATAATTTGCGTGCATTAATCCGCCATCATAAGCTAGATAACTTTGATAACGTGACACTAGAACCAAACCCAAGTTACCTTATTCGGTTTAATCACTAAGTCCACGCATAAGAGCCAAGCTTAAATTAATCGGCAATATCAACCATACTTGATCGCAACACTGGTCAATACGTAGATAACAGCATGATTAAAAAGCTTGGTTACTTAGGGCTCATCCCCTTTTTGGTGCTTCCCCTGTTGTTGCTCACACCTAACATTGTGACGCCGTCACTTACCGTTAAGGCATTTACCGCCTACAGCGTGTGTATTGCTGCTTTTATGGCAGGGACGTTATGGGGACGAGAAGTCGACAAACCCTGCGCAAAACCGTATATGTTGATGGTCTCCAACGGCATAGTCCTGTGCGCTATTGCTTTTGCGTTGATTGCTAACGTGAAAATAGTTGGTGCCATCTTAGGTTTAATGCTAACCCATTTGATGAACTTTATTAGTGAGCGCAAACGACGTAACCAACGCTACTATAATTTACGTAAAGTGCTGACCATTATCGTTATAGGTTGTCACGCTTTGATGATCCTTTTGCTTTCTTGGAGTGTAAGCGTTGAATAATATCGCTGTGTTTTACGATGCCAGTTGCCCACTGTGTGTAAGAGAGATGAGCTCTCTAAAATCACACCTCGCAGACCAAGTCACTTTTGTGAACGTGCTCGATAACAACCTGATGACAAACTATCCAGAGATTTCCATTGCCGAAAGTAAGCGTGTTTTGCATGTTATTGATGAGACAGGTTCATTGCGCTTGGGGGTCGACGCCAATGTTTACCTTTGGGAGCTTACTGGAACTAAACGCTACTTAACTCTACTCAGGCTGCCAGTTATCCGCAGCATAGCGAATGTAGGCTACTGGGTTTTCGCACGTAACCGTTATCGCTTATCGCGCCTCCTCACGGGAAAATCTAAGTGTGAACAATGTGATATCTAGAGTTTTTGCTTAGTAAGGTCACCAAACGAAAACAAAATACTCATCACTAATGAAAATCCGTTGGTATACTTTCTAAACTAAACATTCATCATGGAAGAGTTATGAGAAAAGTTTTCCATTTATTGGCACTATCGTTGTGTTTAAGTCTATCGGTGTTTGCTGTACACGCTTCAGAACGTGCGCAAATTGGTTGGGAAAAGATCCAACAAGGGGCAATGGTCGTCGACGTGAGAACACCGCAAGAATTCGCCGCAGGACACCTTGATAACGCCGTCAATTTTCCGCTAGCTGACTTGGACAAGCACTTCGCTAATATGGATAAGAACCAACCGATCGTGGTGTACTGTCGTAGCGGTAATCGCTCAGGCATTGCTTACGACTATCTCGTTGAGCAAGGCTTCACTCAAGTACATAACGGTGGCGGTTTAGTTGAAATGCAGTCGGCAAAATAAATATCGCTCAATCAAAGTTATCTGATCAACTACCTAGAAAAATCGCCCTCAAAGGGCGATTTTTTGTTAGGCAAAAGTCTGCAAGCAAGTCCAAGGTATTACTAGTCTCTTTCCTTACCGTACACTCGTACTCCAGCTTTAGATCCTTCTGAATTACCGTAAACATCAATGCTCTTAACACAACGACGCTTTCCGAAGTAGCGCCAATCGCTGAATTCATCTTTATCAAACCCACGATAGAAGTTAAATGTTTTGCTTTCACCATTTTGAAACTTCACCACCGCTTTACGCAGGTCAAGGTCCTTTTCTGCTTTGATTTTTATCGCGTTGGTATTTCGACAAACCAGCAGCGGGATCTTCGCAGCATGCTTACCATGCTCAAGCAATAGCGTACGACCCAGAGTAAATTTGTCGTCCGCGTGCGCATTTGCGCTAAGCATTAGTGCGCCCAACAGAGCGCTAAGGATTAGAGATTTCTTCGCCATTTCACATAAACAATTAGTATTAAATCGGCGCGCATTCTATGGATAACTGACCAAATGTGTTAGCTCTTTTTTTATCAAATCGACAAAATTAGCAAGCCGCTGACACTGCGCTTTCACAAAGTCATTGTTTGATGTGAAATTACTCAACACGCTTACCTAGCCTTTACGCCCGCCTGTTCAATGAGTTAACCAATAAGCTATGTGATTTGCGTTAGACGAGCGCTGTACTCGCCTATCAAAAAGCTCCCTTATTATCGGGAGCTTGCTGACAAATAAAACGAATTATGCTGCTCGATTACGTTGATTAGGCTTGTTATAAACAACGCAGAAGTTACCTCGCTTAGTTCGGCATTTTGAGCAACGTTCACAATCAACGGGCTTTTTGTCCTCTTCCAGCCAGCGTTTAATCAATAAAGGCTCTGCCATTAAAGGACGTGACAACGCAAAATATTGGATATTGGTGCGCTCGGCAATCTCTTCAATCGCGCAAATATCACCTAAACCACCAACAGTAATCACTGGCACGTTCACTTCTTGGCTGATCACATCACCATATTCGTGGAAATAGCCTTCCGCTTGTAGTGTGTAGCCATCAAATTTTTCGCCAATCATGGTGCTAGCATTGCCGTGAATATTGCCGGAAATGATGATCGCATCCACACCTAACTCTTCTAGCTTTTTACACACTACGCGGGTTTCGTCGAAAGTTGCGCCACCTTCAAAAAATTCAGTGGCAGTAAGTTTTACTAGGATCGGGAAATCGTCACCAACAAGTTTACGCGTCGCTTGGTAAATCTCGACTAAGAAACGCATACGGTTTTCTAAGCTACCCCCGTATTCGTCTTCGCGCTGGTTGTAGTATGGGCTGAGAAATTGGTTGATCAGGTAAGTGTGCGCCGCATGAATTTCTACGCCATCAAACCCTGAGTCTTGCGCACGCTTACTTGCCAAGGCAAATGCTTCAACAATGTAGTCAATTTCCGCTTTTGTCATCGCCTTGCCCTGCGTTTTAGTGCCACGCTCAGGCACTTCACTTGGAGCAAAAATGACGCGCTCACCCACGTTATACGTGGTTTTGGTGCCGCCATACGCAAGCTGCATAACAATTTTTGAGTCATATTGATGCACAAGATCCGTCAGCTTTTGGTATTCAGGGATAAATGAATCGTTGTACATCCCCATCATGCCTGCATTTGGCTTCTCTTCTTCAACAATGTTGGCATAACCTGTCACGATCAGACCAACTTCGCCCTGTGCCAGTTCTTCATAAATCGCATAAAGGCGATCGGTCATATGACCATCTTCTGTTGCTAGGTTTTCCCAGGTTGCGCTGCGCACAAAACGGTTCTTCAGTGTCATATTGCCGATACGGCTTGATGAAAATAGGAAGCTCACATCCAATCCTCTAATGTTTATTATTTTTATTGCTGTGGTGCCGCGTTAAGCATCAACTTAATGGCTTTCAGCAAGAACAAAAAAGAGAACAGCCATACATTGCTGTATAGCTGTTCTCTTTTGCGCACTTTAGACCACAAAGCTAACGGGGATGATACGCCCAATCGACGACAAAACCTTAATCTAGATTAACTAAATGTGTGATTTTAACAAAAGACAAAGGTAAGCCGATTGAAACTCACAACTGCCTGTTAATTTACTATTGTTGCTGTCTCTTGCTCGCCTTACGCGCTCTATCAAATCATCCTTTATAAGCATGCAATATATAGTATTTACATGTAATTTTATAAATTACATGTCCAGTGATGTAAATAATGTAAATTTACCAACTTCTATAAGTAAACAAATTAAAAATACTAATCTCTCCACATGAAAAAATATTGTAATTAAACAACCAAATTAATTTGACGAAGCTCACAAAATTGCTAAAATTAGCCCGTCTTTTGAAACTTGATTACATAAGGTGGAGACTATGAACTCAGCACTACTATCAATGTTGGACACTGAAAAAACTGCTCAAACTGAAACCGAAAGCAAGCAACAAGTATCGACTCTAGAAGAAGTTGTTACGCTTGCAGTCATGTTCCTAGCGACTTCAGCAGTAGTTTTGTTACTTAGCCTATCTTGGGTTTTGTAACCAGCCTTTCATGGAATTGAAAAGCGATACTCCAGCGAATATCGTCGAGGAGTATCGCATTGACCTACCAATCTAATTCAACCTCGTAAAAGATCCATTAGCTTTCAAATACGACTCACCCAAAACTCAGCGCAACAAATATTAGTAAGAAATCGAAACGAACTCTTCTCTTACAATAAGACGACGCAACAAGCTATTCTTCGGTTAGAGATACATTGCAACCAAGAAATTTAGTGCGTTGATGTATTTGAAAACATGTTTATCACTATCACGCCGCTCACAATCAAAGTCATACCTACTATTGCTGCCATATCTAGCTTCTGCTTAAACACCACTGCAGCAACGAGAGAAATCAGTACCACCCCTAGACCTGACCATATCGCATAAGCGATGCCAACCGGAATCGTGCGCAAAACCAGCGAGAGAAAGTAAAAAGCGACGCCATATCCGACCACGACCAAAAGACTTGGTGCAAGCTTGGTAAAACCTGCCGACGATTTAAGCGCGCCCGTCGCAATCACTTCCGCAATAATCGCAATGGTGAGGTAAACATATCCCATAAAGTTACCGATCCTTTTGATTGAATTACACCAATACCGCTTAACTGAGCGTTAAGCTATACGATGGCGATTATGCCATCGAGGCGCCCAAGAGCATAATCACTCCCGCTGAAACCAATTTGGTAAATAGTACTACCCAAATACAGTCGCCAAAACTGGCATTTGCAGCTTTGCTTAACAGGTAGATAAACAGAACGAGCCCTGCAACCCAACCCACAACCGGTATTAAGGAAACAAGAGAGACGATCACCGCGATAACTAGCAACGCACGAAACTCGACCGAAACAAAAGAGAGCTTTGAAGCAATAAAAATACAGAAAGTGGTAACAAATACATCTAGCGAAAATATCAATACATCCAATCCCATAACTACCTCAAAGTCTTCTAGAAATTGCTTAAAATACTACTGAAACTAATGTGTTTTTTCAGTGACCTTTCGCATTAATTATGCAACTAAACGCTTTGCGGTAGGCTACCCTTGTTTGGTGTACTGACAATGCTTTAGCCATAGGAATGAGCACATATTTCTTTATCATTGTTCAATGATACGTATAATCCCCTGCTCTTTTATCCCACACTCAAATAAGAGTTAAAGCATGTCAAAACTGTTTTTTAAAGGTCGCATTGACGCAAGACAGAACCACGTAATTTCTGGTTATAACGTAAACCGTGATGTGAAACCTGGCAGTGAAGAAGCGCCAATCTCAGTAACCGTCGCAAGTGAAGCGCGTAAAGCAGAGATCGAAGCCATTGTTGGACAACACGCTCTCTTTGCCAACATCGTGGTTGATGCAAGTAAAGAAGAAAACACTATTGAGCTGGATACGGTACTAAACAAGCCAGCAACAACTGTTTTTGAAAAGACACCAAACCGCAACGATCCATGCAGTTGTGGCAGTGGTAAAAAATATAAGAAGTGCTGTGCTTAATTAAGCAAGCCAACGCAGTGGGTGAAGCATCGCTCGCCCACTTCATCTTTACTTTGCGCTAACGTCTTTATTATCACTCAGCAGAACGCTTTTAGCTCACTTCTCAACCACAGACTTTATACTGATAGCGTCATGACGCCATGACTCAATCACACAATCAATCAGCTCACCGTGGCGGTCATAGTTGACGCGCTCAACGACGAGCGCAGGCGTGCCTACTGTTGCTCTCAACGCCTGTGCCGTGTCGCCAAGCAAAGATGTGGTTGCAATGCGGTAACTGGATGTGTGATAGCTCACCGCAAACGAATCTAGATAAACTTGAGTTATCGGCTGCCTAAGATCGTACTTTAACAAATTAGGGAAACGGTCTGAGCGGATGTATTTGGTCACATAGGCAACTGGACGATCTTCTAAATAGCGAACCTGATCAATGCGATAGACATCAGTAAAGGGAGGCAACTTAAGCAGTCGAGCAGCCAGCTTATCGGCCAAAATTCCCTTTGCAGTGATCAACTCGGTTTTAGCCGAACGGTTCTGCGCTTGTGCCATATCGGCAAAGTTGGGCGCTTGACTCAAGTCATAACGCAAAGGCTGCGGTGAGATAAACCAACCACGACGATCTTCACGGTAAATTCGACCTTCAGCTTCAAGTAGGGACAAAGCTTCACGCAAGGTAACCCGCGTAGTATCAAACGACTCAGCTAGTTTACGCTCTGCGGGCAGTTTCTGCCTCGGTGACAACATACCAGCTTCTATCTGCTCCACTATCGATTCTTTTATCTTTACGTATTGCACTTACTGCCCTTCTTTATGTCATCAGTTGCTTTGCACGCCCAGTAAAGCGAGAAACACATATTACCTGAGAAAAAGTGCTAATACATTGATTAATAGAAAAGAGAGCCGCAGCTCTCTTTGGGATCTCTCGCACTTTGGTTGGCATCCACCTCTAACGGCTTCCCGGCTCACGCTTTCTATATTCATAACGCACATCGAGCACTGGTTGATAAGCGATTTGACCATCACCTTGTAGAAACTCATCTACGGTCACTTTCGTGTCGGTAATGGTAAATGAGTTACGGTCAACATAATCAAAGGCAGATGAGAACTCATTGCGCAACTCACGTGAAGACTTGCTGCGGTAATCGTTTATCATCATTAATCCCGCATCATAAGCTGCTTGTTTTGAGGCGACGACATCACCTTCAATACTGGTCACTTTGCTTTGCCAATGATAACCACCAGCAAAGACACTCGAAGCCGCCGTTAAAGCACATAGTGCTGCGATTGTTGTTAAGCTTTTCATCGTTATTCCCTTCCTAGATCATTTGACTAGATTTGAGAAGGGACAAGCATATTTCGATTTGTCCCTTCACACCAAAACTCGCATTTACAAGTTTGTTGCCGATAAAGACCTCGCTCTCTTCGAGCACATTTCAGGGGAATTTATAAAATAATTTAGCGTTTATTACGGAACTTTTACTGGATTAAAATTTGCTTTCTCTAGGCTATGAGATAAGCCTTTGTTTCTTTTCATTGCCTAATGCACAAGGCAATTTTCCAAGCTCATGCGTTGTCCATTCTGAGTACGTTTATAGAACCTTGGCTTATTAGACAGAACTGATAAGAATATAAATATACAAATAATCCTCGCTAATTCAGACAACCGAATTGCCGTTTTTTAACGATATTTTAGTCATAAATCTTCAACTGATTTTTCCCCCCATTTTTATTTTTTCCACCGAAAAACGCACAGAATCTAACCGCAATCACTAACAACCTTCATATTTGTACAATATTTACACCGTTCATCACCATTTGATAATTTACTGATTAACAACACTTTTACATCAAAATATATACAACTACACTAATAAAGATTTTGCTTGCTAATGCGTCAGGGAGACAACAAAAATGCAGTCAATACTACGTCGGTTCCCACTCTATCTTATCGTCAGTTTGTCGGTGGCTATTCCCGTCACTATCGCGGTTGTACTGGCAGCGCTTGATATTTTCGCTCTTAATAACAAATCGCACACCACACTTCGCGACGAACAACTCGTCAACCTTGTTATTCACTACGACAACCTTGCGCATAACCTTGCGGTTGAACGTGGTCTCACTGCCGGCGTACTTGGCAGTAAAGGTAATCCTGAAATTGTTAACAACCTATCAAAGCAACGAGGACAAGTTGATCAAGCAATCCAAGCTCTGACCCAATTTCAATCCAACGTTTTGTCGGCAAGTTTAACTGATGCCTTATTACAAGACGTTGCATCGCAATTGAGTAAACTGCAAGAAGTTCGATTGGGTGTCGATCGCCTGCAACCAAAAATCGCTCCATTTGGTTATTACTCAAACCTCAACCAACTTATCATCGATAACATTGATGTATTAATCAGTGAAACGCGTAGTCACGAGCTAAGCTCGCTAAGCAAATCTCTGGTTTCGGTGGTGATTATGAAAGAGCGCGCTGGACAAGTGCGCGGCGCGTTAAATGGCGTGTTTGCCCGTGGTAGTGCCACTCCTGTTGTCTATGCCGATATCAACAGTTACATACAATCGGGCGACTATGCTCTGCGCAGTGCACAAATTGTTATGCCCGCTGAATTTCTCAGCCAACTTAACCAATTGCAGCAAAATAGTGCGTGGCTAGATGTCGAAAAGGTGCAGCAGCAATTTTTGGCTCAAAGTGGTTCTTTAGACGCTATAAAAGGTCCAAAAGCGACAGATTGGTTCCCAATGGCGACCAAGCGTATCGGTCTTTTAAATCAACTACGCAATTCAATTCAAGACGATATGCTGAGCTATGCCTCTCAAGTCTCAGCACAGTCGGTATTGAATCGTAATATCTTGGTCGCGGTGACTGTCGTCGGCACACTATTGATTTCACTGCTGCTGGTATCTGTAGTGTCAGGGCTACGATACCGAGTTGGCAGCATTCGCTCTGAGCTTAACTATATGTCAGAGAAAAAAGATCTCACCTGTCAGTTAAAAGCCGGCGGTAATGATGAGATCTCTTCCATCGCCCGTAATATCAATAAACTGATTGGCAACCTAAAACACCTACTGCTAGATGTGACCAAGACCAACAACCACAACACTGAAAGGTTGGTGCGCATTGTTGATTCATCTCAACAGCTAGAACAGAGCAGCCACTCAACCATTGCGAAATGTGACAACATAGCAACGGCGATGACTGAACTTGCACAATCGAGTGTCGGCATTGCTGAGTCAGCAGAACGCGCTATGGATGACACCAATGCCATGAATGACCAAGTGCAAGCGTGCCAACAGCAAAGTGAGCGCTCGTTTAAATCGGTACAGAGCTTGATAGATCAAATCAATGCTACCGAAAAATGCATGGCAGAACTCGCCTCTGATACACAGAGCATTGGTCAAATTGTCGAAACCATCAACGGGGTGTCAGAGCAAACGAACTTGCTGGCACTTAACGCCGCCATAGAAGCAGCGCGCGCCGGAGAGCATGGTCGTGGCTTCGCTGTCGTATCATCTGAGGTGCGCGATCTTGCCCAACGTAGCCAAGAAGCGACGGAGAACATTGAAAAACTTTTAGCGAAGATCAGCGAGAAAACTCGCTTCTCGGTTGAAAGCATGGCAAGCAGTAAAAAAGCCAGTGACGATACTTTTGATTCGGTAAAACATGTTAATGAGAGCGTTGCCATGCTTGAAGAGAGTATTGAGCAAGTAAATAGCCACATTAGCTCAATCGCCCAATCCACTATCGAACAGTCAAAAGCGTGTGAGGCAATTGATAAAGACGTCGATATTCTCAATGAGATCGCCCATCAAACCAGTAGCCAAGCGGATGACCTTAACCAGATCGTAAATGGTTATCAGGCAGAAGCGGATGAACTAAAAGAGCAGCTCGACCAATTCCGATTAGGTTGATTTGCCTGCAAAGAAAAGCCCGGCGTTTATAAGCGCCGGGCTTTATTTAGATTAACTTTGCAGTTTTCACCTTGCCAAAAACTTATCTAGCCAGACAAACATTCGCAAGTCGCTAACTATTCAAACACAAGTGGCTATCACAAAGTGCCTCACCTTGCGAAGACTCCCCTCCGATTATCGCTAGCCCATGAGGTGTGGTTATTGCAACTCCGTAAGCACAACCTTGTGGCATTTTGCCAACGCGTTGCCATCTATTGCCATCAAAGCACCAGATATCATCAGTAAATGTTTTGGTCAGACCTTGATGACTGTAGAATTGCTCGCTGCGGTAATTGTTTTGACTACCAACAAAGTAAGCACCACCCGCGACAATTGGCATTGCGTCAACTTCACCACAAAATGCGCCCGCTAGCCCCTCATGTTGAGAATCAGACTCGACGATGGCAGGCAAGTAACTTGTTTCCACCAATTGGCTAGCAGCAAATCTTAGTTGCTTGGTGTGCAAACTACGCAGCCCAGGTTTCACCTCTCCTTCGACCAGGATCAGGCTGTCTTGGCGGCGCAAAACGCCTGCACCGCAATTAGCTTGAAACGGATTCTCTGCTAGAGGCTGCCACTGCTTAGCTGAGAGATCAAAACGATAGATCATCTCATTCCATTGATAAGCTTCAATTGGACGTGACATAAACTCAACTAAGGTTGCCTGCTTGAGATCAGCATCAGCGGCAAGCTCTGGTGAACTAAGCTGTGCCATTAAACCGTCAAATTGCGCTTTGTTGTATCCGCCAACAAAGTACAAATTATCGTCCATAGCAAAGCCTGCTCCGCCAAGTAGACCAACCGGAATGTCATCAGTAACTAAACTCCATGAATCTTGCGCACAATCATAGTAGTAGCCATCAACCAAAACCGTAGTATAGCCGAGCTCAGGTGTTGTGCCCGCGCCGGAAAAGACGTAACAACCGCCTTCAACCGGTACACACACCGCATCGTTTCTCGCCACACCCGGAAAAGCCGATTTTTCTTGCCAGCTTTGTTGCTCATTAAGATCGAGCATAAGCCATTTATTACCTAGACTACCCAGCCCTACATAGAGTCTATTTTGGTGACCAAATCCGACACCATTCTTTAATCCACTAGGCAAAGAAGGCAAGGGTGAAAACTGCATATTCATGATTAATCCTGTTGTTCGACTTGTTTGCCATCCCAAGTCAGCATTGCGACTTTGGTGCTGGCTGATTTATCGGCTTTTTCACCGCCAACAATCAAAACGCCTTCTGGCAGCGTAAAGGAAAGTCCGTACGCGACACCTTCAGCAAGATCGTTACCTTGCTTCCATGCGCCATCTTTAAACACGTAAGTTTCGGCGTTGAATGCTTTTGGTAAACCGTTATGAGCAAACATATTGCCTTTGTCAAAAGCGTGTTTTGCGCCATGGAAATTAGCACCACCGGCGACAATCACCGCGCCATTACTCACCCCGGCAAACGCCCCCGCGACACCTTCTTGCAGAGGTTGAGATTCAGGCGTTGGCAATGGATGCTCACTCACCCAAGGTTGCGATTGTCCAAATTGGTAAGTTTTCACTTCGTCGGTACGTAGACCCGGCTTGATCTCGCCACTGATTAGCAGTGCATTTTGTTTATCTGTGACTAACGCCGCGCCACAGTTCGGCAAATATGGCGATGAACCAAGCTCTTGCCACTGATTTGTTGCAGGGTTAAAGCTCAAGACTTGTCTATTCCATTGGTAGTCAGCAGGTTTTAGCCCCATATAGTCATCAACAATCTTCTGCCATTTTTTTGGTTCGGCTTTTTGATCGGTGGTTAAGATGTCCGACAGATATTGGTCAAATAGAGGTTTGTTGTAGCCACCAAAGAAAACAACTTGCTGATTATCTGGTGAGTAAGACGCGGCACCTAGGAGCCCAACAGGCGCCGTTGTGTTCATCCGTGACCAGCTATTATCTTTTGAATTGAAGCGATAAACGGTATCAAAAATCACTGGCGACTTAGCTTTGGCATCCGCTTTACCTGAACCACCAAAAATATAGATATCGTCACCAATTACCGAAGCTGTCGCACCATCACGCGCCGGACCAGTAAACTGGGCTTGTTTTTGCCAACCTTTATCAAGTTGCTCTAAATCCAGCATGTAAAAGTCTTGTCCAAGTGAACCTAAGCCAACGTAAACCTTGGAGTCCACTTGTGCACCTACACCATTCTTCACGCCCTGCGGTAAATCAGGCCACGTTTGACTAGCAGAGGCAGAAAAGGCAGCAAGCAAAGATGCCGTAATTAATGTAGGGTATAGCGTTTTGAAGTAACAGGGTTTCATGTTCGTTATTTCCTTATTAAGCGCGGGGATTGACCTCTAACGGGTTTTATCAACCGCAAAATAAAACAAAAATATTTTCCACTACTAGATCTTTATAAAAATATTTCCTTTATAAAAATTCCAAAATAAAGCCCGCACAATGCAGGCTTATAAAATGTGTTTATTTCAGTAAAGGCATTACCACTTGTGCAGTATCCAACACTGACTCAGAGTACTCTGGGTAGCTCTCAATCAAGTTGTTCACCAACACGTCGACCAATAGTAATGCGCCTACTTTTGACGCAAATGCACCGCCGGTTAACGGTCCTTCCGGTCTTGCCGCAACCAACATCTCACTGCAAATCGTACTCAGCGGGCTATGGCTAATGTTCGTTAAGGCGATAACGGGTACATCTCGCTCATGAGCTTGTGTTACCGCGTGGATCACTTCACGAGTTGAGCCCGAACTTGAGATCGCAAACCACAGATCGCCCTGTTCACTGCGTACCGCATTCATTGCCGCAAGGTGCGTGTCTTCAAACATGGTGACTTTCTTACCAATACGCAGTAAACGATACGCAAGGTAGCGCCCCACAATACTCGACGCGCCAACACCAACACAGTTAATAAACTTAGCTTGATGCACACGCTCGCTGATCTTCGCTAAGGCTTTGCGATCGATGAGTTTTGCGGTGTCGAGTAGACCCGCAGCAGCATTTTGCGCCGACACATCACAAATATCGCCTTCGATATCTTGTACGCTTTGAGCCTGAGTTTGAGAAAGCTCAACCGCCAATGCCATACGAAAATCGGAATAACCTTTGTAACCCATGTCGCGGCATAAGCGAACCACGGTCGCTTCACTGGTCGCGGTATTACGCGCCAAGTCAGTAATGGTTTGATACTGAACCTCATTGGCGTTTTCTGAAATGTATTCCGCTACCACTCGCAATTTCTTGCTTAACGGCTCGATATTCGAACGTAGTCGAACTAATAAATTTTTAGGTGAGCCCATACGTTGCCTCATGACATCATCATTTTTGCTGCGGCAAAAATATCAAAAACGGCGTATTATTGACACTGCTGTCCAGCAAAACGCCTTACAATTCATGTTACTTGAAGTAAATATCGTCTATTACGCGAGCGAGTAGACCTTTTTGCTGACTCGATAACGGTAAAAATGGCTCACGGCAATGCCCGTAATCCACGCCTTTCTCGTGCATTAGGAACTTGATCGACTGATACACCCCGTGCTTTAGCAGCTCTGCGGTTACACGATTCACTTTACGTTGCAGCGCCATCGCCGTTTCAGTATCCCCACTTTGCATCGCTTCGAATATTGCGACATAGTCAGCCGACATTATGTTATAGGTGCTACCGATACCGCCACTTGCGCCCATCTGCAAGCCATTCACCAACATAGTATCTTCACCGTGGAAAATCACACTGGTGGCAAAACGTTGACGCAGTTGCTCGATAAAGAACATATCGCTGGTAGTGTGCTTAAGCCCAATCACATTCGGCAGCTCTGATAACTCAAATAGCTCTTGATGGGTGAAATTGACCCCTGTCGTGCCTGGGATGTTATACAAGAGTAGCGGCAATAACGAATACTCAGCAATGCTGCGATAAAAATGCCCCACTTCGGCTTTAGTGAAACCGTAGTAAAATGGCGGTGTGGCAGAAATCGCGCTGTACTCAGCAGTCACCGCGCTGTCGATTAACTGCTTCACTTCAAATAGAGAGATAGCCCCAACATGGGCGATAAGCGGCACTCTACCGCGATTGATTTTAGCAATCTCGCCAAGTAACCGTTGGCGCTCTTTAATCGACATCATAAAACATTCAGAAGAGCTGCCACCGATATAAAATCCGTGTACGCCTTGACGAATATGATGTTCAAACATCGCTTCTAAACAACCAAAATCAATCTCACCACTTGGTTTAAATGGTGTCATTAACGGCAGGTAGATCCCTTGCATATCGCACTCCAACGTTCGATTTTCATGCTAGTTGATATCGAAAACCCGCAACAAAGAGCCTTGCCCTTTGTTGCGGCTTAAACGGATTACATATTTATCCGATTACATGTTGAGAAAACCTGCATCGCGCATTTTCGCCACAACATCTGCTTTTTGAGCTTCAGTCAGAGAACGGATTGGTGTACGTGGGTTACCCGCGTCAATACCGTGCAGTTGCATTGCTGCTTTACCAGCCGCCACACCGCCGTATTCCACTAGTACGCGAATGATGGCAATAACGTTATCCATTAACGAAGTAACCGTTGCTTGGTCACCTTTGTTAAACGCTTTAATGATCTTGAGGTAAAGAGGTGCTGCGTAGTTGTAGGTACTACCTACCGCACCGACCGCGCCTACTGCGAGACCTGCAGGTAAGAACTCATCAACACCAAATGGCACGTCAAACTTACCGCCACAAGCGCGTACAGCACGTTGGTATTCATACAGATCTGAGTTATTGAATTTCGCACCAGTTAGGTTTGGAATGCGTTGTTCACCTTTAATAAGGAACTGCTCTAAGTCTAGGTTCACGCCAGACATACCTGAATGGTAGTAGTAGAAACCTTTTGAAGGCGCCGCAGCGGCAATTTGCGCGCAGTATTCAACTAGATCATCAACACTACCTGGTTTAAAGAAACATGGACCAATTGCAGAAGTTGCAAGAATATCAAGAGTTTCTGCATGTTGAGTTAGCTCGATTGAGTCTGCAATACTCAATGCACCCGTATGAAGTACGATATCAAGTTTGCCGTCAGCAGCTTTAACCCAGCGCTCAGCAATGGCTTTACGCTCTTCAACTGAACAGTGGATACCTTCACCTGTGGTACCACACACATACGCACCTGTTACACCTTGAGCAATCAGCAGCTCAGCGATTTGATCGATCGCGCCAAAGTTAACTTTGTTATTTACATCAAACGGAGTATGTGGAGCAGCAATCAAACCAGTTAATTTGTTCATTTTTACATCCTACTTAATCGGAGCCACCGCAGTGGCTCACTTGTTGTTTTAATCTAAATTTTATTGTCCGTAACCAAGGAATAGCTCAGGTAAGAACAGAGTGAACTGAGGGAAAATCGCCACTAGCGCAAGTACAATAAACAGTGGTACTAGTAGTGGAATTACACCACGAGTAAGCACGTGGAAAGGAATGTCACCTACCCTTGCCACCACGAACAGCGCCATACCCATAGGCGGAGTCAAAATACCAATCATTAGGTTCAAGATAGCCATTACACCAAAGTGAACAGGGTCAATACCAACAGATACTGCCACTGGCACTAGGAATGGAACGAGAAGTAATAGCAGCGCTAACGATTCAATAAAGGTACCCAAGAACAACAGCAGTAAGTTGATCAGCAGTAGCAGTACTAGTGGGTTATCACTGATGCTTAGGAAGAAATCAGCCAGCATTTGCGGCAACTGCTCGCGAGCTACGATCCAACCAAATACAGTCACACCCATTACCATTAGTGCCACAACCGCCGTGTTGTTAACAGTCTCTTTTAAGATATCAACAAACCCTGCTAGCGTTAGCTGTTTGTAAACCACAGTGCCTAAGAATAGAGCGTAAAGTGAAGATACTGCAGCCGCTTCAGTCGGTGTAAATTTGCCCGAGAAAATACCGCCGATAATGATGATTGGTGTAAGCAGCGATAAGAAAGCTTCTTTAAACGCAACTAGACGCTCACGACCACTCGCTTTTGGTAACACCATGTAGCCGCGCTTTTTACAGATAAAGTAACTCATGATCATCAAAGCAAGACAGCAAAGAATGCCTGGTACTGCACCTGCTAAGAATAGTGCACCAATCGAAGTACCTGATACCACACCGTAAATAACCAGCGGTACTGAAGGTGGTACTAGTGGACCGATGATACAAGACGCCGCTGTCAAACCGCCTGAGAAGTCGTCATCGTACTTCGCATCACGCATCGATTTGATTTCAAGCTGACCAAGACCGCCGGCATCTGCCAACGCTGAACCTGACATACCTGAGAACAGTAAGCTTGCCATGATGTTTACGTGACCCAAACTACCAGTGATATGCCCTACCATCGCTTTAGCGAAATTGAAAATACGCTCTGTAATACCAGCACTATTCATTAAGTGACCGGTTAGAACGAAGAATGGTACAGATAACAGTGTAAAGTTATCGACACCAGTGATCATTTGCTGCGCTGCAAAGTTAATACCTGTACTACCGGTTAATAGAAGGAACAGCAGCGCGACGAAAATTAGGGAAAACCCTACTGGCATACCTGCAAACAGCAGACCTAGCCAACCAAAAATAGAAGTTGCCATGATTTACTACCTCTCAGCCATCTGAGAATCAGATGCTACTAACTCTTTATCGCTATGCGAAAACTGCTTCGCGATACCCACCATTTTCTGTACTTGACGAAAAACCATAAAACAGCCGCCAATCGGTAAGGCGTAGGTTTGCCATTTACTAGAAATGCCGAGTGTAATTAGTTCAAAAAACGCGGTACGTTGAACGTGCTGATAACCAAGATAGATAATGGCGAAAATCGATAGAAGAACAGCAAACTCAAGTGAAAGAATTAAAGCAATACGCGCTTTTTCAGGTAACTTGTCAGAGAAAAAAGTAATGTTGACGTGCGCACCGCGTTTGATTGCCATAGAACAGCCAATCATACACATGTACATGAATAGAACCCTTGCGAGTTCCTCACTCCATAGTGAAGGATCGTTTAGCATCCAACGGCTGACAATTTGCCATGTAAGCACCACTAACAAAGAAGCCATTAGCGGTACGGTGATGATCTCTTCTATATTATCGATAATCTTGCGTAACATTTTGAGCTCCATGGCTGGCCGCAAGTGGCCAGCCTAGAAATTAACACTTAAATTCGAGCCTTAATGGGCTCAGGATGCTTACATCGCTGCAAGTTTCTTCACTACAGGCTCACCTAGTTTTTCTTCAAACTCAGTGTATAGAGGCTGCATTGCTTCACGGAACGGTGCTAGATCTGGGTAAGTTACGGTTACACCTTCGGCTTCGAAGAATTCAATCAGCTCAGCTTCTTGTTTCTTAACAAATGCCGTGTGTGCTTCGCCCGCTTTTGCTACCGCTTTATTCACGATTTCACGTTGCTCTTCGCTTAGACCTTGCCAAGTCGTTTCAGAGATGATCACCATTTGGTCGTTAACGATGTGGTTAGTCATCGCCAAGTTCGCCTGAACTTCATAGAACTTCATGGTTTTAATCGCTGGTAATGGGTTTTCTTGACCGTCTACCGCGTTAGTTTGTAGCGCTAGGTAAACTTCAGAGAACGCCATTGGTGTTGGTGACGCGCCAGATAGACGAGCAAAGTTTAGGTTCGCTTTCGCGTTTGGTACGCGTAGTTTTAGACCTTTAAAGTCTTCGATACTGTTTAGAGGACGGTTAGAAGAAGTTTCACGAGTACCATTGTACCAAGTGTCAAGCGCACGCCAGTTAAACTTGGTTAGCATCTCTTCACGTACACCCTTACCGAAGTCTGAGTTAAAAATGGTTTGTAGGTGTTCAAAGTCACGCGCTACGTAAGGAAGCATTACCGCTTCGGCACGTGGGATCCAAAGACCCATACGACCAAACTCTGCATAAGTAATATCAAGGTCACCCATTGATAGTTGCTGTAGCATCGCGCGGTCATCACCTAGCTGTGCACTTGGGTAGATCGCAACTTTCATTTCACCGTTACTAAGTTCTTCAATGGTGTCTGCCAATAGTTTTGCAGAGTTATATTCCACTGAACCCACTGATGGTTGCATACCCATTTTCAACGTAGTCGCAGCTTGAGCGGATACTGATAGTCCTAAAGCAAGCATAGCGAAGGTAATCTTGTTCATGGCTTTCATAGTGTTCCCTTTTTGTTGTTCTCTACCTAGTTTCACGGATTTCAAAAAAATTTTTATTTTGTTTGAAAATTATTTTCGTTATGAATTATTATGGTGGTGAAGATTATTTTCAAACCAACTTTTTTTGAAATGTGATCGCGGACAAAAATTCGCCAGAGATATGTTTTCTACCTGCTTACTCGACGAATTGTGTAAGGCGTTAATTTGCCTTCACTCCGCTATGGAAAGTCTTTTTGAGAGGCCAAGCGTGAGAACAAATAAATTAAATATCAAACAGTTAAAAGAATCACTACAAGGTCAAACTGTCGTATCTATTCAGCCAGTTCCCGGTAGTCCTTTAGAGAAAACCGAGTTTATCGTGGCAATGGCACAAGCAGCAGAGCAAGCAGGAGCAAAAGCGTTACGCATTGAAGGTGTTGATAACGTAAAAGCGGTATCTCAGGCGGTAAATGTACCAATTATTGCCATTGTTAAACGTGATTTAACGGACAGTCCTGTGCGCATTACGCCGTATCTTTGTGATGTTGCTTCCTTAGCTGAAGCAGGCGCGACAATCATCGCTTTTGATGCGACCAATCGAGCTCGTCCTGAAAGCCGTGATGCTATCGCTAAAGCAATCCAAGCGACTGAGTGTTTCGCCATGGCAGACTGCTCAAGCTTTGAAGATGGTCTTTGGGCAAATGAAGTTGGCGTTGAGATTATTGGCTCGACCTTATCTGGATACGTCGGCGGTGAAGAGCCAACAGAACCGGATTTGCAACTGGTCGAACAGTTTTCTAAAGCCGGTTTCTTTACTATGGCGGAAGGACGCTACAACACACCAGAACTTGCCGCGCAAGCCATCGCTCACGGCGCAACCGCAGTCACTGTCGGCTCGGCATTAACTCGACTTGAAGTGATGATCGGGTGGTTTAACGCACAAACTCAAAAGGCAGGAGCACACTAATGTCTACATTGGCGATTGATATCGGCGGTACAAAAATCGCAATCGGGTTGGTAGAGAACGATGCTATTGTCGAGCGTCGCCAATTCCCAACACCAATCGTGCAACAAGCAGAACTGTTTGCGGGCACGATTTTGGAGCACGCAACAGATTGGATGGATAAAGTCAGCCGTATTGGTATTTCCACTACTGGCTTAGTCACAGAGCAAGGGATCTCAGCGGTCAACCCAGATACCCTTGCCTTTCCTGCGCCATTTCCACTCGCTCAAGCTCTGGAGTCATTAACAAATCTACCGGTCGCGATGTTAAACGACGCTCAAGCCGCCGCTTGGTATGAGTACACCAAACTTGGCGCTGATATTCGCAATATGGCGTTTATTACCGTTTCAACTGGTGTGGGTGGCGGCATCATTATTGATGGCAAATTACACAGTGGAGCCAGCGGCTTAGCTGGTCATGTCGGGCACTTTTCTATTGATCCACACGGTCCACATTGTGGCTGTGGTCAAATCGGTTGTGTGGAAGCTATCGCCTCTGGTACGGCAATTAAACGCTTTAGCGATGAGGTTTTTACACCCAATATCAGTAATGTTGAGCTGTTTGAGATCGCCAGCATTAACCCTCAAGCCAACCACATCATCGAGCAAAGCGCTAAAGCCATTGCAACTTTATGCTGCAATTTGAAGGCAACGTTAGATTTAGATATGGTAGTGCTCGGAGGCGGCGTGGGATTAGCCACCTCTTATCTAGATCGAGTGACACAAAAAATATTACAACGTCCAGCCGCGTTTCAAGTCCCCGTTATCGCCGCGCAAGGTGATTACGATGCTTGCTTACTGGGCGCCGCTTTTCAGTTCAACAAGGAAGAATCATGGTAATGAAAGCCATCTCAGCTCCACGAATATTTGATGGAGATAATTATCACCAAGATGCCGCGCTGGTTTGGGAAGATGAGCGTATCCATGCCATTATGCCGATTAACGAACTGCCAGCAGACATCGAACGTCAGCACTATGCCAATAGTCTCATCGCACCGGGTTTTATCGATATTCAAGTTAATGGCGGCGGGGATGTCATGTTTAACAATGACGTTGGTCCTGCCGCAATCGAAACGATTTGCGCCGCGCATCGAACACATGGCACCGCTTACTTGCTACCGACACTGATCAGTTCAACGCCCGAGAGCATCGCCAAAGCGTTAGTCTCAGCCGAACAAGCGGTCAACGACAAGATCGCGGGAATGCTTGGCGTACATATTGAAGGTCCTTGGCTCAATGTCGCTAAAAAAGGCGCGCACAACGCCGAGCTGTTTTATTCGCCGAGCACTGCCGACCTTGACGCTTTCCCTTGGCCAAAGAACGCCAAGGTGTTGGTCACTGCGGCAACAGAGAAGATGTCTCTTGAAGCCCTTAACTACTTGCAGCAAAAAGATGTCATCATCTCTTGTGGTCACAGTAATGCCACCGCTAGTGAATTAACACACGAAAAACTGTCAAAGGTAAACGGCTTTACTCATCTGTTTAATGCCATGTCACCCTTTGAAGGTCGCGAGCCGGGCGTGGTAGGAACGGCACTTAACAGCGACCATGCTTGGTGCTCAATCATCACTGATGGCATACACGTGCATCCACAAAGTTTTTTGCTTGCCCACAAAGCTAAACCGCAAGGTAAACTCCTGATTGTGACTGACGCAATGGCAACCGTTGGCAGTAAAACCAATCGCTTTGAGCTCGATGGTCAAATCATCGAAGTTATCGATAATATGCTAGTGAACGCTGAAGGCAGTCTAGCTGGCGCGCATATTGGCATGGATGAGTCTGTCGCCAATGTGATTGCCTGGGGTATTGCTGAGCAAGAAGCACTGAAAATGGCGTCGAGCTACCCAGCCCAAGCGATGCAAATCGATAACTTAGGTAAACTGCAACAAGGCTTTAGAGCCGCTGCCACTGTGTTAGATGACAACTATCGCTCGCAGGCGGTACTGGTCGACGGTCAGCTTTTTTAACTCCTTGGCAATTCAGCCACCTTTGATGGTGGCTGAAGAATACCTATAGCTTGACGTTACCCCAAAACAACGTCATATCTATAGTCACGAAAGTAATACTCTTTATCTCTTGCGGATATCTCTCTTAATACCCGACAAGGGTTACCGACGGCGACTACGTTTGGCGGAATGTCTTTCGTCACGACACTCCCAGCCCCTACCACACTGTTTTCACCGATCGTGACACCGGGAAGCACCACAACATTGGCGCCAATCCAAACATTATCTTCAATCGTGATCGGAATATTAAACTGCGCCACTTTGCGCCTTCTTGCTGGGTCTATGGGGTGACCTGCGGTAGTCAGAACCACATTGGGACCAAACATCACATGGTTACCAATGGTGATGGTGGTATCGTCCACTAAGGTCAAATTGAAATTCGCGTAAAAACTGTCGCCAATATGGGTATGCTTACCCCAATTGGCACGCAGCGGCGGCTCGATATAGCACTCTTTGCCCGCACTACCCAATAGCATACGTAGAAGAGCGTCCCGCTCAGCAAACTGACTAGGGCGACAGTGGTTAAAGTCATACAGGATTTCCAAACACGCTTGCTGTTCGGCGATCAACTTCGAATCATCACAATGGTAGACTTGCTGAGAGTGCATTTTCTGTCGCGTTTCCATAGCTAGCTCTTACTCCATTTGTAAATCAACTGCCAGGTGTTAAATCGCGCCGAGCGCATTAGCTGACAGCAGGGTTGTCTTATCTATACGGTATAGACAATGACGCTCCAGCGGATGTCCTTGCGGCAATTTGGGATGGTCAAAGTCGAGCCTTGTATCAATCATGCCTAACCGCTGCATCACTTTTTGCGAAGGCAGATTATCTTTTGCGGTAAACGCGTAAACATCATCCACGCCTAAAACAAAAAAGGCGTAACGCATCGCTTGATCTGCAGCTTCGGTGGCATAGCCTTTGTGCCAATATTGCTTGGCAATACGCCAACCAATTTCAAGAAATGGCGCTCTGGGGATACCACTTTCGCCATCAATAGTATTGAGCCCAACAAAGCCAATAAACTCACCCGTTGCTTTGATTTCAACAGCCCAAAATCCCCAGCCATGGAGATCGATTAATGCTTGCAACCGGTTAGCTAACTGCTCACTTTCCGCCTCACTCAATGTGGCAGGAAAATATTGCATTACCTCTGGGTCTGCACACATACGTGCAAAATGTTTAAAGTCCGCTTGTTCCCACTGGCGAAGGATAAGCCTTTTGGTCTCTAACATGCTTGCCTCTTCAATTTGTGGTAGATGCCAGCCCAGCGAATGAGATGTGTTAAGCCAGCAACTCGATAATTATTGGGGTGCAAAACTGCCAAGCCAATTAAATGAACGCCTTAAGAAGGTGTCGGCATCTTGCTCAATCATTTCACCGTGCGCCATAACAACTCGCTGTGGCTGCCACGCGAGTATGTGCGCCATATGGGCTTTTGCCTCCGCCTTATTAAATTGGAAGGTGAGTCGCCAATCCAAAGGCATCTTGCCATTTGGCGCTAGAATACCAACCACTTTGGCGATGTTTCTTTGTAAAGGGCTAAAGTGTTGCGGCGCAAAATTTTCAATCAAGTCGGTTACGATTAAAGTGCGAGACGCTTGGTGAAAAAACACACTTTCTTGCATCACTGCAGAGCCAGTAAACAGCAAGTGATCAATGTCATCCTCCCATGGTAGTTGTGATGAGGCAGCTAGACAGTTTTCAAACTTAAGATCTTGTCTTTTTTTGATCACCTGCGCGGTACCATAGGTTAGCGCATCTGGGTATTGCTCTTGCCATTGCTGAATAAATAGGTGATGCAAATGATTTGGCGCCACCAAATAGCCTACCTCCCCTAGCTCATCGATTTGCTGCTGCAGCGAACTAGACAATTCGATTGGACTATGGACCCACAGTCGACCATCACTTAAACGGACAACCGTCATGCGAGTGGAAAATGGAAAGCTTAAAAACGACACATTGCCGCCATTAAATACCCATAGGTTTGAGTCAATTTCGATCATCTGAGCCGCCTTACTGAGAGCCTGTAACATCAATCATACCTATGCTACAAATTAAGTGTTCGAGCATCTGCACACTTTCGGCATTCACCCTAGTGTTCAAGGCGCCATTGATGTTTATCCGCCAACCGATGAAGACGCTCGAGATGTTGGTCAAAGAGTTGCTGTAGCCAAGTGAGTAGATCTAAAGCTATCTCACTTTGTTGCGGCAGATAAGCGTAGTATTGCCACGGGCTGCTGCGCACAGGTGCACAGTTAGGCGTGCGTAAAAAACCGCGCTCAAGCTCTGGCAATACCAACAGTAAGTCGGTCACGGTGGCACCATGCCCGGCTAAACTGGCGCTGATCGCTAAGTCTAGGCTAATAAATGATGTGTCGCGGCTGGGCTTGATGGCAAGACCCTCTTCTTGATTAAGCCATGTATGCCAATCTAAATGGTCGTCAGTTGCATGCAGACGCGGCATTTCAAGAACCTGCTTTATATCCTTTTCACTCTGCTCATCACTTGGCGTGTAGATTGGCGCCATGTATTCGTCACGCAAAAAAGTCGCTTTGGGATGCCCACGATAAAGCTCTGGCTGTCTGGTGTTAATAATCGCCAAGTCACTTTGCTCTGCCGATAAATCCCAATCGCCTTCAATTAAAGGGATAATAACAATCTCATAGTCAGGATAACGTTCATTGAGCTCTCTTACTCTTGGGATCAATATTCGGGTAGCAAAACTAATTGCACTTTTGATCACCAAACGTTTCTTCTCTGGTTGGCTCCATTTCTCCAGCAGCGTTTGCAACTCTAAGTAGTTGTTTCTCAGCACCTGAAATAACGCCATACCTTTTTCCGTCAGCTCAATCGAGCGGTGCTTGCGAATAATCAAAGTGGCATTAACTTCATCCTCTAATGCTTTTACCTGGCGACTCACCGCACTTTGCGTGACGTTAAGCTCATGCGCGGCTTGGGTAAAGCTCAACAAACGCGCGACAGTTTCAAACACTTTCAAACTATTGTGGCTAAACGGCAGATTCGGATACGCTTTCATAATACTTTTAGTATGATTTCAGATCATGCCAGAGTGACATATTAATCATTTGATAGCGAATAAAATTCAGCGTTTAATGAGCGAAAATCACAATACACTTTACAGAAACAAACTTGAGCCATCATGAGAAAAATTCTCTCTTTAGCATTCCCTCTTATCATCTCTCAGCTCATTGCCATGGCGTTGGTTTTGACCGATGTTTGGATGATGTCACGCCTTAGCATTGCCGCGCTCGCTGCGGGTGGGCTCGGTGCATCCATTTTTAGCTTTATCTTTATTGTCGCCAGCAGCACTGTCGGTTGTGTGGCAAACCTTGTCGCCATTGCTTACGGGCAAAGAGTGGCAAGACCTGAGTTTGGCAATCAACAAATTCGCTTTGCCATCAAAGGCGCGGTGTTGTTGACGCTGATTTTGTCGGCTTTGCTTATCAGTTGCTTCTCCTTTGCTCCGCATCTGTTACGCATCGCTCAACAACCTGAAGAGGTTATTGCCCCTGCGATGCAGTATGTCGATGCCTTAAAATGGACCATGCTGCCATCGCTATTGCTACTTATTTTACGCGGCTTAACCAGCGCATTTGGTAACGTTCGCTCTATTTTAGTGATGTCTGTGGCGAACATTGTGCTTAATGTGCCAATTAGCTATGTGCTTGCCTTTACCTTTGAGCTGGGTCTAACGGGCTTAGGTGCGGGTACTGCTCTATCGTCCTTGATAGTAATGATTGGTTATGGCTACTGGGTCTTTAGCCGCAGCCATTTCTCTGAATTTGCACCGTGGAAAAATATTGATGAATATTCGCTACGCTTAACTTTACCGCTGCTAGCGATGGGTTTGCCAATTGGTCTTGCTGCACTACTTGAGCATGGTTTGATCTATGGCGGAACCTTAATGGCAGGTACTGTTGGCGTCGCAGCTCTAGCACTGCATCAGATCTTACTACAATGCCTAAGCTTTACATGGAATATCAACTTTGGCTTTTCGCAAGCTGCTGCAATTTTAGTCGGGCAAGACTTTGGTGCCGAGAACTACTCGGGGATCAAGCAAACCGCAATTCGCAGCTTTGCCATTACCACAGTAATTAGTATTGTGCTTGCGGGCGGGTTTATTCTCTATCCCGAGTTTATCGCCGCAATTTTCAATCTCGATGCTAATCTCACTCAGTTACTTACTTCGGTGCTTTGGGTGGTTGCCCTTGCTTTTATCGTAGATGCTTGGCAGCTTCTCGCGATCAACCTGCTGCGTGGTATGAAAATAGTTATGCTGCCGACCGTGATGACTGCCATTGGTTATTGGACGTTTGGTATTCCTGCCGCATGGCTGCTGCTTGAAAGCTACCAATTAGGCGGCATTTGGGCCGGGATCGGCATCGGACTTGCGGTAACCGGGGTCTTATTGCTTGCTCAGTTGCTGGTTTCAGTACGTAAACATCAACCTGTCACCTGCCTTAACTAATCCATATTTATAGCGAGTCTATCAGACTCGCTTTTTTTGCTTCATAATATCGTCCGTAATACACCAACTGCGGCAACAATGCATAATACCGACCTTGAATTTGAACACTTAATGCTCGAAATCAGTGCCCAGCGCTGGCACATGCTTGAGCGTTTTTTGTTTAGCTATTTCTGTATGCGAGAAAACTATTTATCGAAAGCTGGCGCTCCTGACTGGCAAATCGCGCGTGAACATTGTCCTCGTTCAACACAAGTATCCAGTACGAAACATGCTGAGCTTGAGCCTATCGTGCCGCTCTCTGCAATTATTGGTGAGCTCAAACGTTACGAGCGCGATGGTGAACTCTCACGGCAAACTGTTAAGCGCATTCTTGATAGCTTGCTCCATTACGTGGTGATCAGCAAAGACGAGAAACAGCGACTCAAAGACCGCGCTCTGTATGATGCAATGCCCAAGGAGTGGTATCGCTCTCGCGACAAAGATCCCTACTCTCGACTCGCCAAAGTTTCGATACATATCAGCCTGTAGCACAACGTAATAGTATACTGTTTTGATTAAACTAATAGTTACATGAACTAACACTGATAGCTGTTTCTAAAATGGCGCATTTGCATCATTTTCTTAGATAAACCCCTGATAACATGCGGACATCTTTCGTAATCATTGCTTGGCGACGATTCAATTAACGCCAAGCTAAGTTGTAAAAAAGGTGTCGTATGACTAAACGTTATTTAGATTGTTCCGCTTCTGAAATCGCTCATCTTCAAGGGCAAGACTTACTCGATTCATTACGCATGAGTGAAGGGCGTATTTTAATGGCAGAAACCATTGGTGCGCTGCAACCGATGTTAGTTTCAGTAAGCAATGCCGAACTGGCGGCCAGCCAAAGTGCCGATTTGTTATTGCTTAACCTATTTGACGCTGACCAGCCTGAGATTAACGGCATGCCCACTAACATCGAAGCTGATAATCTACTCAAAGAACTCGCTCGATTTACCGGACGTGCTGTGGGCGTCAACTTAGAAGCGGTAGCACCGGATTATCAACCTAGCCACCAAGATTTCTGGCAAGTCTCACCGGGGCGTTTAGCCACCGGAGAAAACGCACAAAAACTGTATCAAATGGGCGCTCGATTTATCACCATTACCGGTAACCCTGGCAATGGCGTCAGTAATGAGGCGATCTCCAACAGCTTGCGCTCAATCAGACAAGCCGTCGGCAAACAAATGGTTTTGATCGCCGGCAAAATGCATGCAGCCGGAATCCTTCGTTCCGGCAGCGCGAAAATCATTACCAAAGCTGATGTCAAAGAATTTGCCGATAATGGCGTAGACATCGTATTACTGCCCGCTCCCGGCACGATTGCTGGCATCAGCCAAGATTACGTCGCTGAACTCATCGACTACGCCCATGAACTTGGAATTATGACAATGACGGCGATTGGTACATCTCAAGAAGGAGCGAGTGTGGAAACCATCCGTCAAATTGCACTCATGAGCAAGATGGCAGGTGCCGACCTACATCATATTGGTGACACTGGCTGCGCGATTGGTATTGCCGCACCAGAAAACATCCGCGAATATAGCATTGCTATACGTGGTGTGCGCCATACTTATGCACGGATGGCGCGCTCTGTTTGCCGCTAATCATGGTATAAGGCTTGGGAGCATTGTCTCCCAAGTCTAGCGTCTGAAATGAATGTTGGCGTAAAGCTCAACCGTTGCTGGCTCGTACTGCGGATTTTCTAGCAACTTGTTCGACAATCGAAACAACGCCTTCGCCATGGCTTCACTATCTTGTTCGATTGAATCTATCTTAATTGGTAAGCAATCTAGGATGGCGTAATTATCAAAGGTGCCTAAAGAAATCACATCATTCAATAATTGCTGCTCGGACAAATAGCGAAGCACCCCTTCTAACAAAGAGTAAGACGCAGTAAACACCGCTTGTGGCAGGCGACCTAATTGCGCCACGGCTTCTGCCATCAGGTCATAACCTGATTGTGGTTGGTAATCTCGGCTAAAAACCATCGTATCGTTAAACGCGACACCAGCTTGCTCTAGCCCTGCTTGGTAGCCATCTAAACGCTCTTGGCTTGGTGATAAAAGCCATTGCCCGCCAATATAAACACATTCATCAGCCCCTTGAACCATACGAGCCACCAGCTGCTTAGTTGCTGTATAAGCATCAGTTTTGACATTGATAAACTGGCTACGGTGAAATGTGCGGTCAAAGAAAATAACCGGCGTCGAGTTTTTCACGCTATAATAAAACTCTTCACTCGGCATGGCAGATGCCACCAACAATAAATCAACCTGACGTTCAACCAACCCTTTAACCACCAGCTTTTCTAACTCTTGATCATCGTTTGAACAAGCGATCAGAAGTTGGTAGCCACTTTCTCTCAGTAATTTTTCTAATGCTTTGGCGGTGTTGGCAAAACCCATATTAGCAAGATCAGGGATCACCAACCCAATGGTGTAAGTTTTGTTTGATTTAAGCGCACGAGCGTAAACACTTGGCGTGTAATTATGCTGTTTGGCAATACGCTGCACTTTCTCAACCGTTTCTTGGTTAATACGGTGCTTTTCTGCATGCCCGTTTAGCACAAAACTTACGGTAGATTTAGATACCCCAGCCAACGCTGCGATATCAGCAAGTTTCAGTTTTTTCTGACTCATTCTATATCCATATGAGTGTAATTTGGGTTGCGCGCCGTGGATGCCAATCCTACCTGCTTAGCGCATCGCTGTCAGTCAGATTAAGGTTTTCCCTAACGATTCTATGATCGTTAAAGATCGCTTTTGATCACACTTTTTAGCAAATTCCATCACTGAACAAACAAGGTGATTGATTTGCTAAACCGTTTTAGCAATTATATCAGCAAAGCGAAATTTAACCAATTTAAGGTACAAACTATGAGCAAAGTATGGCTAACCGGCGACGCGGTTGTTGACCTGATCCCAGATACAGAATCCACCTATCTAAAATGCCCTGGTGGCGCGCCTGCTAACGTTGCAGTCGCGATCGCTCGCCTAGGTGGTAATGCGGCTTTCTTTGGTCGCGTTGGTCAAGATCCTTTAGGTCGCTTTATGAAGCAAACACTAAGCGATGAAAAGGTAAACACCGACGCTATGCTACTTGATGAGGCTCATCGCACATCAACGGTAATTGTCGACTTAGATGACTCTGGCGAGCGTAGCTTCACTTTTATGGTAAAACCAAGTGCAGACCAATTCTTAGAGCAGGCAGACGTACCAAGTTTTGCTCAAGGTGAATGGCTACACGTATGCTCAATCGCTTTAGCGAATGAGCCAAGTCGCAGTACAACACTTGAAGCAATGCGCTTAATTAAACAAGCCGGTGGTTTTGTGAGCTTCGATCCGAACCTACGTGAAGAAGTGTGGGCAAATCCTGAACAGCTGATCCCAGTGGTGCGCCAAGCGATCGCTTTAGCGGATGTGGTGAAGTTTTCCGACGATGAACTGATGCATCTCACTCAAACCTCTTCTCTAGAACAAGGTTTAGCTGCGCTAAACGAGTTTAACAATACGCTTGTGCTTGTAACTCAAGGCGCGAAAGGTGCACTAGTGATCTTTGATGGCAAGCAAGAGCTAATTTCAGGGCAAGCTGTTAAACCGGTTGATACTACCGGTGCAGGCGATGCTTTCGTAGGTGGCTTGCTGGCAAAACTTGCGCAACATTTAGAGTGGGCAAATGATGACGTGATCCGCCAAGCAGTAAGCTGGGCAAATGGCTGCGGCGCACTCGCCACTACGCAAAAAGGTGCGATGACCGCACTGCCAACCCAAGCAGCACTAAACGAATACATTGCTTAGTATTGAATTCGCATAAAAAAACCTGCCGCTTGGGCAGGTTTTTTGTATCAGTCTATCTGATGATTAGTCGCGAAGTGTCGCGCCAAATTTTTCAGATACGTGAGCAACGATAGCTTCAACCGCACCTGCGATATCTGCATCTTCAAGTGTGCGCTCTAGGGACTGTAGCGTCAGTGCGATAGCTAGGCTCTTCTTGCCTTCTTCTACGCCTTTACCTACGTACACGTCAAATAGACGCGCGTCTTTAAGGAACTCACCACCTTGCTCTAGACAAGCATTTACGATATCGCCAGATGCCACTGCTTCGTCTACTACTACCGCGATATCACGACGGTTTGCAGGGAACTTAGACAGTGCTACTGCTTCTGGGATTACGCGAGTGTTGATTGCATCCCATTCGATTTCGAATACGATTGTACGACCATTTAGACCGAACTTGCGCTCTAGCTCTGGGTGTACAGTACCAATCACACCGATCTCTTTGCCATCTAGCATGATAGCTGCAGATTGACCTGGATGTAGTGCTGGGTTAGCTTTTTTACTTTCAGGTGACAGTGCAACGAAAGAGTAGGCTTTAGCGTTTGCTGAAAGCTCAAGTACCGCTTCTAGATCCGCTTTAAGATCGAAGAAGTCAACCGTCGCTGTCGCCATATCCCAGTGCTCTTCACCGCGAGTACCTGCGATAACACCTGCTAGCATAGGCTCTTGACGCATGCCGTTTTCTGCTGCTTCACATGGGATGAAACGTAGACCGTATTCGAATAGACGAACACGTGGTTGCTGACGTTTTTGGTTGTGAACCACAGTGTTTAGCAAGCCTTGGATTAGACCTAGGCGCATTGCTGACATGTCTGCTGAAATTGGGTTTGGCAGTACAAGTGGTGCAACGTCTGGCACGATCAGTTTTTGTTGCTCAGGCTCTACAAAGCTGTAAGTAATCGCTTCGTGGAAACCACGGTCAACTAGCAGATCACGCACGCGTTTTAGAGGTTGGTCCGCTTCAACGTGGTTGTGCATAGTCAGTGCAGCAATTGGATGTTGATTTGGAATGTTATCGTAACCGTAGATACGACCTACTTCTTCAATCAAGTCTTGCTCAATTGCGATGTCGAAACGCCATGTTGGTGCAACAGCAACCCAACCTTCAGCGTTTGCTTCAACTGTCATACCTAGACGCTCTAGGATCTCAACCACGTCTGCATCAGCAATGTGGTGACCTAGTAGGTTGTCTAGTTTAGTGCGACGAAGTGCAACTTGGTTTGGCTTAGGTAGGTCAGCTTCTGACTCTACTGCCACAACTGGTGCTACTTCACCACCACAGATTTCGATTAGAAGCTGTGTTGCACGCTCAACTGCGCTGAATTGTAGTGCGTAATCCACACCACGCTCAAAACGCATAGATGAATCAGTGTGCAGACCGTAGCTACGAGCACGACCACGGATGTGGTCTGGTGCAAAAAATGCACACTCAAGCAGTACGTCTTTAGTTTCAGTCGTTACGCCTGAATCTTCACCACCAAAGATACCAGCAATTGCTAGTGCTTTGTTGTGGTCAGCAACCACTAGAGTATCAGCATTTAGCTCAGCTTCGCTGCCATCTAGCAGTGTTAGCTTCTCGCCTTGCTCAGCTAGACGAACAACGATACCACCTTCGATCTTCGCTAGATCGAATGCATGCATTGGTTGACCTTGCTCTAGCATTACGTAGTTAGTTACGTCTACTACTGGGTCAATTGAACGCATACCACAACGACGCAGTTTTTCTTGTATCCATAGTGGCGTTTCAGCTTGCACGTTTACGTTTTTGATCACACGACCAAGGTAACGTGGACACGCGTCTGTTGCTTTGATTTCAATTGAAACCGTATCAGCAATAGTTTCTGCCACTGCTTCTACTGATGGTTCAGTTACGTCAGCACGGTTTAGAACGCCTACTTCGCGCGCTAGACCGCGAATGCTGAAACAGTCAGCACGGTTAGCCGTTAGGTCAACGTCTACAGTTACGTCGTCTAGAGCTAGGAATTCGCGGAAGTCTGTACCAACCACTGCGTCTTCTGCTAGTTCCATGATGCCGTTTGACTCAACATCGATACCTAGTTCAGAGAATGAACAAAGCATACCGTGAGAAGGCTGACCACGTAGTTTCGCTTTCTTGATTTTGAAATCACCCGGTAGAACAGCACCAACTGTTGCTACTGCGACTTTTAGACCTTGGCGACAGTTTGCAGCGCCACACACGATGTCTAGAAGTTCTTCTTCGCCAACGTCAACTTTCGTTACACGCAGTTTGTCAGCATCTGGGTGTTGACCACACTCAACAACGTGACCAACTTTCACGCCATTGAAAGTACCGGCTACAGGAAGAACGTCATCAACCTCTAGACCAGCCATAGTAATTTGGTGCGTTAGTTCGTCAGTGGTAATCGCAGGATTCACCCACTCACGAAGCCATGATTCGCTGAATTTCATTGTGATTGATCCTCTGGATTACTTGAACTGTTTTAGGAAACGAAGATCGTTTTCGAAGAACGAACGTAGGTCGTTTACACCGTAACGAAGCATAGTTAGACGCTCGATACCCATACCGAATGCAAAACCAGAGTATTTCTCAGGATCGATGCCTACGCTACGTAGTACGTTCGGGTGAACCATACCGCAGCCTAGTACTTCTAGCCATTTACCGTTTTTACCTTTCACGTCCACTTCTGCTGAAGGCTCAGTGAATGGGAAGTATGAAGGACGGAAACGAACTTCTACTTCTTCTTCGAAGAAGTTACATAGGAAGTCATGCAGCACACCTTTAAGCTGTGCAAAGTTCACGTTCTCATCAACTAGAAGACCTTCCACTTGGTGGAACATTGGCGTGTGCGTTTGGTCGTAATCGTTACGGTAAACACGGCCCGGTGCGATGAAACGGAATGGTGGTTTACCATTTTCCATCGTACGGATCTGAACACCAGATGTGTGAGTACGCAGCATCAAGTCAGGGTTAAAGAAGAAAGTATCGTGATCAGTACGTGCTGGGTGATCCGCAGCAATGTTCAGTGCGTCGAAGTTGTGGAATGCATCTTCGATCTCTGGACCAGCTTCAGTGCTAAAGCCAAGCTCGCCAAAGAACTTCTCGATACGCTCAACAGTACGAGTTACTGGGTGTAGACCACCGTTCTCAATGCGACGACCTGGTAGAGTCACGTCGATTGTTTCAGCTGCTAGTTTCGCTTCTAGTTCAGCACTTTGTAGTGCATCTTTACGAGCTGCGATTGCTTGCTGTACTACGCCTTTTGCTTTGTTGATCTCTTGACCAGCTTCGCGGCGTTCTTCAGGTGGCAGTTTACCTAGGCTTTGAAGTTGAGTCGTTAGCTCACCTTTTTTACCTAGATACTGAACACGCACTTCATCAAGTGCGACTAGCGATTGTGCAGCTTCAATTGCTGCGCTCGCATTAGCAATGATCTCTTCTAGATGTTGCATCGTTTCCTCATCTACCTACGCCCTCTTTTGAGCAAAGCTCAAACCGAGTGACATAAGTGGTAGTATCCATAAGCGTCCCAATAGGGATCTTGGGTCTTTAAATAGCTGTACATAGTAACGAATGCCAAGTCTAAATCCAATCTGAAATCACTATTCTCACTGTCTTTGCGTAAAAATTCGGCTCTAATATTGATTGTTGGAACTTTCATACCCACATCTTAAGATGAATGTCTGTTTAAAGGGAGCTTGTATGCCATTACATATCGCGCCTATCGTTGCGGCGCAAAACAGTGAAATCTGCAATATTATCAAGGATGTGGGCAAAGAGTTTGGAGCTATTGGCGAAGGCTTTGGTCCTTCAGACGCTGAAGTCGAAGCAATGAGCTTGCATTACACCCACGAGAACAAAAGTCTATATTTAGTTGCCACGCTGGATGGAAAAGTAGTTGGCGGCTGTGGTTTAGCGCCGTTCAACGGCTCTGATGAAGTATGTGAGCTAAAAAAACTGTTTCTTTTACCGCAAAGCCGCGGGCTCGGATTAGGCAAAAAGCTCACTTTAGAATGTTTGGCGTTCGCCCAGCAACAAGGTTTTAGTCAATGCTATTTAGACACACTAAGTTCAATGCAATCGGCAATTGCACTGTATGAAAAAGTCGGCTTTAAACACCTAAGCGCACCAATTGAAAGTACGATTCATGGCGGGTGTGATGTGTGGATGCTAAAACAGCTATAATATCGTTAGCTGGTGCTACCGAGATTGCCACCAGCCAACTTTAACCCGCTTAACTTACTCAACGCTGAGCCAGGCCGACACTCGGTTGCGCCCTTCCGCTTTGGACATATAAACCGCATTGTCAGCCACTTTGATTAAGTCGTGATAACTTTGCATATAGTCAAGACGTTCAGCGACCCCCACACTGATACTGCCACGCCAAAACGCTTTACCTAGATCCAGTTGCAGCTCAGATATAGACTCTTGGGCTTGTCGCGCGACATACACCCCGCCTTCTTGGTCGGTATTCGGGCAGATAACAAAAAACTCGTCGCCACCCAAGCGGCACACCACGTCGTCGTTACGGAAATGGTGCTTAAGCAAAGTCGCAATCTCTTGCAAAACGAGATCGCCAGCATCATGCCCTGCACTATCGTTGACATCTTTAAAGTGATCAACATCAATCATGATGGCGACCAGCGGCTCATTTTTCACCATCGCCACTTCCCATAACTGTTTGAGTTGGCGCATGGCACAGCGGCGGTTAGGCAATTGCGTGAGAGAATCGGTTAGCGAGAGCTCTTCTAATTGCTCGTTTGCTTTGACTAGCTGCTTAGTTCGTTCTTGAACCATATCTTCAAGGTTTTGGTTTAACTCTAGTAGTGCTTTGTTGCGCTCAGAAACTTGCTCAAACAAGCCAGTTAACGCCGCTAGAAGTGGTTCTGTGCTGCTATCCGAGCCGCGCTCTTCCTCTTCAAACGCCACGCGAGGGTCTATCCCCTTGTCAATCTTGGCTAATTGGCGCGACATATTCTTATCGATACCCAAAATATGATACGCCAGCCAATGAATCAGGAAATTAAGTAATAATTCAGAAGCACGTTTATTTTCCGCCGAGACAAAAGCCTGCATGCTAATAATCTCTGTCATAAACGCACGGTGAACCTTGATATGCTTTTCCAAATGCTGAGGATAGATACCTTTTTTGCGCATCAAAGCTTCTTCTTCGCGAAAATGAAATTCCGAATATTGGGAGAGCTCAAATAATATGGTACGGATATCTTGCAATGAAATATTGTTTTCTGCGACTAGAGCACCATAACGATTAATGATATCAACAAGTACTTGGTGCTGCTCATCCACTTCATCAATGCCAGTTTCATAACAACTGTCCCATTGGAATGAATTCATTAGCAAACCTCTAATTTGCGGCTACTTTTTAGCCAAATAATTTATAATAATCGTTAACATTCTATCTAAATCGCTTAATAACTCATGCTTAATATGTAAAAAAAGGGAGCTTGATCTGCTCCCTGATTTTATTTTTTGGTTAAAAATAAGTTCTATTCCATCAAACGACTAAAAATAGTACTCCAATGATATTTCAACAAAATCATCATCACGAGCAAAATAGAGCAGATCGTTCGGTGTTTGGTTTTCAAACAACCAAGCATCTAGGCGCCATTTAAGATGATTACTTAATCGACTTGAGGCTTCTAGTTTGGCGCTCAATACATCGCTATGGTCAAGATCTTGCGTTACGCCAACTAGCACTTCCGTGCCTGCTTCATCATTCAGCACAAAGCGGCTACCGAGGAATAAATCATTTTGCCCGACCGATTGCGCGTTAGCGCCGCGACTGTCATATAAATACTCCATAATTAAGCCGATATCCCATATCGAATCAAAAACTCCCACTGCGGTGTATTCGTATCCCCCCACTAACCCGGTATGGTGATCTAGACTGTCTCGGTATATGCCCTCAAACTTCCATAACCAATCACCGACAATACCTTGCAAGTCCACGCCAACTTGTTTGGCTTGAGCGTAATATGGCGCAATCGCCAGTTGGTTAGTCTCGCCTACTACACGGAAATATGGGTCTCGGTTAGTCCCTTGAAAGTAGCTAATACCGACATCCCAATCATCCAGCATAACGCTGTAACGAAGCGCATAATCAATATGCTGCTGATCTTTGGAGGACTCATATATCGCATCGGCAGAAACCGGTAATGTCGGTCGAAGACGACCATCTTCACCAGCAAAGGTGCGTTCCCTAAAATAGGGTAACAATAAGGTATCCAAGGTGCCCCAGTCCTTAACGGCAGTAAAGTGAAGCATCGGCTGCCCCAGTTTTTGCTCACCATCAACCGACTCAATCGCATCCGTTTGATTGACGATATCCACCAAATGAGCGGATTCGGTTACGCCCCAGAACACTTTCCCCACTCCGGCGCGCAACTCATAATCATCCCAGTAGGTGAGAAATAATGCTTCACGAATGTCACCATGACTACGCTCTTTATCTAAACTGTCCCAACGATAAAAAGGTGTAAGGGTAAAACTCGCCTCCCCATCCATTAAAGACCAATATAGCTCGGGTTTAACCACAATCGAACTCTGTTGGCGTTGCTGTCCTTGCGCACCTTTTTCGACAAACTGTCGATGCTCAAGGTTCACTTGTCCACCCAACTCAAGCGCGAAAGCACTTGAGCTTAGCGCGCTGCTCAAGGCACTCCCCAGCAACGCGGTCACGACGATAGAAGGTAAGGAGATACTGCTGACTCTCATCACACCCTACCTTATGCGTTTTAACACATTTTTTTGGAAGTCTTTTTCCGACAGACCAGTTTGAAACTGCATATCACTGGTATTTAACTCTGTGCTTTTGCCAGACAAATGATTCACCATCACCATTTTATGCGCGCGCCAAAACTTGCTGAGATACTGCTGATAGTCACTAAATGTCAGTGTTTTTAATAGAGCTCCGCGACGGTCGTAAAACTCAACTTTTAATGGTCGGTAGTGCTCGGTATCCAACCAAGCAATTTGTTTGGTATAACCTGAGTGCTTGTCGGTTGGGATCTGTTGCAGCACAAACGTCTCACTGTCATTAAGCTGTTCTTGCTTGAGGTAGGTAAAACGGTATTTTTCCAATTCAAACGAGCTTAGGTCTTCGTAAGAAAATTCACTGCCCATGAAAGGACCAGATTTATTGCGCGAGGAAATCCGCTTCACACGTTTAAGCGCCGGCAAGTAAAGCCATTGATCATCCGCTTCGGTAATATGAGAGTGATTAAGAAAAGCGGTGCCTTTTACATCGCGAGGCTGGTCAAAAATCGTCAACCCTTTATCGCCATCACCATCGACTTCGAGACTTTTTAAACGCATCAGTCGTGTGCTGCTTGCCCCTTGAGAATCGGTTAAGATCATCTCCATCGTAGAGAGTGAGTCCACCCAGCCTTGGTCACGCAACTTTCGTTCCTGCGCAATTTCAAGCCCACGCTGCTCATCAGCTAATGCAACGCTACTCGTACCAATTAGCGTCAGTGCAAGTACGGCTGCAGTTTTCCATTGTGATAATTTTTGATTCATCGTTGTAATTCCTTGTCTAAATAATGCTTTCTTAGCGAATTAGTGACTTTGATTGGCAAGCTCCGCTGACTGCACGTCCTGCTCTGGCACTTCTGCTGGGTAATGAGCTTTATCAAATTTCATCAGCAAGGCGGGCAAGAACACGAAGTCGACCACCAAGGCGATGAAAATAACAATCGCGCTAAGTAACCCCATATCGGCGTTTAATCTAAAGCTCGACATCGCCAACACCATAAATCCAGCGACCAGCACCACGGTGGTGATCCATAACGCGCGCCCCACTGTCTGGAATGCATAGCGCACTGCCTGTTCAGCGTCTTGCCCCATTTTTCTTGCTCGCTGATATTTCGATAAGAAGTGCACGGCATCGTCGACCACAATCCCAAGTGTTAGCGTGACAACTACCGACAAGCCAAGATTGATCTCACCAGAAATCAGCGCCCACAAACCAAATCCAATCACCGCTGGCGCGACATTGGGCATTAAACTAATCAAGCCTAAGCGCATTGATTTAAGTGCAAAAATCATCAATGCGGAAATCAATACCAAAGTAATTGGTAATGTCGTCAACATGCTTGCCATGTTCGTTTCACCGATATGGGCAAACATCAGATTGGGGCTTGAGGCGACAACCTCATACTCAGGAGCATTGGCTGCAAACCACTGGTAGATGCGCTGCTCGATATCAACCAGTTCGACGCTGCCTAGGTTTTGCGTTGTGGCAACTAACTTAACTGATGACTTATCGATGTTAATTTGGTTATTCAGATCGAGCCCAAATGGCAGTGACATTTCATACAGCAACAAATACTGCGCGGCTAATTCGCGATCTTGTGGTAAACGGTAATAACTAGACTGGTCACCGTGCATGTTTTTATTTAAGCGCTTGTAGGTATCCGATAAGGTCGCGACATGGTCGACCTCTGGCTGCGCCCTTAACCAGTCACTAAAGTCCCCCAAAGTTGAGATAAAGTCCGGCGAAGCGATACCTTGTGATTGTCCTGTTTTTATCGCGATACTGAGGTTGGTCATACCGCTGATATTCTCTTCCATAAAATCGACTGCTTGGCGAAACTCACTCGTTTGATCAAAGTAACGCACCGACTCATCATTGACCTTATTAAGCGGAATAGCGGCAGCAGCAAGACAGATAACAACCACTGAGGTAGGAAGTAGCGCTTTACGGTACTGAACAACAAAGCTGGCTAGCCAATCGATCACTCCATTGTTTGCCGGGTCACGATTTTGTGTCACGGCAACCTTGATTGGTAACACCTGTAATAAGGATGGCAATAGCGTTAGCGACAACAAACAGGCCAGCATTACCCCAAGAGCGGCAAAGTTACCAAAATCCCTTAACGCTGGAGAATCAGACATATTCATCATAAGAAAGCCGATGGCAGTGGTTACCGAAGTGATCAGAATCGGCATCGCGTTAACCAAAATACTATGATTGATGGCCTCTGCTTTACTTTGTCCCAGCAGCATTCTTTGTCGCATAGTCGCGATAACATGAACACAATCGGCAACCGCCAATGTCATCACCAACGTCGGGATATTGACCGTTGCCGTTGTAATAAACATGCCAACCCAACCCGTTAGCCCCATGGTTGCGGCAACCGAGCCAACAATAACAATCAAGGTCGCTAATACGCTTAGAGGAGAGCGCAGCATTATCATAAGGAAAATGAGGATCACTAAGAACATGGCTGGAACAAGTGTTGAGCTATCTTGTTGAGCAGCCGCCATAAATGCGCCATTGAGGGCAATGATGCCAGCTTTGTGAAATTCAACTTCCGGGTAGGCTTGACGGTATTGGTCAATCAACTGATCAACATAGCTGTTAACTTCTACCGATTCAGCCGTTTTGTCGATTTCAGGCATTTGGATTGTCACATTGATGACCGAAACATGCCCATCCGAAGAAATCATTGAATCAACCAAAGACGGTTCACTTAAAGCGATCTTCTTTACGTAAGCAATACGCTCAGACGTAAGCGGATAGTCCTGATAGAGAAGATCTTCTACTAATAAATCATCTTCAATCGCTTCGGTATGCTGGTAGTTCGCTAGAGAATCTACTCGGCTTGAATAGGGAATTTGCCAAGCGTCTTCTGTCAGTTGCTGAAGTAAGGCAAGATAACGCTCGGAAAAGATATTCTGATCTTGCGGAGCAATCACAATGGAAACATTGTCAGATTTTGAAAATGTAGCCTGAATTTCGTCAAAGGCTTGCAACTGCTTATTTTCACCATCAAAGAAAACTTCATAGTCGCCTTTGAAATATAGATTTTTACCACCTGCGGCTGCAACAATAACAAACAAGATTGACAGTATTAATGTTTGCCATGTCAATCGAGTCGGCAGCGAAGTCCAGCTTTTTACTTGGGACGGATTGGATTTCATCACACTCTCCATTTGTGACGTTTCGTCAAAATAGTTCAAAGAAAAACCAGAATTACTCTGGTTAACAATAAACTGACTGATGAGGTCACCCTGATGTTGTGACCCTATCAAAAATGACGATTCGTCAGGTTCGTGCAATTAAAAAGCCCTAATGGGCTTTATCATCAACGACCAACGGAGTCGAGATAAGCAATCTCTTGCTCAAACAGCTCTTGCTCCACCCGCTGCCACGTTTTCCGGTAATCCCACTCACTCGAGAGAGGTTGCCAGTTTAAACCATCAAGCAGCATGTTGGCATTATTGAGAACGGTAAATGGGTCTTGCAAGCGACTGATGCAGTGGCTCTGCGACGCATTTTGCGCTAAGGCATTCGAGCCAAAAGCAATCGACCAGTTAGCGAAAACAATAGAGTCAGAACCAATACCTGCTGAGAATTTCAGATCGCCCGCAGCAACGGCTTCTTGCACCAGTCCGTCGGCATACGCGACAACCTGCTCTTCCAACTCATTCATTTGCTTCACCCTTTCAGATGACGCTTTTTCTAGAACCCAAGGGCTCTTAGCCATGATCGCACAAGTGGATAACACAGGCTCCATACGTGCATATATACGATAGCTAACGTGCATCGCAATCACTTGCTCTCTGCTACTACCATCAAATTCTGCCGCTCGGGCAAACAGTAACGCTTCTGATTTAAGTGAATGAATACACAGTGCAATAATCACATCTTCTTTGCTACAAAAATGATTGTAGATCGTCCCTTTCGAATAAGGGCTTAAGGCAGTTAACTTATCCATGGTTAAGTTACTGAAGCCTTGTTCCTGAACGAGAGATTTCGCTAGCAAAATCAGTTCTACTTCGCGATCTGCAATAGCTTGCTGTTTTTTCGTAAGACCGAATGTACAGCCACCAGCTTGCTCTTTTTTGTTACAGATAAAACCAAACATGATTATCTACGCCCGTATATGTTGTTCTCCCTGACCAAATGATTATATCACGAATCAAATTCTCTACCGAACTCATTTTATGACGCATCGTCATTTTTGACGCATCGTCAGAATAGTGTATATAAAACCCAACTGCAAATGTTTTTATAAATATTTTTAATCGTTTCAAACACGAAACATTGATGTGCGTTATTTGCTAGGATAAAGATAAGAGCGGATTAAAGCAGTGTTAACTATGAAAGGAATCATTTATTTATTGACCATTTTATTTAGCCTGGGTGTGATGGCTAAACCCTGGCAGACTGAAAAAATAGTCTCAGGTCTCAATGTGCCCTGGGGCATGGCAGTGATTGATAACCAGCGTATTTTAGTCACAGAACGTCATGGTCGGCTAGGGATTCTCAATCTTGCCTCTTCGAACTACCAAAACATTTTCGAATTTCCAAATGTTAGTCCCATTGGTCAAGGCGGCTTGCTCGATGTTGCCCGCTCCCCTTTTGCAGATCAGCACTACTATTTCACCTATAGCCGTGATACAGGTGAAAGCATCGAGACCGTCCTCGCAATTGGCAAGTTAGTCAACGAGCAAATCGTCGAGCTGAAAGATCTTTTCGTGACTCAATCCGGTGCATCATCTGGTCGACATTTTGGTAGCCGAATAGCATTTGATGACCAATATGTTTACTTTTCGGTTGGTGATAGAGGTGAGCGCGCAAACGGTCAAGATCTCAATACACACGCAGGATCGATTCTACGCTTATTGCCCGATGGTTCGATTCCCGCAGGCAATCCGTTTCACGCACCAAAAGAGAGTGCGAATGCAATTTGGAGCTATGGTCATCGTAATCCTCAAGGGCTGTATTACGACAATGGAAGCCAACAATTATGGTCGGTAGAACATGGTCCCCGCGGCGGTGATGAAGTTAATATTATTGAGAAAGGCAGTAATTATGGCTGGCCAATTACCTCACACGGTAAAGAGTATTGGGGGCCAATCAAAGTTGGTGAAGCTGAAGAGATGGAAGGCATTCAGTCGCCTAAATACGTTTATGTGCCTTCAATCGCCCCCAGCAGTCTGGTTGTTTATCGCGGCAAAAACTATCCTGAATTAAATAATGCGCTGTTGATGGGTTCACTCAAATTCACCCATATTAATGTCGTACATTGGCAGCAAGGGCAACCTTATAAGGAGCAACGAATAGCGGGAGAACTAGGCGAGCGAGTGCGAAGTTTACTCGTCACACCCGATGATAAAATTCTGTTCTCAACAGACAGCGGCAATATCTATTATTTGCTTCCGCGCACAGAGTGAATAGGGGTAAGCTGAGCACTAAATACATTCGCCCAAGCGGTGCGATTTCGACCGGCCGCTTTGCATTCATACAACGCTTTATCCGCTGTGGCAAAAAGCTCACTGGTAAGCAATTCGGCATTGACCTCAGATTTTTGCTTGCATTCCAACTGCGTCATTGCACCACCAATCGAGACTGTCACCTTGTTATGATCGCTATTTCCGCTGTGTATTAAGCTCAAACTCTCAACCGCGCGTCGCAATAACTCTCCTACCCGTTCCACTTCTTCTTGATTGTGGCGCCAACAGAGCACGACAAACTCTTCGCCACCATAACGATACGCCAAGTCGACATTGGTTAATGATGCCTCTAACTGAGCGGCAACTTGCACTAGTGCTTTGTCTCCCTGCATATGACCGTAGATATCGTTATAAGCTTTGAAATTATCAATATCACAAATCATCAGAGCTACGACTTTACCATCGCTCAAGTGACGCTGAATATAGGGAGAAGCGGTGCGGGTATACTTATAACGGGAACCTAGTCCCGTAAGGGAATCGGCATCAGACTTAGCCCGTAGTGAGTCTAACTGCTGGGCTATTTTGAGCAAGAGACCTTGATAAGCTTGCGCAAGCTGACCGATTTCATCATTGCGCTCTAAGGCAGGAATGACCTCTAAACTACGATAATTTACCGGGTTGGTCATGCTTTTAGCGAGATTCTTAAGCGGGTTAACTATCCAATGTGCGACCCAATAAACCACACCCATTGTCAGTAACAGCGCCAACAGTGCTTCAAGAGCAATATCACGCATCAGTGTTGCTTTAAAGTCAGCCAACTCATGTGCATTAAACACCGCCCATACTCCGCCACCATTTAGATTACGAAGCGGCAAGAAAATATGCATAACAAAGCGTTGTTCATCCAAAACGTAGTGCTTGTCAAAGTGAGTCGGTCGTTGCCATGTCATAGAAAACTGCGATTGCATTGTAACACTTCGCTCAAGCAGGCTGTGTTGCGCCTGTGCTTTTTCAAGTAAGTAGCTTAGTTTGCGTACTTTAATCGTGTTATTTGCCTCTACTTGAGCCAGCTGATTCTGTAATCTGGTTAAATTTAACTGTGATTGAATTAATTCATCTTGTGACACATCACCACGCCAAACCGCTTGAGCACTGGGTAAATAACGAATCTGCAACTCTGTTTTCGAGTAATCTGAGATGCCACTCACTTCGACAAAAAGCGCATTATCAATTTCAGAGATGGTTGCCACATTGGCAGGTAGAGTCATGGTCGCATAGTTAATACCAGAAACAGCAGAAGAGAACATCGGAATATGCGACTGCAGAGATTGCTTGGCTATCGCGGCAGAAAACTTAACTTGGCGATGCCACTCACTGTCGTATCGCGCAATACTCATCCCCGAGATAATAATCAAAGAGAGCAGTAAATGAGAAATGAGCAAGGTTTGACTAACCGTTAACCTCTTGAACAATCGAATCATAATTTCCTGCCCAACTCCAACTATTTACCATGACCAGAAGTCATCGAACACACCCCGTGCGAACAGTGCTCGCGATAACTGGTATGGCACCGATGGCAACTTTCTGGCTTTAACTCAGGATGGCGATGGCTGATATCTTGACCCGCCGTATCATAGCTACCATAAATGGCTTGTCCGGCTATATGCTCAATAACAAAGATGATTTCCGCATCTTGAGCAAACGCTACCATTGTCGCGCCATCACTAAATGGTCCGCCTCCAAGGTACTGTTCTCGCTTATTTGGATGAACTCTTATACTGACCGATGAGCCTTCTCCATTGTTGAGCCAGTTAAAAGAACGAAATACCTCTTGCGTAAAAAGTGATGCGTCCTGAGGCAACTCACTGGCGGCTGGATAGATCATTACTTGTTTTACTTCCTGCCAAGATTCCCATCCAGGTGGGTAAGTGGCGATTGACTCAGCCGAGGAACAGGAAACAAACAACAAACAGAAGATCGAAGTAACGAGAGCACTAAGATTAGACTTTCTCACTTATGCCACCTCCAAACTCACCATAATGAGCATGGTTGCATATTGACTACAAACAGTAAAACCCTGATTCAATAAATGTTATTTCAATCTTATTTGGAATGACAACAGTTTATCTTACTTTACCGTCTAATATTCTGATCATGCGTCGTGAATCAAATTCTTCTGCCGCCATTACAAGCATTGCAGACAAGAGTGAGCTTAGAAAGGAGGTTACATTGGGGAAAGGAAGGAGTCAGATAGCGAATTTGGTTGTATGAATAGCAAAAAGCCCCGACATTTCTGTCAGGGCTCTTGTATGTTTGAAGTGACTCAGCTGGATTCAGTCACGAGGTTCTCGTGTTAGCTGATCATTCCAAGAAATTTGGAGCGACACACGAGGTTCGAACTCGTGACCTCAACCTTGGCAAGGTTGCGCTCTACCAACTGAGCTAGTGTCGCATTTTTCTGTTACTGTCGTAACGAGTTAGATGGTGCCCCGGGCCGGACTTGAACCGGCACAGCGCGAACGCCGAGGGATTTTAAATCCCTTGTGTCTACCAATTCCACCACCAGGGCACACAAATCTAAATTTGCGATGCCTTTACTGAAAAAGTAAAACACCATCCACAGAACCAGCTTTGGTCGACTCATTCTGTTTATAATTTGGAGCGACACACGAGGTTCGAACTCGTGACCTCAACCTTGGCAAGGTTGCGCTCTACCAACTGAGCTAGTGTCGCAAGATGGAGGCGCCTCCCGGAGTCGAACCGAGGTCCACGGATTTGCAATCCGCTGCATAGCCACTCTGCCAAGGCGCCATCTCTATCACCCTTCAAAACTTCGTTGAGTTCCTCTTGGGTACGGGATGCATTCTACGGATTCGCTCTAATGAGTCAACACTATTTTTTGTTTTTTAAATCGTTTGGCTAAAATACATTCAAAACCAACCAATTTGATTACTTTTCTTGCAATTCAACTGGTTATTCTCGGGTCATTTGACGCCTATTGCCATTAAACATCACTCTCTCTTCATGATGTATAGCGCGAAACTATAAAAAAACGGGCTTACGCCCGTCTTTCAATCAGTGATGCTCTTCGTTGAGCAAGTCATCTTTAGCAGCCATCAAATACTGTGCCATCGACCAGTAAGTCAACACCGTCGCAATGTACAACGCGGCATAGCCTAACCAAATCATCCAGTCGTCATAACGCCAAATCAATACCCACAGGGCAAACATTTGAGACACTGTTTTAACTTTACCCACCCAAGAAACGGCCACGCTGGCACGTTTACCAATTTCCGCCATCCACTCGCGTAGGGCAGAAATAATAATTTCACGTCCAATCATGGTCACGGCAGGAATCGTGACCCAAATACTGTGGTAGTGCTCAGTGATAAGAATTAACGCGGTAGCAACCAGCACCTTATCCGCAACAGGGTCAATGAAAGCACCAAAGCGAGACGTTTGCCCCAGCTTTCTCGCTAGCATGCCGTCTAACCAATCGGTAAAACCGGCAACCCAAAAAATCATAGCTGCCGCAAATGGCGCCCAACTGTAAGGTAAGTAAAACGCTACAACAAAAACTGGAATAAGAAAAAGTCGTAGTAAAGAAAGAATGTTAGGGATGTTGAAACGCATATTTATTGGCTCTTATGTTTGCGTATTGCGCTGTTTGCTGCCTAAAAACAGGTCCTTATGGTGCTGGATTTTTGTTATTGTTTCAATGCTTGATAAATGTTTTCTGCTAAAGAATGGCTAATGCCTGGCACTTTGGCTATTTCTTCAACACTTGCTCGTTTTAGCTCCTGTAGCCCACCCATGTATTTTAAAAGGGCTTGTCGTCGTTTAGGACCCACACCTTCTATTCCCTCCAAGGCACTCGTGCGACGAGTTTTACCTCGCTTAGCACGATGTCCGGCGATGGCATGATTATGGCTCTCATCGCGAATATGCTGCATTAAGTGCAGCGCGGGCGCATCACTTGGAAGATGAAACTCGTCCCCTTCGGTAGTGATCAATGTTTCTAAGCCCGGCTTACGCGTGACACCTTTAGCAATACCGATCAGGCGCGGGCGCTTTGGCCAATCTCCCCAGTATTGGCTGATGATCTCATGGGCACGATTAAGCTGTCCTTTACCACCATCAATAAAAACAATATCGGGGATCTTTTCTACATCCAGTTGTTTCGAGTAACGACGCTCAAGGGCTTGCCCCATCGCTGCATAGTCGTCACCACCTGTAATACCGGTGATATTGTAACGACGATACTCCTGCTTGACTGGACCTTCTTGGTTGAACACCACACAAGAAGCAATTGTACTCTCCCCCATCGTGTGGGAAATATCGAAGCACTCCATGCGTTGAATCGCTTCCAAGCCAAGTAAATCTCTTAGCTCTTTGAAGCGCTGAGAGATAGTCATCTTGTGGTTAATCTTGGTGGTAATCGCGGTGAGCGCATTGGTATTGGAGAGCTTCAAATAGCGCGCTCGCGTACCTGTTGGATTAACGTGGAACTGCACCTTACGCCCAGCAATAGATGATAAAGCTTCTTGAATCGATGCTGTGTCGTCGAGTAAGCCATCGTTAAGAATAATGCGAGTTGGCACTGTTCTCGCTTCATTATGACTGAGGTAGTACTGACTCAAGAAACTGTAGAAGACTTCTTGCTTGGTAGTGTTGTTTGGTATCTTAGGAAAATGACTGCGGCTACCAAGCACTTTACCTTGACGTATCATCAAGATATGGATGCAAGCGATGCCATTTTCCTGTGCAAACCCAAGTACATCGAGGTCATCCATCGAGTCTTCAGAGACAAACTGCTGCTCTTGCACTCGGCGTATTGCTTGGATTTGATCACGAAACTTCGCCGCGTCTTCAAATTTCAGCTGACGACTGGCTTGTTCCATTTTAGCGATGAGCGTTTCCAGTACCTGTTTATCTTTACCACGCAAGAACAGGCGTACATAGTCCACCAGCTCTTGATACTCTTCATCGGAGATGATCGTGCTAACACAAGGACCAGCGCAACGACCAATTTGATACATCAAGCATGGACGCGTTCGATTGGCATAGACCGTGTCTTCGCATTGGCGTACCGGGAAAATCTTTTGGATAAGATGTAAGGTTTCACGCACCGCACCAGAGTCGGGATACGGACCGAAGTACTCACCTTTGCGTTTTTTGGCACCACGATGCATCGAAACACGCGGATGCTTATGCGCACTGATAAAAATATAAGGATAGGATTTGTCATCGCGCAGCAACACATTGTATTTCGGCAAATACTGCTTAATGTAATTGTGCTCGAGGATCAACGCTTCCGTCTCAGTATGAGTCACTGTGACGTCAATTTTGGCTATATGACTAACCAAGGCGCGCGTTTTTTCGCTATCGACCTGCTTACGGAAGTAGCTGGAAAGGCGTTTCTTTAGATCTTTTGCTTTACCGACATAAATAACCACCGCCTCGGCGTTATACATACGATAAACGCCGGGTTGGTTAGTTACAGTCTTTAAGAAAGAGACCGAGTCGAAGGAAGAGCTCACTACAATGTCTCGGTATCTAGCATCCCATGTCGGATAGCAAGGTGAGTTAGCTCTACATCACCACTGATGCCAAGTTTGGCAAAAAGTCGGTAGCGGTAGCTATTCACTGTTTTAGGACTTAGGCTGAGCTGCTCAGAAATGTCAGTCACCTTCTGTCCTTTGGTAATCATCATCATGATTTGCAATTCACGTTCAGACAGATCGGCAAAAGGGTTTTCCGAAGCCGGTGAAAATTGACTTAACGCCATCTGCTGAGCAATCTCAGGTGAAATATAGCGCTGACCGCTATTTACCACACGAATTGCATTAACCATCTCATCAGGACCTGCACCTTTGGTTAAGTAACCGGCAGCCCCTGCTTGCATCACTTTAGTTGGAAACGGATTTTCCGTATGAACAGTTAAAACGATGATTTTTACATCTGGGTTAAAACGCAGGATTTTCTTGGTCGCTTCTAAGCCACCAATACCCGGCATATTCATATCCATCAATACAACGTCAGCATGGTTGCTTCGGCACCATTTCACTGCGTCTTCACCGCTTACAGCTTCCCCTGCTACGTTCATGCCACGGACGTCTTCAATAATACGTCGTATCCCTGTGCGAACCAGCTCGTGATCATCTACAAGGAAAACACTAATCAAACTTGTATCTCCACACTATTTTATTTGGCTCTGCACCCACCGAGGACAGTGGATAACAACTTGGTTGCTTAGTTTAACCCAAAATTTGGGATTTCATCACATCGAATATGTGCGCAAACGCAAAGTTTAGCAAGTACTAATTTTCAGATATCTATACTCGCTTACAAATATGTTTCATATCATTGGGTTAATGAGCGAAGATGACAAAATAAGCTAATTCACCTTACACCGTGTTTTATTTTGTTACATTGATTGAAAATGAAACCAATTTCATTTATTTTTCACTGATTGATAATTTCACGGTTATCAATACACAACGCTAACTAGTTAATGTTAGCTCTGAATAATGATTAAGGACATATTATGAAAAAGCTTCTAGCAGTGGCGGCTCTAGCTGCAACTCTTCCTCTGTCAAACGTTGCTATGGCTGACCAAGACATCGGTTGTGGTCTAGGTACAATGATTTTCGATGGTAAATCAGGCAAAGTATTTAAAGTACTAGGCGCGACTACCAACGGTACTTCTGGTAACCAAACTTTCGGTATCACTTTTGGTACTCTAGGCTGTGACGGCAACGGCACTATCTCATCTTCTGAGAAACTAGCTCTATTTATCGATGGCAACATGGATAACCTAGCTCGCGACATCGCTAAAGGTGAAGGCGAAACTCTAGCAACTCTATCTGAAGTATGGGGCGTTCAAGAAGCTGACAAAGCAGCTTTCAACACGCTAGCTCAAGAGAACTTTGCAGAAGTATTCAAATCTGAAAACGTAACTTCTCAAGAAGTATTTGCTAACCTAAACAACCTAGTAGCTGAAGATGCAGCACTAGCTGGTTACGCAATCTAATTCAGCTCTACTCGAGTTCAAAGTGCCCTTTATGGGCACTTTTTTGTAACTGTCTAGATAGTTAAGTGTTTTGTCACTTAAGCGCAAAATACTCAACTATCTAAATACAAGACATCTCTACGGATCTGAATGAAACATTCTCTGATTTCTAAAGTGCTGCTCGCTGGATGCGGGCTAAGTGCGACCTCGTCCACTTTTGCAGCCACCTCTTTTGATATTGAAACCCTCGCGCAAGATCCATACTGGCTCAAGCTAGGACACTACATTCCAACATCTTTTTCCGGCTATAAAGGCACGGTAGACAGTGAAGAGTTCTACCTTTCTCCTCAAGGTGCCCGCTCGCCTGAAAAAGAGCTGCAAGCCACAATTGATGCACTCTATCATTCAGACCCGTCTGTCGCTTTACAAAAGCAGTGTGAATATCCTGCACGCTACACTTGGCTAGAAGCCAAGCAAGGGAAACAAGCGGAGCTTAACTGCCCTGAGCTTGAGACATGGCGTGAAGTGCTTGACCCGCAGGGAATGACTTTGGTTTTCCCAACAGCATTTATGAACAACCCTTCGTCGATGTTTGGTCATACCTTACTTCGCATCGACGCCAAAGATCAAACCCGCCACAAGGAGTTGGTAGCCTTTGCAATCAACTTTGCTGCCGAGCCTCAAACGCAAGATAACGCCGCTCTGTACGCCATCAAAGGGTTAGTCGGAAGCTATCCAGGTCGTTTCACCGTGATGCCTTACTATCGCAAAGTGCGAGAATATAATGACATCGAATCGCGTGATATTTGGGAATACAAACTCAAACTCAACGAGCAAGAAGTTGAGCGTATTCTATTGCACCTTTGGGAGATGCAACGCGCAGAGTTTGATTACTATTTTCTTGATGAAAACTGCTCATACCAACTGCTCGCTTTGCTCGAGCTTGCGCGGGACGACTTACAGCTCATCAACCAGTTTCCGCTGCATGCTATTCCGTCTGACACGGTAGAAGCGTTGAACAATGCCGATTTGCTTGAGAGACCCGCGTATCGAGAGTCATTTGGTACGCGCCTTTTACATCAAGCCAACGAAATCGATCCTGAGCTGTTTGACGCTGCGGTTCGCGCCAAGCAAGGTGAATTCCCAACCGATGAGCAATACAGCGAAGAAGAACGAGCGGCAATCCTTGAATTTGCGTATGAGTGGCTTAATTTCGAGTTGTATGATCTCGGATTAGAGCGAGATCCAACCGCCAAACGACTGACCGAACTGCTTTATCAGCGTAGCCGTATTAAGGTCGACTCACCGTTTAGTGAAGTCCCTACCCCGCAGATATCACCAGAAAAAGGGCACGCCTCTGCGAGGGCTGGTCTTGGCTATCAGTACAGTGATACTTATGGCTCGATGATGACCTTTGAAGGTCGGATTGCCTATCACGATTTGCTCGACTCACAACAAGGTTTTATTCCTGGCGCCAAAATCAGCTTTTTAGATACACAGCTTAGCGTCGATGAGCAAGGTACCTCGCGTCTAGATCGCTTCTACTTCATTGATGCCATGGCACTGGCACCAAGCAATCGGGTTTTTGATAGCTTGGCGTGGAATGCCCGTATTGGTTACGACCGCATGCCAAATGAAGGTAAACTACAAAGTCGTTGGTTTGGACAAGGTGGCTATGGTAAAGCTTGGGGTGATGCAGAGTCACTGCATTTTTACGGCTTACTCTCAGCAGAAGTCAGCGGGGGTGAACTAACCGACTATGATGCAACCATTGGTGGAGGTGTTGAAGCAGGTCTGATTTATCAAATTGCTCAACATCATCGCGTCGGTATCCAAGGACAGTATTTAGCCCTTGTTGACAGTGACGCCGAGCAAAACGCCAAAGCAACCGCTAGTTGGCACTGGCAAATCGATCGCAACTTTGCTCTGCGCAGTGAAGTAAGCTATTTGCATTGGGGTGAAGAAGAAGTGTCTGGCAAACTAAACGCTTACTTATACTTCTAGGCTGTACTTACGAGTCATACCCTCCAAGCCAATTTATCAGCCATCGCACTCTGCATCTTGGCACAACCAGTATATACTAGGGCGAGCAGTCGCCCTTTTTTACACCCGTTTAAAACTCGTACGAGCAACACTGCCAGATCTTCCACTCCATATCAGCACAGGATTTTTCTTTGACGATTCAGCAAGGGTTTTTACTTACCCGACAATCTCGCGACGTATTTGGTAAAACGCAGATCGAATTGTGGGTCACTGGAGACAATGGTCCAACTCAATTGCTGATCGATGGAGAAAAACCCGTCTTTTTTATTGAGCAACAACATCAGCACCAGACGCAACAAGTCGCAGCTCAACAGGGTATTCCGTGTGAGATAAAAAACCTGCCACTGAAGCACTTTGATCAATCGCCTCTATCGGCGTGTTATTGCACCAGCATCAAAGAAGCTCAGCGTCTATCCTCTCTGTTAGAACAACATGACATCACGCGTTATGAAGATGACATTCGCCTTGCCGACCGATACTTAATGGAACGTTTCATTCAAGGTGGGATTGAATACACGGGTAACTTTAAGGCAAAGACAAACTACCTCTCGGCGACACAAGTAAAGTGCCGTAAATCCGATTACACGCCACAGTTAAAAATTGTGTCACTTGATATCGAGTGTTCTGAAAAAGGGATTCTTTACTCTATTGGTCTTGATAGCCCAATGGATAGCCGAGTGATCATGATTGGCTCTCCCGAGCCAAGTGAAACGACCATTGAATGGGTCAGCGATGAAAAAGCGCTACTCGAAGCCTTAATCGCGTGGTTTAACCAATTCGATCCTGATGTGGTGATTGGCTGGAACGTGATCGATTTTGATTTCCGCCTACTGCATAAACGGGCAGAATGGCACAAGTTAAAACTGCTGATAGGTCGCGCGAATCAAGCCAGTTTCTTTCGCACCTCCAACACCACCCAGCAAGCCTTTATCTCTATCCCTGGGCGAGTGGTGATGGATGGGATCGATACACTCAAGACCGCCACCTATCATTTCCGCAGTTGGTCACTAGAATCAGTATCTCGTGAATTGCTTGGCGAAGGTAAACAGATAAATAACGTTCATGACCGTATGGCTGAAATAAACCATATGTTCCGTAATGATAAAACTGCCCTCGCCCGCTACAACTTGCAAGATTGCGTGCTGGTAAATCGCATATTTGCACACACACACTTGATCGAGTTTGCTATCGAGCGCGCTAAGCTAACCGGGGTTGAGCTCGACCGCGTTGGCGGCTCAGTGGCGGCGTTTACGAACCTCTATCTACCTCAATTGCACCGCGCTGGGTATGTTGCGCCAAATCTTCATCCAGAAAACTGGCTAGCCAGCCCTGGCGGCTATGTGATGGATTCGATTCCTAACTTGTACGACTCGGTGCTGGTACTGGATTTTAAAAGCCTCTACCCCTCAATCATTCGCTCTTTTCTGATTGACCCAATGGGGCTGATTGAAGGGCTAAAACTTGAGATTGGCATTGGCGAAAACCAAGCCGTCGCGGGTTTTCGTGGTGGACAATTCCATCGCACACAACACTTTTTACCGCAAATGATTGAAACGCTTTGGGCTGCGCGCGATATTGCCAAACGCAACAACGAAAAAGCCTTCTCACAAGCGATAAAGATCATCATGAACTCGTTTTATGGCGTGCTAGGCTCATCAGGGTGTCGTTTTTTTGATACGCGACTTGCCTCAAGCATCACGATGCGCGGGCACGAAATCATGAAACAGACCAAAGCCTTGATTGAAGAGCGCGGTTTCCAAGTTATCTATGGTGACACTGACTCAACCTTCGTTTCCCTAAATGGACAGCTCTCGCAAGCTGAAGCGGATAAAGTTGGGCATGAGCTGGTCGGCTACATTAATCAATGGTGGCAAACCCATCTTCGTCAAGAGTACGCGCTTGAGTCGATGTTAGAGCTTGAGTATGAAACCCACTATAAAAAGTTCCTGATGCCAACCATTCGCGGTCAAGAAACCGGGTCGAAAAAGCGCTACGCCGGGTTAATTGGCGAAGGCGAGAGTGAGCGGATCATTTTCAAAGGATTAGAAAGCGCGCGTACCGATTGGACACCACTGGCACAGTCGTTTCAGCAGCAGCTCTACACATTGGTTTTTCACGGTGAAGATCCGGCGAGTTATGTTCGCCAATTTGTCGAAGATACGTTAGCAGGGCGATACGACGAACGCCTCGTTTACCAAAAAAGACTGCGACGCAAGCTAAGCGAATACCAGAAAAATGTGCCGCCACAAGTGAGAGCGGCGCGCTTAGCCGATGAGATCAATCAAAGTTTGGGTCGCCCGTTGCAATATCAAAACCGCGGACACATTGAATACTTGATCACGCTAAATGGTCCAGAACCCAAAGAATACCTGAAGAGCGGCATCGACTATCAACACTACATTGATAAGCAGCTCAAACCCGTTGCTGAAGCCATTTTGCCGTTTATAGGTTTGGATTTCAAAACCTTGAGTGAGCCTCAATTAGGTCTGTTCTAGCTCTATACTCATAGTGGATTTATTGTGTGTGGCAACATAGCGCTTTAATTGAGACATAGGGATAGATTTACTGTAATACCAGCCCTGAATCGATAGATGATTGCGCAGCGGAATGCATTCTAGCTGCGCTTCTGTCTCAACGCCCTCCACAACCACCGCCAAATCGAGATCTTGCGCCACACTAATCAAGCCATTAAAGACTTTTTGCCCTTTGACGCTTTCAAGCGTGTGAATAAAACTACGATCAATTTTTATCGCGTCCACCTCAAAACGAGTCAAATAACTTAACGAAGAAAAGCCCGAACCAAAGTCATCGATGTAAATTTTCGCACCAACTTTATGTAGCTCATGCAGCGAAGATGCGACTACTTCGTAATCTTTTAACAACGACTCTTCAGTGATTTCAATATGGACATACTCACCAACTCGACTGACATAAGCAGCAATTTGGCTCATCAATTCTCGGTCGAGAATAGTTTCAGGCGTTAAGTTAACACTAGTGGGGATTGCCCAGCCCTCCGCTATGGCAATCTTCAAATCATGCACCACTTGGATCACCGCCCAGCGGTCAATGTCTTTCATCAACCCCGCTTGTTCAAACGCCGGTAAAAAGCTGCCTGGATAGTGCAAGTTGCCCTGCTTATCCATCGAGCGTATCAGTGCCTCACAGCCAATCACTTGCCCTGACACTCGGCAAACTTGCGGCTGATACTCCATACAAAACTCTTTTTCACTAAAGGCATGCAGTGTCAGTTCGAGATCATCTTGCTGTTTTTGCGCATTAACCAACTGCCCAACCTTATCGTCACTCAAGGTATGTGCTTCCTCCGCTCGGCGCGAATACGTGGTATCCAAAGAGGAAAACAGAATCGTTTTATCTCCAGTGCTGCGATTAAGAAAAAGCACAAATGGCGTATAAACCAAACAAGAAAGACCAATATTGAACAGCTGCAATAGCGCAGCATTCATATCCCCTTGTGTCACGATCCAAGCATTAACAAAGACCGGACTGCTAAACGGCATGCCCGTAACTGGGACCGAAACCCAACCGTTTCCGACGACAAAATACGCAACCACGGTATTGGCTACAGGCGCGAGCAAAAACGGTAGAAATAAACGCGGGTTGAAGATAATCGGCAAGCCAAACAGCAATACTTCGTTGATGTTGAGCATCCCTAAAGGCAGGCTCGCGAGCGCAATCAAACGATAGGCACGGTTATTACTAAACAGTAGTAACGCGACTACCAGCCCTAGAGTAGCGCCAGCACCACCAACAAAGGTGAAAACCGCCATAAAGGAGTGATTGAGGAAATGGTCTGTGGTGCCAATGCTTGCCATTTCCAGTTGAGCAATGTCGACAGCGTTTTGCAACACATCCACCAGCGGCAAGAGCGCATAGTAGCCGTGGATACCTAAGAACCAGAATAACGAGTTTACCATGGCGAAAATAGCGCCGAACTCGATTGGCGAGCTGCGATAATCAATCTCAAATAAGGTTAAGATCTGGCTCGACTCAATCATAAGGATGATTGTCGCATTAACCGACAACACCACTAGACCGACCAAGATACAAGGTAATATTAAGTTAAGCGATTCTTTAACGATGCGACCAAGATGATTGTTGGTGACAAACTTAACCCAAGACAAACTGTAGATTTGAGCAATCAGTGGAACTGCATACAAAGGAGTGATAATCGAGATCAGCAGTTCAAACACCACTGTGCTGCCAGTGACACTAAAAAGCTGATTAAAAAGAGAAAGATAAACGATTAAAACCAGCGCAATCGGGGGGCGTGGCAAGCGCCATCGCATCGCCAAAATATACGAAAGTGCTGCAGTCAGTAGAATGGGAAACAGATCATTAACGAAGTAATAGAGCTCAAAAACCGTTTGAACCCAAGGCTCATTTTTACCAAATAGAAACTCGCCAAGTGAAGCAACAAAGAGCGTAAGTGAGATGATCATTAAGCATGGAAGAATCCACAGCAAGCTCTCACGAATCGCTTGCAGTTGATCTGCCATCAACTTAGAAAATTTAGCAAGGTACTGACCGAATATAATCGACAAACTAGCAGCTCATCCATGAACGACACATAATTTGATTATAAATCAGCTAATTGTATCTGGTTGTGAGTCGAATCAATTTAAAGTGCGGCTCTTCACACTTATATTGATATACACATTAGTTGCGCTAATTTGTGCGACTCACTTCAAGGCGACTATCCGATCCTAAACTCAGTTTTTTTGTATTGCTTAACCAACCATTCGCCGAACGTATCAATCATGCCAATAATCGACCGCTTAGCTATTACACGTGACGAGAGCATGATAACAAGTCGCTCGATCTCTACTTGCATTTCAGGGTGATAACGCAAAAAGTGCTTACCACATTCAATCGGTGAATCGTACCAACCGCGATCTCGTGGAATAACCAGTGAGTAACTGGCTCTGAGCATTTTTTTAGCAATGATCCGCTGCGCTTTAAGCAGCTCTTCAGCATCGTTGGCGCGCGCGATGCGGTTGCGATAGACGGCTAACCAGTCCTCAACATCCATATTCCAATGTTTGGCAATTTCCCAGCTCGGCTCGTAATCACCAAAGCACTCTGAAAGATTCTCGCCATACACGCACACCGCGCAGTGACGCAGCATAAAGCCCCACGAGAAAATACTCTCCAGTGACGCGACTTCGTTGACCAGCGCCGTCTTAAAATTTAGCTCGGTAATGTGCGGGTAATCTTTTTGAAAACGCCATTTAATGGTATTCAAAAGTGCAGTTCGTTGCTGGGCAAAACTTTGTTTGGTGACAATGATAACGTCCAAATTTGAACGAGATGGCGTCGCAGTTTTGCGCGCAACACTGCCATAAATATAAACACTATGCAGGTTATCGCTGAGTCCTGAACGCAAGAATCTCACAAGTTCTGCGATCGCTTGGCTATAATCTGATTGGAATGGTTGTTTGGGATCAATTGCCGATAAAATCATCAAAGAATCTGAAGCTAATTCACTTGGTCGGACATAATCCCCTACTGCGCTGATTCAATCAAGACTATCAAGCGGCTAAATCGATATTAGATGCGATTTCAGTTATTGTCGGCGCTCGCATAACGAGGATATAATGCCGCCCTTATAACTCATATGAAGGAAATTGTTCATGCCTAAGGCAAGTGAGCTAAAGAAAGGTTTTGCTATCGTTGATTCAAACGGCAAAACACTGCTAATTAAAGATATCGAAGTAACGACTCCTGGCGGTCGTGGCGGCGCTAAGATCTACAAACTACGTTGTGTAGACCTAAACACTGGTGCTCGTGCTGATGAACGCTACAAGTCTGACGACGTTGTTGAAACTGTTGATATGTTCAAACGTGCGGTATCTTTCTCTTACGTTGATGGCGACGAGTACATCTTCATGGACAATGAAGACTACACTCAATTCAACTTTAAAAAGTCTGATATCGAAGACGAACTAATGTTCATCACTGAAGATATCCAAGGCGTAATGGTAGTACTAGTAAACGGTAGCCCGGTTGCTATCGAACTGCCAGCAGCAGTTGAACTTGTTATCGAAGAAACTGACCCATCAATCAAAGGTGCTTCAGCGTCTGCGCGTACTAAGCCAGCTCGTCTATCAACAGGTCTAACAGTACAAGTTCCTGAATACATTGCTCAAGGCGATCGTATCATCGTGAACACTGCTGAACGTAAATACATGAGCCGTGCATAATTATGACTGAACTGATTTCTTTCGATGACGTCATCGACACCGCTTATGACATTTTCTTGGAAATGGCGCCTGACAACTTAGAAGCTGCAGATGTCATTCTATTCACTGCTCAGTTTGAAGACCGTGGTGCAGCCGAATTGGTTGAAACAGGCGATGATTGGGTAGCTCACGTTGGTTTTGACGTTGACAAAGAAGTGTATGCCGAAGTGCGTGTAGGTCTCGTTAACGAAGAAAACGATGTGTTGGATGATGTGTTTGCTCGACTTCTTGTCAGCCGCGATCCAGACAACAAGTTCTGCCATATTTTATGGAAACGTGATTAATTACGTTTGCTAGATACAAAAACACCCAAGCATGCTTGGGTGTTTTTTTATTACTTGCTGTATCAACACACAATAAAAGTTGCGGCTAACATTTCCCCCGAGCAAGTAATAAGGAGAATCGATCCGTCGACTGCGTTATTAATTTTCGCCTTTAATTGTCTCTACACGAGCTTTTAGTTTTTGCCCTGGGCGGAAAGTAACTACGCGGCGTGCGCTGATTGGAATATCTTCGCCAGTCTTTGGATTACGACCAGGACGTTCATTCTTTTCACGCAGGTCAAAATTACCAAATCCTGAAAGTTTGACTTGCTCGCCGTTTTCCAGCGCCTTGCGAATCTCTTCAAAAAATGCCTCAACCGTTTCCTTGGCATCGCGTTTACTGTATCCAAGCTTTTCAAACAGGTTCTCGGCCAAGTCGGCTTTTGTGAGCGCCATAGAATTATCCTCAAAAGCTGTGTTAAACATCACTGCCGTTAGGCAGCGCCAAAGCATTTCGCCTAGCCAATCAATGACATAGGCATATCAATTGGAAGTGTATGCCAAGCTTATGATTTTCGCCAACTTTTTTATGTTAAGATAATGAAAATTCTTAGAAAACATGTAGATAGAATCTCCAAATCAGGCAATATATTGAAATAAAAATCAATACAAGCATGGTTTGACAGGAAATTTCTCTAAGTTTTTAGATAATGGCGAAATTTACAACCAATAATAAGGGTGAAAAATTTTGTTAGTGATTTCTCATTTTGAGACAAAAAGAACCCTATCTATTTGTAATAATTAGACACTCACTGGTCATGGTTCTCCTACCGAGCCGAAACCAAGCTCTGCTTAGCCACACCTCCATTGTGTATAAAAAGTCTTACAGAATGCGACATGGCGCGCGTGACAGTGGTTTACAAAGCCCAACCAAATATGGGTTAATTTATCATCAAACTTCGTAAATTAACGTAATTCTGAATCATATGGACGTTGTAACAGAGTTCACCCACATAGCTAACTTTGTAAATCGCTTCTCTTCGCTTGCTCTTTTGAATGGGGCATATGATGATTGATTCGGTGTTACACCCGATTTTTGTCCTGCTTCTCGGCGTTGCAAGCGTTGTCGCTGGCTGGATCATTTATTTTATTCGTTCGACTCGTTTGTCTTATTCTGGGTTTGATCACCGAATTGGCACGCCTTATTTACTCTATTCCACGTCACTGCTGCTTTGGGTACTGAGCAACGCATTTTTCTACTCGCCGTATATTACTCGCGTTTCGGAGTCGCTTGCGGTCAGCATGGCGCTATTTGCCAATCTAGCTTCTTTTTCGGCTTTTGTATTTGCTTGCTTAATAACCCGAGCATTAGTTTGGGAGCTAGAGAGTGCCTTTACCAAATATCTACAAAACATTTTGCTATTTAGTACAACCCTGCTCGCTATCTACTTCAACTACGTTCCAGGGGATACCGTTACTGGTATTACTATTGCTGAGATTGGGCACTTTCAGATCCATTTTGGTCCACAAACCAAGTGGTTTTTGGGCTCCATCATTATTTTGCTCGGACTAACGCTACATAACATCATCCTCTACTCTCGAAAGGCGCGAGCTCTGCAGCAAGTAAAGTCTATGTACATGCTAAGCGGTATTTGCATTTTTATGTTCGCGACCATACTGCTAAATGGCTTGATACCGTTATTATGGCATGATTTTTCATTGACTTGGCTTCCGCCAGCATTTGCTATCAGTGAAATGTTGTTGATCGGCTACGCACTGTTGACCTCACGCTTTTATAGCAACAGGTACGTGATGCATAAGCTACTTTCAATCGTCCTTACTTGTTCATTGATCATTGCTCTAATTAGCCCATTGGTTGGCTCATTAGCGAGTTACGGCTTCACCTTCGCTGTGATAGTGACATGTGTGGTAACAGGCTTGCTTTGGACCAGACTATTAAGCGTTGTTTCTCGTTACACAAGCCAAATGATCTTTGGTCAGAAGCACACACCAGATTCTCATATTCGCCAACTCGGCGGCGAATTCCAAAAGTCGACATCCCATGCATTTAGTCAAATTGCGCAGACGCTTGGTATCGAAAAGAACGATCTCCAACTCGTTTCTAACCTTCAAGATGAGAAGCTTTATACCTCCCAGCTCTATCAACAAGAAAGCGTACTTATTTTCGAAGAAATCGAAGATTATGTACTTAGTAACGCGGCCGTTGGAAAGGTGCTTAAGAAAATTTATTTTCGCATGAAATCTGAGCAGGTATCCCTTGTACTGCCCATTTTTGATTACAACAATAAAATGAGCCACTTGTTGCTCGCTAAGAACAAGCGAAATGGCAGCATCTACTTTTATGAAGAAGTGCGCGCACTGCAGCATGTATTAGTCCAAGCCCAAGGCTACATCAATGCAGACCGCAAAATGCATCAATCACAAGCATTGGCAAATTCCATCGCGCACGAAATGCGTAACCCTCTGGCTCAAGTACAACTCCAGTTTGAACTTCTTAGCAGTAAGTTGCAGCAAAACGTGGCGAGAGAAGAGTTGGAATACGAGTTAAACCGCGGCAAAGCAGCCGTCACTCGTGGTACACAACTGATCGACATTATTCTGCGCGAAGTGAACGAGGCATCGCTTGAGCAAGAGCCAACGTGTGAAATGTCGATTCATCAAGCTGTGGAGCAGGCTATTGACCGCTATGCTTTTGACTCTGAAAAAATTCGTCAGCGGATTGATATTGATATCGCGACAAACTTCAGCGCCAAAGTAAATGAAACCCTATTTAACTTTGTGGTGTTCAACTTACTGCGCAATAGCATTTACTATTTTGACTCGCATCCTGACTCCAAAATCAAGATCACAACGCTAGTCGGTAAATATGAGAACTTCCTGATCGTGCGTGATACAGGACCTGGCATTCCTTCATCATTGCTCAATCGTATTTTTGATGACTTTTTCACCTACAACAAAGCGGGTGGCAGTGGGCTTGGGCTCGGTTACTGCCGCCGCGTGATGAAATCATTTGGCGGCTCGATTCAGTGCTACTCGACGTTAGGTGAATACACTGAGTTTCACTTATCTTTCCCGGCAGGCGTGCTCTCTTCTGCCGCTCCGGCATTACCTGATAGTGAAGAAGGCGAGCCACTCACTCCCCCACTTCAGTCACTAAACAACCAAACGCGCAAACTCACGGTTATGGTGGTTGATGATAAAGAGATCCAAAGGCAACTCGTTAAGTTATTGCTCGGTCAGTTGGGCTATAAGGTGGTGCTCGCCAATAACGGACAAGTCGCAGTGGATATGCTGGAAGAGTGCTCCATAGATTTTGTGTTTATGGATGTCCAAATGCCGGTAATGAATGGCTTTGAAGCCGCGTCTATTATCAAAGCCTCCCACCCTACATTACCGATCTACGCCCTTTCTGGAGAAGCCGGTTTGGTCGAGCTTGAGAAGATACGCCAAACCATGGATGGGCGATTAACCAAACCAACCACTAAACTTGCTCTGCAGCAAGCAATTGAATCTGCGTTTAGCTAATATTGAGAAAATGAGCCACCAGCGACATTCTCTCAACAAATTGGCATTTAAAATGCTTCTTTCAGATTATGGCGATACTTGTCGTAGTCGATGGGAGGCTCATTATGAATCGCAGTACCTACTACAATCTTATTCACCATGGCATCGAAAGTATGCTGACTGACCGCTTCGGGCATTTTTCCGAGCCACAATTTCCTGAATACCTCAGCGCGTTGAGCGGCAAGGAAAGCTGTTTGGCCATGAGCGATGAAGAACTCATGTCAGCGGTAGACAACCTACGCTGTGAAGGTTACTTGGAAGATATTAAGTCTTCGATTCCCGATTAGTTAACCCCAAACTCGATACCGCATATTAGGCGAAACGACAAACTCAGTTTACCCGTTTGAGTTATATGAAAAATTAGTTAGACTGGCTGAATTCCCAGTCTACAAGCTCATGTCATGAAACAACTGCTCGACTTTATTCCGCTCATTGTCTTCTTTGCCCTTTATAAACTCTTTGATATCTATGTCGCGACGGGAGCGCTTATCGTAGCAACCGCAGTACAAGTCATCGTTACTTTTCTACTCTACAGAAAAGTAGAAAAGATGCAGCTCATCACCTTTGTGATGGTCACTTTGTTCGGTGGAATGACGCTATTTTTACACGATGACAACTTCATAAAGTGGAAGGTAACCATCGTTTATGCCTTGTTTGCTATAGGTTTGACGGCAACTCACTTAACAGGGAAATCAGCTATCAAAGCAATGCTTGGTAAAGAGCTGACGCTACCCGAAACAGTCTGGGCAAAACTTACATGGGCATGGGTGGCATTTTTTAGCCTCTGTGCAGGTTTAAATATCTATGTTGCCTTTAACCTGCCGCTTGACACTTGGGTTAACTTTAAAGTGTTCGGACTGCTTGCGGCAACTTTCATCTTTACGATTTTATCCGGCCTGTACGTATATAAGCAGATGCCTAAAGCAAACGATGAAGAATAAACGTTTGCCTAACTGATGATTTTCCTTTGTTGTTAGGTATAATCTAAAATTAAAGTGACCATGAGTGGTCGCTTTTTCGTTTTAACCACCGTTCACTCACTGAAGTGACGTCATTATGTTGTGGATGTCAAAATGAGTCAGGATATTTGCTCACCTCGCGGACAGCTTCTTCTTCGTACCCTTGCTATGCCAGCCGATACCAACGCCAATGGCGATATCTTTGGTGGTTGGATTATGTCGCAACTCGATTTGGCTGGAGGTATTCTTGCCAAAGAAATTTCCGGTGGTCGTATTGTGACCGTGTCGGTCTCTAGTATCACATTCAAAAAGCCCGTCAGAGTCGGCGACGTTGTCTGCTGCTACGGTGAGTGCACTAAAATTGGTCGCACTTCGATGAGCATTGATCTCGAAGTCTGGGTAAAACCTGTCAAAGAACACGGCTTGGAAGACAGGTTTATGGTTTGTGATGCCACATTCAACTATGTCGCTATTGATGGCAATGGTAAGCCGCGTGCAATTCATTGCGGCTAAGATCTCGTTAAGGTCACAGCTTCAATAACACAAATTTCTTCCTACTCTAGATTAGGCTAGAGTTTTGTCACCAAACTGAAAGTATCGTATTAAAAGGAAATCCGCATGTGGTATGTCATTTTCTCACAAGATGTTGAAAATTCTCTTGAGAAGCGTATGAGCGTTCGACCAGAACACCTTGCTCGCCTACAAACTTTGCAAGATGAAGGTCGCTTGCTAACAGCAGGTCCAATGCCAGCGATTGACTCAGAAAACCCACCTGAAGCCGGTTTCACAGGTTCAACAGTGATTGCTAAGTTCGACTCTTTAGAGGACGCACAAGCTTGGGCAGACGCTGATCCTTATATCGCTGCGGGCGTTTACCAATCTGTGATTGTTAAGCCATTTAAGAAAGTGTTCTAATAATGAAAAAACACGTTTTTTCAAGCTTAGCGCTACTGGTTGCTCTAGTTGGTTGTGCCAGTAATTCAGAGCAAAAGCAGCTAGAGCTACTCGCGAGCAACCGCACTAGCATACTGTCCGGTGAGCTGCCATTAGAAGCGGGACCATTATCGATTATGCGTGCCAATGCCAAAGGCACCACCATTGAAATCATGATGGTTTATAACCAAGACCAAGCGGGTGCAAAACCCATTGAACAAGTAATGCAAGCGGGTATCGGATACTATTGTTCCAACAAAGATACCAAAGCAAACTTAGAAGCTGGGTTGAGCTATCGTTTGAAAATGCGTAATACGCGAGGGCAATTGATGCTTGATCAATTCGTCACTCTTGATAGCTGCACCACTCGCTAAGTCGAGGCGGTAAGCAAACAATGCCTTGGTTATTCCAAGGCATTTTCATATCCAATTCGCTCCCATCTACTACGTTATGATGATATTAATATGAAACTTTCATTGCAGTATTAACTGACTCACGTTCAGTTTAATATTTTGAATTCAAGCAATTAACTACCAACTCACCGCCATAAAATTTCATCAAACAAGCTAAATCAAAGAAAAAACATCTCTTTCCTAATTGACGCAATTTCTAAGCAGTTCTAAGTTTTGTAAAGGCTCACAACAAAGGACACCGCTATGAAACGTGCAAGCAATTCTTATCGCCTTCAACTGATCAAAGAAGTCGCAACGCGACAGGAGCGATTGCACAGTGGTGATCCGCTGGCTACTTATATTCAGAACTTGTTAGACGAACAACCTGATATCGATAAAAATATTGAAAATAATCAACGCTTTTCTGGCTGTCATTTCGATGACCATGCCGGGGGATGGGTCAGTGATAAATGGGGAATGAAATAGTACAACAGTACTTAATCAAATAGGCTCTGCTGCGGTGATGAAGGCGGTGTACCTTCGCCATTTTCTTGCATCGCAGTTTTGGCTGACACTTTTCTTCTATAACGCTGACGACAGAGCTTCAACACATGCAACTGCTGTGCAGAAGACATAGATAACCAATTAAAACGCTCTTCACGTTTGCGCATACAGCCTTGACAGTAACCCTTATCATCAACACTGCATACTCCCACACAAGGACTGGGGACAGTAAAAAACTCTAGCTGCTCCATTTTCCCTCCGTGGTTTTAAAAAGAAATCAATAAACTATGACTAAATACTGACACAAATACCAACTTGTTGCCTATAATAAGTGACGATGAAAGTTCATCGTGGGGTACAAGTGTATACCTTATTGTTTTTTGGAGTTTAATACTATGAAGCTTAGTTTAAAAACGTTACTTGCGGCGGTTTCTCTTCCTGTTCTTATGACTGCTTGCGCATCTAATGGTGACAACGTGAAAACTATTACTCAAGCTGATCTACAACACCATAACTGGGAATTGGTTCAAATCGACGGTAAAGCAATTACTGTGGCTGAAGGCGAACAAGCTCCTAATCTAGAAGTCGGCGAGAAAATGACAGCTAGCGGTAACGCGGGTTGTAATACATTTTTTGGTCAAGCTGAACTTAAAGATAACCAGTTCCGCATCGAAAAAATGGGCATGACCATGAAGATGTGTATGGGTGAAGCGATGAACATTGAAAACGCTTTCTCAAAAACACTGTCTGATTGGAGCGACATGACTCTAACTAAAGATAGCCTTGTTTTGAAAAACGACGCGCACACTTTAGAATTCAAACTGAATGATTGGAAAAACTAATTCCACATCGAATTGAATAAAGAGCAGCACTAAGCTGCTCTTTTTTATACGCCGCACACTTTCAATACAACTAAGTAACAATAAACACAAATATCTAATAAATTTCAGTTTTTTTAAGTCATAATGAATGAAATCATGCTTAGACTCGGTCTAGCATTGTAGTTCATCCTTTTAATTTCAATAGGAATCATTATGACAAGGCTGTTTACTCTCCTCTGTGCTTTGTTGTCCACCTATGCCATCGCGGCTGGTGACAATTGGCAAACCGTAACTGACAAAGCGAAAGGTCAGACTGTCTACTTTCATGCATGGGGCGGAAGCCAAGAGATCAATAACTACCTCCGCTGGGTCGCCAGCGAGATGGAAGCGAAATACGACATTAACCTACAACATGTCAAAGTCACCGATATTGCTGAAACAACCGCCCGCTTGATTGCTGAAAAAGCGGCAGGTAAAAACAGTGGCGGCAGCGTAGATATGGTTTGGATTAACGGTGAAAACTTTAAATCCATGAAAAGTAATAACCTACTCTACGGACCATTCGTTGAAAAACTACCGAGTTGGCAATTTGTTGATAAGTCTCTACCCGTTGATAGTGACTTTGCTGAGCCAACTTTAGGTCTTGAGGCACCATGGGGGGTCGGACAATTGGTATTTATTCATGATACGGCTCGCGTCAATAACCCACCACAATCTTTCGCAGAGTTACTTAGCTACGCACAAGCTTATCCAAATCGAGTCAGCTACCCTCGCCCACCACAGTTTCACGGCACAAGCTTTCTAAAAGCCTTGCTCATTGAGCTAAGCAACAATGATCCTAGCTTAGGTCTACCTGTGGCTCAGGCAGATTTCGCGCTAGTGACTGAACCGCTTTGGCAATATTTGGATAAATTCCATCCTGTTGCATGGCGCCAAGGCAAGCAGTTTCCAGCTAGTTCATCTGAAATGACCCAGTTACTGGATGATGGACAGCTTGATCTGGCGGTAACATTTAACCCTAACGCCGTTTTTTCAGCTCAAGCGATGGGGACTTTAGCGCCAACCACAGCGGCTTATGCGATGGAAGCGGGAGCTTTGTCTAATATCCATTTTCTTGCTATCCCATGGAATGCCAACGCCTCAGAAGGCGCTCAAGTGGTGATTAACTTCTTGCTAAGCCCTGAAGCTCAATCACGTAAAGGTGACTTAGATATCTGGGGAGACCCTTCTGTCTTGGAAAACCAATACCTAAACGGCACAGCGAAAAACACTAAGTTGTTTAAATCAATTGCTGAACCTCACCCGAGTTGGCAAGTTGCCTTGGAAAAAGAGTGGCTACAAAGATATGGCAACTAAGTTGTGCGATAAACCATCTGTCTTGAGTATTTGATGCTAAACATTAGTTATTTATTATTAATTATCGTTTGTTGTTTACCTCTGGTCCCCGGCTTAGCCGGGGTCGTGGTGTCATCACTCGGCTTTATACCGCCGCTCGATATGACAGAGTTTTCGCTACATGGCTACCAACAGATGTTGCAGTGGAGTGGGCTTGAACAGTCGATTGCAACCTCACTGCTAAGTGCATTGCTGAGTACCTTTATTGCGATGGTGTTCTGCTTTGCCATCCTTCAACGTCTATGGCTGAGCCGATACTGGTCCCGAGTCGAAAGCATGCTCGCACCACTCTTGGCGCTCCCGCACGTTGCATTTGCAATTGGCTTTGCCTTTTTGTTTGCCCCAACAGGCTATATCGCTCGATTAGCTTTTGAAGCTCTCGGTTGGCAAAGTGATACCAGCGCTCAAGCGCTACTGGTTAATGACCCGCTCGCGTTAGGTTTGACACTCGCCCTCGCGTTCAAAGAGCTGCCGTTTCTGCTGCTGATGAGCATTCCCGTCATCCAGCAACTCAAATTAGATCAGACCTTTAAGGTTGCCACTATGCTGGGCTATTCACCGACGCAAATGTGGCTAAAAATTGTCATGCCGCAATGGCTAAGCAAAATGCGTTTTGCCCTATTTGCGGTGATCACTTACGGTATTTCCGTGGTTGATGTCGCGCTTATACTCGGACCAACCAATCCCCCAACCTTTGCCGTCTTGGTTTGGCAATGGTTTAACGATCCCGATTTAAACTTGCTGCCGCGCGCTTCAGCCGGAGCCGTGCTGTTGTTTGGCTTAGCCAGCCTTATGATGCTGTTTGTCGTATTGGCGGAAAAAGTTGTGGTTAAGTGGTGTAATCAATGGCAATACTCAGGTCGTTTTGGCTTTGCCCTTCCGGGTATAACGATATTGTCGAGCGCCCTTCTACTTGGCAGTGCGATTATCCCTCTTCTTACGGTGTGGACATTTGCCCAGCGTTGGCGCTTTCCAGACCTCTTTCCAAGTCAGTTTAGTCTCCGCTTCTGGCAATTTGAGTGGCAAAATATGCTGCCTACGCTGTCAAACAGTATTATGTTAGCCGTGATTGTTGCCACTATCACACTCATGCTTGGCTTGATCGCGCATGAATTTAAACTCAAGCAGCGTTGGCACTTACCTGATTACGCCATTGCGCTGCCAATGTTGATTCCTCAGCTCTCCATGCTATTTGGCATCCAAGTCATGGCGCTGTACATCTCCGCCAGTCATTTCTCGCTCTGGGTAACGTGGGCTCATATCTTTTTTGCCTTCCCATTTGTTTATCTCGCGCTTGATGGACCATGGAAAAGCTATGACAACCATTACACCCAAGCCGCTTTAAGCCTTGGTAAGTCACCATTGCACGTGTTTGTCCGGATAAAAGTACGCCTACTGTTACCCGCGATTCTTTATGCCTGGGCGGTAGGCGCGAGCGTCAGCCTTGCACAATACCTTCCAACATTGATGTTAGGTGGTGGTCGTCTCGCCACCATCACCACCGAAGCCGTGGCACTTTCCAGCGGCTTTGATCGCCGAGTCACCGCAATATATGCACTTTGGCAAGCCTTTTTACCACTCGTGTTCTTCTCTGCGGCACTACTTATTAGCCGCCTAACCACGCGACGATCTCTACCTGTAGTTAAGGAGTCATCTCTGCATGACGCTTTTATTAAGAAACCTCACGGTTTATAAACAAAACCAAGCGCCTCTCTTTGAGCCACTAAACCTAACCATCAAACCGGGTGAGGTTCTTGCGGTCATGGGACCTAGCGGTTGCGGTAAATCAACTTTGCTTAACACAATTGCAGGGCATCTCAATAACGAGTTTTCTTATTCAGGCAGTATCCATCTGTCACAGCAAAGCATTGATAAACTTCAGCCTCATCAACGCCAAATAGGCGTATTGTTTCAAGATGACCTGCTATTCCCACACTTAAATGTCTGGCAAAACTTAGCCTTCGCCCTGCCCAATCACGTTGCAAAAGCCGAGCGCAAAGCAAGAGCGTTGGCGTGTTTACAGCAGGTCAACTTAGTTGATCTGGCTGAGTCCTACCCAGAACAAATATCTGGCGGACAAAGGGCGCGTGTTAGCCTTCTGCGCATGCTGCTTGCTGAACCTCAAGCCGCCCTACTCGATGAGCCATTCAGTAAATTAGATAAAGCGCTGCGAGGGCAGTTTAGAGATTGGGTATTTGAACAACTTAAACAAGCTAATGTGCCAACCCTGTTGGTTACTCACGACATTGATGATGTGCCTGTTGGCGCAGCATTGCTTAACTGGCCATGGCAAACTACCTCACAACAGAACGACCATTTAGAGAATCACCATGCTAGATAAATTCACTATCAAGCTGATCCGTGCCCCGCTTACACAAACTGCGGAGCTATTAAGTCGTAAAGGCATTACCGCCAACCAAACCACGGTTTTTGGTTTTATCATAGGCTGCCTTGCCTTACCTGCATTAGCACTAGAAGCATACAACTGGGCGCTTTTATTTATTGTCATCAATCGAGTGTGTGATGGACTTGATGGTGCGTTAGCTCGGATTCACGGCATAACAGACGCAGGGGGGTTTCTCGATATCAGCTTAGATTTTCTGTTTTACTCGCTAATTCCTTTTGGCTTTGTCATCGCTAATCCTGAGCAAAACGCGGTCGCAGGTGCATTTTTGATATTTGCATTTATCGGCACGGGTTCAAGTTTTCTTGCCTTTGCGGTCATGGCGGGAAAACGCGGCATTGAAAACCCCGTTTATCGTAACAAGTCGCTCTACTATATGAGTGGCTTAACCGAAGGGACAGAAACCATTGCCTGTTTTGTCTTGTTCTGTCTGCTTCCCCAGCACTTCGCCGTCATCGCCTATATCTACGGTACCGCTTGTTGGTTTACCACCAGCACCAGAATTTGGGCGGGTTACAAAACTTTAAGTAGCGAGCCGCAACATGCTGACTCACCATAGCAAAAAAGCCCCTTTCGGGGCTTTTTGTTGTATTGATGCCTAGATTTATTTCTTAAAAACCAAGCACTTTAGCGCAGCTTGCTCATCAATATCGGCAAACTCATCAGGGTTTGCCAGTCGCTCAACAAATTGCAATTCTGGCGCCGCTTCTGCCATACCATCAATGAGGAAATTGCAATCAACGGCTGGAGAGTTAACGCATGCTAGCACCTGACCATTGTCACTCAGCAAGTCTGGTAAGCGACGTAAAATTTTGGCGTAATCTTTGGTCAGGGCAAAACTGCCTTTTTGAAATGATGGCGGATCGATAATGATCAAATCATAAGGTCCTGATTTTTTGATCTTGCCCCATGATTTAAAAATGTCATGCCCCATAAACTTCACTTGATTCAAGTTATGACCATTGAGTTTATGGTTTTCACGCCCCTTGCTTAACGACGCTTTCGCCATATCAACGTTAACCACTTGGTCTGCACCACCAGCAATAGCAGCAAGCGAAAAACCACATGTATAAGCAAACAAGTTTAATACATTGGCATGCTTGGCGTGGTCACGTGTCCACTCTCGACCAAGACGCATATCAAGGAAAAGACCGAAGTTTTGATTGCGCCCGATATCCAGTTGGTATTTTAAGCCCAGCTCTTCGACAACAGGTCTTGAGTCTAACTCACCCAAAAGAACTTCTGATGGCGCACCATCAGCATAGCGATGCTGCAACAGAATGACTCGACCTTGGCGATCGTGCCACACTTGAGATTGGGATAATAACAATAGACCTTGTTTCAGCTGTTCGATAAATGGCTCATCAACCGCTTTAAACAGGTTCACGATAAGCTGCCCTTGCAGCCAATCGCATGTCAGTTGCTCTAACCCTTGCCAACACTGACCACGACCATGGAATAGACGACGCACTTCATTAGGCACAGTCTGTAGCTGCTGCTCAACATGGTTTAGAAATACTGGGATCTGTTCTACTTGCATTACTGTTGCTACTTTTTAATGTTAGGCCAAGCCAGTTGCCAAGGTTGCAACCAAGCTTCGATGCCTTGTTGAATTTCGGTTTCTTGCCACTTTTCACCAAGAGCTAAGTGGTCTCTTGGATCGCAAAGAAATTGGTGGGTTTGTTCTTGATACGGAAACGCCAATGCAAACGCGTGTAAGTAACCTCGATCAGCTTGACTTGCTGAGTTGTAAATTGGGTCACCAACAATCGCCGACCCTATCGATTTCAAAGCAACGCGAATTTGGTGAGTTTTACCTGTATGCGGTTTACATAAGAAAAGTCGCTCACCGGGTTTTGCACTGGCAGAAAAAAACTGTGTAATCGCTGGATTGTGGTGGCTATTGATTAACTTCCACGCCGAGCGACGCGAGCGTTCCATATCCCCACTGACCAAGCCTTGTTTCTTTTTCGGCTTCTTAGTACCAATCGCAAGATAGAACTTTTCAACCAATCGCTTAGCAAAAGCTTGAGAAAGCTCACTGGCTGCTTGTGAGTTACGAGCAAGCAACAAGATCCCTGAAGTCATCTTATCTAAACGGTGGACAAGATAAAGCTGACTATCGCCACTAGCTTTTGCCACTTCTGCCAACAGCATAGTGTCACCGTCGTCCTTATGGACCGAGACGCCCGGGTGTTTATTGATGATAAGAAAATCGTTGTGCGTATATAAGATATCAAACATGAAAAACGGCTCCGTTGAGGAGCCGTGAGTATATACTTAAATCTTCAGTGTCTAAACCGTTAAGCGAGGCGGAATTTCGCCATTAACTGTTCCAGTTCGGTGACCTTGTCGTTGAGACGCTGAATATCCGTCGAGCTATCGCTTGCAAGCTGCAGCGATTGAGAAGAAATGTCACTGATCATCGTAATATCTGAAGTAATTTCGCGCGTTACTGCCGTTTGCTCTTCAGCAGCCGTTGCAATCGAGTTAATCATGCTCTGAACATGTGACGCCCCGGCAACAATTTCCTCAAGTGCACTTACCGCACCTGTACTCTGGCTAACGCCAATTTCCACCAAACGACGGTTGTCTTCAGTAAAGGTGACAGCTTCTTGGGTGCCAAGCTGAATCGCTTGAATAATACCAGCCACTTCTTTGGTCGCGTTGGTGGTACGTTCAGCCAGTGCGCGAACTTCATCGGCAACAACTGCAAAGCCACGGCCAAACTCACCAGCGCGCGCCGCCTCAATTGCCGCGTTAAGCGCTAATAGGTTAGTTTGCTCCGCGATATCTTCAATCACCTTAATAACAGAGCCAATTTTTTCGCCATGCGAACCCAGTGCACTCATTTGCGATGACATTTCTGCCATCTGCGTGCTGACCTGCTCGATGCTGCTAACCATTTCAACGATCACTTCACGACCAGAGCGAGCCGCCCCTTCAGAACTGCGAGCTTGTTCAAATGTGGTGCTACTTTGATGCGCCACTTCAGCGATGGTTTGGCTTAACTCTTCAGAAGCAGTAGCAATCAATTGTGCTTTATCTGCTTGATCCGATGCGCCTTTGACCATGTTTTGGCTAACGCTCATAAGCTCTGACGTCACCGATTTCACTTCACCCGTTACAGTGTTAATGGAACCGATAAGCGTCAACAAAGAGCCCTGCATACGATTGATCGACTGCGCTAAGCTTGCCAATTCATCGCCAGATTTATCATTGATCTCATTTGCCGTTAAATCGCCTTCAGCAATGCGCTGCGCAACGGTATCTAGATGGGTTAAACGTGTCGTAATTGAGCTGGAAAGCCAGTAAGCCACACCGCAAGTAAAGGCGATGGCAATTACCGACATCACTAAAATGGTGGTTTCAATTTTACCAAAAGAGTCACTTAATCCTTGCAAAGACTCTCCTGATTCGCGTATTTCACCTGTAGCTACTTCATCAAGTAAGTTTTCAATTGGGATCAAATACTGGTCGTAGTAAGAGCGGAGCTCGCGTACCGTAACTTCAAATGCGTAATCTGTCTTGAGTAGCGGCACGATATTGCTTTCGTACTTTTGAATAAATTGCTCAATGTAGCTTTCGATTTTTAGTAGGCGTTGGTAGTCACCTTGACTGCTTTCCTCTAAGCGCTTTAACTCATTCAGAACGGTGAAAAATTCATCTTTGTTCTGGTAGTAATCATTAAGTGAGCCTGCGCCGCCAGAGACCGCGCCCACCGCATCACGATAAACATCCCCTGCTTCATCCACCAAGATTAGGTAGTTGATCACTTCTGGGAAATCATCGGTTCTAATTTCTTCTGCAACATCATGCGATGTTAAGACTTCTGTCCAGATAATACTTACCATTAATAGTAAGATGGCTAAAATAGCGCCAAAGCCTAAATACAATTTTTTCCTGACAGACAGTGCCACGATTCACCTTCCAATGTTTATATCGTTACAAGCCAAACGAACGGCGTTCGTTCGGTAAAAGGTAATTATTCTATCAGTAGCGCATCAGATACAATCATTAATCATTGTTTTGTTACGTAATTTTGGCAGTTTTATAACCATATATTCTGTAATGAGATATTTATCACACAAATAGTAAGGTTAATTAATAATCAAATCCATAATCTGTCGTTTTATTACTCAGCACCGAAAGGTTATACCTCTAAAGGCTTTCCCCTTTCGTCACTAGTCTAAAACCTTTCTTCAATAATTTTGGTAAAGGTGGCGCTAAGCCCTGAGTCTGGTTTGGCTTTGAGGGTAATAATGGCATATGTCCATGTGACTTGAGGTTCAAATGGGATCAGTACAACTTGGCTTGGGTCTACGTGCACTAACTCATCAAGAATTGCCGTGCCAACGCCTTGACGAACAAGATTATAGATATGTCGTTGTGAGCGAGCTTCTAACACAATGTTACGGTTGATTTGCTGTTTCTCAAATACCAGCTCTACTTTGGTTCGAAATGGGCTGCCATAACCGAGAACTATAAATTTTTCGTCTGCCAACTCTTTTGCTGTCAGTGAGGCTCGATTCGCCAGCGGGTTTGAAACATGCATGGCAACATAGGCTTGATGGATACCAATGGTATTAATAGACAGGCTTGGATCATCAAAAGTGGGTTCAGCAGTAATCGCCAAATCTAGCTTACTCGACTTCACCATCTCTTCTAAATCAGCTCGACCTCCTGGTTCAAGCTCTAAACAGACGTTCGGATGTTCGTTAAGAAACTCAATTACAACATCGGTGATGAAGTCTTCCACCACATGCAGAAAGCCAATTCGCAAGCGACCGGTATTGTTTCTCGCAATTGAATCGGCACTTTTCATCAAGGAATCTAAGCCGATAAATACGTTCTGCACTTCATTAAAAAACAAATGTGCCTCAGGGGTCGGGCTCATTTTATTACGCGAGCGATTAAATAGACTAAAGCCTAACTGCGATTCCAAATCCACTAACAACCTGCTCGTCGCGGGTTGGGTAATGTGTAACAGCTCGGCAGCACCGGTTACTGAGCCGGTGATCATAAAGTATTTGAACGCTTCAATCTGGCGAACCTTGATGAGTTTATTACTAGAAATACCGCACCTCTACTGGGTATAAATTGGTGACGTTAGTATATTTAATCCCTCATGTTTTAACTCTAAGGCACTCTTTATTATTCACATTTAGAGTCGTCGACAGATCACTAATCCATCATTTAAAATCGAACGAAAACAATGCATTTTTAACAAGTCTTCTTAGTAAATCGATCGTTTAAACAACATCTAGCAGGACGAATACGCTTGCGGAACGTAAAAAGGTCACCATTGGAGATGGTGACCTTTAATTGCCAGTAGAAACAAGCGTCGAATATGACCCGTGAAGTAAGCTTAATCCAACTGACTGTCTATTCTAGCCAAACCTAGCGAAATTAAGCTTTGATTACGCTGCCGCTGTTGGTTGTGCAACTTTTTCAACAGGTTGCTTGTCTTTTGTCGTACCGCGTTTCCAACCGGTGAAGATTGAGAACATGAATACGATAAACAACGCCCAAGGGTAAGGAGCAATAAAGCTAATTGCTGCTGAAGGAACTGGGATGTTCGAAGTAATCGCTGCCGTTTCGATTGCTGAGTACCAAACCATTACCGCAAGACACCAAGGCATCATGTAGAAGATTGAACATACCGCTGCTGACATTAGGTTACTGCGACGCTCTGGTGAAATATCCTGAGCTTCACCAATTGGTCTAACGATTGTAGGACCAACCAAAAGCTGTGACGGCGCGTTAGAGCTAACCAGCAGTGAAGAAGCAGCGGTCGAGAAGAAAATCGTCAACTCACTCTTAATACGGCTGTTACCTAGGTTGCGTGAAATCATCTGCAGGATGGTATCCATCAAGCCAGAATCCATAAAGATACGGATAATGCCAAGCAGAACCAGAACAAACATTACTGCACCTGTAACACCTGCCATTGCGTTTTCAATAATACCGTTACTCTCACCGCGAACTGAAGGGATGTGGAATAGATCCGATACCGCAAACTGTCCAAGTGCTAAACCAACCACCATCGCAGTAATGATACCGTAGCTTAACGCTTCAATTAGGTGACGCCCTTTCAGCGCAGTGATCACCACCGCAGCAACGGCTAACAACATAAATAGGTTTACAGGAGACAGAGTACTAACATCGACTTGATTTGCCGCTTGAATGCTTTCACCACTACCACCAAATGTAACTAACGCAATCAGAGCCATAGTCCCTGCGGTAATCGCAAGTGGGAAACGCTCTTTTACTGTTTGACCCAAGTCTGCGCCCTGCGTTGTACAACCAACGATAGTTACATCAGAGATTGGCGCAACGTTGTCACCAAAAACAGCACCCGATAGAAGAGCAAGAGCAGCCCAAACTGGGTCAGCACCTAAGGCGACAGCCGCTGGGAAAAGAATCGGGGCAAGCGCTAAGTTTGCACCATTTGATGAACCCGTACCTGATGCAAAAAGTGCATTGGAAGCAAAAACGATGACTAAGAAAGCACTACCTTCAATGCCTGTTGACAGACCGAACCACAAAATACCGTCAACCAGACCACCAGCTTTCATTAACGCGCCAAGTACTGCGGCAAAAATCCATGCGGTAATCACTACCACGCCTGTTTTGTTCGCGATACCGTCCAAAATTGAACGACAGTAATCACCTTTATTCTTAACCAGCACTAAACCGACTAGAATGGCAAAAAAGCCCGGAGCCCATGCGCCTTTTGGACCACCCATACCATAGGCAGTTAAAAGAAGCATCATACTAATCATTAAGAATAAAGGGATAATCCCCCCAATTTTACCGACGTAAAACTCGAGTTTGGGTTGTTGAATTTGTTCAGACATACTTTAATCCTTTAATCAAAGGGAATTCCGATAAGGAACTCCCTTAAAAAGCTAACAGTTCAATTACTTGCCTTCGATTAATTCTGGGTAACCAAATAGAGATGGGGTACCGCCAGTGTGGATGAACACAACGTTATCCGTATCTTTAAACTTGCCTTCTTCAATCATGCCGAACAAACCGCACATTGCTTTACCAGTGTATGTCGGGTCTAGCAAGATACCTTCTTCAAAAGCTGTGGTATGGATCGCTTCTACTACCTTCTCACTTGGCACGCCGTAACCTGGAGCTAACACCCAATCAAAACATTTAACCATGCCAGGTTTTAGTGCTTCTTCGTCGATATCCAACATCTTCAACACTTTGCGTGTTTTCACTTCAACACGATCGGTTTGTGCTTCTTGGTTACGACGTACGCAGAAACCATACACCGGGATGTCTAAACCTAGCGCTACAACACCAGCCATTACACCTGCGTGAGTGTTGGCAGAACCAGAGCCAAGTACGATAGCGTCAATTTTTAAGCCGCGAGCTTGAGATTGCAGGTATAGCTCTTCTAGACATTCAACATAACCCAATGAACCCCATGGCACCTGGTCAGTCGCACTTAGTGGAATGACGAACGGGTTGTAGCCTTCTTCTTTTAGCTCAGCAGCGCGGTTGTACATTGCTTTGTCCGCACCATCTTCATCTTCACCCACATCATAGGTATGGATCTTGGCACCCATTAGGCGGTTTAGGTAAGGGTTACCACTCTCTTGGTACTCTTTTGAGTGTGTATCAACACGATGTTCTAACTGAACTTCTACGTGCCAACCCATTTTGCGTGCTGCCGCTACAGTTTGGCGTACGTGGTTAGACTGAACTGCGCCGGTAGTTAAAAGTGCATCAGCATTTAAGTCCATGGCACGACCAACATAGTATTCAAGTTGGCGAACTTTATTACCGCCGAAAGCCAGACCCGTTGCATCATCACGTTTAATATAAATGTTTGGACCTTTAAATTTCTTTGTTAAATTTGGCATCAATTCTAAAGGTGTAGGAAGGTGTGCCAATTTAGCCTTGGTATAGTTTTTAGTAAGCATATTTTTTATTTCCGTAATACGTAGAGTAATTATGAGTAAGATTTGTTACTTATAGGGTTATCAGAATATTCACACCACTTATAAGCAGTACCACTAGGGTGATATTTTTAAATAAATCAGGGTTAATAAACTTAGAAATATATTCTCCAAAAAATAGACCAGCAAAAGTTGCAGGAAGTAACATTAAAGAATATTCCCAAGTTTGTTCATCAACCCCAAATAAATACATTTGTAGAACCAGCGCGACTGCGTAAGAGACTGTCGATGTGGTAATCGTCGCTGCTCGAATCACATTTTTTTCTAGTTCACATTGCGTGAGATAACCAACTACAACCGGTCCCGGCATTGCCATAGCACTCGCCATTGCGCCCGATACTGTACCTACGCTGGCGCAGTATCGTTTGTTCATTGGTAGGAAGCGTTGATTTGCAGCGCTTCGAGCTCGATAACGTTCATAGCCATTTTGCGCTGTCATAACCAGAATCAAAACCGCTACCGCTATTTTCAACATGGTAATATCTGCTACATAAAACAAAAGACTACCTAGCGGATAACCTATAACGCATCCCATCATTAAACGTTTTACTAAATCCATAGGAACGTTAGAGCGAATTTTGAAAAAGTGTGCAATTGACATTGCAAAAGTAATAATAATTACAATCTGAACTGCCGATGTTGATTGAAAAATAATTAAAAATGCAGTTACCGCTATTATTCCAAATCCAAACCCGGTAGCAGCCTGAAGAGTTGCCGCAAAGAAAGTAATGCCAAATAATAATAAGTTATCCATTTCAAATATTGCCTCTTTGAACTTGGACTTATTATTTACAATCAATAAAACAATAACAAATGCTTATTAAAGCAGCGAGTATAACAAAATGTGATAGTGACTTTTTCAACCCACTTATACCCTTTAGTTTCGGGCATTTGACGCACTCAAGTTTCGTTAGCGCCGCGACGGTTAAAATACTTTTATGTGATCCAGTCGATAGAATGGCATCAGTTAAGTAAGGTGAGAGACAAACTCACAGCAATGATGGTTAACGTTAATCGATACACGCTTGAATCCGACATTTTAGCCAGTAAACGCGAAGCAAGCGGCGCACCAAGTAGCGATGCAAAGGTAAATAGAGCCGCCGCCCCCATATCAACCTGTCCGCCTTGTGCGTAACCAAAAGCCGTTATGCCAGATAGGAGCAGCGACAACACGACCGAGGTCCCAACAGCCTTTTTTATCTCTATGTTGAGCAGCGAGTTAAGTAGCGGCAATAAGAGTACGCCACCGCCAACCCCGGTAATACCAAGGGAGGCTCCGCATAACATCCCCGCGCCAACAGCCTTCTTACTCGAAAAACGATGCACTGCTAGCTGCTTTTTATTCTGCTTAACCATTTTTAGCAGGACGGAAATAAGTGCAGCGATCATCACCATAACAATTAATCCATCAACAAAATTTTCCAACTTCGGTTGTAAACTCGGCTGTTGATGACAATAGACCACTAACTGCGTGGCAAGAACCACCAGCGGCACTGCGCCAATCAACAAATAACCTGTTGCGGGTAACGAGAGATTCCGCGCTTTGATATGCCCAAAAGAAGCAGAGATTTTTACCAACGCCGAAATGACACTGGCAGTCCCTACAGCAAGCACGGTATGCATATCAAACAACACTTGCAGTAGTGGTATAAGTAAAACACCACCGCCCACTCCCGTAAGACCGACGCATAAGCTATAAATTAACCCAGCCAACACTTTAAGACCCAATGCCTCAGTTGCGAATAACTCAGTAAACAAGACCGATAATTCCATTCAAATAAACCTCTTCAACCGTTAGACCTTTTCCCGAACCAAGATGGGAAACACGGCACTACTGTATTCACTGAGTGGACATTAAATTTATAGCAGCGATCATATTTTTACCGAATATCTTGTTGTAATCTCAGCGCATCTTTTTTGACTCGTGATTGAAAATGGAACGTCAATTCGCTCTAGGATCATTAACTGCCCTGCAAAGCTTTCAAGTACATAAACGCGACAGTATTTATCGTAATGGCACACCAGCCAGCGGCTTTTACTATGTAAAAAGTGGTCAGATAGGTCTTTATCAAGTATCAGAAATCGGTAAGGAGAGTTTGTTGAGGATTTATGGTACCGGCTCTTTTTTCGGCTATCGGTCTTTGTTTACTCAACAAAAATACCCCGCAACATCACGTGCGATGCTAGAGAGTGAAGTAGTGAAAATCCGCATCGATAGCATGCAAGAGCTAGAGCGCAACGCGCCAGAATTAGCGCTAACGCTAATGCAGGAAGTGTGTAAAGAGTTGGGAGAAGCGGAAAAGCGGCTATTGCAATACAGCGCCTTTAGCTCTAAGAAACGCATCCTTGATGCCTTAATCCATCTGTTCAGCCACTACCCCAATTATCCTTGGACTTATCGTGAAATTGGCGAATTCAGTGGTACTGATACCTCAACGGTGATCCGTTACTGTAATAACTTAAAGCAAGCTAACTTGTTACTCAGCGATAGTCGCAAACCTCGCCCTGTAGACGTTACACAGTTGCAAGATTATCGAAACTCACTGGATATTCATCCCAACTGATCGCGCTATCTTCTTGTGCTGACAGAGTCCTCGTCATTTAGACGATAAAAAAGCCCACCGGATCGCTCCGATGGGCTTAGCTATTAGATAGTTAATCGGCAATTAACGGCTATAGTTTTTTCGATAGCAACGCGGCAACACCAATGATTGCTAAACCAAGTACCATGATCTCGCCTTTGCCACTGTCAAAACCGGCTTTAACACCTGCGAAAGCAACAATAGCAACAGCAAATGGGATCACGTATTTCACTAGGTTGTACCATACACCGAACAGTGGGAATTTCACTTCACCATCATTAGTGATTTCTTTTTCTAGTTCATCGCGGTTTAGACGCCAGCCAGCGAAGATACATACGAACATACCACCCACCGCTAGGAAGATCTTATCAGTAAGTAGGTCGAAGATATCAAACGCACCTGTATCGAACAGTTTCGGACCGGTGCCACCTAGCGATAGCGATGCAAACACACAAAGAGTTGCCATTACCGCACTGGCACTTAATACTGCTGTTGGACGCTTCATACCCTTTTCATCAATAAGGTAAGAAACCACCACTTCCAATAGAGAAACCGATGATGTTAGCGCCGCAACACTCAAGCCAATAAAGAACAGTAGCGCTAGTAGTAGACCAATCACACCACCCATTTCAGCAAACAGTTGTGGAACAACTACGAACACCAGCCCAGGACCCGCTGCTGGTTCCATGCTGAATGCGAACATCGCTGGGAACATCGCGATACCGGCTAGCAATGCCACACCCGTATCCATTGCCGTTACCATCGCCGTGGTTTGCACCAAGTTCTCTTTCTTGCGTAGGTAACTACCGTAAGTGATCATACAGCCCATACCTAGGCTCAATGAGAAGAACGCTTGCCCTAGAGCAGCCAAAACTACACTGCTATCTACTTTTGAAAAGTCTGGTTTAAATAGGAACTCAAGACCTGCCATCGCACCAGGTAGGCTTAAGCCTTTAACCGCGACTAGGATCAGGATCATAAATAGCAAAGGCATTAAGATTTTGCCTGCTTTCTCGATACCACCTGATACGCCGCGAATAACGACGAAGATGTTAAGAATGAGATATAGCCCCATCCACATCAGTGGCTGAACTGGATCAGAGATAAAGCCGCCAAAGCTATCCCCAATGGCTTCTGGAGTGCTAAGAAGCCCCGTGGCAATCTTGTAAATGTAAGCAATTGCCCAGCCACCTACTACTGGGTAGAAACCCATGATAAGTAGACCACTCAACACGCCGATTACACCGACAAATGTCCAGCGACGATCAGTCGACTTAAATGCACCAACGGCTGATACACCTGTCTTACGACCAATGGCAAACTCGGTGAGCATTACGCTAAAGCCGATAAAGATAACGAAAAGAAGATAGATCAATACGAAAGCACCACCACCACTCTCCCCAGCGGTGTATGGAAACTTCCAAATATTACCAAGACCGACTGCAGAACCTGCAGCGGCCATAACGAAGCCTAGTTTAGACCCCCAGCTATCGCGGGGTTTAGTGCTAGTAGTTGTAGCCACATTATCACCATTCATTTTATTGTTGTGTTTGCTTAATGTCGGCGTCTTAAAAGTTGCATGTGTAGCCAAATGTTTACACTGCAGAAAAGTTTGTGTGACGCTCTGTGCATGGAAAGTAAATCAGTTTGCAATTAAAATTGGAAGCGCGTCAGACTATATTTCCATCATATAGCGCATTTTTACATCTTAATCGCTGCTTTTTTACTCAATCTAAACATTTTATAACAAATCAACAGCATCAGCATGCACGAATATTTCAATTTCTCGTCGCAATTTATCTACATTTCTCTCAGCACACATTCAATTCAAGCAAAAAAGGTTAGCAACGTTTGTTTGCGCTTTTTTCACTATGATGAGTTGTTAACTACTCTCAATTCGGCTTAGTATTTAACTAGTTGTTCTGATTAGGATCATTGATGGAAAAGTTTTACCATTTCGTTACATTAGCCAGCATTGTGCTGTATTGGATTTTGGTCGCTGGCGTAACATTACGCGTCGTGTTAAAACGCCGAGCCGTCAGCGTATCGCTGGCTTGGCTGATGGTGATTTACATCATTCCAATTGTCGGCGTAGCCTGCTATTTCTTGTTTGGCGAGCTCAATCTTGGACGTAAACGTGCAGACCGAGCCAAAGAAATGCTGGCTCCTTTTGTCGATTGGTTCTCTAAATTGAGTGATTGTCATGCCCACTCGCCAGAGAACTTTGGTCGCCACATCTATCGCATCGATGAACTGTGTAACAATCGCCTCGGCTTACCTGCACTAAGTGGCAATGAGCTCTCTTTGCAAAACTCCCCTGAAACTATTATGCGCTCAGTCATCGATGATATTAATCAGGCTCAGCACAGCATTCGCATGGTTTTCTATATTTGGCACCCGGGAGGGATGGCTGACGAAGTCGCTAACGCGCTGATTCTTGCTGCCGCTCGCGGCGTAAAAATCAAACTTCTGCTTGATTCTGCAGGCAGCCCGCGTTTTTTCCGCAGCCCTTGGGTTGCAAAAATGAAGCAGGCTGGGATAACGGTCGTACAGGCGCTCGAAGTCAAACCATGGCGGATCTTCCTCCGCAGACTGGATTTGCGTCAGCATCGAAAAATCATCGTCATTGATGAAAAAGTGGCTTATACCGGTTCAATGAATATGGTCGATCCTGCCTACTTCAAACAAGACTCCGGTGTTGGGCAGTGGATTGATATCATGGTGCGCGTCACCGGTCCCACGGTAAACGTCCTGTCGGCAATTCACTGCTGGGACTGGGAAGTTGAGACTGGCGAGCGTGCCTTCCCAACCCTACCTGAATGCAGTCTTGAACCAAATAGCCCTCAGCATCCTGTGCAAGTTGTGCCATCCGGTCCGGGTATGCCTGAGTACCTTATCTACCAAGTTTTGACTCTGGCGATCAATCAGGCGAATAAGTCAGTGCGCATCACTACTCCTTATTTTGTGCCAAGTGCCGACCTGCTTGAGACACTAAAAATGACGGCACAGCGCGGCATCAAGGTTGAACTTATCATTCCACATAAGAACGACTCATTGATGGTGCAGTGGGCTTCACGCGCGTTTTACAGTGAGCTGATGCAAGCTGGCGTTAAGATTTACGAGTTCTATGGTGGCTTATTGCACACTAAATCCGTTGTGATTGATGAGCAATTTTGCTTAGTTGGGACGGTAAATATGGATATGCGTAGCTTATGGTTAAACTTTGAAGTGACCTTGGCGATCGACGATCAAGAGTTCACCCGGCAGATGCATCAATTACAAGATGAATACATCGCTAAATCCCATACCGTTTCATTAGAGGCATGGCGCGGACGTTCAATATTCTCACGTTTTCTTGAACGCACCTTCTACTTGTTTAATCCACTGCTCTAATCGTTCTACCCATCTATTGAGTCAAAAATGACCGAGTTTGCCCTCGGTCATTTTATCTTATCGCAAATCTCTCTAAGCCATGGCTTGCTTTGTTGATGCCAGCATGTTTTATATATAGCCATCAAGTCTAAACCCAAACTACTTGGAGATGCCGCTAGGCGACAAAGGAGCAAAGCCTCTACGCATAGATGGTCTATGTGATGAGGTTTGTGAGTGCCAGTCCCTATGTAAACCAATAAAGCGCTGCAACTTCAATTAGGACGGGTATAAACGCCCTAAGAGACAAGGAATTAATATGTCAGAAGGCAAACAAACCAAATACATCAACGCTGGTCGTGATAAAAAATGGACTAACGGCGTCGTTAACCCACCAGTACAGCGCGCTTCAACCGTGGTCTTTGATAGTGTGGCGGAAAAAAAACACGCTATTATCAACCGCACTAACAAAACCCTGTTTTATGGACGTCGCGGCACGCATACCCACTTTGCATTGCAAGAAGCAATGGTGGATATAGAAGGAGGCGCAGGTTGTGCTCTTTACCCGTGTGGCACAGCGGCCATTTCAAACTCAATCTTAGCCTTCGTTGAGACTGGCGATCACGTTTTAATGGTCGATACCTGCTATGAACCCACTCGTGATTTTTGTGAAAAAATCTTGAAGAAGTTAGGTGTAGAGACCACCTATTTTGAGCCAACGATTGGCGCTGAAATTGAAAACCTGATTCAACCGAATACTAAGGTGCTCTTTTTAGAATCACCGGGGTCGGTGACAATGGAAGTACAAGATGTCCCAACACTTGCCGCCATTGCGCACCAACATAACATGATTGTGATGCTTGATAATACTTGGGCAGCAGGGGTGAACTTCTCACCGTTTGAGCATGGTGTCGATATCTCAATCCAAGCCGCAACAAAATATATCGTCGGTCATTCAGACGTTATGCTTGGAACTGCCGTTGCCAATGAAAAATGCTGGGACCACCTACGCGAACAAAGTTATTTAATGGGACAATGTGTTTCTGCGGACGATGCTTATCTGGGATTACGCGGCGTTCGCACCCTTGACGTGCGCCTGCGTCAACATGCCGAAAGCAGTTTAAAAGTCGCCAAATGGCTGCAAACTCGCCCCGAGGTTGACCATGTTCGTCATCCTGCACTCGAAACATGCCCGGGGCATGAGTATTTCAAACGTGATTTTACCGGTGGTAATGGTCTGTTTTCATTTGTCTTGAAAACCGCCAATAGCGTTGCTACCACAGCGCTGTTAGATGGCATGAAACACTTTAGTATGGGCTACTCATGGGGCGGTTTTGAAAGCTTAATCCTCGCCAATGAACCAAAGAGTTTTAACAGTTTACGAACTGTTGCTCACCCACACTTTACAGGCACATTGATCCGCGTTCACGTTGGTCTGGAAGATGTCGATGACTTGATTGCCGACCTTGAGGCTGGGCTAGCGCGTTATAACGCAGTGATCCTCGAAGAAGCCACCTCACTGTAGCAACATTAACCTTGCCCTAAACACACAGCCCGCGAAGTAGCGGGCTGTTTTACTCGGTCTTGCTAACTAAACGAAATCACCAAAGCAAGATAGCTAAACAAGGTAGCTAAACAAGGTAACTAAGCACATTAACGCTTAATTGGGCAATTCACCAAGTGATCATCAACCATGCCAACGGCCTGCATAAACGCATAACAGATCGTCTCACCTACAAATTTAAAGCCGCGTTTTTTCAAAAACTTACTCATCGCTTTCGATTCATCAGTTGAAACAGGCACTTGCGACATCTCCTGCCAGTGATTGACGATAGGCTTGTGCTCAACAAACTGCCACAGCGCATTTGATAAGCTGCCATACTCATCAATCAATTCGAGCGCCGCTTTAGCGTTACCAAACACCGATGCGATTTTGCCGCGATGTTTAACCACATCAAATTGCGCGATGATCTCTTCAATCCGCGCTTCACTTTGCTGGCTCAACTTCACCAGATCATAATCTTCAAACGCAAGTCGATACCCTTCGCGCTTTTTCAAGATTGTAATCCAACTCAAGCCTGCTTGAGCGCCTTCCAAAGTGATGAACTCAAACAATTTCTTATCATCATGAACTGGCACGCCCCATTCAGTATCGTGATATGCCTGCTCTAAAGGGTCCTTTAGCGCCCATGCACAAGTTTGTGTTTCCATAATCATCTCAAACCGTTACCAACGCCACAGCTTAGCTTGGAACCGCTACTTTATGGAAGAGGCGATATAACACTGGCACGACAATCAAAGTGAGCACGGTAGCAAAACCTAAACCAAACATGATAGTCACTGCCATCGGCTTAAAGAAAATATCCGGTAACAATGGCACCATGCCTAAGATCGTTGTAATGGCCGCCATACATACTGGTCTTACACGGCTCAGCGCTGCTTCGACCACGGCGGTATAAGGCTCTTTGCCGGCGCTAATTTCAATATTAATTTGATCAAGTAACACAATACCGTTTTTCAGTACCATGCCTGACAAGCTCAAAAAGCCTAGTAGCGCCATGAAGCCAAACGGAGTATTAAGTGCCAATAAGCCGGTCGTCACACCGATAATGGCCAATGGCACCGTACACCAAACTATCAGCGGCTCTTTGACGGAGTTAAATAAGAACACCGTAATGAGGAACATAAACAGGTAACCCAGCGGCATAGTGGTAAACAAGGAAGCCTGCGCATCGCCTGATGATTCATATTCACCGCCCCACTCTAAGCTGTAACCAGGAGGCAGTTCAATCGCCTCAATTTGGGTTTGAATCCGCTTTTGCAGCGTTGCGGCCGTTTCTTCACCCAATAGATCAGGGTCAGCCATGATGGTCAGCATCCGCTTGCGATCTTTACGCACGATGATCGGGTCTTCCCACAGCATTTCGTAACCCAGCGTGACTTGCTGCAAAGGAATATACTCGCTCAGTGCCGGGCTCCAAATTTTCATCCCTTCGATATTACGAATATCTACTCTCTCTTCTTCAGGCAGGCGCGCCACAATCGGCATTAAGGTGGTGCCATCACGATAGATACCCACCGCTTTGCCAGCAAACGACATCGCAAGAAAATCATCAACGTCGGATTTGGTAATGCCGTAACGACGAGCCTGACTTTCATTAAACTGCGGCTCGAGTATTTTGGTTCGCTGACGCCAATCGTGGCGTATATTCGTCGCTCCCGGATCGGCATGCATAATGGCTTCGACTTGTGCGGCAATGGTGCGCAGCACAGTAGGATCGGAGCCAATAATGCGCGCTTCAATTTTCGCGCCGCCCCCCGGTCCCAATTCAATTTGCTTGAGCTTGTAGTTTATCTCCGGGAAATTCTCTTCAAGATGTGTACGAAAACGGCTCATTAAATCTGCCAGCAGGTCATAGTTCTCCACCCGCGTGGTTATCTCGCCATAGGCTGCATAACTCTTTTCTGGCGCGTAGGTGAGCATAAAGCGTTGCAAGCCTTTACCCGCGGTCGTTGTAACATGCTCAACACCCGACTGCTCGGCAATCCACGCTTCCAGCGCTTTGAGCTTGGTATTAGTCGCGCGAATGTCCGTACCTTCCGGTAGCCAAACATCAACTTGGAAAATCGGCGTTGTCGATGATGGGAAAAAAGATTGTTTCACATGGGTAAAGCCGTAAATGCTCGCGACTAGACCAAGTACCAACACCGCCATGGTTACCCATGCACGCTTCATGCAAAATTCGAGAAAGTTCTTGTAGACAACAAAAATCACACCATTGTATGGGTCACTGTCTTCATCGCCTTGCGGAGCTTTTTGCCCACGAAAGAACAAGTCAGCAAAGAATGGCGTTAAGGAGATCGCCGTAAACCAACTGAGCATCAACGAAATCAACAACACGGTAAACAAGGTACCACAGTACTCACCCGTCGAGTCTTCTGACAAGCCAATCGGGGCAAATGCCGTTACTGCAATCACCGTTGCGCCAAGCAGTGGCCATTTGGTTTGGGTAACGATATCGGTGGCGGCTTGCAGCCGCGTCCTCCCTCGCTGCGTACCGATCAATATCCCTTCGACCACTACTATTGCGTTATCCACCAACATCCCCAGAGCAATCACCAAAGCACCCAATGAAATACGCTGTAAATCAATTTGATAGTATTTCATAAAGATAAAAGTACCGAGCACGGTTAGCAGCAGAATGAGACCGATTAGTAGACCTGAGCGCAGCCCCATAAAAAACAGCAGCACAATAATAACGATCGCCACTGCCTGCCCTAAGCTCACCACAAAACCGCGAACCGATTTATCTACCTCTTTAGGCTGGCTGTAAATCTCTGAAATTTCGATACCAACTGGCTGTTGGTATTTCAGCTCAGCCAAGCGGCGGTCAAAACGCTCGCCCACTTTCACTACGTTCACACCTTGTGCAAACGATACGCCGACGTTGAGCGCAACTCGACCATTAAAGGTGATCACATTAGTCGGCACATCAATATAACCACGTTTAATTTCGGCAACATCTCGCAGGTAAATCAGCCCTTGAGCACCACTTTCGGTAATGATTAAATCACCTAGTTGGTCAACATTTTGAAACTCGCCAGTTGGGTGTATACGAATGTACTCGCTGCCAATACGCACGGCACCAGCACTTGATACCACGTTCTGTGTAGATAAAAGATTGAATACTGTGGTGGGTGCTAAGCCAAGGCTACTCAAGCGTTTCATGGAGATTTCGATGAATACCTGTTCTTGCTGTTCACCCGTCACCGAAATTTTGCTGACGCCATCAACCAGTTCGAGTTCGCGGCGTAGGTAATCAACATAATCGAGCAGCTCTTTATAGCTATAACCCTCACCAGTAACGGCGAGCAAAATCCCGTAAACATCGCCAAAATCATCGATAACCTGGGGATCATTCACTCCCGGAGGCAGAGAGCCTTTGAGATCATTGACCTTGCGGCGCAACTCATCCCAAATCTGCGGCAAGTCATCAGGTCCGTAATTATTTTTCATCGTTACGGTGATCTGCGATAAACCACGACTGGAAATAGAGTTTACCTCATCAACATAAGTTAGCTGTTGGATCGCTTTTTCCAGCGGATAAGTAACTTCTTCTTCCACTTGTTGCGGGGTGGCTCCTGGATAAGAGGTGACCACCATCGCGTCTTTAATTGTAAACGCAGGATCTTCCAGACGACCAAGACCAAAAAACGATGCGACACCGCCAATTAAAAAGATCAATGCAATCATCCAACTGATAACTCGATTGCGGATAAAGTAGGCAGCGATGCCCGTGACATCCTCGTCAGATTGAGGCGCTTCCGTTTGCTTATTCATTATTTGCCTCCTTGTCGACGATTTGGACTTTGGCTCCATCGGTTAAACGAGATATGCCGCCAACCACCACTTTTTCTCCCGGCTCAATTCCGGACAGGATCTGAATTGCGCGTTTGGTTGCTTTGCCTATGACAACTTGCTGTTTGGTTACGGTTTGGTCTTGGTTGAGCAGCCAGACAAATTTGTTTTCTCGCGCTAAATCATCACCGTCTTGATTAAAAATCGCTTCAATTGGCACCTGCACGCCTTTTTTTAGATCAAGCCCTACTTCTTCATTGTTCGAGGTCACCTCAACTGCCATGCCATCGAGGATGTATTCGTCATCCGGCATCGGTAGTGACAGGGTCACATTAAACGTTCCAGTTTCAGGATCGGGCTCAGTGGTAAACTCTTTGATCGTCGCGTGGTATTCGTTACCACTGGGAACTTTGACAATGGCATCAATCTGCGCAAGTTTGTCCTGCTCAGGTTGATTGACATAGATGCGATCTGGCAATTGAATCAATATCTCAACACTGTTGAGACTGTGGATATTAACGATGTTTTGCCCAACTTGAATATTCTCAAATTGATCGACAGAAACGCGCGAAATGATCCCTTCAACTGGCGCTTTGAGTTTGGTAAATGACAAGCGTAATTTGGCTAATTCAAGCTCTGCCAGTGCGATACGTCTTTGCGCGGCGATTTCGTCAAATTGCGACTTAGCTAATAGCCCTTTTTTTACCAATGGTTGGGAGCGGCGATATTGGCTATTGATCACCGAAAAACGGGCTGCAGCATTATCCACCTCAAGTTGATAATCCGTTGGTTCAAGCTCAGCGATTAAGGCGCCCTTCTCAACCTTATCACCTTCTTTTACGTACACGCGTCTTATCTCACCTGCCACACGAAAGCTCAAATGCGATCGTTCAGCGGCATTGGCAACCGCAGGGAAATACAAGCTGTCGCTAGGAGGATCTGACGCTACCTGCACCACCTCTACTTTGGGCAAGCCAAAATCGGTGTATGCAGCTTGTTCGCCGCACCCTATTAGCGTGAGTCCACTCAGCCAAGCGAGTAATAATCTGTTGTTCATCTTACAGCCCTCGCTCTTTAATCCATTCGCGCACTTTGATGCCGCGTTCAATGCCATTGACGCCTGAGATGACAATTTGATCGCCATCATCCAGCCCAGACACCACTTGTTGGCGATCGTTAAGTTCAATCGCCGCTTTCTCGACAATCCCATCCTGATTAACTCGCCATACGCACGTTTTTCCATTTTCTTTAAACAGTGCTGAGGTAGGAATACTGGTGGCTGTTGAGGTGGCAGCCACCACACGAATCGTGCCCGACATACCCGGCAAAATGCCTGTGTCCTCTGGTCGCTCCATCACCATGGTCACTTTATAAGAACCGGTTTTCGGGTCCGCTTCGGTATCGATCTCTTGAAAAGTCAGTGGGTATTCATTGCCCGGAAAGGCATCGAACGACATGTAAGCCTCTGGGTTTGCTCCTGCTGAAAATCGATTGAGTAGATGATCAGGCAGTTGAAAAAACACCTTCATCAAACGATTGGTTTGGATATTCATCACCCCTTTTTTAGCTTCAATGTATTCATGATTTTCAGCGGGAATAAGTGAAATGGTGCCATCATATGGCGCGACGAGCTTGGTGTAACGCAGGTTCGCATTGGCTTGGTCAAGCGTTGCTTTAGCGGAGTTTCTGTTGGCTTTCGCTTGGTCAAAATCTTGTTCGGAGACCACCTTATCTTGTCTCAACTTCTTATTGCGCTGGTACTGCACATCAGCAAGTTGATATTGGGCTTGGGCTTGCTGCGCAAGTAACTCGTATTGATCTGGGTTAAGCGTTGCGAGAACCTGACCTTTAATCACTGGTTGCCCAGCTACTACATCTATGGTTTGCAGCAAACCTGGTACCCGAAAGGCCAGCACGGCGCGATCACCCGCTTCCGTCGTAGCAGGAAAGCGACGTTCGAAGGCGGAATTGCCGACAGTCACTGAAAACAGTTTAGCGGGTCGAGATTCTGGTTCAGGTACGGGAGGAAGTTCTTTCTCGCAGCCAAAAAGAAACAGTAACGGCATGGCGAGGAGCGGAACAATCTTGGGCATAATCAATCATCCATTTGCTTTGCTTGGCTTAAGCGCCTTTAACAAAAGATAGATGACCGAACTCTACTCTGCCACTTTGCGTGCTTGTATTCGTTAATAAAATGAAAGGCTTGAGAGGTCGTAACAACCTCTCTTCGACTCGATAGCAAGATGATTAAAGTTTGCTGAACTCACGTTGAACTTTAAATGTATCTGAAGTGACATACGCTTCCATACGACGCACTTTGCCTTCAAGTTGGGCAAAATCTTTATCAAGCGTGTTGAGAAGCTGCTCGGGAGATTGTCCCGCTTGCCAAGGCTTACTTTTTAGCGTGTGTTCTTGATGCGCTTTAATGCTTTCACCATAATTTGCAGGCTGCTTTTCGAGCATCAAGGTTAGCGCCACGTAGGCGAGCAAGACCAAAAATGAACCGCCAAGTAGTGCGGCAGAAATCACTAAGATTCGCACTAGCCAAACCTCAGCGCCAATGTAGTTAGCTAAACCAGCACAAACGCCGCTTAACTTACCATTAATCGGGTCGCGATAAAGCTCTCTACTCATAATTGCGCCTCCAAGTTGGTGACTCTGCATCAAGAATGCGTTCTAACGTATCAACACGTTTTTGCATTGACTCTGCACGTTGTGACAACGCTTCTAAGCGCTGAAAATCTTCTTGAGACAAACCACCGCTGGTTTTACGTTTGCTGCGGTAATGAAGAATTAACCAAAGTGGAGCCACAAAAATCAGGAAGACGATCAGTGGTCCTGCAATCCAAAACGAAGACATAAGTAACTCCTAAATTAATCGATATAAGGCAGACATTGGTCTGCCTATTAAGATGCATTGAGCGGGAAAAGCGCAACTATTTCTTTTCTTCCATCTGCTGCTTAAGTTTCGCTAACTCTTGCTCAATTTCATCTTGTGCTTGAAGCTCTGCAAATTCTTGATCCAGTGACTTGCCTTGACCTGTTTTTGCATAAAGATCCGCTTCCGCTTCAAGTTCATCTATCTTACGCGAGTATTGGTCAAATTTCGCCATCGCTTCACTAGTACGTGCAGTATGCAGATGACGTTGAACATCACGACGGTTTGACGCGGTTTGGCTACGGATCGCTAATGCCTGTTGCTTGGCACGCGTTTCGGTAATCTTGCTCTCTAGTTTACCGATCTCACCCGTTAGCTTATCAATGGTTTCTTCAACCAATGTTTGCTCAGTGTGCAGACCTTTTAACACATCTTGTAGCTTCTGCTTTTCAATCAATGCCGCACGCGCTAAATCTTCACGCTCTTTGGTCAATGCTAATGTAGCTTTTTGCTGCCACTCGGCAACTTGCTCTTCAATCGCTTCCACTTTACGCGCCAACTCTTTTTTGTCAGCAATAGCTTTTGCCGAATTGGTACGCACTTCAACCAAAGTGTCTTCCATCTCTTGGATAATCAAGCGGATCATTTTTTCTGGATCTTCTGCTTTATCCAGCAAGGCACTAATGTTTGAATTCACGATATCGGCAAAACGAGAAAAAATACCCATGGACGACTCCTTTACATTTCATCTATTTGAGTGTGGACAGAGTTATATAATCAAGTCTTGTGCCAACTTTATAACCTTTTATTTTTCAATAAGATAACTAAAAACACCGCAATAAACCCTTGTATGAATGACGAATTTGACCAACTATAGGTTAAATTTACCAACTCGATAAGCTAAACCGACCATGAAGCAAAACTTGATTGGCGAATCGCCTGCTTTTCTCGCAGTACTCGACAAAGTATCTAAGCTGGCGAGCATTGAACGACCTATACTAATAATTGGTGAACGCGGTACCGGTAAGGAGTTGATTGCACAGCGACTTCACTATCTGTCAAAGCGCTGGGATCAACCGCTTATTACACTCAATTGTTCGACCTTGAGCGAAGGTTTGATTGATTCAGAGTTGTTTGGTCATGAATCGGGCTCGTTCACTGGCTCAAAAGGGCGCCATAAAGGTCGCTTTGAGCGCGCCGAAAATGGCACGCTATTTTTAGATGAGTTGGCAACCGCTCCGCTGCTTGTGCAAGAAAAACTGTTGCGTGTTATCGAGTATGGTCAATATGAACGGGTTGGTGGGCATGATTTACTTAGTGCGAATGTCCGTTTGGTTTGCGCGACTAACGCAGATTTGCCGTCAATGGCACAGCAAGGCACATTTCGTGCTGATTTACTCGATAGACTGGCATTCGATGTCATCCATCTGCCACCACTGCGAGAGCGACAAGAAGACATTTTGCTCTTAGCTGAATATTACGCGATAAAGATGTGCCGAGAGTTAGGCTTTGAGTATTTCGTTGGTTTTACTCAACAGGCGCAGCAAAGCTTGCTCGATTATCCTTGGCCCGGAAATGTTCGTGAGTTAAAGAATGTCGTTGAGCGTGCGGTGTATCAGCATGGCGAGACCGATTATGCAATTGATGAATTGGTGTTTGACCCATTTGCGCGCGCCCTACCGAAGGAGCAGATTACCGAAGCGACTGAAGCACAACGTTCAAATGAGCTGGTATTTCCTCTCGATTATAAAGAGTGGCAAGAGCAACAAGACAAACAACTGTTACAAGCTGCGTTACAACAAAGTAAATTTAACCAGCGTAAAGCTGCAGAGTTGCTGGGATTAAGTTACCACCAGTTACGAGGCATGGTAAGAAAGTACGATATCAATCGGGAAAGTAAATAATCCTTACACTGTGGCTATTTATCTATACATTTGGCAAGCAAGCTTTGACAAACAATTAGTAGTCAAGGCTATTGCCGTTAGGCATAATTAAGAGTTCCATTGCGCTATAAACGCTAAATCTTATGAGAGCATTCATTCAATTGACAATCAGTTTCTTCGCTGCCAGTTTTTTAACCGGTTGTGGTGAAGAAATCAGTCACGAGAAAGCACGCCAAAACGGGTTTGTTTTTTGTGGTCAAGCAGGACCAGCAACCTTTAACCCGCAATTGGTCGACAGCGGGATCACGTCTGAGACGTTAAGCTCGCAACTTTTCGATACGCTGCTAACGCTCGATCCTACCACTTACAAGCCACAGCCTAGTATTTCAACAAGTTGGCAGGTCAACGCTGCTGGTACTGAGTATGAGTTTACTTTAAAGCAAGACGTTCAGTTTCAAACCACAGATTGGTTTAAGCCTTCGCGCCCTCTGAATGCCGACGACGTGGTGTTTAGCTTTCGCCGCATTATTGACCCGAACCATCCATTTCATCTGGTAGGTAATGGCTACCCTTGGTTTAGCGGTATTGATTTTCAGAATTTGCTAGTGAGCGTCAGCGCAGTCGATAAATATACGGTTAAGTTTACGCTTTCTAAGCCAGACAATACCTTCTTGTCGAATATTGCCACCAGCCATGCGGTAATCCATTCCAAAGAATACGCGGATCAATTGCAAATTAGCGACGAGCTAAACGCTTTGGACAGCCATCCGGTTGGCACAGGACCTTTCTACCTAGATGATTATCAAGTCAACGACTTAGTGCGTCTAAAGCGCCACGATAATTATTGGGCAGGTAAAGCTAAGATGCGCCAAGTGGTATTTGACATCTCGCATCGCGGTACCGGTACACTGGCGAAACTACTGCGCAATGAATGTGACGTACTGACCTCACCGCGTTCAAGTCAAATTCCAACCATCAAAGCGCACGATGAATTGACCCTCACCGCAAAACCGGCGATGAACATCTCCTATATTGCGGTCAACACCTCTCACCCTGCGCTGAGTGATGTTCGCGTACGCCGCGCGTTAAACCATGCGATTAACCGCCAAAATATTCTCGATTCGGTCTATTACGGCACTGGTAGCCAAGCTTTTTCAGTGTTACCACAAAACTCTTGGGCGTATAATGGCGACAGTATCCAAGTTCGCTACGATAGAAACTACGCGATAGCCCTGTTGCGTGATGCTGGCTTTAGCCAAGGCTTAACCCTGAATATGCTGGTTCCACTTGAACCGCGCTCATATAATCCGAGCCCACGTAAAACAGCAGAGCTTATCCAAGCCAATCTTGCAGATATCGGCATTACACTTAATTTGCTGACTGATGATCGCTTTAGTGGTCTAGCTCCAGGCAGTAAAGATAAAGTGGACCTTTACTTGACTGGCTGGATTGCAGATACCGGCGACCCGGATAACTTTTTACGCCCGCTGCTTTCGTGTGATTCAGAACGAGCAGGCTTAAATATCTCCAGTTGGTGTAACCCTGATTTTGACTTCTTGCTTGATTTGGCTTTAGAAGTGGAAACACCGCGTTACCGGATCAATTTATACAAACAAGCGCAGAACATCCTCAATTCTGAGTTTCCAGTCATCCCACTAAACCACGGGATGCAGTTCCAAGCGCACGACAGTTCGTTAGTAGGTTTTAAAATGAGCCCATTCAATGCTCAGCCATTCGACCAAGTAGAGAGGGTTCGCTAAATGTTTCTCTACACGGTTCGACGACTGAACTTATTTATTATCACTTTGCTGATCTTAACCATCGTCGGCTACAGTCTGCTGCGCCTTGACCCGACCTCTCACTGGGCAATGCAAAGCTTTTGGGGCGGCTGGACCAGTTACATCGGCGAACTAACTCACCTTAACTTTGGCGTCAACAAAGCGGGCGTGCCGATCATTGACGAGCTCAAAACCGTCTTCCCGGCAACATTAGAACTTGGGCTTATTGCGTTTTTAATCTCGCTTATCATCGGCATTCCGGTAGGCACTATTGCCGGTATGAAGCAAGGTAAGTGGGTCGATACCATCATCTCATTTACCTCAATGTCGGGTTACTCGGCACCAATTTTCTGGGTTGCACTGCTGATGATCATGGTGTTCTCCCTGCACTATCAGGTCTTTCCTGTCGCTGGGCGATATGACCTACTTTACCAAATTGATCATGTGACGGGCTTTGCTCTTATCGATGCGTTTTTAACCCAAGGTCCAGACCGCGCCCATGCGCTGCAAAGCGTGATTGATCACCTAATCTTACCGTGTTTTGTCTTGGCGCTGGCGCCAACCACACAGGTTATTGGTTTGATGCGCGCATCCGTGTCTGAAGTGATGAGTAAAAACTACATCCGCGCGGCGCGAATCAAAGGTCTATCCACCCATGAGATTGTCACCCAGCACGTATTGCGTAATGCCATTCCGCCAATCATTCCGAAAATCGGTGTACAACTTTCCAGTATGTTGACTCTAACCATCGTGACTGAGTCAATTTTCAACTGGCCTGGTATTGGTCGTTGGCTTTTAGACGCACTATCCAATCAAGATTACGTTTCAATTCAGGCGGGCGTCATTGTGGTGGCAACTTTGGTTCTCACTGCCAATATTCTCTCTGATTTGATTGGTGCGATGATCAACCCGCTAGTAAGGAAAGAGTGGTATGCTAACCGATAACGTTTATCAAGAAGAGCGCATCCCTACTCAGTTCGAGCGCTTTTGGCGTAGTTTCCGCGCAAACAGCCTAGCGATGTTTGGTCTTTGGTGTTTGATTTTTATCATCCTACTGACCATCATTGCACCTTGGATAACGCCACACGATCCACAAGCACAAAGTGGCGAGCTACTACTGCCGCCATCATGGAGCCCGGCGGGTACTGTCGAGTACTTTCTTGGAACTGATGACTTAGGTCGCGATATTCTTTCACGCTTGATTGTTGGCTCTCAACCGACATTTGGTGCGGCAATATTGATCACTGTGATTGCAGCGGTGATTGGCTGTCTTATCGGCACGCTGGCAGGCATGACCAAAGGACTAGTATCAAGTACCTTAAACCACTTACTTGATACTGTAATGTCGATCCCTTCCCTACTGCTGGCGATCATCTTTGTTGCTTTTCTCGGCTTTGGTGAGTTCAACGTACTGCTGGCAATTTGTATTGCCTTGATCCCGCGCTTTATTCGCTCGATTTATATCGCCGTTCACACTGAAGTTGAAAAAGACTACGTTATGGCAGCGCGCCTAGATGGTGCTAACAACTTCTATCTGCTGTGGAACTCGATTTTGCCAAACGTGTTAGTCGTATTTGCCTCTGAGTTTACCTTGGCACTCTCGATTGCCATTTTAGACATCACCGCGCTGGGCTTTCTTGGCTTAGGCGCGCAAGCACCAAGCGCTGAATGGGGTGCTATCTTAGGTGATTCTGTAGAACTGATTTATTTGGCACCTTGGACAGTAACACTGCCGGGGCTAGCGATCATGTTTACCGTTGTTGTGGTTAACTTAGTGGGCGAAGGCGTACGCCAAGCTCTAAATGCCGGGGTAGAATAATGCCGTTACTTGATATTCGACACCTGACGATCGAAATTGAAACGCCACAAGGTCGCGTAAAAGCGGTCGATCGTATGAGCATGACGCTAAATGAAGGTGAAATTCGCGGTTTAGTAGGCGAATCAGGCTCAGGTAAGAGCTTAGTGGCCAAAGCGATTGTTGGGGTTTGTAAAGATAACTGGACCGTTACGGCTGACCGGATGCGACTTGGCAACATCGATTTGCTTCAGTTAACGCCTCGCGAGCGACGCCGCGTTATCGCGCGTGATATCGCCATGATTTTCCAAGAGCCTTCAACCTGTTTAGACCCATCGGAAGAAGTGGGTAAACAGTTGATCGAGTCCATCCCTTCTCGTTCATTTGAAGGAAAATGGTGGCAGCGTTTTCAATGGCGCCGTAAGCAAGCTGTTGCTTTGCTGCATAAAGTTGGCATTAAAAACCACCGTCAAATTATGAGCAGTTATCCTTATGAACTGACCGATGGTGAGTGTCAAAAAGTGATGATTGCCATGGCGATTGCCGCTAAGCCAAAACTGTTGATTGCCGATGAACCGACTAACGATCTTGACCCAATCACTCAGTCACAGATTTTACGTCTACTTAGCCGCATGAATCAGTTGCACAATACCAGCATCTTGCTGATCGGGCATGACTTAACCACCATCACTCAATGGGCAGGTCGAATCACGGTTATGTATTGCGGACAATCCGTAGAATCAGCAGATACCGATAAAATTCTTGCTAAGCCGAAGCACCCCTATACAGCGGCACTACTGAAAGCGATGCCAGATTTCTCCGAGTGGATTCCACATAAAGAGAAGCTGCAATCACTACCGGGCAGTATTCCCCCACTCCAGCATCTACCAATTGGTTGCCGCCTTGGTCCTCGCTGCCCATACGCACAACGTCAATGCGTGGAAATACCAATGCCACAAAGAATTAAAAACCATAAGTACGCTTGCCACTTCCCATTGAATACGGAGAAGAAAGGATGAGTGCATTATTAGAAGTTACAGACCTATCGAAGGTATTTATCAGCCGTCCTGGTCTGTTTCGGAAAAAAGAGCACGTTGCTGTTCAACCGGTGAGCTTTACCCTAGAAGCGGGTCAAACCATTGGCTTTATTGGACAAAATGGTTCAGGTAAATCGACTCTAGCACGTATGCTTGCTGGAATGGTCGAGCCAACTTCAGGCGAAATCCGCGTTAATGGCGATTTACTCGAGCACAAAGATTATGCGACGCGTTGTAAGCTGATCCGCATGATTTTCCAAGATCCTAATACCTCCCTGAACCCTAAAATTCAGATTGGTAATATTTTGCAAGGTCCGCTTAAGCGAAACACCAATATGTCGCCAGAAGCGCGTATTAAGCGCGTAAAAGATACCTTGCTGCGCGTGGGTCTGTTACCCGAGCATGCCTATTTTTATCCGCAAATGTTGGCAACAGGTCAAAAGCAGCGTGTCTGCCTTGCTCGTGCGCTAATACTGCAACCCTCGGTGATTGTTGCCGATGAAGCATTAAACGGCTTAGATATGGCAATGCGCTCGCAAATCATCAACTTGTTTCTAGAGTTGCAAGAAGAGATGGGCGTGTCCTTTGTTTATGTGTCGCAGCATATCGGCACTATCAAGCATATCACTGACAAGATCATGGTGATGCATGAAGGTGAAGTGGTAGAAGCGGGTGAAACTCATAAGGTGCTGAGCGATCCGCAAAGCCCAATCACTCAACGCTTAGTGGAAAGCCATTTCAATAAAGCGCCAAGCTTTAAATAAGCGAATGACGTGGTAAATGCAAAGATAGGCGCAAGTTGTCTATCTTTGCCGCTAACTTGGAATGAAGGATTTTCGAAGACGTAGCAAGTAAAGCTACAGCATATAGGAATTCCGTGTTTTCACCACCACCGTTCCGCCAATAAAATCATGCAGCGCACGCTTTTTACCCGTCACGATTAGGCACAGTGTCGAAATGGCAAACCAAACCAAAGCAATAATTTGAACTTTTTGATGCCAATCGAGCATATTCTCTTCCACTAAGCTTTCGCGCATATACCATTCTAACGCTAAATACTCGCTTGCCGAGATGCCTTGAAACGCCAGTATTTGTAGATACCCCATCGCCAGTGCGTACAGCACATACACCAATCCGCGCAACAATGAATGACTAAAGTTTATCGAACGTTCCGCGTATTCTGTCACCACCTTAAGCTTCATTAAGCGCTTACCGAGTGTGGCACCAAACCACCAATGGGCCAGAATACAATATACGGCAAACACCATTGCAGCAGGTATGGCAAGTAATATCCCTAGTTGTTGCGAAAAGCCCTGCGCATAAACCACCGCCATGGTGATCGGCAATACAATTAGGCTATCAATCAAACTTGCAGCGAAACGGCGCCAAAAGCCTCCATACCTCACTTTATTCACTCCTTGGAAAAACTAAGCGCCAAAGGTTAGCACCCAATTGCGATAAAGACAGTGAAGTAACAGATCTTTTGGGTGAAAGTCGCACAATATTGTGCAACAAAAAAGCCCGACACATGGTCGGGCTAATCGATAATATTCAGAGACTTATAGGAAGTGGAATGTCGCGTTTAGCGATAGTGTCTTCACATCTTCTTTGTCCATGTTAAATACGCTGTAGCTTGCGCCGACTGAAACTGGACCTAATAGGAAGTACTCAGCGCCAACACCGTACATAATATCAACGTCATCGTTATTGTAACCAGCAGGACCACTCATATCCCACTTGTGCAGACCGCCTTTTGCGTATACGTGCAGTGGACCAAGGTCGATACTTGGCTTAACCGCAAAATAAACTGAATCAGCTTCAACCTTCGCACTGGTACCAGCGATATCGAATTCACCGTGGTTTTGGTAACCCGCTTCAAGACCGATAAGCGGCAGAATACCTGTACCAACATGCACCCCGTAAGAAGTAGCGTCTTCGCTACCAAAATCTGATTGACCTACGTTTGCACCACCGTAGATCCAAGAATCAGCTGAAGCTGTCGCAGATGCACCAATTAGGGCTAAAGCGAGTAGTGTCTTTTTCATAATTAACCTTCTCTTATAATTTTATGAGCACGGCAAAGGGTTGCCAATACTCTGACAGTTCTGCATTTTGGGTTAATTTAATGCAATTTATATACCGCTGTGTAAGCGACAGGTAAAAATAAACCCCACAAACGAAAAAACATTCATGGGGTTAATAGGTTAGCTTACTTAGCAAGCATCAATCGCGTTCTTCACCCGCTTATCTGACACCGGATATGGCGTCCCGAGTTGCTGAGCAAAGAAACTGACACGCAACTCTTCCAGCATCCAGCGTATTTCTTTGACGTTATCCGGCACTGCCATGCCTTTCGGGATCTTATTCAAGAGCTCTTTATAATCACTCGCTACTGATTCAATCTTGAGCATATGCAGACGGTCTTTGTTTGGATCGATTGGCAGCTTCTCCATTCGACGCTCAATAGCACGCATGTAGCGCAGAATGTCTGGCAAGCGCTTCCAACCGCACTCAGTAGCAAAGCCTTTAAAGATCAAACCTTCAATTTGCGCTTTGATATCCGATAGCGCAAACGCCATAGTGAAATCAATCTTGCCTTTCAACTTCTTATTAATGTTGAACGCTGTAGTAAGAATGGTTTCTACTTGCTGAGCAATATCAACCACAGTATCACCAAGTTCGGCGCGAACATGCTCTTTTAACGCTTCAAACTTATCCGCTTCCCAAACTAAGCCGCCCTGCTCTTCGATTAGCTTATCAACACCACAAGCGATACAGTCATCAATCAAGTCCATCACTTTACCGTAAGGGTTGAAGTACAGACCAAGCTTAGACTTGTTCGGCAAGTTTGTGTGCAAGTATTTGATTGGCGATGGTACGTTTAGCAGCACTAGGCGGCGCTGACCGGCGCGCATCGCAGAGATCTGCTCTTGCTCGGTTTCGTAAAGCTTAATCTCAACACTGTCTTTGGCATCAACAATCGCAGGATATGCTTTAACGTCATAACCGCCGCGTTTTTGTTGGTACACTTTTGGCAGCTCACCGAAACTCCAAGTGTGCAGTCCTTGCTGCTCGATGTCATCATCAGCCACTTTTGACAGCGTTTCTTGCACTTTATCTTTCAAGCTCTCTTTCAGCTCGTGCAGATATTTGTGCTCTTTCAGCTTACGGTTACGATGATCGACGGCGCGGAATGTCACTTTCAAATGCTCAGGTACCTGATCGAGTTTCCAATCTTCACGCAGCAGTTCCACGCCCGTCATGCGGCGCAGTTCTTTTTCCAACGCGTCAAGCAATGGCATTTCCATTGGCGTCACGCGAGCTAAGAACGCATCGGCATAGTTTGGCGCTGGCACAAAGTTTTTACGCAAGGTTTTTGGCAGCGACTTGATTAGGCTCACCACTAACTCATGGCGTAAACCTGGGATCTGCCAATCAAAACCTGCGGTTTCCACTTGGTTAAGGATCGGTAGCGGTAAATGCACCGTGACACCATCACTGTCATCACCCGGTTCAAACTGGTAGCTTAATTTGAGCTTGATACCATTTTGGAACCAGAAGTTCGGGTAATCCAAATCGGTGACATGGCTGGCATCGCCTCTAAACAGCATCTCTTTTTCAAAGTTGAGCAGTTCAGGCTTCTCTTTCGAGGCTTTCTTCCACCAAGTATCAAAGTGCTTGCCCGATACCACTTCAGTGCCAACGCGCTGATCGTAAAAATCAAACAGCTCATCATCATCAACCAAAATATCGCGACGACGAGATTTGTGCTCAAGCTCTTCGACCTCTTGCAACAGCTTACGGTTTTGCTTGAAGAATGCGTGTTTGGTTTCCCACTCACCTTCCACCAGTGCACTGCGGATAAAAATCTCGCGACTAATGTTTGCATCAATGTTGCTGTAGTTGACCAAGCGTTTAGGAACAATAGGGATTCCGTATAGCATCACTTTCTCGTACGCCATGACTGCCGCACGCTTCTTCGACCAATGTGGCTCACTGTAGCTACGTTTGATCAAGTGCTTCGCTAAAGGCTCAATCCACTCAGGTTGAATCTTAGCGATAATACGACCCCAAAGTTTTGAAGTTTCCACCAGCTCAGCGGACATCACCCATTTAGGCTGCTTCTTAAACAAGCCCGATGCAGGGAATATATGGAAACGAGCGTTACGCGCACCTTGGTACTCGTTTTTCTCTTGGTCTTTAATACCAATATGAGACAGCAAACCAACTAAGATAGCGCTATGCACACCTTGATAGCCCGCCGCTTCGGTGTTGAGCTTAAATTCCATCTCACGCATTGATTGGTGGATCTGGAAGTAAACATCTTGCCACTCACGCACGCGTAAGTAGTTTAAGTAATCTTCTTTACACTGCTTGCGGAACTGGTTACCAGACAACTGCTTCTGTTGCTTCTGGATGTAATCCCAAAGATTTACAAAGGTCAAAAAGTCCGACTCTTCATGGAAGAAACGGCGATGCTTATCATCTGACGATTGCTTTTTCTCACTTGGTCGTTCACGTGGATCTTGGATCGACAATGCAGAAGCAACAATCATCACTTCTTTCAGCGCGCCATATTTTGGTGCTTCTAACACCATACGCGCTAAGCGAGGATCGATAGGCAGACGCGCTAATTGACGACCAATTGCGGTCAAACGCTTCTTGCTCTCTTTGACTTCAGAGTTGATTGCGCCAAGCTCTTCAAGCAGACGCACACCATCTTGAATGTTGCGTTTATCTGGCGCTTCGACAAACGGGAAGGCTTCAATATCACCCAGACCAAGGGCGGTCATCTGCAGGATAACCGATGCGAGGTTAGTACGCAGGATCTCTGGATCGGTAAACTCAGGACGTGAGTTAAAGTCCTCCTCAGAGTAAAGGCGAATACAGATACCTTCTTCCACACGACCACAACGACCTTTACGTTGATTAGCACTCGCTTGAGATACTGGCTCAATCGGTAAGCGCTGCACTTTAGTACGGTAGCTGTAACGGCTGATACGAGCCGTACCAGGGTCAATAACGTACTTGATACCCGGAACAGTCAGTGAGGTTTCTGCCACGTTGGTTGCCAAAACGATACGGCGACCAGCATGTGGTTGGAAGATCTTGTTCTGCTCACCTGCCGATAGACGGGCGTAAAGCGGCACAATTTCGGTGCTCTTGAGCTTACGTTTGGCTAGCGCATCAGCCGTGTCACGAATTTCACGCTCACCGTTCATGAAGATCAGGATATCGCCTAGCCCTTCATCGCACAGCTCATCAACCGCTTCAAAGATACCTTCAAGCTGATCGCGATCGTCGTCACCTTCACCACTGAGTGGGCGATAACGCGTTTCTACTGGGTAGGTACGACCAGATACTTCAATAATTGGCGCATTATTAAAGTGATTTGAAAAACGCTCTGGGTCAATGGTTGCCGAGGTAATGATCACTTTTAGATCAGGACGACGTGGCAGTAACTCTTTTAAGTAACCCAAGATAAAATCGATGTTAAGGCTACGTTCGTGCGCCTCATCGATAATGATGGTGTCGTACTGGTTCAAGTAACGGTCGTGTTGAATCTCAGCCAGTAGAATACCGTCTGTCATCAACTTGATTTGCGTATTGTCTGAGATTTGGTCGTTAAAGCGAACTTTGTAACCAACAAAATCACCGAGTTGAGTTTGCATCTCTTCTGCAATACGGCTGGCAACAGAACGCGCCGCAAGACGACGTGGCTGCGTATGACCAATTAAACCAAACTTACCACGGCCAAGCTCAGCACAGATTTTCGGTAGCTGAGTGGTTTTACCCGAGCCCGTTTCACCCGCGACGATCACCACTTGGTTTTCTTCTATGGCTTTAGCGATATCGTCGCGTTTTTGGCTAACCGGTAAGATTTCTGGGTATTCGATGGTAATGTGCTGCGCGCTGCGCTGCTCCACTTCCATCATTGATTTGGCGATATCTAGTGCGATCTCATCGAACACCGCATTACGCGATGCTTCTTTCTTAATTTTACTCGCACCAGCAATACGCTTACCTAAGCGGAAGCGATCGCGCAACATACATTGTTGCAATGCCTTGCGCAAAGCGGCTGGGCTATTTGCCTGCGCTTGCTGCTCTTTCGGCGAATTATTTTTCGGCTGTGACGAAGTCAAAGCGTGTCCTATTCTTTTTATCTATCAAAACTGCGCGGATTGTATCACAAAAAAGCCTATCTACATGCGCTGTAGATAGGCTGTTAAAGCGATAAATTTATCCGCGATTAAAAGTTAAACTGCACGTAAACCGTGTTGTAGTTACTGCCACCTTTAATGCGCCCAAACTGGGACGCTTTCTCAAAAATCGCGCTACGGTGATGAAGCGAATACCCCACCCAGACATTTTTCCAATCTGAATCGTTGACCAAATCACCAATATTCACATCCAAGGAGAAATCGAGGTAGTTGAGCAAGTGGCTTGGTGTGTAGCCTTTTTCAGCCATTTCTGTTGCTTCGATATAAGTGATGTTGTCGATGTAAGAGATACCTTCAGCAAAACCAAATCTCCAACGCGTTGGCCAATCAAAATTGACATAAGCTTTAATCGCCGCAACGTATTCTGTACTGGCATTTTGTACGTCAGACGACCAGTGATGCACCAAACCTGGCGTAAAATAAATATCGACAGGCAAACCAAACAGCTCATCCGTTAAAGGATGACCATAAAACACCGACGTCAACTGGTTGTTATACGGATCTTTTACGCGTTCAAAGGCAAAGATATCACCAATATTCGACTCAGTTGCCCAGCCATGGGCAATGCGTAAGTAGCGCTTGTTGGTTAACTCAGATTTACGTGGTTTGTCTTTATCTGGAAAAAAGCCAAAGCCGACAAACACTTCACCTTCAAAACGGTCTTCCACTGCCGCGGAATTGTATGCATTGTCATCTAAGCGCGTAATACTGGTACTACCGAGCAAATAGAGATTCGACGTTACATGATAGCGAGCATCAACGCCAATGTTCACATCAACACCTGCGCCGATGGTTTGTTGGGTAAACTCACTAAACGCGTAATACTGGCTGTTAAAATCGGCGTCTTTGTAACGCAGCGTCACGTGAGGTTTTAGTTCCCAATCGCCAAACTCATATTCAGCCGTAGCACGCAAATTTGAGTGTAAACGAGTATCTTCATCCCCCATTACCTCCCAATCAAAATGCCAAGTCTCGTTTAACTGATAACGAAGCTGAAAACCGAAATCTGCCGTATCACCTTGGTTGGCATTTTGAATCGAAGCTGGAAGGTCGACAAAGCGCATCCGAGTCAACGCATTGAGTTTAAACGCATCATCTTGCCATTTGGCTAGATGAATCCCCCCTTCGAGACCATCGACAAAAATATATTCATTATCAAAGTACATCATAGGTACAAACGTTGAGACGGTTTGATCCCCTACTGATGTATCAAAAGGTACACTTGCCACACGGTACATGGCGGCAATACCCCAATCTTGTTCAGATTGAGTTACATTTTCAGCCATCGCGTTAGTGCAAAAAGTGCTTAAAATTACCGCTAAAAGCGGAAGCGGGTTTGGAATTGTCATTTTTTTAGCCAAAAAATTGGGGAATTTATTTGAATCAGCGACTTTGTTCTTATGTTTCACCGACATTCGACGTTAATATAAGAACATACATCCTATGAATGCAAAAAATTGTGAAAGTCTCTGAACTTAAAAATTTACTCGATAGCCTACCAGATACGCTTGATGTCGTAACTGGTGATGAATGGTTACCTGAACAACTGGTCTCAGCCTCAACGGTTGGCGATATGCTTTTCCTTGAGTTTGATAATGCACCAGAAGATATTCAGGGAGATGAAGCTCGCGGTTTCGTTGAACATGAAGTTGAAATGATTCGTGACAAGTTCGAACAGATCATAACTGAAAATTCAGACGCAAAGAGCAAAGCCGACGCAATTTTAGCACTATTTTTACTTGGGCATGAACTGAGCAGTTGCGAAGTAATTGAAATCCTAGAAGAAAGTGAACAAAATCACCAAGCACAGTTCGAGCCATCGCAAGAGGCAGAAACTGTTTAATACAAACAACAAGGTGTAACTGAATTTCTGCATGAGCAACAAGCAAACTTTACCGCTAGTTTTAGCCGGTCCCATTCTTCGCAAAACAACTCAAAATGAATTGGTCTTCTGGCTAGTCACGCGCGAGCCTCTTAAAGGAACTTTTCAATTATTTGCTGAAGCAGATAACAGCGTAATTTTCTCAGCTCCGCTGGATAGTTGTCAGCAAGTACAAGTCGGAGAGCGCGCGTTTATCGTGTTGGCACAGTTTAAAGGGCAGTTCCCTGCCAATGTTGCTCTTAGCTATGAATTTTGCACCCAAGATGGTGAACTATCGAAACTGCAGCCTGAGTGGCTCTACCAAGATGAAATGCGTCCGACTTTTCGCATTTCTACCAAAGCAGATTACTTGCTACATGGCTCATGTCGCAACCCTCACCATCCTGCGCCAGATGCATTAATTCAAGCCGACCTTAAAGTGAGCAAACTTGCGTTAGAATCGCGCCCTGACATGCTAATGATGAGCGGCGATCAAATCTATGCCGATCATGTCGCAGGTCCAATGCTTAGCGCTATCCATCAAGTTTGTCAGTTGCTCGGCCTACGCAGCGAACAATTTTCCCAAGCACCGATTGCATCAAGCCAAGCGCTGTTTGACCATCCATATTGTTACTATCAAAGAGATAAGCTGCTACCAAGCTACAACGATGAGAGTCATTGGTTAAACCGTTTAATTTTACCTAAACACACGCCAATCTTTAGCTCGCGTGAATGTGAAAACCACCTCATCACATTCAGTGAGTTTATCACAATGTACTTATTGGTGTGGTCTCCTTCGCTATGGCGCTGTGTCGATATTAATCTACTTGATCAGCAAGATTTTTGTCCGTCCGGCGAACGCTTCTCGGCGACAAACATCAAGCACTGGCATGAAGAAAAACAGCACATCGAGCGCTTTGTCTCTGGTTTGTCTCATACCGCGCGTCTAATGGCACATATCCCTACCTATATGATTTTTGATGATCATGACATCACTGATGATTGGAATTTAACCGTTGGTTGGGAAAAAGCCGCCTATGAGAACTCTTTTGCCAAACGCATTATCGGTAATGGATTGCTGAGCTATTGGCTGTGTCAAGGTTGGGGTAATGAACCAGATAACTTCCCAAGCGAACTTTGGCAATTAGCAAGCCACTATTTTTCTAACAGCAGTGATGAAGCTGACGATCAGCGACGCCAAGACGATCTTATTCAATATCTCTACAGCTTTGAGAAATGGCACTATACCATCCATAGCTCACCGAAAGTTGTGGTGTTGGATACCCGTACCCGTCGCTGGCGCTCTGAGTCGCGAATGAACAAACCTTCGGGGCTTATGGACTGGGAAGCGCTGATCGAATTTCAGCAAGAGTTAATGCACCAAGACAAAGTCGTGGTAATTTCTGCCGCGCCCATGTTTGGCGTCAAGTTTATTGAAGCGCTACAAAAGAGTATGACCCTTCTTGGTCAACCACTGCTTATTGATGCTGAAAACTGGATGGCGCACCCCGGCAGTGCCAATACGCTTTTGAGTATCTTTACCCATACTAAAACGCCGACCAACTTTGTGATTTTGTCCGGAGATGTGCACTACTCTTTTGCTTACGACATCAAACTAAGATTTAGAAAATCGAGCCCGAACATTTACCAAATCACCTGTAGTGGATTTAAAAATCAATTTCCTGAGCCGCTATTGGGAATTTGTGACCGGATTGACCGTGCAATTTATTCACCGCGTTCACCACTTAACTACCTCACCAAACGTAAGCGTTTAAAGGTATTTAAACGCGATCCTGATATTCCCGGCTCTCGCCGTTTGGTCAACACCAGTGCCGTTGGCGAACTAAAACTGGACTCACATGGAAAACCGAGTGAAATCTCCATCTTAACCGGCAAAGGAGAAAGTATTCACTTTCCTCCGATTGAGCAAAGCTTGTGATCTAAGTCAAATGCCACTATGTATAGAACTATGATCTAAACAAAAGTGGCAATGTCTATGCTCAACTCTATTACTAAACTTTTTAAACAGTTACTTGAAGGCAGCGATCTTGGCGAGCAGCACAAAGCAGATCCAAACCTAGCGATCGCTTGCCTGTTATGTGAAGTCGCCGGTGCGGATCACCAAATCGACCCTCAGGAAGCAATCGCTAAGCAGCAACTTGTTAGCCGCTTACTCAATTTAGACTCGGCGCAAACAGAAGCTCTGCTCAGCCGAGCTCAAACCAAAGCGAATGAAGCTGCGTCACTGTATGACTTCACTTCTCAGTTGCGTGAATTAAGCCAAGAGACCCGCTATGAGCTGATTCAGGCGATGTGGGAAATCGCTCATGCTGATGGCGAAATAGATCCGCTAGAAGATGCGGTGATCCGTAAAACGGCAGAACTGCTCTATGTAGATCACAGCGAATTTATCCGCGCAAAATTGTCGGTCACGGAAAACAAAACGAACTAAAGCGCCTTTCCAAGCTTTGCGCGAGCAAAGCTTGCTCCCTTTGAAGCGCGTCACTACTCATCCTTAGTCTCGATTAAACCTTGCCTGAGTATACTATTGCAGCTGCATATCGACTCGATAAGCACAATCTAAATTTACATAACTATTTCAAATATTTAGATTCGATACCCAAAAATAAATTTGTGCACTTTTTGCGCATTGTTATTAGGTTCATCACATACAAAGACAAAATGCCTAATTATGCTATCTATCAGTTAGATATTATATGGACATAGGCAAATATGAAATCACGGTCGTTTAAGACAAAGCTCTACTGTATGGTAGTGTCAATCATTACCGTCACCATCGTCACTTGTTACATCAGCGCCAACAATTTTATTGAAAACTATATTGAGGCAAGTGATCAACAAACCATCAACGCGCAAATGCAATTGGTCAATAGCGGTATCTCGCAAAATATTGCAGGAAATATCCGACTCGCTGAATCACTCGATGTGAGCTTGCTTCAAGTCGCTGGCATCATTGAGAAAACTGACTTCAGTAACATCATAAAAATCAATTTTGGTGTGATATTTGACAAAGATGGCATGCTCGACGACCAAGCCAGTGGCGAAAAATATAAACAAATGGTGGCGCAAACCAATGGCAAACTCAGCGTTGGTGATGTGTTTTATCAAGATGATAAGCCGCAAATTCATATCATAGTGCCCGAGAACGCAGAAACGGGAACCGTCTATGTACTCGATTTGCAGTTTCTCACCGACGCTCTAACTAGCGCTGCCGTTCCTGGCACGTATATGGAGCTGTATGATGCTAGCAACAACAATGTCTTCTCTAACTTACAAACTGGCGATCTAATCGAACAATCGATGCCAATTAAAGTACATGACAAAGACTGGACGCTTAAAGCCTTCGTTAACCAAGACTATACCGAACAAAACGCAGCTGCTGTCAGCCAAAAAATTACTTACGCCTTGCTCGTTGCTGCTCTAATTATTGCCCCGCTGAGTATGTTCTCGATTCATCTGCTGTTTAAACCTATCACTTCACTGAGAAAGGTCGTCAACGATCTCGCCAGTGGCGAAGCCGATCTGACCCAAAGGCTACAAGTGGTATCGAACGATGAGTTTGGTGCGATCTCGAAAGACATCAACACCTTTATTGCCCAACTACAAGAGCTTGTCGGCAGCGTAGTTCAGTCTTGTCATGAAACCAGCAGTTCAATCAATGAATTAGAGCAGCAGGCGAAAGAAAACCAAAAACTGTTCCAGTCTCACCAAACCGAAATGGATCAAGTTGTCACCTCGATTCATGAAATGAGCGCCTCTTCAGATGCGGTGACTAACGATGCGCTGCAAGCATCTAATCATACCGAAACGGCAAAAGAAGCCAGCAACCGCTCGAAACAGGTGATGCAAGATGCCTTATCGAGCCTACAAGCTTTGGTCGACGAAGTGGATAAAACCTCTGAAGCCGTGATTGCGATGAGTAAAGATACGCAAAAAATCGGTGATACTTTGGTGGTGATTGGTGATATTGCCGAGCAAACCAACTTGCTGGCGCTCAATGCTGCAATCGAAGCGGCGCGCGCGGGTGAACAAGGGCGCGGCTTTGCTGTGGTGGCAGATGAAGTGCGCGCTCTAGCCTCACGTACTCGTCAAAGCACATCAGAAATTAACGACATGCTCAGCAAGTTGCAAACGGGCAACGACGCGGTGGTGGCGAATATGGAGTCAACCAAACACCGTTGTAAACTTTATGAAGACCAAACCAGCCATGTGACTCAATCATTGGATTCAATGATGACCTTTACCGACGACATCAATAATCTCGTCGCGCAAATCGCTTCTTCTGCTAAGGAGCAAAGCACCGTCTCAGAGGAGATCAATAAAAACATGGTGCGCATTCAGGAGATGGTAAGAATATTGGTCAGCAATGGCGATCAGACAACGCAAAACGCCAATGAGCTAAACGGTCGCAATCAAACACTGCTGGCTACCGTAGAGCAGTTTAAAGTCTAACTGCCGCCAGCATCTTAAAACACAAAGCCCCACTCGTTGAGCGGGGCTTTGCCATTAATGTCAGTTGTCTGTTGGAACATAGTCCATTAGAACATGGTCAGAGCCAGCTTTGCGAGATTATACGCATCAACATAGCCTGAATGCTGACGACCTTCCCACTCAATGTTCTTTGCTTCTTGCGCGGCTTTGTGACCAATACGTTTATCTTTTAAACGATTTTGAATGCGATACAAAGTTGCCAAATTGAGGTACTCATTAAATGGCATTTCCAACCCTTTATCAGCACACTCTTTTGCCAAAACTTGGTCGTCACGACCCCATGCCGCATAGATTTTATTCGCCCCACCAAAGTTCTTGATCATCGACTTGATCACTTCACCAAGGGGACGACCTTGCTTTTCAATTTTGCGCGGGGTAATACCCGTTAACTCAGCGCAAAATAGCGATACTTCATCATGCTCAGGCTTAACGTAATACTGGGCGCGTTTAACAATTTCACCTTTCACAAGATCGATTTCTGCTAAACCAATCTCGATGATTTCGCCTGTGGTGCCCACGCCATTCTCATTCCAGCAGCACATTTCTAGATCGAAACAAACAATACGGTTGTGATTCATGACTCGCCCGGTAGGTTGTAACTAAAGGGCGAAATTTTACCGTAAAGCGCTGGCTAACCCAAGCCTAACCACAATGCATTGCTGACTGTTCGTCGAGTTATTGGGCAATTGTGACACGATTTCGCCCTGCTTTTTTGCTCGCATAGAGTTGTGCATCGGCGAGTTGCATTAATTGTTCAGCATCTTCCCCATTACGAATCGCGGCGCCAATACTTAAGGTACAAGCAACCTCTTGCTGGTTGAGAGAGATATAGCTGTTACACACCCCTTCACGGATACGATGCAAATATTGCTCTAGCTGTTGGGTATTCGCCACCGAGCTAATAATACAAAACTCATCTCCGCCCAAGCGAATTAAGCGATCACCTGCCTGCAAATAGCGGGTAACAGTATTGGCTACATGCGCCAGCATTTGATCGCCACCGGGATGACCAAAGCTGTCGTTGATCTGTTTGAAATTATCGATATCAAAACCAATCAAACTAAACGGCTCTGCGGCATCAATCGCCTGTGCGATAAAGTCATTAAATGCTCGTCGGTTATACAAACCTGTCACTGTGTCATGCTGCACCAAAAAACGCAGCTCTTCGGTGCGCTCTTCGAGCAAAGACTCAAGGTGAGCCTGCGCCCGCACCTGCATAAACACGATATAACTCAATAAGCCAGCAATCACCACACCGCCAAAGGTGATAGCGATAAGGATCAATTCATCGTTCGCGGTAATATCTTCCGTTAAACGAAAGCTGAGCGACCAAGAACGATTGGGCAAATCAATTTGGGTATTGATCTCATGACCTTGCGATTGGCTCCAGTTTTTACTTTCAAACAGAATTGGGTCATCTTCAGCATCGAATCCCAAGTCCACCACTCTTACTTCGAGTTGAGTTTTCGCCGCGGTGCGCGTCATTAAGCCATTAAAGTATTGCGAGGTACGAATCACCCCAATCACCACACCAATCAACTCTTGTCCGTTATTGCGGTCAAAGACTGGGTGATAAACCAAAATGCCATCTTTTTTGGTGCTGCGCTCATGCCCATCTTGCAGCAAACGTACCTTGTCAGAAACGCTGACTTTATGCTGAATACGCATGTTGTCGAGAATCAGTTGAAAGCGCACTCTGGCATCATAAAATCCCAAAACTTTTTGGTTGATGGCATTGTCTGGGTAAATATCACGCGCAACGAAAACCGGCTCATCATTTGGCATCATGTAGCCATAAGTAATCGGCTGATCTTTTGGAACGGTATACAAACGAAAATCAGGATGCTGCTGACGCACTTGCTCGATAAATTGCGGGATTTGGTGCTTCTCGACTTTTTGCATCCACTGCAAGGTGATCAGCGTGTCTGAAGCGGCAATGACTTCATTGGCAAACGTCGGAAACTGCGACCATTGGTTTGAGTCGACTGAATAAAAGAAGTTGGCACCGGTGCCTATTTGGTCCAGATCGTTGTCGAGGAACTCTTTTAGGATCTCGGTTTGTCTCTCAGCTAGGCTTTCAAACATCCGTTTGCCGTAGCTAACTTGCATTTGATAGGAATAAAACGCGACGAAAAAGGTCACCAACATGGTGATAAGAAACGCACTACCACTATAGAGCCACTTCTTGTCTAGTTTAAACTGCATGCATATCGTATTCTGTTCACTTAATTACATTGCGCATACTAACCTTAACTTCACATCGACTAAATCTTTTCTTGCAAGCATTTGCTTCAAGATGAGAAATAGACACTGAATTTACCACAAACAGCAAAAATCTTGCTCAAAAACAAATCAACTGACGCTGTCTATACTATTTCTAGTGTGTTTTCTTCAAGCTTCGCGACTTGAATGTGTTACCATCCACCCCAATTTACTTATGATTACTGGCTATTAGCCCAAGTTTTGTTCAAGCAAAACTTGAACTCTAACCAAGAAAGAGAATTGTCATGACGTTCGATTTACAAATGATTCCTCAAACGTTCGATATGTTGCACGCAGGTCTTGCGGCTTCTAGTGTTCTATTACTTCTCGTTGCCGTTTCGCGCAAATCCAAAGTGATTGAGAAAGTGGTCGAAAAACCGGTTGAGAAAATCGTTGAGGTTGAAAAACCAGTCGAAAAGATCGTTGAAGTAGAAAAAATTGTCGAAGTTGAAAAAGTGATTGAGAAAGTTGTCGAAGTTGAATCAAAACTGGCAACTGCAAACACAGATTCAGCAATGCAATTGCTTTCTATCATGCAACAAGAAGCGCGTTTGATTGACTTCCTAAAAGAAGACCTAACCTCATTCTCAGACGAAGAAGTGGGCGCGGCGGCTCGCGTTATCCACACTGGCGGTCAAAAAGTACTGGCTGACTACGTAACGCTAGAGCACATTCGCAACGAAGAAGAAGAAACTCGTATCACCGTTGAAGAAGGCTTCAACCCACAACAAGTGCGCCTAACTGGCAATGTAACGGGTCAAGCGCCATTCAACGGCACGCTAGTACACAAAGGTTGGAAAGCAACCGACATGAAGCTGCCTAAACTGGCTGAAAACTACGACGCTTCAGTAATTGCTCCAGCTGAGGTAGAGCTGTAATGGAACACCAACAAGCAACAACTGAATCTGCAGCAGCTGAGCAGACTCATCCAGCATTTAGCGTCGGTATCGACTTAGGTACCACGCACTGTGTGATGTCTTTCTTAGACACGCGCAACGAAGACGCGCAAGTTGAAGTGATGCCAATCCCTCAGCTCACCGCGCCAGGTACTGTGGAAACTCGTAGCCAACTTGGCTCGTTCCTATACCAACCACACGAACATGAGATGGACCCATCATCTCGCGTCCTACCTTGGTCAACCGAGCCAAAAGCACTGGTTGGTGCAATTGCACGTAACCTAGGTTCTAAAACGCCAATTCGTTTGATCGCAAGTGCTAAATCATGGCTTTGCCATGGTGGTGTCAACCGCCGTGATGCTTTCCTTCCTGCGGGCAGCCCAGAAGAAGTAGAAAAAGTATCGCCACTACGCGCAACTGAGTTGTACCTAGAGCATCTAACTGCCGCATGGAATCACGCTCATCCAAATGATCCGCTGCAAGAGCAAGATGTGACGATCACTGTTCCTGCATCATTTGACCCAGCAGCACGTGACTTAACCGCAGAAGCGGCGCGTAATGTTGGTCTTGTGCACCTTACTCTGCTAGAAGAACCACAAGCGGCACTTTACAACTGGATCGACAACAGCGGCGATAAATGGCGTGAACAAGTTGTCGTCGGTGACATCGTACTTGTGGTCGATATCGGTGGTGGTACCACTGACCTTTCTTTGGTTGAAGTAACTGAAGAAGATGGCAATCTAACGCTTAACCGTATTGCAGTAGGTGAACACATCCTACTCGGCGGTGACAACATGGATCTCGCGCTGGCTTACCGCCTAAAAATGAAACTAGCGCAAGAAGGCAAAGAGCTGCAACCATGGCAAGTTCAAGCGATGACTCACGCGTGTCGTGATGCAAAAGAAGCACTGCTTAACGATGCAGAATTGCAATCAGTGCCAATCGTAGTACCAAGCCGTGGTTCAAAACTGCTTGGCGCAACGCTGAAAACTGAGCTTACTCAGCAAGAAGTACTACAAACTCTGGTTGATGGCTTCTTCCCGAAAGTAGCGATCACTGAGCACCCGGTACAACGTAACCGCGGCGCATTAACGCAAATGGGTCTGCCTTACGCACAAGATGCGGGCATTACTCGTCATATTGCGGCTTTCCTATCTAAGCAAGCTAATGCCCTTTTAGCTTCAGGCGACGCTGCACCAGCGCAAGAGTACAACCCATTTGCTGGCATGCCAGGCATGGGCGGTGATGCGCCATCAGCGGACTTTATCAAACCAACCGCGATTCTATTCAACGGTGGTGTACTTAAATCAACACTGCTTGCAAACCGCTTAGAAGAAACGATTGGTGAATGGCTGATTGATGCAGACGCTGAATTGCCAAAACGCCTAACTGGCACTGATTTAGATCTTGCGGTGGCAAGCGGTGCGTCTTACTACGGCTCTGTACGTCGTGGTCAAGGTGTTCGTATTCGCGGTGGTATCGCATCAAGCTACTACGTGGGTATTGAAAGCGCGATGCCAGCGATTCCAGGCATGGCACCACCAATGGAAGCGCTTTGTGTCGCACCATTTGGCATGGAAGAAGGCTCAAGTGTTGATGTACCAAGCCAAGAGTTTGGTCTTATCATCGGTCAACCGGTTAACTTCCAATTCTTCGGTTCAACAGTACGTCGTGATGACCTAGCTGGTACTCACCTTGATTACTGGGCGCCAGAAGAGCTTGAAGAGCTGCCTGAAATTCAGGTGACGCTGCCAGTATCCGAGGGTCGCCGTGAAGGTGAAGTGGTTCCAGTAACCCTAGCCTCTCGCGTAACCGAGCTTGGCACGCTTTACCTTGAAGCGATTGCCGCAGACAACGGTCAAAAATGGCACGTTGAGTTTGACGTCCGCGAAGACGCGAAAAACGACGCAAACGAAAAACAATAAAAGACAATCTAACGGCATCCAATCGGGTGCCGTTTTTTGAATACACGAAGGTTTGTAATGGCATCTCCTCGTTTTCTCGTTGGTATTGACCTTGGCACCACCAATACTGTGGTGGCTTACTGTGAAATCACCGACGACCTACAACAATCCGAAGTCTCCCTATTTGCTATCGACCAGCTGATTGGCGCGGGTGAAGTGGTGCGTAAGCCGCTCCTGCCCTCTTTTCGTTACCATCCTGCGGTGGGGCAAATCTCACCAAGCGATCTCACCCTGCCTTGGCAAAACCAGCCAGTTGCCGGTGATATTGAACATGTGATCATTGGTGAATGGGCACGTGAGTTGGGCGCCAAAGTCGAAGGTCGCCAAGTTTCCAGTGCGAAAAGCTGGCTATCACACCAAGCAGTTGACCGCAGTTCAGACATTCTGCCTTGGGCAGGCGCTAGCGATGTTGAGAAAGTCTCACCGGTAGTCGCCAGTGCCAGCTACTTAAATCACATCCGCCAAGCGTGGAACTACCGCAACCCAAGCAACAAACTCGAAGACCAAGATGTGGTTGTGACAGTGCCTGCCTCATTTGATGAGACGGCGCGAAAACTCACCTTGGAAGCGGCAGCATTGGCAGGCTTAAATAAAATCGTCTTGCTTGAAGAACCGCAGGCTGTTTGTTACGACTGGTACGCTCGCCACCAGCAAACCGCTGCCGATGAACTGAAACAACTGCCGCTGATTTTGGTGTGCGACGTGGGTGGTGGTACCACCGACTTAAGTTTGATTGAAGCCAGTTTTGCTGCCGACAATGGCGATGAGCTCGCACTGAACCGTATTGGCGTGGGCGAACACTTAATGCTTGGCGGTGATAACCTCGACTTAGCTCTAGCTCACCTTGCGGAAAGTCGCTTCAATCAAAACAAAAAGCTTAATGCAGCCAGCCTTACCAAGCTAATTCAGCAAACGCGCAAAGCAAAAGAAAACCTGTTATCAGCTAACGCACCTGAGCAAGTGAAAATCACTATGCTCGGTAGCGGCTCTAAGCTGCTTGGCGGCACTAAAAGTATCGATTTGAACAAAGCCGAAGTGCACCAAATCGCACTGGATGGCTTCTTCCCTATTAGCGACTTTGCTGAACTTCCAGATAAACGCCGCAGTGCGGTGGTTGAGTTTGGTCTGCCTTATGTGGCAGATCCGGCGGTCAGTAAGCATGTGGCGGAGTTCTTAACTCAGCATCAGCAAGTGTCCCGTGCTGCGCTGGGCATTGAAGATGACAAACAAACCGCGATTCCAGTCGGCTTGTTGCTTAACGGTGGTGTATTCAATAGTGAACTCATTACCGATCGCGTCACTACCTTACTAGAAAACTGGCGCGGCGGTGACATCACAGTGCTGGATAACCCTCATCCAGATTGGTCAGTGGCACTCGGCGCGGTCGCCTTTGGTAAAGCTCGCCGTGGCGCGCAGCTTAAAATCGGTGGCGGCGCGGCGCGCTCTTACTTCTTGCACCTACAAGAGAAAAACAAGCTTGGTAAAGCGCTCTGTTTACTGGCTAAAGGCACTGAAGAAGGTCAAGAGATCCGCTTAAGTGGTCGCCGTTTCTCGCTAACACTTGGTGAGCCAGTACGCTTTAATTTGCTGACCTCGACTCACGATACGCTCAGTAACCAAACGGCAATCCAAAACGGTGTGATGGTTAACGTCGACCCAGACCTATTCCAGCCACTGCCGCCTTATATTTCGACCTTGGATAGCGAAGGGGTGGAACTGCACGCCAACCAAAAAGAGCGCGTTGAAGTTCTGCTTGCTTGTCAGCTTACCGAAGTGGGTACCTTGAAGATGGAATGCGTTTCAACTCAGGACGAAAGCAAACGCTGGGCGCTGGAATTTGAAGTACGCAACCAACAAGCTGCTGAGGAAGAACAGAATCTTCACCCGCGTTTAAGCGAGTGTAAAGAGCTGATTACCCGTATCTACAGCGCCAATAAAAAGAGCGCTGAAAACAACGAAATCAAGACGCTGGCTAAAGATCTGGAAAAACGCCTTGGTCAACGTGATGAGTGGGACTTCGCTACCCTGCGTCAACTGTTTGATGCTTTTGCCACCGGGCGTAAGCGTCGTCGCCGCTCTGAGCAACATGAGAAAAACTGGCTACGATTGGCTGGTTTCTCACTACGCCCAGGCTTTGGTGATGCCACCGATGGCTGGCGTATTGAACAGGTGTGGAGCCTATACCAACAGGGTATCCAGTTTAAAAACCATCAAGGTTGGACAGACTGGTGGGTGTTCTGGCGCCGCATTGCCGGCGGCTTAAATCAAGAGCAGCAAGAAAGCATCTTGGCAGATATCGCCAAATATCTGCACCCTGGCGCGATGAAAAACCCACAATCTGCCAAAGCGGCGCAAGATATGGGGTATGAATCCATGGTACGTCTCTCTGCCTCCTTAGAGCAATTGGATGTGAAAGATAAAGTGCTGCTCAGCAGTTGGTTCTTAAGCAAAGCCATCAACCACAATCAGTTCCAACAAGCGCACTGGTGGGCGTTAGGTCGCCTAGCGTCGCGCGCGCCACTTTATGGCAGCCAACACAATGTGGTAAGCCGTGAGCAAGCGGAACAATGGCTACCTAAGATACTTGAACAAAACTGGCAGAAAGAGCCGATGATTGCCTTCGCGGCGGTTATGATTTGTCGCAAAACGGGCGATCGCCTGTTTGATATTTCTGATGACTACCGCCAGCAAGTATTAGCGAAACTTAAGCAGAGTAAAGTGCCTGAGTCATGGCTAGAGTTGGTGGCTGAAGTCAAAGAGCTGTCTGCAACTGAGTCAAAACGCGTCTTTGGTGATGCTCTGCCAAGCGGCTTAACCTTAGTTAATCATTAATCGAACCAAGCCACCTGTTTAACAAGTTTGTAAACAAGGTGGCTTTTGTTTATCGACGCAAGTAATATGAGCAGGGATTGGAACAAGGTAGTGCATTGATGCAAAAAACAAATCGACAGTTATTGATCGCTCTGTTTAGCGCGTTTTGCTTGTTATGGCTTAGTGCCATCAACGCCGTTCAAGCCAGCACTCAAATACCAAACCACCCTGTAAGCGTGGAGCTAACCTCAGTCGAGTCTAGCGCTGAGCCTTTTTGCCCCGAGCAAGAAAACCAACCCCATTCGGCAAACCATCATGCCAAAGTCGAGCACCAAAGCTGCTCCTCATTTTGCGTAATGAAAATGCCCTTTGAACCGACCCACTACGCCCTACAAATCGCACCCAGTGCTATTGCCCCTATCGGTCAAGAGAGCGTAGGCAAAGCCATCAGTCGGATTCAAACTTTGTTTCGTCCCCCGATAAATTCACCCCTAATCAGAACACTTCATGCTTAACGCATGCGCATTAAATTAAGTTAAATATTAGGAATTCAAATCATGAAGAAACTATTTGCCCTATTCACCAGCTTAGTGATGGCATTTTCTGTCCAAGCAACGACTTTTACCGAAGGCGATTACTACACGGTTATCGACCAACCAAAAGCAGACAAGCCGACCGTCACTGAGTACTTCTCTTTCTACTGCCCACACTGCTACCAGTTCGAATCCATCGTTAAAAACCTCAAGCCAGCACTGGCTGACGATGTTACGTTTGAAAAAGTGCACGTTGGTTTTATGGGCGGCGCGATGGCTGAGCCTATGGTGAAAGCCTACGCAACCATGGTGCAACTACAAGTTGAAGACACCATGATCCCGAAGATGTTTGAGCAAATCCATATCCTGCGTAAAGCGCCACAAAATGAAGCCGAACTACGTCAAGTCTTCACTGACAACGGCGTAAGCAGCAACGCGTTTGATCTTGCTTACAACAGCAAAGCAGTAGAGCAAAAGTTAGCGGAATACAACGAACGTTTTAGCAATAGTACTCTGCGCGGCGTACCAGCAGTGGTGGTGAACGACAAATACATCGTGGTGGCGAATAAAATTAAGAGCTTCGATGAGTACAACCAGTTAGTCAATTACCTACTGACACTGTAACAACCACTCAACTACCTAAGCCAGAGCATCGCTCTGGCTTTTACTTTGCACTCTCCGGAATCTCTTATATCAGCCTCATCGCAAGATAAAGACCAAAGCCATAACTTAAATGAGTACAAAGTGACATCAACCGTGCGCGACTGGGATGCGGCACTTTACTCGCCGCAACACCAAACCCCAAACAAGGCTGCAAAAAGAAAAAGGGAAATACCAAAGTTACCATGCCAAACAGCAAAGCCAATTCAAGCTGAGCTTGCACACCAACACCCAGTATGTAAATCGCGGCAAAAACGCCACCGATGGCATAGTGCAACAACCAACCTAGCATGCGCTCACCTTTGAGAGTCGGAGTTTGCAGTATCGTATTATGCTGCCATTTCCCGCTGGGTAGCGATAGAAACCAGCGACCAACTAGAGCGTAATTTAAGCTTGGGATCTTAAGCACTTTCGATTGGAAAACACTCCACATATCCATCACTACCGTCGCGATTATCCCGATAGCTATTGCTTTTAATCCTAACCACATCAAATCCACCTACCTCTCCTTTTACTCTTCGCTTTAGGCTGTTATCTTAAACACAGCGTACAACTTGAAGTTGACTTTAAGTCAAGGTGGAATATGGATATTTCCGAGGTTGCTAAGCGTTCAGGCATCAAGGCATCCGCACTTAGGTACTATGAAAAGATCGGTTTAATCCGCTCACACGGGCGAGTTGGTCTACGCCGGCAATATCACCCTAGCGTGCTAGAAAAACTCAACCTGATCAGTTTAGGTAAAGCGGCAAACTTATCACTGGAAGAAATCAAAGCGATGTTTGATGGCGAAAAGCAACTTAACATCAATCGTCCATTGCTGGCAGCAAAAGCCGAGCAGCTTAACAGCGAAATTAAGCGATTGCTGGCAGTAAGAGATAGCCTTGAACACGTGGCTCAGTGCCCAGCAGAAAACCACCTTGATTGCGCATCTTTTCAAAAACTAATACGAAAAGTCAGTTTGACGACAAAATATAGTAAGGAAACGGCGTGAACTTAGAACATTTTGATGCCATTTATCAACGCGCTGCCGAGCGTAAAGGTGGCGCAGCGCAACTAGAAGCGATGTTAAGCACCCCACTTAGCAAGCAAGAGCTTATTGAAATCCCCGATGATCGTTGGCTATCTGCGTTTTCACAAAAAGTATTTCAAAGTGGCATGAGTTGGAAAGTCGTGCGCAACAAGTGGCCAAACTTTGAAGAGCTGTTCTTCGGCTTTAAAATTGGTCCACTTTTGATGCTCTCTGATGAGCAATGGGACATAAAGTCCACCGACAAACGAATTATTCGCCACCACAGCAAAGTGATGTCTATCGCGGCAAACGCGCAGATGATCTATGAAGCTGGCATCGCGCATGGCTCGTTTTCACAGATGGTTGCCAACTGGCCAATCGAAGACATTACCGGATTGTGGCTCTATCTGAAAAAACACGGTCAACGCCTAGGTGGCAACACAGGTCCCTACTCACTGCGCCAAGTGGGCGTGGATACCTTCATCCTCTCTGGTGATGTGGAAGCCTATTTACGTAGTTACAAAATTATCGAAGGTGGAAAAGACACTAAACGTTCACTTGCGCAATGCAATCAAGCGTTTACTCATTGGCAGCAACAAAGCGGTCGAAGTCTGACTCAGATCAGCCAAATAATTGCCTTTAGTAGCGGTGATAATCGCCTATGATTCAGCATTTCTAATGCGCACCTTTGCACTTCTTTACACAAGAAGTGCAAAGGCCATGATGGACGTTCAGAATCAATTCATCCAGATGAGGTAAAATCACTACTACCAAATTTTGCTATCTCTCCTTTTTATGCGAACACTACTGGCTTTACTACTTCCATTGATGACCGTTGCGTGTGCATCAAAGGATGTACATCCACTCTATACACCATCAGGCATTGAACCTGTCACCAGCTATGACAGCTTTGACGACTACGTGACCCAAACCAAACAGCAGCTTCTCGATAATCGCTATTTTCTTACTGATAATACCAACGCTGAGTTGCTTGCTAATATGCCCTCAGAGTTAAAACCAAACGGCAATAAAAACAACAAAGGCGTGTTGCTGATCCATGGTTTAGGTGATTCACCCTATTCATTTGTCGATATTGCTCAATCACTGCGAGCACAAGGCTTTTTGGTGCGTACGGTACTGCTAACAGGTCATGGCTCACGACCAGCCGATATGCTGGACGTCGATTATAAGCAGTGGAATCAGTTAGTTGAAAAGCAGGTCGCCCTGCTCGCACAAGAGGTTGATGAGGTTTATTTAGGGGGATTTTCTACCGGGGGTAACCTTGCGTACTCCTATGCCGCTCAAGATGAAGATATCGCCGGTCTGATGCTCTTCTCGCCGGGTTTTGTCTCCAACGAGCCGCTCGCGTTCGCCACTCCTTGGATAAGCTGGATCAAACCGTGGCTGATCGATGTCGAGCCGAGCAATGTTACCAACTATACGCGCTATTTTATGGTGCCGACCAATGGCTTTGCACAGTATTACAACACCAGTAAACAGGTGACGGATACGCTGGAGTCACAACCCTATGATAAGCCAGTATTTATGGTGCTGACTCAACACGATAGTGTGCTTGATACCCGAGCAATCAAGCAGTTATTCGACTCTCAGTTCACCAACCCAAATAACAAACTGATCTGGTTTGGTGATCAACTTTCATCAGTTGAAGGCAAAACCCGTTACATCAATAGTTATAGTAAAAAGCTACGCATTAGTAATATGTCGCACATGGGTATTCTCTATTCGCCGCAGAACCCTTACTACGGCATCAATGGCAGTGAGCGAATTTGCCGCAATGGTTCAGATATGACGGCTGACGATATCAAGCGTTGTAATGCAGGGGAAGAAGTGTGGTATAGCGCATGGGATGGAAAAGCGAACAAACATATTCACGCAAGGCTCACCTTTAACCCTTGGTACGACTTGATGATGGATGACTTAAAGGCGACCTTTAAGCTTAGCGAGTCGGCTCAAGCTCAGTAAGCAATTATAGATAGCAAAAAGACGGGCATTGCCCGTCTTTTTTATACTCATTACTCGTAATCAGATGCGTAAGTCTCTTCATAGGTGTGCGAGTAAAGTTCAAATAGGTTACCAAACGGGTCTTCCAGGTAGATCATTTGCGCTGGTTTGCTGTCGTCTTCTGGGTGGTAACGCATAATATCCATGCGCGCTTTGCCGCCGAACTCTTCAACGCGTTTGATCACGCCTTCAAAATCATCTGTTTGTAGACAGAAGTGGAAGATACCTAAGCGAGAGAAGTCGACTTCGTGGCGCTCTTGACGCTCTTTCATTTCAAATAGCTCTACACCGATACCATCTGTCGTAACCAGGTGCGCGATGTTAAAGCCCTTAAAACCTTCTCCGAATACTGCGATACACATACGACCAATCGCACTTTCACGCTCTTCAATCACTTTGGTGTTACCCATCACCACGCGCAAGCCCAAAGCTTTAGTGTAAAACTCAACCGCTTTGTCCATCTCGCCTACCATAATGCCTACGTGATTCATTTTCATACTGTGCTCCAATCTGTCTAATTTGATGTCGATGTTGTTTCGATGAGGAGAGTATAGGGAGATGAATCAATCACGTGAAATTATGATTAATTATAAGGATGATAATTTTATTTTATAATAATTTAGAAGCGAGAAGGAGTTTTAGTGTATGTCCCTAATCGCGTCTCCCATTGCGAACAACCATTTATGCTGCACTAGTTGCATAACGTAATTCAGTAAAATACGATGGTGGCAGAGTTTTATAGGATGTTTGCACTGTGGCTAATACTGTTCGTGAAATTAATCAGCATTTTTGGAGTAGCAAAACTATTCCACATCTGACCATCCGTACGACACGAGATAGTGTGTATGGTTACAAAGATCACAGCCACGCTGAACTATCAATTGGGATCATCGAGTCGGGCGTAACTCAATTGTCCATGCCTGAGGGAAAGATAGTTCTCAATAAAGGCGACGTTATTCTAATTGGTCCAAATATTGTTCATGCGTGTAATCCAGTAGAAGGTATGACACGCAGCTATCAGATGCTCTATATCGATAACACGTGGTGTTGTAACGTCCTATCAACTTTATATGGCTATAAGGTTACCCAATATACTTGTGACACTAGCGTACTGGCTTGCATGGCAGACGATACAAACCTAGCCGACTTGATTAGCTGCCTGATAAAGCAAGAATCTCAAGAACTTGCCGCAGAACTCGATAGCTTTTTGTTCAATATTTTAAGTCGCTACTGCTCGCCGCAACGTGCCGAGGAGAATGATGACGAATTGGCTCATAAGTTGAGAAGCACCCTATTGCAGGACATTGCGAACCCTCCATCGTTAGATATTATCGCTCAGGAGTTTGGACGCCCTAAAGAAACTCTCATTCGAAACTTTAAACGCCATTTTGGTATCACGCCTAAATCATTTTTGAACAATAATCGCGTTGAAAAAGCTAAGTGTTTATTAAGGTGTGGTGTAAGTATCGTTGATGCTGCCACTGAAGTGGGCTTTTCAGACCAAAGCCAATTGCACCGAGCATTCGTAAGTTATACCGCCTCAACACCGCGACAATATCAACAACTAACGTCAATTTTCGACAATAATTCTTAAATGTAAAAATCTATAGTTTGGCAACGATTTAGACTATAGGTAAGCATAAATGTTATTTTCGACCCTTCTCCCTGTTGTTTTTCCCGCTCTGGCATTAGCTCACTTCGTCGCACTATTAAGTCCGGGTCAGGACTTTTTCTTAATAGTTGGTCACTCAATCCGACATAAACTACAAGGCAGTCGATTTATTTGTCTCGGGGTCGCATTGGGCAATGCGATTTATATCGCGATCGCGATTTTTGGTTGGACAAGCATCCGTGATAATCCTGTTATTTTTTCAGTCGTTGAAATCTTAGGTGCGGGTTATCTTTTATGGATTGGCTCTAGGTTACTGAAAAGTAAAGCAAGCGATGCTGTTTTAGAGGCGGAACAAGAGCAAGTCCCTTCGGCAATAAAACAGCTGTTGCTTGGTTTAAACTCTGCTCTACTCAACCCCAAAAACGCCTTGTTCTATATGAGTATCATGGCCGTTATTCTAGGCAATGAAGTAACACTAGTGCAGCAAGTATTTTGTGGAGCGTGGATGTTTCTTGTTGTCCTACTTTGGAATCTGTTTATTGCAGCAACTATCGGACAACCTCGTGTACAAACAAACTTGAAGCACAGTATTCACCTAGTGGAGCGAGGCGCAGGAATCGTCCTTGTATTTTTCGGCATGGCACTTTTTATCGACTATATCCCGCTATAAAACTCGCACCTAGACGCAGCAGTCAGTACTAAAATACCACCTGCACAAAGCTAGCAATTATCTAAATTCGAGTTTGTGAGATTGGGGCTAACTTATTTATGCCCCTTTATGTGTTTATAAGTTTTTAACTGATACATTTCATCCCTAGGTTTCGAGCTTCCTCCACATGGCAGAGAGCACATGAGCGAAACTCCCAGAAGTCTGCCAAATAGTATTGTTAGCGTGTAATTATTGTATACATAAATATGCAGCCACATTTGGCAACTGTAGGCTAGATTATGTACTTCTAGCTCACTTAGTCTGGACCTTAAGAATCCCCTCATAATTTCCATATAAAACAATGAGTAGACGCACATCGCTCATTCTGATCTAATGAATTTCGCCAAAAACACACCTGATTAAATGGATTTAATAGGAATTCCTAACGATGCGCGATGTTCAAATTCTACAGCAAACTATCGAAAACCAGTGCCCAAACATTCACAAAAAACGACTTAGATCTCTGATGCTTGCAACTAAAACGGTACTCGATGGTTCGGACCTTACA